>CAYPNP010000004.1:0-58813 GCA_964412195.1 uncultured Acidobacteriota bacterium | reverse complement strand
CGTACCTCGCGCTGTCCCCAGCGCGTGTAGAGGGAAGACTGGCCCGACACGCGTCCGGAGGCCGCGAGGTACGGCGCGCTCCACGTACCTCGCGCTGTCCCCAGCGCGTGTAGAGGGAAGACTGGCCCGACACGCGTCCGGAGGCCGCGAGGTACGTCGCAGGCCCGGAGGTCGCGAGCTACGGGGCCAGGGTGACGCGGAAGCGCTCCACGTCGTGGAAGCCCTTGTCCTTCACCTGGTCGCCGCGGAAGACGGCCCACGATGGCAGGAGCTGCCACTTCCTCGTCATCTGGTACAGCTCCTGGGCGCTGTTGGCCAGCAGCAGGTACAGCACCCGCTTCGGGTTCCACGGATTGGGAACCACCGCCAGCAGGCCGTCGTCAGCGCGGCCGTAGGTCTTGCCCTGCCAGCGGAACCAGTTCCGGCCCATCTCCAGGCCGGGGATCTTGCCGGCGAGGGAGGCCGCCACGGTGTTGTCCTCCGGCGGGCCCAGCACCATCAGGTCGCAGCCGGCGCGCTCGTCCGCAGACAGCTCGCAGTCCTTGCGCAGCGGCGGCAGGATTTCGCTGAACGTGTCCGCCAGCAACTCCTGCCAGCGCCCGGCCAGGGTGCGGTTGGCCTCGACCTGGCGGGACGTGCCGTAGACGATCCGGGTGTGGTGGAAATCCTCGAAGAAGCTGCCGAGGGTGTAGAACCGCTCGTGGGCCACCGGGAAGTCCCCGCCGGCGTTGAACACCACGGCGCTCGGGACCTCGGGCACGTCGAAGGTCAGCACCGTCTCCGCCCCCCGGACTTCGCAGGGCCGGCGCCAGGCCTTGTCCTTCCCGACGACGTCCACCGAGCCGAACAGGCGGTAGGGCGTGCCGGCCTGGCGGACCCGCACTTCCACCTTCCATGGGTCCTTCGCACCCGGCAGCACGCGGGCCTCCACGGCCGGGTCGGGCAGGCCGGCGCGGTCCAGCCACTGGAGCAGGAATTCGCGCAGCGGCTGCCCGGCGGCCTTCTCGGCGGCGGCGATGAATTCGTCGGTCGTCGCGGACTGGCCCGCCATCTGGGTATACACCGCGTCCATGACCTGGCAGAACTTCTCGTTTCCCAGCAGCAGCCGCAGCTGGTGCAGGGCGAAAACCCCCTTCACCCGGGGGATGTTGTAGTCGACGTAGCGGTCGTAGCGCAGGGAGGCCGCCAGCGGCGCCAGGTCGCCCTCGCGGCTGACCGTGTAGAGGTAGTTGTTCTGCAGCTCGGCCAGCTGCTGCCCGAGCCACGGCGCGGCGTCCTTCGGCTCCTTGGGCAGGTCGCTCAGCATCCGCCAGTAGGCCGCCGACGCGGTGGTCAGCCAGTTCTCGGCCACGCCGGCCGGGACGATGGTGTTTCGCCACAGCGCGCGTTTGTCCACCTTGTACGCGTCCGCCAGGGCGGATAAATCCGTCTCCGGGGCCTTCGGTTCGGCGGGCGGCACAGCGGCGCCGGCGCGCTCGGCCTGGAGGCGTTCGGTCACGAAGACGGGGCTGTCCACCGAGTACCCCAGCGTCAAGCTGGGGCGGGCGCCCGGCAGGTCGGCGATGAAGCGGCTGCCGACGAACTTCTCCCGCAGCGTGACCTTGCCGGCGTGGGCCAGGAAGGCGAGCCGGTCGGCCATCTCGCCGGTGGTGACCTTGCCGTCGCAAGCGTGCGGGCGGTTGATCGGCGAGGTGGCCCAGAAGTTCACGCCGGCGACGGCGTCGATCCTGCCCTTCATCCGGTTGTAGAAGTCGACGAAGGCCAGGTCGCGGTTCCACGCCCGGAAGGCCAGGTCGACGGGGGCGTTGTCGGGATTGGTGATGTATTCCTTGCGGACCTCCAGGTCCTTGCCGTTGTTATTGCACCAGTAGAAGTCGGTCAGGCCGGCGGGGAAGTCCTTCTCGGACGAGCGCCAGACCCGCCACTTTTCCGTGCCCAGCAGGAAGATGCCCACCTCGCCGGTCTTGACGTTGGCGAAGGGCCACTCGTTGGTGTATTGGCCGTTGTTGCGGTCGGTCATGATCCGCACGAACTCGTCGACGCTGGAGGCGTACTGGATGGCCTTGCGGATCCGGTTGCTCTGGGGTGTGCCGCGGTCATCGTAGGGTGTCTGGGCGACCGTGGTCTCGCCCACCACCAGCCCGGCGTCGTTGATGTAGAAGTCGGAGCCGGAGTGGATCCCGCCCGGGAAGGTCTGCATGACGAAGCGATGCCCCTGCGCCGGCTGCACGTCCAGCAGCACGTCCCAGTGCGCGCCGGTGTAGCCGTTCCACATGAAGAGCTGGCCGAAGACCGGCCGCCCGTCGGCGGTGGCCGAGCCGGTGGCGGCGAAGGCCGAGCACTTGTGGTTCTCCTCCTTGACCAGCAGCTCGTCCTCGGTCTTGAGGAAGTTGATCCCGGACAGGGCGGAGCGGGTCTTGCGCAGCGCGTCCTTCATCTGTCCGAGGTCGATGACGGAATTCAGCACCGCCACATCGATCGCGTCCGGTGCCCGGTCGAAGATCTTGGCGCCGGCCTTGGCGGCGCCGTCGGCAATGCCTTTCATCTCGGTCTGGTACTCGGGCTCGTAGCGGCGGAACATCAGCGCGTCGGTCTGGAAGCGCAGCTCCTCCCAGCCGGCGGCGGGGTCGTGGGCGTTCTGGCGGATGGCGAGCTTATGGGCGTACTCGGCGATCTCCTCGCTCACGAGGAAGCCGAACTGGTAGCCCCGCTCGTAGGGCTCGCCCTGGATGTGGACGAAGATCCAGCCGCGGTCGTCGTAGCGGTAGGCCGGGCCGAACCAGCGCACGGTCTCCGGCGGGATGAAGGCGGCGATGGCGTCCACCCGCTCCAGGCGGAGGTCGTCGAACCAGGCCGCGCCGCGGGCCGGACCGTTGCGGCCGAGGTGGAGCTGCACCCGGTCGCGGCTCTGGCTGGCCAGGAACAGCACGCTGACCTCGCGCCAGGGCGAGTCGGCGCCCGCCGCCGGCGAGTTGTTGGTGAAGGGGAAGGAGGCCATGCTGAGGCAGGCCGGCAGCGAGGTCGGGTAGCGGTCGGACGGGTCGGTGAAAGCGCCCTCGGTGCGGATCCAGCCGCTCAGACGGTAGAGCCGGCCGACCTCGAGCGTCACCGGCGCCGAGGCCACGCTGGTTTCCGCCGGCGCCGCGTGTCGGATCATGAGGCCGCGCTTGCCGCCGTGGGGATCTGCCGGGCTGAGGCCGATTGAGTTGCCCGCCGGCAGCGGCCCCGCCGGCAGGTCCCAGCCGGCCGGCCGATCCGCCGCGGCGACGGTTTCGAATCCGGGATTGGGGAACTCCACGAGCACGGCGGACGGCGGAGCAGGCTGGGCCGCAACCGCCTGGGATTGGACGGGGGCGCCCTGCGGCGCGCCGCCCGCCGCGGCGAACATCCCGGCCGCGGTCACCAGGATCAGGACCACCACCCGACGCTGGAGCGTATGGATCATCGGCACGTTTCCTCCGTGTCAGAATCGGACTGCGACAAGTCCACCATGGTAGCGATTCTACGGGAGGGATGGCAAGGAGTTTCCCGATTGCGAATTGCCAATTGCGGATTGCGAATTGGGATCCGCGGACATCGGACTTCGGACATCGGACTTCGGATTTCGGATCGATGATTGATGAGCATTCGTGAATTTCGTGTGTTTCGTGGTTCCGGTTGCGGTTTCGAATTCGCAATTCGCAATCCGCAATTCGCAATCAGGCCAAAGTAAAAAATCCAATTTCTCTCCGCTTGCATCCTGATGGGAGAAATCGATCCAGGGAGGTTCCCATGGCGCCAGACCGGTCCGTTCTGCTGGAATTCAGCATCGCCCCGACCGACAAGGGCGAGAGCCTCAGCCCGTACGTCAGCCGGGTGATCGACCTCATCGACCGCAGCGGGCTGGACTACCGCCTCACCCCCATGGGCACGGTCCTGGAGGGCTCCTGGGACGAGTGCCTGGCGGTGGTGACCCGCTGCTTCCGCGAGCTGGAGCGCGACTGCCGCCGGATCAGCCTGAATCTGAAGGTGGACTACCGCGCCGGCGCCTCCGGGCGGCTGGAGGCCAAGATTGCCAGCGTGGAGAAGCGCCTCGGCCGGGCCGTCAAAAAATAAGATTCACCACAAAGACACAAAGGGCACAAAGAAATCATTTGACATTGGCCATTGGCCATTTTTCATCGGGCATTTCAAACAATCCATAACCGCTGATTGGGGTGCGGTTTGGTAAATGAAAAATGGCAAATGGCCAATGGTAAATGTCAAATGTTTCTGATTGGGATAAGAAGGGAAGCGCCGGCGGGGGAGGATCCCCCGCCGGGCGGTGTCAAACTTTACTTGATGGTCAGTTCCTTGAGGATCCGCTGGGCGTTGCTGAACTTGTCCAGGATGAAGAGCACGTAGCGGATGTCCACGGACAGCGTCCGGCTCAGCGGCGGGTCGAACTGCCAGTCGCTGGTCATGCTCTCGTAGTTGCCGTCGAAAGCGATCCCCACCAGCTGCCCCCTGGCGTTGAGCACCGGGCTGCCGGAGTTGCCGCCGGTGATGTCGGTGTCGCCCAGGAAGTCCACCGGCACGTCCTTCAGCTTCGGATCGGCGTAGCCGTCGAAATCCCGGGCCGCGTGCAGCTGGAACAGCTTCTCCGGGCAGTTGAACGGCTCCACGCCGGTGTTCTTCGCCAGGACGCCGGCCAGGGTGGTTAACGGCGTGTAGGTGACGGCGTCGCGCGGGTTGTAGCCCACCACCTTGCCGTAGGTCAGCCGGAGGGTGCTGTTGGCGTCGGGATAGAGCGGCTTGCCGGTGAAGAGGCCGAGCAGCTCGATCCAGAGCGGGTTCAGCCGGCTCAGGGAGCCGTCCCACGCCTTTTCCCGGTCGTTCATGGCGTCGATCTCGACGCCGAGGGCGGCGATGAAGTCGATGCAGGGGTCGTGCAAGGCCAGCAGCTCGTCCTTCTTCATGCTGAACATCTTCAGGCGCTCGGCCTCGTCGCCCAGCTTCGTGCCGCTGACGAGGTCGTGGGCCAGCCGCGGGATCGCGTCTTCGTGGCTTTGGGGGGCGTACTTCTCCAGGGCCTGGTCCAGGGCGGCGACGCGGGTGCCCTCCGGCAGGGAGTCCAATTCCCGCAGGTAGAGCGCCAGCATCCGCTCGTCCGTGGGGGCGTTGTAGTTGCGCTGGGCGAACTGGAGCCGGTTCCGGGCCTGGGCCTGGTTGCGGTCCATGTAGGCGGCCTCGCGCTCCAGGTCGGGCTTCTCCCGCTCGCGGCTCCAGCGGTAGACGGTGTTGGCGAATCCGAGCGTGTCGGAGGCCAGACCGGCGTAGCCCAGCAGCATGTCGTGCTGGAACCAGCGCTGCTGGTCCTTCAGCACGGCGGTGAGCTCCTCGCGGACCGGCGCAAAGCGGGAGGCCTCGGCGGGATGGGCCTTCAGCCAGGCGTCGATCGCGGCCTCCTGCCGGCGCTTCTGCTCGGCCAGGCCGTTCTTGGCCAGCCCGTCGATCATGCCCTGGTTGTTCTTCATGGTGTTGGCCAGCCGCTTGATCTTGGAGGCCATCCGGACGGCCAGCTCGGGATTGTCCTTGCCGGCGTCTTCCAGCAGCCGGATCATGCTCTGGAAGAGCTTCACCCGGTAAGGATAGGAAGTTTTAAGGGCGAACTCCACGTCCATGGCGAGTCGGTAGCGCATGGTCCGGCCGGGATAGCCGATGACCATGATGTAGTCGCCCTCGGCCACGCCCTGCTTGGCGATGGTCAGCCAGGCCTTCGGCCGGAAGGGCACGTTGGCGGGCGAGTAGTCGGCCGGCTTCCCGTCCGGGCCGGTGTAGGCGCGCAGCAGGGCGAAGTCTCCGGTGTGGCGGGGCCACTCCCAGTTGTCGATCTCGCCGCCGTAGTTGCCGATGGCGTTGGGCGGCGCGTAGACGAGCCGCACGTCCCGCAGGCGGAGGTAGGTGTAGATGTAGTAGCTCATCCCGTCGAACATGGTGGCCAGGCGGCACTCGCAGCCGGGGGCGGCCGTTTCGGCGGCCTTCACCAGTTCCTTGGACTTCAGGTCGATGGCGTCGTGCCGCTCCCGCGGCGTCATGTCGTCGCGCAGGGCGGAGCAGATCTCCGCGGTGACGTCCCGGATGTCCTGCAGCACCGAGCAGGTGGAGTTCGGGGAGCGCAGCTCCTCCTGGAGGGAGTTCGCCGTGAAGCCGTTTTCCAGGTAGTTGTTCTCCGCGGTGGAATTGAACTGGATGGCGCCGAAGGCCACGTGGTGGTTGGTCAGGATCAGCCCCTCGGGCGAGACGAACTCGCCGGTGGCGCCGAGCGAGCAGACGGCCTGGGCCAGGCTGGCCCCGCCGGGGGTGTAGATGTCGGCGGTCTTGAGCTGCAGGCCAGCCTTCTGCAGGGACTCCGCCGGCAGCTGGTTCAGCATCCACATGCCCTCGTCGGCCAGCACCGCCCCGGCGATCGCCAGCAGGCAGGCCGCCGCCATCAGGAAACGCACGTACGCTTTCATTCCTTCACTCCTTGAGCAAGATCGAAGTGCTTCTTACGGGCCTCCAGGCGGCCGGGTTTCAACGATAGTGCGAGCCTGTCTTGGGAAACACGGACATCGGGGCTCGGGACTCGGGGTTCGGGACTCGGGACTCGGACCATTGCGGATTGCGGATTTCGGATTGCGGATTGCGGATTGGAACCTATCAGATTCCTCTGTGTCCTCTGTGCCTCTGTGGTGAATTCCCCGATTGCGGATTTCGGATTGCGGAAATACCGCAAAGGCGCAAAGGACGCGAAGGGGAATTCAACGCAGATGGACGCTGATGGATTATGATTTCTTATGATCAATCCCTGGTTTGGATCATATTGAATCATAAAAAATCTGCCTTGATCTGCGTTGAATGATTGGATTGGGGATTGAAAACTTTCGTCTGGTTCGTGGTTCCTGATGATTGCGGATTTCGGATTGCGGATTGCGGATTGCAAACCAGGCGATCTCTCTGTGGCCTCTGTGCCTCTGCGGGGAAGGATCCCTTTTCGGATTGCTCCCTCGCCGTTTCGCCCCACCGCCGTTTCGCCGTTTCCTTGCCTCACGCGCCCGGAGGTCGCGAGCTACGGCAAGAGGGCCAGCAGGCGGGCGGACGGGTTGGAATACGGGTGGTCCTGCCGCACCAGCTCCTCCAGCAGCGGGCGGGCCTCGGCGTACTTGCGCTGTCGCAGCAGGGCGTTGGCCAGGTACCAGACCGCCTCGGGCCGCCGGCTGCGGTCGGTCTCCAGGCTCCAGCCCAGGTAGGCCTCGGCGACCGAGTCCTTGTGCTCGAGGTAGGCCGTCACGCCGGCGAAGAACATCACCGGGGCGTCGTCGGGGTGGGTGCGCAGCCACGCGGCCGACTCTGCGGCGAAGTCCTCGTACTCGCCCCGGCGGTAGCGCTCCATCATCGCCTCCCGCCGCGGGTCGGGCGCGGGCGCTTCGGGGCCGCGCATCACCGGCGGCACGTACTCGAAGGGCCGGGTCTCCAGCGCCTCCGCCAGCGGGTCGGCCCGGCGCTCCAGGTAGCCGCGCATCACGAACAGACCCACCACCAGCCCGCCCAGCACCGCCGCGGCGGCGCCATACATCCACACCCAGCGGCGCAGCGGGCCGCGGCCCCGCTCGAAGCTGAAGAAGCGCGCCGACAGGCCCTGCCGGATCTCCGGCGCCGCGGCGCGCAGGCGGACCATGTCCTCGAACACTTTCTTGCACGCCGGGCACTCGTCCAGGTGGGCCAGCATCCGCTCCATCTCCGCCTGGGGCAGGTCGCCGTGGATGAAGTTGGCGAGCCGGACGGGATCGCAGCTGACGGGAGGCTTGTTCTCGCTCATCGTTCCCATTCCCTTCAAACGGATTCGACCCGGACTGTTCCGGTCCCGTTTAAAAATAATTCTCCCACTCCCGCAGCAGGTCGGCGCTGCGGTCGCGCAGGACGCTCATCGCCCCGCGCAGGCGGCTGTGCACCGTGGTCAGCGGGATCCGCTTCATCTCGCTGATCTCCCGCAGGGACATCGGCGGCTCTTTCAGGAAGGTGAGGTAGAGCAGCTCGCGCTGGTGGGCCGGCAGGCCCTCCAGCCGGCGGCACAGCTCGCCGACCACCCGCCGGCGGAAGCCCGCCTGCTGCCGCTCCAGCAGGTGCTGCTCCGGGCCGGTGCGGCCGGAGGGGATCACCGCCGGGTTGTCCGGGAACGCGCTCTGGCGCTTGCGCCGGACGATCTCCTCGCGGTAGACGTCGATGAAGTGGTTGATCAGCAGGCGGCAGAGGAATTTCTCCGCCTCCTTCAGGTCGTCGAAGGAGCGCCCCGACTCCAGGAACTTGCGGAAGCCGTCCTGGAGGCACTCTTCCACCCGGCTGCAGGCGGGGACGTACTTGGCGCAGAGGTTCCGGTAGAACGGCCCGTTGAGGCGGATCAGGTCGTCGAGGGCTTCGCGGAGTTCCACTCGGGTCCCCTACCAGTAGATCTCCGGCTTGGGCGGGCGGGCCATCAGGTCGCGCACCGCCTCCTGGGGGGTCTTGTCCTTGAACAGGGCGGCGTAGATCTCGGCGGTGATGGGCATGTCCACGCCGAAGCGCTGGCCCAGCTCCCAGGCGGACTCGGTGGTGGCGACGCCCTCGGCCACCATGACCATTTCGGACTGGATCCGGGCCAGCGACTTGCCCTTGCCGATCTCCTCGCCGACGAAGCGGTTGCGCGAATGCCGGCTCATGCAGGTGGTGATCAGGTCGCCCATCCCGGCCAGCCCGGCGAAGGTGGAGGCCTTGGCGCCCATGGCCACGCCCAGGCGGGTGATCTCCGCCAGGCCGCGCGTCAGCAGGGCGCCCTTGGTGTTGTCGCCGAAGCCCAGGCCGTCGCAAATGCCGGTGGCCAGGGCGATGACGTTTTTGAGCGAGCCGGCCAGCTCGACGCCGACCAGGTCCTCGCTGGTGTACACGCGGAACCGGTCGTTCATGAGCGCGTCCTGCACCAGCGGCGGGACGCGCGGGTTGGCCGAGGCCACCACCACCACGGTGGGGATGCCGCGGCTGACCTCTTCGGCGTGGCTGGGCCCGGACAGCGTGGCCACCTGCCCGTGGAAGTAAGGCGGCAGCTCCTCGGCCAGCACCTGGGACATGCGCTTGAGGGTCTTGTTCTCGATGCCCTTGGAGACGTTCACCACCGGGCAGGGGGAGGGGGCGCAGGCGGCCAGGCGGCGGATGACCTCCCGGGTGTGCTGGGAGGGCGAGGCGCTGAGGATCAGGGATTGGCCGCCCAGGAGGCCGGGCAGGTCGGTGTCCACCTCGATCTCCGGCGGCAGCGGCACGCCCGGCAGGAAGCGGACGTTCTCGCGCTTCTTGCGGATGTTCTTCACTTCCTGGGGGTCGTAGGCCCAGATCCGAACCCGGTGCCCGTTGCGGTGGAGCACCAGGGCCAGTGCCGTGCCCCATCCGCCGGCGCCCAGGACCAGGACGTTGTGTCGACGCTTCTCCATGGCGGTCCTCCTGCCGTTCCAGCATCTTAGCCAATGCCCCGGGCGAATTCAAGGGAAAATCGGGCGCGGAGAACCGCGTCCGGCGGGCGCTTGGGCGGGTTCCAGCCGGCCGCCGCGGCTCCCGCCGCGCCGCCCGCGAACGAGGCGGTGTCGCAACGGCCGGCCCTGCGGGCCCTCCGGCCGTTGCGACACCGCCGCGGGCCCGGATGGGGGCCGCATTTTTCATTGGATGTCCGGGAGGATTGTCTTATGATACAAGAAAGCCGGGATTCACCGGCGGTTCGTTGGGAGAAAGACGGCAGGCGGGAGCGGGATGTTTGTCCATCGGCGCGTTCTTACCGGCGTGTTCGGGTCCGCCATCGGCCTGGCCCTCCTCTGCGCTTGCGCCCTCGCGGAGACCTTCCCGTTCCGGCACTACCAGGTCCGCGACGGCCTCGTCCAGGACCAGGCCTTCTGCGCCTACCAGGACCCCCACGGCTACATCTGGTTCGGCACGTTCGGCGGGCTGTCCCGCTACGACGGCCAGGCGTTCCGGAACTACTCCCTCCGGGACGGGCTGCCCTCCTCCTCCATCCACACGGTGTTCCAGGACCGGCAGGGGCGCGTGTGGGTGGGCACGCCCAACGGAGCGGCCCTGCTGAAGGGAGATCGCTTCGTCCAGCAGAATTTCCGGTCTTTTCAGGTCCAGCCGCCCGCCTACGCCATCCGCCAGGCCGCCGACGGCCGGCTCCTCTTCGCCACCAGCCAGGGCCTGCTGGAGTGGCAGGAGGGCCGCGAGCGGCTGTTCACCGAGAAAGACGGACTCCTGGCCAAAGCGTGCCTGTCCCTGGCGACGGCGCCCGACGGCACCGTTTACGTCGGCACCCAGGAGGGCCTCCACCGCATCCGCTCCGGCCGGATCGAGGCCCTGCCCCAGCTGAACCGCGAGGAAAAGGACGAGGTCCGGTCCATCCAGGTCAACGCGGAGAACGGCACCCTGCTGCTGACCCGCCGCAACCGCCTGACCCTGCTGCGACCCACCGGCGAGAGCAGCGACCTGCTGCCGGACCCGGCCGGGGAGACGATCCTCTGGGACGCGGCCGCCGACCGCCAGGGCACGCTCTGGGTCACGTCGGTGAACGGGCTGTTCGTGCGCTTCCCCGGCCGGGAATTCATCCGACTGACCACCGCCAGCGGCTTGCTGAGCGACTGGTGCTACCTGATCCTGATCGACTACGAGGACAACGTCTGGATCTGCTCCAACGGCGGCGTGGACAAGCTGGCCGACCGGAGCCTGATTCTCTACACGGCCGCCGGAGGGCTGGCCGCCGACACCGTCTGGTCGGTCACCCCCATCGGCGAAGGCATCCTCGTGGGCACCGACCAGGGCGGGCAGATGCTCGGCCCGCAGGGCCTCGACAAGGAGGTCATCCTGCCGGGCCGGAACATCGTCGAGGCCTGCCCGAGGCCGGACGGAGAGCTGCTGGTCGCCACCGACAAGGGCCTCCACCGCTGCCGCGGCGGCCGCGCCACGCCGGCCTCCACCGACAAGGAGCTGATGGGCTCGAACATCAACCGGATCCTGCCTCTGGCCGACGGCGGCTTCCTCCTCGGGACCTCGGAGGGTCTCTTCCACGCCCGCCTGCCGCAGGCGCAGCGGATCCCGCTGCCGGACCGGGTCAACAAGCGCAACGTCTACGACATCCTGCCCCGCGGAGGCGACGCCTGGTGGCTCGCCACGGAGCGGGGGGTCTTCACGCTGCACCGACGGGGCGGGGCCTGGAGCGTCGATTCCTCTCCGCAGATGAACGACATCGAGGTGCAGTGCTTCGCCGCCGGCCCGCGCGGCGAGCTGTTCATCGGGACCATCGGCTTCGGGGTTTTCCGGTGGGACGGGCTCCGGTTCGCCCCCATGGCGGCCCGGCTGCCCAACCAGAGCGACAACATCTGGTGCCTGAAGTTCGACCCGGAGGGAGTGCTCTGGCTCGGCACCAGCCACGGCCTCGTGTTCGTCAAGGACGGCGAGGCGCACGACTTCAACGCCATCCACGGGCTTCCCTCCCGGGAGGTCACGAGCCGGGCCAGCATCCACTTCGATGGCCGGGGCGATTGCTACTTCGGGACCACCGGCGGCCTGATCCGCTTCCGGCCGGTGGTCGGCCAGACGGTCACGCCGCCCCGGCTGGAGATCACCGGGCTGGCGGTCGACCAGAAGCGTCTCGACCGCTGGGCGCCGCCCATGCGGCTCCGCCACGACGAGACCCTGGCCGTCACCTTCAAGTGCCTGAGCTTCGTCAACGAGGAGGGCAACCGGTACCAGTTCAGGCTGGAGGGGGTCGATCCCGGCTGGAGCGAGCTGACCGCCGACGACCACGTGTTCTATCCCTACCTGCCGCCCGGCGAGATCACCTTCCGCCTGCGGGCGTTCAATTCCCAGGGCGTGCCGTCCGCCGACTCGCCGGCGTTGCGGCTGGTGGTCGTCCCGCCCTTCACCCGCACCGTCTGGTTCTACCTGCTGGTGGGGCTGGCGGTCTTCGCCGTCGCCGGCAGCTTCCTGGGGTACAAGCTCCACCTGGACCGGCGCGAGAAGATCAAGCTGCGCGAGCTGGTCTCCGCGAAGACCGCCGCCTTGCAGACCTCCGAGGAGAAATACCGCGAGCTGGTGGAGGGGTCGCTCATCGGCATCGCCATCCTCCAGGAGGGCCGCCTGGTCTTCGCCAACTCCCAGATCCCGCGGACGTTCAAGTACCCGCCGGAGGAGATCCTGGGCCAGCTGGTGGAGAAATTTGTTCTGGCGGAGGACCTCCCCCTCCTGCGCGCCCGCCTGGCCGAGCGCCTGCAGGGCGACGTCACCCCCCACGAGTTCGAGATCCGGGTGCTCGCCAGCGACCAGGCGCCCCGCACCCTCCTGGTGCACACCAACGTGACCCAGTTCGACGGCCGGTCGGCCATCCTGCTGAACTTCATTGACATCACCGACAAGAAGAAGCTGCAGGAGCAGATCATCCACTACCAGAAGCTGGAATCCATCGGCACCCTGGCCGGCGGCATCGCCCACGACTTCAACAACATCCTTCAGGGCATCACCGGCTACTCCTCGCTGATCCGGATGCAGCTGCCGCCAGAATCCCCGCTCCACCGGGACCTGGGCATGATCGAGGAGGCCTCGGGCAAGGCGGCCATCCTGACGAAGAAGCTGCTGGGCTTCGCGCGGAAGGGCAAGTACCTGGTGGTCCACTTCAACATCCACGAGGTGATCGAGTCGGTCATCGCCCTGTCGCGCCGGACCATCCCGCTGAACATCGAATTCGTCTGCCGCTTCGCCTCGCGGCCGCTGTCCATGCTGGGCGACCGCTCGCAGATGGAGCAGGTCTTCCTCAACCTCTTCCTGAACTCCCGGGACGCCATCGGCGGCAGCGGCGAGATCCGCATCGAGACCGAGCTGTACGAGGCGGACACCGACCGGGACATGGGGGACCACATCCTGAAGGCAGGCTCGTACATCCGCGTGGTCGTGGCCGACACCGGCGGCGGCATCCCGGCGGAGGTGCTGCCGCGGATCTTCGACCCGTTCTTCACCACCAAGCCGCAGGGGAAGGGGTCCGGCCTCGGCCTGGCCACCGTGTACGGGATCGTCAAGAACCACCACGGCTACATCTACATCCGGAGCGAGCCGCGGCGGGGCACGCGGGTCGAGCTCTACCTGCCCCACTCCGTCTCGCCAGAGGGCATGCCCGCTCCGGCCCGCGACACCCTGCCGTTCGTGCTGGCCGCCGCGAGGGGAATGAAGGGCAAGACCGTCCTCGTCGTGGACGACGAGGCCGTCAACCGCCGGTTCATGAACGACCTGTTCCGGCAGGCGGGGCTGACGGTCCTGGAGGCGGACAACGGCCAGCGCGCCGTCGAGGTGTTCCGGGCGGCGCGCGCCGAGATCGCCCTGGTGGTCCTGGACATCAACATGCCGGTGATGCCGGGCCAGCACGCGCTGGAGCAGCTGCTGGCCCTCCGGCCCGACCTGCCCATCCTGGTGCTGAGCGGCTACCAGGAGGACGCCATCGTCCAGGAGATGATCCGCCGGGGCGCCCGGGACTTCGTCCAGAAGCCGGTGGATGCCGCCACCCTGCTGGCCAAGATCGCGGGGCTCCTGGAGGGCGCGCCCAAGCCGGCGGGCGACTGAGCCGGGCCGCCTCCCCGGCCGGAGGGAACCATGCCGGAAGAACATCTGCCTGTCGGCGCCTGCGCCATCGAGCTGCGGCAGGGCGACATCACCGCCACCGCAGCCGACGCCGTCGTGAACGCCGCCAACTCGTCCCTGCTGGGCGGGGGCGGGGTGGACGGCGCCATCCACCGGGCCGGCGGGCCGGCCATCCTGGAGGACTGCCGGCGGATCGTGGCCCGCATCGGCCGGCTGCCGGCCGGTCAGGCGGTGATCACCACCGGCGGGCGGCTGCCGGCGCGGCACGTCATCCACACGGTGGGGCCGGTCTGGCAGGGCGGCGGGGTGCGGGAGGCCGAGACCCTGGCGAGCTGCTACACCGCGAGCCTGGAGCTGGCCCGCGAGCACGGGTTGGCCCACGTGGTCTTCCCGTCCATCAGCACCGGGATCTACGGCTATCCTGTCGAGAAGGCCGCCCCGGTGGCCCTGGCCGCGGTCCGGGACTTCCTGGCGCGGCACGGGGCGCCGGCGCGGGTGGGCTTCATGCTCTACGACCCGCACACCTATCAGGCGTACGCCCGGGCGCTGCGGGCGCTGTCCGAAGCATGATCAGGCCTGCCGCCCGCCTCCGCCGATAAGCGTCCCGAGAGACTCTCTTGTTAAGAGTCGGTTGAGATCTCAAATTTCAAGTGGATGCATCCGGCTGCCGGTCGATGGTTTGCAATCTGAGATTTCAAATTTCCAATTGGCTCCGTCCGGCGGACCCGCATCTGAACGCCCGCCCCCCGCATCCGATGAGTAGTGGACCGGATCTTGCGGACCCGAGATGAACGGCGAGATGCAACAGGGCGCCTGCGTCCCGGAACCCGATCTTCGAAAGGAGACCCGACATGCCCCCCAAGAAAGTCACCATCTTCGGCAAGGACACCTGACCGTACACCGCCAACGCCCGTAAGGATTACGGGGAAAAAGGGTATGCCGTGGACTACCGCAACGTCTACCAGTCGCCCGCGGTCATGAACGAGATGCTGCAGGTCACCCGGGGCGAGCGGGACGTGCCGGTCATCGTGGAGGACGGCCGGGTCACGGTCGGCTGGGGCGGTACCTGAGGCGTCTGACCCGCCGGGAAGTCTTCCCGGCCGAGGTTGATACTGGATCGTTCCTCACCGCGGAGCCGCTGAGGCGCGGAGAAAACGGAATTCCGCCCAAGGAACAGCGGGAAAGAATTCGGCCATTTGCCGATCAGTGGATCTTGGATTTCTCTGCGTCTCCGCGTCTCTGCGGTGAATCAATGGCTAGGCGGAATTCTCGGATCCGGTGCGGACCATGGCTGACATCCCCGAAAACGACCTGGAAGCCGAGGACCGGCAGATCCGCCGCGGCCGCCTGCTCACCGACCTCACCCTGGCGCTGATCCAGACCCAGCCCGGGCTGACGCTCGACCGCGCCTACCTCATGGTGGAGGGCCTGCGCCGCCGCCTCTCCCGCCTCTTCCCCGGCCGCGAGGGGGTCTTCGACCTGGTCATCCGCCCCCGCCTCGAGCGCGCCATCCGCTGCCGCTTCCGCATCAATTGAAACGATCGGGCAAGCAGCCAGCCGGGGATTCACCACAAAGGCACGAAGGACACAAAGAAATCCATAGGGTTCCAAACCGCAATCCGCAAATGGGGAATTCACCACAGAGGCACAGAGGACACAGAGAAATCTGATAGGTTCCAATCCGCAATCCGAAATCCGCAATCCGCAATCGGAACCACGAACCACACGAACCACACGAAAGGGTTTCAATCCGCGATCCAATCATTCAACGCAGATCGACGCAGATTCTTTATGATTCAATATGATCCAAACCAGGGATGGATCATAAGCAATCATAATCCATCAGCGTAAATCTGCGTTGAATTCTTCGCGTCCTTTGCGCCTTTGCGGTATCTCCGCAATCCGTAAAAGAAGACTCCGCAATCGGAACCACGAAATACACGAACCACACGAAAGGGTTTCAATCCGCAATCCGCAATCCGCAATCCGAAATCCGCAATTGCCTGAGCCCCGAGCCCCGAGCCCCGATGTCCGAAGTCCGATGTCCGCGGATCCCAATTCGCAATTGAAAACGACAATTTCCTGCCCTATAATTGATACAAAATAGTGAACCGCCCCGGATCCGCCCGTCGCGGAGCCAGAACGAACCCTTCGCGCGGGGCCAGGAGGCCGGGGCGCCGGGCTGAAGTCGAGGGGTTGTCAGTCCACCGTACCGCAAGAGGCGGGAATCCACGGCCGGCCGAGGAGCGCCGGCGCCATTCAAGTCCGGGTGAAGCGAACCACGGCGCGGGAGCCTGCCCCGTGGTCCGCGCTGAAGACCGTGCGGGGGCGGCGGGGCGGCCGCCCGAACCATGAACGCTTCGCTGGTGCAGCACATCCTGCAGGGGGACCCGTCCGCCGAGGAGGAGCTGGTGCGGCGGTTCCGGGGGCCCGTCTTCGTCATGGCCCTGGTGCGCACGCGGGACGCCGAGGCGGCGCGCGACCTGGCCCAGGAGGTCCTGCTGCAGGTCATCCAGGCCCTCCGGGAGGGGCGGCTGCGGAACGAGGACAGACTGGCCGCCTACGTCCACGGCACCGCCCGCAACCTGGTGAACCACTATTTCCGTGTCCGTCAGTCCCGGGAACTGCCGCAGCCGGGGCGGGACCCGGCTCCGGAAACGACGGAAAATTCGGAGGACCTGCTGGAGCAGGCCGACCGGCGGCGGTTCGTCCGCGAGGCGCTGGAGCGGCTGAACGCCGGCGAGCGGGCCGTCCTGCAGCTGTCCCTGGCCGAGGGTCTGCCGCCGGCGGAGATCGCCCGGCGGCTGGGGCTGACGCCGGAGGCGGTGCGCCAACGAAAGTCACGGGCGATGCGGCGAATACGGAAATTGGTGCAGGCCTGGTCACGAACGGCCAGTCCGAACCACTATTAAAGGGAGTCCCTATGCATTGCGCGGAAATCCGGGAACAGGAGCTGCTGGAAAAATACCTCGCCCGAGGTTTGACGGAGGACGAACAGGCGGCGGTGGAGCTCCACTTCTTCGAGTGCGCGAAGTGCTTCGGGGAGCTGGAGACGCTGCGCGCCCTTCGGCAGGAGCTGTCCCGGTTGCCGCAGCCCCGCCCGGAGGAACCCCCCATCCCTTACCTTCGCAGCCGGTCCGTCCGGGCCATGACCGCCTTGGGATCCGTCCTCCGCCACAAATCCGCCTGGGCTCTGGCCGCCGCCGCGGCCCTGGTGATGGCGGTGCTGGTCCTCTGGAGCCTCGGCCTCCACGCTCCGAAGCCGGCCGGCCCGCCCGTTGCCGGCATTCCGACGGTCGCCACCACCCCGGGGCAGGCGCAGACGTCCGGCCTCGATACCACCTCCACGTCCCGTCCCGGCACCACGCCGGCGCCCGGCTCCGGCGCGGCCGCCACCGGGGCGCCCGGCCTCGGGGGACTTCCCACCACCACCGCCACAACCGTCACCACGACATCCTCCTCCACACCCTCCACTCCGTCCACTTCGTCCACGTCGTCCACCCCGTCCACTTCGTCCACCCCGTCCACTTCCGCCACCCAGCCCGCCACCCCCCCGGCCCAGGCGCTTCCACCAGAGCAACTGGCCCGCCTGCGCGAGCTGGCCCGCATCGAGCCGCCGGCGTACGCGCCGGCCGAGCTGCGCGGCCCCGA
The DNA here is from genome assembly GCA_964412195.1 of uncultured Acidobacteriota bacterium. GTDB lineage: Bacteria > Acidobacteriota > JAAYUB01 > JAAYUB01 > JAAYUB01 > CAYPNP01. The sequence continues at coordinate 41,530 of CAYPNP010000004.1, read as the reverse complement.
GGACGAGGCCCAGCGTCTGTTCCGGCAGGCCATGCGGCACTACCAGAAGCACGACTACGCCGCGGCCATCCCCGGCCTGCAGCAGGCCGCGGCCAAGGATCCCGAGGCCGCCAACGTCGCCTTCTTCCTCGGCGCCTGCGATCTGCTCACGGGCCGCACCGACGCGGGCATCCGCCGCCTCCGCCAGGTCGCAGCCCTGGGCGATTCGCCGTACCTCGAAGAGGCCCACCTCCTCATGGCCAAGGCGCACTTGCAGAAGCAGGACGTCGCCACGGCGGAGGCCGAGCTTCGCCAGGTCATCGGTCTCAAGGGGGATTTTCAGAATGAGGGGGAACAACTCCTGAAGCGTTTGGAGGAGCTCGACTGAGGGACTGATAAATGGAGGGAACCATGGGCAAGCACGGCGTGCCGGGGCTGGGTATCATTATATTCTTCATCGTTTGCGCCGGTTTTCAGGCTGCCGCGGACCCGGGACAGACCCAGGGGCGGATCCCGGAAGACCCCGACCGGCCGCTCTCCCTGAAACTTTCCCCGGCCATCATCAAGATCCTGGAGAGGGCCGACCTGGAGGCAGATCTTCGAATCGAGCAAGGTCCTCAAGCGGCTGATCATCTGGACAGTCGATATAGAGACGGCATCTTTTATACCGGCCCGGACACGGTGGCGAACTGGTTCAGGGAAGCATGTTGGTGTCATCCAGAGAAATTGTCGGGGGTTGCGGCCCAGGTGCTGGCGATCTCCCGGGAGGAAGGGGACGCGGTGGGCACGGCGTTCGGGCTGATGCTGCAAGCGGTTGCATTGGGGGGTATGGCCGAGGAGGGGGACAAGGACTGCCTGGACGAGTCGCTGGAGGCCTGGGAGCAATCGGCCCGGGCGTGGGCCGCGCTCGATGCCGGCCCGGAACAGGTAATTTGCCTGGTGAACGTCCTGCTCAACACCTACGTGATCTCGAAGGACAAGTCCAAATGGAACCACTACCTGGATGAAGCCATCGCCGTGGCCGAGGCTGAGACGAGACGCCCCTTGGGTTGTGCCCTTGCCCTGCACCAAGCGGGGTTTGCTTTTCTCAATGGCGTGGGGGCCATGGGGCCGGCCCAGCGTTTGCTGGATACGGCATTGGCCATCTACCGGCAGCACGCGCCCCGTTCCCTGGAATGCGCCGTGGCTCTGAGTGACCGCAGTGGCTGTGAAATGGCCGCCGGTAAATGGGATGCGGCCGAGGAATATCTGAATCAGGCCGCGGACCTGGTGGAAGCCGTGGCTCCGGGATCCGTGGAGCATGCCGAGATATTGCGTCTTTGCGGTGTGATACAGGCTTATCGAGGTCATTACTGGTCGGCGCTGGATCTAGCCGAGGGGGCCTTGGAAATACTGGAAATACTGGAAGTGTTGAGCCCCGAGCGTTGGTCGGTCAAGTATAATATTGCGGTTTGTCTGAGTACGATCGGGTCCATCCATTGCCGCTTGGACAATTGGAAGGCGGCCTCCTCCAACTTGGAACTCTCCCTGGAAATAGCTCTGGAGTATAACCCTGCTCATGCGATCGCCGCGGATGCCTACAGGAATATGGGTTGGTGTCTATGGAAAAGTGAGGGGGATTTTGGAGCCGCGGAAAAGTATTACCGGAAGGCCCAGCCGATCGTGGAGTCTTTGAAGGAACACGGTGTTTTTGTCGACTATGCGGATTTCTTGGCCAGTCTGGGATGTCTCGCTTTCCAGGCGGGGGATTTGTCCGTCGCCCGGGACTATTGGCAGCGGGCGCAGTCGATGTACGTGGAAGGCGAGGCACAGCATACCGAAAGCTACGCCGGCGTTCTGTCCAATCTGGGAAGCGCGGCATTCAAGGAGGGGGACTTGCCGGGAGCCGTCCAGTATTATCGCGAGGCCCTGGCGATCCAGGAACAACTTGCCCCGGAGTCTCCCTCGATGGCGGCGATATCGGGCGGATACGGCAAGCTGCTGATCGCCCGGGGGGACCTGTCGGCCGCCCGGGTGGAATTGGAGCGGTCCCTGGCCATCCTGGAGAGGCTCCATCCGGGCCTTCCGGAGGCGACCGCTCCCCTGAACCAGCTCGGCGCCCTGGCCCTGAAGGCGGGGGATCTTCCACAGGCCGAAGCGAATTACCGTCGGTCCCTGGATATCCGGGAAAAGGACCTCGGCCCGGACCACTACGCGCTGACGGAGCCCCTGGCCGGCCTGGCGGCAGTCCGGGCGTTGAGCGGCCAATTCGACGAAGCCCTCCGCGACGCGCTGCGGGCCGAGTCGATCCGCACCGCCCACCTGCGCTTCGCCATCCGGCCCATGCCCGAGCGTCTGGCGCTGACCTACTCCGCGCTGAACGACCCCTGTCTGCCGCTGGCCCTGAGCCTGGCCGGCACGCCCCCGCTGCAGAACCCGGAGAACCGTAAGAATGTGTTCGAGGCGGTCGTCCGGTCCCGCGCCCTGGTGTTCGACGAGATGGCCGCCCGGCACCGGGCAGCGGCCGGCACGGCGGACTCCTCCGGCGTCCGGCTGGCGGAAGAGTATGCCGTCGCCAGCCGGCACCTGGCCCAACTGGCCGTGCGCGGCCCCGGGAACACTCCCCTGGAGCGATACCGGGCGGACCTGGACCAGACCGCCCGGCGGAAGGAAGAGATGGAACGGCAATTGGCCGACCGGGTCATCGCCTTCCGGCGGGAACTGTCCCGCCGTCAGGCAGGGTGGGCGGAGGTATCCGCGGCCATCCCTCCGGGGTGCGCGCTGGTGTCCTACGTCCGCTACCCCCGGACCGATCTGCCCGTCACGGCCGGACCGCTGGGACCGCCACCGGCCAGCAAGCACCCGGCCTATCTGGTCATGGTACTGCGGAGGGGCGACGCAATGCCCCGACTCGTGCCGCTGGGGCCGGCCGAGCCGATCGACACCCGGGTGCAGGCGCTGCGGGAGTCAGCCGCCCATGTCGCGGAGGCGCCCGGCCGTGGGTTGAAGCAGGCGGAGCGCGAGTACAGGGAATGCGGCGCGGCGCTGCGGGCGCTGGTCTGGGACCCGGTGCAGGACGGCCTCGTCGGCACGCCGACCGTGTTCGTGGTGCCCGACGGGAGCCTTCACCTGGTCAACTTCGCCGCGCTTCCAAACGGACCAAGCGGCTACCTGGTGGATGCGGGGTGGAACTTCCATTACCTGATGGCCGAGCGGGACTTGCTCCCCCTGGAAGAGGGGCGAAAAGGCGCAGGTATCCTGGCTCTGGGCGATCCGGCCTTTAACGCCGCGGCGCTGCCGGGAACGGCCCTTGCCGCGCTGTCGATGCCGGCCGCAGCGGGGGAGGCGAAGCCCGCACCGGCTTCCTTCCGGGGCGGCCACTCCGGCAGCGGCGATTTTGTCTCCCTCGAGTTTGAAGCCCTACCGCGCTCGGCGGCGGAGGTCACGGCGGTGGTGGCCGCCTGGCAGCACCCGAAGGCCCCTTCGGACCCAGGGACCCGGTCCGCCACGGGCCCGGCCGCTGTGTCTCCGGAAGTGATCCGGCTGATCGGTGCGCAGGCCAGCGAGGCGGCGTTCAAGCAGCTGGCGCCGGGCCGGCAGGTGCTGCACCTGGCCACCCACGGATTCTTCCTGGACGAGCCCTGGCCGCGGGACTTCGTGCTGGATCCGGTCGACGCCCCGGCCACCCTGATCGTCACCGGCGAGAACCCGCTGCTGCGCTCGGGCCTGGCCCTGGCCGGGGCCAACCGGCGGAACAATGCCAGCCCGGACGAAGAGGACGGCATCCTGACGGCGGAGGAGATCGCCGCGCTGGACCTGTCCGGGGTGGAGTGGGCGGTGCTCTCGGCCTGCGACACGGGGGTGGGGAAGATCGAGGTGGGCGAAGGGGCGTTCGGCTTGCGGCGGGCCTTCCAGGTGGCGGGGGCGCGGACGGTCATCATGAGCCTGTGGCCGGTGGGGGACGAGGCCACCCGCCGCTGGATGGCGGAGCTGTACGCCGGCCGTTTCAGCCGGAGCCTGAGCACGGCCCAGGCGGTGAATCGGACCTACCGGACCCTGCTGCAGGAGCGGCGGGCCCGCGGGCAGAGCACCCACCCCTTCTTCTGGGCCGGCTTCGTCGCCGCCGGCGACTGGCGGTAAACGGGATCGGCTCGATGGGAGGGGAGCGAAGCCATCTCCAAAGGTATAGCGGGCGAAAAACAGGGCGGCGGGCGGGAGATCGCCACCGGGAAAATCCCAACTTTCTTTGAGAGCCTTCCGTTTTTATCCAAACGCGGGATTTCATCGCCCGGCCGACATTGGTGAGTCGGGGGGTGATCCCCATAAGCAGTAATGGAGAACATATTGTCCCGATGTGGCTTTCCCCGGCGATGAAAGTCGGATCGTGGTGAGTAGTTCTCACCTGACTACGGGGACAGGGATGGATCGCCCCAACCCGGCGATCAATCGCCGGGCTGTGTTGGTGGTTCTTATGGAACGGGGGGAAGGTTCGGGGATCCTATGTACCGGGCGTTGAAGAGGCTATGTCGCAACGGCCCGAAGGCCCGCAGGGCCGGCCGTTGACAGCCCAGGGTGAGCGCAGCGAGCCCTGGGTAGGCGGCGCCGATCCACAATTCTTGCGGTTTTCGCCGGAGCCCTGCAGGGGCGATCGACCCAAGCCGATCCGCTCGCGTGATTCGACGGATCTGCACTTTATTTCCGGGATCGAGAGCCTTCGGATTCGCTAGCTTTGGATTCGGTCGCCCATTCAGGGCTCTCTGAAAAAACTATCCAGCGGAGAAATTCAGGCGTCCGCCCCCCAGGGCTCGCTGCGCTCACCCTGGGCTGTCAACGGCCGGCCCTGCGGGCCTTCGGGCCGTTGCGACACAGCTTCTGAAGCGGTGGGCTGAAAGAGAAAGCCCCCCGAAGTAGGCTCCTTGTCGACAGCATCGGATTGGGCCACGGGATGCTCGTCGCACGACCCATGGGGCGACCATGGAAGTCATGTGAAACGAATGCCGGCGGTCTTCTTCGAGCCGATGACCGCATGTTTGACCCCGTGCGGGCCCAATCAATCTCGCTTTCCAATCACTTGCTCCGGTGCGCTACTGGGTGCACCGGGCCCGCCGCCAGTCGACCACGCCTCCCCCCGGTACATTCCCCGCAGCGAGGAGATGTGGCGGTGTGGAACCATCCGAGGGCATCACGTAGATCCCTTGCTCCACGATTCTCCCCCGGCTGTTGTACCGGTACCCGCTGAACACGATCCATTGATCGTCTTCCGACCAGCTGTAGGAATTGCTGGCTCTTACATATTGAGTGGCCGGATCCAGAAGGGTGGTGATGACCGGGGGACCACCCGGGACCAGGTCCAGCCGGTAGAGACCTCCTGAACACCCCGAGCAAGACATCCCGGCCGAGACCACCAGGCTGTCCTGGGTCTTGGCCCACGCCGGACGCCATACCGTTCCGTGCAGGAACGTGCCGTCGGTGACGTTGGTTTCCGAGACCACGCTCACGGTGTACCCCGTAGTCCAATCACCGGAGAACTCCAATTCCAGCACTAGGATGTCGTGAAAATAATCAGCGTTCCAAACTGCTTGGATAGCCAGACGCATGCCGTCCGGCGCCCAGCTGGGATTGTTGAAGCCCCAGACGGTCGACGACTCCAGCAGCTGCAGCCGGTTCGTGCCGTCCGGCAGGATCAGGAACAGGTTTTCCTCCCCGATCACCGGCACTGGATCATAGTCGCTGAAGGCGATCCACTCCGAGCCGTCGTAGCTGTTGGGCGGGGACCAGGCTGGTCCCACAAAAGTGCTCGGATGATCCAGCGGGGTGATCCAGCTCAGGTTGGATCCGTCTTTCCCGATGACATACAATCCGCTGGTTTGATTCATGTCGCTGGCGAAGACGACGTGACAGCCGTCCGGGGACCAGGATGGGGCGCAGTTCCAGACGTTGTTGTTGGCGGCGCGAACCAAGACTGTGGAATTGGTGCCGTCGGCGTTCATCACCTTGATGTCCTGGCCGCTTGCGGCAAACACGTACACAATCGCCGGGTCGGCCGGCGGGGGTGGCGGCGGCTGGGGCTTGCCGGGCGCGGCCAGCGGGCCGAGGCCGAGGAGCGCCGCACACAGCACGACGCCCAAGAAAATCTTGAGAGTTCTCATAATCTCCTCCTTTCCCTCTGGATTTCAGGCGAGGGGCTTTGTTCCTATGTGGCGGGAGGAGCGAAAACGTGACCAAAATTTTTATGAAGGAAATCCGCAGGCCGGGAATTCACCACAGAGGCACAGAGGACACAGAGGAATCTGATGGGTTCCAATCCGCAATCCGAAATCCGCAATCCGCAATCGGAACCACGAACCACACGAACCACACGAAGGGTTTTCAATCCGCAATCCGCAATCCGCGATCCGAAATCTGGAAATCCGCAATCCGCAATCGGGGAGGGGAGGCGGATCGTCCCGAACTGTCCGGTTTTAATGGGGCAGGAGGGAGCTCAGGAACCAGAGGTCCAGAAGGTCCACGAATCCGTCGCCGTTGAAGTCGGCGGGGGGAACCGCGGAGCGGTTTTCCGCCAGGTAATCGGCCAGGAGGATCCGGTCGGCGGCCGTGGTCTGGCCGTCCCCGTCCAGGTCGGTCGTGCTGACGATGGAGAACGGCTGTACCCAGCCTTGGGCGGGATCGGCGGCGTCGTCGTGGATCCGGAAGCGGCCGTCGGGCGCGGCCTGGCCGGGCACAGTCCACGGGTAGCTGCCGGTGTTCTCGATGGAGGCGGCCACAGGCTGCCAGGTGCCCCCGCCATCGGTGGAATAGTCGAGGGTGACCGCCTGCACGTCCGGCGCCGTGACCCAAGTGACGGTGTGGTCCGACCCGGCCTGCCAGGCCTCGTCCGGCACGGGAGAGGTGACCTGCACGTTGGGCAGGGGGAGGACGGCGGCCTGGTGGACTTCCCCGGAACTCTTGTCCTGGACGAAAGCGACCAGCTGGCACTGCTTCCAGTCCCAGCCGGCCTGGATGGTGAAGTCCTGGGTGAACAGCTGGTTCTGCCCCGGGTTGAGTGAGAGGTCCTGGCCGCTGGAAGAAGGCAGCAGGGCCCGGCAGACGAAGAAGACATGCTCGAAGAAGCCTTGGTAACAGGGGATGTCCTTCTCCACCACCGCGAACTGCACCGTCGCGCTGACGGCCGTGGCGGAGATGTTGGTAATCCAGGCCTCGAAGGCGTTCAGGGAGACATTCCGCAGCCCGATGTCCACCGGCGGGGGCACCACCGTGCGGGCGGAGAATATCGGCGCGTAGTACTCGTACATGGAGCCGAAATCCATGCCGCCGGCCACCCCCTCGACACCGTCGAAAACCACCGTCGGGGTTCCGGGGATGTGGTACAGGCTGGCCCGGGGCGTATAGCATGCGTTGTAGAATGGATCTCCGGAGGCGTGATAGGAGATCACGGCGAATGTCGCCGGGTACAACTCTCCAAGGTCTTCCAGCCCCCGCGCCGCGGAGGGACAGTACGGTCACCAAATGTGTGTGAATTCCTCCGCGAGCACGACCCGCGGGGTCTGGCCCAGCGCCGGGACCGCCGACGCGGCCAGCAGGCAGACCACCGCCAGCAGGAAATGCCGGATCATCTTGCGAACCCCCTGTCGAAGCCAGTTTCTGAAAAAATTATAACACAAAAGCGTAAATATTGCGGGGAGGAGAGTACTTTGCCTTGCAGCCCTGACTTCGATGCGCCCCGGGTTACAGAAGGAATTCACCACAGAGGCACAGAGGACACAGAGGAATCTGATAGGTTCCAATCCGCAATCCGCAATCCGCAATCGATCGGAACCACGAACCACACGAACCACACGAAAAGGTTCAATCCGCAATCCTACGAGACTAGAGGCTCGGGACTCGAGGCTCGAACCTCTAGCCTCGAGTCTCTAGCCTCTAGCCTCGAGCCCCGATTCCGATGTCCGCGGGGATTACCGGTACAGCACCAGCGCCACGGTGAGGACCCAGCCGGCCACGGCCAGCAGGATCGGCGGGTCGCCGATGATGTCCGTCGCGGTGTCCTGGCCCTTCTTCTGGATATAAATCAGGTACAGGAAGCGGAAGACGCCGTAGAGCACGAAGGGCGTGGTGTAGATCAACCCGTCGGTCCCGAAGCGGCGGATCGTCTCCGGGCTGATGGTGTAGAGGATGTACGACAGGATGGTGCCGGCGGTCAGCACGGCGATGAGCTGGTCCAGGAACAGGACGCTGTACTCCTTCAGGATCGGCCGACCGGCGGCGCCGCCGCTGTCCAGCTCGGTGCGCCGCTTGCAGAAGCCGAGGAAGAGGCTGATGAAGATGCTGCACACCAGCAGCCAGTGGGACACGTGGACGCCGATGATCTGGCAGCCCGCCAGCACGCGCAGGAAGAAGCCCGCAGCGATGGCCATGATGTCGAGGATCACCACGTTCTTGAGCAGCCGCGTGTAGAGCAGGTTCAGCCCGGCGTAGCCCAGGGCGTAGGCGAGGAAGCCCGGCGACAGCCGCCACGCGCCGGCCAGCCCCAGCGCGGCGAAGACCGCGGCGGCGGTGGCCGCGGCCCCGACGGAAAGCCGGCCGGCGGCGATGGGGCGGTCCTTCTTGACGGGGTGGAGGCGGTCCAGCGCGCGGTCCTGGATGTCGTTGAAGAGGTAGACCGCCCACGTCACCAGGGTGAAGCAGACGAAGCCGAGGGCCACCCGGAGGTTGTCCGGGTAGACGAAGAGCCGCTGGGCGAAGAGCAGGCCGGCGAAGAGGAAGCCGTTCTTGACGGCGTGCTTCAGGCGCAGGCTGCGGACCAACTCGATGACCATTCCTTGCTCCCTCGTGCTCGTAATCGTGCTCGGCGGTCGATCGGCAATCCGGACTCCGCTTCGCTACGTTTCCCGCCGGTCGCTGACGAAGCCGTGTCGCAACCGCAAACATCCACGTTGACCGCGGATTCCCAGCCCGGAGGGCGCCCTAGTATAACCCCATGCGGGAGCATGGGGAAAGACGTGTATATCCCGCGTGTTCTGGATCTTTTCCCCGAGCCCCCTTTGGGGCGGCATACTCCTGGCGATCCGTCTCATCCCGCCCGGATCAGCCGGTGTCGGATTGATCCGCTTTGTAGGCCGCCCCGAGTCGGGGCTCGTGGAAAGGAAATCAACAAATTCTCCTAACGCCCCACCGCACCCCATGCTGACGCATGGGGTTACTTTAGGGCGCCCTTCGGGCTGACGCTGCCTGTTCGATCTATTCGTAGCTGGATGATGTGACACAACCTTTGACGCTCCCGGCACTGACACCTTGCTCGTGCATGGAGGTTGATGGCAATACGGACTCCGCTTCGCTACGTTTCCCGCCGGTCGCTGACGCTCCCGGTACTGACTTCTTGCTACCCATTCACCGCGGCCTTCTTCGCCCGGTGCTTGCGGATGGCCCGGCGGATCAGCCACACGACTATGGCGACCACCACCCACAGCGGCCACAGGTAGGCGATGGCGATGGCGATGTAGCGCACCGCCGTCCAGCCGCCGGCCAGGCCGTCCCGCACCTGCGCCCAGAAGCCGATCTCGGTGTCCGGGGCGTGCTCCAGGTTCTGGTAGACGTTCAGGGTGATGGTGCTGTAGGCCACCTGGTTGGACAGGTAGCGCAGCCGGCCCTCGGTGGACTCGATCTCCTCGCGCACCTGGCGCAGCTCCCGCTCCACCTCCAGGATCTCCGAGATCGAGCCGGCGCGCTTCAGCAGCGCCTCGTACTGCTCGGCCACCGCCCGCTTGGTCCGCAGCCGCGCGGTGATGTCGACGAACTCCTCGGTCACGTCCTGGACCGAGATGTTCTTGTAGTTGAGGTAGGCCGCGCCCTGGACCAGGGCCTCCACCAGCTTGTCGAAGGAGCCGGATTCCACCCGGATGACCAGGGTGTTGGCCAGGGTGTAGCCGTCGCTGGACTCCCGCTCCGAGGCGACGTAGGCCCCGTGGGCGGCGATGATGGCGCCGATGGCGGCCCGGCTCTTCTTGTAGTCCTCCACCCGGTAGCGGACGTCGGCGGTCTTGATGATCTTGGGGGCGATCTTCTCGGGCTCGGGGGCGGCGGTGACGGCCCGCGAGACCTCGTCCGACGAACGGGCGGGCGCAGCCGGCGGGGGCGCGCCCGGAGCGGCGCCGCCGCCCATCTGGGACTCCGCCGTGGCGGCGGCCTTGTCCTCGGCCGAGACCGGCACCGGCGGCCCGGCGTCCCGGCTGGCCTGGTTGCAGGCGACCGCGAGCAGCAGCAGGACCGTCCACAGCAGCGCTTTCTTCATGGTTCTCCTCCCTCGTTGCAGAGTTGTCGTGCACTCAGGAGACGCCGGGCGGGGCGGCGGCTTGCACGGAAAGCGGGCCGCCGCCGCGGATCGGGCCGCCCCGGCCCCGGGATCATCGACGTTCCGCTGGGATCACGGGAGGGATTATGAGGGACGCCGCGGGGAAAATCAACTTCCGCGAAGGTCCTGAAGGATTGCGGCGAGGCGGTTTTCTGGACCGCTCGTCACCGATTTCGGCCGGTTCGTCCCTCTTTTTCCGCTTTTGTGAGTAATCTGCGCCCGCCCGCCGTACCATCCGCCAACAATGTCCTCGAAGATGTAGCCGCTCGGTGAGGGTTGCCGCGTCCATCGGGCGGCTGCGAGATAAGCTGGCTGAACAAGGGATGCATGAGACTGACCTGCCTTCATCCGAATCATCCGTCGAGGAGGAATAAAATGATGCGAAAAATGCTGCTGTGCGCCGCCCTGATGGCGTTCCTGATGGCCCTGCCCTGCGTGGCGGAGACCGTCGCGGGCCTGCCCCTGCACGTGAAGGCCATCGCCCCCGGCGTGGTCCGGGTCTGGGTGGGGGACCACGCCTCCTCCACCGCCGTGAGCGCCATCGCCACCCGGCAGGGCATCGTGGTCATCGACACCACCGAGCTGCCCGTGCTGGACCAGGCGTTCCGGAAGGCGATCGCCCGGGAGCTCGGGCGGGACGACTTCCGGTTCCTGATCAACACCCACGGCCACGCCGACCACACCAACGGCAACGGCGTCTACGCCGACTGCCAGATCATCGCCGAAGAGCGCGTCCCCGAGATGATGCGGGAGAATTTCAGCGGGTACGCGCAGATGGCGACCTGGGTTGCGGAGGCCGTCCAGCGGCAGAAGGACGAGATCGCGTCGGGCAAGTTGACCGCGGAGCAGAAGGCGGCCGCCGAGGAGAACCTGGCGATCGACAACCTGCAGCTCGAGTGGCTGAAATCCTCCCCCGCGCCCACCTTCCCCACGAAGACCTTCACGGACAGGATGACCCTGGACTGCGGCGACGTCACGCTGGAGCTGTACCAGGCCGGCGGCACCCACACCCGCAGCGACATCTTCATCCTGGTCCCGCAGAAGGGGATCCTGTTCACGGGCGACATGATGGCCGACAAGTGGCTGACCGACGTTCCCGGCTGCCTGGCCACCTTCGCCGTCCGCACGGGGACGCGCGAGGACTTCCCGGTGCTGGTGCGGAATTGGCAGGCCATGCTGGACCGCAAGGACGAGATCCAGCTCTACGTCCCCGGCCACTGGAACGGCGAGCTGTCGTACGAGGGCTTCCGGAACCGGTTCGAGTACACGCAGGCCGTGCTGGCCGACGTGGCCGCCCTGGTCAAGGCCAACGGCGACTTCCAGCAGTTCACGCGGGACTATACCTTGAAGGCCAAATTCCCCCAGCTGGTCGGCAGTCCGGGCATCTCGGACCGCGGGCACTTGATGTCCCTGCAGCACCTGTACGTGATCGACACCGGAAAGATTCTGCTGGTCGAGGCCGTCCAAAACCTGGTTCGAAGCGCTGATTTCGGCGCGGAATTCGCCAAGCTGAAGGCCGACCTCCTGGCCGCCAGGGACAAGTACTTCTTCAGCGAGTTCGACATCAACAACCTGGGCTACTGGATGGTCGAAATGAAGCGGGTGGACGACGCGATCCCGCTGTTCGAGCTCGCCGTGGAGCTGTACCCGAATTCGTGGAACGCATACGACAGCCTCGCCGAGGGCTGGTACCGCAAGGGGAATAAGCAGAAGGCGCTGGACCTCTACCGGAAGTCCCTGGAGCTGAACCCGAACAGCGAGAATGGCAAGAAGTACATCGCGACCATCGAGAAGGAGCTGAATCCCTGACGGCCCGCAGCGGTGAATCGGTGAGTCGGTGAATCGGCAGAGCAGAAGGGTAAACAACGACGTCCAATCGATCGTAATCGTTGATCGCAATCGTCCTCGTTATCGAATCCCAAGGGAATCCTCACCCCCAATACCCTGAGGGCCCAAAGGGGAATTCAACACGGATTGACACGGATTGTCAGAACGATCCACACGGATCAAACATGATCGGTTTGAATCCAAACCGGCTGTTTGACTTCTGTTTGGAGATGAGATGGATCATAGAACCAGGATTGATCCGTGATAATCGGTTTGGAAATCCGCGTAGATCCGTGTTGAATTACCCATTCAGGGCTTCTCGGTGTTCTCTGTGCCTCTGTGGTGAAGGATTTAGGCCGAGCACGATTACGAGCACGAGCACGAGCACGGAGGATCAGGGGGGATTACAGGGCGCGGGTGAGTTCGTCCACGGGGAAGAAGGGCAGCTCGCGGTGGCGGCCGCCGGGGTCCTCCAGCCAGAGGTCCTCCGGCAGGACCTCGCCCGCGGCGGCGGCCGGCACGCCCAGCCGCTCCAACACGGCCAGGCACCGGTCGACGGCCTCCGGCGCGGCGGTGGCCACCAGCAGCCCCGACGAGATCAGCCCCAGCCAGTCCAGCCCCAACCGGCCGCACAGGGCGACGGTCTCGGCCGCCACGGGGATCCGCTCCAGCCGGAGGAGGCAGCCGGCGCCGGAGGCCAGGGCCACCTCCCGCACGGCCATGGCCACGCCGCCCTCGGTGGCGTCGTGGAGGGCGTGCACCCCCTCGATGGCGGCCAGGGCCAGCGCCGGCTCCACCACCGAAAGGCCCGGCGGTTCCGCCCACCGGGCCACGGCCCGCGCCCGCCGGGTGCCCAGGACTTCTGCCGCCGCGTCCGGTTTTTCCCGGGCCAGGATGGCGCTCCCCTCACGGCCGGCCGACCCGGCCAGCAGGATCACGTCGCCCGCCCGGGCGTCCGCGCTGCGGTGCAGCCGGTCCCGCGGGCACTGGCCCATCATCTGCCCCACCAGCACGGGCTGGACCACCGCGCGGGTGATCTCGGTGTGGCCGCCCACCACCACGACGCCCAGCGCGCGGCAGGCCTCGGCCAGGTCTCGGAAGGTCCGCTCCACCTGCGCCGCGGTCGAGCCCGCGGGGAAGAGACCGGTGACGGTGAGGTAGCGCGGCCGGGCGCCCATGGCCGCCACGTCGTTGGCGTTGACCTGGACCAGCCAGGCCGCCGAGGCCTCGCTGACGAAGGTGATGGGGTCGGTGGTCAGGATAACGAGGCCAGGCTCGGCGTGGATGGCCGCCGCGTCTTCGCCCAGCGCCGGGCCCGCCACGACGGCCGGGTCGGCGGTGCGGAAGAGTTCCAGCAGCCGCGCCAGCCGGGCGGGCTCGAGCTTGCCCTCCGGCAGGGATTCCTCCGCCTTGCGGCGTGGTGTCATCGCGCGCCCTCGTAAGAAGTCTTTAGTCGCCGCTTGCGCTCGCCGCGCTCCAGGGCCAGGTCGGCCAGCTCGTCCAGCAGCTGCGGCAGGCCGATGCCGGTCAGGCTCCAGAGCTTCGGGAACATGCTGATCTCGGTAAAGCCGGGGATGGTGTTGACCTCGTTGACGTACAGCCGGCCGTCCCGGCGGTCCAGCAGGAAGTCCACCCGGGCGTAGCCCTCCCCGCCGATGGCCCGGAAGGCGCGTACGGCCAGGCTCCGGACCTCGTCCACCTGCTCCGGCTCGAGCGGCGCGGGCAGCCGCAGCTCGGAGCGGTTGTCGACGTACTTGGCGGCGTAGTCGTAGAACTCGTTGCTGGGGACGATCTCGCCGGGCAGGGAGGCGCGGATCGCGTCGTTGCCCATGACCGAGCACTCGATCTCCCGGGCGTCGACGCCCTTCTCCACCAGCACCTTGTAGTCGTAGGCGAACGCCTCGTCCACCGCCGCCGCCAGCTCCTCGCTCCGGTTCACCTTGGAGATGCCTACGCTGGAGCCGAGCCGGGCCGGCTTGACGAAGAGGGGCAGGCCCAGGGTGTCCACCAGCTTGGGGACCAGCTCCGCGCGGCGCGACGGCCAGTCCGCCGGCGTGAGGGTCAGCGACGAGACGACGGGCAAGCCCTCGGCGCGGAAGAGCTGCTTCATGATTTCCTTGTCCATGCCCGCGGCGGAGCCCAGCACGCTGCAGCCCACCAGCGGCGTCTCGGTCATCTCCAGCAGGCCCTGCACCGTGCCGTCCTCGCCGAAGGTGCCGTGCAGGACGGGGAAGAAGAGGTCGAAGGCGACTTCGGCGCCGTCCTCCCGGCCGAAGATCTCCAGCATCCGGCCGGCGCGGGCGGGGCGGACGCCGATCTCGGGGGTGCGCACGTCGGGCAGCTCCCGCCGGAGCATCGCCCGCGCTTCGGCCGGCGAGGCCAGCGAGCCGTCCTTGCGGATGCCGATGGCGTGGACGCGGAAGCGGTCGCGGTTGAGGTGGGCCATGATGGAGGTGCCGGAGACGAGGGACACCTCGTGCTCGCCGGACTTTCCGCCGAAGAGAACGCCGATGTTCAACATGGGATGCCTTTCTCAGGGATCAATCCAAAGCGGAATCTGGAAACCGATTGGTTATTGGATACTGGATAATTGTTATTGGTAATATCAGACAGCAATCCTGTGGTTCCTTGGATTGATATAACCAATAGCAAATAATCAATATCCATTAACCAATCGGTTCCCATCCGCTTTGCCGCCGATTCACCGATTCACCCATTCACCGATTCACCGGCTTCCTTCTCCCGCTGCTGCCGCTCCTGCCAGCGGCCCCAGGCGCTGATGATGAGCTGGACCATGGCGTGCCGGACGACGTCGCGCTCGTCGAAGTAGCAGAAGCGGATCCCGTCGATGTCGCGCAGGATCTCGCGGGCCTGGATCAAGCCGGAGGTCTTGCCGCCGGGCAGGTCCACCTGGGTGATGTCGCCGGTGACCACCACCTTGGAGCCGAGGCCGATGCGGGTGAGGAACATCTTCATCTGCTCGGGGGTGGTGTTCTGGGCCTCGTCCAGGATGATGAAGGAGTCGCTCAGGGTGCGGCCGCGCATGAAGGCCAGCGGCGCGATCTCGATGATCTCCTTCTCGATCAGCTTCTGGACTCGCTCGTAGTCCATCATGTGGTAGAGGGCGTCGTAGAGCGGCCGCAGGTAGGGGTTGACCTTCTCCTGCATGTCGCCGGGCAGGAAGCCGAGCTTCTCGCCGGCCTCGACGGCCGGGCGCGCCAGGACGATCCGGGCGACGCGCTTCTCCAGCAGCATCGCCACGGCCACGGCCACGGCCAGGAAGGTCTTGCCGGTGCCGGCCGGGCCGATGGCGAAGACCAGGTCGTGCTTGGCGATCTCATTGACGTAGATCAGCTGGTTGCGGCTCTTGGGGAAGATCTTGCGGTTGCCGGCGGCGATGGGCTGCTGCTGGGGGAAGAAGTCGCGCAGGGAGAGGGCCGAGTTCTCGGCGATCTCGCGGAAGGCGCGGCGGACCATGTCGCGGTCGAGCAGGTGGCCCTCCTCCTGGAGGCGCTGGAAGTCGGCCAGGATCTGTCGGACCAGGGCCACGGTGGGCTCGCTGCCCTCCAGGTGGAGGGCGTTGCCCCGGATGTGGATGTCGACGTTGAAGAGGGATTCCAGGAGCTTGAGGCTCTCGCGGTGGCGGTCGACGAGGAACTCGACGCTCTTTTCGTTCAACTCAAGTTCAGGCAATAGGCTCTCCTTCAGACCCGAATTCGGCCCCATCTTATTCCAACCCCGGTGCGGGGTCAAGGCACTCCCCTCCGTTCGTGCTCGCCTGGAAATAGCGAGCCGTTCTCTTCGGGGTCGGTATCGGAATCGGTATCGGTATCGATTCACGTGTCGACCCCGATTCCGATACCGATACCGACCCCGATAGGATCCCAAATCCATTCGGTTGTGCTGGAGAAAGTATCGGTGCCGGCACGCGGGAGGCACCCCGACCGGCAGGGAGGGGCGCGCAGGGCCGGTCGCCGGGAAGGCGGGGGCGCGCCGGGCAACTCCGTCCGCTTGCCACAACGTGCCTCGATCTACTCCAGGCGCCGCTGGCCTGGCTCCTGCCCGTCCCGTCTGCGTCAATGGGGAGTGGAGCCGGACAACGCCCACCCGAGGGCGAAGGCAGCCCGGCCAGCCGCCAGCCCGGGTGAGGGCCTCCCCCGGGGAGTTGTCAGATGGGCCGGAGGAATAGCGCCTGCGAGGCGAAGTGGATGGAATCGTGTCTCCCGACCCCCGGTTTCGACGTCTGACCTCGCGCGCCCCTCCCTGCCGGTCGGGGTACCTCAGGTGTGGTGGTGCGGAGTTGTTCTCCGCATCACGGCATCACGGGGCATCACGGGGTCATCATCACATCACGGGGTCGGACCACGGAATCTCACTCAAATACCAGGAGATATGCTTCGAAAAGGCCTGTTTTCAGCTCTTACTTGCATGTTTTTGCCAGTGAAAAGAAGGATTTAGGGTGTGAGCGGCCAGCCATGAACACGTCAAAATCCATGTTTTCGGGGTGAAAAAGGCCGTTTTAAGCCCCAGTTTCGCCCCATTATACGATTTAAGTATTAATATATCAGATGTTTGGCGTGGTCCGACCCCAGATTGTAATCGTGCTCGTAATCGTAATCGTTCCAGTCATATACACGCAGAGACGCAGAGTTCGCAGAGCAGGCCGGAGCGCGGACATCCCCGTCCGCACGATGCGGGAAATCGGTTCGTTGCTCGCACCGTCCCCGTTCGTAGCTCGCACCGTCCGCGGTGCGAGAGGATCGCTTCAACCACCGGGTCAGCCCTTTCCTTGAAATCCAAGAGTCCATCAGGTACTCTCTCGATGGAGAAGGATTGTATGGGAAAGAGACGCATTCTGGTCCTGGTGGTTTGTTGCGTTTGCACTATTTTACCTGCCGCCTCGACTGAAGATGTTTCCGCCCTACCCCCGGCTGTTCGATTGTCTCTCCAGCAACTGGAAGTGACAGATCACCTACTGGATCAAGTTGCCTCACAGGTATGGCCCGGATGGACAGAGTATCGGACAGTTCCCTTCCTGTTCCATTATCCGAACGGATTGCAGGTGCTGGCGGGCTACGACTCACCGCCGGCAGAATTCCAGGTCGTGTCCGGTGTCTATTGCCGTGGGATGAGGGTATTCAAGAACGAATCCAGGATGACCGATGCTCAGATGATCGGCCCTTTGCTTGTGTATGGAGGATTCACAAGCCTGATCGGTGGGGTTTCCTGCGTTGAGATCTTCTTCGAATCGAGACATTCACCTAAGGCGTCGTCGGGAGAAAAGAGTACAGAGAAGACGATCCTGGCATTTATCCATGAGTTATTCCATTGTTTCCAAACAACGCAAATCCAGCGGACAAGTGGAGGCGAACTCTACGATCCATCCGTAGATTACTCCTACTATTCCACCATAGAGGCAATGGCACTTGAACGAGCGCTTCGGACTAGTGATCCTGCGTCCGCAACCGACTATGTCAAGGATTTCCTGGCAGCGCGCCGGAAAAAGCGCCAGTGCATGCCGGTGGCGGAGGGACGAGGTGAATCGGAGAACGAATTGGGTGAAGGAACGGCTACCTACGCCGAGTTGAAAACGCTGCAAATTCTTCAGCAGGGATATTCTACGCTTCTCAAGACCACGGAGGATTCCGAATATTCAGGTTTCACAAATCCTGGAAATCTAATCGAAGAGTACTACGATCGACTTCATGCCGTCAGCGCGGACCTGTTGGCGACCCATGATCGTTGTTACATGTACGGCGGTGCTCAAGCGATGCTTCTGGACCGCTTCGTTCCCGACTGGCAGATCCGTTTTTCTAAATCCGCAACTTTTCTGGATGCTGAACTCGGTCGGAAAATCACTCTCTCGAAGGCCGATCTGAAGCGATCGGCGAAGCGATTCCGGGAGATCTACCCAACGGCCGGCCTCCGACAGCGATGCCGTTCTGCCGTCGCTGAGATGGAACGGGCAATCCGGACAGTCCAGACCCGGCAAGGTTATACATATACCATTGATTTTAGAATGGTGGATTATTTCCCCGGCCCTGCACCGGGCAAGCCGACATACTCCCAGAAGACAACGCTCTTCTATCCAAAGGGTGTCGGCGATGTCCGGGCCGGCAGAATCGAACTGGCTGGAGGGGATATTCCTGCCGAGTGTCCTGCGCTGACACGACTCGTCATGACGAATACCCAGCCGGTCGCTGTCGGGAAAAGCTACTCAATTGAATTCCAGCGCGTTGATGAACACGACATTTACCAAGACGCTCGGATCCAGACACCTCTGTTTGTGCTGAAAGCTCCGAGGATCCGGATTGTAGAGGAAACGAGATCTGTCACTTTCATCCTGCTCAGCCGGTGAGACGGACGCGGCGGTGGGCTCGCAGGTAAGGTGTTTGGGTCGCGGGGGGATCACAATCTTGCCTTTGTCTTCAATTTCCAGTACAATTATTCCGTAGAACGATTTTTAGATCGATCGGAGAATCGTATGGACACTTCCACCCTGTCGACCAAGTACCAGGTGGTCATCCCCCTGCGCGTCCGACGGATGCTGGGGCTCAAGCCGGGGCAGAAGCTGCAGGTGATCCCATATCAGGGTCGAATCGAGTTGGTTCCCCTGGAGGCCGTCCGGGGCATGCGCGGTTTCCTCCGGGGCATCGACACGGCTGTCGAGCGTGAGGATGACCGCCCATGAACGTCGTCGATTCCTCCGGCTGGCTGGAGTTTTTCGCGGACGGTCCCAACGCCTCGTTCTTCGCCCCGGTCATCAGCCGGCCGAAGGAGCTGGTCGTCCCGGCGCTCAGCTTCTACGAAGTGTTCAAGCGGATCGTGCAGCAGCGCGACGAGAGCCAGGCCCTGCGGGCGGTGGCGGCGATGATGCAGGGCTCGGTGTCGGAGTTGACTGTCTCCCTCGCCTTGGACGCTGCCCGGCTTTCCGCGGAGTTGAAACTGCCCATGGCCGACAGCATCATGCTGGCCACGGCCCGGGCCCATCGGGCGACATTCTGGACGCAGGATGCTCACTTCGAGAAGATGGAGGGAGTCCGGTACGTTCGGGCGAAATAAAGCCCGGCGAACACCTGGCGGGAGATCGGAGAGTCGAGCGAACGTCGAACGTCCAACGTTGAACGCTGAACGCTGAACGAAAACCGAGGAACACGGCATGGAAGATTTCAAATTGCAGACGGCGCTGGACGTGGCGAAGGCGGCGGCCCGGGCGGGCGGCCGGGTCCTGATGTCCTACTTCGGCGGCGACCTGGAGGTCCGCAAGAAGGGCCGGATCGACCTGGTCACCGAGGCGGACACGGCCTCCGAGAAGGTGGTCCTGGAAGAGCTGCGGCGCCACTTCCCCGGCTGCGCCGTGCTGGCCGAGGAGTCGGCGGTGGCCGGGCCGGACGGGGAGTGGAGAATCGACGCAGGAAACCAGTCCGCGCCGGCGGCGCGGACGTCCGGGGGAGGGGCCTTGTGGGTGGTGGACCCGCTGGACGGGACCACCAACTTCGCCCACGGCTACCCGGTATTCTGCGTGAGCGTCGGACTGCTGGAGGCGGGCGAGCCGGTGGCCGGCGTGGTCTACGATCCCGTGCGGGAGGAGTTGTTCGAGGCGGTGCGCGGGCGCGGCGCCTTCCTCAACGGCCAGCCCATCCGGGTGTCGGAGTGTCCGGCGCTCGGCGAGGCCCTGCTGGTGACCGGCTTCCCCTACGACTTCCAGAACGTCCGCGACGACACCGTGGACCTGTTCTCGCGCTTCCTCCACCGCGCCCAGGCGGTCCGCCGCGACGGCTCGGCGGCGCTGGACCTCTGCTATGTCGCCGCCGGGCGCTTCGACGGTTTCTGGGAGCGCCGGCTCAAGCCCTGGGACACAGCCGCCGCCGCGGCGATCCTGCGCGAGGCGGGCGGGCTCGTCACCCGGTTCGACGGCGCGCCGTTCTCCGTCTTCGACCGCGAGATCCTGGCCGCCGGCCCGAAGCTTCACCCTGCTATGATTTCGGTGTTTCAGAGCCGGTGAATCGGCAAACTTGCTGCAAAGACGCAACTTCTGCGAGGCAATCCATTTGACATTTGACAATGGCCATTTGTCATCGGTCATTTCAAACGATCCGACCATTTTTCGTGGGCCGGTTGGAAAATGGAAAATGACAAATGTCCAATGACAATTGACAAATGGATTCCTTCGCGGGCTTTGCGCCTTGGCGTTTCAATTGTCGGCGGGAGGCGATGGGGCGGGGCGGACGAAGGCGTAGTGCGAGACGATGTCCTCGAACCCGAAGCGCAGGTACCATTCGTAGGCGGGGCGGTTGGCAAGGGTCACCGTCAGCGCCAGGTGCGCCGACGGTTCGATCCGGGCCAGGGCGTTGACCGCCGACAGGAGCAGCCGCCGGCCGAGGCCCCGGCCCTGGTGGCGGGGGTCGACGAACACCTGCGAGACGAAGAACGACTTCCGCGAGATCCGCGAGATCACGATGGCGCCGGCGGCCTCGCCGTCCACCCGGGCCAGCAGGGTGGCGGCCGGCTCCACCGGGCCGCAGCCCTCCTTGAGGTAGAGCTGGTTGAGCAGGTGGCGGCAGCCCTGGAAGGAGGCATAGAGCGAAGACGTCTGCACGTCCACGTGGCCCCGGTAGCAGTGGTGCATCACCAGAGCGATCTCCTCCAGCGCGTCGGCGGCAAAGAGCAGGACCTCCACCCCGGGGTCGGCCGTCGGCAGCGGGCGCGGGGCCAGCGCGGCCAGCCGCAGGAAGCGCCGCTCCACGAAGGTGAAGCCGTTCTGGGATAGGAACGGCTCCACAAACCGCTCCGGCCCGGGGAACACGATCTGCCCCTCGATGGTCGGCGGCGCCGCCGGCCGGTGCAGCATCCGCAGCACCCGCTCCAAGGCATGGCGCGGCCAGTCGGAGGCGCGCGCCTCCGGGGAGAAGTAGAAGCCGCCCAGCAGCGTGCGGTTGTCCCGGATCAGGTAGTAGATGTACCCCTGGCAGCGCCCCTCGGCCAGCAGGGCCACGCCGGGCAGGATCTGCTGGGAGAGCATGTAGAGCATGGCCTCCCGGACCGGCGCGAAGTCCCACTCCAGCACCCGGCCCCACTCCTCCTCCTCCTGCCGCAGCAGCTCCAGGAAGTGCTCCGGCCGCAGGGAGTCGAAGGACACCAGGCGGGGAGGCTCAGGAGAAGTACTCATTGATGTAGTCCTGGATCTCGGAGATATCCTTGATCCGGCGATGGGCCTCGAACTCCATCGGCACGTTCTTGTCCTTGAATTCGCCGGTGAGCACGCGCAGCGTGTAGAAGCCGGCCTTCTTCGCGCCCAGGAAGTCCGTCAGGGGATTGTCCGCCACGTAGACCAGCTCCCGCGGGTGGTGCCCCAGCACCCGGGCCATCAGGGTGAAGCAGAAGGGATTGGGCTTCCACTTGGCTTCGTTGTACTTGCCGACGTAGATGACATTCTTGAACTGGCGCTGGATGCGCAGCACCCGGATCTTGCGGGCCTGTACTTCGGGATCGCCGTCCACCAACAGCCCGAGCGTGAAGAAGCCGCCCAGGTTCTGGAGAACCTTGCGATACCCGGGAAAGAGCGCCAGGGAGGGGGCATGGTCGCGGAAGGCCGACACCAACTCGATGATGGCGTTGGGTTCCAGGGAGAAGTAGCAGACCGTCCGGCCCAGCACCTCCCGCTCGCCGTAGCGGCTGTAGAGGATCCGCATGTAGGCGTAAGACTCCTCGGGATCGATGCCGTACTTCTCGCCGGCGTACCGGGCCACGGCCCGGAATCCGCTCTCCAGGTATTCCTGGGAGGGGTAGAGGGTGTCGTCCAGGTCGAATACGATGCCTTTGATCATGCGTTCTTGAAGGCGTCCTGCAGGTACTGCAGCAGGGCCGTCTGGTACTTGGGCTCCAGCCCGACGAACTGGATCCCGATGCTATAGGCCGAACGGGGGACCACCTCCTCGCAGTGGACCACCTTGCCGAGCAGCTTGAGGGGCAGGTTCATGTGGCGGTCGCCATCCGGCAGGTGCTTCGACCAGTCCCGGAGCTCGATCTCGAGTTTCAGCAGCGTGTCGCAGGCCAGGGGCTGGGCGGATTCGAACAGAATGCCGCCGGGCGAGATGTTCTGGTAGAAGGCTTCGTCGCCCTCGAGCAGCTCCTTGGGCAGGTTGATGGCGCGGAAGCGGAGCAGTCCGCGCTTGGGGACACGGATGAATTGGCGTCGTTCTTTCAAATCGCTCTCCCTTCAGCGTGGGATCGGTCGGCGTCCCAGTCGGGCCGCTCAGTCGATGGGGTGCTGCGCCCGCTTGTGGGCCTCTTCCAGGAGGGCTTCCTGGTAGCCGGAGATGGTGTAATAGAAGACGTCGTCGAAGAAGATGGACGTCCTCTCCAGGAATTGGAGTTCATGGTGCAGCTGCAGGGCGGTGTCCGACAGCATGTGAGTCTTGATGAATTCCCGGATGTGGTGCTTGACCAGGGTGAAGGCGTACATGAGGTCCGGCAGCGGGATGCCCTCGTAGTAGCGGGTCCGCCCGAAGCGGCGGTAGAGTTCGTAGATGGCTTCGATGTCGCCCTCTTCCAGATAGTGCTCCATGTTCTTGAAAATGCCCATGATCCGCTTCTTGATCTCCGGCGCGGGTATGCTGTGGTAATGGCTGGTCCGGGGATTTTCCCGGATGGCGGCGGCGATGTGGGCGACGATGCGGTCGGCATGGATGGTCATCAGTTCGGTGAACTTCTTCGGGAGCATGGGTACCTCCGATGGTTGTGGCGACAAACCGTGAATTAATTATAACCGTGCCGGCGGCGGATGGCAACCGCCTCTCTTTTTAAATTGTGAAGGGGAGAATGAAACGGCGAGACGGCGGTGGGGCGAACCGGCGAGGGGAACCTGGAATCCGAACATCGAACATCGAATATTGAACATCGAACATTGAACATCGAACATCGAAGTCAATCCGTGAACTGTTGAAGTCTCGGCTTTCGACGCAAGTTCGGGAAACGGTTCACTTGAACGTCTCTGCTGGTTTGACTTCAGCGTTCGATGTTCGGATTCCGCTTTAGAATTGGACGGTCGGCAGAAACGTGGGCGGACGGCGCTGCTTGGTGGCCTGCTCGAAGGCGTAGGCCAGCCGGATGAGCACTCCCTCGGAGAAAGCCCGCCCGAAGAACGAGACTCCCACCGGCAGCCCGGCGATGAAGCCCGCCGGAACGGTCACGTGCGGGTATCCCGCCACGGCGGGCAGGGTGGAGCAACCGCCGGTGAAATGGTCCCCGTTCAGGGGGTCGGTGAGCCAGGGGATCCCGCTGGTGGGCGCCACCAGCGCGTCGAGGCGGTACTTGTCCATCACCGCGTCGATCCCCTTCTGCCGCGAATAGGTCCGGCATTGCTTCAGGGCCTTTTGATATGCGGGGCTGGTGAGCGGCCCGCAGGCCTCCGCCTTTTCGAAGACATCCTGGCCGAAGTAAGGCATTTCCCGGTCGCGGTGCTGCTCGTTCCAGGCGATCAGCTCCTTGAGCGTGCGGCATGGGCAGTCCGGGCCGCGCGTGGCCAGGTAGGCGTTGAGGTCGGCCTTGAACTCGTAGAGCAGCACGTCGAATTCGGCGGCGTCCACCCGGCGCGTGTTGGGGATGTCCACGGGATCCACCATCGTGGCGCCGGCCCCCTTCATCGCCTCGAGGCTGCCGGCGATCAGGGCGTCGACGCGCTCGTTGAAGCCGAACAGCTTGCGGACGACCCCGATCCGGGCCCCGCGGAGCCCCGCCGGGTCCAGGAAGCGGGTGTAGTCCGGCGCCGGCTTGCCGGCCAGCGCCGCGGTGGCGCCGTCGCGGGCGTCCGGCCCGGCCAGCACCCCCAGCAGGATGGCGGCGTCGGCGACGGTGCGCGCCATGGGGCCGGCGGTGTCCTGGCTGTGCGAGATCGGGACGATGCCGGAGCGGCTGACCAGCCCGACCGTGGGCTTGATCCCCACCACCCCGTTGTTGGACGAGGGGCAGACGATGGAGCCGTCGGTTTCGGTCCCCACCGCCAGCGCGGCGAAGTTGGCCGACACGGCGGCGCCGGACCCCGTGCTGGAGCCGCAGGCGTTGCGGTCCAGGGCGTAGGGGTTGCGCGTCTGCCCGCCCCGGCCGCTCCAGCCGCTGATGGAGTGGGACGAGCGGAAGTTGGCCCATTCGCTGAGGTTGGTCTTCCCCAGGATCACGGCCCCGGCGGCGTGCAGCCGCCGGGCCACTTCGGCGTCCCGCGCCGGGGCGGGGGCGCCGGCCAGCGCCAGGGAGCCGGCGGTGGTGGCCATGCGGTCGGCGGTGTCGATGTTGTCCTTGATGAGCACGGGGATGCCGTGGAGGGGCCCCCGCGGCCCCTGGACGCGGCGCTCCTCGTCCAGGGCCCGGGCGATGTCCAGGGCGTCGGGGTTGATTTCGATGAGGCTATTGACGCCGGGGCCGGCCTTGTCCAGGGCGGCGATGCGCGCCAGGTACGCCTCGGCGAGGGAGAGGGCGGTGTACTTGCCGCTGGCCATCCCTTCCTGCAGGGCGGCCACCGTGGTTTCCTCCAGTTCGAAGGGCGGGGCCGCCATGGCGGGCTGTCCGGCGGCCGCGACTTCGAGCCGGGCGCCCATCACCACCCCGACACCGCCCAGCAGGCTGTTGCGGATGAAATTCCGACGATGAATGGGACTCATGTTTCCTCCCTTATCGGTTCAACGTTCAGCGTTCAACGTTCGACGTTCGAAGTTCAGGTTGCTCCGTGCTCTCCGGGCCTCCGTGGCAAGTCTTACCGAAGCACCGCCTCCGCCCGCCGGATCAGGTGCAGCAGGTGCCGCGGGCTGCGGACTTCGCCGGCCAGCCCCAGCAGGATCCGCGGCCGGAGGTAGAACGTCAGGAACGCCCGCCGCTGCAAGGCCTCCATCCGCGGAGGCGGCAGCGCGCCGGGCACCGCCAGCACCTCGGTGGTGAAGAACTTCTCCCAGGGGATCTCCTCCAGCGGCTGCTGGCGGAGGTAGTCCTCGAAGAACGGCGTGCCCGGCAGGGGCAGGAAGGTGCTGAATTGGGCCCGGTCCAGCGGCAGGCTGCGGGCGAAGCGGACCGTCTCCCGGATCTCGGCCTCGGTCTCGCCGGGGAAGCCGATGATGAAGAAGCCGGTGGTCTTGATGCCCGCCTCCCGGATCCGCGCCACCCGCTCCCGGATCTTGTCCCGCGTCAGTCCCTTGCGGACCAGCTTGAGGATCCGGTCGCTGCCTGACTCCAGGCCGAGGGAGAGCGAGTAGCAGCCGGAGCGCTTCATCAGCGCGAGCAGCTCGCGGTCGAGGGTGTCGATGCGAACGCCGTTCGGGCAGCACCAGCTCAGGCGTCGCCCGCGGCGGAGCAGCTCCTCGCAGAAGCCCGCCGCGTAGTCCTTGTGGAAGGTGAAGTTGTCGTCCTCGATGTGGAGCTCGCGGATACCGTAGTGCCCCGTCAGCAGGTCCACCTCCTCCAAGACGTGGCCCAGCGAGCGGCGGCGGAGGGCGCAGCCGCTGAGCGTGCGGGCGGCGCAGAAGGTGCACGGGAAGGGGCAGCCGCGGGTGGTCAGGATGGGCGCCACGGGCCGGCGGCGGACGAAGGCGCCGTGGGGCGCGACCTCCTGGAGGTCCAGCCGGAGCAGCTCCCAGTCGGGCAGGCCCAGCTGGTCGAGGTCCTCCTCCCAGCGGGCGGGCGTGTGCCGGACCCCGCCCTCCCCGCGCCAGACCAGCCCCGGCACAGCGGCGGGATCGACGCCCCCGCCGGCCAGCCCGTCGGCCAGGGCGGGCAGGCCGGCCTCGGCCTCGCCGCCGATGACGTAGTCCAGCTCCGGGATGTATTCGAAGCAATGCGCGGGCAGGCAGCTGGGGTGGGGCCCGCCCAGGACCAGGGGCAGGGCCGGGTGTGCCCGGCGGACGTCCCGGCAGAGCCCGCGCAGCGCCGGCAGGTCGGCGGAGAAGGCCGAAAAGCCGAGCAGCCCGGGCTCGTACTCCCGGACCCGCGCCAGCAGGCCGGCCGCGTCCAGGCCCTCCCGCGGGCAGTCGACGATGCCGGGTGTGTGGCCGGCGCGCCGCAGGGCCGTGGCCAGGTACCCCAGCCCCAGCGGCGGGATCCGCGTCGGGAAGTCGGACGGCGGCTTGACGAGCAGGACTTTCATCGGATCGGGTCTCCGCGAGACCGGCCGCGGCGATGACGGGCGGCCGGCCGCTCTGAAATTTGACCACATCCCCCCGCCCGGCGCAAACGGAAATCGACCCTCCTCAAAGGAAATGGACGCGGATCAACGCGGATCTTCGTGGATCCGGAAAAAGATTGATCCGCGGACATCCGCATGAATCCGCGTCAAAATGTGGATTCCCTGGAATATTCAAGTGCACGTCTCCACACCTCTGCGTCTCCGTGGTGAATGGCAGATTGACGATTTTTCGAAAAAAGTAGCGGATTCTTCGGTTTCAGGCGGAACGGCGGCCAGGCCGTCCGTTTGAAGGGGCAGGGAGGTGCCCATGTCCCTGACCCAATTGGACCGGAAGATGCTGGAGACCCTGTTCTCGCTCTGCACGGTGCGGGTGCGGCGGCGCGGCGGGGCGCCCGGGCCGGAGCTGCCGCCCGGCGCCTGCGCCGGCCTCGAGGAGGTCGACGGGCGGCTGCAGGTGCGCATCAGCGGCTGGGATGGACCGCTGACGGTGCTTTCGGCCGACCTCGGCCGGTCCGAGGGCTGCCGCCTGCTGGGGCCGTCCGGCGTGGTCGAGGTGGAGTTCCTGACCGACCGGCAGGCGTGCGTGCCGGGCGACCTCGGGCTCGCGCAGCAGCGGCGGTTCTACGACCTGCGGCTGGGGGCGCTGCTGCGGAAGCGCCTGCCGCCGGGCTGCCGGCTGGAGCTGGCCGGCTCGGGCCGCGACACCCGGCAGCGTTTCTCCGGCCGCTTCTGCCGGCTGGCGGTGCGGACCGGCGACGCCTGGCTCGCCGGGATGGCCCTCTACCCGTTCCAGGGCGCCGAGTCGGTGGCCGGGTTCCTGGGGGCGGCGCTGATCTGGCTTGATCACTGCCGGGACACCCGCCGGCGGTTCGGGGAGGACCTGCTGCTGCTCTTCCCCGGCGACGCATGCCTGCACGCCCTGGGGCGGCTGGAGCTGCTGGACGCGCGCCGGGTCCGGCCACGGCTGCTGTGCTACGACCTGGATGCGGGCGAGCTGGAGGAGCTGGATCCCGCCGACCTGCGCCGCCGGCTGGCCCTGCCGGTGAGCTTCGAGTTCGCCGCCGAGCGGCCGCTCCACGACAACCCGGTCGTCCGGAGGCTGCTGGAGCGTTTCCCGGCGGACCTGGCCCACGAGAAGACACCCCATTCCTTCGACTGGCTGGCCTGCCGGGGCCTGCCGCTGGTCCACGTCCACGGGCCGCGGGAGGAGGACCTGCGGCTGGGCTGGGAGGCGCCGCTCGCGCCCTGGCCGGATTGGGGGTGGGACCGGGCCGTCGCCTGGCTGGCGGAGGCCTGCCGCCTGCGCGCCGACCCGCCGCCCCAGCCGCTCCACGAGGCCTACCGGCGCTGCCCGGAGCGCTGGATGGAGCACCTGCTCCTGCAGGACATCCGCCGGCTCGACCCGGGCCTGCGGCCGGAGTGGACCTACCGCCAGGTGCCCGCCTACCGGGGCACCGGCCGCGCCATCATGGACGTCCTGTCGGTGGGCTCCGGGGGGCGGCTGGCGGTGATCGAGCTGAAAGCCGGCGAACAGGACTCGCTGCTGTTCCAGGCGCTGGACTACTGGGAGCGGGTCTGGGACGGCCTGCGCACCGGGGCCTTCCAGCGCAGCGGGTACTTCGCCGGCCTGGACCTGCGCCCGGAGCCGCCGGCGCTGGTGCTGGTCACGCCGCTCTTCCGCAGCCACCGCCACCTGGCGCGGCTGGCGTCCTACCTCCAGCCGGAGATCCCCGTCACCCTGGTGGAGTGGAACCTGCAGTGGCGGCGGGGGTGGCGCCCCATCCGCCGCACCCCCCTCACGACTGGAATCTAGGAATTCACCACAGAGGCACAGAGGACACAGAGAAATCCATCTTTGACTATGAGGGAAAAACATGGAAGCGAATGAAACGAATTTGAACGTTCTCACAGGCATGATCATTGGGGCGGCGATTGAGGTGCATCGAGCATTGGGGCCGGGTCTTCTTGAGTCTGCCTATGAAGAATGCCTTTGTCACGAACTGCGGGCGCGGGAGATCCCATTCGAGAGGCAAAGCCCTCTCTCCATTCACTACAAAGGAATCAAGTTGGAATGTGGATATCGCCTCGACGTGTTCGTGGACAATCGAGTCGTGGTCGAATTGAAATCTGTCGAAAAACTTGAGCCAATTCATAAGGCTCAGCTGCTGACCTATCTGCGGCTAAAAGGCTGCCGTCTCGGGTTGTTGATCAACTTTAATGTGCAGCTGCTAAAGAATGGGATCTGCCGCTTAATAAATGATTGATCGGCCTCTGTGTCCTCAGTGCCTCTGTGGTGAATTCTTGAGGTCAGTCGAGGTCGCGGCGGGGCCGGTGCCGATAGTCGTCCTCGTCGTCGATGAAGTCGAGGACGTCCGTTTTGAGGGCGGGCGCCTTGGACCGGAAGATGGCCTGGACGTTCAGCTGGATCGTCTTGTCCAGCAGACTCTTCTTGTTCAGGAAAGCGAAAAAGCCGTTCAAGGTGTCGACGGCGACGTTCCGCTCCTGGATGTTGCGCAGGGTGCGCAGGAAGTCGGTGGCCTCCGTCGGGGTGATCTCCTGGATGCTGTAAACGTCGGTCTCCCGGTCCAGGTAGGTGGCGAACTTCCGCAGGACCTGGATCTCGTGCTCGTGCGCGTTGGACTCGTCGACGTCGAGGACCTCGTCGATGTACTCCTCGACACGGAGCTCAATGAAGTTCATCAATTCACCTTGATTGAGATTGCTTTCATGACACGGGTCTGGAAGGCACCTGCATTCTTGTGTTCTTTGAAACCATAATCAAACACGATTCGATCGGATGTCAAGTCCTTTTTGCGGGGCCGACGGGTGCCGCGAGCCCGCGGACGGCGTCCCGGAAACCGGCCGGCCCGCCCTCGATCCGGCAGACCGGGCGGCCGAGCGCCGCGGACAGATCGGGCAGGCTCCAGTCGTCGAGGAAGACGTCGTGGCCGGCGCGGAGGCACTCCGCCGGCACCCCCAGCCACTCGCCGGCGGCCCGCCGGGCCAGCTGGCGGGCGATGTCGGCGCCGGCCAGCAGCCCGGCGACGGTCACCCGGCGGCCCAGGAAGGCGTTCCGGACCGCCAGGGCGCGGTAGCGGGTGCCGTGGCGCCGGTTGAACCGCCGCAGGCAGTCGCGCAGGACCGGCGCGAAGAGGGTGCCGGTGGCGAAGGAGGCTTCCCGGACCGTGATGGCGGCGGAGGGCTCGTCCAGCAGGGGCTCGAAGCCGTCGAGGAAGTCCCGCACCAGGCCGATGCCGTTCTCCAGCTGGGGGAAGCCGTCGTACGCCGCCGCCGGCGGGATCGGCTCGCCGGCCTGGAGGTAGAACTCGTCGGCCAGGTAGGCCAGCTGGACGCCACGCCGCCGGGCCCACCGCTCCTGCCGCGGGCCCACCTGGCGGATCACGGCCCGGCAGAACTCCGGCGTGGGCGGCTCCAGGGGCGCCAGCCCCCGCCGGTGGCGGGACAGCCCCACCGGCACGACGCCCACCGACTGGACGGCGGGGTGGAGCCGGGCCAGGTCGCGCAGGGTGCGGTCCAGCTCGGCGCCGTCGTTGACGCCGGGGCAGAGCACCACCTGTGTGTGCAGGGTGATCCCGCCCTCCACCAGGGCGCGGAAGTACTCGAAGAAGCGGTCCGTCCCCCGGCAGCCCACCATCTCCCGCCGCAGGGCGGGATTGGTGGTGTGGACGGAGACATAGAGAGGCGACAGGCGCTGCTCCAGGATCCGGCCGATGTCGGCGGGCGTCAGGTTGCCGAGGGTGATGAAGTTGCCGTGGAGGAAGGAGTGGCGGTAGTCCTCGTCCTTGACCCGGAGCGAGGGGCGGACGGTGAGCGGCAGCTGGTCGACGAAGCAGAAGATGCAGCGGTTGCGGCAGGTGCGGGGCCGGATGGGCGCCCAGGCCACGCCGAGGCCCTCGCCCTCGTCCAGCTCGAACTCGGCTTCCCAGAGGTCCCCGTCGCCCTTGCGGACCAGCATCAGATTGGGCCCGTCCTCGCGCAGGCGGAACTGGAAGTCGAGGAAGTCGGCGATGGCGTGGCCGTTCAGGGCCAGGCAGCGGTCCCCCGTCGCCAGCCCCATCTGGGCGGCCGGCGAACCCTCGTCCACCGACGTCATCAGGATGCCGCGGTTCGTGGTCATGTCGGTCGTTCCCGCCTTCCCGGGGCCGCCATTATCCCAGATTTCGCCCGCCGGGGGAAGCGGTTCAACGGATGGTGCAGCGGCGGATGGTGCCGGGCTCGGTCAAAGTATGGCGCCGGCAAGCGGTCAGTACCGGCAGGCGTCAGCCGCCGGCGCGAGATGCTACTTGACCCGATACTTTTCCTGGAGATTCGGCGGCCGGCTCCCTCTGAGTCAAGTTACCCGCCGGCGGCTGACGCCTGCCGGTACTGACCGCTTGCCGGTTGCGACACCACCTTTGACGCGCTCCGGGACTGACCGCTTGCTGCGGGATTGAATTTCGGCTACAATTGGCCAATTTTCCGAGCGGTCTTTGGGGACATTTTTCGCGAGGGGTGCCCATGAACTTGAGCCGCTACGCCAAACGCAAGATCTCGGACTACTTCGGCGAGAACACCTTCGGCTTCGGCCTGATGAAGCAGAGCCTGGCGCCGGACGTCTACGCGGTGCTGGAGCGCTCGGTGCAGTACCACGAGCCGCTGGGCGCCGACGTGGCCGACGCCGTGGCCGGTGCGATGAAGGACTGGGCGCTGCACCGGGGAGTGTCGGCCTACACCCACTGGTTCCAGCCGCTGACCGGCCTGACCGCGGAGAAGCACGATTCGTTCCTGTCGATCTCCGGCGCGGGCTGGATCGAGGAGTTCACCGGCGCCCGCCTGATCAAGAGCGAGCCGGACGCCTCGAGCTTCCCCCACGGCGGGATGCGCAGCACGTTCGAGGCGCGCGGGTACGCCGCCTGGGACCCGTCCTCGCCGGCCTTCCTCCTGGAGGGCCAGTTCGGCCGCACCCTCTACATCCCGTCAGTCTTCATCTCATACGACGGTTACGTTCTGGACAAGAAAACGCCGCTGCTCAAGTCCATGAACGCCGTGAGCGCGGCCGCCCTGCGCCTGCTGCGGGTGCTGGGCGGCAACGGCGCCCGCTGGGTCTACCCGCAGGTGGGGGCGGAGCAGGAGTACTTCCTGGTGGACGGCCGGCACGCCGAGGCCCGGCCGGACGTGCGCATCGCCGGCTACACGCTCTTCGGCGAGCGCGCGCCCAAGGGCCAGCAGTTCGGCGACCACTACTTCGGCGCCATCCGCGAGCGCGTCCTGGCGTTCATGCAGGAGCTGGAGATCGAGCTCTTCCGGCTGGGCATCCCGGCCAAGACCCGCCACAACGAGGTGGCGCCCAACCAGTTCGAGCTGGCCAGCATCCACGAGCTGGCCAACATCGCCGCCGACCACAACCAGCTGGTCATGATGCTGCTTCGGCAGGTGGCCCGCCGCCACCAACTGGCCGCCCTGCTGCACGAGAAGCCGTTCGCCCGCATCAACGGCAGCGGCAAGCACAACAACTGGTCCCTGGTGGATTCCGGGGGCGTGAACATGTTCGATCCCGGAGCCAGCCGGCACGACAACCTGCGCTTCCTCTGCTTCGTGATCGCGGTTCTGGACGGCGTCAGCCGCCACGGCGACCTGCTGCGCGCCATCATCGCCGGCCCGGGCAACGACTACCGGCTGGGCAGCCACGAGGCGCCGCCGGCGATCATGTCGGTCTTCCTCGGCACGGGCCTCAGCGCCGTCTTCGAGCAGATGGCCCAGGGGAAGCTGGCCGAGGCGATCCCGCCGAACGACTTCCGCACCGGCGTGGCCTTCATCCCCCCGTTCCCGGCCGATTCCACGGACCGCAACCGGACGTCGCCCTTCGCCTTCACCGGCAACAAGTTCGAGTTCCGCGCCGTCGGCTCGTCGGCCTCCATCGCCATGCCCAACGCGGTGCTCAACACCCTGGTAGCCGACGGCCTCAACCGCGTCGCCGACGCCGTGGAGCGGCGCCGGACCGGCGGCGCGGAGGCCGAGGAGGCCGTCCTGCAGGCGTTGCGCGAAGTGTACGCCGACGCGCGCCGGGCCCACTACGAGGGTGACAACTACCAGCCCCCCTGGATCGCCGAGGCCCGCAGCCGCGGCCTGCCGGTGGCCGCCCACACGCCGGAGGCGCTTGATTTCCTGGAAGCCGAGAAAAACCTCCGGCTCTTCGAGTCCCACGGCGTCCTGCGGCGCGAGGAGCTGCTGGCCCGCCAGCGGGTCAAGCTGGACACCTACGTCAAAACGGTGGAGCTGGAGCTGCGCATTGTCCGCAACATGCTCC
The DNA here is from genome assembly GCA_964412195.1 of uncultured Acidobacteriota bacterium. Taxonomy (GTDB): domain Bacteria; phylum Acidobacteriota; class JAAYUB01; order JAAYUB01; family JAAYUB01; genus CAYPNP01. The sequence goes on along the minus strand of CAYPNP010000004.1, from coordinate 8,926 downwards.
GCACCCTGTTCCTGCCGCGCGGCATCCAGTACGAGCGGGAGCTGGCCGAGACGGTGGACCGCCTGCGGGGGCTCCTCGGCGAGGAGGACGAGCCGGTGAAGGCCCAGCGGGACTACCTCCGCAAGATCGCCACCCGGCTGCAGTTCATCCTGCAGCGCCTGGTGGAGTTGGACGGCTACAACGAGGCGCTCAAGCCGATGGCCCTCAAGGAGCAGGCCCGCTTCTGCGCCGAGACCGTCCGCCCTGCGCTGGCCGCTGTGCGGGAGGTGGTGGACGAACTGGAAGAGCGCGTGGACGCCGGCCTCTGGCCCGTCCCGCGCTACTGGGAAATGCTGAGCGGACTCTGACAATTGCGGAGTGCGAATTGCGAATTGCGAATTGGGGATCCTGAACCGCAATCCGTAATCCAGTGTCCGGAATTCTGCCAATTCGCAATCCGCAATCCGCAATTCGCAATGATGGAAGGAGGGACTACGAATGTCGAAAATGGTCCGTGACGTGGTGATCGTGGGCGGAGCGCGCACCCCCGTCGGCTCGTTCCAGGGGGCGCTGTCCTCCGTGCCGGCGCCGCGGCTGGGCGCCGTGGCCGTGGCCGAGGCGGTCCGCCGCGCCGGCGTCGACCCCGGGGCGGTGGACGAGGCCATCCTGGGCTGCGTCCTGCAGGGCGGCCTCGGCCAGGCGCCCGCGCGCCAGGCCGTGATCTACGCCGGGCTGCCGCAGAAGGTGGAGTGCGTGACCCTGCACAAGGTCTGCGGCTCGGGGCTCAAGTCCGTCATGGTGGCGGCCCAGGGCATCGCCGTGGGGGACGCCGACGTCGTGGTCGCCGGCGGCATGGAGAACATGTCCCAGACGCCCTACTACCTGTTCAACGCCCGCGGCGGCTACCGCATGGGCAATGGCCAGCTGGTGGACGGGATGATCCACGATGGCCTGTGGGACTGCTACAACAACTTCCACATGGGCAACGCCGCCGAAGGGTGCGCCCGCGCCATGCACATTTCGCGCGAGGACCAGGACGCCTTCGCCGTGGAGAGCTACAAGCGGGCCCAGGCGGCCATGGCCGGCGGCACCTTCGCCGCCGAGATCGTCCCCGTGCCCGTGCAGGCCGGCAAGGGCGACCCGGTGATGGTGGCCGAGGACGAGGAGCCGAAGAAGGTCATCTTCGAGAAGATCGGCAAGCTGAAGCCGGCCTTCGAGAAGGACGGCACCATCACCGCGGCCAACGCCTCCAAGATCAACGACGGTGCCGCGGCGGTGGTGGTCATGGCTGCCGAGAAGGCCGCCGCGCTGGGCCTGAAGCCGCAGGCCCGCATCGTCGCCCAGGCCTCCTTCGCCCACGCCCCGGCGGACTTTCCCACCGCGCCGGCCGGCTCGATCCGGAAAGTGCTGGCCAAGGCGGGGATGACGACGGCCGACATCGATCTGTGGGAGATCAACGAGGCCTTTGCGCTGGTGGCCCTGGCGGCCATCCGGGACCTGGGCCTCGACCCGGCCAGGGTCAACGTCCACGGCGGCGCGGTGGCGCTGGGCCACCCCATCGGCGCCAGCGGCGCGCGGCTGACCGTCACCCTGTTGAACGCCCTGCAGCAGCGGAACGCCCGCTACGGCCTGGTGTCGCTGTGCATCGGCGGCGGCGAGGCCTCGGCCATGATCGTCGAACGAATCTGACAATTGCGAATTTCGAATTGCGGATTGCGAAATGGAATCCGCGGACATCGGACTTCGGACATCGGATTTCGGGACTGGGGACTCGGGGCTCGGACCATTGCGAATTGCGGAAATACCGCAAAGGCGCAAAGGACGCGAAGGGGAATTCAACGCAGATTTCCGCTGATGGATTATGATTTCTTATGATCTATCCCTGGTTTGGATCGTATTGAATCATAAATAATCTGCGTCGATCTGCGTTGAATGATTGGATTGGGGATTGATACCTTTCGTGTGGTTCGTGTGGTTCGTGGTTCCGATTGTGATTGCGGATTGGAACCTATCATAATTCTCGGTGTTCTCCGTGTCTCTGTGGTGAATTCCCGGCTTGCGGATTGGCTTGGCGTTCTCTGCGCCTCTGCGTGAACTTCCGCGGATTGGATTCCGAGGTTTGCCGTGTTAAACCAAAGCGGGGTCATTGGCATCTGTAACGCAGAACCCCGGTGACTCATTACATCCTTGGAGTGATCGCATGCTGACTCGCTTCGTTCTGCTGATCGCCCTTTTCCTGCCAACAGTGGTCCTCGCCGCCGACGACCCCTACCTGACGCCGGACGGCCAGGCCCGCCCGATCACATTGGTCTACTCCGAGGTGCTGAACGATCCCGGCACCGCCGACGAGTGGAGCCGCCGGATCTCCGTCGAGGTCGGACCCGACGGCATCTACGCCGTCCGGACGGAGCGCCGCGGCGGCAAGGAGATCCTCCGCAACCCCGGCTGGCTGACCGGGGCCCAGTACGCCGCCTTCGCCGCCGTCCTGCGCCAGAACCGCCTGCTGGAGTGGCGGGAGTCCGACTTCGGCATGAAGGGCATCGGCTCCAATCCCTGCGAAATCCGCGCCGTCCTGCCCGGCGCCGCGCCGTGGACCGTCCGCTTCACCAACCTCCAGGCGGACCGCCGGCGCGAGCTCAAGGCCGTGCGCGACGCCTTCCTCGACCTCGTCCCGCCGCTGGACGACCTCCGCCACGATCATGACGGTTACTCTCCCTACATCCCTTGAGTCAATTGCCAATTGCGAATTGCGAATTGCGAATTTGGGAGCAATGGCAGATTGCCGTTCCCGGTTTCCAATCCGCAATTCGCAATCCGCAATTCGCAATCCAGTGATAAGATAATCCGGTTTCCAGCTCTCTCCTCCCAGGAGGTCCCATGACTGACTCCCGCGGCCCCAGCCCCATGTTCCGCTGGCTGGTGCTCATCTTCATGAGCCTGATCTGCTTCGCCCAGTACTACATCTACGATTCCATCACCCCGCTGGGGACCATGATCAAGGACCAGCTTCACTTCACCGGCTCCGATTACGGCCTCCTGTTTTCAGCCTACGCCGCGTCCAACGTCTTCCTGCTCATGCTGCTCCTGGCCGGCGTGCTGGTGGACAAGCTGGGGCTCAAGCTCTCCGGCATCCTGTACGGCTTCCTGTGCTTCCTCGGTGCGGTCCTCACCGCCGTGGGGGCCTGGAAGGGCCTGCCGGACCTGCTCGGACCGCTCTACCCCTGGCTGAAGACGGCCTTCCTGCCCGACTGGAGCCCCGAGCTCAAGGTCATGCTTCTGGGCCGGACCATTTACGGCGTGGGCGCCGAGGCCATCCTGGTGGTCAACAACAAGGTGCTGGCCCGCTGGTTCAAGGGCAAGGAGCTGGCCTTCGCCTATGGCCTGAATCTCACCATCATGCGCCTGGGCACCTTCCTGGCCATGAACATCCAGGGGCCGGTGGCCGGTGCCTGGGGATTGCGCAACGCCCTGTGGTTCGCCAGCGCCGTCATGGGTATCGGCTTCCTGACCTTCTTCGCCTACCTGGGCCTGGAACGGCTGGCCAAGTCGAAGGGATTCGGCCCGAGCTCCGGCGCCGCGGGCGCCGCGCCGGAAGAGAAGTTCGTCCTCAAGGAGGCGTTCAGCTTCGACGCCTCCTTCTGGTTCATCACCCTGCTGTGCGTGACGTTCTACTCCGCTGTCTTCCCCTTCCAGTCCTACGCCCCGGACATCCTGGTCCAGAAGTTCGGCTTCCACGAAACCACGGCCGGCAACTACGCCTCGGCGCTGATCTTCGGCACCATGATCTTCACCCCGCTCCTGGGCTGGTTCGTGGATCATAAGGGCAAGCGGGCCACCCTGATGATCCTTGGGTCGCTCCTGCTGATCCCCTGCCACCTGCTGATCGGCTACACCCACTTCCCACCGGTGATCCCCATCTTCGTGGTGGGCATCGCGCTGTCGCTGGTGCCGGCGGCGCTCTGGGCGGCCATCCCCATGATGGTGCCGGAGAACCGCCTCGGAACGGCCTTCGGCGTGATCGGCTACGTCCAGAACGTCGGCCTGATGCTCTTCCCGTACCTCGCCGGCAAGATCGCCGACGCCCACACCGTGATGGGCGCCGACGGGAAGCCGGTGGTGGACTACACCTCCACCATGCTGATGTTCGCCTCGCTGGGGATCGTCGGCTTCATCTTCGCCCTGCTGCTCAAGCGCGCCGACGCCCGCAAGAAGGAGGGGATCAGCATCGAGAAGGTGATGCTGCATTAAAACCGGTGAATCGGTGAATGGGTGATTGGGCAGAATGCGGAGTGCGGAATGCGGAATGCGGAGTGCGGAGTTCGAAATGGAAATAACAGACATCGGACTTCGGATTTCGGCCCAGATTGCGAATCGGATTCCCTTCCTGAGTTCCTGAGTTCCAGATTGATCCCGGATCGGAACTTTTCGTGTGGTTCGTGTGGTTTGTGGTTCAGATTGTGGATCGACTTCGACGTTCGATGTTCGATTCCCCCCGAACCCCAAGCCTCGAGCCCCGAGCCCCGCTCATGAAGACCCTCCGCCTCCTCGCCGAGTACCACACCCGCCTCCTCCGCGGCCACCCGTGGGCCTGGCGGGGGGACTTCGCGCCGGAGTCGCTGGAGGGATTGACGCCGGGCGAGCCGGTTCGGCTGGAGAGTTCCCACGGCGAATTCCTCGGAGTGGGATTTGCCAATCCCCGCTCCCACGTGGCCGTCCGGCTGGTCTCGCGGGAGGACCGGGCGCCGGACGCCGGGCTGATCCGCGCGCGCCTCGACCGGGCGCTGGCCTGGCGCGAGCGGGTTCGCCCCGATACCACGGTGTGCCGGCTGGTATACGGCGAGAGCGACGGGCTGCCGGGGCTGGCCGCCGACCGGTACGGCCGCGTGCTGGTGCTGTCCCAGACCGTGGCCGGGATGGAGCCCTGGACGGATTTCATTGCGGCGGAGCTGGACCGGCGGCTGCAGCCCGAAACCATCATCCTGAAAAACACCAACCTGCTGCGCCGGCTGGAGGGCCTGCCGCTGGAGGTCCGCGTGCTGAAGGGCGCCTGGACCGGTCCGGTGGAGGTGGACCTGGACGGGGCGCGGGTGATGGTGGACTGCCTCGGCGGACGCAAGACCGGACTCTTCCTGGACCATCGCGAGAACCGCCGCCTGCTGGCCCGGCTGGTCCGCGGGGGCGAGACGGTGCTGGACCTCTACAGCCACTGCGGCCTGTGGAGCCTGGCGGCGCTCTCGGCCGGCGCGGGGCGGGCGGTGGCGGTGGACTCCGATCTTGCGGCGGTGGACCTGGGCCGGACCTCGGCGGTCGCCAACGGCTGGTCCGACCGGCTGGAATTCGTGCCGTCCGATGCCGCCGCCTTCCTGGAGACCGTCCCGGCCGGCGTTCAGCCGGAGTTCGACGTGGTGGTGCTTGACCCGCCGGCCTTCGCCAAGAAGAAGCGCTACCTGAAGGACGCCCTCGAGGCCTACGCCCGTCTGAACGCTCTGGCTCTGCGCCGGGCGGCGCCGGGCGGGCTGCTGGTGACCTCCTCCTGCTCCTCATTCGTGACCCGGGAGATGCTGACCCGCCTGGCCCTGGACGCGGCGGCCGCCGCCGGCCGGGACCTGCAGCTCGTGGCCGAAGGCTCCCAGGCCCTGGATCACCCCGTCCTCCTCGCCCTCCCCGAAACCCATTATCTGAAGTGCCTTTTCTTCCGCGTTCTCCCCAGGTAGTGACTGCCTCCCCTCGCGCTCGTGCTCGACGATCGTAATCGTGCTCGCCATCGTAATCGAAACAAGCCACTGCCCATGGATCTGCAGATTCCGCAAAGATGTCTCGGACACGGATGCACGCGGGTCTGTCCTGAACAAATGCCCGCCCGGGCCCTATCCGCGAGAATCCGCGTAGATCCGCGTCTCAGTATGGCAATCTGAACGCTGAACATAGAACATCGAACTCCGAACGCCGAACGCCGAACGAAGAAGAATAGCCGCCAACAGCGTCGTTAGCCTGATCCCGTTCAGCGTTCAGCGTTCGATGTTGGACGTTCGACGTTCGATCCCCCGCTTTGGACCCAATCTCCATCCGCCTTGCGCTTTCCTCTGGCGAAATCACCCGGCTGCGGTATAATGTGTTTCGAAATTATCACGAGGGAGCGAGGAGAATGGAGAAGCCCGACCCGCGGCGCAGTTCCCGCATCCGGCTGCGGATTCCCGTCATCCTCGAGGGCGAGGACGTGGACGGCCTGCCCATCCGCGAGGAAACCACGACCGAAAACGTCAGCATCACCGGCGCCCGCTTCGCCGTCCATCGGATGATCCCGCCCGGGAGCGTGCTGGTGGTCGCGTCCGCCAAAGCCCCGCAGAAGGCTCGCGCCCTGGCGCGGGTGATCTGGTCCCGCGAGCTGCATGGCGGGATGAAGGCGGGCGTGCAGTTCGTCGATCCCGACCAGAACTGGATCCTCAAGTGATCGCCGGCTGCCGGACAATCTCCTCTCACAAGGCTGAGTTGCAGCGGCGGGCGCCGCAGCTCCCAACGCTGCTTTCGTGCCGGCAGGCGTCAGCGGCTGTGTCGCAACCGGCGAGCCGTCAGTACCGGCAAGCGTGAGCTGCCGGCGGGCAGCTCGACTCAGCCGGCGTTGACAATCTGCATCTCCAAGCAGGGTGTTTGGTTGAGTGACATATCTCGCTGGCGGCTGACGCCCGTCGGTACTGACAACTTCCCGATCGCGACACCGCCTCTTCATTCCCAGAACTCGAGCGCGCCCGCCAGCGCCGCCAGCAGGGCGTTGCCGGCCAGCCCCACGGCCAGCGCCATCAGGAAGCGCTGCAGCGCCCCGCGCTCGGGCGGCGAGAATGCCCACTTGGCCGCCGACCAGCGAAACACGCCCCTCCGGCCGAGCCGCTGAAAATGGTGGTAGTCGAAACGGGCCGCCTCCACCAGCAGCCAGGCCAGGATCAGCAGGTTCCACCCGATCCGGATCGCGTCCATTTATCCACCTGGAAACTTAACCTCGGATGAGAACGGATGAACACCATCGGAGCCGGTGAGTTTGGTGCACGGAGAAAACCAATTGGTTAATGGTTATTCGTGAATTGTTATTGGCTATACCAGACCGGGAACTGGTGATCACTCTGGATTGATATATCCAATAACAAATAAACAATATCCATTAACCAATCGGTTCCCGCCCGCCTTTCTGCCGATTCACCGATTCACCGTCCGCCATGGCGGCCGCGATCCGGGCGATGTGGGCAGCGGCGCCGGGCCGGCGGAAGCGCTCGACATGGGCGCGCACGGGCTCCAGCGCGGCGAAGCGGTCCGCCTGCAGCTCCGCCAGGACCCGCCCCAGTTCTCGGTCGTTGTGCGCCACCTGCCCCAGGTCGTTGGCCTCGACCAGGTGGGCGTTGCCCTCCTCCTGCCCGGGAGTCACCCGGGAGATCAGCACCGGGCAGCCCGCGGCCAGGGCCTCGTGGACGGTGGCGCCGCCGGCCTTGGTGATGACCAGGTCCATCCCCGGCATGCGCCGGCTGATGCCCGGCTCCCACTCCACGACCTCCAGAGCGAAGCGCCAGCGCGGGGCCATCGCCCGGAGCGCCTCCGCCAGCTTCGGCCGCCGTCCCACCGCCAGGACCAGGCGCAGCTCGGCGGCGGCGCCCAATCCGTCGAGCAGCCGCACCAGCGGGCCGCGGTCCTGGTCGGTCAGCCACAAGACGGACACGGGGGCTCCCGGAGGACGAGGGCCGGGCCGCGCCGGGGCGCCGTGCTCGAAGTCGATGGGCGTGGGGAAGCCGGTGACGACGATTTTTTCCTCGGCGATGCCCTGGATGACCACGGACAAAGCGGTCAATTCGTCGGAGGCCAGGAAGATCTCCGATGGCCCCTCCAGCCAGGTCCGGTTGATGCTGATGGAATCGGTCAGCACGGTGGCCAGCCGGAAGGGCATCGGGGCACCCCGGCCGTAGTACTGCCCGAGGACGGTGGGAAAGACGGCGTAGGTGTTGATCACCGCCTTCGGCTCGTAGGCGCCGGCGAAGCCGCGGAAGAATTCCCGCAGCGGACGGTTGCTCAGCACCCACCAGCGGCCGAGCGGCGTCCGGTCGGCCAGCCGGAAGAAGAGGTGCCAGAGCAGGGGGGTGCGCCGCTGAGCCAGGCGGTAGATCCGTTGGACCCGGCCGTAGGGTTTGGGCTTGGTCAGCTGGAAAGGGTCGACGATCTCCACCGAGAGGTTGGGGAAATCCCGCGCCAGCGCCGCCGCGATGTTGGTGGCGGCGCTCAGGTGCCCGTTGCCGAACCGGGCGGTGAGGATGACGATGTCGGGCATCTCGAATCCTGTCTCGACGATCCTGCCGTGATCACTCTGCAGATTGCAGTTGCCCTCAATATAATTCACTCACCCGCCCCGGCGCAAGCCGCCCGGCATTGCGGATTTCGAATTGTTCCAAATGCGGAGTGCGGAATGCGGAATGCGGAGTTTCTGATTGCGGCTCGGAACCCTGTGGCCTGAGTTCATATTGATTCCGGCTGGCGGCTTCCGGCTTGACCCTTTTCGTGTGGTTGGTGTGGTTCGTGGTTTGGTTCCCGGTTTCCGGCTTGAACCTTTTCGTGTGTTTCGTGTATTTCGTGGTTTGCTTCCGGCTTCCGGCATGACTTCGACGTTCGAGGTTAAATGTTCGATGTTCGACGTTCGTTCCCTTTCCGAAATCTCCCTTGACCTTCCCTCTTGGCTATGATAAAAAGCTTTCTCCCTGCGCCTGTAGCTCAGGGGATAGAGCATCGGTCTCCGGAACCGGGGGTCGCACGTTCGATTCGTGCCAGGCGCACCACTACTGCAAAACGGCTTGCCTTCGCAAGCCGTTTTCATTTTCCCCACCCCTGTGCCCCCGTGTCAGAATCTGCTTCCGGCTCCACAATCCGCTTGGCGCAAGGTTCCATTCGTGCTATTTTCCGCCCATTGATTCACCAT
>CAYPNP010000003.1:0-314656 GCA_964412195.1 uncultured Acidobacteriota bacterium | reverse complement strand
CCGACAAGGTCGTCCGGTTCCTCGGCATCACCGGCCACGCCGACCCGTTCGTCCTCGCGGAGGGGCTGCGCCGCTACCAGTTCGACACCATCCTTCTGGCGGTCAACGCCGCCGACAAGCACCACTTGAGCTTCATCGACTACCTGCTGCCGCTGGCGCTGGAGCAGCAGCTGGGCATCATCGGCATGAAGATCCCCGCCCGCGGACGGATCCTGGCTTCCTGGACCCCGCCGCCGCCCGACCAGCAGCCCGCCTTCGGCAAGGCCGACAAGCCCGGCACGCTGACCATCCGGGAGGCGTTCCAGTACGTCTACTCCCTGCCGGTGAGCACGGTCATCGTCGGCTGCGACGACCTGGCCCAGGTGGAGGAGAACATCGCCATCGCGCGGGAGTTCAATCCGCTCAACGACGCGCAGATGAGGGAGCTGGCGGCCAAGACAGCGCCGATCCACAGGCAGGCCCTTTTCTTCCGCAAGTGGGACTCGTAGGACAGGATTCACCACAAAGGCACAAAGGACACAAACAAACCGCAGATGATTTGTTAATGATTATTGGTGAATAGTTATTTGTTATATCAGCGAGGGCGAATCTCTGAGGCTCAGCTGATGAATCGCTTTGGGACGGTCCTGGTTTGAAATAGCAAATAACAATCAATCATTAACCAATAACTAATAATCTGCGGATTGCTTTGTGTCCTTTGTGCCTTTGTGGTGAATCTTCAGATGCGGGCTACGGCGAGGAACACCGCGTGCAGGGAGGCCACCAGGACCAGAAATACCTGGCGGGCGGCCGACGGGGAGAGGCCCGGGAAGCGGTACTCCATGGCGCCGTGGCGGCAGGGGGCAAGGCAGTCGCCGCACAGCGTGCAGGACGGCCCCGGCCTGCGGCGTCGGATGTCGTCCATGGACAGGGCGTCGTAGCGGCAGGCCAGACGGCACAGGCCGCACTCCGTGCAGTTCTGGTTGAGGCGGACCCGGAACGGGTTGAGGCGGCCCAGCCAGGTCGCCACCAGTCCGATCGGGCAGTAGCTGGTGCAGTGCACCATCACGCCTTTTTTCCGCGACAGCGTGGCCATGAGCCCGACGCCGGCGACGCCGAAACCGAGCCCGAACCAGACGGCCGTGTAGCCGTCCACTCCCGCCGCGCGCAGGCCCAGCGCCGCCGCCGCCACCAGCGCCAGGGAAACGTACTGCGCCGCCCGGCGCCAGCGGGGCATGGCCGATGGGCGCTTCTTCGCCGTGGCGGCCAGGGCGTCCCACCCGCCGACGTAGCAGAGATGGCTGCACCAGGCCGGCCCCACCACGGCCACCATCGCCAGGAACAGGATCACCATGAACAGGCCCTCCCCCCGGAAGAGGGGGCCGGCCACAATGACCGCCGGCACCGGCAGGTGCAGCTTGCCGGTCTGGAGGCACTCGTGGACGCCGGCCAGCCCCAGGCCCAGCTGCACAAAGAAAACCACGGAAAACAGCAGCCAGATCCGGAGGCGCAGCCGCGGGGCGCGGCTCACGTCCAGCATCCGGCCGGCCACCCAGGCGGCGTACACGGCCAGGGCGAACAGCTCCACCCAGCCGGATCCCGGCAGGAACCGCTCCGCCAGGAGGAGGGTCAGTCGGACCTTGACGTGCACGACGGACAGGAGCCCGGCCGTCAGCAGGAACGCCGCCAAGGGAACGCTGACGGCGGCGCCCTCTCCCGGGTAGCGATCGCGCACGCGCCGGGCGCCCAGGACGAGGGCCGCGGTCCAGGCGACCGCCGCCACCGCCCCGAGGATCAGGGCCATCCGCAGCCAGGGCATGCCGGCCGACATCCGCGCTACCGCCAGGCGGGCGAGGGTGTCGATCCAGACGAGCCCGCCGGCGGCCAGCAGCGCCTGGACGGCGCGCAGGGCCCAGCGGGTCCACCACAACAGGAGCAGCGGGGCCGCCAGGCAGACCACGGTCAGGCCGGGCTGCTCGGCCCGCAGGAAGTGGGCGCCCAGCACGACCGCCGACAGAATGACGAGAATCACGCGCCAGATCATGGTTCACCCGGGCTTGTCATGGTCGGACCGATCCGTCCGATCCGACCGATCGGTCCGATGATCATGCCCACGCCGCGGTCACGCCCGCCCTTCGTTCTCCGCCCCGGCGTCCCAGTCGAGCAGCCGCCGCTCGCCGCTCAGGGCCCGGATGGCGGTGCAGTCCTGGGTCACCTCCAGGCAGCCGCGGTACCGCTCCTCCGCGTCGCGGACGGCGAAGTAGCGGATGTGGACGAAACGGCCCTGGAAGTTGATCCAGAACTCGGCCGAGTCCTTCGTCCCGGCGCGGAACTCCTCCAGGATGCGGTTGACGACGTGCATGCTCTTGGGCGGGTGGCAGTTCTGGACCTTCCGCCCGATGACCTCCGGGGTGCGCATGAAAACGCGGTTGGGCCCTTCGGAATAGTAGCGCACCACGTCGTGCTCGTCCACGAAGGTGATGTCCAGCGGCAGGTGCCGGAGGAGCAGGTTGAGCTGCTCCAGCTCCAGTTTGCCGGTCTGCAGCGACAGGGTGACGCCGGCCGAGGCGGGGGCCGGCTCCTCGGGCGCCCCCGGTATGGGACGGGGCTGCCACTCCGCCGCGGGAGGCACCAGCGCATAGCCGAACTCGCCCTCCCCGCGGCGGATGTCAGCCCACTCGCCCTCCGACAACATCTCGAGCGAGACCGGCAGGAGGATCTTCTCCTCCTTGTAGCCCATCTCGCGGACCACGCGGACCAGCTCCGGGCCGACCGTCGTCAGGATGCCCGCGGCGCCGGTCGCCAGGGCCTTCCGCAGCTCCTTCAGCATGCCGCGGACGTCGTCGTGGATCGCCCACATGACCTGCGAGGGTCCGGAGAAGCCATGCTTCTCCAAGAAGGGGAACAGCTGGTACTCCTTGCGGAGGTAGTGCTTCTCCACCTCGGCGAGCCGCCCCAGGGCGGCGGCGACACGCGCCTCGCCGGCCGCCAGTTCGCCGGCGCCCGGGTGGGGGCCCAGCGCTTCGAGGGCCAGGAGGAACTCCTCGCCGGCCTGCTCCAGCGCCTGGTTTTCCAGGCGATAGGTATGGACGGGGTGGCCGGGCGGCACGTCGGCGGCGGGCTGCTGGTCCAGCGACTCCTGAAACACCTGGGTGTGGACGTCGCAGAGGCGCTTGATCTCGGTCTCGGGCATGCCGTCCTTCATCAGCTGCTGCTCCATGGCCGCGATCTCGGAGGGATCCACGTCGCGGACCAGCTCGGCGAACCGCCGCTTGGCCTCGGGCATGGGCACGCCCGCGTGCAGGTCCTGGATGATGCCCTTGAGCAGGGCGATCTTCTGCGGGTCCCGGCCGCCCGCTCCCGCCGCCGGGGCGGCAGGGACCGCGCCGGCGCCGGCGGCGATGGCCCGCTCCAGGTCGGCGAGCAGGGTCTGCAGCGGGACGTCCCCCATGGACGCCGCGGTGGCCAGGGTGGCCACCCGTCCCACGGTGTTCCGCAGGACGGGGTTCTTCAGCTTCTGAAAGTCCGGCCGGTAGTTGGCCAGGAAATCCAGCAGGAAGGGATACTGCGCCAGCAGGTCGTGGATCTTGGTTTCGGGTTTCAGGATCATCTTGTTCTCTCCTCTGCCGGATTGGATTATCTGTCTCATTCAGATGACGGAATCATGTTCCGGGTCCGGCGGCCCGGACTACCCAAGCCGCCGGATCCGGAACGTCTCCAGAAGGTTACTCGCTCTTCGCCGGCGGTTCCGGCCAGGCTGCCCCGTCGGCCACCTGCACCGGCTTGAGGTTCAGGAAGGCCTTGGCGGCGAACAAGACCAGCGGCACCACGCCGCAGACGATGATGATGGTGTCCGGGATCAGGCGCACCTGGCCGATCCAGTGGACGAATGGCTGGTTGTAGAACTCGGGGCTCCGGGCGTGCCAGAGGCCGTACCGGAAGCTGTCCACGAGCTGCAGGATGCCCACCGGCAGCAGCGTGCCCGCGAACATCAGGAACAGACCGGCGTTGATGCCGAAGAAGGAGACCTTCAGCCACTTGTCCTTCCACGCCTCGGGCTTGACCAGGCCGCGCAGGGAGAACAGCAGCAGGCCGATGGCCAGGAAGCCGTACGTGCCCAGCAGAGCCGTGTGGCCGTGGTTCACCGTCAGGTAGGTGGAGTGCTCGTAGTAGTTGACCACCGGCGTGGTGATGGTGAAGCCGAAGATCCCCGCGCCGACGAAGGCCCAGGCCGAGGAGGCCATCAGGAAAAACATGGGCCACTTGTAGGGGAACTCCTGGCCGGCGTTCCTCAGGGCGCGCATCTCCTGCCACACCTTGGCCATCAGCAGCAGCACCGGCACGGGCTCGAGGGCCGAGATCACGCCGCCCAGGGCGAACCACAGGGACGGGTCGCCGAACCAGTAGTAGTGGTGGCCCACCCCGATGATGCCCGTCGACAGGGCCAGCATGGCGGTCATGTAGGCCACCCGGAGGGCGTCCTTCCGCCGGGCCAGGCCCAGGTTCACCGTGACAAAGGCGATGGCCGCCGCGGCGAAGAACTCGAACATGCCCTCCACCCAGGTGTGCACCACCCACCAGCGCCAGAAATCGGCCACGGTCAGGTGCGTGCGCGGGTTGTAGAACAGGCCGAAGGCGAAGAAGGCGGCGATGGCCACGCCGGCGTAGGCCACGAAGTGGGGCACGTCCCACTTGTCGGTGCCCTTGCGGAAGTGGTCCTTCAGGGCGCGGACCACGATGCCGAGCCAGATCAGCAGGCCGGCGAAGAGCAGCAGCTGCCAGAGCCGGCCGAGCTCCAGGTACTCCCAGCCCTGGTGGCCGAACCAGAACCAGTTGGCGCCGATCTTGTTGTGCACGCCCAGGGCGATGCCGCTGAGGGCGCCGCCGGCCACCACCACCACCGCGGCGAAGAGGATGTCCACCAGCAGGCCCTGCTTTTTCGGCTCGCGGCCGCCGATCAGCGGCGCGGCGTAGAGGGTCATGCCGATCCAGGACACGGCGATCCAGAACACCGCCAGCTGGAGGTGCCACGACTTGGCCCATTGGTACGGCACCAGCTGGGCCACGGCGTCCAGGCCGTAGAAGCTGGCCGGGTGGACGGTGTAGTGGGCGATGAGGCCGCCCATGGTGGTCTGCAGCAGGAACAGCACAGTGACCACCAAGAAGTACTTGGCCGTCTTGCGCTGGCTGGCGCTGATGGGCGACACGGCCATGGCCCGCGCGAGGTGGTACTCCTCGGGATCGCGGCTGAAGAACTTGAACCAGTGGAAGACGAAGGTCATCACGCCGAGGAACGCCAGGAAGGCGATGATGGACACCACCGTCCACTGCATGGCCTCGCTGGAGAGCGTGTTGCCGACGCTGACGTCCGGCGGCCAGTTGTTGGTGTAGGTCAGCTCCTTGCCCGGCCGCAGCGTCCCGGCGGCCCAGGCGGTCCAGAAGAAGAAGTGCGACAGGTCGCGCCGCTCCCCGGCGTCGGCGATGGCGTTGGGAAGAATCGCGGAATCCTGCTTGCCCTCAAGAAAAATATTGCTGTAGTAATCCTGTACCGCGCCAAAGGCCGAGGCCATGGCCGGCGACAGCGTCAGGGTGTCCGGGCCCGGATCGTAGGTGTTCCGCTTGATCTCGGCGGCGGCGGCCGTGTCCAACGTGCCCTGCTCTTCCGCGGTCAGTTCGGCGAACGGCTTGCCGAACCGGGCCAGCGCGAGGGACTGCCGGACCTCCTGCCCCATCCGGTGGAGGCAGTCGGCGGTGAACTCGGTGCCCCGGTAGGTGCCGTGGCCCCAGACGCTGCCGACATCCATCAGGCCGTATTTCTGGAACACGCCCTGGCCGCGGAGGACCGACTCGCGGTCGGCCAGCAGGGTGCCGTCCGGCCCCACGATCCGGCCCGGGTAGGGGGGAGCCTGCTCGAAGGTGATGAGGCCGCCCCAGAGCGTCACGAGGATCGCTCCCAGGGTGAGGCCGACGAACGTGTACTTCAGCGCTTTGGAAACCATTACCGACGTACCTCCTGTGATGGATTAGGCCAGCCGTTGGGAATCGAGCTCGTCCCCGCGGATGGAGATCTTGGTCAGGGTCAGGGGGATGGACTTGCCGCTGGCCGCCAGGGCCTCTTTCACGGTGTGCACCAGGCCGAAGCAGCAGGGCACCTCCATGTAGACCACCTGGATCGACTTGAGCTCGTTGCTCGCGAAGATCTGGGCCAGCTTGTCGAGGTAGACCTGGGTGTCGTCGAGCTTGGGGCAGCCGATGGCCACCGTCTTGCCGGTGACGAAGCGGCGGTGGAAGTCGGCGAAGGCGAACGGGACGCAGTCGGCCGCGATGAGCAGCTCGGCGCCCTGGAAGTAGGGGGCCTTCGGCGGCAGCAGCATGAGCTGCACCGGCCAGTTGGCCAGCTGCGAGGCGGACGCGGCCGCGGCGGGCCCGTCGGCAGGGGCCGCCGCCGGGCGGGGCTCCAGCATGCGGGCCGCCGAGCCGGGGCAGCCGCCGCCGTGGCCGTGGGTGTGGCCGGCGCCGGCGAGGCCGGCCAGGCCCAGGACGCGCTCCAGGCCGGCGGGATGGGGCCGCGTGCTCGGGCAGGCGGCGGGTGCCGGGGCGGGCGCCGGCTTCGGGGCGGGGGCATGGGCCTGCGGCGCGCGGCCGATGGAAGCCAGGTGCTTCTCCACGGCGGCCTCGTTGAATTCGGCGGCGTCGCGCTCCTCGATGGTGATGGCGTCCTGGGGGCACTCGCCCAGGCAGGCGCCCAGCCCGTCGCAGTAGATCTCGCTCACCAGGCGGGCCTTCCCGTCGATGACCTGGATGGCGCCCTCGGCGCAGGACGGCACGCACAGGCCGCAGCCGTCGCACTTGCTCTCGTCGATCCGGATGATGTTTCTCTTGGCCATGGTCGGCTCCTCCATTTCAAATCTCGCCGCCATGGTACCGGAGGGCCGGACGCCGGTCTTTGATCTAAGTCAAAAATGAAATGGTGGATGCAACGTCAGCGGCCGGTGGGCAATTCAAACCCGCCGACAGGTCAGTACCGGCAGGCGTCAGCCGCCGGCGGGCAACCTGACTCAGGTGGAGGCGCCGATCTGCATCTTGAATAAAATTAGGAGGTTGCGTGCCAGCTTGCGCCGACGACTGATGAGGCTGTGTCGGGATCAACGAACATTTAAGAATCGTCCTTCGGCCGCCCCTGCAGGGCGGGGGTGGGAACGGATGGGGGGACCGAGACTCCACCCCTCCCCAGGGCTCGCTTCGCTCACCCTGGGCTTTCAACGGCCGGCCCTGCGGGCCATGCGGCCGTTGCGACACCGCCGCTGAAGCTCACCGGCATGGATCACGCGGCGACTGTCACGTCTCGCGCCGGCGGCTCACGCCTGCCGGTACTGACATTTTGCTGGGACGGAAGACTCGGGCGCCCCTGTCCCCTGTCAGATCTTCTCCAGCCCCTCCGCCACGTCGGACAGGCGCTCCGGGTCCAGGATCCGGATGCCCTTCCCCTCCTCCCGGATCAGGCCGGCGTTCTTCATCTTGGTGAGGTTCCGGGACAGCGTCTCGCTCACCGTGCCCAGGCGGTTGGCCAGGGCGGCCTTGGTCCCCTCGATGACGACCTGGCGCCCGCCCTGCTTCCGCGCCTCGTCCAGGAGGTACGCCGCCAGCCGGGCCGGCACTTCCTTCAGCGACAGCTCCTCCACCATGCGGTTGAACTCCCGGACGAAGTGGGCCAGCGAGGCGATGATCTTCAGGCTGATCTGCGGCCGGTCGTGGACCAGCTTCATGAACGCGTCGCGGGGAAAGAAGGCTACGCTCGAGTCCTCCACCGCGGCGCAGTTGGCGGGGTAGGCGCGCTCCATGAAGATGGCCACCTCGGCGAACATCTGGCCCGGCCGGATCACGTGCAGGGTGTACTCCTTGCCGTCGGGCGAGGCCTTGTAGACCCGCACCCGGCCCTCCAGCAGGACGTAAAAGCCCAGGCCGGGATCCCCTTCCTGGAACAGCACCTCGTCCCGCTCGAGCCGCCGCAGGGTGGCGATGCGGGCGAGGGCCTGGAGTTCCGGCTCGCTCAAGCCGGCGCAAAGTTGGCAGCCATGCAGCAGTTTCGTGGTTTCCATGGCCGGGATTATATCGGAGCGCCCGGCGGTTTGGGTAAAAAAAACCAGGAGGACCGGGATCGGGGCCGGTATCCGGGCCGATGCGGGGATCGATCCCGATACCGATCCCGATACCGATATCGATTCCGATACCGATGGAATGGAGGGCCTTCTGATGGGGGAACTCGCAACCACTCGCCGGAATTTTCATCCTTGTCACGAATCCCCGGTTGGGGTAAGGTGAATCCTTATTTCAGAAGGCTTGCCGGTTTATCCGGCCCGCGGTTCTCATGGAAGACGAGCGCACTCTCCAACCACCGGAACAATCGGCCCCCGCCCCGCCCTCCGGCGACGATGGGCCAGGCGGGACGGCCGCCCAATCCCTCCAGAGAGACCTGGAAACAGGGCTGCCGACGGAGGCGCCGGCGGGGGAACCGGGGAAGGCACCGGCGACTGTTCCTGAAGCCGCGCCACCCAGGCCGGCAGCGCCATTCCGTCCCCTGGGCGGGCTGCTGCTGGACTTCCCCCGCTTCGCTGTCGAGCGGCTGTCCGGACCATGGCCGCCCGGCTTCCTGCTGGCCGTCTGGGTCACCGGAATGGCGGTGGTCATCGAACTCGTGGAAAACAAGGCCCTGTTCATGCGCCGCTATCCGGCCGGCACCTGGCCGGAATTCTGGCTCCTCATCGCGGCCGCCGGCTTGGGCGCCGGCGGGCTGATCTACTGGCTCGGCGGCGCGTGGTACCACCTCCGGGTGCGCCTGGCCGGTGGGCGGAACGACGGCCGGCTGGCCCGGCGGATCTGCCTCTACGCCGGGATCCCCGCCGCGCTGGCGCTGGTCCTGATCGAACTCGCCGCGATGGTTGTCTCCGGAAACCGTTACTTCGCCCAGCCCAAGCCGCCCGCCTTCGAGATCGCCGGCGCCCTGCTGGCGGCCGGGGCTTTCGGCTACGCCATCTGGCGGGGCTTCCGGGGCGCCCGCGCCCTGCTCGGCACGGCGGCGGTGCGCAGCGTCCTGCTCTTCGTCGCCATCCCCTTCTATGGATACCTGCTCGCCTTCGCCGTCACCGAGGGAGTCAGCGTTTTCCGGCAACTGGCGGCGAGAGAACTGATCGCCTCGGCCGGCCGGCTGCTCGCCGAAGACGACACGTACGGGGCGGAGAAGAAACTCCGCCGCGCCCTGGAGCTGCTGACGAAGGAGGACGCCGCCGAGCGCCTCGAGGCGGGAAGCCAGCTCGGCCTGGTGGGGGAAAGCCGGCAGGACGCCGGCGTCGCCCTGGCCGGCTACCGCGCCGCCCTGGCCGCCGCCGCGCCCGGCAGCGCCGACTATTTCGCCAGCCTCGGCGAGATCCGGCTCCAGGAGAAGCGGGTGCCGGAGGCCGCGGACCTGTTCCTCCACGCCCTCCGGGTGGATCCCGAATGCGCCAAGGCCCACAACAATCTCGGTCTGATTTATCTGGGCGAGTACGCCGGGTGCGAAGTCGACTACGACCTCGCCCTGCGCCACAACCTCAAGGCGTACAATCTGTTGCGCAGCCTGAACGCCGCCAGCAACCTGGCGCAGAACTATTTCCTGCTGAAGCGCTACGCCGACGCCCTCCCGTTGTACGAAGAGCTGGACAAGGCCGCGTCCGGACGATACCACGTCCGCTACGAGCTGGGCATCTGCTGCTACATGACCGGACGGACGGAGCGGGCGGGACAGCTGCTCACCGCCGCCGACTTCAACCGCCGCGGCGTCTCCCTGTGGGAGGCCGGCGAGTACGCCGACGCCGAGAAGTTCATCCGGCAAGCCATCGAGCGGACGGATTCCAAGGCGACGTCGGAGCGGATCCTGTACTATTGCAACCTGGCCGTGGTCCTGGACGACCGGGAAGACCAGCCGGGGCGCATCGCCTGCTACCGCCAGGCCCTCGCCCTCACTCCGGCCGGCAGCGCCCAGCGCTTCGGGCTCCAGGGCAACCTCTACCTGGCGGAGGGCCGGACCGGGCAGGCCATCCGGTCCTTCGAGCAGTGCCTGGCCCTCGACCCGGACAACCTCCGGGCGCACAAAAATCTCGGCGCCATCTACCTCGGCGACACCGACGAGCGCCTGACCGACTACCGGCGGGCGCTCCGCCACAACGAGAAGGCGTACGCGCTGCAGAAGTCGACCGAGACCGCCTGGAACCTCGCGCGCAATTACTATGCCCTCGACCGCGACTACGAGGCCCTGACGCTGTTCGAGAAGCTCGTCGGCGAGTCGCCCGACGACGCGGACGCCCACTACTATCTGGGCATGGTCTGCTACGACCTGGGCGACCTCAACCGGGCCCAGCAGCACCTGATCCGGGCCATCACCCTGGACCCCTCCCTCAAGGACGACGAGGTGGAGGAGATCCTCAGCGAGACCCGCGGCGACGCCGAACAAAACAAGACGTAGGCCGGTTGTGCCCGCCCGGCACATCTGCTATAGTGCCGCCGGCGCCCCGGAACCGCTCCGCCGCGCCCCCACCCCCACCGGCAAAGGAGCCCGCGATGAAGAGAGCCTTGGTGACCGGAACCGTCCTGCTGTTCCTGTTGGCGGGGAGCCTGGCCGCCGCCTCGGCGCAGGAGTTCCGGACGAAGGTCGAGATCGTCCGGCAGGCCCTGAAGGAGAGGAAGCTGTCCGGCCTGCTCATCTCCCGGCCCCGCAATTTCGCCTGGCTGACCGGCGGCGGGGACAGCACGGTGTCGCCCTCGGCCGAGGCGGGTTCCGGCTCCCTCGTGGTGACGCCGAAGGACGTCTACCTCATCGGTACGGCCGACCGCACGAAGCGGCTGCTGGATCAGGAGCTGCCCGGGCTGAAGATCCGGTCCATGGCTTACTTCTGGCACGAGGAACTGGAGAACAACGAGCCCCTGCGGCTGGCCCGGAAGATCGCGCCGGGCCGGCTGGGATCCGACCTCGCCCTGCCCGACACCGAGCCGATGGAAGAGAGCCTGCGGACGTGGCGCATGAGCCTTGACAAGGACGAAATCAAGCGGTACCGCGCCGTCGGCCGGCTGACGGCCGAAGCGTGCGAGGCGGCGGCCCGCCAGGCGGCCCGGGGGATGACCGAGTCAGAGATCGCCGGGCTGGCGGCGCGGGAGTTGTGGAGCCGCGGCTTGGTTCCGCTGGCCGTCTCCGTCGCGGTCGACGACAGCGCCCGGAAGTACCGGGAGAACGTCACCCGCACCGGGACGCTGGAAAAGCTCCTGCGGGTGCAGGTGATCGCCCGCAAAGGCGGGTTGACGGCCACGATCACGCGCACGGTTTCGCTGGGCGAACCGCCGAACGACCTGCTGAAGCGCCAGCAGACCGTCGAGCGGCTCTTCGCCTCCTGCTTGAACAACCTGCAGGCCGGCTCCACGCTCCAGGAGTTGTACTCCGCCGCCATCTCCTTCTTCCAGGAGCTGAAGCTCGCCAACGAGTGGCGGACGGCCCCCCTGGGGGCCGCCACCGGCTACCAGGACCGGGAGTACGTGATCACCCCCAGCGGCATCGAGCGGGTCCTGGAAAACCAGCCGTTTGTCTTCTTCCCCAGTCTGGAGGGCGTCCGGGTGGAAGACACGGTGCTCGCCACCCCGGCCGGGGCCGAGATCCTGACCGCCACGGGCCATTGGCCGGTGCGGGAGATCGAGATGGCGGGAAAGAAATTCCAGGTGCCCGAGATCCTCGTCAAGAAACCATAGCGGAATCAAATCGAACATTGAACATCGAAGTCAGACCGATCTAATCTCAGGTTATGCGGTTTGACTTCGAAGTTCGATGTTGGATGTTCGATGTTCGATGTTCGTTCTGGACGATTCTACAGCCTGGAGATCTTCTCTTTGAAGAATTCGCCCAGGATCGAGATCCCCTCGGCGATCTTGTCGGCGCTCTCCTTGGCGAAGGTCAGCCGGAGGGTGTTCTGCCCGGCGCCGTTTACGAAGAACGGCGCGCCGTGGATGAACGCCACCTTGAACTGCTGCACCGCCTCCACGGCCAGCGCCTCGGCGTCGAGACCGTCCGGCAGCGTGACCCACACGAACATCCCGCCCTTGGGCCGGGTCCAGCGGACCCCGTCGGGCATGCACTCGTCCATCGCCGCCAGCATGGCCCGGCATTTGGCGTCGTAGAAGCCGCGGACTTCCTCCAGGTGCTTCGCGTACAGCCCACGGCGGCAGTACTCGAAGATCAGCCGCTGGTCCAGGCTGCTGGTGCACAGGTCGGCCGCCTGCTTGGCCAGTTCGACCTGCTGGATGACCGCCTCGGGGGCGGCGATGAAGGCCGTTCGCAGGCCGGGGCTCACCACCTTGGAGAAGGAACTCAGGTAGACCACCGCCTCCCCGCCGGCGCGGGCCTTGACCGGCACCAGCCACTCCGCCGGGGTGTCCGAGAAGTAGAGCTCGCCGTACGGGTCGTCCTCCAGGATCAGGAAACCGTGCTCGGCAGCGATCTCCAGAACCCTGGCGCGGCGGTCGGGGGCGATGGTGATGCCCGAGGGATTCTGGAAGTTGGGGATGAGGTAGGCGAACTTGATCCGCCGGCCTTCGGCACGAAGCCGCGCGGTCGTATCCGCCAGCGCTTCGGGGATGATGCCTTGCTCATCCTGGGCCACGCCCACCATCTCGGCCAGGGTGTTGCGGAAGCAGGCCAGGGCGCCGATGTAGCTGGGCAGCTCCACCAGCACGACGTCGCCGGGGTCGAGCAGGACGCGGCTGAGCAGTTCCAGCCCCTGCTGGGAGCCGCTGGTGATCATGAGCTGCTCGCGCCGGGAGGCGACGCCACGTTCCGCCAGGAGCTGGACCAGCAGATCTCGGAACTCCTCCAGGCCGCGGGTGACGCCGTATTGGAAGATCCGGTAACCGTCGGTCTCGACGATGTCGTCCAGGATGGCCCTGAGGTCGTGCTCCGGGAAGGTCGACGGATTGGGCATCCCGCCGGCGAACGAGATGACGCCGGGCTGGTTCACCAGGCCGGCCATCCGCCGGATGGGGCTGGGCTGCATCACCCGGGCGCTTTGCGAAAACAGGGCATTGTAATCCATGGCGGCTCCTCTCCTGAATGGCGTTTCCGTCGCTCGGTCGGCAAGGCGGTCATTGTACCAGAAATCGGCCCGGCCCACCCCCATTTCCTGCCGGCGGCGCGCCCCGCGGAGCTGGAGGATGAATCATGTGGTACAATCCACCACGGCATGGCGGGTTTCCCCGGAAGCCTCTGAAAGCTGGCTGCGTGGATCCGTCCCGTAATGTTGACGATTGAATGCCTGACTGAAATTCCACTCCGTGTTCTCCGTGCCTCCGTGGCGAATATCCGTTTGAGGTGCCCATGTTCCTGCCTGACGAGTTCGACGAGCTGGTGACCGAGGCCATCGAGGAAGTCCCGGAGGAGTTCCGCGAGCGGCTGGACAACGTGGAGATCGTGGTGGAAGAGGAGCCCTCCCCGTTGATCCTGAAGGAGATGGGTCTCGGCCGGGGGATGCTGCTGGGCCTCTACCAGGGCGTGCCGCGGACGAAGCGCAACACCTGGGCCATGCCGGTGATGCCGGACCGGATCACCATCTACCGCCGGCCGATCCTGGCGATCTGCCGGACGCGCGCGCAGGTGGTGCGCCAGGTGCGCAAGACGGTGGTGCACGAGATCGCGCACCACTTCGGCATCGGCGACGCGCACCTGCGGCGCCTCGGCTATTAGAACTCACCACAAAGGCACAAAGGACACAAAGCAATACTCCTTTCCTATGATTGCGGAAACTTAAAATGATCTTTGTGTTCTTTGTGCCTTTGTGGTGAATGTTTTAGGAGGATGGCATGAGTCGGATCCAGGGCAAGGTGGTGTTGATCACCGGGGCGAGCGCAGGCATCGGGCAGGCCTGTGCCGCACGCTTCGCCGCCGAGGGCGCGCGGCTGGTGCTGACCGCCCGGCGGCTGCCGCGGCTGGAGGAACTCCAGCGCAAACTGGAGAAGCAAAATGGCGCGGACGTGCACATTTTCCAGTTGGACGTGCGGGACCGCGACGCCGTGGCCCGGTTCGCTGACGAGCTGCTCGCGAGAGGGCTGACGCCGGACGTGCTGGTCAACAACGCCGGCCTGGCCGCGGGCTTGGACAAGCTCCAGGAAGGCCGGCTCGACGACTGGGACCGGATGATCGACACCAACGTCAAGGGCCTGCTCTTCATGTCCCGGGCGATCCTGCCCCAGATGCTGGCGCGCGGCCGGGGGCACGTGGTCAACCTGGGCAGCATCGCCGGGCGCCAGGTCTACCCGGCGGGCAACGTGTACAACGCCACCAAGTTCGCCGTGCGCGCCCTGACCGAGGGGATGAACGCCGACCTGCTGGGCACGCCCATCCGGGTCTCCAGCGTGAGCCCGGGCCTGGTGCAGACCGAGTTCTCAGAGGTCCGCTTCCACGGCGACGCGGAACGGGCGGCCAAGGTCTATGCCGGCACCGAGCCGCTGACGCCGGAGGACGTAGCTGACGCCGTAACCTACGTCGTGAACGCCCCCGAACACGTGTGCATCCACGAGCTGATCATCATGCCGACCGCCCAGCGGAACGCGTACCTGCTGCATCGGGAAGGGTGAATGGGTGAATCGGCAGAATGACCGGTGAACGATGACGGGGGACGGGAGACCGGTCATCGGTCACCCGTCATCTGTCGAGCACGAGCACGAAAGGAGAGCGAGATGGAGATCCGGATTCACCGGCCGACCGAGGCCGAGCTGGAAAAGCTGGGGGTGCGGAACTGGCCCATCTGGGAGAAGGAGATCTCCGAGTTCCCGTGGCACTATGACGAAACCGAAACGTGCTTCCTTCTCGAGGGCGACGTCGAGGTGGCCGCCGGCGGCAAGACCTACCGCTTCGGCGCCGGCGATTTCGTCGTCTTTCCCGCCGGCCTGGACTGCCGCTGGCGGATCCTCGCCGCGGTGAGGAAGCACTACTCCTTCTGAGGGGGAACGGGGCTAGAGGCTAGAGGCTGGAGGCTCGGTACCAAATGTCCATGGCTGGAGGCATGGGGTCCGGGGTTCGGATTCGAGTTAAAAACTTGTGATTCGGGGCACCCGAGCCTCTAGCCTCTAGTCTCGAGTCTCTCTTACGTGCCCGTGCTCTGCCCATTCACCGATCCCCATCATTCCGCTATTCGTAAAATTCTCTTTAAATTCCAGACGACTTCCGGCTACAATGTGAGGTCGTTCGGCGGACCGCCGGCTGTGGTTCGATCCGGTTTCCGGAGGGGAAATCAGGTACGGTCCGCTGCGCAATTCATCCGGCGAGGCAAGCATGGCAGAACTCATCCTCCACGAAGTCGGTCTCCGGGACGGCCTCCAGATGGAGTCCGCCGTCGTACCTTTCGAGCAGAAGGTCCAGTGGATCGATGCCCTGATCGGCGCCGGCGTCGATGTGATCCAGGTCGGCTCCTTCGTCCGAGCCGACAAGGTGCCCCAGATGGCCGACACCGAGGCCCTGTTCCAGCACTATGCCGCCCCCGGCCGCAAGCCGGAGCGGGCCGCGCTGTCCGGCCTGGTGCTCAACGAGAAGGGCCTGGAGCGCGGCATGGCCGTCGGCGTCGAGATGTTCTGCATGGGTGTCTCCGCCAGCGAGACCCACTCCCAGAAGAACACCGGCATGACTGTCGAAGACGCGACGACCCGGATCATTGCAATGGCCAAGCTGGCGCTGGCCGTCGACAAGAAGGTGCAGGTCTCGGTCCAATCGGCCTTCGGCTGCGGCTTCGAGGGCCCGGTGCCGGCGGAGAAGGTGCTGGGGATCGTCCGGCGCTACCTCGAGGCGGGCATCCGCACCATCAGCCTGGCCGACACGGCCGGCCATGCCTTCCCCGACCAAGTGAAGTCCCTGTTCGAGGCTATTTTCAAAATGGACGGCGGCGTCGAGGCAGCCTGCCACTTCCACAACACCTACGGGCTGGGCCTGGCCAACTGTTACGCGGCCATGCAGCTCGGCGTGCGCTCGCTGGAGTCGGCCTTCGGCGGCCTGGGCGGCTGCCCCTTCACCAAGCAGCCCAGCGGCAACGTCTGCACCGAGGACCTGGTGCATTACCTGCACCGGATCGGGCAGCGGAAGGACGTGGACCTGGCCGCCCTGATCGCCCTGGCCAAGGACGTGAGCCGGTTCTTCGGCCGCGACCTGCCGGGGCACGTGTATAAATCGGGGCCGGTGAAGGGGCTGTGACAATTGCGGATTGCGGATTGCGGATTGCGAATTGCGGATTGCGAATTGCGAATTGACCGATGACGGGGGACCGGTGACCGATCGTAATCGAGGATCGTAATCGTCATCGTACTCGTACTCGACGGTTGACGGCGCAATCGCTCGGCTGGCCGAGTTCCAGGTCCCAGTCCCCAGGTCCCAGGTCCGATTACGATTACGATTACGATTACGACGCACGATTACGATTGATTGGAGGAGATACATGAAGCTGCTGCAAGGAATCCGGGTGTTGGACCTGACCAACGTCCTGTCGGGCCCCTTCGCCACCCTCCACCTGGCCCTGATGGGGGCCGAGGTGGTCAAGATCGAGAACCCCAAGGACGGCGACCTCGCCCGCAAGCTGGGCAACGTCCCCAACCTCAACAAGCAGCTCATGGGCACCAGCTTCCTGGCGCAGAACGCCAACAAGAAGTCGGTGACCCTCGACCTGAAGAGCCCGGAAGGCAAGGAGATCTTCAAGAAACTGGCTGCGACCGCCGACGTGGTGGTGGAGAACTTCCGCCCCGGCGTCATGGATCGGCTCGGCGTCGGCTACAAGGTGCTGGCCGAGATCAACCCGAAGATCGTCTTCTGCGCCATCTCCGGCTTTGGCCAGACCGGCCCCGACGCCTTCAAGCCGGCTTACGACCAGATCATCCAGGGCCTTTCGGGCGTCATGGCGGTCAACGGCGACGAGCGTCTCAACCCGCTGCGCTGCGGCTTCCCCGTGTGTGACACCGTGGGCGGGATGAACGCCGCCTTCGCCATCATGGCCGCGCTGTACCACCGCGAGCACACCGGCGAGGGGCAGATGATCGACATCGCCCTGCTGGACTCCATCATGCCGCTGATGGGCTGGGTGGCCGCGAACCTGCTCATCGGGCACCAGCAGCCCGTGCTGCTCGGCAACGACAACTTCACCGCGGCGCCGTCCGGCACGTTCGCCACCCAGGACGGCTGCGTCAACATCGCCGCCAACCAGCAGGTGCAGTGGGAGAACCTGGCCAGGGAGCTGGGCGTGCCCGAGCTGGTGGAGGACCCGCGCTTCAAGGAGCGCGATACCCGCAAGGCCAACCGCAAGCTGCTGACGCCGCTGCTGGAGGAGAAGCTCAAGCAGAAGCCGACCGCCCACTGGGTCGAGGCGCTCAACAAGGTGGACGTGCCCACCGGTGCCGTCATCGGCCTGGAGGAGGCCCTGACCCAGGCCCAGAGCCAGCACCGCGAGGTGTTGAAGCCGATGGCAGTGGACGGGATCGGCGAAATCCCGTTCTTCAACCTGACGGCCAAGTTCAGCCGGACGCCGGCGGCACTGGAAGCCGCCCCGCCGCGCCTGTCCCAGCACACCGCCGAGATCCTGGGCTCGCTGGGCTATTCCGACGATCAGGTGAAAGGCTTCAAGGAGAAAGGGATCATCTGATTGCGAATTGCGAATTGCGGATTGCGAATTGCAAATTGCGGATTGCGGATTGAAAATCCTTTTCCTGAGTTCCTGAGTTCCAGATTGATTGCGAATTGCGGATTGCGGATTGAAATAAAAAATGTCAAATGGCAAATGGCCAATGACAAATGGATTGCATAGATATTGACAACCACAAGGAGGTTTGAACCTATGGGCATGACAATGGTGCAGAAGATCCTGGCCCGCGCCACCGGCCAGCCCGCCGTCAAGGTGGGCGACGTGGTCGAGCCGGCGGTCAACGTGGCCATGTCCCACGAGAACGGCGCCCTGGTGATCAACCAGTTCCAGGAGGTGTACCAGGGGACGGGCCTCGAGGCGAAGGTGTGGGACCCGAAGCGGATCGTGATCATCTTCGACCACCGCGTCCCGGCCGAAAGCTCCAAGACCGCCACCAACCAGAAGAAAATCCGCGACTTCGTGGCCAAGCAGGGCATCCCCAACTTCCACGACATCCGCGGCGACGAGGGCGGCATCTGCCACCAGATCCTGCCGGAAAACGGCTACATCCGGCCCGGCGGCGTGGTGGTCGGCACCGACAGCCACACCACCAGCCACGGCGCGCTGGGGGCCTTCTCCTTCGGCATCGGCGCCACCGAGATGGCCTCCGTCTGGACGCTGGGCACCGTCCTCAACGTCGAGGTGCCCGGGACCATCAAGGTGGTGGTCAACGGCCGGTTCAAGCCGAACGTCCTGCCCAAGGACCTGATCCTCCACCTGATCGGCAAGCTTACGGCCGAGGGCGCCAACTTCAAGGTCATCGAGTTCCACGGCGAGGCCATCCGGTCCATGTCCACCTCCGGCCGGCTGGTGATCTGCAACATGTCGGTGGAAGCGGGCGCCACCTCCGGCATCGTCCCGCCGGACCAGGAAACCGAGCGCTACCTCCGCGAAGAGGCCGGCGTGAAGGACCCCATCGACATCTTCGGCCCCGATCCCGACGCCGTCTATGACCGGATCGTCGAGATCGACGCCTCCGTGCTGGAACCCCAGATCGCCTGCCCCCACACCGTGGACAACGTCAAGCCCATCGGCGAGGTGGAGGGTAAAAAGGTGCAGCAGATCGTCATCGGCTCCTGCACCAACGGCCGGTTGGACGACCTGGCGGTGGCCGCCGAAATCCTGCGCGGCAAGAAGGTCGCCCGCGGCACCCGCATGCTGGTCTTCCCGGCCTCGGCCCGGATCTACGCCCAGGCCGTCGAGCGCGGCTACGTCATGGACTTCCTGAAGGCCGGCGCGGTGGTGATGAACCCCGGCTGCGGCCCCTGCCTCGGCGTCCACCAGGGCGCGCTGGGCGACGGCGAAGTCGCCCTGGCCACCACGAACCGCAACTTCAAGGGCCGCATGGGCAACCCGAACGCGGAGGTCTTCCTCTGCTCGCCGGCCGTGGCGGCCGCCAGCGCCGTCACCGGCGTCATCACCGATCCCCGGAAAGGAGGCAACTGACATGGCCAACGTGATCATCAAGATGGGCGACGACATTTCCACGGACATCATCTACCCCGGCCGCTTCATGGCCACGGTGCTGCCCACCGAGACTCCCCAGTTCGCCTTCGCCGACTACACCGAGTTCAACGCGAAGCTGAAGAAGAAGGAGATCCCGGCCGGCAGCGTGATCCTGGCCGGAAAGAACTTCGGCTGCGGCTCCTCGCGCGAGCAGGCCGCCTCCTGCATCAAGGGACATGAGCTGACCATCGTGGCGCGGGACTTCGCCCGCATCTTCCTGCAGAATTCCATCAACCTCGGCCTGCGCACCGTGATCTGCCCCGGCATCGAGGCCGAGGAGGGCCACGAGCTGGAAATAACCGCCGACACGGTCGTCAACAAGACCACCGGCAAGAGCTTCCCCGTGACGGCCCTGCCCAAGGCCCGCCAGGCCATCATCGACGCCGGCGGCCTGATCGCCTACACCCGCAAGCGCCTGCTGGAGAAGTCCGGCAAGCATTGAACGGGAGCTCCATCCGATCGATTTCCGCGGGCGGCCCTCCGGCCGCCCGTTGGATTTTCATGAAACTTTTTCAGTTCGCAGCCGATAATTGATCAAGGAGCCCGCAGTTTTTCAAATTAGGAATCCGATGGAGCCAAATCCCAACCCCGCTGCAGCAGCAACCATCAGTCCGATGGTCGCCGATGCTTTCGTCAAGCTGGGAGAGGCTGCCGAGCTGACCGGGAACAGCCATCAGGCCGCGGAGTATTACAAAAAGGCCGTCGAGTTCGACCGGTCCAACGCCATGGCATGGATCTGCCTTGCAGACATGCAGAAAAAACTCGGACAGGGCGAGGAGGCGTTGGCCAGCTTCCAGGAAGCCTGGGGGATGGTCGAGCGGGGATCGCCCCCGCCCACCCTCCGGGCCCGTCTTCTCGGCCTGCGCGGCATGATATTTTCAGCGCAGAACCGCTGGGCCGAAGCCATTTCCGACCTCGAAAACGCCGTGGAACTGGGGAACCGGGAGTGGTCGATCCTCTGCGGCCTGCTGGACGCCTATTGGCACGCCGGGCAATACCGGAAATCCGTTCTCATGATCGGGTATCACACCAATCTGGGCTGGCGGGTCATCGATCATCTGTTCCATTTGGAGGGCCAGTGCGATTGCTGCGGGCGGTGCTGCCGGGCACTGTTCCTGATCCGCAACGGCGATCTGATCAAGACCGAGGCATCCCTGGAAGCGCG
Organism: uncultured Acidobacteriota bacterium; assembly: GCA_964412195.1. GTDB lineage: Bacteria > Acidobacteriota > JAAYUB01 > JAAYUB01 > JAAYUB01 > CAYPNP01. The sequence goes on along the minus strand of CAYPNP010000003.1, from coordinate 294,283 downwards.
CTGGCGGACCGATCCCCGGAGCACCCGGTTCCGGCTGATCCGCATGGTAGGCCGCAGTTCGTTCCGCCAACTGCCCGTGCCCAGCGAGCAGATCTGGAAGGCCTTGCTGGAACAGGGCTATATCGATGCGGCCGGGGCCACCCAGGTGAAATATCTGCGGGCCACCGACCTCGAGCTGCCGGGCGTGCCCCTGGCGCCCGTGGAACTGGCCCGCATCCGGGAGATCATCGAGGCCGAGCCGATCCTCACCGGTGTGGACGGCGCGTTTCTCTTCCACTGCATTATGCTGGGAGAGGACAACCGCTGCACCGACCATGAGCGTCGTCTCGCCCTGTGCCGAGAATTCCCCACCGCTTGCAGCCTCATGCCGGATGGCTGCGGCTACCATTTCCGCCTGAGCGACGAGATCAGCCAGATCGAGGTGCCCGCCCTCTTTCGGCTGGCCGGCCGGTACGCCCTGAAACACGGCCTCCACCAGGAGTTCCTGCCCCATGCCCGGGAGTTTTTACGGAAGCAAGCGGAGCACCCGGACCGGGAGGATCTGGCCGCCATCCACGAGCTGGCCGCGGAATGCTGCCGCCGGGCCGGGAACGAATTGGCCGCCCGGGACCATATCGAGCAGGCCGCCGCCCTCAGCGCGCCTCGTTCAGGTCCCGCAGGGGGATCTCCCGGTAGCGTTCCGTCCCCTCCGCCTCGTTGAGTCGGCGCACCACCTCGGTGCTATTGCCAAGATCCACGTCGAACCGCTCACCGGTGACCGTGTCCAGCACGGTGCGGTATCCCCGGATGTACTCGTCCCAGTCCGCGAAGGTCCGGTCCTCGGAGCGCCGCCGCGCGGCCATGGTGTCCTCCATGATCTGGTTGGCCTCCCGCAGGCTCTGCATGGCCTTGGCCATGCGCTCCTGGGACACCCAGCCGGCCACCTGGTAGGATTTCCAGATCTCCATCAGGACCGGCAGGTTGCGGGCGAACTGGTCCCGGGGACAGCCCACGCCGGATGAGTAGAACATCCATTGGCCCGCGCCGGTGGGGGCGATGATGACCAGGGCGATGTCGGCCGACTCGCGGGTCGCCTCGCCGGGCGGGGTCACCTGGTACTCGGCATGGAGCATGGCCGCCGTGCTGCCGGCGAAGCTCTCCACCGGCACCGATTCGACCACCCGGATGCCCTGGATGGTGGTCGCCGGCTGGTTGGATGCGGCGGCCATCATCACCGCCACCTGGGGTATCACCTGGACGAAGGCCGTCACGGGATCGGTGTAGGGTGCCACCAGGGCGGTGGGGTAAAACTGCTTGATGGAAGAATCGGTCTCCACCGGGAATGACATCCCTAGGTTGATGAATCCTTCCGGGCCATTCCCCATCACCCAGCCCTTGTACGAGTCCAGCTTCCAGCCGGGCGGCACGCGGATCCGGCCGCTGCCATCGGGGAAGTTCTGCCAGTTCAGCGCGGGCGCCGGCCGTGCCGCCGGAGCAGAGGCGGCGCCCGGCGCGCCGGCCCCCGCGGCACCGGCCAAGGTCTGCAGGTACCCGGAGAAGCTCCCGCCGAAATGGTCGGCCCGGTCCCAAGCCAGGCCCACCCAGGCGCTTGTGGACCGGCGGATCACCCACAGGACCCCGGCCAGCGGGACGCCTTTCTGCTGCGCCCGGAAGATGACCTGGGCCTCCGCGCCGTCCCGGCTGGCCACGCCGGTGACCGCCTGCGGCCGACCGTCGAAGCAGGAGGCCGAGCCGGCCAGCACCTGCGCCGCGATCCGGTCTACCGGCGCGCCGGAGGACAGTTCCGCTACCGCGGCCGTCCCCCCGAGCCCGGGCGTGCCCACGGCGCGGAAACCGGCCGGCAGGGCCGACTTCCCCTGCCCCGCGGGCGGCGGCTGGCTTTTCGAGTCGTAGACGGGAGGCCACTGCACCTGCGCGACGGACAGGGTCGCGGCGACGCCCAAACACGCCCAAACCCAAAGAACTCGGTTCCATCGGCTCTTGGCCATCTCTCCCCTCCGCATCCGATCAATTTCTGCTCCTATTCTACCACTCGGGAAAATCACCCGAACCTGCGACGCTTTCCGACCTACCAGAATCCAACCCCTGACGGCGGCCGGGTGCAGGCCCCGTCGGGGGCGCTTCCGGATGGCTGGTCCGCTGGTTTCCTCCGGTGGCATGGCATTTCCGGGTTGCCGACAGGAGCAGGATCATGAACCGCATGGAAATATCGGATGTCGCAGCCGGCGCTCAGAGAGCGGAATCGTCCATTCCCCCGGAGAACGAGGCCATCCAGGCGACCGGCCCCGCCGCATCCGGACCGGCCGCGGTGGGATCCCCTCCGGACGCGTCCGGCGGCGGGTCGACCGCGATCGAGCCGCCGGGACGCCGCAATTCGGAACGGGCCCTGGGGGGAGGCATGCTCAAATCCAGGCTGGCCGCCTCCCTGGCGGCCAAGGGAGGCGCTGACGGCGGCCAACCGGCCGCCCGGATCGCCTCTGCCGTCAACATAGCCGCTGACGCCGTCCGCCGGGCCACCCCGGCGCTGGGGGCGGAAAGTCATCCGTCCGTCGCAGCGGCGATGCAGGCGCTGCTGGATCGTGCCCACACTGCCACGGCCTCCCGACCTGATCTGGCGGCTGCGGCGGGAGGGGCGCCCGGGAACGGCTCCGGCGCAGCCTCGCCGGCGCTCGACCTCCGCGACTGGGAAACCCGCAAGGCCGACGAGGCCCGGGACGCCTTCCTGGTCACCGCCCTGCGCCTCGTGACCGAGGCCTGCTTCAACTTCGCCGCAGCCGGCGCCCCGGGGGCCGTTGCCGCGGGAGACGGCCACGTCCTGTCCGCGCTGGCCATCGACCTGGCCGTGCACCTGGACCGCCTGAAACCGGAGTTGGCGGCGCCGGGCCAGGCAGAAGGGAACGGTGTCACTGACGGGAGCGGGTTTCCGGCTTTCGTTCAATCCCTGCGGGACTTGGTCGTCCAGATCCGAAAATCATCCTAAAAAAAATTACGGAAAATTCGGCACAGCGCGGTTCGGATCCGTTTGACAGATTGGAACGGGTGGCTAGCGTGGACCCGGCGGGGTTAGAACCGCAGCCGCCCCGAGCCGACGAACCAAGCGGCGACGGCGCTCGCGGCCAGCAGGACCGCGTAGAAGGCGAACTCGCCGCGGGGGAACCGCTCGCCCCGCTCCCGGTGCACCACCAGGCGGACCAGGGCGCCGGTGGAATAGATCACCACAGCCGCCGCGGCGTACTTCGCCATGGCCGCCAGCACTCCGGCGATCAAGGCCAGACTGATGGCGGCGTAGGCCACCGGGGCACGGCGCCCCTCCCGCCGCGCCTCCCGGATGCCGAGGACGGCCGACAGGGCATAGGGCAGCATGGAGCAGATGACGGCCAGGCTGACCGCGGCGGCGTACAGGTTCTGCAGCAGCGGGGCGTTGCCGGGGGCGGAGATCTCTGCCGACGACGAGGCGGCGTACAGCAGGACCAGGAGCAGCTGTGTGATGACGGCGGTCACGCCGAGCGAGAAGACCGGCGTGGCGCGGCGGTTCGTCCGGGTGAAGGCCCGCGGGAAGGCGTGGTCGCGGAGGGCCGCAATGTACGGCGTCTCGGCGGTGAGCAGCATCCACGACAGCAGGGCGCCCGCCACCGAGAAGAGGAAGCCGAAATTCAGCAGGTGCTGCCCGAAGCGGATCCCGGCGTACCCCAGGACGGCCCCGAGGGGGCTCGAAGCGTGGACGATCTCGCGGGCCGGCGCCACGCCCATGGTGAAGGTGGACACCAGCACGTAGATGACCAGCGTGAGCAGGAAGCCGGCGAGGGTGACCCGCCCGACGTCCCGGGCGTGGCGGGCCTTGTTGGAGATGACGACGGCGCCCTCGATCCCGAGGAAGGTGAAGACCATGATGCCGAAGCTGCCGCCGAGCTGTTCCCACGGGGTGGCCGCGGCGCCGGTGCCGCTCACCACCGGGGCGAACGGGTCGCCGAACAGCTCCGGCTTAAAGAGGAACACGGTGACGCCGATGACGAACAGGAGCGGAGTGAGCTTGAGGCCGGTGATCGCCACGTTGGCCAGGCCGGCCAGCCGGATGCCCCCGCGGACCAGCGCGTAGTAGCCCCACAGGAGGGCGCTGGACAGGAAGAAGGCGGCCCACTTGCTGGAGGAGAGCACCGGCGCGTAGTTGCTCGTCACCTTGGCGATGGCGAAGAAGTAGGCCAGGTTGGTGAAGAGGGCGCTCCACCAGTAGCCGTAGGCCGAGTGGAAGCCGGTGAACTCGCCGGCGGCTTCGCGGGCGTAGCTGTAGATGCCCCCTTCGAGGTCCGGCCGCCGGTCGGCGAGGTACTGGAAGATCCGGACCAGCGAGAAGATGCCGACGCCGGTGATCGCCCAGCCGACCAGGATCCAGCCGGGGTTGGCCTTGGCGCCGAGGTCGGCCGGGGAGTTGAAGATCCCGGAGCCGACCACCGAGCCCACCACCAGGGCCAGGAGCGGGAGGAACCCCAGCACCTTGACGTCGGTTTTTCCAAGCCCGCTGCCCTGGGTGGTTGCCATGCTCTCTCCGCGGCCGATCGGGTATGGGACTTTCTATCGCAGTCCCCGCGGGAAAGCAAGCCGGAATCGCCCCGTACCTCGCGGCCTCCGGGCGCGTGCCGTTGCCCGCGGCCTCCGGACGCGCCCCGTACCTCGCGGCCTCCGGACGCGCGTCGGGCCGATCGGGTCGAGAGACATCTTCTTCTGGCGCCGCGGACGGCGCGAACTACGGGGAACGCTGCGCTACGTCGTGCGGGCCGCTCGCGCCGCCTCGGCGAGAGCCTGCCAACGCTTCATTTCTGCAACTAACTCCGGTGTTCCCCGGACACGGTCGCGAAGGCTCGGCTGTTTCGGGAATTGTTCGCGGTATTTAAGGGTCACGCGGTTGAACGCGCAACAGAAATCGGAAACCCGGTTGGGATCGTTATTATCCGGCCGGTTCATCGTGGCCGCAGGACAGATCAGGCACTGTTCGAGGTACCGGCAATCCCGGCATCGGCCGTAGGAGGAATACTTTTCTTCCTTCCGGTTGAACAGGCCGGTCCGCCGGGCCGCTTCAGGGAAAGAGACCAGCCGTTCGAGAAAATCAGGCGCATGGATCGCCCCCACCCGCACGGCTTCCTGCCCGGCAAGCTGAAGGGGCGAGCGGAACTCCTGGCAGGAACCCACGAACCGGGGACAGCGATAGACTTGGCCATCCACGTCCACCGTCAGGAGGTCACCGGCCAGAATACCGCACATCGGCCATTCTTCCCCATGGGACGGCGGAACCGTCGTAGTTTCTTGGAACAGGAGCAGAGGGATCTGTCGAGTCTCCTCCCAAAAATACTTGCACCGATTGAAAATCACTCCGAATACGGCATCCAGCTCATCAATGGCCTCGGCCCTCCATCGGGAGTCGGAGGTAATGCTCGGCTGAATGCTGATTTTCGAAGTTCTTTTTTTTACCAGGTAATCGATGGAAACTGGAAGTTGAGCCACGGTCTCCGGAACGACGGTCAGGTTGACCTGGACGTTCTGCCGGAAAAATACAGGGTGATCCTCCTGCAATCGATCCAACCAGCGGTCCAGCACGGTGAAAGTGGCGGGACCGCGCAGATCCTGCGCGGTGGATACCCCGTCGAAGCTCAGCTGGGTCGCGAAGGAATGGTCCTCCAGGAAATCCACGATTTTATCGGTGAGCAGAGTCCCGTTGGTGCTGACAATGAAGCGAATCTTCATATCTTCGGGACAGCGGTCTTCGAGAAACTCCACGGCTCGCCGGATCAGCGGAAATTCCAGGAGAGGCTCTCCTCCCATGAAGAGAACTTCCACTGCTCTGTTGCCGGATTGCAGGCAAACTTGGAGAGCCGCTTGAAACGCCTCAGGCGAAAGGCGTCCTGGTTTCTTCGCGTTCTGGTAGCAGTAGCGACACCTCAGGTTGCATTGCGAGGTCAGCACGAATGTAACATGCCGGAGATCGAGACCAGTTCTCATCATCGCCTCGATGCCCTTCCGAAAGAATATGACGGTTTAACTTACAATTCTTCAAATCGAGAATGCCACGGGATCACCCCGGGGAGATCGATTTTCTTCTCTTTTCTATTTGCCTAGTGAGTCAAACAGACTTCGAATCCATTTCTCAATATTTTCAATCCCTTCGATGTAATCGGCGGCTGTTACATGGATTTCCTCAACGGGACGAACAAAAACCTGCGCTGGTTTTTCCAATTTGTGGCATGGAGCCGGTGGCAAATTGCACCCCGGTCCATCAGGCGGAGGAAACACACCTGGTTTTTGTATCACGCTGACTATCCTGCTTTCATCCACCTTCAATCCAGCAGAGATCTCCCTGAGGATTTTCATCACTTCCTTGAGTTTCTTCTTGATGGACTGAATCTCGGTTCGGCTCAACTTGCCCATGGCGACACCTCCGCATGAAAGATTGGCAATCTTTTTCAGGCACGGGGAACCGGAAATCTCCCGCAAACGGGACCATGCCGCTAACCAGTCATGGCTCCCACGTCGGGACAACGGCCCAGCCGGGAAACGGGCCGATCACGATCTTCCAACCGATATCGGTGGACGCATCGGGCACCGCCCGCAGATTGGTCAGGGCGCGCAGCTTTGCCAGGACCTCTCCGTACGGCAACATGTGCAGCGGGGGTTTCGAAAGGTCGGGCATCGGCCACAGGCGGATTGCGCCATCGGAGCATCCGGCCGCCACCCAGCGTCCGTCCGGCGAGATCGCGACGCGAAAAACCGGCCCGCCCTGGCTGAACAGCAGATGGGGTGCTTCCCCGCTGATCGGCCCGACGCGCACGACGCCGTCGTATCCGCCAGTCACAAGGATCTTGCCGGTGGCGTCGATGGCCAGATCATGGATCCTCGTCCCGTGCGATTCGATATTGCGCATTGAGTGCGAAGTGAGATCAAACACCGATAGCGGACAGGTGCCACCGGTCGGAACACCCGATTCCAAACGGAGGATCTTACTGGAGTCAGGGCTTGCGAAGAGATCGAATCCGCCTTGAGTTTCCCTGGCCGGCCACAGGGGATGGCTCGTGCCCCTGGCCAGGTTCCAGACACGCAGTCCCCGATCCCCGTCCGTGGCCAGCCGGCCATCCGGGAGCCAGGCTGCCGCCGCCCACCCTTCCTCATAGGTCCCCGCTCCCGGCCTGTGTTCCCGATCCACGGACTGGGTGTCCAGGATTCGCTCGGCACCAGTCACGAGATCCAGGATCCGAATCCCGTTGACATCGAGGCGCCCGGGTGCGTAGATGCTGATGGCCACGTATCTCCCGGTTGGATCCAAAGAAGTCCGGAATGGAATGAGGCTGGTGCGAGGGGGATGCCTCAACTCGTAGGTTGCCGCCGTCGATCCATCGAGAGGCACAACCGTGACTCTCCCGGTACGATACTCGGTCACGACGGCGAATCGCCCCCCCGGATCCAGGTCCAGGGTCCGGCCGATCGCAGCTCCGGGATGGTTCCACAACTCCCGCACACTCTCCCCGTTGCCTGGAGAAAGCGGCCAGCGTTTGAGACAACCATCGGCCGAAGCGGAGAGCAGGTGGCCGTCCCGGGTGAAGGCCACTGTCACCCAGGGCGGTTTCTGCCGGCCGATCACGATCGGGCGTGGACATGCCAGATTCCACAGGATGACGCTGCCGGCATGGCTGGTGGCGAGCCAGAACCCGTCCGGGTGGAATGCCAGTTGACCGAGGTGGGGCACTTCGCTGCCGCACAGAGCCACCGGTTCGGCGGTGGGAGGCGCCATGAGGTCGAACAGATTCAGCGAGCGCGGCATCATCGTGCCATACGGGCCACAGGCAAGGAACCGTCCGCGGGGGTCGAGAGCGATCCGCCGGGCGTCTGCAGGGCTCTTAAGAAAGCGCTCGAGTCGGGCGGAGCGGAGATCCCAGATGCGCAACTCGCCACTGCTGCTTCCCGTGACGATTCGGTCACGTTGCGGCCAAACCTCCACATCATCGCCTCTCGCCAGAGTACCGATGAGGCGGGACAGGCCCAAGCGGTTGTCAAACCGTTGCCACATGAGCCGCTCCCCCTGATTCGAGGCGATTCCATGGCCGCCGGCATCGATCGCCCAATCGCCGAGTTCTTGCGGTTTCCAGCTTCCCAGGAGTTTCTGTTCCCTGCCCTCGAGGGAGAGACTGCGCACCAGCATCGCCTCCTCCGCTCCGGCTTGGTGAGGATTGAGAACGAACTCGATCAAGCGGTCGTTAACGAGGGTGAGCACTGAATTTTCCGCCAGATTCAAGCTGTGATCGAGCCGCCCCGCCGGGAGAGCCCAAATCTGACAGACTGGGACGGTCTGATCCCTGAGATCGACAGTCACAAGCCGCCGGGTGTCCGAAGTGAATCCCACGATTTTTTCTTCAGTCTGGCTGAACTGGCGTGTTTCCTTCTCCCCGCTTTCCAGAACGGATAACCCCCCGCCCCCGATGGCAAGCCACCGCCCGTCGGGACTCCATACAGGGACTCTGAGGGAGACCGGTATCGGCTGCAGGAATAACGCCGGCGTGCCTTGGGAGAGGACCTCCACCGCGAACCGGCGAGCCGGCCCGTTGTCGCTGCGCTCCAGGCTGGCGATCGCATAGGCCAATGCGGCGTTCGGGTGTTCGACAAGCCTCAGCCGGCCGAGGGCCAGCAGCTGGGCGGCTTCCCGCTGGCGGGCCTCTTCCGCGCTGCGCCGCCACAGCAACCCGAGCCCGGCAGCGACCAGCACCGTCGCCAACAGCACCATTCCATAAACGATGCCCCGAATCCTCCTGCGGCGCTTCGCCAGCTTTCTCATCGCCGCGCCAAACGCTTCCTCGACTTCGGTGAGTCCGCCGGGGTGGCGGGCGCGCCAGACTTGATATTCCTGGTATGAGGTGCCGGTCCACAACAAGTCGGCCGGCCGCCCCTTCTCCACCCACAGGTGAGCTGCCTGCCGGAGCTGATCCCGCAGCAGCGCCCCGCCCATATCCTCAGTCCGCCACCGCACCAGCCGAGGCCAGCGTTGCAGCAGGCTCTCGTGCACGATCTCGACCCGGTGACGCCGGTTCCCGTCCGGCCCCTGCTCTTCGAATGAGGTCAGCAACCGCGAGTCCACCAGCTGGTCCAGTACCCGCCGCGCTTCATCCCGTTTCTCTCCCGGAAAGACCGAGAGCAGTTCATCCATCTCCCGCAGGCACCGGGTTTGCCGGGAGGTGGTGAGGTTGCGGAAGATCTCCCGCACGATCGGGGTTCCCGATGGGCCGATCCCTTCCAGCGTGGCCTCGGCATGACGGGCCAGCGCCCCCGCCACGCCCCCCAGTCGCTCGTACGCCTCTCGCGTCAACAGCCTGCGCTCCCGGTTCCGCTCTTCCCACAGCCTCGCCAGCACGAACGCCAACAGCGGCAGCGCCCCCCTCTCCCCTTCCACCACCGCGAGCATCTCCTCCACCAGCGCCTCATCCTCGAACGCGAAGCCGAGCCGGCTAGCGGGCTCCACCACCGCCCGGCGCAGGGCCTCCCCGTCCAGCGGGCCCAATGGGAAGATGCCATCGAAGATCGGCGCCAGCGGCGGATGGCCGTGGCAGCTGAACAGGAAGTCATCCCGCACCGAGAGCAGGAGGTGGACCCCCTCCAACCGGGTCATCCGCCCCAGCAGGTCAGCGAACCGCGCCTGCGTCTCTACCCCCCGCAGAGTGAACAGCTCCTCGAACCGATCCACCACGATCAGAGCGTGATTGGCCCGCTCCCGCCACCGCGCCACCAGGGCCAGCGCCTGCTCCGGGACATGGAACTCCAGCAGCTGCTGGACCGCCTCCGGATTTCCGGCGAAAGCCGGGGCCAGCGATCGGGCCAGGCCGGCAAAGGGCGCGTGGCCGGGGGTGGACACCAGGCACTGCCAGCCCGACGGAGCGTGGGGCACCACGCCGGCCCGCAGGAAGCTGGTCTTGCCCACCCCCGAGGGACCGATCAGCGCCATCATCGGGTGAACTGGAATCTTGGCCCACAGCGTGGCGATCTCCGCTTCCCGGCCGAAGAACTGCCCGGCGTCAGCCTCGGTGAAGGGCGCTAATCCGGGGTAGGGGCAGTGATCCTCAACGCATCCGGCGGCCTCTGGGGGCATTCTACCAACCAGGCCCTGCAACGCCAGCGCCAGGTCCCTGGCCGAGGCGAAGCGGTCCGCCGGCTTCTTCTCCAGGCATCGGCCCACCACCTCCTGCAGGCCCACCGGGACCTCCGGCTGAGTGTCGGCTAGCGATGGTGGCGCTTCATGGATGATCCCGTAGAGAAGCGCCTGCGAGTACTCCTCCGCAAAGGGCGGTCGCCCTGCCAATAGTTCGTACAGCACTACTCCGAGGGACCAGAGATCGGTCCGATGGTCCACTTCTTGGCCATCAGCCTGCTCCGGCGACATGTAGGCCGCCGTGCCCAGGGTGGTTCCACCCTTCGTCACGAGCGAGGACCCCACCAGCTTGGCCAGCCCGAAGTCCAGGATCTTCACCGTCCCGTCCGCCGTGACGAACAGGTTGGCCGGCTTGATGTCCCGGTGCACGATCCCCTTGGCGTGCGCGTGGGCCAACCCCGCCGTTGCCTGCGCCACGATGCCCGCCGCCTCCTGCCACGGGACCGGCCCCCGGCAGATCCGGTCCAGCAAGGTCTCCCCCTCGTAGCAGGCCATGACGAGATAAATCTGCTCGTCGTCGGTCTCACCGATGTCGTGAATGTTGCAGATGTTGGGATGGTCCAGGGAAGAGGCCGCCTGGGCCTCGCGGAGGAACCGCCGCTTGGCCGCCTCGTCCCGGGTCAGCTCCGGCGGGAGGAACTTCAGGGCCACGGTGCGTCTGAGCTTAGTGTCCTCGGCCTTGTACACCTCGCCCATCCCGCCGGCGCCCAGCTTTTGCACGATTCGATAGTGGGACACGGTTCGGCCGATCATAACCCCCCTGCTTTTGGTTGAATGTCTCGGCCTGGCCCGGGATCGATAATTGTGTTTATTTTACAACAAAAACGTTTAATTATTGCAATAATTTTCGGAACGGGGGAAGAAAGATGAACGCCGGAGATCCTTATGGATTCGAGATCGGTATCGGAATCGGTATCGGAATCGGCATCGGGATTGGGGACCAATTCGAGGATCGAAGAGAGGCAGAAGGCAGCCGCCAGTGATCGCGTCGGCGAACCAATCCGCCGCTGGCGCAGTTAGAGGTCTCGATCATTTCGGGCACAATACTGCTGATTCGATTAGGATTACGAGTACGACTACGAGTACGATTACGAGTACGAGCACGGCACGATGGGAGAGAGATCAAGGGTGGAGATGTTGCCAGAGGATGCGGGCGCCGATGGCCAGGAGGACCAGGCCGCCGGCCACCTCCATCACCCGCCCGAAGCGGCGGCCCAGCCGGCCGCCCACCCGCATGCCCAGCAGCGTCATGCCGGCGGCGACGACGCCGATGATGACGCTGGGGTACCACACGTCAACCGAGAGCAGGGCGAAGGAGAAGCCCACCGCCAGCGCGTCGATGCTGGTGGCCACCGACAGCGCCACCAGCGACCAGCCGCGGGTCGGGTCGCCCCGCAGCCGCTCCGCCGTGCCGTCGGCCGCTGCCTCCCGGATCATTTTGGCCCCGACGAACGCCAGCAGGCCGAAGGCCACCCAATGGTCGAAGGACGCCGTCCACTGGGCCACCGTCGAGCCGCCCAACCAGCCCAGCACCGGCATCAGGAACTGGAACAGCCCGAAGTGGAAGGCGAAGCGGAAGTACTGGCCCGGCGTGACGGTGCGAAGCACGGCGCTGGCGCCCAGCGACACCGCGAAGGCGTCCATGGCCAGGCCGAAAGCGATGCCGAGGATGGTGAACAGGGGCAGGCTGTGCTCCACGACCGCTCCGAAAATCCGCGGATTTCCCGCCTCCAGGCTGGTGGGATCCGGTCCGGCGCGGGGTTCCGCGCCCGGAAACACTAAAGGTTAGTGGAAATCGTCCGCGAGTCAAGGGCAAAGTGGGGAGAAGACCGGTGGCCGGCGACCGATGACCGGTCACCCGTCACCGGTCACCGGTCAAATCAAACGAACTCGCGGTCGGCGGACTCCAGGCGGTCCTGGACGAAGCGGTACAGGTGGGGTGGGCGGCCGCCGCGGGGGCCCACCGCCTCGGCCAGGACGCGCTCCCGGCGGATCAGCCCCAGCGACAGCAGCTTGGTCCGGAAGTTGGTGAGGTTCAGGCGGCGCCCCAGGATGGCCTCGTAGGCGGCTTGCAGCCCCTCGATCCGGAACACCGTCGGCAGGAGGCAGCGGGCGATGTTGGTGTAGCGCACCTTGCCCCGCAGCCGCTCCAGCGCCGTCGCCAGGATCTCCTCGTGGTCGAACGGCAGTCCGCCCCGGGGCACTCCGTCGACCGGCGCCCAGCCTCCGGTCCGGCCCGGTTCGGATTCACCCCGGGCCAGACCGAGGTAGGCCACGCTCACCGTCCGGCCGCGGGGGTCGCGGAACACGCCCCCGAACGTGGCCAACTGCTCGAGGTGGACCGCGGGGAGTTCCCCTGGCGAAAGGCCTCCCTTTTCCGCCAGGGCCCGGCGGGCCGCCGTCTCGAGGGCCTCGTCCACCCGCAGGGCCACCCCCGGCAAGGCCCAGACCCCCTGGAAAGGATCCTCCGCCCGCTGGTGCAGCAAGACCTCCAGGCGGTTCCCGGCCAGCCGCAGGGCCACCACGTCCACCGCCACCACCGGTCGTTCCAATTTCGGGTTTTTCATCGGCTCCCTCATTTTTATTGATTTTATATAAAACCACTCGGCATTGTCAAGCGGCCAATCCGACCGGTTAGAGTTGAAGAAATTTCACGCGGAGGCGTAATAAACGCAAAGAAATTTAATGAAAATTATCACGTAAAGATCTATTTTATTGAAAATCTTGCATTTAATTGGATTGGTGAAAATCATTAATTTCAGAGATATTTTTCGTCTTGACGAAACAATATTATTGTTAGATAATAATACTAGCAAAGGAGGAAGCCATGAAAACCGAAACCGCCCCCCGCCAGATCCGCCGCCACGAACGTCCGCCCCAGATGGAGGCTCCCCCGCTGGTCTGGTCCCCGGAAGGCTCCTGGCCGGAGTTCGATCCCGCGGAGGTGTTCACCGCCGGCCTGCGCCACCACCACCTGGCCAACACCGCCTACCCCATCGCCCACCGGAAGACCATCTGGGAGTTCCGCCGGGACGCCTCCCGCCACGCCGGGCTGATCCGCGCCGCCCTGGCCGGCCGGCGCTTCTGCCTCTACCTCCACGTCCCCTTCTGCGAGCGCCGCTGCGCCTTCTGCGAGTACTGTGTCCTGGAGCGGCACGACGAGGCGGTCGAGGCGGCCTACTTCGCCGCGCTGGAGCGCGAGGCGGGGCTGTGCCTGGACCTGCTGGGGTCCGACGCCGGCGAGCTGGCCGGACTGGACGTAGGCGGCGGCACGCCCCTCCTGGCCGCGCCGGAGCGCCTCGGCGCCGTGCTGGACCGGATCCTCCGCCGCCTCCGCCCGGCCGCCGGCTTCGGCATGAGCATCGAAACCACCCCCCGCCTGGCCGCCCGGCACCCCGGACGGCTCGCCGCCGTGCGGGCCCTGGGCATCGAGCGGATCAGCATGGGCCTGCAGACCGCCAGCGCCCGTCTCCTGGCGGCCTACGGGCGGGACATCAACTCCGTCGGCGACAACCGGCCCGCGGTGGAAAACATCCGCCGGGCCGGCTTCCGCCGGCTCAACGTCGACCTGATGTACGGCCTGGCCCAGCAGACCGTGGCGGACATCGACGCCGCCGTTCGGGCCGCCGTGGAGCTGGGGCCGGAGTACATCACCCTCTACCGGATGCGCTACAAGGGTACCCGGGTCGCCGGGGAGGCGGCGCAGGTGGAGCTGGAACGGGTCAACGCCATGCACGAGCGGGCCCGCAAAGTCCTGCTGGCCGCCGGCTACGACGCCAACCCCGGCAAGAACGCCTTCAGCCGGGTGCAGGGCGACCCCGGCACCAGCGCTTACCTCACCGAGCGGGTGGTCCGCAGCACGCCCTACCTCGGGCTGGGCCTCGGCGCCCAGACCTTCACCAACAACCTGCTGGCCTACAACCACGGCGCCGCCACCAAGACGCTGGACCACTACCTCGCCGCCGTGGCCGCCGGCGAGCTGCCCATCCAGGACCTGTACCACCTCCCGCCGAGCGAGGGGATGGGCAAGATGCTCGCCGTCTCCTTCTACTTCGGCATGATCCACCGCGGCTCGTTCCGGGAGAAATTCGGGCGGGAGCTGGATGAGTGCTTCCCCGTGGAGATCGCCTTCCTGGAAAAGCGCGGGCTGATGATCAACGACGGCCAGATCCTGCGGCTGACTCCCGCCGGCGTCGCCGCCTTCTCCGGCGCCATCGCCCAGTTCTATTCGCCGCGCGTGAAGGCCCATCTCCTCAGCCTGTAAGGAGAACGCCATGTACGACTTCGCCAACATCCTGCTGACCGGCCGCTGCAACCGCCGCTGCCCCCATTGCATCGGGCACGCCCTGGCCGGCCGGTCCCTGCCGGACAGCCTCGGGCTCTTCCCGCTGCCGGGGCTGGCGGAGTTCCTGGAAGCGCTGCGCCGCCACGGCATCCGCGAGGTCTCCCTGACCGGCACCAACACCGATCCCCTGCTCTACCGCCACCTGGGCCGCCTGATCGACCGCCTGCGGGAGGAATTGCCGGGCATCCGCCTCTCCCTGCACACCAACGGGGCACTGGCCCTGCGCCGCATCCGGGTGTTCAACCGCTTCGACCGGGCCACCGTCTCGATCCCGTCGTTCCGCCCCGCGACCTGCCGCCGGATGACGGGCTCGCCCCGGGTGCCGGACCTGACGGAGATCCTGCGGCGGTCGGAAATCCCGATCAAGGTGTCCACGCTGGTCACCTCCGACAACCGCGCCGAGGTCCCCGAGATCCTCCGGCGCTGCGGGGAGCTGGGCGTGCGCCGGCTCGTCCTGCGAAAGCTCTACGGCGACTCGTCGCCGGAGAATTTCTTCCCGGATTTGAATCCAGTGCGGACCTTCGGCGGCAATCCGGTCTACGCGCTGAACGGCCTGGAGGTCACGGTGTGGGACTTCGGCCGGTCCGCCCTCCGCTGCCTGAACCTGTTTTCCGACGGGTCCGTCACGGACGCATACGAATTGGCGAGGTGAACATGGACGCACTCTTCGTCTCGAACCTGCCCGCCGACGTGGCCACCTGGACGAAGCTGGGTTTGTACCTGGGCTCCTTCGACCCACTCCACCTCGGCCACGAGTGGGCCGCCGGCCGCCTCCTGGAGCGTTGCGGGCGGGTGCTGCTGGTGGTGCCCGGGCGCCACTTCGACAAGGCCATCCGCCCCGGCGAGAACGCCTCCCTGGCCCAGCGGCTGGCCATGATCGAGCGATTCGCCCGCCGCGCCGGGGGCCCCGTCCTGGGAGGCGTCGCCGGCGAGGTGCTGTTCGTTCGGCTGGCGGCGCGGGCGGCGGCGCTGTTCCCGAGGGCGGAGATCACCTTCGGGATGGGCGACGACACGTACGCGCGGCTGCTCCGTTCGCCCGAATACTTCGAGCGGGCGGGCCTGGCCTGGACCGAGGATGACGCCGAACTCCTGGCCGGCTTGCAACGGCGCGCCCTGGTGTTCGGACGCCGCCAGGACGGTCCTGGGCGGCTGACGGTGCCGGAAGACCTGCGGGAAATCTCCTCCACCCGCGTGCGGGCGGCGGTGGCCGCGCTGCGAGGGGATCCCCGCCTGGCCGCCGTCCGGCTGCAGGAGCTGCGGACCCTGGTCGCGCCCGACATCCTCGAGTTGGTCCTCCAATCGGGGCTCTATGGGGCGGCAATGTCGCGGACGATGGCAGCAGGTGTGCAGTGTGGTGGTGAAGACCGGGGTTTGTGGGGGCTGAGTGGACTTGGTGGACTTGGTGGACGCTGAGAGGCGCACGGGCATTGCGACACCGAGTGGAGTTCATTAATTCGAAAGCGAATACGATGACGATGACGATTATGATCGGCGGTTATGCTGGATTACCGACTACCGGTCACCGGTCATCGGTCATCGGTCACCGGTCGGTTCGACCG
Source organism: uncultured Acidobacteriota bacterium (assembly GCA_964412195.1). Classification (GTDB taxonomy): domain Bacteria; phylum Acidobacteriota; class JAAYUB01; order JAAYUB01; family JAAYUB01; genus CAYPNP01. Next base: position 278,202 of record CAYPNP010000003.1, on the reverse strand, counting down.
ATTCACCTCTTCACCGATTCACCGATTCACCGGTGATTTCCTCAGGCATTCGTGGTTAAATAGCCCGAGGTGAACCCATGAGCAAGCGGTTGGCAATCTACGTGGCGAGTTTCAATCCGCCCGGGCGACACCATCGGGCCGTCGTGGAAGCCCTCCGCCCCGAGTTCGATCAGGTGGTCGTCGCGCCGGAGGGCCCGCGGCCAGACGACCCCGCCGCGGAGGATGTCGCCCCCATCCACCGGGCCGCCCTGTCCGACATCGCTTTCCACGACCTCCCGGACGTCCGTGTCGACCTGGCCGACATCGAGGAAGCCCGACCCACCCGGGCCCGCGAACTGCATGCCCGATTCTCCGCCGAGGGCGAGACCTGGCACGCGGTGACGGCGGCGCAGATCCGGGATGGCGGCAACGGCCGCTCCCGGATCCATCTGCGCTGGGAAGGCGGCCCGGAGCTTTGGCGGGAGCTGCGCTTCGTCGTGCTGGCGCGGCCGGGCGAGTCGCCCGCGCCGGAGGATCTGCCGCCCCGCTCGCGCGTCATCGCCGTGCCGGCCGCCGGTTCCAGCCGGGCAATCCGGGAGCGGATTTTCCAGCACGAGGACATGTCCGGCCTGGTCGAGCCGGAGGTCAGCGGGTACATCGAGCGTTACGGCCTGTACCGCGGCCGGCCGCCGGTGCGCGTGGCGCCGATCCGCCTCGATCCCCCGCGCCCGAAGTGGCTGGTGGACGAGCAGAACCCGGCGGCCGCTGCCATCGCCGCCTCCCTGACCGGCCGCTCCGCCGCCGGGCCGCCCAACTGCATCGCGGTGGTCGGGGGAGACGGCGCGATGCTCCACGCCATCCGCCAGCACTGGCGCCGTCGGCTGCCCTTTCTGGGGATCAACGCGGGGCACCGCGGCTTCCTGCTGAACGGCGCCGAGTCCTTCGCCGAGGGCTGGCCGGCGGGGCCGTTCCTCGTGCGCCAGGCCCCGCTCCTCCACGTGGAGGTCGATCCCGCCGACGGAAGCGCGCCCCGGCGCGTGTTTGCCTTCAACGACGCCTGGGTGGAGCGCCAGAGCAGCCAGGCGGCCTGGATCGAAGTCCGGGTCAACGGCGAGCCGCGCATCCCCCACCTGATCGCGGACGGTGTTCTCCTCGCCACGGCGGCCGGGTCCACCGCCTACGCCCGCGCCATGGGGGCCACGCCGGTGCTCTTCGACACGCCCGTGCTGGTGCTGGTGGGCTCCAACGTCCTGGAGCCGCCCAACTGGAAGGCGGTCATGCTCGGCCTGGAATCCGAGGTGGAATTCCGGGCCCTGCAGCCGGCCAAGCGCCCGCTGGCCGCTTTCGCCGACGGCGTCCCCCTGGGCTCGGCCGCCCGGATGCGGCTGCGGGTCAGCCACGTCGCCACGGCCGAGCTGGTCTTCAGCGAGCGCCACGACCTGGCCGGGAAGATCTCCCAACTCCAGTTCCCGCCGCGCTGATTCCGGCCGCCCTCATTTCGCCGCGTACTTCACCGAGCAGCCGTAGGGTTTGGTTTCCGCCACCGCCACCGCCTTCCCGGCCAGGAGAGCGTCCAGGGCCTGACGGACGTAATTCCCCGGCGTGCCCTTCTCGCCCCGGGGATCGTCGTCCAGGCCCCCGACATACGCCAGTTTCCCCGCCTTGTCGATTATGAAGATGTGGGGCGTGGTGCGCGCTCCGTACAGGTGCCCGACCGTGCCGGCGTGGTCGTCCAGGATCGGATACGGCAGGGCGTACTTGTCCCTCCACTGTCGGTTGGCCGCAGCGTCCATGTAATGGGTGGAGTTGACCGCCAGCCAGACCACGCCGTTGCGGCCGTACTCGGTCGCCAGGTTTTTCGTGATTCCGGATTGGTACACGCGCTGGACGAACGGGCAGTCGGGATTGATCCATTCCAGGACGACGATCTTCCCGGAGAAACCGCCCAGCCGCACCGGCAGCCCGCCGGTATCGGGCAGCGTGAAGTCGGGCGCCGCGGCGCCCAGTGCGGCCTCCGCCGCCCGGAGATCCATGCCGGCCGGCAAGGCCAGCATCAGCAACAGCCCGACGGCCCTGATCCCTGTTTTGACAATCTTCATTTCCTGAATTCCTCCTTCTGCTTTTTCAATGAGCGCATGGATTCGCCTTCAGCGGGACGGCTGACCTCCCGGGGACTTCCCCCGCAGGCGCAGGGGCCAATCGATGCCCCGCCTGCGGCCCGCGGCGTCGACAAACACCAACAGGCTGTCCAGGATGTCTCCCTCCCAACGCTGGCCCGCCAGCGTCCGGACGGCGAACTGAAGCACCCAGCGGGTCCCCTCCCCTGCCAGGCGGACATCGGAAACTTCCAGGGCATCGGCCGGAACGGGATACCAATCCACCGACTGGGGGGGCTGTACCCAGTTCAGGCCGATCCGGAATTCGCCGTGGTCTCCCGCATCGCCCATGCTGCCTTCCATCCGGACGACCACCCAGCAGCCGGCCTCGCCGGCATCCGCCGGCAGGGTGTCCCGCCAGGGCGCAAAGCCCCCTTCGCCATCGGTGATCCCCGTCGAGAGGGGCAGCACCAGCCGCAGGTCCGCCCGCCCCAAGCGGCAGAGGTCCCGGCAGGCCATCCAGCGGCAGTCCGCTCCGAATTCCACCGTGCTTCGCCCGCCGAGGTCCTGAGGCACCAGGATCCGTGCCGCCAGCAGGACCTCCCGTTCGTACCCGACGGACTCCTCCCCGTCCGGCTGCCGGAACCGGACCGGCAGCGGCCACTGCAGCGGACCCGCCGTGAACCCGTCCGGCAGCCGGAAGCGGATCTCGGGAGGCAGGCCGGAGGAGCCCGGATTTTTCCAATACACATGCCACCCGTCCGCGAGGCGCAAGCGGACGCCCAGGGTGAATGCCTGCCCGGGCCGAACCGATCCGGTGTCCGCCACAAGCTGCGCCGCCACGGGTCCCGGGCTGGCCGGCTCCCCCGGCAATGCCTGAACCGCTCCGGCCAGGCTGAGCCAAAGGAACCAGGCAGCGATCTGCAGGCGTTGTCCGTCCATCGTATCCTCCGGCGCCAAGTCAAGGGCATTGGATGATTCCCCGCCTCTCGCGGTTGCGGGCCGTTCGACGACAGGGCGGCGGGTTTTTCTTCTTTTCCTGACCGCCGGCGGCTGTGCTACACTGCTTTCAATTCCAGGCCGACGGGAGGTCGAGGTGCGGAGGCGGATCATTCTTGGCTCCTGGTTGATCGTCCTGGCGGCCGTCGCCTGGGCCGCCATCCCCGCTTCGGAGAGGCAGGCGTTGCTGGATTTCTACTCGTCCACCCATGGGGACGGCTGGGTCTTCAACACCAATTGGCTCGACCCTCCCGGGACTGAGGGCGACTGGCTGGGCGTAACCTGCAACCTGGCCGGCACCCACGTCATCCGGCTGGAGCTCGCCGGCAACCGCCTCACCGGCACACTGCCGGCCAGCCTGGACCGCCTGACGGAACTGCAGGCCCTGAACCTGAACGACAACGAGATCGAAGGAACCCTCCCGGCCACGATCGGCCGGCTGAAATTCCTGCGCACCCTGATGCTGGGCGGGAACCGGTTCGGGGGAACGCTGCCCGCCAGCCTCGGCAACCTGGTCCGGCTGGAGCAGCTCTCCCTGCGGGGCAACTGCCTGCAAGGGGCGGTTCCGTCCACCTTCGGCAACCTCACGCGGCTGCGGGACGGCGGCGGCTCCACCTGAAGCTGCGGCCTGGACCTGCGCTGGAACGCGCTGGGCACAAGCGATCCGAAGCTGCGGCTTTTCCTGAACCGGAAGCAGTACGGCAGAGACTTTGAAGCCACCCAAACGGCCGTCCCGACGGGCTTGGCGGCGGTTGTCGTCGGCGCCGGCGAGGTGGATCTTTTTTGGGATGCGATCCGCTATCTGGACGGCGGTGGCGGCTACCAGATCACCTGGAGCCTTTCGCCGACCGGCCCGGAACAGGCCGCGGGCCAGACGAAATACAAGACGGACGAGTCGCTCCGGGTGTCCGGCCTGACCGCCGGGCGCTATTACTACTTCCGCCTGCGGTCCTTCACCAAGCCGCACGTCGACAATGAAAACACCGTGTACGGCGACAAGTGTAAGCCCCGGGCGGTTTTCCTGACGGGGCCCAAGTGAGGGCGGTGGGATTGCGGATTGCGGATTGCGGATTGTGAATTGCGGATTGCGGACTTCGGACATCGGATATCGGACCTCGGATCGCAGGTCGGGATTGAAATCTTCGTGTGATCCGTGTGGTTCGTGGTTCGATCCCGGATTGCGGACTGAAGACCTTTTCGTGTATTTCGTGTATTTTGGGGTCTAGCTTTCAGAATGCGGCTTGAGTTCGATGTTGAATGTTCGATGTTCGATCGTCTCCTCTCTCAACTCCTATCCACAATCGATTGCATTTTGAGGTGATTAATGGATTCCGAAACCTTCCGGCGCTATGGTCATGAGGTCGTGGACTGGGTGGCCGACTACATGAAGAATGTGGGCGACTACCCGGTGCTGCCGATGGTGGCGCCGGGAGAACTCCGTTCCCAATTGCCCGCCGAACCACCCGACGGGGGGGAGCCCATGGACGCCATCCTGGCCGACTTCGAGCGCCTCATCCTGCCGGGCATCACCCACTGGAACCACCCGCGCTGGTTCGCCTACTTCCCGGCCAACAACTCCGGCCCGTCCATCCTGGCGGAATTGATCGCGGCCGGCCTCGGCGTCAACGCCATGAATTGGCAGACCTCGCCTTCCGCCACCGAGCTGGAGGAGCGGGTGATGGACTGGCTCCGCCGGATGATCGGGCTGCCGGAGGATTTCCACGGCGTCATCCAGGACACCGCCTCCACCGCCACCCTCTGCGCCCTGATCTGCGCCCGGGAGCGGACGACCGAATTCACCGTGAACCAGCGGGGATTGACGGCGTGGCCGGCCCACCAACCTCTCCGGATCTATGCCTCCCAGGAAGCCCACTCCTCGGTGGAAAAGGGCGTACGCCTCGCGGGCTTCGGCTCGGAAAACCTGGTGAAAATCCCGGTGGACGAACGTTACGCCATGGACCCGGCACAGCTTGCGGCGTGGATCGCCTCTGACCGCGCCTCCGGCTTCATCCCCTGTGCGGTGGTGGCGACGGTCGGAACGACCTCCTCCACGGCCGTCGATCCCGTGCCCGAGCTGGTCCGGATCGCCCGCCGGGAGGAATTGTGGCTCCACGTCGACGCCGCCCTGGCCGGCAGCGCCGCCATCCTGCCGGAGAAACGCTGGCTGCTGGACGGCTGCGACGGAGTGGATTCGCTGGTCTTCAATCCTCACAAATGGCTCTTCACCAACTTCGACTGCTCAGCCTTCTTCGTGAGACAACCGGATGTGCTGACGGCGGCCATGTCCATCCTGCCGGAGTACCTCCGGACCGACCAGGACCGCCGGGTGACAAACTACCGCGACTGGGGCATCCAGCTCGGCCGGCGCTTCCGGGCGCTCAAACTCTGGTTCGTGATCCGGAACTTCGGGGTTGAGGGGCTGCGGGAGCGGCTGCGAAACCACATCGCCTGGGCGGCCGATTTCGCCGGCTGGGTGGATGACAGCCCTGTCTTCGAGCGCCTCGCCCCGGTACCGGTGAACACCGTGTGCTTCCGTTTCAACCCCGGCCGGGGCCGGGCAAATCCCATCCCGGAAGAGGAACTGGACCGGCGCAACAAGGCGCTGATGAACGCCGTCAACGCCACCGGGCGGATCTACCTGTCCCACACCCGCCTGGGCGGCCGGTATTGCCTGCGGTTGTGCGTCGGCCAGACCCAGACCCGGCGGGACGATGTCGTTCTGGCGTGGGAACTCCTGCGGGAATGTGCGGAGAAGCTGAGTTAGTCCGCTGTGATTGAAGATTAAAGATTGAAGATTAAAGATTGAAGATTGAATCCCTTTCCTGATTTCCTGAGTTCCAAATTCAGATTGCGGATTGAACCCTTTTCGTGTGGTTCGAGTGGTTCGTGGTTCAGCTTGCAGATTGCGGTTTGACTTCGATGTTCGATGTTCAGTGTTCGATGTTCAGATTGCGGGTTGAAAGGATCTAGCCGCCCCCCATCAGGTGGATCGCGTCCACCGCGTCCCCCTCCCGGACGACCCGGCTGTCCCACTGGTCCTTCTTCACCACCTGCCCGTTGACCCGGACGTAGATCATGGGGAAGTTGAAGCGCAGCTCCTTGAGCAATTGGCGAACCGTCAGCTCCGGCGCCTCCAGGACCGTGTCCCGCTTGTTCACGGTGATCTTCATGGGACTTCGCCCCTCCAGCGATCCTGCCCGGCCGTCTTCCGCCCGGGGCTGAGTGGATTATAGCGTCCGGGCCGGCGGGTTGCAAGCCGGGGCCGGCTACCGGGCGGATTGCCGGCCGATAATCCGGGATTGCCGCATCGGACAGGGTTTCTCAGCGAACTCTGCGTCTCTGCGCGAACTTCCTGATCCGATTACGATTACGAGCACGATTACGATCGACGAGTACGATCGGTCTTCAGTCACCGGTCATCCGTCACCGGTCATCCGTCGATTACGGGCACGAGCACGAATGGAGGCAATCTGTCATCCGCGCTCCGCATTCCGCAGTTGACTAATTCCATCCACAACGTTAAAATCGCGGGTTACTAAAACAGGAGGTTTTCATGCCGACCGTAAAATACCTCAAGACGTACGAGGAGAAGTGCAACGGCTGCGGCCGGTGCATGACGGTGTGCTCCGAGACGTTCTTCAAAGAGGACAATCCGGCCAAATCCGCCATCCAGGTTGTCCCCAAGGGTGGCGAGCAGTTCGCCCTGGTGGTTTGCGACCAGCAGTACCGGAAATGCGTCGCCGAATGTCCGACCAAGGCCATCTCCATCAACAAGCTGGGCATCGTATTGATCAACAAGGGCCTGTGCATCGGCTGCATGGCTTGCGTCGCCGCCTGCCCCATCGACGCCATGATGCGCTGGGAGGGCGGCGTGAACCCCTTCAAGTGCGTGGCCTGCGGCGCCTGCGCCAAGGAGTGTCCGACCCACGCCCTGGAAATCGTCACCGAGGAGGCCCGCTCATGAGCACCCACGTCGAAGAACTCAAGGCCCGGCACCGCCTGCTGGCCGAGTACAAGTACGAACTGCGGCCCGTGGTCCGGGGCTACAACTACCGCACCCTCTACGTCAACGTCGGCACCGGCGAAATTCGGGAGAAACCCGTCTCCGAAGAGATGAAGAAAAAGTTCGTCGGCGGCAAGGGCTTCGGCCTGAAGCTCCTGTGGGACGCCGTGAAGGACACCACCCGCTGGAACGACCCCGAGAACGAGATCAACATCGCCGTCGGCCCCATCGGCGGCAACACCAACTACCCCGGCTCCGGCAAGAGCCTGGTGACCTCGATTTCCCCGCTGACCGACATTCCGATCGACTCCAATGTCGGCGGCTACTTCGGCCCCTACTTCAAGTTCTCCGGCTTCGACGCGCTGGAGATCCAGGGCAAGGCGGCCGAGGACGTCATCGTCTACATCGACGGCAACCAGGGCGTCGTGCAGATCTTTGCCGCCCCGGGCGAGGCCGTGGACAGCCACATTCTGGCCGAGCAGATGGTGGAGATGTTCGCCGGGAACGAGAAGGAGAAGCAGCACATTTCCTCCGTGTCGGCCGGGCGGGGCTCGGAGCACACCCTGATCGGCTGCCTGAACTTTTCCTTCTTCGACAAGCGCCGCCAGGTGGCCCGCCTCAAGCAGGCCGGCCGCGGCGGCATCGGCACCGTGTTCCGCGACAAGAAGATCAAGGCCCTGGTGGTCAAGTACTCCGGCCTGACCGGCTCGTCCAACAACCCGGTGGACCTGCCCACCATCCAGAAGACCGGCCTGAAGCTGCACAAGGAGATCCTGACCTACGACCACCAGCAGTGCCGCATGCGCGAGATCGGCACCGCCCACCTGGTGGAGGTCATGGACGAGTACGACCTGCTGCCTACCAAGAACTTCAAGTACGGCAATCATCCCGACGCCAAGAAGATCTACTCCCCGGTGATGGTCAAGTACATCACCCAGGGCCTGCCCGACGGCTGCTGGTTCGGCTGCACCATGGCCTGCTCCAAGGCCGCGGACAACTTCGAGCTCAAGACCGGCCCCTACAAGGGCCACAAGGTCTGCGTGGACGGCCCGGAGTACGAGACCGTGGCCGGCGTCGGCTCCAACTGCGGCATCTTCGACTGCGAGGCCATCCTCGAGATCAATTTCTACTGCGACACCTACGGCGTCGACACCATCTCCTTCGGCACCCTGACGGCCTTCATCATGGAGTGCTGGGAGAACGGCATCCTGAACAAGGAGCGGACCGGCGGCCTCGACTTCACCTGGGGCAACTGGGAAGTGGCGCTCGAGCTGCTGCACCAGATGGCGCGGGGCGAGGGCTTCGGCCTCGTCGCCGGCCTCGGCACCCGCAAGATGAAGGCCTACTTCGCCGAGCACTACGGAGCCGACCTCCAGTTCATGAACGACATCGGCATGGAGATCAAGGGCCTGGAAGTCTCCCAGTACGTGTCCAAGGAGTCGCTGGCCCAGCAGGGCGGCTACGCCTTCGCCCTCAAGGGGCCCCAGCACGACGAGGCCTGGCTGATCTTCATGGACATGGTCAACAACCACATCCCCACCTTCGAGGACAAGGCCGAGGCGCTGCATTACTTCCCCATGTTCCGGACCTGGTTCGGCCTGCAGGGCCTGTGCAAGCTGCCCTGGAACGACATCGAGCCGCCCGACAACGCCGAGACGTCCGAGCCGGCCAAGGTGCCGGAGCACGTCCAGAACTACGTGGACATCTACAAGGCCGTCACCGGAGAGCCCTTCGACAAGCACGAGCTGATCCTGCAGTCGGAGCGGGTCTACAACTTCCAGCGCGCCTTCTGCATCCGCCTGGGCAAGGGGCGCCGCGCCGACGACCGGCCGCCCTACCGCGCCGTGGGGCCGGTCACCGCCGAGGAGTACGAGTCCCGCGCCGAGCGGTATGACAAGCAGCTCAAGGAGATCGTGGGCTTCGACCCGGCCGGCAAGTCCACCGCCGAGAAGATGGCGGCGCTGCGGCAGTACCGCGAGCAGCGGTATGAGACGCTCATGGACAACGTCTACCGGCGCAAGGGCTGGACCCCGGAGGGGATCCCGACCCCCGAGCACCTGCGCCAGATCGGCATGGACCTGCCCGAGGTCATCGCCGTGTGCGAGAAGGCCGCGCGAGTGTAAGTCCTAAATGCATGTTCAACTCCCTGTTTCCTCGGGGAAGGGAAACCACATAGGGCGGTGATAAACCGCCCTTTTTCATTTGCAAGGTACTGCTCCCGATAATTGAGAACCGATTGGTTCTCGCGGAGAATTCGTGCATCGATCTCCGAAACCTACTGCGATGCTGATCCCGATTACTAGGCGGATGATTCCACTCCTAAGCGAGATCATGCGGACGGGGACGTCCGCGCTCCGGCAGATCGGCTTCGCGTTCTTCGCGCCTTGGCGGTTAGATTCGCGGACCATCGGGCCAGACGGATTGCAGGAAGCCGGTGAGGGCAGGCCAGTCGCCCTCGGCCAGGACAACGTGGAAATGGTCCCGGGTATGCTCGGACGGGCCGATGCCCACCGCCAGCCCACCCTGCGCCTCGGCCAGGCGGCACAGCTCCGTCTCGTCGCGGTTGTGGCCGATGACCAGCGGGGTGGCCAGGGCGTGGCGGGCGGCAGCCTTCCGGTACAGGACCGCCTTGTCCGCCGGGCCGGTGTGGATGGGCTCCCGCAGCCCGGCCAGCCGGCCATCCCGCCAGACCGTGACGTTGGACTCGACGAACAGGAAGGGGAACGGCCCGCCGTCCAGCGGCACGGCCGACGGCAGGTAGCGCAGCAGGGCGTCCAGACCGAGGCTGACGATGGCCACCCGGCTGCGGCCGGCCAGGAAGGTCAGGCAATCGGGCACCCGCGGGTAGAGGCGGGCCCAGATCCGGGGCATGACCGCCGCCAGGTCGGCCTCCTCGACGCCGCGCAGGGCCCGGTTGAAGTTCAGGTGCAGCCAGCGGTTCCGTCGCTCGGGCGCCAGGGGAAGCGCTTTGATGAGATAGAGAAGGACTCCCAGGGCGGCCATGCGCAGCAGCATGAACACCCGCGCGGGGCGGCGCCGGACGTCCCTCAGCAGGTGGCGGAAGAGTTGGTGGCCGAGGACGATCTGGGAGAAGCCGGGCAGGAGGCACTCGTCGACGTCCAGGATCACTCCGTCGACGCCGCGGAGGCGGGCGTGGATCTCCCCGGGGGAGAGCCGGGCCTGAACGCCCGGGTGAATCTCGCGGAATCCTTCCATGGACGGCCCTCTGCCGGCGAACCAGACGCCCTATCTTAGCCAGACGCCCCGGCCGTCTCAACAATTTTCTTTGAATTTCAACGCGAAATTGGGTAAATTCATGATTTAATAAATTTATAGATTTTCAGTATTTGTGCTGAAAGGGAGGCGGAATGGGCGAACGGCGGATCCTGATGGGCAACGAGGCCATCGCGCGGGGGCTGGTGGAGGCCGGCTGCGAAGTCGTCACCTCCTACCCCGGCACCCCCAGCTCGGAGATCCTGCCGGCCGTGCTGGCCTGCCGGGGCGAACTGGAGGCGCTCGTGGCGGTGGAGTGGTCCCTCAACGAGATGGTGGCCTTCCAGGTCGCCCTGGGGGCTGCCTGGGCCGGCAAGCGCGCTGCCACCGTCATGAAGCAGGTGGGGCTCAACGTGGCCGCCGACGCCCTGATGAGCGCGGCCTACACCGGCTGCCCCGGCGGCTTCGTGATCGTCAGCGCCGACGATCCCGGCCCCTACTCGTCCCAGACCGAGCAGGACAGCCGATTCTTCGCCCAGTTCGCCAAGGTGCCCGTGCTGGACCCCTCGTCGCCGGAGGAGGCCCGCCGCTACGCCCGGCTGGCGCTGGAGCTGTCGGAGAAGTTCGAGATCCCCGTGATCCTGCGTCCCTCCCTGCGCGTGTGCCATTCCCGCCAGGGCATGGCCGTGGAGAGCGTCCGGCCGGCCACCCGCCCTGCCGCGTTCAAGAAGAATCCCCGGCGATGGGCGGCCACGCCCCGCGACCGCTTCGAGCTGCACAAGATCCTGAACCGCAAACTGATCGACATCGCCGCGGCGGTGGAGGCCGATCCCGAGCTGACCTTCGCCACGCCTGGTGCGGGCCGCCGAGGCATCATCGCCGGCGGCGTCCTGCGGGGTATCGTGGCCGATTTCGCCGCCAGCCGCGGGATCGATATCCCCATGCTCCACCTGGGGGTTCCCTACCCGCTCCCTCTCCCGGCGGTGGAGCGCTTCGTCGCCGGCCTGGACGAGGTGCTGGTGCTGGAGGAGACGGCCCCGGTGATCGAGCAGCAGATCCGCGACCGGCGCGCCGTCCGAGGCCGGCTGACCGGCGACATCCCCGCGGAGGGCGAGCTGTCCGGCCAGAAGATCGAGGAAATCGTGGGCGCCTTTCTGGGTCTGCCCAAGCCGGAGCGCCCCGTCCTCACCCCGCCCCGGGAGCCGGCGGCGAAGCGGCCGGCCCTGTGCCCCGGCTGCCCCCACCGGAACTCGTTCTACGCCATCAAGAAGGCCTTTCCGAAGGGCATTTTCACCGGCGACATCGGGTGCTACACGCTCGGCATCGACATGAAGGCGGTGGACACCGTCCTGGTGATGGGCGCCAGCATCGGCATCGCCATGGGGCTGGAGCAAGCCTACGCCAAGGACGGCGAGCACCCTGCCATCGTGGCCACCATCGGTGATTCCACCTTCTTCCACTCCGGCCTGCCGCAGCTGGCCAACGCCGTCTACAATGACCGCCGGATCATCGTGGTGATCCTGGATAATTTCGTCACCGCCATGACCGGCATGCAGCCGGCGGTCTCGCTGGGAGTGAAGGCGGACGGCAGTCCCGGCCGGCCCGTGTCCATCGCCGAGGCGGTGGCCGGCTGCGGGGTGCGGTTCAGCCGGACGGTCGATCCCTACGACCTGGAGGCGGCCATCGGGGCCCTCAAGGAAGCCCACGCCCACACCCGGGCGCCGGATGGCGGCGTCGCGGTGCTCATCTTCCAGCACCCCTGTGTGCTCAACGATCCCGCCGGCGCTTTCCCCGAGAAGCTCCCGGTGGAAGTCGACCGGGACCTGTGCACCGGCTGCCGGATCTGCAGCCGGGCTTTCGCCTGCCCCGCCCTGCTCGAGGATGGCGACGCGGTGGCCATCGACCGCCGGATCTGCAACGACTGCGGCCGCTGCGTGGCCGTCTGCCCGGCCGGCGCGTTGAAGCCGGCGGCGAGATAGGAGGCCCCATGCGGCACCAGATCCTCATCACCGGAATCGGCGGACAGGGCGTGCTCTTCCTGACCAAACTGCTGGCCACGTCGGCCCTGGTCAAGGGGGAGGAGGTCTTCGCCTACGAGGTCCACGGCATGAGCCAGCGGGGTGGCTCGGTATTCAGCGCCCTGAAGATCGGCCCTTTCCGCTCGTCGCAGCTCTTCCCCGGCGACGTCGACACCCTCTTCGCCCTGGAAGGGCCCGAGCTGTTTCCCTACCTGGGCTTCCTCAAGCCAGGCGGCCGGATCGTGCTGAACCCGTCCCGGTTGAACGCAGCCGACCTCGAGTGGCTGGGCGCCAGCGGGCTTGACGTGTTCTCGTACGACGCCGACTCCGACGCCCTGAAGATGGGGCAGCCCCGGGTGGCCAACCTGGTCCTGCTGGGGCAGTTCATCCGGCAGCGCGGCTTTCTGCTGGACGCCGACGCCGTCCTGGAGGCCCTGAAGCAGATCGTCAAACCCCGTTTCTTCGAAGAGAACCGCCGCGCGTTCCTCGGCATCCGCTGAATTGCGGCCCGCCCACCGGGGCGGATTGGCACTTCCGCAAATCCGCCCCGTGTCCGTTCTGCCTCGCGCACCCGAATTCCCCCGCCGAAGACCTTATGGGAACATGAATTAGGGAAGACTGGATTCGTCCGGAAATTGGCACAAGTTGTGCGACAGGCTCCACGAATGGATCGCAGGGGGGCGCACCATGGACCTTACGCAGCGAGTTCGAACCATCCGCCCGTCCCCCGCCCGCCGGACCGGCATTCTGGAGGGGCGGGCGTCTCGGCCCAATAAAAAAGGAAGCCCGAAGGCTTCCTTGACTTGCATTCGATTCAATGCGACCGGCAGGGAATTATTCCCCGGGGGAGATGCACTCCACGGGGCAAACCTCGGCGCAGGCGCCGCAGTCAGTGCAGAGCTCGGGATCGATCTTGTAGATATCGCCCTCGCTGATCGCGCTCACCGGGCATTCCGGCTGGCAGGTCCCGCAGGCGGTGCAATCTTCTCCAATCACGTAGGCCATGACAACCTCCTCGCAAAATTTCGGTGGCAGTGTAATCGCTTTCCGCGGCAGTGTCAAGCGAAATTCCGTTTGCGCCGGCAGGCGGCCGGAGGCGGGAAACCGATTCTCGTCTCCAGCGTATATTCCTACATCTTTCGGGATGACGTCCGGAGAAAAAAACATGGCACCCAGACAGAAAAAGTCTTGACATACTCAAAAATAGTGGAGTATAGTGCTCCTGTATTTGATTTATTCACCCTTCAACCAACCGAAGATTTCGAGTGTATGAAAGGGGAAGTCACATGAAAAGAGCCGTCAAGGAACTGGACCTGATTGAAAGATTGCAGAACGGGGACGCGGCCGCCCTGGAAACCGTGATGCAAAAGTACGAAACCAAGGTCTTCAACACCGCCTATAACATCGTCAAGAACCACAACGACGCCCAGGAAATCACGCAGGACGTTTTTTTCACGATCTTCCGCAAGATCCACACCTTCAAGGGCAACTCATCGTTCTACACCTGGATCTACCGCATCACGGTCAACTACTCCTTCATGAAGCTCCGCGGCCGGCGCAAGGAAAAGCACATTCCCATCGACGAGATCGCCAAGCCCGAGACCGACGAGGCCCTGCTGACCACCATCATCCCCGACAAGCGCAAGTTCGCCGATGAGGTCGTGATCGAGCGGGAGATCATGGAGAAGGTGCTCCTTTCCATGGACCAGCTCCCGGACAAGTACCGCGTGGTCTTCCAACTGCGCGACCTGAAGCAGTTCTCCAACGAGGAAGTCAGCCAGATGCTCAACCTCAGCGTGGCGGCGGTCAAGTCCCGGATCCACCGCGCCCGCCTCTTCCTGCGGGAGAGAATCCAGGATTTCTCCTACGCCACGAATTGACGGAATCCTCCGCGTACAGCTCCATCCACGCCCCCGATCCGGGGGCGTTTTCTTTTCTGCCGGAGAGATGTGATATAATCCGGTCCATTGAAAAACTGACGAAATGCAGGATCCGTTGCTTTTTTTCCGATCATTTTTTCAAGGGAGTCGTTATGTCTCAGGAAACATCGTCCCCGGCCGTTGCCAAAACCTTCGGGATCATCCACCTCGTCTACTTCGGGATCTTTTTCCTCCTGTCCTTGTACGGCGTATACAGCCTGTTCTTCGCCTCCACCGCGGCCCAGGATAATCCCGTCGCCCAGGAGATGACCAACATCCAGCACGAGCTGATGAGCATGCCCAGCGTGAAGGCCTATTACGTCATCTCGATGGGCGTCAGCCTCGTCATACTCGCCGTCCTGCTGGTGGCGGGGCTGCAGCTGCTGAAGCGCCAACCCCTGGGCCGCACTCTCTCGCTGGTGTTCGCCTGGACCTCCATCGTCACGGGCATCCTGTCGACGGTGCTGTACATGCTGCTGGTGTCGCCGACCTACAAGGAGCTTCTCGCCGCCAGTTCCCTCGACGAGAACGTCCTGCAGGGCATCCAGATGATGGCGAACGCCCAGCCGGTCATGATGTTCTGCTGCTCGGCCCTTTACCCCATCATCATCCTGATCTTCCTGCTGCCCGAGAAGTTCGCCCGCAGCCTGGCCCCGGTCGCCGCCGCGGGACCGGTCGCCCCGGTCGAACCGCCGCTTGAACCGCCGGCGCCGAAGCAGGAATAGCCCGCCCTCCGGACTGCATCCCCTGTCCCCCGGCTGCCCCGGGCAGCCGGGGAGGATTCCCTTGGGGGGTGCACCTCGCCCTCGCCTGGATAATCGTTCGCCCGTGATTGGGATATGGAAGGATTGGAGCGGGACGCCCGGCCGGCGGCGGTTTACTTGCCGCCCTTTTTCAGCTCCATGATGACCTGCTTGGCCACCGCCTTGAGGGTCTCCATGACCCCGATCCCCTTGATGGCCACCGCCTCGAAGATGGGCTCGTCCTTGATCTTCAGTTCCTTGATGATCTCGTCGGCCGGCACCACGTTGGGCAAGTCCCGCTTGTTGAGCTGCAGGACGTAGGGAATCTGGTTGATGTCGAACCCGTTTTCCTTGAGGTTGAGCTTCAGGTTGTAGATGCTCTCGATATTGGCGTCCATGCGCTCGTCCTGCGAGTCGGCTACGAAGACGACGCCGTCGACGCCCTTCAGGATGAGTTTCCGGGAAGCGTCGTAGAACACCTGTCCCGGGACGGTGTAGAGGTGGAACCGGGTCTTGAAGCCGCGGATGGTGCCCAGGTCCAGCGGGAGGAAGTCGAAGAAGAGGGTCCGGTCGGTCTCGGTGGCCAGGGAGATGAGCTTGCCCTTTGAATCGGTGTTGGTGGTGTCGTAGATATATTGGATGTTGGTGGTCTTCCCGCCCAGACCGGGACCGTAGTACACGATCTTGCAGTTGATTTCCCGCGAGGCGTAGTTGATAAAGGTCACGGCATCAGCCCTTCCGCTAGAAATGCTCAGCTGGAGAACAGGTTGTCGATGTCCTCGTCGGTGATTTCGGCGAAGGGCGACGCGGCGCCGGTCTCCTGGGCCTGCCGCTCCGCTTCGACCTTCTTGACGATGGTGTCAAACACCTTCTCCAACTCGAGGGACGCGCGCTTCACCCGCAACCGCACCAGGCCGAGGGAAGAGCGCTCGTCGAAGATGATCACCAGGATCACCCGCTTGCCCACCAGCGAGATGTGGATGTTGTCCCTCTCCCCCTCGTGAAACAGGATCGAGAATTCCTTTTCGCCGATCAGCTTGGCCAAACCGTCCGTCGCGGCCACGTTGCCTGCGGTGAGGGATGCCAGCGAGGTGGTGTCCAGGTTTTCGATCTCTCCGCAGGCGGCGATCTGCTGGCCGTTTTTGTCCACCAGGAAGACCACGCGGGCGTTCGCCTCCTGGTTCAGACGGGAGAGGATCGCCTTGATCTGCTGGTACTCCTCTTCGTACAGAACAATGTTTGAGTGACCCATCGATGGCTCCTACGGAATTGCTGGCACCGAGCTTCTCCGGGATATTACATGAACCGCCCGGCCGTTTTCAACCAAAATAGTAAGGCGCGACCGCGGCCCCGGGCTTCCTATTCCCGGTCTGCGCCGGCCTCCGCCTTCTTCTTCTTCATCTTCTCCACCGGGTCCTCGAACAGGAACCGCAGGGAGCCGATCTGGATCGTGTCGCCGTCGCGCAGGATCGTCTCCTTGACCCGCACGTCGTTGACGTACGAGCCGTTGGCGCTCTGGAGGTCCTTGAGCACGTACTGGTACTTGTGGTAGCCGATCTCGCAGTGATGGCGGCTGATAAATTCCTCGTCCGGAAAGGGGAGGTCGTTGTCCTGGCCCCGCCCGATGCGGGTCTCCCCGATCTTCAGGGCGAACACCTGCCCCGTGTCCTTGCGGGGGTCGTCGAGCAGGGTCAGCTGCGCCGGGGTGAAGATGGTCGTCTCCTTCAACACGGTCGGCGTCGGCTTGGTCGTCAGCTTGCGGGTCTCGGGCTCGAGGGAGTCCGGCCGGGCGTCCGCTTCCGCCGCCGGCGCCCCGGCGGCCGCAGGCGACTCGGCGGGGGGTGCTTCGGACGGCGCTGTCGCCGCAATGGGTTCAAGCGCCCCCGTCTCGCCCAGGCGGTTGCCGCAGTGATCGCAGCGGTCCTTGCCCGCGGGGGTCAGTTCCAGGCAATAGGGGCACTGAGTGTGTTCCATCGCCGGTTCGGGCGCCAGGAATCCCCTGTCGCCGGCCGCCGGCGCGGGCCCGGCCGCGACTGCCGGCGGCCCCGGGATTTCCCGGGAACCGGCGGGAGGCGGGACGGGAGGTTTGTGCGGGAGCGGCGGCGTATGGGGGTACAGCAAGGCAGACGGAGGGATTTCTTCGGCCCCCGGGGAGGCCTCCTGTTGCGGGGGGGGCGCGGCGGGGCCTGCCGCCTTCATCGGGACGGTGGCGGACGGCGCCGCCGAGGGTTCCGGAGCCGGACCGGCTTCGACCGCCGGCGCCGAGGCCGCCGGCGCAGGGCTTGGCGGCACGGCCGCAGGCTCCGGAGGGACGGCCGGAGGGGTCGCTTTGTCAGGGGCGCGTTCCGCGGCGGGCGGCGGGCCCAAGCCAAGCGTGATGATCGGCCCCTTGCTTTTCTTGAACAACATGGAAACCCTCCGGCAACCGAAATGGCATCGTACCCTGTCTCTTTTGTTATATTTATAGAATAGCCATGGGAACCTGTCAACAAGAAAGGGAGAAACAGAACCGAAGGGAGACCCGCCGGCCTTGGTTCGATCCCGGGGATATGCTATATTATTTTTTTTACGGAAGGATCACAAAATGGTTTTCCTTCGCCCCCAGTACTTGCCCTGCTTCTGGGCCGCGCTGAGTGTCGCCGCCCTGTGGGTGTGGTGGTTGTCCCGCCGCACCCGCGAGCAGGAGGGCCGGTTGCTGCCGGCCGGGTCGCCGGTCCGCCGGCGGCCGGCCACCCGGGCGCTGATCCTGGCGGCCGCCCTGCCCGTGCTGACCCTGGCCCTGGCCGGCCCCAGCTGGGACCGGGACGTGGAAGTCCGGTACACCAGCGGCCTCGACCTCTATTTCGTGGTGGATTGCTCCTACAGCATGCTGGCCAGGGACATCGCGCCATCCCGGGAAAAGGCGGCGACATTCCTGGCCACGAGCCTGCTGAAGGAATTGCCGGGCGCGCGGGCCGGCCTGATCGCCTTCGCCGGCGGGGCCTTCCCGGTCTGCCCGCTGACCTCGGACGCGGACATCATCAAGTCGCTGCTGGCCCAGCTCCATCCCGACGTGCTCAACCGCCAGGGTACCAATTTCGACGCCCCGCTGGAGACACTGGCCCGGATGCTGGCCAAGACGGACTCCCGCCGCCGGGCCGCCGTCGTGTTCCTGTCCGACGGGGAAACCTTCCGGGAGCCTTCCGCCGCAGTCCTTGACGAACTGGCCAATCGACCGCTGGAATTCATCGCGGTCGGCGTCGGCACCCCCGAAGGCGCCTTCGTGGAGGATCCGCGCACGCGGATGGCCCAGTTCATCCGGGACAAGGACGGTCAGATGGTGCGGTCCAGGCTCGAGGAGAAAAGCCTGATCGCCCTCAGCCAGTCGCTGGGAGGGCGCTACTACCGCCTGCAGACCGTGGGGCTGGCCTCGCGGCAGATCCTGGAAGGAACCCTGAAGAACCGCGGCGGCGGGACCTATTCTTCGCAGCTCCGCCCGAAGGACCAGTCCGGCTGGTTCATCGGGGGCGGCGCCCTGCTGCTTTCGGCATTCCTTTTCACCGGCGGGGCCCGCCGTCGCCGGCCTGCCGCCCCTGCGGCCGCGCTGGTCGCCCTGGCGCTGGTTTCGGGGTGCGGCGCCCCGGGGCCGGACGCCTTGATCCGGCAGGGCAACGGCCTGTACCGCAAGGGGGACTATCCCGGCGCCGCCGGGTTCTACCAGACGGCGCTGGCCCGGGCGTCCCGGGGGAGCGATTCCCGGACGCTGGCGGCGGCCAACCTCGCGGCCGCCCTGATCCTCGGCGGCCGGAGCGGTGAAGCCACGGCCGCGGCGGAACAGGCGCTCCGGGAGGGCGCTCCCGGTCCCCGCCGGGAGGCGCTGACCTACAACCTCGGTTGCGGCCAGGTGCTGGAAGATCGGCGCGCCGCCGCCCTCGAGTCCTTCCGCCGCTGCCTCGAAGCGGACCCGGCGGATTTCCAGGCCCGCTGGAACCTCGAGCTCCTCCTGCGCGACACGCCGCCCCCGCCGCCTCCCGGCGCCCCGCCGCCGGCGCCTCCTGACGATCGGGACGACCGGTTCCTGGACTCCCTCAGGGACCAGGAAAAGACCCTGCTGCCGAAGTCCCGCACCCTGCCGGCAGGCACCGGAGGGCCCTACTGGTGATCTCTCGCCCCACCCATCTCCTCCGCCGCATCCTCCTCGGCGCCCTGGCCGCGCTCCTCATGGCCACGGCGCCCGCCGCGACTCCGGAAGTCCGGATGTCCGTCAACCGGACGGCCCTCCTGCCCACGGACACGCTGAGCATTACCATCATCATCAAGGGATTCGACCTTCCCGGCATCACTCCGCCGCAGTGGCCGGCCATTCCGGGATTCATCCAGGTGGACCAGACCAGTTCCATCCTCCCCTCGGCGATCGGCGGGAAAACTTACGTCCTGTACAAGTACGTCTGTTCGTACATCCCCACGGAAAGCGGGATCTTTTCCATCCCCTCGATCCAGATCCGGATGCCCGGCCTGCAGTTCCGCTCCAAGGTCATCCAGATCAAGGTACTGAATGCCGACGGTTCCGAAAATACGCGCGTCTTCACCCCGCCGCCCCCGCCGCCGCAGGCTCCCCCGGCCGCCGGCCAGGCGCGGATCAGCCCGGCCGAGGAGATGCGGATCGTGGCCGAGGTCAGCAACGACCGGCCCTTCCTCGGCCAGCAGGTGGTGGTCAGCTACCGGCTGCTGACCACCATCAGCATCGGCCGGAAGATGGTGCAGAACCAGCGTCCGGATTACAAGCACTTCTGGGTGGAGCAGATCGCCCTGCCGGCGGACAACGCCCCGGAAAGCGTCGTGGTCAAGGGAGCGCGGTTCTACCAGATCCTGCTGGACCGGGTGGTGCTGTTCCCGCTGGAGACCGGCGACCTGGACATCGCGCCCGCGTCCTGGACGGTGGTGGGCAAGTACGAAAAGCCGTCCTACCACGAGGAGGAACGCCGCCTGGTGACGGAGCCCCTGCGCCTCACGGTGCGGCCGCTGCCCCCGCCTCCCGGCGGCGCCCCGGGCCGGATGGAGGTCGGGGACTACCAGATGAGCCTGAACTACCCCTCGGCCCGGGTCAAGCTCGGACAGGCCTTCCCCATCTACCTGACCATCAAGGGTTCCGGGAACATCCGCGGCCTGCTGCCCCCGGCGCTGCCGTCGGAAGGCTCCCAGTTTAATATCGTCTCCATCCGCGCAGTCCATGCCAATTTCTCCCCCTTCGTCGACACCTCCCGCCAGCCGGTGGAGGTCCGTTTCGGCGGCGACAAGGTGTGGGAAATCCTGGTGTACCCGAAATTCCCCGGCCGGATCGAGTTCCCGGCGATCCCCTTTGTGTTCTTCGACACGGCCGCCGCCCGGTACACCCAGTTGAGCACCGATGCGATCCGCTTTCAGGTGGAGAGCTTGGAAGGCGGGGCCGCCTCCCTGACCGGCGCCGCCCCGGCGAAGAGGACAGAAGATCCTCCGCCCTGGGGATTGCTGGTCGTACTCGGATTCCTGATCCTCATCCTGGCGGGTATGCTGGCCTACATCGCCGTGACCCGCCGCGGCGGCGCGATCGGCAAGGCGTTCAAGCGGCGCGCGCCATCTGTCGAGGCCCTGCTCCGCGAGGCCGAGGAGATGGTCACCCATCTGGGCGCGGGCTCGTTCTATGACGTCCTGTCCCACGCCGTGCTGTCCTCGCTGCAGCAGACGCTGGGGATCTCCGCCACCGCCCTCAGCCGGGACGAACTGCAGGACGTCCTGATCCGCAACGGCCTGCCGGAACGCGCCGTCGCCGGCATTTTCGCCGTCCAGGACCACTGCGACGAGGCCCGCTTCGCCGGGGTGCGCTACGAGGTGGCCGACCGGCAGAAGATGCTGCGGACCGCCACGATGCTCCACCAGGAATTGAAGGAACGGAGATTCGCCGCCAAGGAGTGAAATGCCCCCCCTGCTCCAAGCCATCCTCCTGGGGATCGTCCAGGGGCTCACGGAACTGCTCCCGGTCAGCTCCTCGGCCCACCTGCTGCTCCTGCCGGCCCTCTTCGGTTGGCAGAGCCTGGGCCTCCCCTTTGATGTCGCGCTGCACGCCGGCACGACGCTGGCCATCCTGGCCTATTTCGCGGCGGACCTCTGGAAGATCGGCCTGTCCTTCCTGCGACGGCCGCAAAGCCCGGAGGACGGCCACCTCCGCCGCCTCGGCGCCGCCATCGTGCTGAGCTGCCTGCCGGCCGGGATCTTTGGGCTGCTCTTCCAGGACGCCATCGAGACCGTCTTCCGCTCGCCGCTGTTCGCCGGCGTCAACCTGATCGTGTTCGGGATCGTCCTGTACCTGGTCGACCACCGGGCGCGCCGCGACCGGAGCCTGCCCGCCCTCGGCTGGAGGGACGCCCTGTTCATCGGGCTGTTCCAGACGGCCGCGCTGGTGCCGGGAGTGTCCCGTTCCGGCATCACCATCACCGCCGGCCGCCTGCGCCGCTTCGACCGGAGCGACGCCGCCCGGTTCTCCTTCCTGATGATCTCGCCCCTGGTGGCCGGCGCCACGCTGCTGGAGTTCTACAAGCTGTACCGGATCCTCGTTCGGGAAGACCATCTGGCGGTGTTCCTCCAGCAGGAGATCATCTGGTTCGTCGCCGGTATGCTGGCCGCCTTCCTGTCCGGGCTGGCCGTCATCCGGTTCTTCCTGCGCTTCCTGCAACGGTTCCCCCTGGACCTGTTCATCGCCTACCGGATCCTGTTCGGTGCGGCGGTGCTCGTCTGGTGGTGGCGGCATTGACTTCCCGCGCCGGGCCGAGCTTCTGCCCGGCCTGCGGCATCTGACGGTAGGGAGTGGAATCATGAGACGTGCCGCGCTGTTTCTGCTGCTCTTCGCTCTCGGGCGGACCGGCTGGCCGCAGGAACCGGCCCCGCCGCAGCAGGAGCCGCCGAAGGAGAAGATCGAGCTGGAGGAGTGCGTCCCGCCCCCCATGGAGGACATGGAGCAGTTCTACGAGGTGAACCCCACCGTCCGCAACCTCTACTATGCCTACCTGCGGCGGGGGATCCCCACCCCTCCCGACCGCGGCCTTCCCCCTGACGATCCGGGCGATGATCCCGACCGGTTCATCTTCGAGGGGCGGTTCAAGATGTACGTCAGCGACCTTTTCAACGTGAACACGCGGATGGTACAGGCCGCCCGGGAAGCGGACTACCTCCTGAAACTGGACCCCGCCCAGAGCGCCAGCCGCAACATCCAAGAGCAGTTCCGCGCCGTCGAGAAGGAGAGCTCCCGCCTGGCCAGCCGGCTGGTGATCGTCCTGCCGGGCGACATGGACCAATCGGCCTCGGGCCGCTCGATGAAAGAATCCTACGACACCATGGCGAAGAAGGGGTACCTGAAGGCGCTGGTCCAGCTGCTGATCCACAAGACGGCCACGTTCGAGCACCGGTTCTGCAACTTCATGTTCCCGAATTCGCACACGGTGACGCTGTACGAACTCAGCGTCCACAGCACGCCGCATTCCGACCTGAAGGACATCCAGGCGATCGCCAAGGCGATCGCAGACCATTTTCCCGCCCGGGGCGTCCCGCGGGGATACAACAAGGACTGACGGGACCCTCGACCGCAGGTGCTTCATGGACCCACTGAGCCGACCCATCGTCCTCGCCTTCGACACCACCACGCCCGTCCAGGGGCTCGCCCTGGCCGCCGGCGGCCAGCTGCTCGCGGAGGATTCCATCCGGATCGCCAGCTCCCACACCGAGGCGCTCCTCTCCAACCTGGACGGGCTGCTGCGGAGACATCGCCTGTCCGGGCCCGACCTGGACGGGCTGGCGGTGGTGACCGGCCCCGGCTCCTTCACCGGCATCCGGATCGGCCTGGCCGCGGCGCAGGGGCTTGCAGACAGCTGGTCCAAGCCGCTGATCGGCCTCCATACCCTGGAACTGCTGGCCCTGCACCCCGGCCTGCCGGACGGCCCGGTCTGCACCGCCCTCCCCGCCGGCCGCGGCGGGATCTACGCGGCCGTGTACCGCCGGGAATCCGGCCGCCCCTCCGTCCTGCAACCCCCGCGGGAGCTTCATGCCGGCGACGATCCCGACATCCCGGCCGCGTGGCCGGACGTGATGTTCTTCGGCCCCGGCGCCGCCCACCTGGCAGCCGGCCTCCTCGCCACCCGCCCGGACTGCATCCGGCCGCTGTCCGCCCCCACGGTCGCCGGCGTCCTGGCCCTCGAGGCGGCCCGTATCCTCGGCGGGGGAGGAGCCCCGCCCCCGCGGCCGGAGGCGTTTTACATCCGCCCGCCGGACGCCAAGAAGCCCACCCGCTGGCGGGGCCAGTCCCATGGCCGTTGAGCGGATCTATTCCGGCGCCTCCCTCGAGGCCATCCGGGCGATGAACCGGATCGCCGCCCTGGGCGGGCTGACCGTCTATCCCGACGCCCAGGCGGAGGTCCTGCTGGCCAACCCGGCCATCCGGCTCTTGTTCCTGCAGGTACCGGCCTACAGCGCCCGGCCGGTGGCGTACCTTCTCCTGCAGGACCTGCCCCCCGACGCCGAGATCTTCGACATCGCGGTGCTGCCGTGGCTGCGCGGGTGCGGGCTGGGCGCCCGGCTGCTGACCGGGGGGCTGGCGCTCCTGGGGCGATCGGGCTGCCGCCGCTGCCTCCTGGAGGTCCGCGAGTCCAACCTGACGGCCATCCGCTTCTACCTGCGGCACGGCTTTTCCCGGGCCGGCCGCCGGCGGGGCTACTACGCCCATCCGTCCGAAGACGCCCTGGTTCTCGAGCACGCCTTCTCCACACGGGCCGGGGAAGATTTTTTAACTTGATTTTGCCGATGCGGCAATAGTATCGTAAGACTTACTTACATTGCCAATTCAACAACCCACAAGGAGGCCACGGTGAACAGAAACGCATTCATATTGGCTCTGTTGGCAGGCTGCCTGCTCTTGGCATTGGCGGGCTGCGGACCGGGGGCTCCGAAGAACACCCTGGAGAAAGTCAAGCGGGAGGGGAAGATTGTCGTCGCAACCCACCCCGTCAATCCGCCGTTCGAGTTCGGCGCCGGCACGGGCGTGGATGGCTTCGACTATGACCTGACCGAGGCGATCGCCCGCGGCCTGGGCGTGAAAACCCAGTGGATCAAGAAGCAGTTCGAACAGTGCTTCGAGTACCTCGACAACGGCGAGGTGGACATGGTGGTCAACGCCGTCACCATCACTCCCGAACGCGAAGTCAAGTATCTCTTCTCGGCACCCTACTTCTCCACCGGCCAGATCATCGCCGTCCGCAAGGAACGCGAAGACATCAAGACCGCCGAAGACCTCAAGGGCAAGAAAGTCGGCGTCCAGAAGGAGACGACCGCCGAGGAGTTCCTGCAGAAACTGGGCAAGGGAGAAGTGGACATCGTCGAGTTCGATTCCTTCGACGAGGCCCTGTTCGAGCTGAACCGCAAGCTGCTGGACGCCGTGGTGGGCGACGCGCCGACCCTGCAGTATGACATCCAGCTGCTGCCGAACCTGCGGGCCGTCGGGACGCTCCTGACCAATGAACAATACGGCCTGGTCTTCCGTAAAAACGACACGGAGCTCAAGAACGAGGTCGACAAGATCATCCAGAAGATGAAGGACTCCGGTGAGCTCAACGACCTGGTCAAGAAATGGAAACTGGACCTGCCGGTCACCGAGCCGACACCTCCTGCCGACACCCCGGCCCCGAAGTGACCGGAACCAACGCGAACGATCCAAAGGGGCCAGGCAACTGGCCCTTTTTTTGCATGGGGGGAACCCGATGAAACGAACTTCCGTCCTGCTGCTGATGGTCGCCTGCTCCTTCGGTGGCGCGGTCCTGGCCCTGCTGCTGATGTGGAACCTCGGCCTGCTGGGACCGGGGGCCGCCTCGCCCGGCCGCCCGCCGGCCGTCCTGGCGGAAACCGGCCCCGTCCCGCCGGACGCGCTCGCCGGGCTGGAGAGGGTGAACACGCGGATCTACGAGCAGCTCGGGCCGTCGGTGGTCAACATCACCACCATCGAGGTCGGCTACGATTTCTTCTTCGAGCCCACCCGGGAGGAAGGCACCGGCTCCGGCTCCATTCTCGACCGGAACGGGTACATCCTGACCAACTACCACGTGATCGAAAACGCCGACTACATCCAGGTGACCCTCACCGACAAGCTCAAGTACAAGGCGGAGGTCATCGGGTTCGACGAGGTGGACGACCTGGCGGTCATCCGGATCCAGGCGCCCAAAGAACAGTTGACGCCGATCCCCATGGGCGCTTCCAAGGACCTGGAGGTGGGCCAGATCGTCTATGCCATCGGCAACCCGTTCGGGCTGAACCGCACCATGACCAGCGGCATCATCTCGTCGCTCGGAAGGACCATAAAGTCCAAGGCCGGCTATCTCATCGACGACGTCATCCAGACCGATGCCGCCATCAATCCGGGCAATTCCGGCGGACCGCTCATCGACGCCAGCGGCCGGATGATCGGCATCAACACGTCCATTTTCACCACCAGCGGCGGCAGCATCGGGATCGGCTTCGCCGTCCCGGTGGATACCGCCCGGCGGGTGGTTTCGGACCTCATCCAGTACGGCAAGGTCCGCCGGCCATGGGTCGGGATCTACGGCCAGGACATCGGCCCCGAGCTGGCCAAGTACCTCGAGTTGCCCGACGAGCCCGGCGTGCTGGTGGCCTACGTGGAACGGGGCAGCAGCGCGGCCCTGGCCGGCGTGCGGGGCGGCGATCGGCGGCTCCGGCTGGGCATTTACCGCGTCGTCACGGGGGGAGATTTCATCACCCAGGTGGACGGGCGCAGCGTGGCCAGCTTCTCCGAGCTGACCAGCTACCTGTTGAACAAGGGCATCGGGGACACCGCCACCCTGACCCTCTACCGGGACGGCCGCAAGATGAACCTGGCCATGAAGATGGTGGAAAAAAGCCGGGGCCTCAATCTTTAGGCCGGAACGTTGAACCAAATCGACGATCCGGTCATCTGTACTGTATCAGCCTGGAATGGCTGGAGGTGACCATGAAACGCTGCCTGACTGCCGCCGTACTGCTGGCGATGGGCATTGCCGGCCTCCTGGCGCAAGCCCCCGCCAACCAGCAACCGGCCAACCCGACCCCGGCCGCCCCGCCGCAAGCGCCCGCCGAGCCGGCCGCGGCCAAGCCACCCGGCGACGGCGATTGCTCCTTCCCGGACGTGGAGAACATCGGCAACCGCGACATCAACGGGCGGGTGTACCTCTTCTTCCCGAACTTCATCTCCTACGAG
Source organism: uncultured Acidobacteriota bacterium (assembly GCA_964412195.1). GTDB lineage: Bacteria > Acidobacteriota > JAAYUB01 > JAAYUB01 > JAAYUB01 > CAYPNP01. The sequence goes on along the minus strand of CAYPNP010000003.1, from coordinate 251,987 downwards.
CGGGAGATCCAGATCGGCGCCGAGTACGCCGCCCAGGTCCAGCAGAGCGCCAAGCTGCTCACGATCCCCGAAGTGACCGAATACATGGAGACCATGGTCCAGAACCTGGTCCGGCACAGCGACGCCAAGGTCCCCTTCCACGTGTACCTGATTGACTCCGACGAGGTGAACGCCTTCGCCCTGCCCGGCGGCTACATGTTCGTCAACAAGGGCCTGCTCCAGGCGGCGGAGACCGAGGACGAGCTGGTGGGCGTCCTCTGCCACGAGATCGCCCACGTGGCCGCCCGACACGCCACCGAACGCCTGACCAAGGCGGAGCTGCTGCAATGGGCGTCCATCCCGTCCATCTTCGTCGGTGGCATCGGCGGCATCGCCCTGCGCAACGCCATCGGTCTGGCGCTGAACTTGCAGATCCTGGGCATCACCCGCGGATCGGAGAAGGAAGCCGACATCCTCGGCTCCCAGTACGCCTGGGCCGCCGGCTACGATCCCAACGGCTTCATCACCTTTTTTGAGAAGCTGATGGCCATGGAGAAGAAGCAGCCCGGCAAATTCGCCAGCTGGTTCCGGACCCACCCGCCGACACCGGAGCGCATCAGCTACATCCAGCAGGAGATCGACAATTGTCTGCCGGTCAAGCCCAAGTACATCGTCACCTCGTCATCCTTCGACGAGGTGCGGGGGCGGCTGGCAGCGTACGACAACACCCTGCTGGCCTCCAACAAGCCCTCCGGGCCGGGGGACAAGGACAAGAAGGAAGGCAAGCCGACCCTGAAGCGCCGCACGGACACCGACGACGAGGGCGGCGGCGACCAGAAGGAGCCTCCGGCCAAGCCCACGCTCAAGAAGGACGAGGACGACCCGGCTAAGACCTGAGCCGGTCCCTCCCCCGGACGGACGACACCACCTCCCGGACTCTTCGCCGGGAGGTTTTCCTTTTCCAGGACCGGGCCGGGCGTCAGGGCCGGAACAGCTGCGGGTTCGGATTCTCGGCGGGGGGCAGCTGGGAAAGATAGTGCCGCCGGAGCGATTCGCCCGGCGCGTCCAACACGCGCAGGCGGGACAGGGCCAGCACCTGGAACTGCGGCAGGTAGCCGTCCGGCAGGGGGCGGGCCCGCTGGAACTGCTGCTTGAGGGGGTTGACGTAGGCGTTGTGGAGCTTGATCCGGTAATCCAGGTGCGGGCCGGTGGATTCCCCGGAGGAGCCCACGTAGGCGATCACCTGGCCCTGCGACACCCGGCTGCCGGGGCGGGTCCCCGGGGCGAACCGGTAGAGGTGCAGGTATTGGGTCAGGTAGCCGTTGGGGTGGCGGACCTCCACCATGCGCCCGGCCTGGCCCCGGTAGCCGGCGAAGGTCACGGTCCCCTCGCCGGCGGCGTGGACCGGCGTGCCGATGGGCGCGGCGATGTCCACTCCCAGGTGGGGGCGGTAGATCTTCAGGGTCGGATGCCTCCGGCGGTAGGAGAAGCGAGAGGTGATCGTGCCCATCTTGAGGGGCGATTTCAGCAGCTCCTTGCGCACGGCCTGGCCGTCGGGGGTGTAGTACTCGGCCTTCCCGTCCGGGAATACGAAGCGGATAGCCTTGAACGCCTGGCCGTTGTTGACGAATTCGGCCGCCAGAATGGGCCCGTAGCCGGCCGGCTGGCCGTCCAGGAACTTCTTCCGGAACAGGATCCCGAACGTGTCACCTTCCTGCAGGTCGGCGTAAAAGTCGATGTCCCAGGCGAACAGCTCCGCCAGGTCCACGGCCAGTCCGGGCTTCTCCCCCAGGCGTTCGATCTCGTTGAACAGGTTGTCCCGGATGGTCCCCTCGACGAACACGTCCTGCCAGCTGTAGGGATATTCCTTCCGCTCGGCCGACCAGCGCCCGTCCTGCTTGTGCACTTCCAGGAACGAGTCCTCGTCAATGTGGTACTTGAAGCTGGTCAGCAACCGGTCGCGGTTGAGGGCGAACTCGAAGAAGTTGCCCGCCCGGATCCGGGCCAGGTCGTAGACCGGGCGCACCGTGTCCAGCAGCAGGGGGATCTCCCGGGCGGCGACGCCGTAGCGGCCGAGGTAGTCGCCGATGACCGTGCCGGGATGGACCACCACCCGCTCGATGGATAGGTAGCTCGAGAGGCGGTTCGGATTGAGGACCTTTTGCGCCATGCGGACGGCGGAGGAGGCCCGGCCCGCCGGGGCGACAAAATGGATCTGGACGAACCAGTTGACGGCACCCAGCAGCGCCAGGAGGCCGATGTAAATGAGGAAATTATGAAAACTGCGGACCTTGCCGGTCGACTTCATCTGGATTTTCTCCCTTGCAGGATCTCGAGGCCGCGCAGGCCCGGTCCCGGCCGGATGGCGATGGCCGCGGAGGGGCAGACCTCGTGGCAGCAGTAACAACGGATGCAGCGGCCCGGATCGATTCGGAGGCTCCGGTCGCCGTTGGCGTGGATGGCCTCCGCCGGGCAGATCTCCCGGCATTGGCCGCAGAGCGTGCACGGCCCGGGCTGGATCTCCGGGCGGTGCGTCCACCAGTTCTTGAACGTGCGCACCAGGAAGGACGGGAGACGCCACTGGACGTCGGCGGGCTTGGGCAGCTTGAAATCGGGGATCGCCATCTCCTCCGCCGCCCGGCCCCGGATTTCCACCCCCGCGGCGTCGGCGCCGGGGATGCCGGCGGCCAGCGCCTCCGCCACGATGGGGTGGCGCTCCGGCGGCAGCCCCACCAGCCCGCCGATCACGGCGTCCAGGGCCAGGGCGTCGGGCGAAAGGGCCACCAGCCCTGCCGGCCGCGGGTCGCCTAGGCTGGGGCCGTTGCCCTCCATAGCCACGACGCCGTCCAGCACGGTGAGGGCGGGCCGGACGGTCTCCCAGATCTCCAGCATCAGCCGGGCGAAGCGCTGGGGGGTCTCCCCGGCGCTTAGGTGGTAGGCGGCCTTGCGCTTGCCCGGCACGCAGCCGAACAGGTTCTTGACGCCGAGGGTCAGGGTCATCTGGGTGTGGGTCTTGAGCTTGGGCAGGTTGACGACGTGGTCGAACTCCGGCAGCCGCTCCCAGAGGTGCAGCCGCGGGAACCATCGACGGTTCCGGGAAGGCACGTCATGGCCGCGGTCGAAAGGGACCACCTCGACGCCGAAGCGGCTGCACACCGGGTCGTAGCCGGCGGCGGAGACGGCGTGGCGGGTGGATTCCAGGCCCGGGCCATCGCCGAGGGAGACTCTGCAGCCGCGGTCCTTCAGGAATCCGGCGACGGCGGCGACCATGTCGGGGTGCGTGGTGATCGCTTTTTCGGGGCGGCGGCCGGAAAGGAGGTTCGGCTTGAGGAGGACCCGGTCGCCCGGGCGGAACGGCGGGGCGGCGTCTCCCAGCCTGTCCCAGCCGGCTTCCACGGCGCGTCGCAACCCGGCTTCGCCGTAGCCATCCAGCCGGTCCAGAAACACGGGAATCCCCACCGCGCACCTCGGCCCAAATTTAGAGGGGAAGTATAACACGGGGGCAGGACCGCCGGAATGAAAAAGGAGAACAGGGCTGGGGGCTGGGGATTTGGGACTAGGGGCTCGGGGCTCGGGGCTCGGAGTCCTGGGACCGGGGCTCAAACTCCGGCGACCGGCGCCGCCCTCGCCGCCGGTCATTGAATCGCCCGTTCTCCCCCTCCGTCACTCATATCGCAGGCTCTCCACCGGGTTGGCCCGGGCGGCGCGCAGGGACTGGACGCTCACCGTCAGCAGGGCAATAAACAGGACCAGCGCCCCCGAGAGGAGAAAATCGCCGGGACCGATGGCGGTCCGGTACGCGAAGTTCTGGAGCCACTGGTGCATGAACAGGTACGTCAGGGGCCAGGCCAGCAGGTTGGCCAGGAGCACCCCCCAGGCGAACCGCCGGCCCAGCAGCAGCACCACGCTGGCCAGCGACGCTCCCAGGGTGCGGCGGATGCCGATCTCCTTGGTGCGCTGCTCGATGTGGAAGGAAGCCAGGGCGAAGAGGCCCAGTCCGGAGATCAGCACGCAGAGGGCGGAGAACATCGTCGCCAGCTTCTGCTGCCTTTCGTCGTCGGCGTAAAACCGGGCCAGTCGCTCGTCGAGGAAGGAATAGAAGAAGGGGCGCCCCGGGGCAATGGCCTGCCAGCGGGTACGCAGCCGGTCCAGCGTTTCACGGACCCGGTCCGCGCGGATGCGCAGATTGAGGAACGGAGCCGGATCGACGGGAGTGACGATGAACAGGGGGCGGAGTTCATACTGCAGGGGGTAGAAGTGGAAATCCCGCACCACCCCGATCACGGTCCCGTACTCGCAACGCTTGCCGATCGGGTCCGTCCAGCCCAGTTTCCTGACCAGGCCCTCGCTGACGATGAACTCCAGGGAACGATTGCGTACGTCCGCCGCGGTCGCCAGTCGGGAAAAACCGCGTCCCTGCACGAGGGGAATGCCCATGGTGCGGAAATAATCCGGGTCGGCCTCCAGGGAGGCGAAGGCGTATCCCGTCATCTCCCCGGAGGCGGTTTCCCACTTGAAGGCGGATCCGCCGAACCCCCAGCCCGGTACGGAGTTGGAAAATGCGGCGGCCTCCACGCCCGGGTAGCGGAGGAATTCTTCCTTCAGGGCGCCGATCCGCCGGAGCACCTCGGCCTCGGTGACCTTGACGATCACCACGTTGTCCCGGCGGAACCCCAGGTCCTTGGTTCTCATGTAGTCCAGCTGGCGGGTCATCAACAGGGTCATGGCGATGGCCCCGATGGAGATGACGAACTGCAGGATCAGCAGTCCCTGGCGGACGAAGCGTCCCGCCCCAAGCCCCCTCGAACCGCTCTTGATGGTCTTTACCGGTGCCATCCGCGCCAGGTAGAAGGCGGGGTAGAGGCCGGCCAGCAGGCCGACGGTGATCCAAACCACCGGCAATCCCAGAAAAAGCACGGAATTGGTGAGGCCCACCCGGAGGTTCAGCCCGATGACCTGGTTGAACGGGGTGAAGACGAGGATGACCCAGGCCAACAGGATACCGGCCAGGACCGAGATCAACACAAAGAGCAGCGACTCGGCCAGCAACTGCCCCACCAGCTGGGAGAGGCTGGAACCGGCGACTTTCCGCACCCCGATCTCCTTGGCCCGTCGACCCGCGCGGGCGGTGGTCAGGTTGACGTAATTGACTCCCGCGAGGAAGAGAATCAGCAGGATGACGCCGCCGAACCAGAACAGGAACCGGGCATTGGACGCCGCGTTGCCGGAATCGAGGGTGGAACGCAGGTGGATGTCATCCAGGCGCTCCACCAGCGAGCGGTAGTGGATCCGGTCGGTGGCAGCCTGAAACTTCCGGTAGAACAGCTCGGCCTTTCGGCTGAATTCCGCCGGGGTGAACCCGGACGCGCAGAGAAAATACAGGTCATAGTCCATGTTGGTGGAAAATTCGGCCGGCCGGTAGAGATCGGCCTCTTTCTGCCCCTTGAACAGGGTGGAAAAGGAGAGCAGCGCGGTGAACCGCAGATGCTCGTTGTCGGGCGGGTCGGCGATAACCCCAGTGACTTCGAACGGCCCTTCGTTTTCAATCTCCACCACCTGGCCGACGGGATTCTCCCGTCCGAAGATCTTCAAGGCGGTGGATTGCGTGAGCACCGCGGTGTCCGGCCGTGCCAGGGCCGCCCGCGGGCTTCCCTGGATGAACGGGTAAGTGAAGATGCGGAAGAAGTCGGGATCGGCCCAGAGAAAGTTCTCCTCGGCGAAGGCGCGGTCTTCATGCCGGACCTGGATCTCGCCCGGATAGCCGATTCGGGTGAAGGCCTCGATCTCGGGGACGAAATCCTTGAGCAGCGGTCCCACCCCGGGGTTGCAGGAAGTCTGGATGTTGGTCGCGCCGCCGATGGTCATCTGCACCCCGTAGCGGAAAATGCGGCCGTGCTTCTGGTGATGCCGGTCATAGGTCAGTTCACTCTGCACGAAGAGCAGCCCGATGATGCAGCAGGCGATGCCCAGCCCCAGCCCGAAAATATTGACCAGCGAGTGGAACTTGTCTCGGCCGATGCCGCGGAGTGTCTGTTTGAGTAGATTCCTGAGCATGTCGCTCCTCCTATTCGTACCGCAAGGCCCTCACCGGCTGGGATCGGGCGGCCCGGAGGGCCTGGCCGCTGACGGCCGCCAGGGCGGTGCCCGCCGCGAGGAGGCCGGTCGCAATGAAAACCCCGGGATCGATGGAGGTCCGGTAGGCGAACTGCTCCAGCCAGCGGCTCATCAGGTAATACCCCCCGGCCAACGCCACGGCGCTGGCCAGCAGCACCCAGCGGCAATACTCGGCGACCAGCATCCAGACGATCCCGCCCGCCGTGGCGCCCAGCGCCTTGCGGATGCCGATCTCCTTGGTCCGCACTTCCGCCGAGTAGGCGGACAGCCCCAGCAATCCGAGGCAGGCGATGACGATGCCCAGGCCGGTGAAGAGCGTGAAAAGCCGGCCGATCCGATCCTCGGCCGCATAGAGGCGATTCAGGGTGTCATCCAGCAGCACATAGTCGAAGAGCTGGTCCGGAACCAGTTCGGCCATCCGCCGGCGCATGGACGCAAGCACCGGCGCGGCCTGGCCGGGCTGAAGCTTCACCAGCAGGTAGCGGGCCCGCGCCGGCTGGTAATGCAGCACGAGGGGTTCCACCGGGTTGTGCAGGGAAGCGAACTTGAAATCCTCGACCACGCCGACGATGTCGGCTTTGGCGGCGGGCGATACGGCCCGCAGCCCGGACGGATCCGGCCGGCCGAGCATTTTCGCGGCCGTCCGGTTGACGATGAACGCCGTCGAGGCCGGGGGCATCCGGTCGAACGGCCGGCCGGCCACCAGGGAGATGCCGAGGGTGGAGAGGAAATCCTCGTCTACCCGCATCCAGCGGAAGGAGGGGCGCCGGTTGTCTTCCGGCTCGCCTTCCAGCCGCATGGGCTCCAGGCTGAAATTGGTCCCGTCGCCGGGCAGAGAGTCGGTGAGGCCGACCTGCCGCACTCCCGCGAGCTTCCGGAATTCGGTCTTGAGGGTCTCGCCCCGGACGGTCTCCTCCCCCTGGAGCGATCCCTGCAACGGGACCGCCACTACGTTGACCCGGTCAAACCCCAGCTCCCGGTCATGGAAATAGTCCAGTTGCCGATGGATGACCAGGGTTCCGAAGATCATGAGCACCGAGATCACAAACTGGAACACCACCAGGCCCTTTCGCAGGAGGGCGGCGGTCGAGAACGGGGTCCGCATCTCCTTCAGAGAGCGGGCGGATTGAAAGCGGGCCAGGTACAGCGCCGGGTAGCCTCCGGCCAGCAGGGTGAGCAGGATCACGGCCAGCGCTCCCCATCCGATTTGAGCAGACACGGGCAGGAACCCGGCCGGCAACGGTCGGTCCGCCAATACGGCATACAACGGGGCGGCCAGGCGCACCAGCAGCAGGGCCAGCAGTCCCGCGGCCACAATGTACCCGAACGTCTCGACCAGGGACTGGCCGATCAGGTTGCCGCGGGTCGCCCCCAGCACTTTCTTCACCCCGACGTCCTTCTCTCGCTTGAACGCCAGGGCGGTGGAGAGGTTGATGAAATTCGCCACGGCGATCAGCAGGATCAGCCCGGCGGCAGCTGAAAAGATGTAGACATAGGCGATGTCGCTGTTGGGCCCCATCTCCTGGATCATCCTGGAATGCAGGTGGATGTCGGTGATCGGCTGCAGGCGGTACCGGGTGCGGGACAGGATCAGGCTCCGGCTTCTCCCGCCGCCGCTGAAGTTGGCCACGGTGAGGTCCGGCATCCCCGCCTCGAGCTGTTCGCGGGCGACGCCCGGCGCACGCAGGATGTACATGTACATCCCATCCCAGAAGCGGTTCTCTTCCATGCCCGCCTCCCCCATCCGGTTGAGCAGGGCGAAGAGTGTCTCCATGGGCAGCAGGTACGAAAACCGCAGGTGGGTGGCCGCAGGAAGGTCCTCCACGACTCCGGTGACGGTGAAGGCGGTGTTGGTGTCGTCGTCCACCAGCGCCTCTCCAACCGGCTCCCGCTCGGGAAAGTACTTCCGGGCCAGGGCGGCCGTGAGCACGATGGCGTCCGGACGGGCCAGCGCCCGGACAGGATCGCCGGCGATGAAATGCAGGTCGAACATCTGCAGCGCCGCCGGATCGACGAAATACCCCCCGCCGTTCCGGAAGCGGACAGCCGGTTTTCCCGCCGGGCGCCAGCTCCAGATCCGCTCGTCCAGAGGGTGGAAGCGGGTCCATTGTTCCACGCCCGGCAAAAGGTCTTGCATGGTCCGTCCCAGCGGCGGACACACCTTGGCCACCGCCCCGGGCGGGTCGTACATTTCGCGGATGACCCGATCGATTCGGTCGGCCTTGGGAAAGCACCGCTCATAGCTCAGCTCCTCGCCCACGTGAAGCATGATGAGGAGGCTGGCGGCCAGGGCCAGGGCCAGGCCGGCCACGAAGATCAGGGTGTACCCCTTGTAGCGGAGGGCATGCCGGAGGGAAATCTTCAGCCAGTGCAGGATCATGCAGCCACCTCTTCAGACATGAAACCGGTCCATCAGGTTTTCGGTGACGACGTGCCCGTCGAACAGATGGATGACCCGCTGGCTGTAATCGGCATAGGCGGGGGAGTGGGTCACCATGATGACGGTGGTGCCATCCTCGTGGAGCTGGGTCAGCAGCTTCATCACCTCGTCCCCATTGGCCGAATCCAGGTTGCCGGTGGGCTCGTCGGCCAGGATCAGTTTGGGATGGCCCACGACCGCCCGGCCCACCGCCACCCGCTGCTGCTGGCCGCCGGAGAGCTGCTGGGGAAAGTGGTTCTTCCGGGGGATCAACTGCATCTGCTCCAGCACCTCCAGAACCCGCTTCTTCCGGGCGGAGGCGGAGAAACCGAGATAAAGCAGCGGCAGTTCCACGTTCTCGAACACGGTGAGCTCGTCGATGAGATTGAAGCTCTGGAAGATGAATCCGATGTTGGCTTTGCGGAGCAGGGCCCGGCGGCGCTCCTTGTAGCGGGAGACCTCTTCCCCCCGGAAATGGTACTCGCCCGAGGAGGGGGTGTCGAGCAGGCCCAGGATGTTGAGCAGGGTGGACTTGCCGCATCCCGAAGGGCCCATCACGGCAATGAACTCCCCTTCCTGGACCCCGAGGTTGACCTGGTTCAAGGCCGTGGTCTCGACTTCTTCGGTGGTGTAGATTTTCTTCAGGTTGCGGGTCTCAATCATGGCTGACTCCTTTGGGCTCGTCGAACGGTTGTTTCTTTACTGGAAAATCAGGCGATCCATGTCGCCGAAGTTATCGTACGCCGAGGTGATGACCTGGTCCCCGGGGCGCAGGCCCTCCAACACTTCATAATATTCGGGATTCTGCCGGCCCAGACGGATGGACATCCGGGTGGCTTCGTTCGCCCCGGGCGTGACGCGGTAGACCCAGTTCCCGCCCGTCTTCTGGAAGAAGCCGCCGGTGGGCAGGAGAAGGGCCTCGTCCACATCGCCGAGCTCCAGTCGAGTCTGGAGGCTCTGGCCGCGCCGGATGCCGGCTGGTTGCCGGCCGGTGAATTCGAGATCCACTTCGAACCGCCCCTCGCGGACCTCCGGGAAGATCTGGGTCACCTTCAGCTCGTAGGACGAGCCGGCTAGCTCGAATGTTCCCCGCAACCCGGTCTGGATCCGGGTAATGTAGTGCTCGTCGATGGGGGCCCGGACCTTGAACCCGTCCTGGGGATCGATCTGGCCGAGGACCTGCCCGGGAGACTTGGACTGCCCCAGTTCGGCCTCCAGCGAGGTGAGCTGGCCGGACACCGGCGCCTTGATCACCAGGTTTTCCAGCTTCTGACGCACGATGGTGAGGTTTTCCTGGATGCGGGCCACCGACTCTTGCAGCTGGGTGATTTGCTGGTTCCGGAAGTTCAGTTCCCGCTCCCGGGTCTCCACGGTCAGCGCCCGCTTCTTTTCCGCGTATTCATAGGTCTCCTTGGCGGAGTCATACATGTCCTTGGAAACCAGCTTCTCCTGGTACAGCGCGCTCTGGTTGCGATACTCCCGGCGGGCCCGCTCCAGCTCGTGATCCACGTCCGCCAGCCCCTGGTCCAGGCTGAACCGGTACTGCTCCAGGGAGAGCTGGGCGGTCCGCAGATTGTTGTTCTGCTGGAAGAACTCGGCCTCGCGATACATGATGTCCAGGAGCAGGTCGGTGTTGGTGAGGCGCAGGATCGGCTCCCCCGCCCGCACGAACGCCCCCGCTTTCAGATACAGGTGCTCCACCCGTCCGCCCTCCTCGGCGTTGAGATACATGGTGTGGATGGGTTGAACGGCGCCGATTACCGGGATGAATTCCTGGAACGGCCCCCGGCGGATTGTGGAGATGGTCAGGTGGTCCGCCTGGACCCGCAGGGTGGAAGCGCGGCTCTGGAACACCAGCAGGTAGGTCACCCCGCCTGCCAGCAGAACCGGGAGGCCGAACCGGAGAAGGTTCCGGAAGGTGAAGTATTTCTTCTGAATGGTCCGATCCATGCTCATGATGCAGCTCCTGTCCCGCTCGATCGCAAGCGTAGTGCCAAGAGAGCCGGCCGCCGCAGGCGCAACGGCCCCCGTCGCGAAAAGCCCCGGGAAATGGACCCCGGCGGGACCTGCCCCGCGAGAGGCAGTCAGACGGCGGAGGGACGACGCGCGCCGGGTGTCTCTCCAGCGGACAGCACCTGTCCGATTTCGGACACCCGCCCAACGGCGCCATGACAGAAATCCTTGACAGATGGACGGTTTGCCCGCTGTGCTATAATGGTAGGAAATTTGCCAGCAGCTCCTCTGGAGCGTTCCCATGACCGGCAAGTTCGGCAAGATCCTCATCGTGGATGACGACGCCGACGTCCTGCAGGCGGCGAGGTTCTTCCTCAAGCAGCACGTGGAACTGGTACACACCGAGCGCAGTCCGGACCGGATTCCCCAGCTGCTGCTCAACGAAACGTACGACGTCATCCTCCTGGACATGAACTTCACCCGCGACGTCACCAGCGGCGCCGAGGGCTTCCAGTGGCTCGGGCGCATCCTGGAACTCGATCCGTCGGCCGTGGTGATCATGATCACCGCGTTCGGCGACATCAACCTGGCGGTCCGCGCCATCAAGGAGGGCGCGACCGACTTCGTCCTCAAGCCCTGGCAGAACGAGAAGCTCCTGGCCACGGTGTCGTCCGCCCTGCACCTGCGGCGCTCCCGCTTCGAGGTGGCCCACCTGCGCTCCCGGCAGCAGCAGCTCACCGCCGACCTCGACCACCCCTTTCACGAGTTCATCGGCGTCTCGGAACCCCTCCGGAGGGTCTTCGCCACCATCGAGCGGGTGGCCCGCACCGACGCCAACGTGCTGATCCTCGGTGAAAACGGCACCGGCAAGGAGCTGGTGGCGCGGGCCCTGCATCGCAACTCCGCCCGCGCCGCCGAGGTGTTCATCAGCGTGGACATGGGCGCCATCACCGAGACGCTGTTCGAGAGCGAGCTGTTCGGCCACGTCAAGGGCGCCTTCACCGACGCCTCCGCCGACCGGGCCGGCCGGTTCGAGGTGGCCTCCGGGGGGACGCTCTTCCTGGACGAGATCGGCAACCTGCCCCTGGCTCTCCAGGCCAAGATCCTCCGGGTGATCGAACACCGCTGCATCACCCGGCTGGGCTCCAACAAACCGATCCCGGTAGACATCCGCCTGATCTGCGCCACCAATCTCCCCATCCAGAAGATGGTGGCCGGCAAGGAGTTCCGGCAGGATCTGCTGTATCGGATCAACACGGTGGAGATCCACCTTCCCCCGCTGCGGGAGCGGGCCGAGGACCTGCCGTTGCTCGCGGATCACTTCCTCCGCCTCTATGCCCGCAAGTACCAGAAGCCCGCCTCCCGGCTCAGCCCGGCCGCGCTGAAGATGCTCCAGCAGTACGGCTGGCCGGGCAACATCCGCGAACTCAAGCACGCCATCGAGCGGGCCGTGATCATGAGCGACGCCGCGGTGCTCCAGCCGGCGGATTTCTGCTTCACCCCCGCCGAAGGAGGCGGGGAGGGCCTGGCGCTGGACAGCTACAACCTCGAGGACGTGGAGCGGGTGGTCATCCGCAAGGTCCTCGACAAGTTCCAGGGCAACATCAGCCAGACCGCCCGCGCCCTCGGCATCACCCGGGCGGCCCTGTACCGGCGCCTCGGCAAGCATGAGCTTTAGAGGAGAGTTTGCCTGGTGATCCTCCAGCGCTTCCGGGTCCAGATCATCCTGCGGATCGTCCTGCTGACCGGGACCATCGGACTGTGCTTCTACCTGGGGGGCGCCGGCCTGGCGGCCGGGCTGGTCCTGGCCATCCTAGCCGCCCTGTACCAGGTGTACGGTGTGGTGCGTTACGTGGAAGGGACCCACCAGAACCTGAGCCGTTTCCTCCTGGCCGTCCGCTATGCCGATTTCTCCCAGTCTTTCAGCCGGAACCGGCTGGGCACCCCCTTCCGGGAGCTGGACGACGCGTTCGCCGAGGTAATCGCCGAATTTCAGAAGCACCGGATGGAGAAGGAAATCCAGGCCCACTATCTGGAGACCATCATCCAGCACCTGGGAATCGGCCTGGTGGCCTACCTGCCCGACGGCACGGTGGACCTGGTCAACCGGGCCGCCAAGAGGCTGCTGGGGGTTCCCCGCCTGGCCCACCTGGACGCCCTGCGGAGCCTCAGCCCGGAGCTGCTGCGGGTGCTGGTGGAGCTCAAGCCGGGGCAGCGGAACTTGGTCCAGGTCGCGCCGGGGGGCGAACCGATCCAGCTGGCCGTCGGGGTCACCGAGTTCAAGCAACGCGACCGCCTGTACCGGCTGGCCTTCCTCCAGGACATCCACGGCGAGCTGGAGGAGAAGGAAAGCGAGGCCTGGCAGAACCTGATCCGGGTGCTCACCCATGAGATCATGAACTCCATGACCCCCATCGCCTCGCTGGCGGCGACGGCCAGCGACATGTTTGCCGCCATGCAATCCGGCGACGGGCGGGACGCGCCGGGGGAACCGGAGCAGATCGGGGACCTGCGGGAGGCGCTGCAGACGATCCACAAGAGGAGCCGCGGCCTGATGGCGTTCGTCCAGGCCTACCGCCGCCTGACCCACATCCCGCCCCCCCGCTTCCAGGTGATTCGGGTCCAGGAAGCCTTTACGCGGATGCAGCACCTCATGCAGGACCGGCTCTCCGGGGACGGCATCGCCCTGGCCGCGGCGGTGGATCCGGAGAGCCTGGAGCTGACGGCCGATCCGGAGATGCTGGACCAGGTGCTCCTGAATCTTCTGATCAACGCGGCGGACGCGGTCCGCGGCCGGCCGGATCCTCGCGTCGAGCTCGGCGCCTGGCTGGGCAGCCATGGGCGGGTGGTGATCCAGGTCCGCGACAACGGCTGCGGGATCACCGAGGAGGCCCAGGCGAAGATATTCATCCCCTTTTTCACCACCAAGAAGGACGGCTCCGGCATCGGCCTGAGCCTATCCCGCCGCATTATGCGCCTCCACCGCGGCTCCATCTCCGTCCAGAGCCGTCCCGACGAGGGCGCCGCCTTCCGCCTGGTGTTCTGACCCGCCCCGCGGCGACGGCCGCTGCGGACCCTCGCGGCGGCCGGTTGGCGTCCCGGTCGCGGCCGGCAATCGCTCTGATGGCGACGATCCCCGGCCAGGAGGCTGGCTCCCCCAGCCCCGAGCCCCGGGCCCCAAACCCCGGGCCCCGGCAACGCCATGGCATCCGGTTCTGTTACAATGGTGACCAAACACAAGGAGTACCGCCATGAAAGTGCTGATCCTCTTCAACCGGGCCCCCTACGACAAAACCGACGTGACGTGGAACGGCCTGCGCCTGGCCGGAAAGCTGCTCGAGGCGGGGCAGGAAGTCCGATTGTTCCTGATGAACGACGCGGTCGACCTGGCCCGGGACGCGTGCCGGCCGCCGGCCGGCTACGACCAGGACTTGACCGAGATCCTGAAAGACCTTATCTTCCAGGGCGTTCCGGTGAAGGTGTGCGGCACCTGCATGGCCCGAAGCGGCATGTATAAGAACCACCCGAATTTTGACGGGGCGGAGAAATCGACGATGCCGGAACTGGCGGAGTGGGTCGTCGACAGCGACCGGGTGATCGCGTTCTAGGCCGGTTTCTGCCCAGAGGCAGAGAAGCCGGAGAGGCAATCCGCCTGGCCCAAGCAGGACCGTTGGACAGACACGGCGATCGCTACGATGAAACGGTGCCAGATGAAACGTTGCCAGGCTCCGTCACAAACTTATCACCACGGACGAGATGGGGCCAGGCTCCGCCACATACGTCACATCCATAGGAGAGAGAACCATGGCGAACGGGAAAAAGACGAGCAAGCTGGCGCTCGGCGTGGCCATCGGGTTTGCAGTGGGCGCCCTGGCCGGGGTGGGGATCGGCCTGACGACGGGCGATCTCGCCGTGTGGCTGGCCGTCGGGGTTGGTTGCGGCATTGCGATCGGCGCTGGCATCGGAGACTCGCTGGGGAGGCGATAGTCCCCGGCGGGAAGCGATGGGGTCAGGCTTTGTCACAATGAGGCGATGGGGTCAGGCTCTGTCACAATCAGGCTCTGTCAGAGGCGATGGGGTCAGGCTCTGTCACAATCTGTCTTTCCGTGTATTCCGTGTATTCCGTGGTGATGAAGCTGTGACAGTGCCTGGCCTCGTCGAAATTCTGTGTCCCCGGCCGGGTTTCCCTTTCGTGTGGTTCGTGTGGTTCGTGGTGAAGACCGCCCGATGTCCGATATCCGATATCCGAAGTCCGATTTCGGGCTCACGCCCTCCCCGCGAACTCCTTCGTTTCCGTGTGGACCTTCACCTTTTCGCCTTCCTTGATGAACAGGGGCACGCGGTTCTCCAGGCCGGTTTCCAACCGGGCGGCTTTGGTGACGCCGCCGCTGGCCGCGTCGCCGCGGGTGCCGGGCTCGGTGCGGGTCACCGTGAACTCCACGTGGGGCGGGAACTGCACGCCGATGGGATTGCCGTTGAATTTCTTGATCTGGAGGTGGGACGTTTACTTGTCGACACCCACCGCGGCGCCGATGGCGGGGTCGTACAGGTTCCACCCCAGCCCGCCGGTGCGCCGCGCAACGGCCCGGACGAAGCCGATGTACCGCCCCTGGTCCCGGGCCAATGCCTCGGCGTAGGACGGGAACACGGACTTGCCGGTCGCTTCCAGGATCTGCTCGAAGTCATGCCAGTGGCGCCATCCGTCGGCGAGGGTGTCCACCTGCAGGCCGGAAAAGCTCCCGTTGCGGCTCCAATGCTCCCGCCACCAGTCCGCCGTCTTGAAACTCCAGCAATCGTCCTCCCAGAACGCCTTCCCGTTGGACTGCGGCCGGCTCAGGTGCTCGGGCACGGTGTCCATGGGCTGCATCAGGCCCGGCACCACGATGCCCACGGGCCCGCCGGGCCGCAGGAACCGGGACAGGTAGCCCAGGTAGTGCACGTCCGTGCCGAAGTACTGGTATGCGTCGATGGACACGACCGCGTCGAAGAACTCCGTCGCAAACGGCAGCGCGTGCGCTTCGGCGCGCAGGGGGAAGACGGCGTCGCCCACTCCGGCGTCTTCGGCCCGCCGGCGGTTGTGATCCGGCGTGATCCAGAGATCGGCGGCCCACACCTGCACGCCGAATTCCCGGGCCATGAAGACGCTGGTGAGCGCCCGCCCGCAGCCCAGGTCCAGCACGCGCATCCCCGCCCGGAGCGGCAGCGCCTCCAGCAGCCACTCGACCAGCCACAGGGCGTTTGGGCCCATCTGGTTGTCGAGGACCCAGTCCGGTTCGTACCGGGCGGATCGGGGGAACTCGGGTTTTCGCAACCGGCTGGCAAGATCGGTCAGATTGGGGGATTCCGTCATGGGGTTTGTACCTCCATCGGGGCGGGAGCGGCCTCGGCGCCGCAAAGCCGCCGCGAACATTTCACTGCTCTATTGATCGCGGATTGCGAATTGCGAAATTCGGATTGAAGATTGAAGATTGAAATCTGTTCCTGAGTTCCTGAATTCCATATTGATCCCGGCTTGCGGCTTGCGATCCCTTCGTGTATTTCGTGTATTTCGTGTATTTCGTGGTGATAGATGCCCGATGTCCGATATCCGAAATCCGAAGTCCGATTTCCGGCTCACGCCCTGCCCGCAAACTCCTTCGTTTCCGTGTGGACCTTCACCTTTTCGCCTTCCTTGATGAAGAGGGGCACGCGGATCTCCAGGCCGGTCTCCAGCCGGGCGGTCTTGGTGACACCGCCGCTGGCCGTGTCGCCGCGGGTGCCGGGCTCGGTGTAGGTCACGGTGAGCTCCACGTGGGGCGGGAACTGCACGCCGATGGGATTGCCGTTGTATTTCTGGATCTGGAGGACCAACTCGTCCACCAGCAGGTCCTCGTCGCCGCCCAGGAGGTCCGCGCCCAGAGTGAGGGTCTCGAAGGTCTCCTGGTCCATGAAGTGGTAGCCTTCGCCGTCGGCGTACAGGAAGCTCGCGGGCGCCGTGACGAGGTCGGGCTCCTTGAATTTCTCGCCGGCCTTGAACGTCTTGTCGAACACGGCGCGGGTGATCAGGTTGCGCATCTTCAGCCGCACCAGGGTCTGGCCGCCCCGGGCCGTGGGGCTGCTGATTTCGACGTCCAGGCAGAGGTAGGGGGCGTTCTCGAACTCGAAATACGTCCGGCGCTTGATAGCGTTGGCCTCGATCAGGTTGGACATGGGAACCTCGCGGTGCGATTTTGTCTTCGCGATTTGATATTCGCGCTTTGATGTTCGATGGAACCGGCCGGCGCCGCCGGGACGGGACGGGCGAGGCGCGGCTCTTCCATGAAACCCATGAGAAATAAGCCAATCCGCCCGCCTTGTCAAGCTGAAATTCCGCCGGAGTGCGGACGTCCCCGTCCGCACGATTTCTCTCCGCCGTGCTCGTGCTTACTCGGAAATTGCGTGCCGTTCCCATCGGGGTCGGTATCGTAATCGTGCTCGTAATCGGATGAAGAAGTTAACGCAGAGTTCGCAGAGAGACAGAGGTGAGAGCAACGCCGGAGCGCCGACGTCCCGTCCTCCCGTTGTCGCCGAGCCGCCTCAGCCCTGACGATGCAACCGCGTTTGCCTCCTTCAGGAGGCTTTCTCCATCAGCCCGCCGCTTCAGCGGCGGGAGGCGGGCCTCACCCCTTGAATTCTTCAGGAACCCTTTGAGGGGTGACGGAAAGGACCGCCCGACGGCTTAAGCCACGGAGGCGGGAAGACCCATGAATGGGCCTGGACTCAACGAATCGTCCTCCCCCCGCCGCTGAAGCGGCGGGCTGTGGGAGCAAGCCCGCTGAAGCGGGCTGAAGCGAGCCCCGAATCCCCCAACCCCGAGAACACGATGGTATCAGTCTCCGTCCGAATGAAGATTGGCTCCGGATCTTGACAAGACCGCCAGGCCTGGCATACGGTACTCGAAATCATGGCGGCGGGGATGATGCCGGACGGCAAGGAGACGATCCATTGGGTGATCGCCGACGACCGCGAGCGGTCCTCGGCGGTGTTCAACCTCCTGCTGGACCGGCCGGACGTGGTGCTCCGAGTGGAGCATCTGCCGGCGGGGGATTACTGGATCGACAACCGCCTGCTGGTGGAGCGCAAGACCCTGACCGATTTCGCCCACGCCATCCTCTCCGGGCGGCTGTTTGACCAGGCCGGCCGGCTGGCGCACCACCGGCCGCCAGGCATCGTGATCCTGGAGGGCGTGGCCGCGGACCTGGACGGTTCTGGAGTGCGCCGGGAAACCTTCCAGGGCGCCCTACTCACCTTGGGCGTG
Source organism: uncultured Acidobacteriota bacterium (assembly GCA_964412195.1). Classification (GTDB taxonomy): domain Bacteria; phylum Acidobacteriota; class JAAYUB01; order JAAYUB01; family JAAYUB01; genus CAYPNP01. Next base: position 234,246 of record CAYPNP010000003.1, on the reverse strand, counting down.
GTGTTCGGACTGCCCGTGCTGCGCGCCCGCGACCCGGCGGAGACGGTCTGGCTGATGCTGGCAGCGGCCGGGCAGGTCCGGCGAGCGATCCGCGGCGTTCTGCCGCGCAAAGGCAAGCGGCCGCAAGGCAAGCGGAAGATGCAGTTGGAACTGCTGCAGGGCCTGCCGGGAATCGGCCCGCTCCGGGCGGCGCAGCTTCTGGACCGGTTCGGCACGGTGGCGGCGGTGATGGCGGCAGAGGTGGATGACCTGCGGGAAGTGCCCGGGATCGGCCTCCGCACCGCCGAAGCCATCCGCTGGTCGGTGAGCGAATCGCAGTCCGAATGGCTGGACGGCGATCCGGGACGTTATTTTCATTCTGATCCTGATGTGTAAATAACGGCTCCGGCTCTTTACGCCAGCGTGATTCATCCATGCGCAGATCGTTTCCAGGCACGATCCCGAGGTCGCGAGCACAATCGGCAGAAAGCTATTTTCGATCAATCATTTGCAAAAATTTTAAGCGCCGGGCACCCCATCCACGTTCACCAGAAAAGTCAAAAATGGAATAACAATCCGAACGGGCGCTATTTACATTTATAGGCTCATATGTTAATAATGAGGCAGGTTATTCACACGGATGCACATCCCCGGGAGGCACGATGAAGCGCGGGAGCACTGGACGATACCAAGTCTCCAATACGGCGGGCGAGGCAGTCCAGGCGTTCATCCCCCATCCCCTGCCGCCGGCCCCGCCGCTGGAGCTTTCGCCGGACCGCCAACGCGCCCTGGAAAGGGCCCTGCTGGCGATGGGCCGGCTGGACGCCGTCACGACGCTGCTGCCGGATCCGGAGCTGTTCCTCTATGCCTACGTGCGCCGTGAGGCCGTGCTCTCCAGCCAGATTGAGGGCACCCAATCGTCTCTGTCCGACTTCCTGCTGTTCGAACTCGAGCAGGCTCCCGGCGCGCCGTTTGACGATGTGGTGGAGGTTTCCAATTACGTCGCCGCCCTAGAGCTGGGGCTGGCCCGGCTGCGGGAGGGCTTCCCGCTTTCCAATCGTTTGTTGCGGGAAATTTACGCCCGCCTCCTGGCGCGCGGCCGCGGCGCGGACAAACTCCCCGGAGAGTTCCGCCGGAGCCAGAACTGGCTGGGCGGAACACGCCCCGGCAACGCGCTGTTTATCCCACCTCCGCCCCAGGAGGTCGAGGGCGCCATGGCGGCCCTGGAGCGGTTCCTCCACGACGAGCACGTCCCCGGTGCGCTGGTGAAGGCCGCCCTGGCCCACGTGCAGTTCGAGACGATCCATCCCTTCCTCGACGGCAACGGCCGGGTGGGCCGGCTCCTGATTGCCCTCCTGCTGCACCACGAAGGCGTGCTGCGCCAGCCGCTGCTGTACCTGAGCCTCTACTTCAAGCAGCACCGCGTCGAATATTACCGCCTGCTGGACGCCGTCCGGACCGAGGGCGACTGGGAAGCCTGGCTCGACTTCTTTTTCGAGGGAGTCGCCGAGACCGCGGCCGGCGCTGTGGCTACCGCCCACCGCCTGCTCGACCTTTTCCAGCGCGACCGGATCCGGATGGCGGATCTGGGCCGTACGGCCGGGGGCGCCCTGCGCGTCTTCGATGCCCTGCGTGCCCGCCCACTGACCACCATCGGAGCCTTGCGGGCACGGCTCGGCATCAGCTTCCAGGCCGCTTCCCGGGCAGTGGAAGCACTGGCGGCGTTGGGCATCGTTCGCGAGATCACCGGCCGCAAGCGCGAACGCGTCTTCGCCTACGACGCCTACCTGTCCATCCTCGCCGAAGGAACCGAACCTTTGGGAAGGGACTAGGGGCTCGGGGCTCGGGGATAGGGACTCGGGTCTAGGGGCTCGGGGCAAGTCTCCAATCCTGAATCCCGAATCTCATGTCCCGAACCCCGAGTCCCAAGTCCCGAATCCCGAGTCCCGAGTCCCGCGATCGGGATTCCCTTTCCGGTGCCGCCTGTGGTACAAAAGCCCGATGAGCACGGTGGAATTTCTCCAGGAAATTTTTGATCGGTTGCTGGCGCGGTTCGGGCCGCAGGGATGGTGGCCGGGGGAGACGCCGTTCGAGGTGATGGTCGGGGCCATCCTCACCCAGAACACCAACTGGGGCAACGTCGAAAAAGCCATCGCCGACCTCAAGCGGGAGGCGGACTTTTCTCCGCACGGGCTGCTGGCGCTGCCGCCCGGCCGGCTGGCGGAATTAATCCGGCCCAGCGGCTACTTCAACCAGAAGGCCGCCAAGCTTCGGGATTTCCTGGAGTTCTACCTCCGCACCGCCGGCGGCGGAACTCGCCCGTGGAACCGGACGCCGCCGGAGGACCTCCGCCGGTCGGACCGAGAACCGCAGGAGGCCCATCACCGGATGAACCGTGAATCACAGGAAGCCCTCCGCCGGATGCGGCGGCGGGGGCTCGCAGCGCTCCGGTGCGACCTGCTGGCTGTGCGGGGGATCGGCCCCGAGACGGCCGACTCCATCCTGCTCTACGCCCTGGGCAAGCCCATTTTCGTGGTGGACGCCTACACCCGCCGGGTGCTGTCCCGCCACGGCGCCTGCCGCCCCGACGCCTCCTACGACGAGCTGCAGCGGCTGTTCATGGACCATCTTCCGCCGGATGCCAAGCTCTTCAAGGAGTTCCATGCGCTGCTGGTGCGGGTCGGGAAAGAATACTGCCGCAAGAGAGAGCCCCGCTGCAAAGGATGCCCGCTGGAGGAGATGGAGCATCCCGCCGGCTAAATCGTTCCAAGCGAACATCGAACATCGAACATTCAACATCGAACATCGAAGTCAATCCACAAACGCAATCGAAACCACGAACCACACGAACCACACGAAAAGGGCCAAGCCGCAAGCCGGAACCAAAACCACGAAACACACGAAAAGGGCAAGCCGCAAGCAATCCAATCAGGCAACGCGGATGGACGCTGAATGGCTATGATTCAATACGATCCAGTCCAATGATTGATCATAAGAAATCATAAGCAATCTGCGTCAATCGGCGTTGAATCCGTCTTTGCGGCCTTTGCGCCTTTGCGGTAGATTCTTGGATTGCGGTTTGCGGCTTTGGTTTGACTTCGATGTTCGATGTTCAATGTTCGATGTTCGATGTTCAGCTTGCAACGAGGGAATATTCGTTCGGAACTTTTTCTGGCGCGCCTTCGTTGTTCTGGGTGTGCACTGATATTACCCAGGAGGTTCCCATGAAACGAGTCCTCTTCATCGCGCTGGTGGCCGGATGCCTGCTGCTCGGCGCCGCGGCGGCCCAGGAAAAGGCCCCCGCCCCGGCCAAGTGGGTCAACATCCACGTCGTCGAGGCCAAGGACAAAACCACCGTCGACGTCCGCGTGCCCCTGTCCCTGCTGGCCGTGGCCATCGACAGCATCAAGTCCGAAGAGTTCGTCAACGGCAAGATCAAGATCGACATCAAGGACCAGGAAGTCGACTTCCGGAAGATCTGGGCCGAGCTCCGCAAGGTCGAGAACACCGACTTCGTCAAGGTGACCAGCGAAAAGGAAAACGTCCTGGTATCCCGCCAGGGCGACCTGATGGTGGTCAAGGTGACCGAACCCAATCAGGAAAAGCCCAAGGTCCTGGTGAAGGTGCCGGTCCGCCTGGTGGACAAGGTGTTCAGCGCCGACGGCAACGAGATCGACCTGAAGGCCCTGGTGGCCGAGCTGGGCTCGTTCCAGGGCGACCTGGTGGAAGTCCACGAGGAAGACGCCGACGTCCGGATCTGGATCGAGTAGAGACTTTGGAAGAAGGAGGCCCGCCATGTCCTGGTTCATGAAACTTGCCAGCGCCGCCGCCGTGACCGGAGGAGCCGTCACCCTCGCCACCCTCATGTTCGCCCTGCACCAGCAATGGCTCGTGGTCTACGTGGACAGCCCCAAGGACCTGGCCGTGCCGATCGTGCTGCCGGTGCCCGTGAGCGCGGTCACCACCGCCGCCGCCTTCATCCCCGAGGCGGACCAGAAGATCGAGATGCCCAAGGATCTGCCCGTCGAGCTGGACAAGGCCGCCGAGATGGTCCGCTTGCTGCGCGACTGCCCCGACACCGACTTCGTCCGCGTCACCAGCCCCACCGAAAACGTGCTCATCCGCAAGGAGGGCGACCGGCTGCGAATCCTGGTCCGGACCGAGCGGGAGAACGTCAAGGTGGAGGTGCCCTTCGAGTTCCTCGAGGAAGCCTTGCAGCAGATGAAGAACAAGGACGTGACCACGACCCAGCTGGCCGACTCCCTCTCCCACCTCCGCTACACCCAGGTGGTGACGGTGGACACGCCCGACCAGAAAGTCCGCATCTGGAGCTGGTAGAACCCCTTTTCGCATCCCCTGGAAACCGGCGCACCACCGCGCCGGTTTTCTTTTCGTTGTCAACGCTTTCCCGCCGATGTATTGTAACTTCACGGAACGGCCACGTTTCCCGGCGGATCATCGCTCCGAAGGGTCGCTCCGGGGCGGAAAGGGACCATGTTCACAAACTGGATCATCCTCATCCTCTGCGGAATCGTCATCGCATCCTATCTGTTCGACCTGATCGCCCGGAAGATCCGGCTGCCTTCCGTTCTCCTGCTGTTGGGGACCGGCATCGGCATCCGGATGATCGCGGACCATTTTCACCTGGAAATCCCTTACTTCCAGACCCTGCTTGAATTCTTCGGCGTACTCGGCCTGATCCTGATCGTTCTGGAAGGCGCCCTGGAGCTCCCCCTGTCGCGGAACAAGCTGGGCCTGATCGCGCGGGCCTTTCTGGCCGCCCTGCTGGTCTGCCTCTCCTCTGCCGTAACCATCGGGCTGCTGCTGGGCTCCATTCTGAGCCTCCCCTTCCGGCAGTGCTTCGTCAACGCCCTGCCCCTGGCTGTCATCAGCAGCGCGATCGCCATACCCAGCGTGGCCACCCTGGGGAAGTGGAAACGCCAGTTCGTCATCTATGAGTCTACGTTCTCCGACATTCTGGGGATCCTGATCTTCAACTACGCCAGCCAGGACCTGGACTGGGGCTTCGGCACGTTCCTGTCCCTCGTTGGGGACATCGGGGCGGTCTCCATCATCTCCCTGGTCTGCTCCCTGGTTCTGGTGTACATCATCACCCGGGTTCGATTCCACGTCAAATTCTTCCTGATCCTCGCCGTCCTGGTGCTCGTCTACACCGCGGGGAAGATGTTCCACCTCTCCACGCTCCTCCTTGTGCTCGTGTTCGGACTCATCATCAACAACACCAACACCCTGACTCCGAACCACTGGAAGAGCGCGTTGTCCCCTCGCCGGCTCACCCGGGAGCTGCGTTTCCTGAAAGTGATCACCTCGGAATCGGCCTTCCTCATAAGGACCTTCTTCTTCATCCTGTTCGGATTCAGCATGCAGCTGAGGGCGCTGCTCAACAGCGAGATCTGGCTGCTGAGCGGGCTCATCATCCTGATCCTGCTTGCGGTACGGTACCTGTACCTCCGCCACATCGCCCGAATGACCCTGCTCCCCGAGTTGTTCATCGCACCCCGGGGGTTGGTCACCATCCTGCTGTACTACAGCATTCCCGCACACCTGCTGATCCCCACCATCAGCGAGGCCATCCTGTTCCTGGTCATTCTTTCCACGACCCTGCTGATGGTCGTCGGGCTGCTGCTTTGGCGCGAAGAGGCGGAAGAACTCCAATCCTCCCTGACCGATTGAACCGCCCCGCAGACCGTCGCCCCTTCCGCCCCGGGCCGCCGGTCGATGCGACTGCCGGAGCCGGCGATACCCGGGCGCTACCCCGGCGTGAACCTCCGCGGTGCCGATGGCGGCGTTCATGACACCCGACTTCACGGTTGCCACGGAATCCCATCTGGTGTAATTTCATCCTGAATCCACGGATCGGTCATGCGCCAACGAATCGCCCACTCCATCACCCCGCTGACGCGGAACACCCGGGTCCTCCTGGAAGCGGTCCTCCTGGGGCTCGCGGTGGGGATCCTGGCCACGCTCTACCGGCTCGGCATCAACCACTTCACCCACGGCTTCCGCCGCGTTTTCCACCTGTTCCCCCAGTGGGCCATGTTCCTCATGCCCGTGCTCGGCGCCCTGTGCCTGGTGGGGATCCTGCGCCTGTTCCGGGCCCAGGTGCAGGACTACGTGCCGGAGATCATAGAGACTTCCATCCGGCAGGGCGCCCTGCGGTTCAAGGACGGCATCGTCTGCCTGCTGACGTCGCTCCTGACCCTGTCCTCCGGCGGCTCGGCAGGTCCGGAGGGGCCGATGGCCTTCGCCGGGGCGGCCACCGGATCGCTCTTCGGGAAGCTCGTCGGGCTGGATCGCCGCCGGGCCAAGGTCTTCCTGGCCGCGGGGACGGCCGCCGGAATCGCCGCCATCTTCAACGCGCCCATCGCCGGAGTGCTCTTCGCCCTGGAGCTGATCCTGCTCAACGACTTGACCATGTCCGCCGTCACCCCGGTGATCCTGGCTTCGGTATCCGCCTCCACCATCAATTACTACTACATGGGATCGCATCCCACCTTCGTCGTGCCGCCGTTCGCCTTCCGGGACTACCTCGAACTCTTCGCCTACGCCTTCCTGGGCGTGCTCGGAGGGGTCGTCTCGGTCGTCTTCATCCGGCTGATGGCCCTGGTGCACAAGCTGTTTCTCAGGATTTCCTCCCCCGTGCTGCGGCCGCTGGCCGGCGCCCTGGCGGTCGGGATCCTGCTGATCTTCCTGCCCCAGGCGGGCGGGTACGGCCATGACTACATCACCCGGCTGCTCGAGGGCCAGCTGACCCTCGCCGTGATCCTGTGCCTGGTGTTCATCAAGATGCTGGCCACCGCCCTGACCCTGGGCTCGGGCAACTCGGGCGGGATTTTCGCGCCCTCCCTGCTGGTGGGCGCCTCGCTGGGCGCCGGGATGGGCGGGATCCTCAACCTGGGCTTCCCCGGCATCGGCCCGGTCACGGCCTATGCCACCGTCGGCATGGCGGCCGTGATGGCGGGCACCATCCAGGCGCCCCTGACCGCCATGATGCTCATCTTCGAAGTCACCTACGACTACCACATCATGCTGCCGCTCATGACCGCCACCGTGATCAGCACCGCCGTCGCCTACGGACTGGGGGCCGACTCGATCTACCTCGAAGCGCTGAGCGAGCGGCGGCTGGATTTCCGGAGGATCCGCGACCTGGGGGCCTTGGCCGACGTGCACGCCCGGGATCTGATGGATTCGACTGTCCCCCGGATCCGGGACGGCGAAGACCCGGCAGAGTTGCTGGAACAGCTCCGCGGCTCCGGCGCCTCGCAGGCCTTGCTGGTGTCCGCCGGCGGGGAGCTGCGGGGGCTGATCTGCCCCGACGCGCCCGGCCCGGCCGGCGTCGCCTCGCCCCCGCCGCGGATCCGGCGCGACGTGCCGACCGTCCGGCTTTCCGAAACCATTTACCACGCCCTGGCCACGCTCCGGGAAACCGCCGGCTGCGTGGTGGTGGTGGACGACCGGAACCGGCCGGCCGGCGTCATCTCCGACCAGGTCGTCATCGAAAAGCTCCTCCCGCTCCTGGAGGCCCAGTCGGACCAGCGGAGCAAGCTCTGACCGCCGTCCTTGACTTCCCGCCGGTCGGAAGCTACACTGGGATTGGAATTACGGCCATGAAGAGAAACCTGATACCCAGACATATCGGTTGGACCGCCCTGGCGCTGGCCCTGGGCTTCTCGTTCATGGCGGACACCGTCTCCCGCCTGGCGGAGCAGTCCGTCTGCAGCGGGCGGGCGCCGGTGAACTGCCCCCGCTACCAGCCGCAGGATCCCAGCGGGGTCGTGCCGGTGGAATCCCGGAAGAAAGCCCCGCAGCTGGTGGCCGCCTCCCAGGCCGTAACCACGCCGGACCCCGTTCGCCTGGGCCTGCCGAGCCCTGTCCTGTTTGCAGCGCCGCCCGATCGGACGCTGGAGTACCAGCGGTCCGCGGAGGGGGATTTCCAAGCGGCCGCCGCCGGAGGCGAACGGCTTCCCGGCAAGCGCGCCCCGCCCGCCTGATCCGCCTCCCGCGAACTCGCACCCCGGCCGATTTCTCTCCGCCGCAAGGTCCGGAGTCCCCCTGAAGGCTCCCTGCCCGCAGCGGTTCAGCGGAATCGGATCCCCCCGGGATGAGGATGTTCCCCGGCCGCCGGCCGGATGAATGCGGGATCCCGCTCAGCCTCGCCACCATTTTTCATTGATTTACGCGGAGCGCTCCCTGCGCCCGCCCGAGGAGACAGTCAATGGCACCTGACAAGATTTTCGTCCTGATTCTGAGCCTTGCCTTCGTGGCCTTCATCGGCTACCTGATGTGGCGGAGCAAGAAGAATGAGTCCGCCGGTAATCCGGGGGATCCGGCCGTGCCACCGCCGGACGAGCCCCCGGCGGAAGAGGCGCCGCCGGCCGCGCAGGAATCCCCCTCCGGGAAAAAAGCGCGGTCCAGGTCCCGGCGCAGGTAACCGGCCGCCGATCCGCGCACCTTTCCAGCCCGGCCGGAATCGAACAGGACACCAGCGAGAGGAGGCAGCCATGGCAGATTTTTACCAGACCGGCATGGTGGCGACGTTGCATCGGCTGGTGGAAACCGGCCACGAGCGGCTGGAACGGGAGCTGACGGCCTACGCCCCCCAGCGGCCGGTGGCCCTGGTGCTGCCGGCCCTGTTCAGCGAATTCGAAGGCCAGGCCATGCCGCATATCATCGAGCAGCTGCGCGAGGTGCGGTACCTGCGCCAGGTGATCCTGACGCTGGCCCGGGCCGACGAGGCCCAGTTCGCCCAGGCCCGCCGGCACCTGGCGGGCCTCCCGGCCGAGGTCCGGGTGATCTGGAATGACGGGCCGCGCATCGAGTCTCTTTACATGAAGCTGCGCCGGAACAACCTGCCGGTGGGCAACGACGGCAAGGGGCGCTCCTGCTGGCTGGCGTACGGGTACGTGCTGGCCAGCCGCAAGTCCGACGTGATCGCCCTGCACGACTGCGACATCCTGACCTACGACCGGGAGTTGCTGGCGCGCCTGATCTACCCGGTGGCCAATCCGAACATCAACTTCGAGTTCTGCAAGGGCTACTACGCCCGGGTGACCGACCGGATGCACGGCCGCGTCACCCGCCTGCTGGTGACGCCCCTGCTGCGCTCCCTGCAGAAGATCCTGGGCGCCATGCCCCTGCTGGCGTTCCTGGACAGCTTCCGCTACCCGCTCGCCGGCGAGTTCGCCATGATGGCCGACCTGGCCCGCGCCAACCGCATCCCGGGGGACTGGGGTCTGGAAATCGGCGTGCTGGCGGAGATTTTCCGGAACTGCGCCGTCAAGCGGGTCTGCCAGTCGGAAATCAGCAGGACTTACGATCACAAGCACCAGGCCCTCTCGCCGGACAACCCCGGCCAGGGGCTGATGAAGATGGCCGTCGACATCGCCAAGACCCTCTTCCGGACGCTCTCGTCCGAGGGGGCAGTCTTCTCCTCGGGCGTGTTCCGGTCCCTGGAGACCATCTACATCCGGACCGCCGAGGACACCATTACCCGCTACCACGCCGACGCGCTGATCGACGGCCTCGGCTTCGACCGGCACGAAGAGGAAGTCGCCGTGGAGACCTTCGCCAGGAGCATCCGGTTGGCCGCCGAAGCGTTCATGGAGGACCCCCTCGGCCAGCCGCTCATCCCCAACTGGAACCGGGTCACCGCCGCTCTTCCGGATTTTCTGGACGAGCTGCGGGACGCGGTCGACGCCGACAATGCCTCGGGCTGAGGACCCCCTCCGTGGACTCGCCCGGAGACGGAAGCGCCATGACTGAAAAGAGCGAAGCCCCCGTCCTTATTCTTTACAGCGACCTGGACGGCACCCTGCTCGACGAGAACACCTACTCCTTCGACGCCGCCCGGCCTGCGCTCGAGAGGATCCGCAGCCGGCCGGTCGTGCTGGTCCTTTGCACGAGCAAGACGCGGGCGGAGGTCGAGGTCGTCCAGCAGCGGCTGGAAATCTACCATCCGTTCATCATCGAGAACGGCGGCGCCATTTACCTGCCGGCGGGCGACGCGCGCCAGCCTTGGTGGGACGGCATCCCGGTCGCGGATTGGCTCAAGGTGTCCCTGGGCGTGCCGCACCGCTCCCTGATCCGGCGGCTGCGGGACATCCAGCGGACCACCGGCCTGAAGCTGACGGGATTCCAGGACATGTCGCCCCGGGCGGTCGCCTCCGCCTGCGGCCTGTCCGTGGCGGAAGCCCGGCGGGCCAAGCGGCGCGAATTCGACGAGCCGTTCAGCGTGACGCCCGACACTCCCGGCGCCCGCCGCGCCGTCGAGGAAGAAGCCCGCCGGCTGGGCTTGACCGTGAGTTCGGGCGGCCGGTTCCTCCACCTGTCCGGCGGTTCAGACAAGGGGCGGGCCGTGGCGGTGCTGGACCACCTGCTGCGGCGCCGGTTCGGCCCGATCCTCACCGCCGGACTGGGCGACAGCCCCAACGACCTGCCGATGCTGCGGGCGGTCGGCCGCGCCGTCATCGTCCGACGCCCGGACGGCGGGTGCCATCCCGAGCTGGTCCGGGAACTGCCGGCCGCCCGGCAGGCGCCCGGGATCGGCCCGGACGGATGGAACCAGGCGGTCCTCGGCCTGCTGGAGGAGTGGGCATCCGCCGGGTGGTCGGACAAGCCCGTCTGGGAGAGTCAGGATGCGCGATGATTTTCCTCTGAACGACGACGCCCGGAAGGAGGTCCGGCGGATCCGACGCGCCGACATCGTCGTGGGCGTCCCCAGCTACAACAACGCCGGCACCATCGCCCAGGTGGTCCGCGCGATCAACGCCGGGCTGGCCAAGTACTTTCCGGACCGGCGCGCCATCCTGGTGAACTCGGACGGCGGCTCCCGCGACGACACCCCGGAAGTCGTCCGCCGCACGGCCATCCAGGAGTACCGCCCCCTCCTGACCGCCCACCCCCTCCACCCCATCCACAAGATCATCACGCCGTACCACGGGCTTCCCGGCAAGGGTAGCGCCCTGCGGACGGTGTTCCGGATCGCCGCCGAGCTGGACGCGTCGGCCTGCGCCGTCCTCGACGCCGACCTGCGGAGCGTCACCCCGGAATGGCTGGACCTGCTGCTGAGCCCGCTCCTTCGGGAAGGCATGGATTTCGTGGCCCCGCTGTACCACCGGCACAAGTACGACGGCACCATCACCAACAGCATCGTCTATCCCCTGACCCGGGCGCTGTACGGCCAGCGGGTGCGCCAGCCCATCGGGGGCGACTTCGGTTTCTCCGGCCGGCTGGCCCGCCACTGGCTGGACCAGGACGTCTGGCACACCGACGTGGCCCGTTTCGGGATCGACATCTGGATGACGACTACGGCCATCACCGGCGGCTTCCAGACGTGCCAGTCGTTCCTCGGGGCGAAGATCCACGACGCCAAGGACCCCTCCGTGGACCTGAGCGCCATGCTCATGCAGGTCGTCGGCGCGGTCTTCCAGCTGATGGAAACGGAACAATCCCGCTGGAAGGCGGTGCGGGGCTCCGAGACGGTGCCGGTGTACGGCTTCGAGTTCACCGTCGGCCTGGAGCCGGTGGCGGTGAACGTGGGGCGGATGCTGGAGCGGTTCCGCGCCGGCCTGGCGGAACTCGAATCGATCTGGGCCCGGATCCTCGACCCGGCGACCCTCGCCGGGATCCGGGAGCTCGCCGCGGCGCCCGACGGCGGCTTCCGCTACTCCCCCGAGCTGTGGGTGCGGACCATCTACGACTTCGCCGTCGCCCACCACCGGCGGGTGATCCACCGCGACCACCTGCTGAAGTCCCTCACGCCGCTCTACCTGGGCCGGACCGCCTCCTTCGTCCTCGAGACGGAAACGGCCGGGGCGGGCGAGGTCGAGCAGATCCTGGAGAACCTCTGCCAGGAGTACGAACGCCAAAAACAGGACCTCATCGATCGATGGGATTCCTGACCAGGAGGCAGCCATGGCCACGACCATCATGGAAGTTCTGCAAGCGGTCTGGCGGGACTTTTCCGCCGGAGTCGCCCATTTCCTGCCGGGGGTGCTGGCGGCGGCGCTCATCATCGCGGCCGGGGTGGTGATCGCCTGGATCCTCTCCAAGATCATCCACATGCTCCTGAAAGCCGCCCGGTTCGACCGCCGCTGCTCGGACGCCGGCTTCACCCAGATGCTGGCGCGGGCCGACATTCAGTCCCCGCCGACGCGGCTGGCCGGTCGGCTGGTGTTCTGGCTGGTGTTCCTGACCTTCTTCATGTCGGGCGTCAGCGCGCTCCACCTGGAGTTCTTCCAGGAACTCATCAGCGGATTCTTTCTCTACCTGCCCCGGATTTTCTCCGCCCTGCTCATCCTGCTGGCCGGCTTCCTGATCGGCAACTTCCTCTCCCGGGCCGCCCTCCTGGCCGCGGTGAACGCCCACGTCCCATCGCCTCACACCTTGGGCACCCTGGTACGGTATCTCATCACCATCCTGGCCTTCGCCATGGCCCTGGAGCAACTCCAGATCGCCAGCGCCATCGTCACCACGGCCTTCGCCATCGCCTTCGGCGCGGTCATGATGGGCCTGGCCATCGCCTTCGGCCTGGGCGGCCGCGGCGTGGCCCGCCGGATCCTGGAGGAGCACCTGCTGTCCCGGAAGGAGCCGCCCGACGACGGGCTGAAGCACCTGTGAAGCCTCCCTCCGAGCGATCCTGTTCCCTCTTCGCCCGAGGCGGGTGCGATAATGTCGCAACGGCCGGAGGGCCCGCAGGGCCAACCAGCCAGTGCGGCACAGCCTCTGACGCCCGCCGGTACTGACCTCTGGCCTGTTTTGCTGCGTTTCACCGTGTCGCCCCACCGCCGCTTCGCCGTTTCCGCCCACACGCGCCGGGACGTCGCGAGCTACGCTGCCCGCCGGCGGCTTACGCCTGCCGGTACTGACCGCCTGCCGGCCTCGGGGTCGTGAAAGAGCCTGACACCTCTCCTGTGTTCCCTTATCTGATATAATCCCATTCGTTTCATTTCAGTATCATTCCAGGAAAGAAAAGAATCATGAGGCTGCCATCAACTTATTCCCGCGCATTATTATTCCTCTGGTTGGTTTCTTCGCCGTTCACGCTGATCGCTGGAAATCGCGTGTGGACCAGGACCGGCCCGCCGAATCTGATCATCCGGGCGATGGCAGTGAATCCATTCAATTCACGCGAGCTGCTGGCCGCAACAGCCGATCTGACCACGTCTCCGTGCGCGGAAGGCGGAGTCTTTCGGTCGATGGATGGAGGATGGCATTGGACGCCGCTGATGGACGAGGCGCCTCTCCACAATATTTTCGCCCTCGCTTATGATCCGACGGATCCATCTATTCTCTACGCGGCAGCTTCCCAAGGTTATGTGCTCAAGAGCACGGATCGAGGGGAGAGTTGGTTCATCACGACACCTCAACGAATCGCCGCCTCGATCTACGATCTCGCGGTGGACCCAGATAACGGCCATGTGTACGCTGCAACTAGTTTCAATCTCCAAAAAAGTACGGACGGAGGCTTCACTTGGTCATTATGCGCTCCAAGCCATGAGAGCTATGCGGCTGAGATCCTTTCACTCAGCATCTTGCCCACTCATCCCTCCACCATCTATGCCGGTGGTCTGTACAGGATCTGTCGTAGCCGTGATGGCGGAATCACGTTCGATGACATCCAGCACAGTTTATGGACATTGGTGGCCGATCCCTCTTCTCCCAACATCCTATATTTCGCAAGAGGATCCGATACTTCATGGTTGAACCGGAGTTACGATTGGGGGGATTCCTTCGAGTCCATCCAGGAAGAGTTCCCTGGGTCTATCCAGACCCTGGCCGTCTCCCCCACCTCCCCGAATCTTCTATTCATGGGTACGACGAAGGGATTTTATAGGAGCTTCGATGGAGGTCTTAGCTGGCAGGAGATCAATCTGGGCTATCAGAATACCGCTGTGATGAAAATCGTCATCGATCAGAACTCACCGAATGTCATCTTTGCTGGAACATGCGGCGCCGGAGTGTTTCGATCCGATGATGGTGGGGAAAATTGGACCTCCTTGAACCGCGGCTTGAGAGAAAGTTGCTACGTGCTGGATGATGTATTCGGAATTTCCTGCGAGGTCACTCGCCCCGGTTTTGTATTGGCGACGAATCATACGGGCGTGTTTCTCAGCCACGATAGGGGCAACCATTGGAAATTGGTGCACATTAATCTCCGACACGCGGGGAACTTCATGTATGACCTCATCCACCACCAGGATGCCCTCCATGATCCCAGGAACAACACCACATATGCAAGCATGGGGAATGAATTGTTGAAGAGCGAAGATGAGGGAGCAACGTGGGCTTCCCTGTCGTATGCTGAGAGATTTATTCTTTGTTTGGCTGTCGATCCAGTCGATCCGGAGATCCTTTACATTGGTACGGATGGCACAGGAATTTGGAAAAGCCCCGATGGCGGATATACTTGGACACCCATCAATTCCGGTCTTGGAAATTTGAGCGTCTGGGAGATCGTTGCAGATCCGAATTCTCCATCCACTCTTTATGCCGGAACGGACAGCGGCCTCTACAAGAGCACGGATGGCGGGATCAATTGGAATTACCTCAGATTCTTGTCTCTTCGGGTTCGCTCCATTGCGATCAATCCATTGAACACAAGGGAACTCTATGCCGGGACCACCTCGTGGCTTTTCAAAAGCACCGACGGGGGAACCTCCTGGCAGAGCACGAATGTCCTCGGCCGTTACGTGACCCTTGATCCTACTGATCCGAGCCATGTCTATGCTGGGACCTACGAACAGGGTATGTACCAAAGCCTGAACGGAGGCCAAACCTGGGCTGCCATGAACCAAGGGCTTACGGAATCGAATGTCATCTTCCTGGCCTTCGATCCCAATCCTCCAAAAACCGTATATGCCGGAACACTAGACGGGGTGTTCGCCTGGTCTGAAATCCCAGCCGGAGATTTAAATCATGACGGTTCGGTGGATGACACCGACCTGGCGCTGCTCAGCGCCATCCTGTCTGAAAATGGCAACTTTCCCGAAGACGTCAGCCAAGGAGAAGCAGATCTTGATCAGGATGGGAAAGTAGGCAGTGTGGACCTATCCATCCTCCGAGCTCAAATTCATCGTTGAGACCGGATCTTCCCGGTTGCCTGCCTCTACCGATGGGGCGGGAAAGCCTGTATAATTGAAAAATCATCCGACGATCCTGATTACGCTCAGTGGAGGATTTCAGAATGAACCACCCCCTGCTCCGGACCAAGCCGCTGGCGGTCCTGCTCGAGGAAACCCAGGAGGAGGGGCACCGGCTCAAAAAGACGCTGCGGGCCGTGGACCTGGTGGCCATCGGCATCGGCTGCATCATCGGGGTGGGCATCTTCGTCCTGCCCGGCGTCCAGGCGGCCAAGAACGCCGGCCCGGGCATCATCCTCTCGTTCGCCATCGCCGCGGCCGCCTGCGCCTGCTCCGCCCTGTGCTACGCCGAACTGGCGGCCATGATCCCGGTGGCCGGCAGCGCCTACACGTACGGCTACGCCACGCTGGGCGAGATCTTCGCCTGGATCATCGGCTGGGACCTGATCCTGGAGTACATGGTGGCCGCCGTCCTGGTGTCCACCGGCTGGAGCGCTTACTTCGTCAACATGCTCCAGGCAGGGGTGGGCATCCAGCTGCCGCAGGCCCTCGTCGCCTCGCCCTGGGACAAAACCCCCGGGCTTTTCAACCTGCCGGCGGTGGCCATCGTCCTGCTGCTGACGGCGCTGCTGGTCCGCGGGATCAAGGAGAGCAGCCGGGTCAACCTCGGGATCGTCCTGGTCAAGATCTTCGTGATCCTCTTCTTCATCCTGCTGGCGGTGTGGCATGTGGACCCGGCCAAGTGGCACCCGTTCATGCCGTTCGGCTTCGCGGGGGTGATGACCGCGGCGGCCATCGTCTTCCTGGCCTACGTGGGGTTTGACGCTGTCTCCACCACCGCGGAGGAGGCCATCAATCCGCAACGCGACATGCCCATCGGGATCATGGGCTCGCTGGTCGTGGCCACGGTGCTCTACGTGGTCGTCGCCGCCATCATGACGGGAGTCGTCCCGTACAAGGAGCTCGACGTGGCCGACCCAGTGGCGCTGGTGCTCAACCGGCTGGACCTGCCCTGGGCGTCGGCCCTGATCAGTGTGGGCGCCATCGCCGGCATCACCAGCGTCCTGCTGGTGCTGCTGCTGGGTCAGCCGCGCATCCTGTTCGCCATGTCGCGGGACCGTCTCCTGCCGCCCTTCCTCTCCAACGTCCACGCCCGGTTCAAGACCCCGATCTTCAGCACGATTCTCACCGGCTGCATCGTAGCGGCTTTCGCGGCGATGACCCCCATCGACGTCTCTGCGGAGCTGTGCTCCATCGGCACGCTCTTCGCCTTCATCATCGTCTGCGCCGGCGTGATCGTCCTGCGCTACACCCGGAAGGACATCCACCGCCCCTTCCTCGTGCCGCTCTTCCCCGTGCTGCCGGCGCTGGGCATCGTCCTGTGCGCCTATCTGATGCTGAGCCTGCCGCTCATCACCTGGTACCGGTTCCTGGGCTGGATGGCGATCGGGCTGCTGATCTATTTCCTGTACGGCTTCCGGCGGAGCGCGATGGGGAAACCGGACCGGTGACAGATGACCGATGACGGATGACGGGTGACCGGTCAACGGTCATCGATCAGATCGTCGGGCCCGAGTACGATTACGAGTACCATACGAGCACGAGCACGAAGCTGGTTGAAAGCTCTCTATTTTTGAGTGAGCATGATCGGTCACCGGTCATCCGTCACCGGTCCGAGGAGGCATGATGTTCATCGTCATGGTTAATGTCCACGTGAAAGCCGACAGCATCGACGCCTTTTGCGAGGCCACCCTGGCCAACGCGCGGGCCAGCCGCCGCGAGCCGGGGGTGGCCCGGTTCGACGTGCTGCAGCAGGCCGGCGACCCGGCCCGCTTCCTGCTGGTGGAGGTCTACCGCACCCCAGAGGACGCCGCCCGCCACAAGGAGACGGCCCACTATCCCGCCTGGCGCGACGCCGTGGCCGGGATGATGGCCGAGCCGCGCACCAGTGTGAAATACGCCAACGTGTTTCCGGACGACGCCGGCTGGGGGTAACATGCCATTCGAATTCGCCACCGCGCAACGGATCCTGTTCGGGGCCGGCTCTTTGAAGGAAATCGGGCCGCTGGCCGCTTCCCTCGGGCGGAAGCCGCTGGTGGTCACGGGCGCCTCGCCGGACCGGGCCGGCCGGCTCCTGGCCCTGCTCCGGGAGGCCGGCCTGCCCGCCGCCGTGTTCTCGTCCGCCGGCGAGCCGTCGGTGAACACGGTCCGGACGGCGCTGGCGCAGGCCGACGCGGAAGGGACCGACCTGGTCATCGGCTTCGGCGGCGGCAGCGCGCTGGACACGGCCAAAGCGGTCGCGGCCCTGCTGGCCAACGGCGGCGATCCGCTCGAGTATCTCGAAGTCGTCGGCCAGGGCCGGCCGCTGGTCAAGCCATCCGTTCCCCTGATTGCCGTCCCGACCACCGCTGGCACCGGATCGGAAGCCACCCGCAACGCCGTGCTTGCCTCGCCGGAGCACAAAGTCAAGGTCAGCCTGCGCAGCCCGCTGATGCTGCCCCGGGTGGCCCTGGTGGACCCCGAACTGACCTACGGCCTGCCCCCGGAGATCACCGCCAGCACCGGCCTAGACGCCCTGACTCAACTGGTGGAGCCGTTCCTCTGCAACCGCCCCAATCCGCTCGTCGACGGGCTGTGCCGCGACGGCATCCCCCGGGTGTCCCGCAGCCTGCGCCGCGCCTGCCTCGACGGTTACGACGCGGCCGCCCGCGAGGACCTCTCCCTGGCGAGCCTCGAGGGCGGGATGGCCCTGGCCAACGCCCGGCTGGGGGCGGTGCACGGCCTGGCGGCGCCCCTCGGCGGCATGTTTCCGGCGCCCCACGGCGCCGCGTGCGCCCGGCTGCTGCCGCGGGTGCTGGAAGCCAACCACCGGGCGCTGCGGGAGCGGGATCCCGGCAGCGACGCCTTGCGCCGGATGGATTCGCTCGGCCGGCTCCTGACCGGCCAGGCGCCCGGCGCCGCCAAGGCCATCGCCTGGGTGGACGGCCTGTGCCGGGACCTGCGGATCCCGCCCCTGCGCTCCTACGGAGTCACCGCCACCGACATCCCCACGCTGGTGGACCGCGCCCGGGTGGCCAGCAGCATGCAGGGCAATCCGGTGGCGCTGACCCCGGCTGAATTGGCAGAGATTTTAGAGCGCTCCCTCTGATTGGGGATTGCGGATTGCGGATTGCGGATTGCGGATTGCGAATTGCGAATTTCGAATCGAACCGCAAAGGCGCGAAGGACGCAAAGGGGAATTCGACGCAGATGGACGCAGACTTTTTAAGATCATTTATGATCCAGACCTTTTAAATGATCCTAATTAATCATAATAGATCAGCGTGGATCTGCGTTGAATGGATCGGGCCACGGAGGCACGGAGGACACGGAGAGGAGAACAAATGAGAATATCTGCTTTGTTGTTGGCCTTGATGATGCTGGGGGGGGCGGTCCTGGCGACGGATCTGCCGCTGCTGGAGGGCGAGCTGCCCCGCGCGGAGATCTTGGCCCAGCTCCCGCCCTACCAGGAGCGCTTCGACGCCTACGCGCCCGAAGAGGCGGCGCTGAAGGATTTCCCCGCCCTGCCCGCCGAGCTGGAGGTCTACGCCGTGTTCGGCTCCTGGTGCGACGACAGCCTGGAGCAGGTCCCGAAGCTGATGAAGCTCCTGGACCGCCTGCGCGTGCCGGAGTCCCGCGTGCACTGGATCGCCGTCGACCGTTCCAAGCAGGATCCCGACGGGCTCACGGCGGGCATGGGCATCGAGCGGGTGCCCACATTCCTCTTCTTCCAGTCCGGCCGGGAGATCGGCCGCATCGTGGAGGCCCCGAAGCAGTCACTGGAAAAGGACCTGGCCCGGATCCTGGCCGCCCGTTGAGCCAATCTAACTGGCATACCCCCCCGGGGGGATGAAAGAGAAGGAGAAGCCATGCACCCTGCCGTACGCACCTGCGTCCTCCTCGCCCTGCTGTTGGCCGCCGCGACCGGGCTTCCCAAGGCCGCCGAGGAAGCGATCCCCCTGACCGAGGGCTGGAAGTTCCAGCCCGGCGACAACCCGGCCTGGGCGGCGCCGGAGTTCGACGACGCCGCCTGGGTCCCCATCCGGGTGGACAAGATCTGGGAGGACCAGGGCTACGAGAAGCTGGACGGCTTCGCCTGGTTCCGCCTGCGGTTCACCCTCCCGGCGCACCTGAAGGAGCGGGCCCGCCTGCAGGACGGCCTGCGCCTCTGCCTGGGCAAGATCAATAATTTCGACCAATCCTACCTCAACGGCGCACTGTTCGGCGTCAACGGGAAGGTCGTGCCGGCCTCAACTCCGGCGGACACCGGTTTCCTCAAGGCGGACTCCAGCCTGTGGAACGTGGAGCGCGTCTACATCCTCCCGCCCGACGACCCCCGCCTGCGCTGGGACCAGGAGAACGTCCTCGCCGTCCGCGTCTACGACGAAGGCGGCCAGGGCGGCCTCTGGTCGGGCACCGCCCACCTGCGCATGGTGGCCCTGTCCGACTACCTCGACGTCGACTGCGCCCGGCAGCCCTTCATCCACGTCGCCGGACGGGTGGCGAAAGAGTTCTCCGCCCGCAACACCAGCGGCAACCACCCCCTGGCCGGCACCCTGCGCATCCGGGCGGAGACCCCTTGTGACGGGAAAGTGGTCATGGAGAAGCTCACGCCGGTGGACCTGAAGCCGGGGGCGTCCATGCCGCTCAAAGTGGACCTCCTGGAGCCGTTCCAGACCTTCGTCATCCACTACGATTTCGCCTTCGACGGCACGGCCGAGACGGTCTCCATCACGGAGGAAGTGCCTTACATCCTGACGCCCCTGCCGCCCGACGAGCCGCGGATCAACGGCCCCGCGGTCTACGGCGCCCGGCCGGGCCGCCCCTTCCTCTTCGCCGTGCCCGCCACCGGCGAGCGCCCCATGTCCTTTTCCGCCAAGCACCTGCCCAAAGGCCTGCGCATCGACAAGAAGACCGGCATCATCCGCGGCAAGGTGGAAAAAGCCGGGTCCTATCCGGTGGCCCTCACCGCCCAGAACCGGTACGGCCGGGCCCGGAAAACCATCCGGCTGGAGATCGGCGACCGCATCGCCCTCACCCCGCCCATGGGCTGGAACAGCTGGAACTGCTGGGGCCTGGCGGTGGACCAGGAGAAGGTGCTGGCCAGCGCCCGGGTCTTCCGGGAGATGGGCCTGCTCGACCACGGCTGGTCCTTCATCAACGTGGACGACGGCTGGGAAATCAAGGGGGACTCGGACCGGCCGAAGCGCGACCCCGCCGGCAACATCCTCACCAACGAGAAGTTCCCCGACATGAAGGCGATGGGGGACCAGCTCCACGCCCTGGGGCTGAAGTTC
The DNA here is from genome assembly GCA_964412195.1 of uncultured Acidobacteriota bacterium. Taxonomy (GTDB): domain Bacteria; phylum Acidobacteriota; class JAAYUB01; order JAAYUB01; family JAAYUB01; genus CAYPNP01. The sequence continues at coordinate 213,830 of CAYPNP010000003.1, read as the reverse complement.
GGCATCTACAGCTCGCCGGGGCCGCTCACCTGCGGCGGCTACACGGCCAGCTGGCAGCACGAGCGGAACGACGCCCGCTCGTTCGCCGCGTGGGGCGTCGACTACCTGAAGTACGACTGGTGCTCCTACGAGAAGATCGCCAGGGACCAGTCCCTGCCGGAGCTGCAGGCGCCCTACCGGGTCATGCGCGCCGCCCTCGACGAAGCCGGCCGCGACATCGTCTACAGCCTGTGCCAGTACGGCATGGGCAAGGTCTGGGAATGGGGCGCCTCCGTCGGCGGGAACCTCTGGCGGACCACCGGCGATATCACCGACAGCTGGGAGAGCATGCGCGACATCGGCTTCGCGCAGGTGGAGAACGCCCCGTTCGCCGGCCCCGGGCACTGGAACGACCCCGACATGCTGGTGGTGGGCTGGGTCGGCTGGGGCCCCAGCCTGCACCCCACCCGGCTCACCCCCGACGAGCAGTACGCCCACATCAGCCTCTGGTGCCTTTTGTCGGCGCCCCTCCTGATCGGCTGCGACCTGACCCGGCTCGACCCGTTCACCCTCAACCTCCTGACCAACGACGAGGTGCTGGCCCTGGACCAGGACCCCCTGGGGAAACAGGCCGTCCCAAAGATCCGGCAGGGAGACATCCAGGTGTGGGTGAAGGAGCTGGCGGACGGCGGCACGGCGGTGGGGATCTTCAACCTGGGGGCGAAGGCGGCCGCCTACCGCCTGCCTTTCGCTGCCGCCGGCTTGCCCGAGGCAGCCGCCGCCCGGGACCTCTGGCGGCAGAAGGGCCTGGGACGGGCCACCGGCGGGCTGGAGGTCACGGTGCCCGCCCACGGCGTGGTCCTGCTGAAGCTTACCCCTTGATCGGAAAGGCTTTCCTCCGCCGCTCCCGGCCGCCGGAGGCGGTGAAACCTTTGCCCATCTACGAAATCTTGAACCAATGACGCCGAATCGGCGTCCAATGGTTTCTGACGAATGAGGAGGACACCATGTTCAAACGAAACATCACCCAGCTACTGCTCTTTGGATTGACCGCGATCGCCATCTTCAGCCTGCCCGCCCTGGCCCAGAACAAGCAGGCCAGCCTGTCCGACGACACCATCAAGTCCATCGTCGAACGCCGCATCGCCAAGCTGGATCTGAAGGGAGCCAACGTCACGGTGACCGTCGCCGACGGCGTGGTCACCCTGTCCGGCGCCGTCCCCACCCTCGCCGCCCACCGGCAGGTGAAGGAGACCACGGACGGCGTGGACGACATCCAGCAAGTGGTGGACAACGTGACCATCACTCCGTCGAACCTGGGCGACCAGGCCATCGCCGACGAGGTGGGCAAGGCCATCCGGAACTACGCCCTCTACGACATCTTCGACTGGGTGGACGGCCGGGTGGTCAACGGCGTGGTCACCCTGACCGGCTACGCCCGCGAGCCCTGGCGCAAGTCCGACTACGAGAAGCGGGTCGAGGACGTGCCGGGCGTCCGGCAGATCGACAACCAGATCGAGGTGCTGCCGCTGTCCCAGTCCGACGACGCCATCCGGGCCGCCGCCGCCCGGGCGATCTACGGCTACCCCGGATTCGAGCGCTACGCGAACCGGGCGCTGCCCCCGATCCACATCATCGTGAAGGGCAACAAGGTGCTGCTGAAGGGCTTCGTGCAGACCGCGGTGGAAAAGCGGATCGCCGAGACCCAGGTGCGCACCCGGGTGCTCTGCCTCGGCGTGACCAACGAACTGCTCACCGACGCGGACGTCAAGAAGCTGCAGCGGTGACATTCAACCGGTAGTGTGGTCCGAGCCAGTCCGCCGGCCGGTTGAAATTCCGAAGCCCCGGATTCCTGTTGGGATCCGGGGCTTTATCTTGAAGCGGAGGACCGGGTGGACAGAGTGGACGGGGTGGACGGGTGGACGGGGTGGATTCAGAGAAAAAGAGTTTGAGGATTTGAAATTTAAAATCCGCAATCCGCAATCCACAATCCGCAATTCGCAATTCGAAATTCGCAATCATTCAATGATCTTGACTCGAAGTTCCTTCCTCTGCCGCTCCAGCCACTGGTCGAACTCGGCGTTGATCTTGCGCTGCTGCAGGATCTCCACGATTTTCGCCTGCACGCTCTCAAAGTCCGGCGGCGCGGCGCCGGCGCCGAGGCGGGGCAGGAACACCTCCGCATAGTATTTCCGGGCCTCCTCCTCGGACACATAGACGAACGGATTGAAATGCAGCCGGACAAAGGCGACCGCCAGGGCCTGCCGCTGCAGGAAGCTCTCGAGCGTCTCGTCTTTCAGCTGGAGCTCCTCCTGCAGCCGGCGCAATGCCTCCGGCCCGCCGCACTTCTGCTCGAGGGCTTGCCGCATCGCGGCCTCGTCGGGTTTCTCCTCCTCGTAGGACGGATTCCGGGCGATGTCCCGCATGATGATGACCTGGGTGATCTCCCGCTGGACCGCGGCCGCCACGAGCCCCCCTTCCGACGGGTCGACCTTCCGGCCGGCTTCCAGGCTGGCCAGGATGAGCACCTGGCGGAGGGTGACGGGCTCCCCCGCCACGTCGGCCACGACCCGGTCCCGCAGCGACAGCCCGGCCGCGCCCGCCGCGCCACCGCCCGCCGCCAGCAGGGCCGCCAGCCACACCGTCCGCCATAGGGTAAGAGTCTTCCTGCGCATCAGAATGGGTTCCCGATGGTGATGAAGAACTGGTTCCGCTTGTCGTACGGCAGATCCTTCAGCGAGTAGCCGAAATCCAGGCGGATCGGGCCGAACGGCGTCTTCAGCCGCAGGCCCGCCCCCACCGAGTGGGAGACGTCCTCCCACCGCGCCGACGCGAAGTCGACGAACACATTCCCGACGTCGTAGAACACCGCTCCCTGGACGACCTTGTAGATCGGGAAGCGGAGCTCCAGGTTGCCGATCACCAGGGCGTTGCCGCCCAGCGGCTCGTGGGTTTCCGGATCCAGCGGCCCGGCGCGGTCCACGGCGAAGCCGCGCAGCGTGTTGGAGCCGCCGGCGAAGAACCGCTCGCTGATGGGCACCGGATCGTCCCCGCCGAAGGGAGCGATCCAGCCCAGCCGGAACGACGCGGCCAGGACGACCGAATCCACCAGCATGCGGTAGTACTGCTCCTGGCAGAACAACTTGACGAAGCCGGTGTTCACCCCGAAGATGTTCGGCGCCACCGCCACCGAGACCGAACCGACGGTGCCCCTCTCCGGATCCACCAGGCTGTCGCGGGTGTCCCGCAGATAGTTGACGGAGAAGGAGGTCAGGGTCAACGGCTCCTCCTCGCGGGTGAGCTCGGAAGGATCGTAGCTGGCCTGCAGGTCGTAGTTCTTGATGTTCTCGAATCCCAGCCGGAAGAACAGAGTGGAGATGGGATTGAGCGGCTTGCTGGTCTGGGCGAAGATGCTCAGCTGCTGCGACTTGTACGAAATCTGATCTTCCTGGAGGGCATAGATGGACAGGGTGAAGGGGTATTTCCCCAGCAGGATCTGCTCGTCGAAGAAGGACAACTGTACCAGCGCCTTCTTCTCGCTGAGGCGGAAGAGGAGGCCGGCGTTCCAGCCGCGCCCCAGGAAGTTGCCGTCGTTGATCTCCACGAGGCCCCGCACCTTTTCCCACTCCTGGTAGCCCAGGCCGTAGCCGAAGGTGAACCGGGGCGCCTCCCGCAGGTTGAAGACGGCGTTGCGGGCGTTCTCCCGGCCATAGACGGCCGGCACCTCGATGGACACGTTCTCGAAGATGCCGGAGGAGTACAGCCCGCTCTCGGCGCGGTATACGCCGTTCATGTCCAGCGGCCGGTCCCCCTGAAGCGGAATCAGGCGCCGCATCACCGACGGCCGGGTGGAAAACCGCCCGATCACCACCACGTTGTCCAGCTCATACGGCCCGCCCAGGCGGGGGGTGACCTCCAGGTCGACCTGTTCGCCGCTGCGGGTCTGCCGCACCTCGATGCTCTCCACCAGGTATCCCCCGGCCGAAAACCGGTCGGAGACCTCGGCGCGGATCTTCTCCACCAGGTCGGCCGTGAACGGCTGGCCGCGGTCGGCGCCCAGCCGGTCCGCCAGGCCGTCCGGCATGGCCACGTCCCCGGTGATCACCGCCACCCCGCCCAGCCGGAGGAGCGCCCCTTCGCTGACCTGGGCCAGGATCCGATCCTGCCCGTGCTTCTGGCTCACCTGGAAGTTCACCACCGCGTCCATGTAGCCGCGCTGCTGATAGTACTTCTCGATCCGGCCCTTCACCGGAGCGAGGACGGCGGGGTCCGTGCCGCCCAGCTCGTCGGGGACGTCCGCCCCTCGCAGGACAGACCGCCGCGACAGGGCCTCGATGCCCTCCACCCGGAGGGGGACCCGGCGCCGCTCTCCCTTCTCCACGGTGAACACGATTTCCTCTCCGGCACCTTCGGGGGCGGCCCGGCGGGTCGAGCGGACCGCCGCCACCGGCACGTTTTCGTTCTTCAGGAAGGAGGCCAGATCGTCGCGGCTGATCTCCTCCGCGAACGGCGAGACATCGGCCAGCCGGTAGATGGCCAGCGTCTTCTGCAGGTCGTCGCGGCCGACGCGGTGCCCCTCCACCCGCACCCCGAGTCGGGGGCCGACGTCGAGCAGGAATACCGGAGTGACCGTCGCGGCGTCCGGGTCGGGGTCGATGAAATACTCTACCCGGATCGCGGGATAGTCCTTCTGCTGGTATATTTTGCGGATCTCCTTCTGGGCCTTGTCCAGCGCCTGCCGCGCGTAAAAGCGGTTGACCAGCCGCCCGAGGAGGGCGCGGGCCTCCGGCAGCAGCTGGCCGTCCAGCATTTCCGCATCGGGCCGGCGGCAGCGGTAGCGCCGCCCCTCGTCCACGGCCACCGTCAGGTCGTATCCCTGCGGAGCCGGCTGCAGCTTCAGGCTGGCCGACGCGTCCAGGAAACCCTGCTCCTGATAGAGGTCGACGATCTTGGCGCGGATGCTGTCCGACATGTCGTCGGTAAGCAGCATCCGCCGCACGACGTTGGCTGTCCGGGCCAGCTCCCGCCGCTTGATCGAGCGGACGCCCTCCCAGCGCAGGCCGTCCACCATCGGGAATGGGTCCAGCCGGAACACCACCTGTGGCGCCGCCGCGTCGTCGGTATAGACTTCCACCGACCGGAACACGTTCAGCGCATAAAGGTTCTGGATGGCGTACTGGAGGTCGTCGGGGCCGACCGGATCGCCGGGCCGTATGCCGGCCACCCGGGCCACGTCGTCCCGGCCGAGGTATACCGGATCGGCCGACGTGAACTCGAAACGGACCGAGCCCGCCCGCGGCGGACCGCCCGCCAGGACGGGCAGCCCGGCGGCGACCAACAGCCAGAGTGCGAGTCGGGCACGAACCACGCGCCCCCCTTACCGGATCTTTCTGCGGAAGCGGATGTCCAAGCCGAAGTATCCTTTCTCGTCCCGCGACGCCATGACGGTCACCCGCGGGGACAGCCGGTACTCGATGAAAATCAGGTCCTCCTCCTCGCTGGAGAAGCTTTTGGAGTAGGTCACGAACAGGTCGCGCGAGACCTGCTCCCCCACCGTGACGCGGGTCTTGCCTGAGGCTTCCGCGCCCACACCGGAGGTGTCCACGGAGAACGTGTCGACGCCGATGACCCGCCCGAGCCGCTCCCGCACGGTCTCGGACAGCATCTGGCTGAGCAGCCCGGTGGTGTCGGCGGTGCGGTACTCCGGCGAGGTGTGGGAATACCCCGAGGGCAGCTCGCCGGTGGTGATCAGCCGGACCACGTCCACGGTGGGCAGGCTCGGGATCGAGGAGAACCGCGTCCGCAGCCGCGAGACGGCTCCCTCCAGGGTGATCATCACCTGGTAATCCTTGATGTTGCAGGAGAGCTGCAGGTTGATCTCCGGATCGATCCGGGAGGGATTGACGAACGACACCACCCCCCGATCCACCTGGAAGCGGTTCACCTTGAACTTCAGCTCGCCGCTGTTCACCAGGAGCGACCCGCGGATGGCCGGCTCGTCGACGGAGCCGGTGATCTGGAGGTCGATGCTCCCGGTGATCTCCATGGCCTTGGATTCGATCAGGATCGACCGGTCCCCCTTGACGTTGAGGTTCAGGACCAATCCCGGCAGGGTTGGTCCGCCGCCGTCCTCCCCACCGATCCCCAGGCTGGAGACCATGGCGGCGAAGCCGGGCAGGTCCAGCTCGGCGGCCGGGGCGGATTTGTCGATCCAGACGTCCCCGGACAGGAGAGACCGTCCGCCGTTCTGCCCCTGGAACCGGAGCGAGGTCGACACCTGGGAAATGAACCCTTTCGGGTAGGGGATATAGAGACGGTTGGCGGTCAGGTTGGCCGACCAGCGGGCGGGCTCCAGGTTCCTGAGGAGGCATTCCCCGGACAGCACCGCCGGCCCGTAGGGCGTGTCGATCGTCACCCGTTCCGTCCGGATCGACCGGCTGGACAGCTCGAAAACGCCGTTGATCTTGCTAAGGGTCAGCTCCGGCGAGCGGATCTTCAGGGAGGCGTCTTTCAGCTCCGCCCGGCCCGAGAGCGTCGGATTGGCCGGATCGCCCTGGATGGCGCTCTGGATGATCAGCTTGCCGCCGGGGTGCAGGTCCGGATAAAACGGCTCCAGGAGGTCCGCCCGGATCGTGCCCTGGAGGTCCACCTGGAGCTTGCTCAGGGGAAACACGCCCAGGCTGCCGCGGATCGAGACGGGGTCGCCGTTGAGCAGCAGCGTCGCCCCGTCCAGCGACAGCCGCCGGTTGGCTACTTTCACGTAGATCGTCTGGGTGCTTTTCAGGTCCAGGTGGCGGAATTGCAGGCCGAACTCCTGGAGCCGGGCGTCCACCTCCAGTTTCTCCGGCTGGTCGAAGGGATAGACGACGATGATCTCGCCCTTCACCGTGCCCTGGATCTCCTGGGCCAGGGGGAAGTGGAACTGCCTCAGGAACGGCCGGATTTTCACCCCGTCCAGCAGCAGGGTGCTCTCCAGGACCGGGTGCTCGCCCAGCGTCAGGGTGCCGAGAGCGTGATAGAGGTTCCGCCGGAAGACGGCCCGCAGGTTGTAGGACACCGTTTCGCCGATCAGGCGGCCTTTCAGCTGAAGATCGCCGAAGGACTCGCCCTGGAAGGCGATCTTGGGGGACCTTGCCTCGACCTGCAGATCCGGCCTGGCGAGGGTGCCCTGCAGGCGATAGGTGCCCTCGAACATGCCCTGCAGCCCTGCGTTCCTGGTCTCGTCGATCCGGTCGAGCGACAGGCGGCGGATCTCCCCGCTCCCGCCGATGCGGTCCGATTCCGTGTCCCATTCCCCGCGGCCGGTGACTTCGCCCTGATCGCCCTGCAGCGTCACCCGCTCCAGCCGGACGGTTTTGCCGTCCAGCCGGCCATCGACGCTGAGGCGGCCGAATCCCACGCCCTTGTGGTAGAGATGGTCAGCGGCCAGCGCCCACTCGCCCTCCCACGGACCGCCGGCCGGGAGGGCCAGCCGCAGCCGGCCGGAAATGTCGGCGCTGATCAGCCGGGCGGGGTGCACGTCGCCGAAGTCCACGCCCACGAAGTTCAGGGTCTTTTCGACCTTCGCCCAATCCATGTCCTGCACGCGGGCATCGACGGCATCCAGGTGGGTGTCCGGTTCCAGGCGCAGGTCCAGATCCATGTCAACCCGGCTCTGGCCCCGCCGCAGGAGGGCATCCCGGAGCTGGATCCGGTTCCGGTCGAGGTCGAACGGAAGCCGGACCTCGTCCCAACCCACGCCGGCCAGGGCGATGTCCCGGACCGAGAGGGTGCCGCTGACCTCCGGAAACGATCCCTTCAGGTGCAGGCGGCCGGTGAATTCGGTCTGGCCGCGGATGGTCATGTCCTCGAGCTTTTCCAGCAGCCCGGGGGAGAGGCGGGCGACCCGTTCGATCAGATCGCGCGCCTCCTCCTGGATGGGGACCTGCACGTTCAGCCGGTCGAGCCACAATTCCCCGCCGGCCACCCGGCCGGCTCCGTCCACCAGAACTCCCTCGCCCAGGGCCTGGTCCACCTCGAAGCGCAGGGTCTCCTTCTCCAGGGACACCCGCCCGCGGATGAACTCCCCGCGGTAGTAATCGCGGCCGTTGGGGAGCAGGACCCTCAGGTCGGCGATCTGGCCGTCCCAGCGTACCGAGGGAGGCCCGCTGAAGGGCACCTCCCCTTCCACGGTGCCTTCCACCAGCCCGTCGAGCGGGTGATCGAAAAACCGGCCGGTCCGGAACACGGCCAAGGCGAAGTCCATCATCTGGGCGGAGAACCGGACCCTTTTCTCGGCCATCGAGACCGTCAGGCGGCCGGACAGGGTGCCGTCCGGGTCCACCTCCACGTGCAGGTCGTCGCAGGAGTAATCCGGCCCGGACATGGACAGTTTGGCTGAGAGGCTCCGGATCCGCTGCCGGTTGAGGTACACCTCTTCCCCCTGGACCATGCCGGAAAGCAGCGGAGGCGAGCCTCCCTCGCCCGCCAGCAGCACGCTGACGCCCACGTCCCCGGACAGCTCCACCGGCAGCGCCGGCAGGACATCGCGCAGCCGTGCCAAGTGAATCCGGCCCTTGCCATCCACATGGTAGCGCCCGGTGCCGGTGGTGGCCACGCCGCCGCTGCCCCGCCAGGCCAGCAGCGGGGAATCCATCTGGATGTCGTGGAGGAGCACGTGGGACGGCGTCCAGTCGCCGGTCACCTGCAGCCGGTCGATGGCGACCCGGCCCGTCCCCTGGCGGAGGACGGCATCGCGCAGGGACAGGTCCAGGCCGTAGTTGGGGTCGGCGCCGGACCGGGACAGGACCCAGTCGAAGCGGCCGGCGTCGAAATCGAGGGGGATCTCCAGGTCCTTGATGCGCAGGGTGCCCCGGCGCACGGCGATCCGGCGGAAGTGGATGTCGACGGGCCCGCTGTCCTCCGATTGGAGCTTGAGTTCCTCCGAGGGGAGGGTCAGCACCAGCTGCACGCCGTCCAGGCGGAGGGACTGGGGCAGCAGCTCCCCCCGGACCAGCTGCATGGTCGAGAAGCGGAAGTCCACGGCCGGCACCCGGCAGAAAAAGGCCCCCTGCGGCGTGGACACGGTGAGGTCGCGGGCCTTCACCCAGCCCGTGAGCAGCGAGTAGTCCCAGGAGCGGACCGTGAGCTGGAGGGAGTACTTCTTGAGGGCGTACCGGCTGAGGGCGTCAAAGACGAGTGACTTGACCAGCGGGGTGTGGATGAACGCCAGCAGCAGCCCCACCGGGAGGCCCACGTAGAGCATCAGGCGGAGAAACAACCGAGTTAGTTTCCGTTTCCAGGTCCGTTTGGCCATCGGCATCCGGCATCCCGCGCAGGATCAAAACGTTTCGATTATACAACAGCCCCGCCGGTTCACCGAATCCAACCTTCCCGTAGTCCGGGCCGGCCCGCCCCGGTACGGGTTTCCATTTCTCCTGAAGATCATATCCCCCGCGTCCCGCCACCTTTGATCCCTCCCTGAGAATCTGTGATTATCCCCTGTTGCAATCGCCGCTCCACGGGGCCACAATGGAACCAAGTTTTCCATATCTACCCACCTCTTGCGGGTCCGGCAACTTCCGGTCCCGGCAATGGGGTCATCGGGCTGTCAAGGAGCACCCTATGAAAAATGCACTGTTCCTGCTCGCCTTGCTGCCGCTCTGCGTCTGCCCGGCGGCGGCGGGCAACCGGGCCGACGTCAACGCCGACCGGGCCGTAAACGCCGCCGACAGCGTCTGCCTCGCCAACATCCTGGCCGGCAACCTCGACGCCTCCGAGTTCAACCTCGAGAACGTCGTGGTCGTCGCGCCCCAGGGCGGCGACTTCACCAATCCCGCCGACGCCGCCGACTGGGTGGCGGCGCAGTCCCCCTCCGCCACCCATCGCTTCGTTATCCTTGTGGCGCCCGGCGGATACTTGCTGACCCGGGCCGTCTGGCTTCCGAGCTACACCACCTTGCGGGGATACGGGAGAAAGAACACGGTCATCATCCGTACCGGGGGCGCGCCGAGCCCGCCCTTTGGAGCCATCGTCGTGTTGAACAGCACCACCGACAGCGCGATCGAGGATCTCAGCTTGCAAAAAGACTCCGGAGGGACGACCAACACGGCGGCCGTGTATGTTTTGAGCTCGACTGTCCGCATCGAGAATTGCGACGTCTCCTTATCCAGCTCCGTCACTTTCGGGGCTGCAATATACTCATTGGGAACGAGTTACATCGATATTAACGGATCTTACATCTATGCCGGGGGCAGTGACGCCCCGGAGGATCTCGATAATTCGGTGGCGGGCGTTTATCTGGAGGCTCAGGGTGCATATCATGGTGCGCAAGTCCGGTTGTTCTACTCGGAAATCAGGACACATAACATGAGCAGTACTGTTGAACTCCACAAGTACGCCTATGGAGTTGTCTTAAACGTTGATGGAGTCGATGAAAGTCTGCTCGCCAGATATTCATTTATCTGGTCCCAGGCCCGCCTCACAAGCGATGCATTCTATCTCTATCGGGATGAGGACGGATCTGCTTGGCTGGCTTACTGTTATCTCCTCAACTGTACAAATTTCGAAGAAGGAATAACGCGGATCATGTGCAACATACCCTGATCGGAATTCAGACACTTGCGGGCTTGACGGGTTCTACGATCAATTCCAGATCCAACGCGTTCAGGGAGATTTCCACACTCGTTCCCAAGTCCGCCCGCCCATATTCCGGGTCCGCCGGAACTGGAACGGCATTTTTCATTCGACCGGCGGCCCGGATCTCGTTCCCCTCCTCCTCCTTCGATCCACCCGGGAATTTCTTTGATTTTCCCCGGTTGAAATCCTCGGTCCAGAAGAATACGATGAGAACAAGTTGCCGCCATTATTCTTTTTCATCCACGCGGGGTTGTTGGCTTTTCCCGTGGAATTATCTTTCGGCCTTCATTAGGAGCACGCCATGAAAAACGCTATGACCCTGATCGCGGTGATCATGCTGTGCGCCGGCCCGGCCGCGGCCGGCAACCGGGCCGACGTCAACGCCGACCGGGCGGTGAACGCGGCCGACAGCGTCTGCCTGGCCAACATCCTGGCCGGCAATCTCGACGCCTCCGAATTCAACCTGGAGAGCATCGTTGTGGTAGCGAAGCAGGGCGGCGATTTCACCGATCCCGCCGACGCCGCGGACTGGGTGGCCACCCAGTTTCCAACAAACGTCAACCGCTTCGTGATCCTCGTGGCGCCCGGCTCGTACACGCTGACCCGGCCCATCACGCTACCCAGCTATACCACCCTGCGCGGGTACGGTCCAACCAACACAGTCTTCTATCGTACCGGAGGGGAGGCAGCACCTCCCTATGGCGCCCTCGTGGTGCTGAGCGGAACCTGGTGCGGCGCTATCGAGAGCCTCCAACTCAACCATGGGCACGGCGGGGTGAATTTTTCCGCGGCGATCTACAACGACGGCTGCTACTTTTCCGAGCTGCGGGACTGCTCCATCCGGATGGAACAGAGTGTTTCTTTCGGAGCGGGAATCTTCTCCGTCGGCGTGGTCGACCTGAAACTATACAACACCCAGATCGTGGCAACCCAGCAGTGGGCCCCGAGCGATACCAGCACCACGACGGCGGGGATCTACATGGAGGCTGACGCGGCGGATTCTACTGCCGTCGTCACTCTGACAAACTCCAGGGTCACCGCCTCGTGCAATTCAGGAAACGCAGGGGTCACCAGGGAAGCGATGGGAGCCTATCTCACCGTCGATTCGACGTCGAAACAGATCATTGGCGATTATTCCCGGCTGAGCGCCGGTTCCGGGACAGGGGAGGATTGGTACCTCTACCGGCCCAATTCCGGTTACGGAAATTTCACCCTCTGCTACCTGGGCGGCGGCACCAACTCCACCGCCAACCTGTCCCTGGTCGGCTGCGTCCCCTGAGACCGCTGCCACCGCCCTGAAAGTCGTCGAACACCCCCGGGACCCGGTCGCGGATCCCGCCGTTCCCCATCTTCCATCCGGATCTCATTCAACGCAGATTCACGCGGATATTTTATGATCTTTATGATCCAAACCTGTTAAATGATCATATCAGATCATAATCAATCTGCGTGGATCAGCGTTGAATTCCGCTTTGCATCCTTTGCGCGGTTTGCGGTTCAATCCTCAATCCGCAATCCGCAATCCGCAATTGATTGAGATTATTCCGTCGCGGCGGGAGTCGGGGCGGCGGCCCCGGCGCGCTGGCTGCGCCGCTTGCGCAGGGCGTAAAAGTAGCCACCCAGGCAGCCCAGCGCCAGCACGGCCAGGATGACGATGCCGACCTTCAGCAGGTGGTGCTGCATGAAATACTTGATGTCATCCTTGAAGAGCACCGCCAGCACCCCCCAGATGCCGTAGCGGATGATCCGGCCGATGGTGGTGGCCAGGATGAAGCGGGAATAGCGGAAGTGCAGCAGCCCCGCCGAGAGCACGAACAGCTTGAACGGCATGGGCGGCGGCACGATGCAGGGGACCAGGATGGCCCAGATGCCGTACTTGTGGAACCAGGTCTGGATGCGCTCCGCGCTCTCCGGGGAGAAGCGCTTCTGGAGGAATGCGCCGCCCCCCTTGCGTCCCAGGTAGAACAGCATGAGCGATCCGATCAGCGACCCGAGGGCGCTGACCAGCACGAAATAGGGCATCATCTCGGGGCGGTGGATGGAGTAAAAGACAATTAAAAAATCGTTCCCCTCCGGGAGGGAGAGGAACGATGAGTCCCCAACACCCACCAAGCCCAATATCAAGCCGCCGAGCCACGGGTTCCCGTGCTCGGCGTAGGCGACCACGTTTTTCCCGGTGTCACGGAGGGTTTGCTTTACGGTGTGGTAATTGAAAGCCAGCAGCAGAGCCAGCACCAGCAGGATGACGCCGGCGTAAAAACGCTTCTTGATGTACCAGGGGCGGGGCTGGTCAATCATGCTCTGTGCGTCCGCCGGCCACGCCGCCGGCCGGGAAGTAGCGCGAGGGGTTCTTGCCCGGGAGGAAGTAAACGAGCACCCGGCCGATGCCGCCGACGAACTCGCCGCGGAGCATCCCGGACAGGGCCTGCTCGGCTTCCTTCCGGTCCACGGGCGCGCTCGGCAGGAGCCGGATTTTCACCAGCTCCGCGGTCTCGGCCGTCCGCTCGATTTCGGCGGCGACCGACTCCGTGACGCCCTCCTTGCCCACGGTCACCGCCGTCGACAGGCCGTTGGCCTTTCCGCGGAGATACTTCTTGGTCTTGGCGTCCAGCATGGTCACCTCGCCGAAATCGACGGAAGTATACGGGAATTCCACTGGGGATTCAACCCCAATTGCGGGTAGGGGACCGCCTCATTTCTTGTGGATCATCGAGAGGTAGAGTTCCTCGAGACGCTTCCCGACGGAGGTGTAGTTGAAGTTCTCCTCCACCAGCTGCCGGGCGGCCCGCCCGAACCCCTCGGCGCAGGTCCGGTCCTGCAGCAAGTAGCAGACGCTCTCGGCGAAGCTCTCGTCGGTGTTGGCGATCATGCCGTGCTGGCCGTCCACGATGTCCAGGCCGGCGCAGGCCAGGTCGGTGGCCACCAGCGGCTTGGCCATGGCCATGGCCTCCAGCATCTTGACCCGCATGCCCAGGCCCTGCCGGATCGGCGCGATGATCACCTGGCAGCGGGCCAGCCAGGGCCGGATGTCGGGGACGAAGCCGGTGACGGTGATGTCCGGGCGCTCGCCGAGGGCCACGATCTCCGGCGGCGGGTGGATGCCGATGATGTAGAACCGGGCCTCGGGCACGCGCTCCTTGATCTGGGGGAAGATCTTGTCGACGAAGTAAAACACCGCGTCGATGTTGGGGTAGTGGTGGTAGGCGCCGAAGAAGCCCAGCGAGAAGGGCTCCGGCGGCGGGTCAGCCACGGGCTGGAAGTAGGTGGTGTCGACGCCGTGCGGCAGGACCGCCAGCCGCTCCTCGGGCAGGTAGTCCCGCAGGGCCTCGGCCTCCGGCTGGTTCATGCAGATGACCTTGTCCATGGTCTGCATGATCTCCAGCTCCCGCTTCATGAGCTGGAGGGAGTCGTAGTAGGTCTTGAGCTTCTGGAACGGGCTGTGCAGGAAGGGGATGTTCTTGCGGTGGGCCAGGAAGTTGACCTCGTGCTCGGTCAGGAGGCACGGGACGCCCGCCGGGATGTGGCGTCGATAGATCCCGGTCTGGACGTACTCAAACTGGACCAGGTCGAACTTTTCTTTCTTCAGGACCTTGCCGAGCCGGCTGCGGAAATCGTCTGAGACGTAGTCGATGAAAGGCTCGAAGGGGAACCAGTAGAAGGGGCGCTTCTCCGGCATGGAGACGATGTGCAGCTTGGCGCACATCTGCTTGAGCTCATTGATGCGGGAGTCGTCGTCGTTGCGGTTCTTGAAGGAGACCAGCGTCAGCTCGTGGAAGCGGTGCAGGTGGTGGAAGATCTCGAAGATGCGGCTGCTGCCGCCGTGGAGCCCGCGGCCGGGGAGGTATGCGCTGAGGAAAAGGATCTTCATGCCGGTTGTTCCTGAGGGCTCAATTATAGCGCCGAACCGGGCCCCGGCAAGGGAAAAGAGGGGCGGCTGTGGGCTGCGTCACATGAGGAGTCGAGGCGGGTCTCGGGACTCGGGGTTCGGGGCTCGGGACTCGGGGCTCGGGGTTGGAGGTTGGGGTTGGAATATGTCGGAGTTGAGTATGCGGAGATCGATATGCAGGGTTTGGGTTTGGAATACGATGCACCCAGACCCAAGCCTCGAATCCCGAGCCCCGAGTCCCGAGCCCCTCTTCGAGCGTTTGAAGGTTGAAACTTGGGGCCTGAAACGGTATCATCATCAAGGTATTGTGAGGGATCCCCATGATCCGCATCGAAGACATCGCGGAAACCGTCCAGAAGAACTATCCCAAGGCCGACGTCGAACTCCTCCGCCGGGCCTACGTGTTCTCGGCCCGGGAGCACGCCAACCAGTTCCGCAAGAACGGCGAGCCGTACCTGACCCATCCGCTGGAGGTGGCCCACATCCTCGCCGACATGGGGCTGGACGTGGTCTCGGTCTCCGTCGGCCTGCTGCACGACGTGGTCGAGGACACCATCACCGACGTCGACACCCTGCGGAAGTTCTTCGGCGATGACGTGGCCGCCATCGTGGACGGCGTCACCAAGATCAGCCAGATCCCCTTCACCTCCACCGAGCACCGCCAGGCGGAGAACTTCCGCAAGCTGCTCCTGGCCATGGCCAACGACCTGCGGGTCATCCTGGTCAAGTTGGCCGACCGGCTCCACAACATGCGCACCCTGCAGCACCTGCGGCCGGACCAGAAAGAGCGCATCGCCCGGGAGACGCTGGACATTTACGTGCCCCTGGCCAACCGGCTGGGCATGGGCAAGATCAAGGGCGAGCTGGAAGACCTGGCTTTCTACCACCTCGAGCCGGAGAAGTACCAGGAGGTCATCGCCCTGATCGAGAAGCGCCGCGCCGCCGGCGAGCGCGTGCTGAAGGACGCCGAGGCGAAGCTGCGGAAGCTCCTCGACGACCAGGTGCCCGACGTCCGGTTCCAGAGCCGGATCAAGCGCGTCTCCAGCATCTCTGCCAAGATGAAGCGCCAGAAGATCTCCTTCGATGAGGTCTACGACTTCCTGGCCCTGCGGATCATCACCGGGACGGTCAAGGACTGCTACGGCATCCTCGGCATCGCCCACAGCTACTGGCGACTGGTGCCGGGCCGGTTCAAGGACTACATCTCCATGCCCCGCCCCAACGGCTACCAGTCGGTGCACACCACGGTGATGCACGAGTCGGGCATCCCCTTCGAGATCCAGATCCGGACCGAGGAGATGCACCGCATCGCCGAGGAAGGCATCGCGGCGCACTGGATGTACAAGGAGGGCAAGTACACCGAGGACGAGGGCGACCAGCGGTTCACCTGGCTGCGCCATCTGCTGGAGTGGCACAAGGAGCAGGACCCGCACGACTTCATGACCTCCCTCAAGATCGACCTCTTCCCGGAGGAGGTCTACGCCTTCACCCCCAAGGGCCGCGTCGTAACCCTGCCCAAGGGCGCCACGCCGGTGGACTTTGCCTACGACATCCACACCGACATCGGCCACCATTGCACCCAGGCCAAGGTCAACGGCCGGATCGTCCCGCTGAAGTACCAGCTCCGCAACGGCGAGATCGTCGAAATCGTCACCGACAAGAACCGCCACCCCAGCCGGGACTGGCTGGCGTTCCTCAAGACCGCCAAGGCGCGGAACAAGGTCCGGCAGTGGCTCAACAAGTACGAGCGCCAGCAGGCCGTCGAGCTGGGCCGCAAGATGCTGGAGAAGGAGGCCCAGCGCTTCAAGGTATCGCTCAAGAACGTGCTCGGGCACCCCAAGTTCGCGGAACAGCTGCAGGACGCCGGCCAGCACAAGGAAGAGGACCTGTACGCCCAGATCGGCTTCGGCAAGATGTCGGCCCGCAGCTTTCTGGAAAACCTGCTGCAGACCACCGTCGAGGAGCCCGAGGACAAGACCGCCGTGGCCGCGCTCAAGCAGAAGGTCAGGGACGCCCTGCACCTCGGCGCAGCCAAGTTCGAGGTCAGCGGCATGAGCAACATCCTGATCAGCCGCGCCAAGTGCTGCAGCCCGATCCCGGGAGAGGAGATCGTCGGCTACATCTCCCGCGGCCGCGGCATCATCGTCCACACCAAAACCTGCGCCAACATCGAGCGGCTCCTCAACAACCCCGAGAAGCGGATCGAGGTCTCCTGGGGCAAGCAGGTCAAGGACGAGACCTACCCCATTGCCCTGCTGATCTATACCGACGACCGGAAGGGCATGATCGCCGACATCTCCAACAAGATCACCAAGATGGACGTGAACATCCGTGACTTCCGCGCTCATGCGACGTCGAAAATGGAGGGTGTCTTCCAAGTGTCGCTGGACATCCGCGACCTCGACCACCTGGCCAAGATCATCCGGACGATCAAGTCCATCAAGAATGTGCGGGACGTCGAGCGCGTCGAAAAAAACCGCCAGTAGGATTCACCACAAAGGCCCAAAGGACACAAAGGCAGGCAGCTGCCGAGATGCACTCGTTGAATAAAACACAAATCCTTTCTGAGCTGCTTACCTCAGAAAGGATTTCTTTGTGCTCTTTGTGTCTTTGTGGTGAATGGTTTACGGCTTGGGGGAGACGACCGGTTTCTGCACCTTGCCCGAGCGCAGGCAGCGGGTGCAGACCTGGATCCGCTTCACGTCGCCGCCGACCTGGGCGCGCATCTTGTGCAGGTTCGGATTGAAGCGCCGCTTGGTCAGGTTGTGGGCGTGGCTGACGTTGTGCCCGAACATGGGGCCTTTGCCGCAGATATCACAAACCTTGGACATGATTCCTCCAGAATTCGTCGACAAGAACGAAGAATATTACAGATCCGGCCCCATGCTGTCAACTGTTTTTTCTTGATGATCCCGAATCCAGCGGGTTTCGGACATCGGACTTCGGATGTCGGACATCGGGCATCAAACCGTGGATGCCGGCGTCAATTATCGAAGATCGGTTGTGGGGCGTTCCGCCGAGGTCCGAAACCCGAGGTCCGAGGTCCGGAATCGCACTCCGAATCGACTCACCTAGTCCAGTCTTTGCAGGATGATGAGCGACAGGTCGTCGGGCAGGCGCTCGTTGCCAGCGAACTTCAGGATCTCCGACAGCAGCCGCATGCCCAGGTCGGCCGGGCCGAGCGCCCGCGATTCGGCCAGCAGGGCGCGCAGGCGGTCGTCGCCGAACATCTCGCCGGCGGCGTTGCGGGCGTCGGTCACCCCGTCGGAGTACGCCACCAGGCTGTCGCCGGGGCCGATCACCAGGCGCTGTTCCGGATACTCGGCCTCCGGCAGGATTCCCAGCGGAGGCGCCACCGGTTCCATCTCCGAGGGGCCGTCGGCGCCCAGGACCAGCGGGGGGAGATGCCCGGCGTTCAGTAGGTGGACGGTCCCCGAGCCGGGGTGCAGCTCCAGGTAGACCAGCGTGGCGAAGCGGTTCGGCAGGCCGTCGCGGCAGAAGATCGCGTTGAGGTGCCCGCCGAGCCCCCCCAGCGCCGCCGCCTCGGGGGCGAGCGCCCGCAGGGTCGCCTGGAGCTTGGCCATCAGCAGGGCGGCCCCCAGCCCCTTGCCGGCCACGTCCCCGAGCATCAGCCCGAGGCGCCCGCCGGGGAGGGCCAGGTAATCCACCAGGTCACCGCCGACGTCGTTGGCCGGCCGCGTGTAGAGCCAGATGGACCAGCCGGCCAGTTCCGGGTTCCGGTCCGGCAGGAGGGCCAGCTGGACGGCGCGTCCCACCGCCAGCTCGTCGCGGGCCAGCAGCTTGTCCTTCAGCTCCAGCATCAAGACGAAGAGCAGGCCGGCGAAGCTGAGGATCCGGAGGTCGATGGTGACGCGAGTGTCGCCCATGGTGACCCGGACGCTCCCCCAGAGGAAAACCAGCAGGCAGGCGACCAACAGGATCCGCCGGGCGGGCGCCAAACGGAGGAAGAGTTCCCGTGCGACCCAGCCCAGGACGAACAGCACCTGCTTGAAGCGCGACATGTTCATCAGGCGGCGGCGCTGGTCGTCGTCGAGATAGAAGTAGTAAAAATCCTTCAGGTCGCGGCGGAACATCCGGTCAAAATCGCCGTGGACCAGGTCCCGCCACAGAACCCGGAGCAGGTTGGGGTCCCCGCCGGGTTCGTCCATCGAGGGGGGCTTGTCGCCGGCCATGCGCTTCCATCCGGTGCGGGCAGGATTGATCGAGAACAGCTCCCATTATACATCGCCCCTCCCGGCCCGCAACCACCGGAAATAAGAGGGCCGGGGCGCAAACCCCGGCCCTTCCGTGCCTCTCCAGCCGCGCCGCCGGGCGGGCCGGTTCACTTCACGTCCACCGCCTTGTGGCAACTGGCGCACTGCGCGCTGGTGGATTCCCCGGACACCTTCTGATACTTCAGCACCCCCTGGCCGCAATCCGGGCATTTCAGGACCATCAGGTGCTTGCACCCCGGACACTCGAAATTCACTGTGTCTTTCCGCACCCTGGTCAGCCGGATTTCCATGTCGCCGGACGGGCACCTCGCGGTGAGGGTGCTGACGCTGGTCGGCTCCGTCCGCATCGCTTCCCCGCACTTCGGGCAAAAGAACTCCCAGGTCTCGTGGTCGATCTGCCGCATCTTGATGGTCTGGCCGCAGTCCGGGCACTTTTCGGTCCGGACGGCCGACACCGCGGAATGGGAAGCCACTGGTGTGATCTGGCCGGAGTCCCCCCCGAGCGCCAGGATCCCCATCGCCAACGTGAACAACACGATCTTCCATGCATTGATCTTCATAGCCCCTCCTTGTGCAGCCGAGTTAACTGTTGGCATTGGATGAAGGCCGGCCGGGAGGGATCCCCAAAATCTATATCTTTTCGAAAGATTATTATCGACGGGGCCTTCTCCTTGCTCGGACCCGGGATTCCAGCCATGCGGCACGCCCAGGAAGGTAAAAAAAATGGCCGGGCGCAATGAGCCCGGCCGGCCCCCGCGCTTTCCGCGGGGCTGGAGACGGATCGACGCTACTTCACGTCGACTTGCCTGTGGCAATTGGCGCACTCCAGGCGGGTCGTGCCGCCGTAGAGGCTGGCGACTTTCAGGGTGCCTTTGTCGCCGCAATCCGGGCACTTCATGGCCATCTCGTGACCGCAGCCGGGGCACTTCAGCATCATGGTCCCGTTTTGCTGCTTCTCCAGGGCGATCTCCTTGCGGCAGCCCTCGCACCGGGCGGAGAAATTGTTGGCCGCAAGCTTGGTCATGGTCATCGGCTGATTGCAGGTGGGGCACAGGATCTCCCACTCGTCCCCGGACAGGTGCTTCATCTGCACGCTCTTTCCGCAGGACGTGCACTTCTCGGCGAGGATCTTGCCGGACGATTTATCGGAACTGGCCACGGCCCCCTTGGATTTGGCGTCACTGCCGAGCGGCAGGACGGCCAACGCCGCCAGGAAAACCAGTGACATCAGCATCTTGGCTTTCATGGAACCTCCTTTGGTTCAGAGTACTCTGCGGGGGTTGGATGACACCTGATGCGGGCGGATACAACTTTTCAGGGATTTTATGATTTGTTGATATACAACATTTTATGCTGAAACTTGCCGGCGTAAATCCGCGGGGAGGGCCGTCCGCGCGGGTGGCCCTCCCCGTCAGACGGGATCCTCAGTGCTGCGCCTCGACGGCGCTCAGGAAGTTCACGCTCTGGTCGAAGAACAGCTCGAACGACAGGACCGGCCCGGTGGCCGAAACGTGGATGTAGCCGCTGGCCTGGTTCTGCAGGGCGCCGATGCCCTCGATCTGCGACAGCTGGCGGACGTACTTCTCCTTGGGCGCCAGGGTGCGGACCACCTGGTTGCCGTTGGACGAGCCGTCGCTCCTGTGCACCTCGATGGTGACCTGGACTGACGCGGTTTCGCTCGGATTGACGATGGCGATGCCGGTGCCGTAGACCACCCCGCCGACGTCGCCGGTGGCCACCTGGGCGTAATAGAAATCGGTGGTCCCCTCGCGCTGCAGAGGCAAGGTGGACTCGTACCGGTGGTTCGTCGGGTCGCCGAAGGTGATGCACCCGATGAGGGGCTTGCCGGGCGACGTGACCTTCAGCCAGCCGTCGCTGTTGACCCCCGCCGGCAGGCCCAGCTGGGTGTCGGTCAAGGTCACGACATGCTGGCCTTCAATGGTCGTGTTGAATGGGCTGGCCATGGGCGTGCCGTCGGCGTTGAAGGGGCTGATCTGGACCGTGGCATCAGTCGCTGCCGTGTTGTACAGGTTGATCGAGGTGAAATATATTCCCGGGAAGAGGACGATGTGCGGGGCGTAGAGCGACTCGGCGGCCTCCTCAAAGGGTATGACATTGACCGAGCTGAGGCAGTCGTTCCCGTAGCGGATCGTGGCGTTCGCGATGAACTGGCTGGTGCCCTCGAGGAATAAGGCGCCGTCGTACGCGCCGCAGCCTGCCAGATCCGCCGTCGCCATCCCGCGGGCCGGAATGGGCAGGCTGCCGCAAAAGCCGAACGCGGTGCCGGGGATCCGTTGATAACCCACATTGTAGCCCATTCCGCTGGTGTTGACGATCCGCACCTCGGTGGAGTACCCGTTCAGCATCTGGATCCGCGGGATGATCCCCCGGGTCATGGCCCGGGTGAACACGCTGGCGCCATCCAGGCCGGACAGGACCCCGCCCGGGAACCACTGGGTGAGGAAGAAGCCCAGCATCTCCCCGCGCGACAGCCGCGCCTCCACCCAGCCGTCGGTGGCCTGAGTCAACCCGAGCACCCCCTCCGCCTGGTAGGCCCCCTGGTTCTGCGCCGGCCACGTCATGGGCGCCGACGTCCCCGCCGAATTCCCCGCGGCATCGTAGGCCTGGAACGTGGCCTGGATCGCCTGGCTGCCGGTGTTGACGAAGCCGAGCCCCTCGGTGCTGGTGCCCGGGGTGTAGCCCAGCCGCGGGAAGTAGCGCGCCGCGTACACCTGGTCGTGCTTCACGTCGTAGACCTGGATGCCGCCGGGGTGGGGCAGGTCCTGGAGGTGGGGGAACCGGAATTCCTTCGGCCCGTTGCCCAGCTCGATGTCCATGGCCGGCACGTCCGCCAGCGAGGAGACCACCGGGCACACCGGCAGGTAGTAGAGGGTTCCGCCTTGGCTCACCGTGGCCGCCATGACCGCCTTGACTTGGATCGTCCGAGTGGGATTGACGGTGAAGTTGAGCTGGTTCTCATACCACTTCTCGGGCTGACCGTTTTCCGGCACCAGTGCGGGCGGGACCTGGACGACCACGAGCTGCTGGCCGGCCTCGGCCGTCAGGGTGCGGGTGGGGGTGATCGGCACCGAGGCCAGGCCCGCCGTCACCGTCAGCGTTCCGGAATGCCCTTGGTAGTCGTTGTAGGTGGCGCTGAAACCGGAGGCGTCGGAGGGAAACTGCAGGATGCCTACCCCGCCGACACCTGCGGGAGTCAGTCCAACGGCCGTGATCCGGGCGGTGACGTCGTAAGTGGCGTCGTCCTGGTGGTAGTCGACGAACGAGTAGGAACCGGACACCGTTTCTGTCTCCCACTCATCGATCACCGCGGGCTTGGTGCCGCCCATCCAGAGGGTCATGCGCCCGCTGCCGTCCGGATAGATGGCCGCGCTGTTGCCCAGCTTGCCGGACGACGTGCTGGAGCAGCCCGATCCGATGTAGGGGATCGCCGCGGCGAAGGCGATCAGGAGAGCGATCTGCCACGCGTTTTTCATGGGTTCCTCCTCCCTGAGTTCAAGGCTGGCGGCGGACGGTTCCGGCCAGCGGTGGATTCCGACTTCCGATCGTTCCGGTATTTTTGCCAGGCGATGCATGCGCCCAGGACCAGGCCCGCGACGGCGAGCCCGAGCGCCACCAGCGGGGAGGCCATGGCAGCCAGGGAGCGGGCTCCCGGCTCCAGGTCACCGCGCAGGGTGGTAATGGCGACAAAGGCGATTCCCGTGCCCAGGAGACCGGCGGCCGTGGCCGCACCCTGCCGCCGGAGGAATCCCCGCCCCAGCCACAACAGGCCCGCCACCAACAGGAACACCAGCAGGTAGTACAACTGGGTGGGGTGGACGGCCTCGCCCGGAAAGGCTCGGCCGGCCGGGGAGTCCGCCGGGAAACGGATGCCCCAGGGCAACCCGGTGGGCCGGCCGTAGCAGCAGCCGGCCAGGAAGCATCCGAGGCGCTGGATCGCCAGGCCCAGCAGCAGCACCGGCAGGAAGGCGTCGATGGCGGGCAGGAGCGGGATCCGCTTCCACCGGCCGTAAGCCGCCCAGCCCAGCGCGGCGACGACGGCCACGGGCCCAAGCGCGAAGCCCTCCTGCCGCCAAGGCGATAGCAGCAGGCGCCACGCCCCCGGGCTGAAATCCCGGGCCAGGATCATGGTCCAGAGCTTGGGGACGAACAGCAGCGACGCGATTCCCAGCAGGCAGAGATTCAGCAGGTCACCCGGCGTGAGCCCGGCGCGCTCCCGGATCCGCCAGGCCAGCGGCAGGCAGACGAGCAGGGCCACCGACACGGCCAGGCCGTAACTGTAAATCGGGAGGCCCCACAACTCGCCGGCGACGGGGAGCATGCCTTAAGATCCCTTTTCGAGATTCTGTTGTTTTGATTATACTTGCGCGCCCAGCAGAGTCAAGCGCGAGGGAGTCATAGTTCCGTCATGGCTTGATGTCGGGTGCCGGGTCTAGACCAGCACCCGGACCGGGTGCCGCCGCGCGTAGTCCCGGTTCGCCGCGGCCACCCGCCGGATCGCCCGCTCCGACCTGCCTGCCGCCACGAACATCAGCGAGTGCCAACAGACCGCGGTGGAATGGATCGCTCCCAGTCTATGCCGGATCCGGGCGAAATCGTCCGGGAACGACACCCGCCGGAAGTGCTGAAACACGCTGACGACGGAATCCTCGGACAGCTGCTCCAGGACTCGCGCCACCTCGCCGTAGCGCACGTGCTTGTCCGAGCAGGACCGTTCCGGCTCGAAGCCGTTGTCCGGATCGAGGAAGACCAGCGCGCCCCCATCCCCGTCGAAGCCGGAAAAGTACCCGGTCCGATCCGTCCCGGTGAAGAGTGATTCGCCCCGGTGCAACGTCAATCGGTACGGCGCGCCCGTTCGCTCCGGCAGGCCGGTAATTCTTCCGATGTCCCGGCGGGCCCGCAGGTCCCGGCAGAAGTCCAGCACCGGCGCGCGGGCGGGGAACCGCGCCGGGTCCGACCGGCCGTCCGTGCCCCCGTCGTCCGGCGTGAGCATGAGCGCCACGTGCAGCCGGGGCAGGCCCAGCGCCGCCGCCAGGAAGTCGTGGTAGTCCCACTTGAAGCTGTCCTTGGAATCTCCCAGGTATTGGCGTTTCACAACTTCGATCGTTTCCCCGCCAGTAGACCTGGCTCAATCGCGAGAATCGCACCGACTATACCGCCCCACGAGGTGACTGAAGAGAGTGACAGGAACCTGTCAGAACGACGGGACACTGAAACTACAGAAGTTTGCGTAACTCCCCCATAGACAAGTCGCAGATGTGGATTATTTTGGAGATCAAACCGGGGCCTAAATTCTCCCGGGTGTGGACAGGCACCACAACCCAACGGCCGTCCGGATGACTGAGGTAATGGTGGCTACCCTTCGTCCGGATCACCAGGAAACCGGCTTTTCCGAGCGCCCGCACCAGGGTCTTGCCGGTGATTCGGGGCATCCTGGTCATGAACCGATGGCCACCCGCTGAACGCCGATGAAATCGACCGCGGTGATTGGCTCGCCTTCCACTTCAAGGCACAATTCGATGGCCTCCCGCACCCTTTTCATCAATGTATCCAATGATTTGGCTTGAGTGAAACATCCTTTCAATTCTGGAACGGATGCGATGAACAATCCCTTGCGATCCCTTTCGATGATCACGCTGAATTCTCTTTTCATCTGACACCCCCATTATATTATACAGCGGAGACCGAAAGATCGGCCAATCTCTCCCTGATTTATTCCTACCGTGATTTCGATTTGAGCACGAGTGAAAATGTTCCAATGCACACAACCGGAGATGAAAGTATTACAACTTTCGGAGTTCAGGCTTACCGGCCGGATCGGCGGGAATCCGTGTTCATCCGCGTTAGGGATTGTCTCTGCGGACTCTGCGTCTCTGCGTGTAATTGATTGTTGCGATTACGATTACGATTACGAGCACGATTACGATCGACGAGTACGATCGGAAGTTTCTATTTTCGAGTAAGCACGGACTCAATTCGCAATTCGCAATTCGCAATCAGAGGAGCGGCTGCAGATACTTGCCGGTCCAGGAGTCGGGATGGGCCACGATGGTTTCCGGCGATCCCTCCGCCACGATCTCGCCGCCGCGCTCGCCGCCCTCCGGCCCCAGGTCGATGATCCAGTCGGCGGTCCGGATGGCGTCCAGGTTGTGCTCGATCACCACCACGGTGTTGCCGGCGTCCACCAGCCGCTGCAGCACCTGCAGCAGGTGGCGCACGTCCTCGAAGTGCAGCCCGGTGGTGGGCTCGTCCAGGATATAGAGGGTCCGGCCGGTGCCGGCGCGGGACAGCTCCCGCGACAGCTTGACACGCTGGGCCTCGCCGCCGGACAGGGTCGGCGACGGCTGCCCCAGGCGGATGTAGCCGAGGCCCACCTCGATCAGCGTCTCAAGGATCCGCCGGATGCGCGGGAAGTTGATGAAGAGCCGGTGAGCCTCCTCGACGGTCATCTCCAGCACTTCGGCGATGGTGCGGCCGTTGAAGTGCACCTTGAGCGTGGCCTCGTTGAAACGCTTGCCGTGGCAGGTGTCGCAGGGCACGTAGACGTCCGGCAGGAAGTGCATCTCCACCTTGATCAGGCCGTCGCCGCGGCAGACCTCGCAGCGGCCGCCCTTCACGTTGAAGCTGAACCGGCCCGACTTGTAGCCGTACATCCGCGACTCCTTCTGCTGGGCGAAGACCTCGCGGATCAGGTCGAACACCTTCACGTAGGTGGCCGGGTTGGAGCGCGGCGTGCGGCCGATGGGCTTCTGGTCGATCCCGATCACCTTGTCGACAGCCTCCACCCCCTCCAGCGCGGCGAATTCCCCGGCGGGCCGGCGGGCGCTGGAGAACCGGTTCGTCAGGGCCGGGAAGAGGGTGTGGTTGACCAGCGAGCTCTTCCCCGCCCCGGACACGCCGGTGATGAACGTAAGCACGCCCAGGGGGATGCGGCAGTCGATCCCCTTGAGGTTGTGGGTGCGGGCGCCGCGCAGCACCAGCCAGTCGCGGCTGGGCCGGCGGCGCTCCTTGGGCAGCGGGATCTCCCGCCGGCCGGACAGGTACTGCCCGGTGAGGGAGGGCCGGCTGCGGCGCAGCTGCGCGGGTGTCCCGGCGAAGACCACCTCGCCGCCGTGGATGCCCGCCCCCGGCCCGAAGTCGATGACGTGGTCGGCCGACAGGATCGTCTCCCGGTCGTGCTCCACCACCACCACGGTGTTGCCCAGGTCGCGCATGTGCTGCAGGGTTTGGATCAATTGGAGGTTGTCCTTCTGGTGGAGGCCGATACTGGGCTCGTCGAGGACGTAGGTGACGCCGGTCAGCTCGGTGCCCACCTGGGAGGCCAGGCGGATGCGCTGCGACTCGCCGCCCGACAGCGACGGCCCCAGCCGGTCCAGGGTCAGGTAGTCCAGGCCGACGTTGATCAGGAACCGCAGCCGGGTGCGGATCTCGCGGATGAGGTCGGCGGCCACCCGCTGCCGGCTGCCCTCCAGCGCCAGGTCCGCCAGGGTTTCATCGAGGCGCCCCACCGGCATCCGCGACAGGTCCACGATGCCGTGGCCGCCGACCCGGACGTGGCGGGCCTCGGCGCGGAGCCGGTCGCCGCCGCAGTCCGAACAGATCCGGTCCGAGAAGTACTTCATGTAGTAAGCGCGGGCGTCCTCGGACTTGGTCTCCTTCAGCCGGCGGGCCAGCGTGTTGAGGATGCCCTCCACCCGCGACTGGAAGCGGTACTCGCTGGAGGTGCCCTTGAAGTGGAACTCGATCTTCTCGCCGCTGCCGTGCAGCAGGACCTCGAGCTGGGCGGGGGGCAGCTTGTTCAGCGGCACGTCCAGCGGGATGCCGAAGTGCTGGCAGATGTTCTCGATGTAGCGCCAGGTCCAGCCGTGGCGGTTGCGGATGGCCGACGCCCAGGGCTCGACGGCGCCGTCGGCCAGGGACAGCCGCCGGTCCGGGATGACCTTCGCGGGATCCATCTCGAAGCGCGTGCCCAGGCCGTTGCACGGCTTGCACATTCCCTGCGGGCTGTTGAAGGAAAAGAGCTGGGGCGACAGCTCGGGGTAGGAGATGCCGCAGTACTGGCAGGCGTTCAGCTCGCTGTAGACCTTCTCCTCCCCGCCCATGACCGCAGCGACCAGCGTGCCCTTGCCCAGGCGCAGGGCCGCCTCCACCGAATCGGCCAGCCGGCCGGCCTCGGTCTGGCCGGCGATGATGCGGTCGACCACCGCCTCGACCGTGTGCTTGCGCTTCTTGTCCAGAGCGACGGGCTCTTCGAGGAGGCGCACCTCGCCGTCGATCCGGGCCCGCAGGAAGCCCTGGCGGCGCAATCCTTCGAGGACCTCGCGGTGCTCGCCCTTGCGCGCCCGCACCACCGGGGCCAGGAGCATCAGTTTGGTGCCCTCGGGCAGCCGCCGGAGTTCCTCCACGATCTGCTGGGCGCTCTGCTCTGCCACCGGCCGTCCGCACTGGTAGCAATGCTGGACGCCCACCCGCGCGTAGAGCACGCGGAGGTAGTCGTGGATCTCGGTGATGGTGCCCACGGTGGAGCGCGGGTTGGAGCTGGCGGCCTTCTGGTCGATGGCGATGGTGGGCGTCAGGCCGTGGATCGACTCGTAGCGCGGCTTCTCCATCTGGCCGAGGAACTGGCGGGCGTAGCTCGACAGCGACTCGATGTAGCGGCGCTGGCCCTCGGCGAAGAGCGTGTCGAAGGCGAGGCTCGACTTGCCCGACCCGCTCACGCCGGTCAGCACCACCAGTTTCTTCTTGGGGATTTCGACCCGGATCCCCTTGAGGTTGTGCTCGGCGGCCCCCTCGATCAGGATCCGGTCCAGTTCCTGGGTCATCCGAACAGGTTTTCCAACTCGAGGATCTTGTAGCGCTTGACCTGGCGGGGCAGCTGCACTTCCGCCGTGCGCCCCTTCTTCTTGTTGAGCAGCCCGGCGGCCAAAGGCGCGGTGATGGACAGCACCGGCATCCCTTCCCACTTGTCCATCTCGCCCAGGATGGCGAAGGTCTGCTCCTCTCCGGTGTCGAGGTCCTGGACCTTCAGCTTCTTGCCCACGGTGACCACGTCGGGCGGCAGCTTGAGGTGCTCGATGAGCTGGGCCTCGCTGAGCCAGCCCTTGATGCGCAGCTCCTCGAGGGCCAGCATTTCCTTCTTCTCGCGAGCCGCGTCCAGCTCGGCGTTCTCGGAAAAGTCGCCGTGGCCGGCCGCCTGCTGCAGCTCCTTGGCGACGTCGTATTTCTCCTTCTGGATGTCCTGCAACCGGATGCGCAGCCGGTCCAGGGTGCTCTGGATCATGTAGGTTGGCATGGCGTCTCACCTCGTCGATTTTGCAGGCCGCACTCTACCGAAAATCTTGCAGGATGTCAATTCACCACGAATCGGCGGTTGATGGGATCTCCCATAATGCGGAGTGCGGAGTGCGGAATGCGGAGTGCAAAGCGGGAATTAAATCTAGAGTATCTGTCAGGAGCACCATCCATCCGGTGGAAAACGCAACTGCCTGACTCGACTCGGATTTCGAGTGACAACTTCTCTACTGCGCGCACTCCACATTCCGCACTCCGCACTCCGCATTATCGAGCCATCTTATTCGCTGGCAATTTGCAACGTGTAGCCCTTCAGGTACAGCGTCTCCGGCATCTGCAGGGAGTATGGATGATCGGGGGCCTGGACGGTTTCGCCGATGGTGAGCAGCCGCTTGCCGGTTTCGCCGGCGGCGATCCGGATGGCCTCGCGCAGCAGGTCCCCACCCATATGGTAGGCGCAGCTGGACACGTGCAGCCGCCCCCCCGCCCCGAGCATCCGCAGGCAGGGCCGCACCAGGTCCAGGAAGAGGCCCCGGCCCTTGGCGGCCTGGTTCTTGTACTTGATCAGGGCCGGCGGGTCGATGCAAATGAGGTCGAAGCGCGTCCCGGCGGCGGCCTGCGCCGGGAGCCACGCGAACAGGTCCGCCGCCACCGTCTCGAACCGGTCGGCCACCCCGTTGAGGGCCGCGTTTTCCCGCGCCAGAGCCAGGGCGGCCTCGTCCTTGTCCACCGCCGTTGCCCGGGCGCCGGCCGTAGCCGTGTAGATCCCGAAGCCGCCGGTGTAGCTGAAGGCGTCCAGCACCCGAATGCCCGGCTGGATCAGCCCGGCGATGTGGCGACGGGCGTCGCGCTGGTCGGTGAAGTAGCCGGTCTTGGTGCCTTCCCGGATATCCACGAGGAAGCGGCGGCCGTTCTCGCGGACCTCGACCCGCGCCGGCGTCTCGCCCCGAAGTTGCCCGCGGGTGAGCGGCAGCCCCTCCTCCGCTCGGGCGGGCACGTCGCTGCGCTCGTAGATGGACTTCGGCGCGCACAGGTCCGCCAGCAGGCCCACCAGCAGCGGCTTGACGGCCTCGATGCCGGCGCAGCGGCTCTGCAGCACCAGGTGGCCGGCGAAGTCGTCCACGATCAGGCCCGGCAGGTAGTCGCCCTCGGCGTAGACCAGCCGCAGGGCGTCGGTCTCGGCCCGCAGCGGGCTTCGCCGGGTGACGGCCTGCTCCAGCTTGTGGCGCCAGAAGGCCGCGTCGGGCAGCACCGGCGCGGGGTGGAACAGGCGCAGGGCGATGCGGGCCTCGGGATGGTGGAAGGCGGCGCCGAGCGGCGTCCCGTCGGGGGCGACCACAGCGACCACCTCGCCGGGGTAGCCCTGCTTCGGCCGCTCCTGGACCTCGTCGGCGTACACCCAGAGGTAGTAGTTGCGGACCTTCTTCACCGCCTGTGCCTTCACCACGACCCGTTTCATCGCGTTCTCTCCTTCCGCGGCCCGTCGGCCGGCCGGCGTATTCTACCACGAGGCTCGGGTTTGGGGACTCGGGGTTCGAGGCTGGAGGCTCGGGGCTCGGGGCTCGGAGCTCAGTACAGGAGACCGGGGGCTTGGGGCTGGATCCGGAGCCCTGATTCCAAGCCCCGAGTCCCGAGACCCGAGATCCAGCTGCGTACACGACCATCAGAACGATCCCGCTCAACGGGCACGACCTCAAAACCGGCAGGATGGAGGTACCCCGACCGGCAGGGTACTTCCCGCTTGCTTGTGGCAACGCATTGCTCATGAAAACGCCGCGGAATCTGCGATTCTGTGTGTAATTCATTGTTTCGATTACGATTACGAGCACGAACAGCGACGGCACCGGTTATCGGTCACCCGTCACCCGTCACCCCTCACCGGTCATAATTCATGCCAATCCTCCTACTTGATTTTTGGAAAACGAGGCGTATAATCCCGCCTTTGTCGTGCCCCCCGGGAGGCGCGGGAGCCGAAGAGGAGAAGAAACTTCCGGTCATGTCCGACCGCGTGATTACCATACGATGGGTGCTGGGCGCCAGCCTGGGCATCGCCGCCGTGGTCCTGCTGACGGCCGCCATCGGCGCGTCCATGCCCGGCGAGTACACCGCCGTTCGCAGCGCCTCCTTTCGACAGAATCCCGAGGTGCTGTGGAAGATGTTCACCGACGAGAGCTCCGGTCCCTGCTGGCGCACCGACCTGCAGCGGGTCGAAGATGTCTGCGACGCCTCCGGCCACGCCCTGGTGCGGGAGGTCTACCGCAACGGGCGGACCATCACCCTGGAGACTCTCGAGTCCGTGCCGCCCTGCCGGCTGGTCCGCCGCATCTGCGACGAGGACGGTGTTGTCACCGGCTGCCGCAGCGTGGAGATCGCCCCCACCCCCGGCGGCAGCCGCCTGACTCTCACCGAGCGCGGCTCCATCGCCAATCCCTTCGCCCGCCTGGCTTTCCGCCTGCTGATCGATCCGGCCGAGTCCCTGGACCGCACCCTGCGGATGGCCGGCGAGCGCCTCGGCGAGCAGCCGTCCCTCCTGCGCTGAACGGCACGTCTCATCATCGAATCCGACCTTCCCTTGAAATCTTTTCATTTCCGTGTTATCTTTACCTTGATGACACAGTAAAGAAAACAGGGAGAAGTAACGATGAAATATTCCAAGGTGTCGTCCAAAGGTCAGGTCACTCTGCCCGTCGAGGCCCGGAACGCCGTCGGCATCAAGCCCCACGACCGGGTGATCATTGAAGTCGGGGAGCATGGCATTCTCATCCGGCCGACCGAGAGCTTTCTCTCCCTGAAGGGCTTCCTCGGAAAATCCAATCCCCGGGAGAAGGAGCTGATGATCCGGGCCGCGAGCCGGAAGTCGCGAGGCTAGCGATGAAGAAGGTGTTCGTCGACACAAACGTGTTCCTGCGCTTTTTCACCCGGGACGACCAGGGTCAGCACGAGAAGGCCACCCGGTTGTTCCTGGACGCGGAGGGCGGTCAGATCGAGCTGATCACTGGACCGCCGGTCTGCTTCGAATTGGCCTGGACCCTGCGGTCGGCCTACAAGCAGAAACCGGACCGGGTAGTAGACGTACTGGAGCGGATCCTGGCCTTCCCCGGGATGACGGTGACCGACGAGGACCTGGTGATCAAGGCACTGGAGTTGGCCCGGAACAGCGGCGGCGAATTCGCTGACGCCTATGTCGCCGCCAACGCACTGCTGTCCGGGACTGATGCCGTCGCGACATTCAATCAGAAGGATTTTCAAAAACTGGGTGTTCTTGCATACCCGCTTTGAATCGGCGAGGTGGCCGGGTGACAAAAGCTCTCTTCGTTTCCGATCTGCACGGGCGGGTGGACCGCTACCGCAAACTCTTTGCCGCCGTAGAGGCGGAGCGGCCGGCGGCAGTGTTCCTCGGCGGCGACCTGCTGCCCTCCGGCCTCTTTGCCGCGGCGGGCCTGCCGGAGGGCGACCACTTCATCCGGGATTTCCTCGCCCAAGAGCTGGAGCGGCTCCGCCTGGCGCTGGAAAGCGCCTATCCCCGGCTGTTCCTGATCCTGGGCAACGACGACGCCCGCGGCGAGGAGCCCGCCATCCGGGACCTGGAGTCGGAAGGGCTCTGGGAATACGCCCACGCCCGGCAGTTCGATCTGGGAGCAGTCCGGGTGTATGGCTACGCCTACGTCCCCCCCACACCGTTCCAGCTCAAGGATTGGGAGCGCTACGACGTGTCGCGCTTCGTGGACCCGGGCTGCGTCCCGCCGGACGAAGGCTTCCGCACGGTCCCGGCGGACCCGCACGAGGTCGAGCAGCGCACCATCGCCCGCGACCTGCAGGAGCTGGCCGGCGGCGCCGACCAGTCCCGCGCGGTGTGGCTGTTCCACGCCCCGCCCTACGACACGGCGCTGGACCGGGCCGCGCTGGACGGGAAGATGGTGGACCACGCGCCGCTGGACGTCCACGTGGGCAGCATCGCCATCCGCCGGTTCATCGAGAAGCGCCAGCCGATGCTGACCCTGCACGGGCACGTCCACGAGTCGGCGCGCTTAACGGGTTCATGGCGGGAGTCTGTCGGGCGGACGGCCTGCCTGTCGGCCGCCCACGACGGGCCGGAGCTGGCGCTGGTCCGGCTGGACCTCGACGATCCCTCTACCGCTACCCGTACTCTTCTGTAACGTCCACTGCAAAGTCGCAAAGTCCGGTAAGCAATCCATTTGTCATTTGCCATTTGCCAGTTGTCATTGTTCATTTCAGAAAATCGGAGTCAGGATCCGGCCGTTAAGGAAAAATGGAAAATGGCAATTGGCCAATGACAAATGACAAATGGTTTGCCCGGCGTACTTTGAGCTGAGATTAATTTCCCCCCAGGGGGAGGGGCCAGGCGGGATCGTCCACCGCGCCGATCCGCACGGCGAAGCCGCCGCGGCGGGCGACTTCCTCGTCGTTGACCAGGTGGAGGTCCAGGATGGTGTCACAGCGCCGTCCGGTGCGCGCCTCGTTCTCCGCCACCAGCCGCGCGTCCCAGTCCCGGAACCAGTCCAGCAGGTCCGCGCGCTGTTCCCCGGTCCCGGCGAAATGCACCACCAGGTCGAGGTCGCTCTCGGGGCCGGCGGTGACGTTCTTCGTGCTGCCGATCAGGTAGAGGGCCCGCACCCCGAAGCGGGTGGGCTCCAGCGCCGCGGCCAGCTCCCGCGCCTTCCGCAGGCGCCACTGCCAGTGGGTCTCGCCTTCCATCCCGGACCTCCAGTCGAAGAGGAAATCAGTGGTGCCCGCCGTGGCCGCAGCCGCCGCCGTGGGCATGCTCCCCGCCGTGGCCGTGATGACCGCAGGACGTCTCCGGACGGGCCTCCGACAGCCGGCCCTCCCGCAGGGCGGCCAGGTTCTCCGCCACGGTCGGCGCGACGGCCAGGAAGACACGGATCCCGGCGGCGTTGAGCTTGAGCAGCGCGCCCATGCCGATGCCCCCGACAATGATCGCGTCGGGTGAGGCCCCCGCCAGCGCCTGGAGCGGCTGGCACATGCCGTGGGCATGATGGCTGTTGTTGTTCGAGATGACTTCGCAGGAACCGGACTCCGTATCGACCCGCAGAAAAGCCGGCGCGGAGCCGAAATGGCCGCACACCGGGCTGTTCAGTCCTTCGTCCTGGTTGATGGGTACGCAAACATTCATTGTTCGATCTCCTTTCCGCATTTCAGGTGTTCCTTTGCCCGCCGCCCCGCCGCCGGCACCGCAGGCAGGCCCCGGCCGGTTTCTCCCCCGGCAGCAGGGGGCAGTGGCAGCGGGGGCATTCCGCCGGGTTCTCCGGGAACCGTTCCACGGCGCCCCCCTCGATCCGCAGGATCCGGCCGTGGACCAGCGCGTCGGCGATCTTCCGGCGGGCCCGCTCCAGCACCCGCCCGGCGGTGGGCCGGGAGACGTTCATCCACGCCGCGGCTTCCTCCTGGTAGAGCCCCAGCAGGTCCACCAGGCGGACCGCCTCGAACTCGTCCAGGGTCAGGACCACTTCGGACAGGCTGGCCGCGGGGATTCCCGCCGGCTGAAACACCGGCAGCAGCGGTTCTGCGGATATCCGTTTCCGGCAGCAGGGCCTGGGCATCGCAACCTCCGGACCTTATTATGAGCATATGCTCAGAATATTGCAAGCCTTTTTTTTTCGATTCGGCATTCTCTCGCAATAAGAAAACCCCGTCCGGAAGGACGGGGTTTTGAGAACCGTGGCTGAAGTGTTCCGCTGCGTCAGCGCGCCTACCGCTTCCCGCACGAACCGTCGCGGAGCCGCTGGCCGCCGCCCTGGCCGGTGCCGCGTCCGGCGCCGCCACCCTTGCCCCACCCGTGGCGCTGACCGCTGCCGGAACCGTCCCGGGCCTTGACGCCGTTTCCGGCCCCCTGGCCGGCCTTGCCCTGGCCGCCCCGGTTTATCCGCCCCTGCGGCGTCCCGTTGTCGAAGTTGTCGCACACCCCGTTGCCGTTGGCGTCGACGTACCGGGTGCCCTGCCGGGCCTTGGCCTGCGCCTGCGCGACGGCCTGGGTCTGCGCCTGGGCCGGGGTCTGCACCGCCGCCTGGGTCTGGGCCGGGGCCGCCGCCGGCGCATCGCCCGCCAGGGCCGCGATTCCGAACACCATCATCACACTCAGGATTGCCAGGATCTTTTTCATGGTCTTCCTCCTTTGGATTTCTCTATGCACGATCTTACTCGTCAGGGACGTTTTCAAACGGGTCAGCGCCGCCACAGCGGGAAGCCGTTGTCATCCCGCAGGACGATGGTGGCGCCGGTGGTCAGGTTCCGGATCTGCAGGGCGAAGAGATGCAGCGGGTCGGAAGCGCGGCTGGCCACGGTGGCCTCCACGCCGTCGCCGACGCTGAGGGTGAAGCCGTTGGCCGCGAGGAACCAGATCGGGCCGACACGGATATCCCAGGCAGCGCCGGAACCGTCCATCAGGATGAACGAGGAGTCTTTCTGTCCCAGCGCCAGGGACGTGACGGCCACCGTGCCCGTCACCACCTGGATATTCTCGAGAGCATAGCCGGCCGGGCCGGACGGGCCGTTTTCGTCGCCGCCCTGTCCGTTGCCGCGCGCCCCGCCCCGCCCGGAGCCGTCGCAGGAACCGTTACCCGAGCCGCCGCCGGAATCGCCGGCGCCTCCGGGGTTCCCTTGGCCCTGCCCGCCTTCACCGCCGCTGCCGTTGCCGGGGTTCTGGCCGGACGGGCCGCCGTTCCCCTGCCCTCCGAACTGCCGCCCGCCGGTCCACTGGGGCACGCCCGCATCATCGCGCAGGACGACCAGCGCGCCGGTGTCCAAATTCTGGATGCGCGCGGCGTAATATAAAGAAATGGCAGGATCGATGGAAGCAAACGCGTCCACGGTCACATCGTCCCCTTCCGCCAGGATGAAGCCGGCCACGTCGAAGAACCAGTACGGACCGGTCTGGAAGGTCACCTCGCCGCCGTCCGCGGTCCGCAGGACGAAGAGGGGAGTGCCATGGCCCGGCGCGGCCTGGATCGAGGCGACCATGCCCTCAAAATGGTGCAACTGGGAGGGATCCAGGTGGATCGGGCCGGTTTGTGCGGCCAGGAATGCGCCCGAGCCCATCAACGCCATCAGGATCAGGGTGAGATAAGAACGTTTCATCGAACACCTCCAAGAAATTTTCTCTTGCACGCCGCCCTGTATTGCACCGCCCGTGCCAATCTGTCATATACAACTTAATTCATTGAAATTTAGAAATATACGAGTTAGTTGCGCCATCGCCCGATAGAGGCCGGATCGGGGGGCAAAATCGCACGGCGACCGTGCGTTCGCCCGCATCAACCCCGTATTTAATTGATTTTAAATGAGATGAAAATTCGACTTTTCTGCCCCCCGCATTCGTCCATTTTGCCGAAACGGAACCCGCCGTAGGTCCTCCAGCGCCCGACCGCCCCCGCCGAACCTTCCGCCGGACGGGGATTTCCGCCGTCGCGCACCGGCGGCGCGGATGGACTCCAGACTGGCACCTTTATTGCGAATCCATTCAATGGTAAGATCGGGGAGGCATGATGAGACGAAGTTTCCCTCAAATCCTGGTGATGGTGGCCCTGCTCGGGACGGCCGTGGCGGACCTTCCGGGCCAGGGGCGCCGCGGGGGCGGGGGCGGGGGGGGCGGTTCGCACGGCGGGGGGCAGTACCGGGGCGGCTGGGACTCCCAGCCTTACGTGGACCAGGACGGCGACGGCATCGACGACCGGTTCCAGGCCCGCCACCAGCAGCGCCAGCTCCAGAAGCTTGCGGAATCCCTCCGTGGCAGCATGAACACGGCCCTCCGCCTGCCGCCGGATTCGGAAACCCGGCTGGTCAGGAAAGCGTCGGACATTCCCGGCCTTCCCAAGGAGCAGCAGAAGGAACTGGACGGCAAGTTCCCCGTGTCTGCCCCGGCCCAGTACTCCCTCGAGGACGGCCGGCGGCTGACCATCTTCTTCACCTGGTCCCGCACGGGCGGCAGCCTGATCCGGTGGTACCTGCTCCAGGGCGGCGGCCAGAACCTGCGCCTGGAGGGCAAGCTGCTGCAAGCCGGCCTCGGCAAGGCCGACCTCCCCGCGGACTACTCGATCCCGGAAACCATCCGATGGCAGCCCGAACCCAGCGCCCACTGACGCCGCGGGGGAACGGCTCCCGCCCGGCCGGGTGGATCCTCCCCTCGGCCGGCCTTCTGGCGCTCGCCCTGCTGCTGGCCTGGAACGGGTATTCCGACTACCGCAACACGGAGCGGGAACTGCGGCGGCTCCTCCAGGACAACGTGGCCGTTCTGACCGAGCCCCTGATCCAAAGCGCCACGGCCTCCCTGGGCGCCTACGACGCGCTGCAGGAAGAGATCGCCCGCCGGCTGCTCGCTTCCGCCCGCTTCGTCGCCCACCTCGACGGGGAAGGCCCCCTGTCCGCCTCCCGGCTGGGAGCGGTCGCGGCCCGGTTCGACCTCCAGCGGATTCATCTCTTCGACCGGGACGGCCGACGCGTCCTGTCCAGCGGAGATCCCCCGCCCGCGGGATCCGGCGAGGAAACGGCCGAGCGGCGGAACATCCTCGGCCCCATCCTGGACGGGACCGTCCCGGACCTGGTCATCGGTTTTCGCGAAGCCCGGTTCGGAGGAGGCCGCCGGTTCGCCGTCGCCGTGGCGCGGCCGGGCGGTGGCGCCATCGTCGTGACTGCCCCGGCGGAGCAGCTCGACCGCTACCGGCAGCGGGTCGGCCTGGGCCCGGCCCTGGCCCGCCTGGCCGGCAACCCTTCCATCGTCTACGCGGTCATCCAGGACGAGGACGGCCCCATCAGCGCCACCCCGGGCGTGGAGGAGGTCGCCTCCATCGGCAGCGTGCCCGAGCTTCGCGAGGCTTTCGCCGAAAACCGCCGGACCTTCCGCTTCACCACCCATCGCGGCCGGGAGGTGCTGGAAGGGGCGGTGCCGTTCGAGCTGGAGGAGGGGTACCGGGCGCTGTTCCGGGTGGGCGTGGACCTCACGTTTTACCACGACCGGCTGCGGGAGCTGGCCTGGCGGGACGCCGGGATGAGCCTGGCGCTCCTGCTCGGCGGCGGGATCCTCTTCGGCCTGATTTTCACGGCCCAGAACTACCGGTTCCTGCGCTCGCGCTACGCCCGCAGCCTGTCCATGTCCGACCGGATCACCCAGCGGATGGTGGAGTCCCTGCTGGTGGTCGATGAGACCGGGCGCATCCTCCGGGCCAACCCGCGGGCCGAGTCCGAGCTGGGCCTCCGCGCCGGCGACGCCCTGCCGCACGCCCTGACCGGCGCCTTGGAAGACTGCCGGTCGGAGGACGCCGCGGCGCCGGCGGAGGCGGTCTACCTGTCCTGGCGGGACCGGCTCTTCCTGGCCAGCTGCCAGGCGTTCCCGGAAGAACCCGGAGGTCCGCCGGCGCGCCTGCTGCTGCTGCGGGACGTCACCCGCCAGAAGGCGCTGGAAA
Source organism: uncultured Acidobacteriota bacterium (assembly GCA_964412195.1). Classification (GTDB taxonomy): domain Bacteria; phylum Acidobacteriota; class JAAYUB01; order JAAYUB01; family JAAYUB01; genus CAYPNP01. The sequence goes on along the minus strand of CAYPNP010000003.1, from coordinate 176,370 downwards.
ACAGAAGCCACCGGGAGGAGCACCTGGCGGCGCTCGGCCGGCTGGTGGCGGCGGTGGCCCACGAGATCCGCAACCCGCTCAACGCCCTTTCCATGTCGGTGCAGACGTTGCGCCGGCGGCTGGATCCGGTGGCGGACGAGCGGAACCGCAACGCCCTGGCGGTCCTGGACGAGGAGTCCCGCCGGCTCAACCGGCTGGTGGAGGACCTCCTGATCTACGCCCGGCCGGTCCAGCTCCACCGGGAGCCGGTGGCGCTTCCGCCCCTGCTGGAGCGCGTCCGGGCGATGTTCATCGAAACTGCAGAACGCCTCGGGATCCGCCTCCAGGTGGAATCGGCGGAGGTTTCCTTGCGACTTTCAGCCGACGAGGACCAGCTCTTCCGGGTGCTGATCAACCTCGTTCAGAACGCCATCGACAACCTCGACGGCGGCGGCGAGATCACCCTGGGGTGGGTGAGGGAAGACAGCCGCCTGCGTCTGGAGGTGGCCGACACGGGGCCGGGGTTCACCCCCGAGGCGCTGCAGCGGGCCCTGGAACCGTTCTACACCACGCGCCGCCAGGGGACGGGGCTCGGTCTGAGCCTGAGTGCGGAAATCTTGAAGGCCCACGGCTGGCAGCTGGCCCTGGCCAACCGGCCCGGCGGCGGGGCCGTGGTCACGGTGACGGTCCCTGCCTCCGACCTCCTGGAGGATCCGCCCGGAGAAAGAACTCCGGCGGCGCCGGCGACTCAAATCGACGGAGAAGGATAGTTCCGGATGGAAAGCGACTTCAACCTGCTCGTGGTGGACGATGAAGCGAACCAGCGCGGACTGCTGGTGGATCACCTGCGCGACCTGGGCTACCGGGCCCGCGGCGCCGCCTCCGTGGCCGAAGCCAAGGCTCAGCTGAAGGAGGAGCGGACCGACCTGGTGCTCTCGGACTTCCGCTTGGGGGACGGGACCGGCGAGGAGATCCTCGAGTTCGTCCGTCATGAGTACCCACAGACTCCCTTCGTGCTGTTCACCGCCTTCAGCTCGGTGCAGCGGGCCGTGGAGATCATGAAGAAGGGCGCCGCCGACTACCTGACCAAGCCCCTCGACCTGGACGAGGTGGAGATCAAGGTCCGCAACCTGCTCCGCCAGAAGACCATCCTGGAGGAAAACGTCCGCCTCAAGGAGCAGCTCGCCCCCCGCGCCGGTTTCGATGGGATCCTCTTCCAGAGCCACGCCATGGAGGAGCTGGTCAACCTGGCCCTGCGGGCGGCCCAATCCAGCGCGACCGTCCTGATCCTGGGCGAGAGCGGTACCGGCAAGGAGCTGGTGGCCCGGGCGATCCACCAGGCCTCGGCCCGCGCCGGCGGCCGGATGGTGGCGGTGAACTGCGCCGCCCTCAACGAGAATCTGCTGGAAAGCGAGCTCTTCGGCCACGAAAGGGGGGCGTTCACCGGCGCCGACCGCCGCCGGATCGGGCGTTTCGAGGAAGCCGCCGGGGGGACGCTGTTCCTGGACGAGGTCGGCGAGATCTCCGCCGGGCTGCAGGTCAAGCTGCTGCGGGTGCTCCAGGAGCGGATCATACAGCGCCTCGGCAGCAACCAGGACATCCCGGCGGACTTCCGCCTCATCACCGCCACCAACCAGGACCTGGCCCGCCTGGCCGCCGAGGGCCGCTTCCGCAGCGACCTGTATTACCGCCTGAACATCATCACCCTGGCCCTGCCCCCGCTGCGGGAGCGCAAGGAAGACATCCCCGCCCTGGTGGACCATTTCATCCGCAAGTACGCCCGCAGCGCCCCCGGCCCGGTCACGGGCATCAGCCGGGACGCCCTCCACCTGCTGATGGGATTCGACTTCCCCGGCAACGTCCGCGAGCTGGAGAACCTGGTCGAGCGGGCGATGGTGCTGACCCGTTCCTCCCTGCTGCAGCCGGAGGATTTCCCCGGTCTGAAGCCGGCGGCGGGCGATGCGCTGGAGGAGCAGATCCGGCAGATGCCCCTGCCGGAGGCCGTGGAGGCCCTGGAGAAGGCCCGCATCCGGCAGGCGCTGGAGGACGCCGGCCAGGTCCAGACCCGGGCCGCCGAGACGCTGGGCATCAGCGAGAAGAACCTGCGCTACAAGATGGAGAAGTACGGATTCCGGCCGCGACGGGGCTAGGGGTGCCGCGCTGCCCGAAGGCGGTCGGCGTCAGGGGAAGAGGCCGATGAGCAGGACGCCGGCGAGCATCAGTACCGCGCCGGCGATCCGTTCGCGGAAGCGCCCCTCGCCGAACAGGAAGCGGCCGTACAGGACCCCGATCAGCAGGCTGAGCCGCTTGACCGCGATCATGTAGGCCACCGGGGCCAGGCTCAGCGCCAACATGTGGAACACGATCATGGCGCCGTACGCCAGGCCGGGTAGCAGCGCCCGCGACGTCCCCAGCTCCTGCCGGACCGCCGCCAGGGCGGCCCGCCGCCTTCCCGCCAGCGCGAACGGCGTCACCAGCGCGCCCATGGCGGTGAAGTAGGCCGCGCCGAAGAGCAGCGGGCTGGCCGCGGTGACGCCGATCTTGCCCAGGGTGGAGGTGCAGCCGTAGATCACCGCCACCGCCAGCATGAGCCGGGCGCCCTTCTCGCGTGCCAGCGCCCGCAGCGGCTCGAGCAATCCGCAGCGGGCCGAGCCGATGTTCAGGGCGTAGCAGCCCAGGCTGATCAGCAGGACGCCCGCGGCGCCGGCGGGAGAGAGCCGTTCCCCCAGGAGCGCGGCGGGGATGACCAGGAGCAGCGCCGGAGTTAATGCGAGCAGCGGCAGGGTCAGGCTCAGCGGCGAGGACTGGATTGCCCGGATGTAGAGGACCAGCGCGAAGGTGTCCAGCGGCACGGCGAGGGCGGTGGCCCAGTAGAAGTCAGGTCCGGGCACCGGCGGTCGATGCAGCGCCACCAGGGTCCAGAGCAGCGGAATCCCCGGCAACAGGCGCAGCCAGGCCACGGCGACGGCGTCCCGGCTCGGGAACAACTTCTTCACCAGGGCGTCGCTGGTGGCCAGGGAGAAGGCGCACAGAAGCGCCAGCGGCAGCCAGATCACTGGAAAACCTCAAGCCGCAAGCCGGGAACTCACCACGAAGGCACAAAGGACACAAAGACAAGCCTAGGTTTCAATCCGCAATCCGAAATCCGCAATCCGTTCAATTCGCAATCCGCAATCCGCAATTGAATCAATTCACACGAGAGAGACGATCCAGTGTCTCACCGCTTCCTGAATCGGGGAGACTCCCCCGGCCCCTCGCCCACGGTCCGGCCGATGGACGCGATGCGCGCCAGCAGGCAGCCGTGGCATTGCTCCGGCGTTTCCTGGAGGCAGGCCTTGGCCGGGTAGATTTCGTAACCGGCCCGGTAGCGCGGCGGCGTCAGGTTGGGCATGACGACATTGGCGCCCCGCTGCAGACCCAGCTCGCGTCCGGACTCCCGGTTGACCGTGGCCAGCGCCGTGGTGCTGGGGATGTTGGCGTCCGGACAGATCAGCCGGGCCAGCGCCACCACCTTGTAGGTCATCAATTCCGAGTTGGGAACCTGTTCGGAATCATGCGGAGTGCGGAGTGCGGAATGCGGAGTGCGATCTTCGGACATCGGATCTCGGACATCGGATCTCGGATTGCGGATCGCGGATTTCGAATTGGAATCCCAATCTTGTCTTTGTGTTCTTTGTGCCTTTGTGGTGAGTTCCCGGTTTGCGGAGTGCGGATCGCGGATTGAGTTCGATGTTCGATGTTCAATGTTCGATGTTCGATGTTCGATCCGGCTCGTCCCCCCGTCTCCCCGTCCCCCCGTCCCCGCGTCCTCTGGTTGACCCAGAGGCGTAGCAGGATGAGGGAGGAACGGCCCGACTCCGATCATGTCCAGGTCCAGCTCCCTGAACAGCTCGAGGTCCCGGGCGAGGTCACCGTACGTCTGGCCGGGGATACCGATCATGGCCCCGCTGCCGACCTCGTAGCCGAGGCCTCGCAACCGACGCAGCAGGGCGATCCGGTCGCTCCCGCGGCCGCGCCGGGGCGGGTGGATCTTCCGGAAGAGAACCGGGTTGGAGGTCTCGAACCGCAGGAGGTACCGGCCGGCGCCGGCCTCGCGCCACGCCCGCAGGTCGGCGTCGCTGCGCTCACCCAGGCTGAGCGTCACCGCCAGCCCCGTTTCCGCGCGGATCCGCCGGACCACGTCCGCCATCCAGGCGCGCCGGGTGCCGGGGTCCTCGCCGGACTGCAGGACGACCGTGCCGTAGCCCAGCCGGGCGGCCAGCCGGGCGCACTCCAGGATCTCGTCGGCGCTCATCCGGTAGCGCGCCAGCCGGGTGTTGCCGGCCCGGATGCCGCAGTACCCGCACTGCCGGGCGCAGTGGTTGGAGAACTCCACCAGCCCGCGCAGGTGGACCGCGTCGCCGACGTGCCGGCGCCGGACTTCGTCGGCCCGGCGCCAGAGCTGCTCCAGCGCCGCTTCGCCGGTCTCTGTCAGCCAGTGCAGGATCTCGTCGTGTTCCATCGTGCCGCTCCCGCCCCCATGGTAGCGGATTCCCCGCTCCGCCGCAACCGGTGCGGACATCGGAATTCGGATGTCGGACATCGGATCTGGGGGCTCGGGTCTGGGGGCTCGGGACCGGAGGCATCGGTATCGCCGTCAGGAACCGATCTTGGAATCGACTGCGAAAACCGACTCCGATATCGATGAAGCAGGCATGCCATTTCGCAGTCGGCATGGCCCGTCGCCGGTCATCGTTCACCGGTCATCGGTCATTGGGCATCAATTACCGGGCACGCCGCGGCCCGCAATTCCCGGTTGGCTCTCCGCGCCGGCCTCTGCTATAATGGCCCAAATACTTGCAGAGGAGCACGGCACATGGACAAGTCGAAGGCAATGGAGATCCTCAAAGGCGCGATCCTGCTGGAAATGAAAGGCAAGGCCTTCTACGAGCACAACGCCCGCGAAGCCACCAGCGCCCCGATCAAAAAAGTGTTCCAGACCATGTCGGCGGAAGAGGACAGCCACATCGACATCCTCTCCCGCCAGATGAAGAGCCTGGGCAAAAGCGGTCAGTTTGAGCCCGTCAAGCACGTCAAGGGCGAGGATTTCGCCGAGGCCGTCATCAGCGGGGAGATCCGCGGCAAGGTGGCCGCCGCGGGCTACGAGGCGGCGGCGATCTCGGCCGCGATGGCCATGGAAGACCGCGCCGTGCGGTTCTACTCCGACCGCGCGACCACCGCCGGCGATCCCGTCGAGAAGGAAATTTACCAGTGGCTGGCCGATTGGGAGAAAACCCACCTCCACCTGCTGGCCTCCCTGGACCGGGCGCTGCAGGAAAGCGTTTGGAACGACAACCAGTTCTGGCCGTACTAGCCCGGGGCCGCCATGAATTTCAACTCCGTCGACGAGATCCTGGACTTCGCCATCGGCAAGGAACTCGCCTCGGCCGTGTTCTACAACGGGCTGGCCGAAAGAATGGACCGACCCTGGATGAAACAGGCATTCGAGGATTTCGCCCGGGAGGAGCTGGGCCACAAGGCCAAGCTGCTCCAGATCAAGGCGGGGCAGGCGCTGGAGCCCTCCCGCGAGAAGATCCTCGACCTGAAGATCGCCGACTACACCGTCGTCGGCGATCCGTCCCCGGATATGACCTATGGGGACGCCCTGGTGCTGGCCATGAAGATGGAAAAGGCCGCCTACCGGCTGTACACCGACATGGCCGATCGCGCCGCCGATCCGGCCCTTGGCCGGACCCTGCTGGCGCTGGCCCAGGAGGAAGCCAAGCACAAGCTGCGTTTCGAGCTGGAGTACGACCGGATTGTCCAGCCCGAAAACTGAAGACCTTTCCGGGAAGCGGCCCGCCCCGTTCGGGCGGCGGGAACCGGCCAGGGGATCCGGCAGCCGGTTCCCGGCACCCTGGCACAAGGAGGCTATGATGAGCGGTTTGCTGAATGCCGACGAGATCTTTGAAATGGCCGAGCAATTCGAGCGCAACGGCGCGAAGTTCTACCGGGCCGCCGCCGCCCAGTCCGTCGGGGCGCAGGCCAACGAGTTGCTGCAGAAGCTCGCCGCGATGGAGGACGTCCACGAGATGACCTTCCAGGCGCTCCGGAAGTCCCTCATCGGCGACGCCATGTTCAAGACGCTGAACGACCCCGGGCAGGAAGCGCTGAGGTATCTCCGCGCCTGGGTGGACAAGCACGTCTTCCGCGCGGACAAGGACCCCGGCAAGACGATCTCGCGCGGCACATCCCTCGCCCAGATCCTCGAGACGGCCATCGGCCTGGAGAAGGAGTCCATCGCCTTCTATGTCGGGATCAAGGAGATGGTCCCCGTCGACCGGGGCCGAGGCAAAGTCGACAAGATCATCCAGGAGGAGATGTCCCACATCACCACCCTGATCGAAGAGTTGATGAAACTGGAAAAACCATAAGGAGGTCATCCCATGACGCATCATTTCAACCGCGCCCTGGCCATGCTGAGCACCGCCCTCGAGATGGAGGAGAAGGGCAAGGCGTTTTACGAGAAGGCCATCACCACCTGCAAGAACCAGCTCGGGGTGAAGATATTCACCATGTTGAAGAAGGACGAGGACATCCACGTCCAGCGGATTATGAAGATCTACGAGCAGCTGAACACCCAGCACACCTGGTCCGAGGAGTGGAAGAGCTTCGGCGAAGGCCACGCCGACCTCGGCAAGGTGTTCCGCGACCTGGCCGCGGCCCAGGGCCACAACATCCAGGCCGGCACCGGCGACCTCGAGGCCCTCGACGTGGGCATCACCTTCGAGTTCAATTCGGTCCGCTTCTACGAGGACCAGCTGAAGGCCGCCACCGAGGAGGTGGAAAAGGGATTCATCAAGCGGATGATCGAGGAAGAGACGGGCCATCACACCGCCCTGTCCGAGATGAAGGCCTTCCTGGCCGATCCCGCCGCCTGGTTCCGGGAGCAGGAGCGCACGGGATTTGACGGCGGCACGGCGATGGCATAACCCGGGCACGATTGTCGGACATCGGACTTCGGACATCGGGGATCGGCTGTAAAAGGCCGATGTCCGAAATCCGATTTCCGATGTCCGTCCCGGTCGAGTGTGTGAATTGAACGGAGAGTATTGAAGAAATGGAAAAGGTATTCAAAGCCATCCCCGTCACGGACCGGGTCTACTGGGTGGGCGCCATCGACTGGGCCATCCGGGACTTCCACGGATACGCGACGGAGCGCGGCACCACCTACAACGCATTCCTGGTGATGGGCGACCCGGTCACCCTCATCGACACGGTCAAGAAGCCATTCCAAGAGGAGCTGCTGGCCAGGATCGCCTCCGTGGTCGATCCACGGCTGGTCCGCTACATCGTGTCCAACCATTCCGAGCTGGACCACACCGGCTGCCTGCCGGAGGTGATGGACATCATCCGGCCCGACAAGGTCTTCGCCTCGCCCATGGGCGTCAAGGCGCTGCAGAAGCATTTCCGGCCCGACCTGCCGGTGGAGGCGGTGGCGGATGGGACCCGGATCCCGCTGGGAGACACCGCCCTGCTCTTCCACGAGACCCGCATGCTCCACTGGCCCGACAGCATGATCGCCTACCTCGAACAGGAGAAGCTGCTCTTCTCTCAGGACGCCTTCGGCATGCACCTGGCCACCAGCCAGCGCTTCGACGACGAGGTCGACCCATGGGTCCTGGAGTACGAAGCGGCCAAATACTACGCCAACATCCTCCTGCCGTACTCCAACCTGGTCCAGAAGCTGCTGGAAAAGGTCGGCCAGCTCGGCCTCGACTTCCGCCGGATCGCCCCGGACCACGGCCCGGTGTGGCGCGCCAACCCGAAGCGGATCCTCGAGCTTTACGCCCGCTGGGCCGCCCAGGCGCCCACGCGGAAGGCGGTGGTGGTGTTCGACACGATGTGGGGCAGCACCGACCGGATGGCCCGGGCGGTCGCCGACGGCCTCAAGGCGGGTGGCGCCAAACCGGTGGTGATGCCGCTGGGCGGCTGCCACCGCAGCGAGGTGGCCACCGAGATGCTGGAGGCCGGCGTCCTGGCGGTGGGCTCGCCTACCCTCAACAGCCAGATGTTCCCGACTGTGGCCGACGTGCTGACCTACCTGCGCGGGCTCAAGCCGAAGGGGCGCCTCGGAGCCGCGTTCGGTTCCTACGGCTGGGCGCCCAAGGCGGTGCCCCAGATCAACGAATTGCTCAAGGACATGGGCGTAGAGCCGGTCTCCGACGGAGTGATGGCCGTCTACGTGCCCAACGAGGATGACCTCGCCAAGTGCTACGCCCTCGGACTGGAGCTGGCTCGGCGGCTGGCGGAAATCTGCCCCCCGGCGTGAGCCCGGAGAAAGGATAATCCGATGAAGAAGTACGTCTGCATCATCTGCAATTATGTCTACGATCCGGCCGTCGGCGACCCCGACAACGGCGTTCCCCCGGGCACGCCCTTCGAGAAGCTCCCCGACGACTGGGTCTGCCCCGACTGCGGCGTGGGCAAGGATCAATTCGAACCAGTAGAGTGATTGCCGGCCTGTTTGACCGGAACTGGGATCCGAACGTCAAGCATTGAACATCGAACGCTGATCGTCGAAGTCAATCCGGGCTGTTGCCTAGGATTCGGTTTTTCCTGTTCGGCGTTCTGAGTTCGACGTTGGACGTTCAGCGTTTGGTTCGCCTATCCGGCCTTTGTGCCTTCGCGGTTTGATTGCCGGAGGTCGTCATGCGGATCGTGATTTCGGGCGCGTCCGGCCTGATCGGCTCCTGCCTCGTCCGGGAACTGCCGGGCCTCGATCCAGCTATCCACTGCGTGAAGCTGGTGCGCCGCCCCGCCGAGACCGCCGCCCAGGACGAGATCCCATGGGACCCCGGCCAGGGCCGGCTGGAGCCCGACCGGTTGGAAGGTGCCGACGTGGTGATCCACCTCGCCGGCGCCGGCATCGCCGGCCGCCGCTGGAGCGCGCGGTACAAGGACGAGATCCTCCACAGCCGCGTCGCCGGCACCCAGACCCTCACCCAGGCACTGCTCCGGCTCCGGGAACCGCCGCGCCTGTTCCTGACCGCCTCCGCCGTCGGCTATTATGGCAGCCGCCCGCCGGAGGAGCCTGTCGACGAGGGCAGCCGTCCCGGCGAGGGATTCCTGTCCCGCGTCTGCCGCGCCTGGGAAACCGCCGCCGATCCGGCCCGGGACGCAGGTATCCGGGTAATTCACCTGCGCTTCGGCATGGTGCTGAGTCCGGCCGGCGGCGCGCTGGCACGCCTGCTGCCGGTCTTCCGCCTGGGGCTGGGCGGGCGGATCGGCGACGGCCGACAGCCCGTCCCCTGGATCGCGCTCGAGGAAATCCCGCGCATCGTGCTACACTTGATCCGCCAGGAAGGGATGGACGGACCGGTCAACGCCGTGGCGCCGGAAATCCCCGACAACACCAAATGGACCCGGACCCTCGCCCGGGTGCTGCGCCGGCCGGCGGCCCTGCCGGTGCCCGCCTTCGCCCTGCGGCTCCTGTTCGGCGAGATGGCCGACGAGGCCCTGCTGGGCGGGGCGCATGTCCGCCCCCGCCGCCTGCTGGAATCCGGCTACGCCTTCCGCTGGCCGGAGCTGGAGCCGGCGCTGCGGGAGATGTTGTCGGTGAATCGGTGAATAGGTGAGTCGGTGGATCGGCGGAAGCAATCCCAAATTTCCCTTGGAAACATCTTTGGATCCCCCAATTGTTCATCGGGGGCGAACCTCGTCCAACAAAGCGGTCGTCCATTGGCCTGCTGGACTGAAAAAATCAATTCCGCCGGCGATATTTCGGCGGGTTTTTCAAGTCACTATCTGATTTGATATCAGGCTGTTTCGCCCCGTGTCGCATATTGTCGCTTTTTGTCGCTTGCCAGGACCGGCCCGCTCCGAAAAAATGATAGCGTACCATTATTCTCCCAACTCTCAAGGCGGCCGGCCTTTCTATGCTATAGGGGGGATAGAAAAGCCGGCCGCTATTTTTTTCCCCGTCCAGCTCCCTCGAAAAAAGAAATCCACCGATCCTCCTCGTGCTCGTGCTCGTAATCGTTATCGTGCTCGTAATCGGGTCTCGGGATTCGGTGCTCGGGTCTCGACCCCACTACTGTTTGTCAACGTCTGCCGAGTCCCAAGCCCCCGGCTTCGAGCCCCGAAGTATATTCACGCAGAGACGTAGAGATCGCAGAGTCAATCCCGGACGCGGGCGCCATTTCCGTCGAAGGCGACAACGCCGCCCCCGGCACACGGGAGGTACCCCGACCGGCCGGGAGGGGCGCAAGGCTGGAGTCGCCTCGAGGGCGGGAGCGGGCCGGACAACTCCGTCTGATCCCGACACCGGCTCCGCGGAGACAACGATTTCCGGCGGAGGAGGCCCGGCCTTTTGTTTTTCCGTTGGCGCCGGGGTGGGAATGCATTATCTTGTCCGGGAACGCCGATCCGGGGAGGATCCGGTGGGACGAGCCGGACAACTCTCCGGCGGAAGCAACCAGGAAGGACGCACCCAGGATGGCGCTCATCAGCGTGAAAGACGCGTGCATCGGCTACGGCGGCCATCTGCTGCTGGACCACGTCCAAATGCACATCGAACGCCACGAGCGGGTCTGCTTGCTGGGGCGCAACGGCAGCGGCAAGACCACGCTGTTGAAGCTGATCCACGGGGAGATCGTCCCGGACAGCGGCAGCGTCAGCCGCGGGCAGGGTGTCACCACCGCCCGCCTGGACCAGGAGATCCCCACCGGCACCGCCGGCACTGTCTTCGACATCGTCACCTCCGGGCTCGCCGCCAAAGGCCGGCTCCTGGCCGATTACCATCAGACCAGCGCCCTGCTGGCGGAGCACCGCGGGGATGAACTTAAGCTGATGGCCCGCCTGGAACGCCTCAGCCATCAGCTGGACGCGGAGCAAGGGTGGGAAATCCACCGCCGCGTCGACACGGTCATCGCCCGCATGACGCTGCCGGCCGACACGGAATTCACGACCCTGTCCACCGGGCTGAAGCGTCGCACCCTGCTGGCCCAAGCCCTGGTTTCAGGGCCGGACATCCTCCTGCTCGACGAACCCACCAACCACCTGGACATTGACGCAATCGCCTGGCTGGAGAGCTTCCTGGCGGAATACGGCGGCACCCTCGTGATGGTGACCCACGACCGGGTGCTCGTGCAGAAGCTGGCCAGCCGGATCGTGGAAATCGACCGGGGCCGGCTGTTCGACTGGCCGTGCGATTACGCCACCTTCCTCCGGCGCAAGGAGGAAAGCCTGGCCGCGGAAGAGAGCCAGAACCGGCTCTTCGACAAGAAGCTGGCCATCGAGGAGGAATGGATCCGCCAGGGCATCAAGGCCCGCCGCACCCGGAACGAGGGCCGCGTCCGGGCCCTGATGAAGATGAGGGAACAGCGGCGGCAGCGGCAGGAGCGTCCCGGCCAAGTCAGGATGGCCATGCAGTCCGGACAGCGATCCGGCAAGCTGGTCATCGAGGCGGAGCACATTTCCTACCAGTACGCCGACAAGCCCATGATCCGCGATTTTTCCGCCACCATCCTGCGCCGGGACCGGGTGGGCATCATCGGGCCCAACGGCTGCGGAAAAACCACGCTGCTGCGCCTGTTGCTGGGCGACCTCGCGCCGCAGAAGGGGAGCGTCCGCCATGGAGTCAACCTGGAAGTCCTTTACTTTGACCAGTTGCGTAATCAACTGGACAGCGAGAAATCCGTGTTCGACAACGTGGCCGGCGGCCACGACACGGTGACGATCCGGGGGGTGAGCCAGCACGTGATCGGCTACCTGCAGCGATTCCTCTTTTCCGCGGAACAGGCGCGGGCCAAGGTGAAGAGCCTCTCCGGCGGGGAACGGTGCCGCTTGCTGTTGGCCCGCCTGTTCACCCAGCCGGCCAACGTGCTGGTGCTCGACGAGCCGACCAACGATCTGGACATCGAAACCCTCGAACTGCTGGAGGAGGTGCTCCTCGAATTCGAAGGCACCCTGCTGCTGGTCAGCCACGACAGGGCGTTCCTGAACAATGTGGTGACCAGCACCCTGGTGTTTGCCGGGGATGGGAAGATCGAGGAATACGTGGGCGGATACGACGACTGGCTTCGTCAGAGGGACACTTCCGAAACCGTGGCCGAAAAGCCGCCTGCGAAAAAACCGCCTCCCAAATCCCGGCCGCCGGACAACAGGATGAGCTACAAGGAAGAGCGGGAATTGGAAGCCCTGCCGGACAGGATCCACGAGCTGGAAGCGGAGAAGGAGCGCGTCTGCCGGGCTTTGGTCGACCCCGGTCTGTACCGCACCGCCAACCGGGATGTCGCCGCCTTCAACTCCCGTCTGCAAGACCTGGAAGCGGAACTGGCCGCCGCGTACGAGCGCTGGGAATACCTGGAGGAACGGAAGGCCCGGGTGGATGGGAAAGGTTGAACCGGGGGAATGGGGATCAGCAGAAGATTTGTTAATGATTATTGATTAATTGTTATTGGTTATATCAATCTATGGAAAACAATTCGGATATAACAAATAACAAATAATCAATATCCAATAACAAATAGTTTGCGTTCTGGAAATTGAGATCTGCCTCGACTCAACTGACAGGGGTATAGCGATCGAGGATGACGCCGTGCCGGAGGCCCCAGTCGCTGACCGTCACCTCGCCGGCGCCGACCCGGTCCATCACGCCGCGCAGGATCAGGCTGCCCGCCAGGATGATGTCGGCCCGCTCCGGCGGCAGGCCCGGGATGGTCCGCCGCATCGCCAGGGGAACGCTCCGGAACCGCTCGATCAGGCCGTCGACCGTCGCCCGCGCCAGCACGGTACCATGGACGATCGCGGCGTCGTACGCGGCCAGCCGGTGGACGACCGCCGCCAGGGTGGTGGCCGTGCCGCCGATGGCCACCAGGAGCGAGTTTTCCGGCGGGACTGGCAAGCCGGCGACTGCTTCGCCCACGTGCGCCCGGGCGGCCTCCACCTCGGCCTCCGCGGGCGGGTCCGAGGGCAGGAACCGCTCGGTGAGGTGCAGGGCGCCGAGGTCCAGGCTCGCCTTCGATTCGAGGGCGGCGCCGCGGCCGAGGATCAACTCGGTGCTGCCGCCGCCGATGTCCGTCACGGCCACCGGCCCGCCGGCGCCGGGCCGTCCCCCCGCGGCGCCCAGGAAGGAGAGGCGTGCCTCCTCCTCGCCAGACACCACCTCGACTTCAAGGCCGCATTCCGCTCGGAGCCGCTCTAAAAATTCCCCTGCGTTGGCGGCGTTCCGCAGGGCCATGGTGCCCACCGCCACCAGGCGGCCCGCCCCCGCCCTGCGCAGGACGTCGGCCAGCCGGCCCACGGCGGCGGCGGCCCGGTCCATGGCCTCGGCCCGGAGGCAGCCGGTCTCCCGGACCCCCTGCCCCAGCTTGGCGATCTCCACGCGGTCGTCCACCACCCGCCAGCCGCCGGCGGAGTCGCGGGCCAACAGCACACCCTTGATGGAGTTGGTCCCGATGTCGATGGCGCCGTAGAGTTCCATGGCGCCATTATCCCAGAGAAGAGTTTTGCTGGATAGTCAGATCGTCAAAGCGAACATTGAACATCGAACATTGAACATCGAACTTTGAAGTAGATCCAGTGATTCGAAGACTGGAGCAAGTACCCCGCCGTTCCAGACTGTTTTCGTCCGTTCAAACCCTGCTGCCGCGGGTTTTCCTTCGATGTTCGATGTTCAATGTTCGATGTTCAATGTTCAGCTTGAAAAAAAAGGGGCGGGCCAGAGAGCGCCCGCCCGGAGAACGTCTGGGATTCCGCCGGCTCAGTCGGTGTCGCCGCCTTCCTGCCCGGTGCGCGGGCCCGGGCGCCTGGGCGTGAGGCGATAAGCCTCATCCAGGACGTGCAGCACCAGGGGCTTCGCATCCGCCTGCTCCGCGGCCAGCACTCCGCCCACATCGTCGGCGAGGGCCCGCTTCAGCTCGTTCAGCTCGAACTCCTTGACGTAGAGGTCGAACTGCAGGTGGACAATCGCCGTGAAATTGGCCTGCCAGTCGCGGCTCAATTCGCGGATCTGCAGGAGGATGTCGCCGATTTCCTGGGCCTTGGCGATGGCCTCCGCCTTGTAGGCCAGGCAGAGGGCGTCCAGCGCGGCCATCTGATCGTCGGACAGGTTCAATCCGGCCTTCAGATCGCCCAGCAGGATGGCCTTCCGCTGCTCGCCCCAGGCCGGGTCCTCGCCCTGGGCCGACGCCACGGCCGCCAGCCCGGTCAGCAGGAGCAAGGCGCTCAGGATCACACGCTTGGTCATGGTCACCTCCGTTCCCGAAATGTCTGCGTCGACCGGTTAAACCTCTTCCGCCGCGAAAAGTTTCAGGCAGAATTCACCACAGCGACACAGAGGCCACAGAGCAATCCGTTTATCATTGGACAAATGCCAATTGCCGCTTCTCATTTCAAGCCAGATCCCGCGATCGGATTGGGTTTGGAAAATGACCAATGAAAATTGTCAAATGGCCAATGTCAAATGGATTGCTCTGTGAACTCCGTGGCGAATGATCTTATCCGCCTCGCCGTTTCGCCGTTTCGCCGTTTCACCGTTTCGGCCACGAGTTGAGGAGCGGCGCGGGGCCTAGCGGCCGACGACGCTCATGTACAGGATCGTCTCCTCGACGCCGTCCACGCCCAGCAGCCGGTTCACCTCGTCGTCGTAGAGGGCGGCGATTGCGCAGCCGCCCAGGCCCAAGGCTTCAGCCGCCAGACTGAGGTGGGCGGCGATGTGGGCGGCGTCCAGGTAGATGTACCGGTAGGCGCGCTGGCCGTACTTCCAGGCGGAGCGCTCCACCACCGCCGTCCACAGGAAGGTCGCCGCCGCCTGGGCCACCATCCCCTGCCCCAGCGCCGCCTCGGCCAGCTCCCAGGCCAGGTCGCCTGCCCGGACCAGCTCCAGGCGCCACTCCTTCACATCCAGGTGCCAGAAGCCGGGCGCCAGGCCCGCCACGGCGCGGGCAAAGACGTAGGTCTCGATGGGGTAAAGCGCCCCGGCGGAGGGGGCCGTCCGGAACCGGTAGCCGTGCATCCGGCCCGTCACTCCCTGGCAGGCCCACAGCAGCATCCCCAGGTCCGCCAGCGGCAAATCCGCTCCCGTATAGTCCCGTCGGGAGCGCCGGCGCTCCATCACCTCCCACAGGTCGTGCCGGAGATCCGGCCGCCCGGGGGGGAGTGCCACGACCGCCTCCGCGGCCGGATACGATTTGAAGGGCTCCGGAGGCGCCTTGCGGCGGGGCCGCCCGCCGGGCATCCGCCCCGGGTGGTATTTGGTCAGTTCCTGGAACCGCCGGCCGATCTCCCCGGCCTCATCATCGTCGACTGGACTCATGGGCAACCTCGCGGGATGAAATCACTGGCATCATTGTACCAAAACCGGCGCTGTCGGTCGTGCCGGACGGAGGAAACTCCCGTCAGGCCAACCCACGGGAAACCTGGCATGACATGGCTCCAGTGAAGGATGACCAGAGATTCAACACGGATCTACACGGATAACGGACCGATTCACACGGACCCGGTCTATTCATCCCGGTTCGGACCGGCAGTCGGACATGTTCTTGCCAGACATAATCACGATTGAATGGATCCGGCTGCATCGGATTGGGCATCCGTGTTCATCCGTGCTGAATTCTGCTTGGCAGACCTGGTGCCTTCGCGGTGAGGGAGCATCGCCGAGCATGAGTACGATCACGAGCACGATTACGATGACGATGACGAACACGAGCCGTCACCGGTCATCCGTCGAGCATGATGACGAGCACAGGCCCTCTCAGCGAGCACGGCGTCAGCACCGGCAGGCGGGAGGTACCCCGACAGGCAGGGCGCGCGGGACCAGCTGCCGGGATCGGGGGGAGCGAGACACAATTCCATCCACGTCCCTGGCAAACATCTCCTCCCCCGCCTGAAGGAGATCGAGACGCTGACCGGAATCAGACGGAGTTGACCGGCGGACTCCCATCATCCCAGCGGCGGATCCTTCGCGCCCCTCCCGGCCGGTCGGGGTACCTACCCTGTGCCGGTGGCGGCGGTATCATACAGAACGAGTGCGATCGGCATAGCTCGATTTTCGAGCAAGCATGAAGGAGGGGGATGAATCCGGCGGGGGGCGGAAGCATCCATGCTCGCGAAATTCGGACAGATCCGAACTGACTCCCGCGAGGTGGAACATGGCGTTTCGCTCCATCGTCAAAGATCCCCCGGACCCCCGGTACGCACAGCAGGGGGGGCCGTTTACCCGCCGGCGCCCGCGGGTCCGGGCCCTGGATCTGCCCGCAGCGGACGGCAAGTGGTTCCGGGCGTTGCTGCTGGGCCTCGGCCTGCTGCTGATCCTGGGCTGGAGCAGCCGGGAAGTCCGGGCGGCGCGGGCGGACGCGCCGGGCGGGGAGACGGCCGCCGGGCAGTCGGCCGAGACGGCCACCGCCTGGCCCGCCATCTCCCTGGTGCCCTTCCTTTCCGGCGTGGCCAACGTCGTGCAGGTCACCCATGCCGGCGACGGCACCGGGCGGGTGTTCGTGGTCCAGCAGGCCGGCTACGTCCGGCTGGTGATCGGCGGCGTCCTCCAGGCGACCCGCTTCCTGGACATCCACACGAAAGTGATCGCCGGCGGCGAGCAGGGGCTCCTGAGCATCGCCTTCCCGCCCGGCTTCGCCGCGAAGCAGTACTTTTACGTCAATTACACCCGCGCGGGCGACGGCGCCACGGTGATCTCGCGGATCCCGGTCTCGGCCGACCCCAACGTCGCCGATCCGGCCGCGGAGCAGATCCTGCTGGTGATCCCGCAGCCGTACGCCAACCACAACGGCGGGCAGCTCGCCTTCGGCCCCGACGACGGGTACCTCTATATCGGCATGGGCGACGGGGGGTCGGGCGGCGACCCCGAAAACCGCGCCCAAAATCCGCTCTCGCCCCTGGGCAAGATCCTGCGCATTGATGTGGAATCCGGCGCCAATCCCTACGCCATCCCGCCCTCCAACCCGTTCACCGGCAATCCCGCCTGGCTGCCGGAGATCTGGGCGCTGGGGGTGCGCAACCCGTGGCGCTTTTCCTTCGACCGCCTGACCGCCGACCTCTACATCGCCGACGTGGGCCAGAGCGCTTACGAGGAAGTCGACTTCCAGCCGGCCGGCAGCGCCGGCGGGCAGAACTACGGCTGGCGGATCATGGAGGGCCTCCACTGCTACAATCCCAACCCCTGCAACCCGGCGGGGCTGACCCTCCCCGTGGCGGAGTACCCGCACGGGCCCGGCTGTTCGGTGACCGGCGGCTTCGTCTATCGCGGGACCGCCTCCCCGACGCTCGCGGGCATCTACTTCTACGGCGACTACTGCAGCGGGCAGATCTGGGGGTTGCGGGAGACGGCCGGCCAGTGGGAATCGCGCATGCTCCTGGACACCGGCCTGAACATCACCTGTTTCGGCGAGGATGAGGCGGGCGAGGTGTACGTTGGCGGTTACGCCGGGCAGGTGTACCGCATCTCGGGCGAGACGCCGACCTGCACCGCCCAGGCCGGCCTCGTCCCGGGCACGCCGCTTACCGGCCAGAACCTCCTGGGCGCCGGCAACGACCTCCAGGCCTACGGCTGCGCCTCCTGGCCCAGCGGCGGCGAGGACCGGGTCTACACCGTCGATCTGGCCACGCCGGGACGCATGGCGGTGCAGCTGTCGCCGCAGTCCGCGGGGACGGACCCCGACCTGTACCTGCTTTCGGATTGCATCGACTCCGCGACCTGCCTGGGGTACGGGAACGACCAGATCGTGTTCGGGGCCCTGCCCGCCGGGACGTACTATCTCGTCGTGGACAACGACGCCGCCGCAGGCACCTCGGTCGCCTACGACCTGCTCCTGGAGACAGGGCCGGCGATGAACTACGGCGACGTCAACGGCGACGGGCTGGTCAACACGCAGGACGTGATCCTGCTGCAGCTGGAGCTGGCGGGCTCCGGGAGCCTGCCGCCCCTGGACCAGGAGGCCGCCGACGTGTTCCACGACGGGCTGCTGACGGTGACCGACCTCACCGTGCTGGCGCATTACCTGGTCTTCAACCTCGACCGCCTGCCCGCGTGGGACGGTAAGTAGCCCCTCCGTTCTTGCTCGTGCTCTGCATCGGATTTCGGGACTCGGGTCTCGGAGCTCGCTACCAAGGCTACTCGTGAGCACTGTCGAATCCCGAGTCCCCAGCCCCGAGCCCCGTAGAAATACCACGCAGAGACGAAGAGTCCGCAGAGTCAACCCTGGCTGCGGATGAACGCGGATTCCCGCAGATCCCGAAAGGCGTCGACGTCGTCAGGGCTTGGGCGTCTCGACGCGCTCGAACTCCCACTTGAAGATCATGAACTCGGTCTTCCCCTTCATCTCGAACGAGATCACCGTGTCCCCCCGGCACTGCCCCCACCGGCGCAGCCTCAGGCGCGGCAGGGGATTCCACCGGAGGTCTTTCGAGAGCTCGTCCTGCGTCAGCATCTCCAGTTGGTACACCCCCAGCGTGTTCGGCCCGGCCAGCAGCATCTCGAGCGGCTCGGGCTTCTCCGGCTTCAGGCCGCCGACCTGGACCAGCCGCATCTCGTACACGCTTTCGGCCGTCCGGGTGAGGTCGAACGTCATCGGGATGCCGGCGCGGGCGCCGAAGTCCACGATCAGCAGCAAAGAGGACAGGTACTCCTTGACGCCGTTCAGGAATTCCGAGGTCTTGCGGGTGCTCTCCCGGTGCTCATTCAACTCCTGCTGGATCCGGCCGGCCGCTTCCGGCGTGGCCGCGGACAGCCGCTCCTGGATCTTCTGTTCGTCCTTGCCCTCCGATTCCAGGATCGCCTTCACGTACAGGTCCAGCAGGTAGTCGCCGGTCTCGAAGAGCGCGCCCTCGACCAGCTTGAACTTGCCCTTCCAGCGGCCTTCCCACGGGTCCCGGAGGCTCAGGTGGTTCGACGGCACCCCCTCCAGGCCCGTGTTCCTGTGCACCGCCTGCACGTAGATCCAGGCGGGCTCGGTCTTCTCCATCAGCTCCTTCGGGATCTCCCAGCGGCAGTCGGTGGTGGTGGCCAGCTCGCGGCCCCAGGAAAGCACCTTCTCCGCGAGGCGAACCTTGTACTCCACGCCGTACTCCGGCGCCGGGTCCCACTCGAGGTCCGTCCCCCCGTCCGTCCGGGGAGTAAAGCGGAGGTTGGCCGGCCGGGACGGGCCGAACTGGGCGGTGATCTCCTCGGAATCGACCCGGGCGCCGCCCACGCAGACATCCACCCGCAGCTTGTTCGGGCCGGGCAGCACCGCGAAGGGGAGGTCGTCGCCTTTCAGCGGGGTGAGGTCCGCCTGGATGTTGGCCAGGTGGATCGTCGCCGGGCCGGCGGCCGGCACGGTCACGGACCGGGCGGGGCCGATGGGCTGGTCTTCCAGGAAGGCCTGGACGGTGATGGGGCCGGGCGGCGGCACGGGCGTGCCCACCACTGCCCGCAGCGAGATCTTGTCGCCGTTGCAGGGGTGGTTCGGGTACGCATTGACGTTGGCCATGCCCAGCCAGTTGCCGCGGTCGTCCCAGAAGGGGTCCTGCTTGACGAGCTGGAAGGTCTGCCCGCGGTACATCCGCCCGTCCCAGGCGAAGTTGGCCAGCCACGGATTCTTCTGCGGGTAGGGTGTCGGCGTTGGGTGGACGAAGGCGAGGCCGTCGTGCAGCACCTGCACGCTGACCGGCCGGTTCGCCAGGGGCACGTTCAGGACGTAGGTGTAGATGGGCTTGGGCACCCGTTCCCCCGCGCCGCAGGCCATCCCCAGGAACTTCTCCCAAGGGATCATCACCGCCGCCAGCCGGCCCTCCTTCAGCCGTTCCCGGACGTCGGTGAAGCCCGCGTACACCAGCGCCGTGCCCGCCGGGTCGTGCACGTAGAGGCCGTTGTGGTTGAAGCCGACTGCCACGATGGCGTGCTGCATCTGGAAGATGTCCACGTACACCGGCCGCCCCTCCGCCAGGTTGGCGCAGATGTAGAGCGAAGCCGCCGCCGGATTCATCCAGGGGGCGCGGCTGAGCTTGGGCTGGTACGGTTGCAGGGCCTCTCCGAGGAAGCCTAGCCAGTAACCGCCCGCATTGCCCATGGCCGTCAGGAAGTCCACCCGGAACTTGTTGGCGAACTCGCTCACGGACACGTCGCCGCCGTGGGCGTGGATCATCATGGCGGTGGAGGCCGCAAAACACCAGTTGGCGTTGCCCTGGCTGAAGTAGGGCACCGGCAGGGGCGGGTCCCGGCGGTTGAACTCGACGTGGTTGTACAGCGCCTCCTGCATGAGCTTGACGTCCATGGCCCAGGCCGCGATGACTTCCAGCGCCAGGACCACGGTCAGGGGGCTGAACCGCCTCGTCCGCACGGCCACGTGCCCGCCGTCCGGGATGGAAGCGATGGGAATCTCCCTGGCCCGCCCGTCGTGGACGTGCAGCACCCTGGGTTTCAACCGGTCCGGCCTCAGGGCGGGCATGCCCGGCGGCATCGGCAGCACCACCGTCGCGTCGGCGCTCAGCTCGACGCCGCCGGTGTCGACGTCCACCACGCTCATCATGGACAGGGCCGGATCGTCGCCGCCCAGCCGGCGGACGGTGACCTGGCGGTCCGCCGGCAGCGCCCCCGGCGGCAGGATCACGCCGCTCCCGTCGGAAAGGCGGACTTCCCCGCCCTGGGCGGCGAATACGGTGTTGGACACCCGCTCGATCTCGAGCAGGCCGTTCAGGTCCAGCGGGAAACTGCCGTCGTCGGCGGGCGGGGCCGCCTGCCGGAGTGCGAACGGCGGTGGCGGGGGCGGCGGCGGAAGAGGATCCAGGACATCCTCGGCCAGGACCGGCCCGCGCCAGAACGCCGCTTCGTCCAGCCAGTCGGGATTGAGCCAGAACAGGAACACCACGCCGGCCACGAACGCGGCCGGCAGCATCGCGATCAGGCAACCCCCCAGGCAGCCGAGGCCGCCCTTCTTCTTGTTCGGCGCGGTCATGACAGCACCCCCGTCATGGACAGCAGGATCAGGGTGAAGAGCAGCAGGTTGGCGCCCAGCATGGCCTGGATCAGGATCCAGGCGAAGCCGCCGCGCCCTTCTCGCCCCCCGGCGGCCACGATCCGCCTCGCCGTGCGCGCGGCGCCCCAGATTCCGAGGAAGTACGGGAGGACCAGCGCGCTGCCCAGCAGCACCAGGAGCCCGAGGCCGAACTGGCCGTTGTACGACTGCCCGGCGCCGGGCACCAGGACGGCGGCGGCCACGGCCAGCCCGGACGAGTGGCGGGTCCGCCCCGGCAGGGCCTGCACCGCGGCGGGCGCCGGTCGGGGAACTGGGGGTGGAGGGGTCGCTTGTCTCGCGGCAGGGGGTGGCGGGCTCGCCGGCCGCGCGGCGGCGGGAGGAGGCGGCGCCTGGCTCCCGGCGGACGGGGCTGGGGCCACCGATACAGCCTGGCCGCAGACTGCGCAGAACTTTCCTCCCGGCTTCAGGGGATGGCCGCACCGGATACAGTACATCCGTCCTCCTCTCGGCGCATTTTGCGCTGACCAAGGAAATGTTCCTCACCGCCCGGATCAACCACCCGGCCGGCCCCCTGTGGCACTATCAGAATGAATAGCGCTTCCAGTGTACCGAAATTTTTCCGGAATGCAATCTCCTCCCGGCCGGGTCGGTGCATGAGTACGCCGGAGCGCGGACGTCCCGGGCGTAGACCGCGGCCCCCGGACGCGGGACGGCACAAGGAACTGCGGAAACCTGATGATCTCTCCGGCGGTCCCATCGTCCCGCGGCGGGGCGCCGCGGTGTACGGGCCATGGGCAGGATCGTGCGGACGGGGACGTCCGCGCGCCGGCTGCCTCTGTGCATCTGCGCAGAAGCGATTGAATCGATTACGATTACGAGCACGATTACGAGCACGAGTACTGGTAAACATGGCCTAGACCCCATGCTCCGCCGCCCGGCCCTCCCGAGGTAACGAGATTCCTACAAAAGGTCACGAGCGTCCGGATTCCCGGCGACTGCAAATCCCATGACAATAAGGGTGAAAATCGAACTACTTCCGTGGAGGGAATCATGGCTTACGATGCGATCACGTCCGGTCTGAACTTCACCCGGCGATCGGCCCTGCGCTTCGCCGGCGTCATCCTGCTGGCCGCCGCCTGGGCCGCGGGGCTCACCCTGCCGGTGGCGGCGGTCGGAGCCTCCGCCGACACTTTCCGGCTGGCGCCGTCCTACTTCATTCCCAACTCCCCGGTCGGCCCCGGCAAGCAGCCCGTGGCCGAGCCCGGCGTCACCGCCTTCATCCAGACCCCCGTCGGCCGGGTGCTCTTCGGCCCCGACGGCGCCTACCTGGCCGTGGCGGCTCACGGCGACGGTGCGGCGGAAGCGGCGCCGGCCGCCGGTAAAGCCCGCCAGCCATGGGAATCCGCGGACGGGAAGCCCGAATCCGCGCAGCGCATGGCGGTGATGCGGCTGGGCTTCGACGCCCCGGCCCACGGCAAGTCCGCCATCACGCCCCGGCTGGAGGAGCCCACCGGCGCCACAATGAACTTCTTCGTCGGCCGCCAGGAAGACTGGCGCACCGGCGTGCCCACCTACCGCCGCCTGGTCTACCCTGGCGTCTGGGACGGCATCGACCTCGAGTACGTCGGCTTCGTCGACCGGCTGGAGTTCCGGCTGGTCCTGCAGCCCGGCGCCCGCCCCGCCGACATCGCCCTGGCCACTGGCGCCGAGGCGCTGGAAGTCACCCCCGACGGCGGCCTGCTGGCGGACCTCGCCGGCGCGCGACTGGCCCTGTCCCCCCCGCTGGCGTTTCAGATCGTCGACGGCGTCGAGGTGGACGTCCCCGTGGCCTACCGGCCGCTGGAGGGCGGCCGCTACGGGTTCACCCTGGGCGGCTACGACCGCAGCCGGCCGCTGGTCATCGACCCGGTGCTGTCCTGGAGCACCTTCATCGCCGGCGGCATGGGCGCGAGCGAGTACGCCGTGAGCATCGCCGTCGACGGCAGCGGCAGCGCCTACGCGCTGGGATTCACTCCCTCGGCCGAGTTCCCCACCACCACCGGGGCGTACGACCGCGGCTTCAACGGCAAGCAGGACATCTTCGTGGCCAAGTTCAACGCCGACGCCAGCGCCCTGACCTGGGGCACTTACCTCGGCGGCAGCGAGGACGATTCCCCCCAGACGATCGTCGTAGACGCCGCCGGCCAGAGCTACATTTGCGGATATACAAAATCCTCAGACTTCCCCACCACGGCCGGCGCCTTTGACACCACGTTCAACGGCGGGACCACGGACGCGTTCGTCACCAAGCTCAATGCCGGCGGAACCGGCCTGGTCTACTCCACTTACCTGGGCGGATCGGATAATGATTCGGCGCAGGATCTCACCCTCTACGATGGCCGGGTATATGTCACGGGGAGCACTTACTCCACGGATTTCCCCACCACCGACGGCGGCTTGGACCGGACCTTCAACGGCCAGAGCGATGTGTTCGTCACCAAGCTGCACACCGACGGTTCGATCCTTTCCTACTCCACCTACATCGGCGGCACCCAGCACGACGGCGGAAGATGCATTGCTGTCGAGGGGGGCCTCGCCTACGTTGCCGGCGATACCACGGTGGACGGGTTCAGCAACAATTTCCCGACTACCGCGGGAGCCTATGACACGACGCCCAACGGCTTTATGGGGGGGTATAGCTGGGACGGTTTCATCCTCAAGCTCGATGCCGGCGGCACCGCACTAGTCTACTCGACCTTCCTGGGCGGCGTCGGCGTCGCCGGGGAGAACAACGGCGACGACCAGATCTTCGACATTGCCGTACAGGACGGGTACGCCTACGTCACGGGCAAGACCGATTCCTACGACTTCCCCACCACCGCGGGCAACTTCGGAGCGGTCCTGACCGGACTGAATACGCAGCAGCTGTTCGTCACCAAGCTCGACACCGCCGGTTCCGCCCTGGTCTACTCCGGGATCATCGACACCTCCGGCATTGAATACGGAAGCGCCATCGCCGTGGACGCCGGCAGCGTCGTCGTGGGAGGCTACCACGCTCCGCTCAATCCTGGCGACACGCCCTTCCCCACCACCGCCGGGGCGTACGACACGACTTACAACGGCAACGGGGACGGGATCCTGCTGAAGATCAACGCCGCCGGCACCGCCTTGACCTTCAGTTCGTTTCTCGGGGGCGCTGCTCAGGATTCCATCCAGGGGCTGGCCCTGCAAGGCGGGAACATCTACGTCTGCGGTTCCACCGAGTCCACCGATTTCCCCACCTCGGCTACCGCCTTCCGCCGCACCTATTACGGGAAACAGGATCCTTTCGTCGCCAAGCTCAACGGCTCGGCCTCCAGCCTGGTGTACTCCACCCTGCTGGGCCTGCCGAAGAAGGAGTGGGGCTACGACGTGGCGGTGGAAGACAGCTTCGCCTACGTGGTCGGCAGCATCGACTCCCTCACGTTCCCGAACTCCGTCAACATGTTCGACATAGATGTCCAGAGCTCCATCGCTTTCGTCACCTGCATGGCGGTGGACGGATCCGACGCGACTGCCTCGGACGGCAGTTCCTGGTCGGCCATCTTCGGCGGCGACGGCAAGGATGTCGCCCGGGCGGTGAAGGTGGGCGGCGGCTACGTGTACATCGCCGGCACCACCACCTCCACCAACTTCCCCACCTCCACCGGCGCGTTCGACACCTCCCTCAACGGCGGCGTCGACGCCTTCGTCATCAAGATCACCGACGATGGACATACTCTAACCTACGGCACCTACCTGGGCGGCACCGGCGACGACACCGCCCGCGACGTGTTCGTCGCCTCCAGCCGGGCCTACGTCACTGGCTACACCCGCTCCACCGACTTCCCGACCACGACCGGCGCCTACGACACCAGCCACAACGGCGGGGTGTACGACGCCTTCGTCACCCGGGTCAACAGCGCCGGGACCGCCCTGGAGTACTCCACCTACCTCGGCGGTTCGGGCGCCGATTACGGTTACTCGATCGTCGCGTCGGCCAGCATGGCCTCGGTGGTCGGCGAGACCAATTCCACCAACTTCCCCACCACCGCCTCCGGCTACGACACCACGGCCAACGGCGGCTATGACGCGTTTGTCGCTCGGCTCGGCACCACCGGCGCCAGCCTGGATTACGGCACTTATCTCGGCGGCAGCGGGTCCGACAGCGCCCTCTCCGTGGACATCGACACGGTCGGTTACCTCTACATCACCGGCGCGGCCGGCGACGGCTTCCCTACCACCGCCGGCGCCCTGCAGCCGACCTACGCCGGCGGCGGGGGCGACGCGTACGTCGCCGTGATCCACCCGGCCTTCCCCAACATCCTGAGCTACAGCACCTACCTGGGCGGCGCCTCCGGCAGCGAACTCGGACGCTCCCTCGATTATGAGAACGGGAAGATATTCGTGGCCGGCACGACCTCCTCCTCCGACTTCCCGGTCACCGCCGGCGCCTGGGATTCCACCTACAATGGCGGAACCGACGGCTTCGTGCTGCGTTTCGACTGGACCAACCCCGGCTGGACCTACGCCTCCTACATCGGCGGCACCGGCAACGACGAACTTAACGCCATCGACGTCGAGGGCGGCCGCGGCTACCTGGCCGGGCACACCACCTCGCCCGACTTCCCCGTCACCCCGGGCGCCTGCGAGGACACCTGGCTGGCCCAGGCGGTGTTCGTCAGCCTGTTCCGGTTCTGCGCGGCCGACCTGAATGCCGACGGCCGGGACTCCGCCCTGGACCTGGTGTACCTGATCCAATACCTGGCCGGGCAGTACTATTACCCGTCGAACCCGATGCCGGTGCCCGAGTTCATGGCCGACGTGAATGTCGACGGCGTGTACGACAGCCTCGACCTGATCATGCTGGCTCAGTACCTGGCGGGGAACACGACGCCGTAGTTCCATCCTCCCCCTCCCCGTCCCCCCGCTCAGATGACGGGGGGACGGGGCGACGGGACGCTCCCCGTGCTCTCGTTCGTGCTCGTGCTCGCAATCGTAATCGTGCTCGTAATCGTAATCGAAACAATCAATTACACGCAGAGATGCAGAGCACGCAGAGATAACCAGCCGGCAGATGTCACTCGATCAATCTCCGTGTGCTCCGTGTCTCCGTGGCTGTCTGAAGAATGGAGGTGCGCCGATTACGATTACGAGCACGAGCACGAACGAGAGCCGAAGTCCGAGATCCGATTTCCGAGAAGATTCGTGGAGGCAATCATGAAGAAACTGTCCCTGATCCTATGGCTTTGCCTGTCGATTCCGCTGCTCGCCGGCAACCGGGCCGACCTCAACGGCGACCAGGCGGTGGACGCCATGGACCTCGCACTGCTGGGCAACGTCCTGACCGGCAACCTGGACGTGGCCAATTACGACCTGTCCAACGTGGTGGTGGTGGCGCCCCAGGGCGGCGACTTCACCGACCCGGCCGACGCCGCCGACTGGGTGGCCGCCCAGGGGCCGAACCTGGAGGACCGTTACGTGATCCTGGTCACTCCGGGCCGCTACTACCCGGCGCGGACCATCCAATTGCCGCGCTGCACCTCGCTGGTGGGCTATGGCTCCGTAGCTTCCCAGATCCACTACACGGCCTCCTTGTCGACGCCGCCCTACGGCGCCATCGTCAGCTGCGACAACGTGGACAACGTGGGCATCGTCGGGCTGAGCCTGCTGAAGTTCTCGGGAACCGTCGGCGACGGAAACACGGCGGTCTTTGTCCGCGACTCCCAGACGGTCAAAATCCGGGAGTGCCGCATCTACTCTTGGGTGAACGACGACGAAGCGTTCGGGATCTACGCCGCCGGCGCCACCGAGAGCACCGATGTGGAGATCTCCAACTGCCGGATCGAGATGGGCTCGGACCCGGCCTATCCGCTGAGCGCTCTGGCCGGGATCGGCAACATCTCCTCCACCGTCCGCATGACCGACACGTGGGTGACCGTGTTCCAGAACCAATCCAACCAGCTCGCCACGATGGCGGTGTACCAGTCCAACGACCACTCGCGGACGCCCGACTTCAAGGCCTTCGGCTGCCAGTTCCACGCCCAGGGCACCCTGGGGCCGGAGTACTACTTCTTCCGCGTCGACGGCCACGCCGGCAACGCCTACTTCTACACCTCCCAGATCACCCGCGGCACGAGCAACACCGCCTCGTTTCTGTGGCTGGTGTACTGCTTCAACCTCACGGCGGCGATGTAGCAGCCGCGCGGACATCGGAATTCGGACCTCGGCTTTCGTCAGGGCTCGTGCTCGTTTTCGTGCTCGACGGATGACCGGCGACGGGTGACTGATCGACGATCGCGACCGGTCACCGGTCGCCGGTCATCGGTTTTCGGTTGTTGTCAAGCGCGATTGGCTGACCAGGCCCCAGGTCCCAGGTCCGAAGTCCGATATCCTCCTGAAAGTCACATTTTTCCCTCAAAAGGTCACAACCGTCCGCTTTCCTAATTCTTCCGCCGGATCAATAATCGTCTCGATCCTGATATTCAACGTTGTCCGCGTGGAGGGACCATGCACCGCACTTCGAAGTCGCCCACCATCCGCAACCTGATGACTCTGTGCATCGCCGCCGCTCTGGCGGCCGCCCTGGCCGCACCGGTCCTGGGCGGCGCCACGGCCTTCCGCACCGCGCCATCCTACTTCATCGCCAATACGCCGGCAGCCTCCGGGAAGCGCCTTGTGGCCGACGAGGCGGTCACGGCCTTCCTGCAGACCGCGTCCGGACGCGTGGTGTTCGGTCCGGAGGGCGCCATGTTCGCCATCGCCGTGCCGGAATCCGACGACCGGGCCGGCGCGGAGGGCGTGTCCCGGCACCACGGCCGCCGCTCCATCCTCCCCGCGAAGGGAGAGGGCCCGGCGCCTGTCCGGCAGGTCCTGCTGCGGGCGGGATTCGAGTCGTCGAATCAGCGCAAGGGATCCCCGGCCATCCGCCTGGAGCAGGCGACGGGCGCGGTGGTGAATTTCCTCCGCGGCCCGAAGGAAGAGTGGCGGACCGGCCTGCCCACCTACCGTCGGCTGGTGTATGAGAACGCCTGGGACGGCATCGACCTGGAGTACCTGGGCTTCATGGACCGGCTGGAATTCCGGCTGGTCGTCCGCCCGGGGGCCCGCCCCGCCGACATCGCCATGGCCACCGGCGCGGACGCGTTGCAGCTCCTGGACGACGGCTCGATGGTCGCCTCCCGGGCCGGCGGCGAGCTGACCCTGTCCGCGCCGATCGCCTATCAGGAATCCGATTCCGGCCGCGTGGCGGTCCCCGTCTCGTACGTTCCGCTGGAGGGAGGCCGCTATGGCTTCGCCCTGGGCGGCTACGATCGGACCCGCCCGCTGGTGATCGACCCGGTGCTGCGCTGGGGCACCTTTATCCACGGCGGCGCCGGGGACAACGACTTCTGCGCCGGCATATCCGTCGACAGCGCCGGTTGCGCCTACATCGCGGGAAACACCCGGTCGGCCGAAGTGCCCACCACCCCCGGCGCCGACGACACCCTGTACGGCGGGAACCAGGACGTCTACCTGGCCAAGTTCGCCGCCAACGGGCAGAGCCTGGTGTACTGCACGTACATCGGCGGCGCGGGGGAGGATGCCGCGGGCGACATCGCCGTGGACTCGGTAGGGGCCGCCTTCGTCTGCGGCCGGACCAGCTCCGCGGACTTTCCCGTCACCACCGGAGCGTATGACACGACCCTCGGCGGGACGTCGGACGCCTTCGTCGTCAAGTTCAACACGGCCGGCTCCAACCTGGTCTATGCCACGTACCTGGGCGGTTCGGACCGCGACGGCGCTGCCGGCATCGCCGTCTGGGACAACCGGGCCTACGTGACGGGCGCCACCGAATCCACCGACTTTCCCACCACCACCGGCGCGTACGACCGCACGTACTACGCCAACCGGGACGTCTTCGTCACCAAGCTGCACACCGACGGCACGGTGCTGTCCTACTCCACTTATATCGGCGGGCAGGGCCTCGACGAGGGCGCGGACATCGCCGTGCAGGACAACTGCGCCTACATCACGGGATACAGCTACAGCAAGACGCTCCCCATGGAAAGCCACTACCCCACCACTCCGGGGGTGGTCCAACCCGTTCACGCCGGCGACTGGGACACGGAGAACAACAGCGACGTCATCGTCACGAAGCTGAACGACCTGGGCTCGGCACTCGTCTACTCCACTTTCCTGGGCGGCGCACCCATCGAGGAGCAGGGACATACCGGCGATGACTTCGGTTACGGCATCGCCGTGCAGGACGGCTGCGCCTACGTCACCGGCTGCACCGATTCGGTGGATTTCCCGTCCACCGCCGGCGCTTACGATCCGGTCTTCAACGGCAATGAAGACGCCTTCGTCGCCAAGCTCAACACCACCGCCACCTCCCTGACCTATTCGACCTTCCTGGGCAACGGCCGCGGCGACCAGGGCAACGGCATCGCCGTGTCCGGCGGCGTGGCCTACGTGGCGGGCACCACCAGCGCCGCCGCCACTCCCTTCCCCACCACGCCGGGCGCCTACGACACCACACCCAACAACGGCGAGGGCTTCCTGGTCAAGATGAGCACCGACGGCGCCTCCCTGCTGCTGGGCACCTTCGTGGGCGGCATGATGTCGGAAGGCGCCACCGGCGTGGCGGTCCTGGACAACTATGCCTACGTGTGCGGCTCCACCGAGTCGGCCGATTTCCCCACCACCGCCGGGGCCTTCCAGACCGTCCACAAAGGCTACTTCGACGCCTTCATCACCAAATTCAACGTGGCCGGCTCCGCCCTGGAGTACTCCACCCTGTTCGGCTTCCCGATGAAGGAAAACGGGTACGACGTGGCGGTTGAGGACGGCTACGTGTACTTGACCGGCACCGCCTCGGCCAGCGAGTTCGGCTCCGGCGCCAGCGGCTACGACCAATATCCCAACGGCGACACCGACGCCTTCGCCCTGAAGCTCAGCCGGGAAGGCGACGACCTCCTGTGGTGGACGTTCCTCGGCGGCAGCGCCAAGGAAAACGGCCGCGCCATCGGCGTGTCGGACGGGTATGCCTACGTGACCGGGACCACGACCTCCACCGACTTCCCGACCACCGCCGGAGTCGTGGACACCACGGCCAACGGCCTCACCGACGTGTTCGTCGCAAAACTGGCCCAGGACGGCCGCACGCTGGAATACTCCACCTATCTCGGAGGCTCCTCCAACGACTACGCGTACGACCTGGCCGTGGACGGCGCCACCGCCTACGTGGCCGGCGCCACCATGAGCGCCGGCTTCCCCACCTCCATCAACGCCTACGACACCTCCCACAACGGCCACTACGACGCCTTTGTCACGGCCCTGAGCGGGCTGGGCAACGCGCTGGTGTTTTCCACCTTCATCGGCGGCTCGGCCGCGGATTACGCCTACGGCATCGCCCTGGACGCCAGCGCCAACGTCTACATCGCCGGCGAGACCAACGACGGCGCCACCGACTTCCCCACCACCGCCGGCGCCTTCCAAACCGCCCACGCCGGCCAGTACGACGCGTTTGTGGCCAAGCTGCTCTCCACCGGCACCTGGCTGCTCGCCTCAACCCTGTACGGGACGAGCAACATCGAGAGCGCCCAGGGACTGGCCGTATCCGCCGACGGCAAACCTTACATCGTGGGGGCCGCCCACAGCAACGACATGAGCGTGACCGACGACGCCTTCCAGAGCACCCTGAATGGCACGCAGGACGCCTACCTGGCCGTATTCAGCGCGGACCTGACCACTCTGGAATACGCCACCTTCTTCGGCGGGTCGGGCTCCGACGTCGCCTGGTCGGTCGACGAGGAACAGGGCATCGCCTACTTCGCCGGCTCCACCGGCTCCACCGACCTGCCGGCCACCGAAGGCGCCTGGGACTCCACGGCCAACGGCGGTACGGACGGATTCGTCGCCCGCCTCCGGCCGGGCGACACCCGGTGGACCTACGCCTCCTACCTCGGCGGCGCCGCCGGCGAGGACATCCGCAGCATCGTCACGGAAGGCGGCCGGGCTTACCTCACGGGCCAGACGTCCTCGCCCGACTTCCCCGTCACCCCGGGCGTCTATGCCGAAGACTGGTACGCCCAGGCCGTCTTCGCGTGTTACTTCAAGTTCTGCCTGGCCGACCTCGACCTGGACGGCCAGGACACCAGCCTGGACCTGTGCACCCTGCTGCACTACCTGGTGAACCATCTCGACCCCGGGGATGCCCCGTTCAACGCGCCCCTGTTCGCGGCCGACGCCACCGGCGACGGTGCGGTCAACGCCCAGGACCTGATCCTGCTGGCGAACTCCCTGGCCGGCAACCCGGTGCCCTAGCCCCCGGCGGTTACGCCCCGTCCTCTCCAACTTGACGGGAGGACTGGGCGCCCCCCGTCGTGCTCACTCGAAAATAGAAAGCCGCCGATTCTCTTCGTGCTCGTGCTCGTGCTCGTGCTCGTGCTCGTAATCGTGCTCGTGATCGTACTCGTGATCGACTCCCCTTCATTCTGCAGACAGCCACGGAGACACGGAGTGCGCGGAGATTGATGAGGTGAAATCTGCCGGCCGGTTTTCTCTGCGTACTCTGCGTCTCTGCGTGTATATGATTGGAGAGATTACGATTACGAGCACGAGCACGGGCAGGGGCACTGGCAGGGGCATGGGCACGAGGGGTTGACCGGAGCCCGGGCCCCTTTGGCGCGATAATCCCTTCCCCATTTCCGCCCGGCTGGTTTACAATGGCCGCACGCGGCGGGTGGATGCCGCGAATCAACCCAGCGAGAAGATGCGCTGATGACGGACGGATCCGGCGGAGTACCCGGCCGAATGACCCGAAGATGGAGCGTGCACGCCCGCGCCCTGTTGACCGCGGCCGCATGGTTTTACGTCATGTGCGGCGCCGCACCCGCGCAAGACGCCTTCGCCCGGTTTGAAAAGCTCACCACCCGCGACGGCCTGGCGTCCACCCTCATCAACGTATTCCTGCAGGACGCCGACGGTTTCCTCTGGATCGGCACCGAGGACGGCCTGCAACGTTACGACGGCTACACGCTCACGACGTTCCGCCCAATCCGCGGCGACCCGAACAGCCTGAGCGAGAACCTGGTCTCCTGCCTGCTGGAAGACCCTTCCGGCGACCTGTGGGTGGGCACTTACGGCGGCCTGAACCGGCGCGACCGGCAGAGCGGCCGGTTCCAGCGCTACCTGAACGATTCCGACGATCCCCGCAGCCTGACCCACAACACCATCACCGCCCTGTACCGGGACCGGCAGGGCACCCTGTGGGTGGGCACCCGTTACGGCGGATTGAACCGGCTGGACGACCCGGCGCGCGGCCGGTTCACCCGCTTCCGGCACGACCCGGCCGACCCCCGCAGCCTGTCCAGCGACCGGGTGTTCACCGTCCTGGAGGACCGCCGCGGCCGGCTCTGGGTGGTGACCGACGGCGGCGGCCTCAACCTGATGGACCGGGCGACGGGCACCTTCCGCGCGTTCCGCCACGACCCGGCCGATCCCGCCAGCCTGCCGGGGAACCGCCTGTATACGATTTTCGAAGACCGCACCGGCCGCCTCTGGATCGGGAGCATCTACGACGGGCTCGTCCGCTTCGATCCCGAGACCGGTCGCTGCACCCGCTATCCCGTCGAGTCGGAAACCACCCCGGGGCTTAGCGACCCTTACATCCGCCAGATCACCGAGGACACGGCGGGAAACCTCTGGATCGCCACTTACGGCGGTGGGCTGAACCGGTTCGATCCCGTCACCGGCCGCTT
This sequence comes from uncultured Acidobacteriota bacterium, assembly GCA_964412195.1. Classification (GTDB taxonomy): domain Bacteria; phylum Acidobacteriota; class JAAYUB01; order JAAYUB01; family JAAYUB01; genus CAYPNP01. The sequence goes on along the minus strand of CAYPNP010000003.1, from coordinate 143,699 downwards.
CACGGTGTTCCGCCACCACCTCCAGGATCCCGGCAGCCTGGCCCACGACCAAGTGGAATGCCTCTACCTGGACCGCTCCGGCCTGCTCTGGGTCGGCACTTTGGACGGGATCAGCCGATTGGACCTGGCCGGCACGCCTTTTCGTTCCCTCCGCCGGCTGCCGGGAAATTCCGACAGCCTGTCCGACGACGCCGTCTGGGCCATCCTGGAGGACCGCGCCGGCCGGGTGTGGATCGGCACCGACGGCGGCGGGCTCGACCAGTACGATCCCGCGTCGGGCCGATTCCGCCATTTCTCCCCGGCGCCGGACCACCCGGCCGGGCTGCTGTCGGATTGCGTCCAGGCGTTCCTCGAGAACCCCGACGGCACGATCTGGGTGGCCACTTACGAGGGCCTGTGCCTGCTGGATCCCGTCTCCGGGCGCTTCCGGCAGTTCAAGTACCGCGAAGGCGACCCCGCCGCCCTGAGCGGGAGCAACGTCATGGCCCTCCTGCGGGACCGGCAGGGCAAATTGTGGGTGGGGACCAACCACGGCCTGAACCGGCTGAACCCGGACGGCCGCACGTTCACGCCCTACCTGCGCCGGGCCGGGGATCCTTCCAGTCTGAGCCACGACACGGTGTTCGCCCTCTGCGAGGACCGCCAGGGGAGGCTCTGGGTGGGGACCAACGAGGGCGGCATCAGCATTCTGGATCCCGATCGGAAAGCCTTCACCCACTACCGGAACGATCCGAAGGATCCGCGCAGCCTCGGCAGCAACGTGGTCTTCGCCCTCCACGTGGACCGCGGCGGCACCGTCTGGGCCGGAACCAGCGGCGGCGGCCTGAACCGCTTCAACGCCGCCGACGGCACCTTCACGGCGTTCACCACCCTCGACGGCCTGCCCAGCGACGTGGTGGTGGGCATTCAGGAGGACGCCGCCGGGCGGCTATGGCTGGCGACGTTGCGGGGCCTGTGCCGGTTCGACCCGCGCTCCCGCACCGCCCGCGCCTATGACTCCACCGACGGATTGGGCGGGGATGAATGCTACCAGGGCGCCATGCACCGGGGGCCCACCGGGCGGCTCTATGTCGGCACGACGGGCGGAGTGACCTTCTTCCGGCCGGAGGAGATCCGGGACTCCGACCGGCATCCGCCCCTGGTCCTGACCTCGTTCAAGGTGTTCAACGAGGAGCACGCCGCCGGCGGCCCGCCGCAGGACCTGCGCGGCGTCACCCTGGACTACCGGCGGAACTCGCTTTCGTTCGAGTACACCGCCCTCGAGTTCCGGGCGCCCCAGAAGATCCGCTACGCGTACCGGCTGGAGGGATTCGACCCCGACTGGATCCAGGCCGGCACCCGCCGCCTGGCGGCCTACACCAACCTGGACCCCGGCACCTACTTTTTCCACGTCCGGGCCGCCAACGCCGACCACCGCTGGCGGGAGCGGGAGACGGCGCTGCGGATCGAGATCCCGCCTCCCTTCTGGCAGCGGGGCTGGTTCCAGGCCCTGGCTGTCCTGGCGTTCATCGGCCTGTCCAACCTGCTGGTCTTCGGCGCCCGCAAGGGCTACCGGCTGGTGGTGTACTGGCGCAAGAGCCGCTTCATCTCCCACTTCCGGATCATGGAAAAGTTAGGCCGCGGCGGCATGGGAACCGTGTACCGGGTGTCGGACCTGAACACGAACAAGGTTTTCGCCCTCAAGGTCATGAACGAAGAGCTGGTGGCCGCCGAGTCCGACCGGCAGCGCTTCATCGAGGAGAGCTTCATCTGCGAGCACCTGGACCACCCCAACGTGATCCGGGTGTTCGAGAAGGGCGAGGTCGGCAACACCCTCTACTACACCATGGAGTACTTCGAGGGGAAGACGCTCCAGGAGATCCTGCAGAAGGGCCGGCCCGCCGTCCCCGTGGCGCTGCTGCTGGCCCGGGTGCTGTTCGAGATCTTCCATGACATCCACGGGCGGGGCGTGATCCACCGCGACGTCAAGCCCGGCAACATCATGCTCGGGAAGGCCGCCGACTTCTCCCGCACGGGTGGCGGCCGCGTGACGGCCCGCTCCCTCCGCTCCAGCGTCAAGATCCTCGACTTCGGCCTGGCGCGCTTCCTGGACAGCCGGACGCTCACGCAGACCGGCTCCTTCGTCGGCAGCCTCCAGTATATGGCCCCGGAGCTGATGAAGGGGACCCGGGGCCGCACCCCCGAATGCGACTTCTACTCGCTGGGCGTCATCCTCTACGAGATGCTGGCCGGCCGCCTGCCGTACGCCGGCCAGGAGTTCTGGGAGGTCGTCTCCGCCATCGTCCGGGCGGAAATTCCCGCCCCGGACGCGCTCAACCCGGAGATCCCCCCCGCCGTGTCCGCGTTCGTCCTGGAGCTGGTCCGGCCCGATCCCGCCCGGCGGCTCACGGACTACGAGCGGATCGTCGCCGGTCTGGACGCGTTCCTGGCGCCCGAGAATCCGGCGTAATCCCCCCCGCCTGCGGCAGCCGTCCAGTCCGCGGAGACTCGGACCGCGGCCCCTGCGCGAACTTCTTCATTCGATAACGATTGCGAGCACGACGGAAGAGCCATTCAACACGGATGAACACGGATCCAGACGGTTTGGCGCGGATCAATCCCTCATTCAAGTTTTCATCCGGGTGGATCCGATTTGATCCGTGTCAATCCGTGTTCCACCTTTTCTCCAGGTACCAGCCCCCAGGTCCCAGATCCCAAGTCCCAGTCCCAGATCCCAGGTCTGCGTAATAGAGGGAGATGTCAGGGATCAGTATCGGCCCACAGCGTGGAGCGGCCGACGAGCTGGCCGCCCTCCGTCACCACGTCAAGCCGGACCACGCCGCCGGCGGGGACGTCCCGGAACGCGGCGGTGGTCCAGAGCCGGAAGCCCTGCCGGCGCCCGCCGGTGATCTGGTAGAAGGGCGAGAAGTAGACCGGCGCGCCGTCCAGGTACCAGCGGTGGCAGACCCGCTCCTCCAGGCCCTGCGGCGCCTCGATGGAGGCCAGGGCGTAGAGGCGGCCGGACCAGCCGGCGGGGATCGCCTCCACCGGCGACACGATCCGGAGCTTGCTTGCCACGATGCCGCGGCCGAACTCCGTCTTGAGCAGCCGCATGGGGGCGGGCGGGATCCAGGGCCGACCCGCCTCCACCATCACCAGCAGCAGGAGGGCCGCTGCCAGCAGCAGCTGCCGCCGCTGCTTCCAGGCCAGGCCCGACAGCCGGAAGCAGAACGAGGCGAACCCGGCCAGGGCGACGGCGGCGCTCCAGTACATAGCCGCGGTGTTGCCGACCTGCCACAGGATCGGCAGCATCAGGTTGACCGTGGCGAACAGGTTGAAGGCGAAGAAGAGCGAGAACGCCATCCAGTGGGCCGACAGCCAGCGGTCGTAGACGATGTCCAGGGTGGACAGGATCGCCGAGACGCCCAGCACGCCCACGAAGGCCATGTTCCGGGACCAGGGCGTCACGCTGGCGGCGTACAGCGGCAGGATGAAGAAGAGGACCTGCTGGTAGTAGTTGCGGTTGAGGTAGTTGACGGCCAGCCGCAGCCGCCCTCCCCAGACCGGCCCCAGGCGCGGGTGGTTCACCACCCACGGCAGCAGCAGTCCGCTCACCCAGATGGCCGCCAGCGGCACGGTGGCGAAGCGGATCCAGGTAAAGTCCCGCGCCCCCAGCCACATCACGGCGACGCCCAGCGCCAGGGAGTAGGCGCTGTGGAGCCACCAGAGCTTGTCCTGGTGGACCGCCACGAAGTGCTGGATGGGAAGGGGAATCCTGTTCATCCGCCGCCCGCCGCCCGATTGAAGCGGCCATGATACCACAAGGAGGTGACGGATGAATCAATCGTGATCCGTTGAGTGGAGGCCCGCAGAGCCGGCCGTGGAAAGACCAGGTGAATGAAGCGAGCCCTGGGTCAGCCGGCCCCACATGAAATTTCCGCTATCTTTCCTGAAGCCCTGACAGGCGACCGTAAGCGCAAGGACGAAATAATGTCCACGCTCGTGAGAGGCTCTGTCACATTTTCACAGAATGAAGCGAAACAGGTTTATGGTAAATATTCGCCTATCTGGATCAAAGGGATCTCTAACCAACGCTTGCGGATATCCTCAGGTGGCACTTTCTCCATCCATGCAGCAAAATTGGCCTGCTTCCAACTAACAGTCGGGTCTCCATATAGAACTCTCACAAAGTTTTCAGCTATTTCGTATCCCCAGGTGAGTGCTTCATCCTCGTCCCTCGCGATGATTCGTACGGAATAGCTACTCTCGTCATCTGTTCCGTGCTCGATGTTCCATCGATGTTCTTACGGAGTTTCATAGCCGAATAAATAAGTATTCTGCCATGATGTGAATCCTCCTTGCCATCTGTGGCAGTCTTGGCGCAATGCCGTGGTGCCAGAATGCAATGGTGCCAGGCTTTGTCAGTAATTGGAATCCGACCCCATAATACCATGGAGTCAGTCAAAACCCGCGGATGGCCTGGGTTGGGAGAGGATTCCGGCTGGCAGGACTTAGCCCGGAGGGCGCCCTAAAATAGCCCCATGCGCGAGCATGGGGTACCGCCGGCGTGAGGAACCTGCGTGGATTACCTGTCCCCGAGCCCCGTCCCGGGGCGGCATACCTCGCAAGCGGACACGCAATTGCCGGTTTTGTGTGAGACGATGGAGAAATAAGGATTATGCCGCCCCAGAGCGGGCTCGATGAAGAAATCCAGAGAATGAGGAATCGCGCCTGCCTCCCCATGCTTGCGCATGGGGCTACTTTAGGGCGCCCTCCGGGCTGGGAATCCGCAGTCCAACGGGGAAGGTTACGGATGTGACACAACCTTACCAGCATCCGGCGGGCGACTTGACTCAGCTGGAGGCGACAATCTGCAACTGGATCCGGGCAGTTGAATGACATCTCGCGCCGGCGGCTGACGCCTGCCGGTACTGATGCCTTGCTAGCCTGTGAAATTGCGGGGAGTCACCGACCGGAAAGATCCGTCAGGCCTGCTCGACGGCCTGGACCTCCGGCACTTCCTGCTTGAGGATGCGCTCGATGCCTTTCTTGAGGGTCATGGTGGCCATGGGGCAGCCGCCGCACGCTCCCGTCAGCCGGACCTTGACGATGCCAGCCTCGTTCACGTCCACCAATTCCACATCTCCGCCATCGGCCTGGAGGAAGACGCGCGCCTTCCCCAGCGCCTGCTCGACTTTTTCCTTCAATTCCATTCCGTGTCTCCTTCCGTGCAGACCAGATATCCGACCAATTACGTTCGGTATTGTAACCGGTCCCGCGCCCCAATGCAAATGGAACTCCGGATCCGGTGAATGGGAATCGGGTCCCGATCCTCGGCGCTCCGGGCCCGGCGACCGGCCCCCGGGTTCAAAACACTTGCATCTTGGCCCGCCCGCTGGTATGGTAGCCCCAGCATCAAGGCTCTCTTGACGACGACTGTCAACACCAAATCACACCTGCAACGAGGAGGTTTTCCATGGCGATCAAGGTAGGCATCAACGGATTCGGCCGCATCGGCCGCATGATCGTCCGCATCGCCGCAAAGGATCCCGACATCCAGTTCGTCGCGGTCAACGACGTCACCGACGCCAAGACCCTGACCCACCTGCTGAAGTACGACTCGGTCATGCGCACGTTCCAGGCCGACGTCTCCCACACCGAAAACAGCATCACCGTCAACGGCGAGACCATGAAGGTCTACGCCATCAAGGACCCGGCCCAGATCCCGTGGGCCGAGGCCGGCGTGGACGTAGTGGTCGAGTCCACCGGCCTGTTCACCAAGCGCCCGGACGCCGCCAAGCACCTGCGCGACGGCGTGAAGAAGGTCATCATCTCGGCCCCGGCCACCGACCCCGACGTGACCATCCTGCTGGGCGTGAACGACAAGTCCTACGACAAGGCGAAGCACCACATCATCTCCAACGCCTCCTGCACCACCAACTGCCTGGCCCCCGTGGCCAAGGTGCTGCACGACAACTGGAAGATCCAGAACGCCTTCATGACCACGATCCACTCCTACACCAACGACCAGCGCGTCCTGGACCTGCCCCACAAGGACCTACGCCGCGCCCGCGCCGCCGGGCTCAACATCATCCCCACCACCACCGGCGCGGCCAAGGCCATCGGCATCGTGATCCCGGAGCTCAAGGGCAAGATCGACGGCATCTCCCTGCGCGTGCCCACGCCGGACGTCTCCATCGTCGACCTGGTGGCCAACCTGGAGAAGGCGCCCACGAAGGACGAGGTCAACGCCGCCATGAAGGCCGCCGCCGCGGGGCCGATGAAGGGCATCCTGCGCTACGTCGACGAGCCGCTGGTCTCCTCGGACTTCATCGGCACGAGCGAGAGCAGCCACTTCGACGCCGGCTACACCAGCGTGATCGGCAACATGGTCAAGGTGCTGGCCTGGTACGACAACGAGTGGGGCTACTCCTGCCGAGTGGTCGACCTGATCAAGTACGCGATGAAATAACCGGAACGGCGAACCCGAGACGGCCGGGGCGGCCCCTGCCCCGGCCGCACCATCTCTGGAGGAGATCATGAACAAGCTCACCGTGCGCGACATCGACCTCAAGGGCAAGCGCGTCTTCATGCGGGTGGACTTCAACGTGCCCATCAAGGAGGGCAAGATCAAGGACCGCACCCGCATCACCGCCGCCCTGCCCACCATCCGCTACGCCCTGGAGCACGGCGCCCGGCTGGTGCTGGGCTCCCACCTGGGCCGGCCCAAGGGCGGCCCCGCGCCCGAGTTCAGCCTGGCCCCCGTGGCCGCCGAACTGCAGGCCCAGCTGGGGCAGCCGGTCGGCTTCGCGGACGACTGCGTCGGCCCCAAGGTGCAGGCGGCCGTGGACGCCCTGCCGCCCGGCCAGGTGCTGCTGCTGGAGAACCTCCGCTTCCACAAGGAGGAGGAGAAGAACGACCCCGGCTTCGCGAAGCAGCTGGCCGAGCTGGCCGACGTCTACGTCAACGACGCCTTCGGCACCGCCCACCGCGCCCACGCCTCCACCGAGGGGATGACCCGGTTCATCGCCACCCGCGCGGCCGGCTTCCTGATGGAGAAGGAGCTGCACTACCTGGGCCTGGCCCTGGGCAATCCCGAGCGGCCGTTCGTGGCCATCCTCGGGGGGGCCAAGGTCTCCGACAAGATCGAGGTGATCCAGAACCTGCTGCCGAAGGTGGACGCGCTGCTGGTCGGCGGCGCCATGGCCTACACATTCCTGCTGGCGCAGGGGAAGCCCACCGGCACCTCCCTGACCGAGCCGGACAAGAAGGAGCTGGCCGCGGAACTGCTGAAGCAGGCGGCCGGGTCGGGCAAGGCCCTGCTCCTGCCCGAGGACCACGTCCTGGCCGACAAGCTGGACCCGGCGGCCCAGGTGCGCGCCGCCGGCCCCGGCGAGGCCATCCCCGACGGCTGGATGGGCGTCGACATCGGCCCGGCGGCCCGGCAGGCCTACGCCGCCCGGATCGCCGCGGCCAAAACCATCGTCTGGAACGGCCCCATGGGCGTGTTCGAGATGGCGCCCTTCGCCGCGGGCACCATGGCCGTGGCGCAGGCGGTGGCCGGCTCCGGCGCGGTGAGCATCATCGGCGGCGGCGACTCGGTGTCGGCCGTCCAGCAGGCCGGCGTGGCGGACAAGATCAGCCATATCTCCACCGGCGGCGGCGCCTCGCTGGAGTTTCTCGGAGGCTTGTCGCTGCCCGGCGTGGAAGCACTTTCCGACAGGGATTGATTGCGAATTGCGAATTGCGGATTGCGAATTGAAAACCAAATCGCGAATCCGCAATAATAATCGGAACAGCGGCCGGCGGGCCCGTTTGATTGAGTGCGATTCTACTATCGAGAGGAGCACTCATGGACGCCGAGGAGTTTAAAGCAAGGACCAAAGCATTCGCCGTTCGGGTCATCCAACTGGCCGAATGTTTACCCAACGGCAAAATTTTTGACATTATTGGCAAACAATTGATTCGGAGCGGGACATCGGTCGGCGCGAATTATCGGGCAGCTTGCCGAGCCCGCTCCAGGGCAGAATTCGTGGCCAAGATCGGCATCGTGGAAGAGGAAGCGGACGAAACCATCTACTGGCTTGAATTGCTCGTCGCGCAAGGTCGGATTCCGACCGACCGAATCACACCGGTGATCGCCGAAGCCCGCCAGATTCTGGCCATGGTCATCGCTTCCATCCGCACCGCTCGCGGAGTCCGGACATGATTGAAATTCGCAATTCGCAATCCGCAATTCGCAATCTGGAGGAACCATGAACTCACGGCGACCTTTGATAGCGGGCAACTGGAAGATGAACAAGACCGTCCCGGAGGCCGTGGCGCTGGCGGCGCGGCTGGCCCAGACCGTGGGCGACTTCGAGCAGCGCGAGGTGCTGGTGGCGCCCCCCTTCATCGCCCTGCTGGAGGTGCACCGCGCCCTCGCCGGCAGCCGCATCCTGCTGGCCGGTCAGAACATGCACGCCGAGGACGCCGGCGCTTTCACCGGCGAGGTCTCCCCGGTCATGCTCCTGAGCGCGGGCTGCACCCACGTCATCCTCGGCCACTCCGAGCGGCGGCAGCTCTTCGGCGAGACCGACGAATCGGTGAACCGGAAGGCGCAGCAGGCCGTCCGCAAGGGGTTGCGTCCGATCCTGTGCGTCGGCGAGACCTTGGCCGAGCGCGAGGCGGGGCGCGCCCGGGCGGTGGTGGAGACCCAGGTCAAAGCCGGGTTAAATAGCTTGACAAGGGAGGACCTTTCCCGTATCATCCTCGCCTACGAGCCGGTCTGGGCGATCGGCACCGGCCGAACGGCCACGCCGGCCCAGGCGCAGGAGATGCACGGATTCATCCGCGGCTTGCTTTCAGGTCTTTTCGATCCAGAGTCCGCCGGAGCCACCCGCATCCTCTACGGCGGCAGCGTCAAACCGGACAATATCTCCGAACTCATGACCGAGCCGGACATCGACGGCGCGCTGGTGGGCGGGGCCAGCCTCAAGGCCGAGGATTTCGAAAAGATCGTGAAATTCTGACAAGGCAGGACGCTCTATGGTAACTTTGGTTCTACTGATTCACCTGATCAGCTGTCTGATTCTGATCCTGGTCATTCTGCTCCAGTCCGGCAAGAGCGCGGACCTGGCCAGCGCCTTCGGCGTGATGGGCTCCCAGACCGCCTTCGGCCCCCGCGGCACGGCCACCCTGCTGAGCAAGCTGACCACGGGCGCGGCGGTCGTCTTCATGCTGAGTTCGCTGACGCTTTCCCTGATGATGAGCAGCACCACCGGCGGCTCGTCCATCATGGACCGCGCCGGCAAGGGCTCCGGCTCGGCGAAGCCGGCCCAGACCGCCGTCCCCAAGCAGGCCCCGGCCGCGCCCGCCACCGCCGCCCCGGCCCAGCCGGCGCCCCAGAACGTGGTGCCGGGCGCCAAGGTGGTGGATTACAAGGACGCCTCCGGCAACGTGCAGAGCGTCCAGGTCAAGCCGCTGAGCAAGGCGGAAGTCGAGGCCATGATGAAGGGCCAGAAGCCCCAGCCAGTTCAGCCCCAGAAGCCCGCCGCGACGCCGGAGGCGCCGAAGGAAACGCCCAAGAAGTAGCGCTTCCCCCTTGGCAGGGACGGGTCGTTTCACTATAATTGGATTATCCGATCTGATCTTTCGACGTGCCGAAGTGGTGGAATTGGCAGACACACCATCTTGAGGGGGTGGCGCTCGCAAGGGCGTGCGGGTTCAAGTCCCGCCTTCGGCACCATTTTTCATAGCCGGCCGGATTGGCCGGCTTTTTCTTTTTCGGACATCGGATTTCGGACCTGGGACCTGGGGGCTGGGACCTGGTTGCGCTCACGCTCGTGCTTATTCGAAAATAGAATCGTGCCGATCGTACTCGTCGTTCGTAATCGTGATCGTAATCGTAATCGATCCAATCATATACACGCAGAGTCGCAGAGGCCGCAAAACCGAACCTGGACGCGGATGCACGCGGATTCCCGCGGATCCAGCCGGCAAGCCGGATTCAACGGATCGTATCGTTTACACATCCGTTGTTTGGCTGAGATCATGTTCACTCGGAATCGAAGAATGAAAGGCGACCGGTGACCGATTGCACGCGCCGCTCGTGTTCGTGCTAGCATCTCGTAATCAAATCAGAATTTTCGACGGTACGGCCAAGGAGCATTCTCGTACAGGTGTTTCGATTCACGACGCGACTGTTCTTCCGTTTCGCGAAGGCGGGCGAGTTCTGCTCCGCCGTCGGGCTCTGTTCGCCAGCGGTCGCCGCTTTTCAACCAATTGAGACGGGCCCTGCGTTTTCGGCAGGTTTCGCAAAAGACCACGCCGCGCATGAGGAACTTGGCAGGGATACCTTTCACTTCCAGCAGATACTTCTGCGTCTTGCCGGAGACAACGATCGGAGCCTCACAGATGCCACAGTGCGAAGTGAACGGCCTGTAGTGCCGGCACCTCTCGAGTTCCCCAAAACCATCGATTATCTTTGTATGATCAATCGGAACAGGCGCCTCGCGCTCAACAGGAGCGCTGTGCGAAAGTAAGTTCATAAATCGATTTCGCAAAGTCGCCAGTAATCGATTCAAGGCATGAAATGCCACTATCTGATCCTTGTCGCCGTTTCGCCCCACCGCCGTTTCGCCGTTTCGTCAACACCCGCCCGGAGGTCGCGAGGTACGTTTACCGGGACGGCCCGTAGTTCAACATCTTCAGCAGGTCGTACTGGAAGCTGAACTGGATCCGGTTGGCGCGGCCATACCGGGTATCGCTCGTCTCGTGGTCCCCGTACATGTACTCGATGCCCATGTAGAAGGCCGTGTCCTTCGGGTTCCAGATGAGGTTGGCCGCGGCGTAGTCGCTGTGGTGGAAATCGGTGGTGAAGTTGCAGCCCACGGCATCCACCAGCATGTAGCCGTAGGTGACGGTGGAGCGCAGCGTGCCGGACCAGTAATGCTGGTAGCCGATGTAGCCCGCGTACGCCGGGATGGCCTGGAGCCGGCCCTCCGCGTCGATGCCCACGTCGGGCGCCAGTCCCGTCACGTCCTGGATGTAGCGTCCGAGGCCCCTCCCGCCGCTGACCTGGAAGAGGATGTTGTCCTTGTCCTTCCAGCGGCGCACGCCGGACAGGTTGATCCCCCAGCCGAACACGTGGCGTTGCGGCAGGCCCGTCGCGTACCCGCCCACGGACCGGAACACCGCGCCGGCCTGGAAGTGGCCCTGGTCGCTGTCGTACCGGTAGCGGACCACCCCGTCCGGCCAGGGCGAGGTGGGCGTGATCGTGACGTCGGGATTATCCACCGAGGTGATCAGGTCTGACGTGCCCCGTTCCACGCCGATGGCCAGCGTGTGCCGCTTGGCCGCGCCGAGGGGCATCGTGTAACGGATCAGGGGTTGTTTCTGGTAGATCACGCTGCCGGGGCCCTCGTAGTCCAGCGTCTCGGGGATGGAGTCCACGTCATTGAGCGTCGAGTAGGTGTAACCCGCCAGGATGTTCCAGATCTGCACATACGCGTGGCGCAGGTGGTAGTTGGTGGTCCCGGCGGGCCCCCAGAAATCGTTCTCGTAGAAGATGCGCAGGTCGCCGACGGTATGGGTGGGCCGCCGGAAGTCGATGCTGAGACGGGTCTGGCGGGCGGAGATGGAGGTGTTCTGCGCCTGCGGCGGCGAATCCACCGGGATGGTGGAGGTGATGAAGGCGTCCGCCTCCCCGGCCGGCTCGAAGTCGTGGATGGCGTCCAGCTTGGCGAACCCGCCGAAGCGGAACCGCGACGAGGTGCCCGGGATCGAGATGAAGCCCCGCAGCTCCGGATCCAGGGGGGCGTTGTCCAGGCGGGCCGCCGCGTTGGGATCCTGGCTCAGGACATCCCGCTCGGTGATGGCCGGACTCAGGGGGGTCACCGCCTGGGAAGGCGGGGCGGGCGGCTTCGCCGCGACGGTTTCCGCGGCCGCCGGGGCCCGGGGCGCCGCGACCGGAGCGGCCTGCCGGGCCCGCATCTCCTCGAGCTGCTTCCCCAGTTCGTCGAGCTGTTTCTTCTGCGCGTCGAGCTGCTGCTGCTGGAGCTGGATCTGGCGCTGCTGCGCATCGAGGAGTTCCTTCAGCTTGTCCAGGTTCGCCGGCGCCTGGGCGCACAGCGCCGCCCCCGACACGAGGGCCAGCGCCGCTGCGGCGACATTCCGTCTCAACATGACGTCCTCCATTCCGCCTGCCTTGGTAAGGGAAGATCGGGAAATATCGCCGGATTATATCACGGGCCCGCATCCTCCCACGGGACGTTTGCGCGATCTTCCCGGCCGTTGTACAATACGACCCAGCCCCCATGGAACTTTTCCGTGCATCCCGTCGTTCATGTGATTGGGTGCAGATGAAAGGAGCGATGGTTGGAACCCGCAACGGATCTGCAACTGGTGGACCGCTGCCTCGGTGGAGACGAAAGCGCCTGGGAACTGCTGGTGACCCGCTACCAGAGAGCCGTCTACAACCTGGCCTATCGCTTCACCGGACGGTTTGACCGCGCCGAGGATCTGACCCAGGAAGTCTTTGTCAAGATCTATCGCTTCCTGGCCAACTTTCATCGGACCCGCGGAGAATTCAAGAGCTGGATGATGGTCATGGCACGGAATCACCTCATCGATCACCTGCGGAAGGAACGGAAGGGCTGGACCCAGTCCGGCGGCAGCGAGGAACTCGAGAAATTCGACTTCCACAGCGGCGAGAAGGACCCGGCCGGCTTCCTGGACCAGCGGGAGAAGATCAAGTTCGTGCACGAGTGCCTCCAGGAGCTGTCCCCGGACCTGCGCGGGGCGCTGATCCTGCGGGAGCTCGAGGGCTACAGCTACGAGGAGATCGCCGATTTCGCCAAGGCGCCGCTGGGGACCATCAAGTCCCGCATCAACCGAGGCCGGATCGAGCTGGCGCGGATCATGAACATGCGCCGGCTGCAACAGCTGCCCGGGCCGAACCCGCTCGCGGCCGAGTAGAGAGGAGTGGTCATGAATTGCAACGAGTTTGAAAACCAGCTCAGCGAATACCTGGACGGAGCCCTGGCCGGGCCTGCGCTCCAGGAATTCGAGCAGCACCGGCGCGAGTGCGCCCTCTGCGCCCTGCTGCTGGAGAACGTGCGCGAGGCCTCGGCGGCCCTGCACGCCTTCCCTGAGTACGATCCGCCGGCAGACCTGGCGGACCGGATCCTCGACGCCACCAGCCGCGCCCCGAAGGGGTTCCTCGGCCGGCTGGCCGGCTACCTGCACGTGGACCGGCAGTTCCTGCCCCAGCTGGCCGCCGCCGCCGTGGTGGTGCTCTTCCTGCTGTCGGTGGCCTACAACGCGTACTTCCGCGCCGGCCAACCCGCCCAGGCCCGGCTCACCCAGGAGAGCAACCTGGCCAACCTGATGGAGTACACCGGCAACCGGCTGCTGATGCACACCGTCCGGGTGTACGCCAGCGCGCAGGAGACCTGGGAGTCCGTCCAGGCGGCCAACGACCGCGTCCGGAACTTCTTCCGCAGCAACTGGGAGCAGGTGAAGGACGTGTTCCGCAGCAACGACAAGAACAAGAAGAAGCCCGGGGAGCCGGACCGGAAGAACATCAACCAGTCCCTGGACACCCATCGTCCGATGATCAACTTTGCGTAGAGGAGTAGGGCCATGAATTGCTATCAACATCAGGATCAGGCAGCCGTCGGGGAGTGCACCTTCTGCCAGCGCCCGATCTGCGGCGCGTGCGACCAGGTGGTGGATGCCGCCCACGTCTGCCCGGACTGCGCCCGCGAGGCGGTGAAGTTCTACCGCAATTCCAAGACGCCGGCCTACCGGTCGATCAATCCGGCCGCGGCGGCCTGGCTCGGCCTCATTCCCACGCTGGGGGCCATCTACAACGGGACGTACCTGCGGGCGCTGTACCAGTTCGCCGCCTTCTGCCTGATCGGCCTGTTCGCGGATGCGGCGGGCCTGGAAGCGCTCGGCGTCCTGGGCGGCATCCTCTTTTACATCTACACCATCATCGACGCGTACCGGATGGCCAAGAAGCTCCAGGCGGGCATCCTGGCCGGAGACACGATGCCCCGCCCCAAGTTCCAGCACGGCGAGCTGGTCTGGGGAGGCGGCCTGATCCTGCTCGGCGTCTTCTTCCTGCTGCATAACTTCGACGTGGTGAACTTCGAGTTCCTCGGCAAGCTCTGGCCGCTGATCCTGCTGGCCGGCGGCGGCTATCTGATCTGGCAGGCCTGGCCCGCGTTCAAGCACTCCTCAACCGCCTCCTCCAAGCCCCGCACCGGCATCACCGGAGGCGATCGGTCATGAACAAGACCGCGGCCCGCTCCATCCAGGCTGGACTGATCCTGATCGTGCTGGGCGGCTTCTTCCTCTACGAGAACCTGGTCGGCCACGTGTCGGTCTTCCGGGTCATCGGCAAGTACTTTCCGGTCCTCTTCCTCTGGATCGGCGCCGTCAAGACCTGGCGCTATTTCCGCCCGGACCCGGGCGACACCCGGCCGCGTTCCCTGTCCCCCGCCCTCCTCTGGATCGCCCTCGGCGTCTTCTTCCTGCTCTGGACCACCGGCGCGACCTCCGGCATCTTCCGACTGCTGGGCAACTGGTGGCCCCTCTTCCTGATCGTGATGGGTGCCGGGAAGCTGGTGGACGCCCTGCTGCCCGGCCGCGTGGTGCGGCTCAACGGCGGTGAGATCGTGTTCCTGCTCTTCCTGATCCCCACCGGTCTGGTCTGCCAGCAGATCGCCCAGCTGGACCTGTCCCGCATCCCCGCCATCCCATTCGGAAACAAGAAGTTCCACGTCCGGGAACTGCTCAAGAGCTCGGTCCGCCGGGAGATGGAATCGGCCATCACCCTGACGGACGCCCAGTCGATCAGCTTCAGCCACAGCAACGGGGCCGTGGAACTGGTGCCGGCCGAAGCCGGGGACAAGATCCAGGTGAAGCTGGACGCCAGGATCTACGCCGACAGCGACGCCGCCGCCCAAGCCGCCGGCCAGGCGCTGCGGGTGACTTCCGAGAGCACCGACGGCCAGCTTCGCATCGTCCTGCCCCAGCCGGAAGATGAGCGGACCTCGTGCGAGATCGCCGTGCGCCTGGCGGTGCCTCCGGACCTGCCCGTGCGGATCGACAACAGCTTCGGCGACATCTCCGCCCGCGAACTGAAGAACCCGCTGGTCCTGTCCGCCCGCAACGGGCGCATCACGGTGGCGGGCCACACCGGCGCCGTGCAGGTGAATGACCGCTACAGTGAGGTCTCCCTCAACGAGGTCACCGGGGACGTCCAGGTGAAGGGGACCGATGCCAAGATCCACCTGGACAAGATCACCGGGCTGGTCGCGGCGGAAATCAAAAACGGATCCCTCCACCTCACCGATATCAACGGCAAGCTGACCGACCTCAAGGGCCAGTACGGCTCCATCGAGGGCGAGAACATCACCGGCGAGGTGAAGGTGGCGGCCAGCGAAACCCACGTCTGGCTGCAGGGCGTTCGCGGCCCGGCCAGCATCGAGAACGCCCGGGAGGACGTGCAGGTCACCGACCTGCAGGGCGACCTGACCCTGAAGGTCCGCTCCGGCGACATCGAGCTGAAGCAGATCCGCGGGCGCGTGCAGGGCGAGGCCACCGGCGGCAGCCTGTCCCTCGTGGACGGGACCAACGGCGCCGGCCTGGTCCTGGACAAGTGCCAGTGCGAGCTGGACACGGTGGACGGCCCGGTGCAGATCGTCAATTCCACCGACCCCATCATCCTCCGGGCGGTGACAGGCGCCGTCGACGTGAAGAACCGCAATGCCAACATCAGCATCCATGGCCTGCCCGCCGATCCCAAGATCAAGGTGGCGGCGGCCACGGAGCGCGGCGACATCACCTTCTTCCTGCCCGCCTTCCCCGAGAAGCGGCTTTTCCGCCTCACCTCCACCGGCGGCCGGATCCGGTCCGACCTGGGCGGGGAGGCTCCCAAGCCGGCGGCCGAAGGCGGCCTGCTGGTATGGCAGAATTTCGCCGGCGATCCCAAGCAAGCCACCCTGACGGGGACGGCCGTGTATGGCGATATCCACTTTCAACCCGAGGAGAAGCCCCAGGCCGAGGAGGAAAACTGATGGACACGCCCGCCCTCACCGCCGGGAGCAACTCCCTGCTTTTCCCCCGGGAGAGATCCCGGACGGCCCGGCGCGGAGCCCGGCTGGGCATGGCGGCGGTCCTGGCGCTGGCGGCGCTGCTGGCGGCGGGGTGCGGCCAGGTCAACGTGCGACCGGCCCAGGTCCGCCGGTTGCACGACTCGGAGCCCCTGCGCGGCCAGAAGGAACTTTCCGTCACCACCAAGCTGGCCGCCGGGCGGCTGACCCTCGACCAGGCCGATCCCGGGCAGCTCTACGCGCTGGACACCGAGTGGGACGCGGCCAACATGTCGCGCACCGTCCGCTGCAAAACCGCCGGCGGCACGGCGACGCTGACCGCCGTCATCGAGGGCCAGACGCTCTCCACCGAGCACACCCGGATGGGCCTGTCGCTGGCGGGCGGCCTGCCGCTGGACCTGCGCTTCGAAACGGGAGCGGGGGAGAACAAACTGGACCTGACCGGGTTGAACGTCCGCCGCCTGATCCTGCAGCAGGGCGCCGGCGAGGTCAAGCTGTGGGCCGATTCCCCCCAGGCGGACCCCTGCCAGGCGCTGGAGGCCTCCAGCGGCGTGGGCGAGATGCAGCTGCGGGGATTGTCGAACCTGGCGCCGGCGGAGATCGACTTCAAGGGCGGCATCGGGCACGCCCTGCTGGACTTCTCCGGCGAGGGCACCCGGAACATGCGCGCCCACCTGGCCGTGGGCATCGGCCAGATCGAGGTGCTGCTGCCCCGCCGGCTGGGCGTGCGCCTCGACCTCGAGGGCAACACCTCCGGCATCCAGGTTTCCGACCAGGATTTCCGGAAGGTGGGCAACACGTACACGTCCAACAAGTACGCCGGCGCCCCCCAGCGGCTGGAACTCACCGTCGCCGCCGGCCTCGGCGGCGCCTCCATCCGCTACGCCGACTGAAACCACAAGTCAGAAACCACGAAATACACGAAACACACAAAAGCAATCCAGAAGGAATTCGAGGATTGCCGTCTGGTTTCGCTCACACCTTTCGTGTATTTCGTGTATTTCGTGGTGAAAAAAAGAAAGCCCCCGGCGGGGAGGCCGGGGGCGGGGTCGAGCACGAGCACGAGTACGATTACGAGCACGATTACGATCGACGATTACGATCGGTCATCGGTCACCCGTCATCGGTCAATTCGCAATTTGCAATCCGCAATTCGCAATTACCTCAGTGCTCAAAGACCGGCAGATACTTCACCGCGAAACGGTAGGCCACCACGCCGAGGGTCACCACGAACAGGGTGATGCAAATCTCCATCCAGGACGGGAAGTAGGCGAAGCCGTGGTACCTCTCGAAGCCGGTGATGGAGGTGTTCAGGCGGTTCAGCACGAAGCCCGCCACCACCATGCCGGCGGAGGCGAACAGGATCCGCGGGTCGCGGCGCAGGCGGCGCACCATCAGCAACGCCACCGGGATGAGGATGCCGATCCCCACTTCCAGGAAGAAGAACCACTTTTCGGGCCCCGGCTCCCACAGCAGGTGAAAGACGTGGCGGTTGCGGAAGTCGACGAACTTGAACGTGGCGTAAAGCAGCAGCATGGCCACCATGTAGCGGGCCAGGTCGTCCAGCAGGTGGAACTCGATCTGCTTGCCGAAGGCGCGGAAGCTCAGGAACGACTCCACGATGACCATGGCCAGACCGACGGAGATCGCCGACAGGTAGAAGAAGACCGGCAGCAGCGGGGAGTACCAGAACGGGTGCAGCTTCTCGGGGAAGATCAGGAAGAGGCTGCCCAGCGAGGACTGGTGCAGAGTTGACAGGATCACGCCCAGCAGCACCAGCGGGATGACCATGGCCTTGTAGATGCGCAGGGCCTTCTGGAGCTTGAACCGCTCCAGCAGCACCGGCGAGAACTCCAGCGCCAGCACGGTGGTGTAGAGCATGACGCACCACGCCACCTCAAACATCACCGAGCGCGGATTCCACATGATGATGGCGTGCCAGATGGACCAGGGTCGGCCGAGGTCGAACATCAGGCCGAAGATGACCAGCACGTAGCCAAGGAACGCCGTCAGGATCGCCGGCCGCACGATGGGGTGGTACTTCTCGAATCCGAACAGGTAGACCATGGCGGCGATGGTGAAGCCGCCGGCGGCCAGGCCGACGCCGCAGACGACGTCGAAGCCGATCCAGAGGCCCCAGGGATAGGCGTCCGTCAACGCGGTCACCTTCCCCAAGCCCTGGCTGAAGCGCAGCACGGTCAGGACCAGGCCCAGGGCGATAGTCAGGATGGCAAAGACACCCCAGAAGGACAGGCGGATCTTCTTAATCATGGCGCTGCTCCTTGCCCGCCGGTTCTTCCGAAGCCGACGCCGGCTTCGACTCCACCTTGAGGATATCGTTCTTGCGGTTGGTCAGCCACTTCATGCCCCCGAGGAACACGCCGCCGATGAGCACGATGTGGGGAATCTGGGAGAGGACCCTCCAGGTGTAGTCGGGCATCTCCTCCGTGGGCAGGGAGCTGGGCAGATGAAGCATCTCGAAGGGCACCGGCGACAGGTAGAGGAACGACGTCCCGCCGATCTCCGTCTGGCCGTAAATATGGTTGACGTAGCCCTTTGGATTTCCCGCGATCCGCTCCGCCGCCTCCTTCAGCAGCGCCTCGCGGTCGCCGTACTTGGTGGCACCGGTGGGGCAGGCCTCGGCGCAGGCGGGCGGCTGCCCCTTCTTCTGGCGCTCCAGGCAGAAGACGCACTTGCGGACTTCCGGATTGGGCGAGGTCCACTCGTAGCGGGGGATGTTGAACGGGCAGCTCATCATGCAGTACCGGCAGCCCAGGCACTTGGAGCCGACCCAGGTGACGCAGCCGAACTCCTCGTTCTTTTCCAGGGCGCCGACGGGGCAGACGCTCACGCAGGCCGGGTTGAGGCAGTGCATGCACTGGCGCCGCACGTACTGGTCCGGGCCGATCTGCTCGACCACTTCGTAGGTGTCGGCGCAGAGCTGCTTCGGGCCGTTCTTGGGCAGGTGATTGACTTCCCGGCAGGCTTCCGAGCAGGCCTCGCACCCGATGCATTGCGTAATATCGATCAGCATCGCTTTCGGCATCTCGGCGGCTCCCTACTCCTCGGCGCGGAGGAAGCTCTGCTCGAACTCCCGCCAGGTCGGCTCTTCCAGCTGCTGCAGCACGGCCGGCACGACCGCACCGCCATCCGCCAGGGACTCGGCCCAGGCGGCCTGCGGAGAGGCGGACCGGACGGCGAATTCCTTCAGCCGCTCCAGCTCGGACCGGATCCAGAAGGTCGCTTTCTCAGCCATCTTCATCCGGCCGGCGGCCGCGCCCACGGCCTGGGCTTCCATCTCCACCACCCAGTTGTCGCCCTCCTCGGCCATCAGGCGCGGCTCGCGCAGGACGGCCTGGTTGATCGCCGTCACCCGGCCGGCCAGCGCCGCGGGGATCACCAGCTGGTGGCCGTTGGCCTCCAGGCGGAAGAGCGGGGCCCCCTTGGCGATGTCGCCGGTGCCGGCCAGCTCCACCGACTCCGGGACGCCCATCGAGTAGAGCACAAAGGCGTCCACGCCCACGCGGATGCGGCCCTCGGGCTGGATCTTGAACCAGGTGTGATTGGGACAGAAGAACCGGTCGGCCGGGCAGGTGCGGGGCTCGGCCACGGTGGCCGGGCCCTGCTTCACCTGCCAGGGCCAGGCCCGCCGCTTCTGCACGCGCAGCACCAGCAGGTCCACCAGGAAGAAAGTCACGAGTGTCGCCACCAACAAGATACCTACCATGATCTATTCTCCTTCCAATTATGATTATTCAGTCTGATGTTCGGTCATCAGGAAATGCCGGGTCACTTCGGCCCAGCGGTCCCCCAGCACCGGGGACAGGTCGTCCACCATGTGGCCGCCGTCCGCGGCGCGCGGCAGCTCGTGGGTCGGTTCCAGGACCGCGCCGAGCTGGTGGAACTCCTCCTCCATCCACACCCGGGCTTCCACGCCGCTGAGCAGGTCGCGCAGGTTGTGGTACAGGTTGTAGGGCTTGATCCGGTACAGCCAGCCCGCCTCGTACGGTTCGGACTGCAGCAGCGCGGGGTGGTCGATCACCTCGTGGTTGACCGTCACCACCCGGCCGTCCACCGGCGAGAGCACCGGCACGGCCTCGCCGCCGCGCTCCACCAGACAGGCCGCCTCGCCCTTCTCGATCATCGTGCCGGGCAGCGGCGCGTTGAAGTGTGCGGCCGGGCCGATCAGGCGGCGGGCGAAGTCGTCCAGGCCCACCCGGACCAGGCCGTCGGCGTCCAGCCGGGCCCACACGTGGGCACGGTGGAAGAACACGCCGGCCGGCAGCCGCACGCCGGCCACCCGCTGCTCCTCGCCGTGGGGCGCACGGATCAGCAGGTCGGCGGGCAGGAACGGCTTGGCCACGTCGCAGTGCGAGCACTCGAAGCCGTTGTCGCAGGCCCCCATGGCCGCCAGCCCCAGCAGCTTGAAGCGGCAGGTCCGCTGGCTTTCCGGCAGCGCCTCGAAGCGGTCCTGCCAGGTGACCTCCGCCTCGCTGAACAGCCGTTTCTTTTCCGCCACGTACTCGTCGTCGAGACGGGGGTCGTCCCGGCGGGAGCGGAACGCATAGCCGAAGGAAACAGCCAAACCCATCATCATCAGAACCAGCATTACTGTCATGACGCCCTCCAATCAATTATTCCGCCCTCTGTAATGCAACCGGCTTGCCAATTGCCAGGAGAGTGGGGGCGGAACGCCGGAAATCGTGATCTGGCGGTGCAGATGCGGGCAATCGGTGGCGACAAAGGAAGAGTATACGAGAGGCGCCGAATAGTCTATTCTTTAATCAGATTTCTTATTATAGATCTAATTCATTGTAATTAAATTATTTAAATATGTTTTATAAATTGACATAATAAACTGATTATTGAACACATCAAGTGAAAGGCCCAGCCGCCGGTCATTTTGATGGGGTCCGGCCCTTCGATTCCGCCTCGATCCTGGACAGTCTTTCCTTCAGAAACTCCAGGTCCGCCCACTCCGGGCTGAGCGCCAGTGCCCGTCGCAGAAAGAAGCGGCCCCAGGACGGGTCGGGCCAGACCGGGACGCGGGCGGGAAATCTCGGCAGGATTCCTGCCTTGATTGTAACCAGCGGCAGATGATTCTGCAACCGCAAGGATCCCGCGGCGGGGCCGGGCGCGCCGGCCGAGGGCAATTGGCCAAGAAGCGGGAATCGTCCGCGGGGATTCAGGAGGGGAGCCCGTCGCCGGGAAGCTCGCCGGTCGACCGGACGGTCGCCTCCGCATCCAATCCGGATAGGGGGACTTCGGACCCGTAGATCCACAGCCGGTTCCGGCCCCAGGCCTTCGCCTGGTACAGCGCCTGGTCGGCCCGCGCGATCAGCGTCTTCAGGTCGGGCATTTCCGGGTCGAAGTCCGCCAGCCCGAATGTGGCGGAACAGGCGATCGGGTTTTCCGCCGGGCCAATACGCAAAGCGGCGAACCGGGCCCGCACGCGCTCCAGGCTGACGGCGGCGTCGGCGGCGCGGGTGTCCGGGAAGACCATGATGAACTCGTCGCCGCCGTACCGGCCGGCCAGATCCACCGCACGGAGGCTCTCCCGCAGGATCCCGCCGAACGCGGTCAGGACCTCGTCGCCCACGTGGTGGCCGCTCATGTCGTTGATGACCTTGAACAGGTCGATGTCGCAAAGGCAGATGGACAGCGGCCGGCGATAGCGGCGGGCCGATTCCATGGCGGACTCCAGCTGCTCCAGCACGTGACGCCGGTTGAACACGCCGGTGAGCGCGTCGTAGGTGGCGTCCCGTCGCAGCTTCTCCTCCATCCGCTTCCGTTCCGTCATGTCCTCGGCCACCTTGACGATACTGACAATGCTCCCGTCGCTGCCGCGGATCGGCGAGATGGACGCCTGCTCGACGTAGGTCTCCCCGTTCTTCTTGCGGTTGTAAAATTCGCCCCGCCACTCCCGGCCCGCCTTGACCGCCTGCCAGAGCGCGGTAAACACCTCGGGGGGATTCTGGCTCCCCTTCAGGATCCGGGGATTCTGGCCGACCACCTCTTCGGGCAGGTAGCCGGTGATCTCCGTGAACTTGGGATTGACGTACTGGATCCGGCCCTCGGGATCGGTGATGGTGACCACGCTGGGGCTCTGCTCGATCGCTCGGAAGATGGTCCGGAGCTGGTCTTCGGTCCGGCGCCGCTCGTTCGTCTCCAGGACGAGGGCCACCGCATCGGCGATGGATACGGCGAAGTCGATCTCGGCCGTGTCCCAGGCGCGCAGCCCGCCGACGTGATCGAAGCAAACGATCCCCTCGATCCGCTCGTGCCGCCAAACCGGGATGTCCAGCGTCGCCCCGATCCCCAGGGGCCGGAAGTAGACTTCCAGGAAGTCCCGCGTCCGCGGGTCGGTCCGGACGTCGGCCGCGGCGATGGCGCGCTGCCGCTCCACCGCCTGGAAATAGGCCGGGAACTGGCTGACGGCGAGCCGGTCCTGCGCCCCGGCGCGGCCGGGCGCTTCGTCATGCAGGACCTCGCAGAATAGCTCGGAGCGGTCGGGGCTGAACCGCCACACGCCGACGCGGTCCACGGGCAGGGCCTGGGAGGCGGTGCGGGCGATGGCCGCGAGGCTGTTCGGAAGGCTGTCCACCTCCCGCTGGACCAGCTGGAGGAGGGCCTCCTGGTAGCGGATGATCCGCCCCGTGCGGTCGGCTTCGGCATGCTCCAGTCGCCGGCGCTCCGTGATGTCGGTCGAGGTGCCGTACGCCCCGGTGATCCGCCCCTCGGGATCGCACACGGCGCCGGCGTTCACCAGGAAATGGATCGGCCGGCCGTCTTTGCGGTGCAAGACGGTTTCGTACCCGCGGATCTGCCCGCCGGGGCTGTTCAGGAGGTCTGCCAGGGTCCGCAGATCCCGCTTGGACGCTTCGGCGGACTGGAACTCGGTGAAGCGGCGGCCGATGGTTTCCTCGATGGTATAACCGGTCAGATTCTCCCACACCGGGTTGAGATAGAGGATCCGGCCCGACGGATCGAGCTGCCAGACCAGGTCCTGCAGGTTCTCCACCAGCGCCTGGTATCGCCGCTCGCTGGCCTGCCAGACCCGGGCCGCCTCCAGGTGCTTCGCCAGCCGGGATTCCAGTTCCCCGACGCGGGTGCGGAGGAACTCCAGTTCCTGCTCCGATCCGGGATCGATCTTTTTGCCGCGCGGTACCATTTCTTCTCTCCAAACGCCCTCTTGGATGATCCCGACCGTCTCCGGGTGCGCCGGCTTGTCATATTTCCCGCCGGCAGCCATAAAAGAAAGGCGGCCCTGTAGGGCCGCCTGCCGGTCGAATCCCCCTGTCCCGGTTCTGCCGGGACCGGTTCCGCAACTTACTTGAGGTTCCGCCGCAGCCAATCCTCCACCGGGAGGCCCTCCAGGGTCGAGCGGTGGTTCGCCAGCCAGACCCGCGCCTTGGCCGCCGCCGCCTGCCACTGGTCGGAGGCGTCCGCCGCCTTCTTCTCCAGCAGGACGAGGGCCAGGGCCGTGGCCAGGACGGATTCGGCTTCGGAACCGCCGGGCGACAGTTTCCGGACCCAGGCGCGCAGTTCCCTCAGCTTCCGTCCCGCCCAGTCCGCCAACTCCTGCCCCAGTGGGAACGAGCCGTCCGCCTGCTGAAGCGCCAAGAGGCCGAGATACCAGTACCGGGACGAAGCGTCCGCCTTGGGGAAGCGGGTGGATTTTCGCTTTTCGGAACGATCCATGACCATGTCGGAAAACCCGGACGGCATGCAGCGCGACACTTCCTTGTCATAGCACGGCTCCCCGGCCGCCATGGTCGGCATGCTGTATAAAACACCGGGGCCGGGAATGAAGGGCCTTCCAGCGCTGGGCGCAGATTTGGCGAATACACCGGGCAGGATCCCGCCCAGGCCGTGCCAGCCGGCGGTGGTCATTACCGGCACCCGGCGCGCCTCGGCCGGCCCCCCGGCCTTCTGCCCGTCGGGCCGCTCGATCACTCCGACGAAGCTCGTCTCGGAGCACAGCAACCCGTACTCCATGGACAGGTCCACCATCTCGCGTTGCCCCCGGGGCCGCTGCCGGCGCTGGGAGGAGCCCGACGGGGCGCCGAAGCCGGACTCCAGGTCGCGGATCCGGCGCCGCGCCCACAGCAACGGGATCACGTCCCCCTGCCCGGCCCGCTTCACCACGGCGGTCCACACCTTCCGCCCCGCGGGGGTGACGGCGGACAGGCGCACCACGGCGCCGTCCGGAAACTGCATTTCGTCACTCACCAACCGGGCGGTCACCACCAGCGCGTCACCCGCGAAAACCGGCGGGATCCGGGCCGGTGCCGCCTCCACGGGCAGGCCGCCCCAGTCGATTTCCACCTCCTGCAGCAGCGGCGTGTCGATGCGGGCGAACTGCCGCAACACCTTGGGCTCGATCCGTTCTCCCGGGAAGATGAACTCGCTCTCCCCGCCGCTCTCGCGAGCCAGGCCGCGCACCAGATGCTCGCTGCAGCCCGCGCCGATGCCGAAGGAGAAGATGCGGCAGCGGTCGCGGTGCTGCCGGGCCAGCTCCAGCACTTCGGCCTCGTTGCCCACCTGACCGTCGGTGAGGACCACCACGTCCAGCCGGTCCTCGCCCGCATTGGAGAGGATGTGCCGCAGGGGCCGCAGGATCTCGGTCCCGCCCAGATCAGCCTCCATCATGCGGACGCGCGCCACGGCGTCATCCAGCGTTTCCTGGGAGTACTCCAGGAGCCCCGCCGACAGGGAGTGGAACGAAGAACCGAAGCGGACGATCTGGAAGCGGTCGCCCGCCCGCAGCGCCCGCAGGCACAGTTCCACGGCCCGGCGGGCCTCCCCGATGGAATCCCCCTGCATCGATCCGGAGCAGTCCACCAGGAACACCACCCGGCGCGGGGCCGGCTCCGCGTCCTGCTCCAACTCGGGCAAGAGAGTCACGGCCACGTGGTCGCGGCCGTGGTCGGAGGCCGCCAGGGCCGACGCCTCGTGCAGCGCGGCGGTCCGGCACTTCAGGACGAAGTCGCGGTCCATGGCCGTCTCGCGCTGGGCCAGGCGAACGGTGGCGCGAGACCCGGTCACGGTCACTTCCACCGGATGGGACTCCGAAGACACGGAGCGGATGTCCGAGGCCATCTCCATTTCAAGGGCCACGGTCAGCCCGTAGGGCACGGATGCCGCATACGGCGGCGTGGTCCGCTCGATTTCCACCCGCACGGCGGGATCCGCGGTGACCGGGTTGTACCGGGGCGAGATGGTGGTGGGGATCATCAGACGGATCTCCCCGCCGTCCGGCTTCGCGTCCATGACCAGCCGGACTTCCACCACCGCCTCCTCCCCCGGCAGCAGGTTGCCCACGCTCATCTGGAAGACGTTGGGCCGCTCCTGGTCCAGCAGGACGGCGGTGTCGCCCCGCCCCATGGCCTCGTCGTACAGGTCGAAGGCCTTGTCCCGCTCTTCCACCACGGCGCGCAGGGCCCGGTCCCCCAGCGTCACTGTCAGCCCGCAGACGGCCGCCCCCTCCGGCACCGGAAAGAGGTACATCGCTTCGATCGGCTTGTCCTCCTCGTTCCGGTACCGCTGGATCACCCGGAGCCGGAGCGCCGTCCCGCACAGCAGCCCGTCGTAGGCCACACCGCAGAGCGGCACCGGTTGATGTTCCTGGCCCCACAGCAATCCAAAAGTAGTCTCCCTGGGTTCAATCATCGTTCGAGCCATTATCCGATCCTCCTTCTTCGCCCCCCGCCAGGGGAGGAATGATTTCGTCGCAGATTGCCGCCACGGCTTCCGCCAGCTGTCCCAGGCGGGCCGGCGAGATCCGGAACCGCCCCGCTTGGACGCCCAGCTCCACGCCCGGCGCCACCGGCAATCGCATCCACATCACGGGCGCCGGCCGCCGGACCGGCTCGGCGGCAGCGAATTCCCCCGCCTCCCCGCCCCCGGGACCCAGGCACGCCCTGATCCGATCCAGGGAAGTGCCGGCGTCCTGCCAGGCACGGATCCGGCGGATCCGCTCCACGTGCGCCACGGTGTAATAATGGCCGCGGCCCCCGCCCTCGGGCGGCGGCAGCAGTCCCCGCTGGACGTAGTAGTGGATGGTCCGCCGGGACAGGCCTGTCAAATCGGACAGTTCCCCGATGCTGTAGCGTTCGCTGGTTTCTTGTTCTTCTTTCATGGCCCGATAATATGACAGTTAATGTCACATTGTCAAGTGTTATTTTCTGGCGATCCGGGATCGCCTCCGCGGCCTCTGCGCCTCTGCGTGTAATCGATTGTTACGATTACGATTACGATTACGATGACGATGACGATGACGAGTACGATCGACGAGCACGATCGATAGGGATTGAAATGGTCCATGGTCCATCGTCCATGGTCGGATCGGCGGTCACCGGTCACCCGTCACCCGTCGATTACGAGCACGAGCACGGGCACGAAACACAGCAACGTCTCCGGTGACGGGGGCAGGGAATCTGTGCTACCATTGAAACCGTTTCAACGGCGCCTGATCTTAAAGAAGTGGAATCTCTGCCAGGATGGTCACTCATGCCTGAGTCCGCCAAGCTCCCCGCCCTCCTCCGCGCAGCCGCCGCCGGGTTTCTGCTAGCGGCCGTCCTCGGCCTCCCCGGCCGGCCCCTGTCGGCCCAGGAAACGCCGCCGGCCGGCGCGGTGATCAAGTCTCGCGCCATCGTGGTGAACCTGTTCGTCACCGCCTCCTCCGGCAAGGACTACGTCCGCGACCTCAAGAAGGAGGACTTCTCCATTTACGAGGACGGGGTGCCGCAGGAGATCAAGTACTTCAACAACCTCAGCCAGTCAAAAGACCTCCCCCTCACCATCGCCATGCTGGTGGACACCAGCGCTTCCGTCTCCGACAAGCTCCAGCAGGAGGTCGCGACGGCCTCGGCCTTCTTCAAGCAGATCGTCCGGCCCAACAAGGACATGGTCACGCTGCTGGAGTTCCACTCCGAGGTCATCCTGACCCAGGACTTCACCGACGATCCCGACCGCCTCGACCGCTCCCTGGCCAAGCTCCGGCCCGGCGGCAATACGGCCCTCTACGACGCCGTCTACCTGGCGTCGGAGGACAAGCTCTCCGGCGAGGCCGGCCGGAAGATCATCGTGATCCTCTCCGACGGCGAGGACACGGCCTCCAAGGTCAGCATGGACACCGCCATCAAGTCGGCGCAGAAGCACGACGTCCTGATCTACGGCCTCGGCGTCCGCTCGCCGAACTACCCCGCCAACTTCGGGGCCCTCGAGAAATTCTGCCGGGAGACCGGCGGCAAGTTCTTCTCCCCCAAAGCCTCCTTCGACCAGCTGAAGAAGACGTTCGACGCCATCATGAACGACATCAACCATCAGTACAACATGGCGTACGAGCCGAAGAACCAGCAGCGGGACGGCACGTACCGGAACATCAAGGTGACCGTGCGGCGGAAGGGGCTCAAGCTTTTCTACCGCCAGGGTTACTATTCGCCGGAAGACTGAGGCAGGCATGCTCATCAGCCTCCTGGTGGGGATCGCGACCGGCTTCGCCTTGGCGATTCCCCCGGGGCCGATCAACTTCGCGGTGTTCGAGAAGAGCATCCACGGCCAGCGCCGCGCCGCCCGCCGGCTCGCCCTCGGTTGCGTCACCGGAGACACCTTCTACTGCCTGATCGCCATCATTTACCAGTTGTCGTCGGAGCTCCTGGCCCTGGTGAAGGAGGTCTTCAGCGGGCTAGGCGGCCTGTTCCTGGCCGGGCTGGGCGTCTACTACATCCTTCACCGGCGCCTGTCC
The DNA here is from genome assembly GCA_964412195.1 of uncultured Acidobacteriota bacterium. Classification (GTDB taxonomy): domain Bacteria; phylum Acidobacteriota; class JAAYUB01; order JAAYUB01; family JAAYUB01; genus CAYPNP01. The sequence continues at coordinate 115,868 of CAYPNP010000003.1, read as the reverse complement.
GCGGCCGGGGCCGACCTGGATCCCGAGCACGCCCACCACGGCCACTATTTCACCGGCGTGTTCATGGCCCTGTCCAATCCGTTCCTGATCGTGGTCCTGCTGGCGGTCACCGAGTTGTACTACTCCATCGGCGTGCTCTACCTGCACATGGGCACGAACCTGGTGTTCATCCTCGGCTTCCAGGCCGGCACCTTCCTGTGGCTGATGGGGATCGGCAAGGTCGTCTCCCTGCACCGGCATTACTTCACCGGCGTCACGGGGGGCATCCAGCGCCTCTGCGGCGTGGCCTATTTGGGATTCGGGCTGTATCTGCTGGGGAAGTTCGTAAAGCTGGTCTTGCTGTAGAACGCGGGCGGGATCGCCGGAGCGGACGCCGGCGGCCGAAAAATTTTGAGCTCCCCGGGCCGGGAGCTCAAAATTTATTTCTTGTTGTGCTGATTGCGTCTCATCTTGTGCTTGCGCTGCCGTCTCAGCTTGCCGGCTCTCTTTCTCTTTTTCTTCTTTACGCTGCCCATGGCGCACCTCCGGTTCGATTTGAAAAAGTGGATTCTACCATAAAAGCCATTTTCGTATGGTATACTTTTTTGACTTTTTAAGGAGGGCGCGCGCCCATGTCCGACACGCAGCGAAAATTCCGCGGCCGGCCCCTGTCGGCCGACCCCCTCACCGGACGGGAAAGCACCGAGGCGCTCCTGCACCGGGCCTTCCTGGCATACGGCGGGCGCGAGGTGCGCCAGGCCTACGACCTGCTCAAGCGGGCCATCCAGGAAGACTTCACCATCGTCCTGACCGTGTCCGGGGCCATGACACCCGCCGACCTGGCCCGGTCCGCCATCAATCCCCTCATCGAGCGGGGCATCGTGGACATCCTCTGCACCACGGGGGCCAACCTCTACCACGACGCCCACCGCAGCCTCGGCTTCCAGCTCGAGGAGGGCACACCCTTCGTCGACGACCGGGAGCTCCGCGAGGAACGCGTCATCCGCATTTACGACATCTTCTTCGAGGAAGAGGTGCTGCTGCAGACCGACCAGTTCTTCGCCCGGGTCATCCAGGCGCCGGAGTTCCAGCGGCCCATGACCACCCCGGAGTTCCACCACCTCCTGGGCAAGTACCTGGTGGAACTCGAGAACCAAAAGGGATTGCAGGCCAACCGCAGCCTCCTGTCCACCTGCCACCTGCTCGGCGTGCCGATCTTCTGCGGCGCGCCGCAGGACGGCTCCATCTTCCTGAACGTGGTGCGGTTGAAGAAGGCGCTCGGCGAAGCGTTCCATTTCCGGCTCGACCTGGAACAGGACGTCTACGAGTACGCCGCTTACCAGTACTGGGCCCAGCACCACGCCTCCCGCAAGATGGCCGTGGTCATCCTAGGCGGCGGCGTGCCGAAGAACTACACACTGCAGCCGGAGCCGCTGCTGTCCCAGATCTTCTTCATCGACGCCGGCGGCTTCGACATCGACGTCCAGATCAGCGACGCCAACGTCCACACCGGCGGCCTCTCCGGCTGCCCCGCCTCCGAGGGGCACACCTGGGGCAAGACCTCGGTCGAGTGCCTCCAGCGCAGCGTCTTCTGCCACGGCGACGTCACCCAGGTCTTCCCGCTCCTGGCCCACGGCCTGCTGCAGCAGGACCTGCGGAAGGAGGGGCGGCGGCTGTTGGAGAAGCGGGCCGAGGCCCTGGCCTTCCTGGACCGGGCCGCCGCGGCCGCCCTGGAGGCAGCGCATGCGCCGGACCGGTGACTCCACCCGCCCGCCCCGGGACTTCCGCCGGCGCGGCGTGGCCGTGGTCGGCGGCGGGCCGGCCGGCTTGTCGGCCGCGCTGGCGGCGGCGAAGGCCGACCTGCCCTGCGTGCTGTTCGAGAAGGGCCGGATCGGCCAGGGCATCCGCTGCGCCGAGGGGATCTTCGACCCGTCGGGCGTGCTGCCCATGGACCGGGCCTTCATCCGGACCCGCATCAAGGCCGCCACCCTGCGCGTGCGGGGGCTGGAGGCCACGTTCCGCATCGGTTCCCGCAACCGGTTCTTCGTCATCGACCGCTCGGAGTGGCAGACCGCCCTCGGGAAGAGCGCCCGGGAACTCGGCGTCGAAGTCCGGGAAGGCGCCGCCGCCCGACCCGAAGAGCTGACCGGCGACTTCGCCGCCGTGGTGGACGCCCGCGGCACCGCCGCCTACATGGGCGAGTGGTCGGCCCTGCCCCAGCCGCCCGGCTTCGCCGTCCAGTGGACGCTGGCGGGCGACTTCCGGCGCTGGCGCGACACCATCCTGGTGGACATCCACGAGCCGCGCCCTGGCTATTTCTGGATCTTCCCCAAGGGCGCCGCGCAGGCCAACGTGGGCTTCGGCTGGTACAGCCTCCCGGCGGGCGCCGCGCCGTGGGACGAGCTGGAGGAGTACCTCCGCCGCTACGGCCTCGACGGCTACGAGCGGATCAAGAAGATCGGCGGTTTCCTCGCCGGCACTTTCCCGCCCCGATACTTTCAGGATGGCATTTACCGCGTTGGCGACGCCGGCGGCTTCGCCTCGGCGCTGCACGGCGGCGGCATCGACGCCGCCTGGCTCACCGGGCGGCTCGCCGTGGAGTCCCACCTCCGGGGGGACCCCGCCCACCTGGTCCGGGAGACCAACCGGAAGCTGGGGTTCTTGCGCCACGTGGAGCAGCGCGTGCTGGACAAGTGGCTGGCCGAGGGGACGCCGGCGCTGGAACGCGCCGGACGGCTGCTGCAGGAGAACGGCCCGATGCTGCGGGCCTCCGTGCGCTTCGTCACGTCGGGGGTGATCGGCGCCGCCGTCCGCCGGGTCTTCTCCCGGAGCCTCCCCACCGACTTCTACCGCCCCGCGTGAATCCTTCACCACAAAGGCACAAAGAACACAAAGCAATCCGCAATCTGAACGCTGAACATCGAACGCCGAACTCTGAACGCTGAACGAAATCCAATCGTTTTTAGCAAGCGGATTCCACCTTCAGCGTTCGACGTTCGAAGTTCAACGTTCAGCGTTCAGGTTGCTTTGTGTTCTTTGTGCCTTTGTGGTGAATCTGCTTTCTACTGGCCCAGGAGGCGGAGTAGCGCCATCAGGTCGGCGGCGTTCACCGCGCCGTCCCGGTTGACGTCGGCGGCGCTTTCCGGCCGGACGAATGCCCCCTCCCCCGCGGCGATCTTGTCCGCAAGCAGGTTTTTCAGCAGCATCACGTCCACGGCGTTGCGGACCCCGTTGTCATCCAGGTCGCCCGCCTTGATGTCCACCACCTCGCAATCCAGCGCCTGCTGGATCAGGCTCACGTCGTCCACGGCCCAACCCGTCGAGCCCACCGACGAGTCGGAGGCGCAGCGGTACCGCACGGAAACGTTCTGCCCGGCCCAGGCGGAAAGATCCACCAGGACCTGCTTCATCGCGCCGATGGTCCCGCCGGTCCAGGCGGAACGGCCCTTGATGGGCGAGTTGTAACTCGTGGAGATCGCCCGGTCATAACCGTTCTGCAGCATGTCCGGGCCCAAATCGGTCCAGGTGGAGCCGTCGGTGGACAGCTCCAGCACGGCGCCGTCGAAGCCGCTCTCGAAACTGTAGGTGTGCCAGAAAGACAACAGGTAATAGTACCCTGCGGGCAGGTTCAGCGGACCCCAGACGAGGTACTCGTCGTTCACCTGGTTGAGGTCGGGCGCGAACCAGACGGTCGAACCGTTGTGGTACTGCGCGTAAGTCTGGCGGGCCCAGTGCACCGTGGACCCCACCGCGGCGCTGGTCTGCCACAGCGCACTGGCCGCTTCCAGATCATCCGACTGCAGGGTTGATTCTGCGTAGTCGCCGAGGAGCATCGTCAGCGACCAGGTCTCCTGGTGGCCGTCGAAGTCCAGGGAGAGATCCAGGGGGATCTCGCTGCCGCAGGCGGCTGCCGAGTCGATCCAGAAGGTGAACGGCTGGCTGGCGTCCACGATCGGGCTGTCGGCGGGCAGGGGCGGCAGTCCGGAGGACGGCTGGTAGAACAGCAGCGTCGACGGCCCCGCAAGGAGCGCCGCCACGGGTCCGGTGGCCATGCTTCCGGTGTTCTGCACCGCCAGGTCGATCCCGATCAATTCGCCCGGCTCGGGCATGCCGTTGCCGTTCCCCTCCAGCTCGACCAGGTCGAGGACGGAGAGTTCCAGCAGCGCCGCGTTGTCGCGCCAGTCCTGCATCGTGAAAATGCCGCGTTTGTAAAATTCCTGGCAGATCTCGAAGTTGTGGGCCCCGCCGTACAGCATGCCGTCTGCCTGGAGGATCGCCATTGCTCCCTGGTAAAACGTGGGGTAATCGGGCACGAGGAAGTGGCTTTCCAGGACGATGCTGTCGCAGACCGTGGCGCCCAGCTGGAGGAAAAGGTTCTTCAGCGCGCTGGACCAGATCCCGCTGCTGGCATAGATGTCGCCGGCCACGTAATCGTTGGGGTAGATCTTCTCGGTGTCCACGCGGCGCAGGCAGGGCGGGCTGTAGCTGGTGGAGTCCCACTCGCCGATGCAGAAGGGGTCGAAGCCGTGCTGGACGCTGAGCTGGTACGTCTGGCTGAAGGCCCAGTAGTCGCCGAATCCCTCGCCCATGGCGCCGGTCTGGCCGGATCCGAAATACGCGCCCGGATTGGAGGAATCCTGGATGGAGTGGCCGTACTCGTGGAGGATGATGTCGGCGTCCTCGGCATCGTCCACGCCCCCGTCGCCGTAAGCGATGTAGCCGGCACCGATGGGACTGCCGACATAGTGCGAATTGTCGGCGCCCGACAGCCCGTGCACGTCGACGTTGATGGAGCGGTGATCGATGGCGTTGAATCCCAGTGCCTGCATGTAACGCTGCGACCAGTCGATCCAGTAGTAGGCGTTCACCGCCTCGAATCCGTCCTGGCTGCGGGTGTAGTTGAAGGTGCCCGATGTTTCCGACGGGGGATTGATCAGCGGGGACTCGCTGGTCATGCTGACGATGGTGATCCAGGGACCGGTCAGCGTGTAGGGCCCGGTACCGGCCAGGCCCGGCAGGGTCACGTTCGCGTAAGCCGACGTGAAGTCGGAGTCCGGGTCGGAATCCCGCAGGGAGGAATCGTTCAGGGAGTTGACCGGATTGGGCAGGAACGCCCGCCCGCTGCCGTTGAAATCCAGCACCGCCGACCGGAATCCCAGGATCCGCTGCGGCGTGCCGCCCACCCAGTAGGTGACCTCCGCCACCGTATCGGTGCCGGCAAGGACGATCTCCCAGGCCGCGACCGGTTCGCCCGCCTCGAGGAAGTACACCTTGCGGGCCAGGCGCAGCTCATCCTCGATCAGGCGTGGTTTTTCGGGTTGGTACTTGTTGCGCGTGACATAGCCGGAATGGGATTGGAAATCGGCCCGGGCGAGGGCCAGCGAGGTCGCATACTCGGGGAAGCTGGACGGCCAGTCGGCCTCCGGCTTGGCCCCGTTCTGCTGGGCCAGGACGATCCGCCCCTCCCAGTCCTGGTGGACGGCGATGTAGGCGTTCACCACGGCCAGGCCGTCATGCTGCTGGCGGAATTTGACGTGGAGTCCCCCCGGCGACTGCCGGACCGCTTCCGCGGAGAACCCACCCAGGCCGGGATCCACCTGCAGGAGTTGGGCCTGGTCAGCCAGGAATTGCCGGGCCGCCGTCTCCGGGTCTCCGGCGTACTTGCGGGGCGTCACCGGCTTGAGTTCCACCGGCAGGCTGGAGGCGGTATCCGTCACCACCCGGAAGCGGCCTTCCGGCGTGCGGACCTCCCGCGGTATCAACTCGGGTTCTGCCAAGGCAGGGAGGACCAGCAGGGCGGCGAACACGAGGACGAGGGCTTGTTTCATGGGTGCGGCTCCGACCGAAGGATTGGCTCCGATGCAAGGCATCCGCCGCCAGCGGGCAGATGATTGTCCTATATTAGATGAAAAACCGGCCTCTTGGTTGAAAAATCTTGTCGGAATGTGGAGGTTTCAATTCCCGTCGTCGGCTCGCGGGGAGGCTGGTCTGTTCAGACGGTAGATTTTGTGCCCGCCGATCTCCCGGTCCAGCGCGTAGTCCCGCGCCAGCAGCCGGTCCAGGAAGGGCAGGGTCCGCTCGTCATAAATTGGGCTGTCCCCCACCACCAGGAACTTGGGGGGATGGGCGCGGAACTCCGCCTCCACGCCCGCCAGTCCGCCCGGCGGCGCGGGCTCGCGCAGCAGGTGCGGCCAGAAGAAGAACCGGCTGGCAGGCCGGCGGTGGGCGTAGAAGTAGATGTCGGTCTCCAGGCTGCGCCAAACGTAGACCCGGTCGGCCGGGGCCGTTTCCGACTCCAGGTACCGGCCGATGGCCGCCGGAGCGTAGGCGTCGCCGGCCGGGTCGGGCCCGGGATGGCGCCAGCGGTCCAGCGATTCGCCGGTCCGGACGGCCGCCAGCGGCAGGCTGACGGCGAGGAGCGCCACCACGGCGATGGCCCGCGGCAGGCGGCCGAGCGGCGTGTTTTCCCGCAGTGGGTAGGCGGCCCAGAAGCAGAGGCCGGGGATCGCCAGCAGAAAGTAGTGGTCCAGGAATTTCAGCGGGGCCGCCGCGGCCGCAAGGGAAGCGGCCAGCCAGACCAGCAGCAGGCCGGTGCTGTCGCCCGAACCGGAGCGCGGCTCCGCCGGCCGGCGCCAGATCCAGAGCGCCAGGCCCGCCGCCGCCCCCAGCCACAGGGCCCACTGCTGGCGAAGATACTCGAGGATGAACCAGCGGCCGTACTGGACGAAGAGGCTCCAGGCGTCTGTAAGGACGTACCCCGCGTTGTACGCGAGGGTGCCGGCGACGAAGTCATGCCAGATTCCCTGCCGGAGGCAATAGAGGAGGAAGGGAGCGGCGCCCGTCGTCAGACCGGCGGCGAACAGGCCGATCCGCCGGACGGCGCCGGGTCGCGCCTCCCGGCCGCCGGCCCAGGCCAGCCACGCCGCGAACCCGGCCGCCGGCAGCAGGACGACGTACTTGATCATGACGGCGACGCCCAGGAGCGCGCCTCCCAGCAGGATCCGGACGGCGGACGGGGGCGTCCCGGGCTTGCGGAGCCAGAGCCACAGGGCCGCCAGCTGCAGGGTCAGGAGGAAGACTTCCGAGTTCGGGGCACCGGCCCAGAAGACGGCGGTGAAGACCGCCAGCAGCCAGGCAGCAGCCAGGCCGGCCCAGGCGCCGAGCAGCCGTTTGGCCACGCCGAAGAGCAGCAGGGCGTTCAGGCCCATGGCCGCCAGGCCCGCCGCGATGGCGGCCTGCATGGTCGGCCGGAGGGCCAGGATGAGCTGGTAGAGGAGATAGATGCCGGGCGGCTTGTGGTCCCAGATGTCCGCGTACAGGCGTCCGCCCCGGCGGAGGACGTCGGCGACAGTCAGGTAGATGGCCGGATCCACGCCCATCAACGGCTCCCGCAGGAAGCCGAGCCGCATGACCGCGAAGCCGGCGGCGGCCAGCGCCGCCGCGCCCCCGAACAGCAGCTTTTGTGGAGTGGTCAGGCTCATGGGAGGGGACCAGACCGAACATCGAACATTGAACATCGAACATCGAACATCGAAGTAATATCCGCGAAGAATAGACAGATCAAGCTCCCTGGCAAGGATCTTGTCTGAATTCGAAGTTCGATGTTCAATGTTCGATGTTCGATGTTCAGGTTGGAACTCCTCGAACGATCGAGTCCGCCGATCACGTTGGGAGGGGGAGGTTTAGGCGCTCGACCGAGATCGCCCGCCCCGTCTCCGTGTCCACCTCCACCACGAGGCCGTTGAAGCGCAGGCCCTTGTTCTCCGGGTTCAGCTTGCCCGGCATGGCGGTCAGGAACTTGCGGATGGAGCCCTCGATCTCCATGCCGATGACCGACTCGTGGGCCCCGGTCATGCCGAGGTCGGTCATGTAGGCGGTGCCGCCGGGCAGGACCTGGTCGTCGGCGGTCTGGACGTGGGTGTGGGTGCCGAAGACCGCCGTCGCCTGGCCGTCCAGGAAGCGTCCCATCGCCGCCTTCTCCGAGGTGGCCTCGGCGTGGAAATCCACGAAGATCACCGGCGTCTTCCGGCGCAGCTCCGCGACCGCCGCCCGGGCCGCCCGGAACGGGCAGTCGATGGCCGGCATGAAGACACGCCCCTGCAGGTTCAGCACCCCGACGTAGACCCCCGTGGCGGAAGGCACCACGGTGAATCCCCGCCCCGGCGCGCCCGGCGGGTAGTTCAGAGGCCGCAGCAGCCGGTCGGTGTGGTCGAGGAAGGGGGCGATCTCCTTGCGGTCCCAGATGTGGTTGCCGGTGGTGATGACGTCGACGTGGAACTCGGTGATCTCGTGGAATTTCTCGGGAATGATGCCGAAGCCGCCGGCGAGGTTCTCGCCGTTGGCGATGGTGAAGTCGATGGTGTGATCCTTTTGGATCATCGGCAACAGCTCCCGCAGCACGCGGCGGCCCGGCCGGCCGATCACGTCCCCGATGCACAGCACCCGCATGGACACGGTGGATTCCTTTCTACGCAGAGCCTCAATATATTCAATCGATTACGATTACGAGCACGATCAACGAGTACGATCGATGAGTACGCTCGATGAGTACCATCGATCATCTGTCACCGGTCATCGGTCACCCGTCACCGGTCATTTTGCGTATTCAATGTACCGCCGCTCCCGGATCACAGTCACCTTGATCTGCCCGGGGTACTGCAGCTCGTTCTCGATCTTCTTGGTCAGGTCCTTGGCCAGCCAGAAGGCCTGCTCGTCCGTGACCTTGTTGCTCTCGACGATCACGCGGATCTCCCGGCCGGCCTGCAGGGCGTACGCCTTGGCCACGCCCGAGAAGCTGTCGGCGATGTTCTCGAGCTTCTCGAGCCGCTTGACGTACGACTCCAGGATCTCGCGGCGGGCGCCCGGCCGGGCGGCGGACACGGCGTCGGCCACCTGCACCAGGACGGCCTCCACGCTCTGGAAGTCGGTGTCGAAGTGGTGGGCCTCGACGCAGTGCAGGACGTCCTCCTTCTCCCCGTGCTTGCGCGCCAGCTCGACGCCCAGCTGGGTGTGGGTGCCCTCCACCTCGCGGTCGATGGCCTTGCCGATATCGTGGATCAGCGCGGCGCGGCGGGCCACCTTTTCGCTGGCGCCCAGCTCCTGGGCCAGCATCCCGGCGATGTGGGCCACTTCCTTGGCGTGCTGCAGCACGTTCTGGCCGTAGCTGGAGCGGTAGTAGAGCCGCCCCAGCAGCTTCAGGATCTCCGGGTCGAAGTCGTGGATGTCCATCTCGATGGCGGCCTGCTCGCCGATCTCGAGGATCCGCTGCTCCATCTCCGCCTTGACCTTCTCGACGATTTCCTCGATCCGCGCGGGGTGGATCCGCCCGTCGGAGATCAGCCGCTCGATGGCGATCTTGGCGATCTCCCGCCGGTACGGGTCGAAGCCCGACAGGATCACCGCCTCGGGCGTGTCGTCGACGATCAGGTCGATGCCCGTGGCGATCTCCAGGGCCCGGATGTTGCGGCCCTCGCGGCCGATGATCCGGCCCTTCATCTCGTCGTTGGGCAGGTCGACCACCGAGACGGTGGTCTCGACGGTGTGGTCGACGGCGCACCGCTGGATGGCCGTCGAGAGGATCTTCTGGGCCAGAGTGTTGGCCCGCAGGCGGGCGTCGTCCTCGATCTGCTTGATCCCCTGGGTGGCGTCGCGCTTGGCCTCGTCCTGCATCAGCTCGATGAGCTGCTGCTTGGCCTCGTCGCGGGTCATCGCCGCGACCTTCTCCAGCATCTCCTGCTGCTGCCGGCGCAGCTCCTTGACCTTGTTCTCCTCGTCCTTGATCCGCACCTCGCGGGAGATCAGGGAGTTTTCCTTGTTGGCCAGTTCTTTCTCGCGCTTGGAGTTCTGCTCCTCCTTCTTGGCCAGGTTCTGCTCGCGCGCGGTGAGCTTCTGCTCGACGGCGGCCAGGTCCTTGCGCTTCTCCTTGACCTCCTTGTCCAGTTCCGAGCGCAGGTTGAAGATCTCGTCCCGGGACTCGAGGATCTTCTCCTTCTTGATCTGCTCCGCCTCCTTGCTGGACTCGCGGCGAATCCGATCCTGCAGCTCGGCGGCCTCCCGGCGGGCGTCGGCCGTGAACTTGTCCACGGCCTTGCGCTTGACGAAATAGAAGACGGCGATCAACGCGCCTCCGGCCAAGAGAAAGACCAGGAGGCTGACGATCAGCACGGGCGACAGGGTATCGCTATTCAATAACAGCATAACGCGGTCTCCTTACCATAAATATATGCAAAGACCCTCGGGTCCGACATCATCCAATCAATCGGGGGGAAACAGGAAGGGGGCGGATGGTTGGAAGAAAACTACCCGCAACGGTGTGAAGTGGTTATATTTGGCCCGGTCTGTTCATTGAGGGGGTCTGTTCGGCACATCAGGCTTCCTTCCCGGAGAAGGCTTGCACACCGTGTCGAAACTTTGAACTCCCGTCCAAATAAATGTCGGGTCCAATAGTCGCACCTCACAGTCGTTGCAGGTAGGTTTAGCTCGGCGGCTCTTGCGTGAACTGGTCCAGGATCTTCACGAATTCCGCGCTCTTGCGGCTCACAAAGCGGTCCAGTTGCTGCAATTGATTCTGAAGTTGAAAGTAATCGTCCGCGATATGGAGTGCGGCCAGCAGGGCCAGGCGGTTGGAGTCGATCGTGTTGGTCGCCCGCTGGAGCTCGGTCATCCGCTCCTCCACGTGGGTGGCCAGTTTCCGCAGGTACTCCTCGTCGTCCACGCCCTGTATGTTAAACGTCTGATTCAGAATCTTGATCTGCACCGAATTAAACCCTCTCCGCCTTCACGGCCCGGAGTCCAGCCGGTCCAGCATTTCCATCACCTTGCGGACCCGGCCGGCCAGCTGCGTTCGTTCCTCCTGTATCTCCTTCATCAAGACTTCAAGATCGCGATATCGCTTGTCCAGTTCCTGGCAGCGACGGTTGAGTTTTTCCACTTCCTCCTTCAGGTTCTGGTTCTGGGCGCGCATGCCGGCGAAGTGCTCGCGCACCCTGTATATCTTGTCCTCCAGGTGGGAGAACCGCTCTTTGCTGCTCGGCTCCGGGTGATCCGCCATGCCCGTCCTACCGCTGCTGGACGTGGTGCTTCCGCTTCAGCGCCGCGAGAACCTGGTCCCGCAGCGCGTCGGCCTCGGCGTCGGTCAGGGTCCGCTCCGGGTGCTGGAAGACCAGACGAACGGTCATGGACTTCCGGTCCGGGGGGATGTCCTTGCCCCTGTAAAGATCCACCAGCCTCAGCTGATCCAATTCAGGAATATGCACTTCCGCGATCGTCGTCTTCATTGTACTGAAAGCGACGGTATTGTCAACGAGAAAGGAAATGTCCCGGTCCACGAAGGGGAAGCGGGGCAGCGGTCGGAAGGTCAGCGGACGGCCGGCGGCGGCGGCCAGGGCCTCGAAGTCGCACGTGGCGAGCACCACCGGCCGCTTGAACTTCCACTCCCGGGCGACGAGGTCGTTGAGCAGTCCCAGGCAACCGACGTCCCGGCCGCCGCGGGTGATCACCGCCGCCGCGCCCGGCTGCAGGAACGGGATCCCGTCCTCGGGGCGCAGGGCCCAGTCGTCCACGCCCAGCCGCCGGAGCAGCTCTTCGAGCACCCCCTTGAGCTGGAAGAAGCCGAAGGGTTCCCCCTCGCCGGCCCAGTGGGCGGTCCGCCAGGAGCCGTAGCCACCGACGGACAGCATGACCGGCTCCTCGATGGCGGCGCCGTTCCGGCGGTAAACCGCGGACAGCTCGAAGAGCTGCGCCTCGGCGTTGTAGTCGTTCTCGTTCAGCTTCAGCGAGGTGACCAGGCCGGCCAGCAGGCTGCGGCGCAGGAACGGCTCGGCCTCGTCCAGTGGGTTGTCCAGCCGGAGCAGGTCGCCGCCGGGCGGAAACAGGAACTGCGCGTCCCTGGCCTCGCCGGCGAAGGAGGGCGTGACGATCTCCTGGAACCCGGCCTCCTGCAGGAACCGCCGGGCCGCCAGCTTTTCCTTCGCCAGCCGCCGCTCCACGGGATTCCCGTCGACGAGCGGCAGGGTGGACGGCAGCCGGTTGTAGCCGTGGAACCGGGCCAGCTCCTCGATCAGGTCGGCCTCGATGGCCAGGTCCGGGCGGTGGGACGGCGGCCGCACCGTCCAGCCGCCGTCCGCCGGACGGACCTCGCAGCCGAGCCGACCGAGGACGTCCGAAACGAAGGCCGGTGGGACCTCCACGCCGATCAGCCGTCGCGCCTGGCGGGCGCGCAAGCCGATCTCCGGCGCCTTCCAGGGCCGCGGGTACGCGTCCGTCACGGCCGACACGCCGCGGCCGCCGGCCAGCGCCAGGATCAGCCGGGCGGCGCGCCGCAGGGCGATGGGCAGGACCTGCAGGTCGGCCCCGCGCTCGAACCGGTAGGACGCCTCGGTGGAGAGGCCCAGGCGCCGCGACGTTTTCCGGATGGACGCCGGCAGGAACCAGGCGCTCTCGAGCAGGATGTCGGCGGTGGCGTCGTCCACCTCGGAGTGGGCGCCGCCCATGACGCCGGCGACGGCCACCGCGTCCTGCTGATCGGCGATGACCAGCATCTCGGGATCGAGCTCGCGGATCCGGCCGTCGAGGGTCTGGATCGACTCGCCGGGCCGCGCCCGCCGGACGATGATCCGCCCGCCTTTCAGCTTCCGGAAGTCGAAGGCGTGGAGCGGGTGCCCCAGCTCCAGCAGGACGTAGTTGGTGATGTCGACGATGTTGTTGATGGGCCGCTGCCCGACGCGCTGCAGGCGCTCCTGCAGCCACGCCGGCGAGGGGGCCACCCGGACGCCGGAGATGACCAGGCCGCAGTAGCGGGCGCACAGGCCGGGGTCCTGGATCTCGATGGGCGGCGCGGCCAGGGCCGGCTCCGGCAGCTCCGCCCGCGGCGGGCGCAGCGGCTCGCGGTACAGCGCCGCCAGCTCCCGCGCCACGCCCAGGTGATTCAGGCAGTCGGGCCGGTTGGCGGTGATGTCCAGCTCCAGGACCGTGTCCGGCCCCGCGGCGTCCACGGCGTCCACCGGCAGGCCCAGCATGGAGAGGTCGGCGGCCAGCCGCGCCGGCGGCTCGTCCGCGGTCACGAATTCTTTCAACCAGCTCAGGCAGATCTTCATGGCAATTTCCCGTTCCTTGGTTTACAGGCGGTCGAACTGGGCCAGGAACCGGACGTCGTTCTCCCAGAAAAGACGTATGTCCGGAATGCCGTAGCGCAGGATGGCGACGCGGTCGATGCCCATGCCGAAGGCGAAGCCGGTGTATTTCTCCGGGTCGACGCCACAGTTGGCGAATACGTTGGGGTGGACCATGCCGGCCCCCAGGATTTCGATCCAGCCGCTGCCCTTGCAGATGCGGCAGCCGGCGCCGCCGCAGAAGATGCAGCTGATGTCCACCTCGGCGCCGGGCTCGACGAAGGGGAAGAAGCTGGGACGCAGCCGCACCCGCGTGTCGGGCGCGAACAGCTCGCGGGCAAAGTGCTCCAGGGTGCCCTTGAGGTCGGCCAGCGAGACGTTTTCGTCCACGACCAGCCCCTCGATCTGGTGGAAGATCGGGAAGTGGGTGGCGTCGGGGGTGTCGTTGCGGTACACCTTGCCCGGGGCGATGACCTTGAGCGGAGGCGGCACGCGCTGCATGGTGCGGATCTGCACCGGCGAGGTGTGCGTCCGCAGCAGGTGGCTGCCGCCGACGAAGAGGGTGTCCTGGGCGTCGCGGGCGGGATGGTCCGGCGGAAAGTTCAGGGCGCCGAAGTTGTAGAAGTCGGTCTCGACCTCCGGCCCCTCGGCGATGGAGTAGCCCATGCGCAGGAAGATGGCGCAGATTTCGGCCTCCACCTCCTTGATCGGGTGGAGGCTGCCGCGCCGCATCGGCCAGCCGGGCAGCGTCACGTCGAGACGGTCCTTCTCCTGCCGCTCGCGGTAGGCCGCCAGCCGGACCTGCTCGGCCAGCTCGGCCAGGCCGGCCTCGATCGTCCGCTTCAGGTCGTTGACGACCTGGCCGAACGCCGGCCGCTCCTCGGCGGGGATCTCCCGGATCCGCTTCAGCTGCAGGCTCAGGATGCCCCGCTCCCGGGAGAGGTACTTCTCGCGGAGCGCCTGGAAGGCCTCTTCCGAAGTCACCACCCGGCAGGCCGCCTGGAACTCTTCCAAAATCTGCTTGAGCTCTTCGCGCATGTTGTCCACCCTCGCACAAGAAAAAACCGGCTGCTCGCGCAGGGCGGACAGCCGGTTTGAGAACTGGATTGGAATCCGATCGCTTATGCCTGTTTGGCCACCGACACCAATTCGGCAAAGGTGCCCGGATGATGGACGGCCAGCTCGGCCAGCATCTTCCGGTCCAGATCCACGCCGGCTTTCTGCAGGCCGGACATAAATCGGCTGTAAGACAGGCCGTGCGCGCGGGTGGCGGCGTTGATGCGGATGATCCACAGGGAGCGGAACTCGCGCTTCTTGGCCCGGCGGTCCCGGTAGGCGTAATTCAGCGCCCGGGCGACGGCTTCCTTGGCGGTGCGGTATAGGCGGTGCTTGCCGCCCACGAATCCCTTGGCCAGGGACATGATCTTCTTCCGGCCAAGCATTCTCTTGTTTCCACGTTTGGCTCTCGGCATGACGGTTCTCCTCCGGGATTAGAGCATCAGCATTTCTTTGACGCGGCCGAGGTCGGCCTTCGCCACCAGGCCGGTCTGGCGCAGGTTTCTCTTCCGCTTCTTGGTCTTCTTGGTCAGGATGTGGCTCTTATGACTGTGGCCGCGCAGCACCTTGCCGGTCGCGGTGACGCGGAAGCGCTTGGCGGCCCCCCGCTTCGATTTCAGTTTCATGGGCACGGGACGACTCCTTTCTCAGATGAATCCGGTCGCCGCGGAGCCGGGCAACGGGGCGAAAGCCCGCTCCACGAAAAAAGCAATGGAGTATTATAATGAATTTATCCGGACTGTCAACGGGATTTCGGAGGATGCCACCTACTTTTTCGGCAGGAAGTGGATCACCAGCAGGCGGCCCTCCATTTCGGGGGCCTTCTGGATTTCCGCCACCTCCTGCAGTTCCTCGCACAGTCTCGCCAGCAGTTCGTACCCCAGCTCGGGGTGGGTCATCTCGCGGCCCCGGAAGAAGACGCCGCACTTCACCCGGTTGCCCTGTTCCAGGAACCGGATGATGTGGTTCTTCTTGAACTCGTAGTCGTGGGTGTCGGTCCGCGGCCGGAACTTGACTTCCTTCACCTGGATGGTCTTCTGCTTCTTCTTAGCCTCGTGCTGCTTCTTCTTCAGCTGGTAAAGGAATTTGCCGAAGTCCATGACCTTGACCACGGGGGGATTGGCGCTGGGGGCGATTTCCACCAGGTCCAATTCCTTCTCCTTGGCCAGGTCCATGGCCTGGATGACGGGGACGACCCCGATCTGCTTGCCTTCGTTGTCAATGAGCCGGACTTCGGGCGCGTTGATCTCCTCGTTGATCCGCACCCGGTCTTCCTTTTCCTTGTCGCGATTCGTAACGGGTTTTATACAGGCCTCCTTCAGTGAATTAGGCAAACAATTTACGGTCTAATGCTTTTGCTGTCAATATGCGATTTGACGGTTTCGATAAATTTTTCCAGCGGCATCGCGCCCTGGTCGCCGTCGAAACGGTTGCGCACGGAGACGGCGTTCTGCTCCTGCTCCCGGCCGCCGACCACCAGCATGTAGGGGATCTTCTGCACCTGGGCGTCACGGATCTTGTAGCCCACCTTCTCGTTGCGGTCGTCCAGGCGGACCCGCACGCCGGCGCCGCGGAGCCGGTCGCGGACCTGGACGGCGTAGTCGTGGAACTTCTCGCTGACCGGGATGATCCAGGCGTGCTCGGGGGCCAGCCAGAGAGGGAACGCGCCGGCGTAGTGCTCGGTGATGGTGCCGAAGAAGCGCTCCAACGAGCCCATGATGGCCCGGTGGATCATGAAGACGTGGTGCTCCTTGGAGTCCGGGCCGATGTAGTGGACGTCGAACCGGCGCGGCAGGTTGAAGTCGAACTGGACCGTGGAGCACTGCCACTTCCGGCCGATGGCGTCCACCAGCTTGAAGTCGATCTTGGGCCCGTAGAAAACCGCTTCGCCCTCCATCCGCTCGTAGGCGATCCCGCGCTGGTTCAAGGCGGTGACCAGGCCGTTTTCGGCCATGTCCCACTCCGCGTCGGTGCCGGCGTACTTCTCCTTGTTCTGCGGGTCGCGCACCGAGAGCTCGATCTTGTACTCGTCGAAGCCGAAGGTCTTCATGAAGAAGAGGCACAGGTCCAGCACGCCGCCGATCTCGTCCACCACCTGCTCGGGGGTGCAGAAGATGTGGCCGTCGTCCTGGGTGAAGCCGCGCACCCGCAGCATGCCGTGCAGCACCCCGCTCTTCTCGTAGCGGTACACGGTGCCCAGCTCCGCGTAACGCACCGGCAGCTCGCGGTAGCTGTGCAGGTGGCTGTTGTAGATCAGGATGTGGCCGGGGCAGTTCATGGGCTTGATGACGTACTCCTCCTCGTCGATGCCGAGGGTGTACATGTTTTCCTTATAATAGGAATAGTGCCCCGAGGTCTCCCAGAGGTTGTGCCGGGCGATGTGGGGGATGTTCACCAGCTCGTAGCCGCGCCGGCGGTGCTCCTCCTTCCAGAAGGTCTCGATCACATCGCGGATGGAAGCGCCCTTGGGGTGCCAGTAGACGAATCCCGCGCCGGCGATGTCCTGGATGCTGAAGAGGTCCAGGTCCTTCCCGAGCCGCCGGTGGTCGCGCCGTTTCGCCTCCTCGAGGAAGGCCAGGTAGGCGTCCAGTTCCTCCTGGGTGAAGAAGGCCGTTCCGTAGATCCGCTGGAGCTGCGGCCGGTGCTCGTCGCCCCGCCAGTAGGAGCCGGCCAGCGACAGGAGCTTGAAGACGCGCAGGCGGCCGCTGGAGGGCACGTGCGGGCCGATGCAGAAGTCGTAGAGCTTGCCCAGCCGGTAGCAGGACAAGGTCTCGCCGGCCTTCTCGTCGATGAGCTCGCACTTGAGGGCCTCGCCCATCTCCCGGAAGACGCGCTCGGCCTCGGCCTGGGTGATCACCGTGGGCTCGAAGGGCAGGTCGGCCGCAGCCAGCTCGCGCATCTTCTCCTCGATGCGGGCGAGGTCCTCGTCGGTGAAGGTGTGGTCCAGGTGGAAATCGTAATAAAAGCCGTCGGCGGTGGCCGGCCCGATGCCGAGGTGGGTGCCGGGGAACAGCTCCAGCACCGCCAGGGCCATCAGGTGGGAGGTGCTGTGGCGCAGGACCTCCAGGGCCGCCGCGGGATCCTCGATCTTCGACCGGGTGCCGTCGCGCTGGATCACTTCCAACATGGGCGCTCTCCATTTCCTCCAGAGTCTGCCGTCCGCCGAAAAGGTCCCTCACCGCGGAGCCGCGGAGACGCAGAGAAGATACATGTCGTTTGGGTTTCGATTACCGAGGGTGATCGTTCCGGGATCGAAAGCAATTGGGTCACCCTCTGCGCCTCGGCGTCTCTGCGGTGAGGCCGTCCGGAGTCCGGGAAAAAAATGGTAGGTGCGTGCGGATTTGAACCGCAGACCCCTTCCGCGTCAAGGAAGTGCTCTCCCCCTGAGCTACGCACCTACACAAGGCGGCAAAAATAGCAAAGCCGGGGCGGGATGTCAATGGGAAAAAAGGTGAATCGGTGACCGTGCGAATCGCCGGATCGTCGTGCTCGTGCTCTTGCTCGTCATTGTGATCGTAATCGTGCTCGTTCTCCGCGGTCGGTCCTCGACGGGCCATCTTTGACGGATCCCATTCGGCTGCCGATGTCTTCCGACCATCCGTCGGATCCGACGGATCGGTCGGATGAAAGACGGGAAGGTTGACGGGAAGACGGTCGATTACGATGACCATCACGAGCACGAGCACGATTTGGGAGGATCAGACGACTTGGCCGGGGGAGACGCCGAACTTTTCCTTGAACAGCTTGGTGAAGTAAGAGCGGTCGCCGAAGCCCAGCTGCTCGGCGAGGGCCTGGACCGAGACGCGGCGGCCGCGGTCCTGCAGGATCCCGTAGGCCCGCTTCAGCTTCTCGTCCAGCAGCAGCTGCCGCAGGTCCAACAGCTGCTCCTGCTTGAACTTCCGGGACAGGTAGCTGCGGTTGTAGCCCAGGCGGTCGGCCAGGGCCTCCACCGACAGCTGCCGGAGGTCGGAGACGGCGCAGGAGCGGACGAAGAGGATGATCCTCTGCGAGAGGCGGGACTGCTCGTCCTCGCCCGACAGCTCCTCCAGGAAATTGGCAAGCACCCGGGCGAAAGCCGCGATTTTCGCTTCGGCGGTGGGGGCCTCGATGATCTCCCGATTGAGCAGCGCCTGGCGGCGCACCAGGAGGTCCGGCTGCCCGTCGTAAACCACTGTCAGCACGCCGGCGACGACGATGCCGAGCCGGGTGTCCAGGTCGGCCGGGCGGTCGCCGGTCTGCTCCAGGATCAGCCGCGCGCAGCCGTCCAGCGAGCGGCGGAAGGCGTCCGCCCCCTCCTCCGTCCAGGTTCGCAGCAGGGACTTGGCAAAATCCAGGGTCTTGGTGATCTGCAGGATGTTGGACATCCTTCTTTCCTTCCCTGCGCCGGCGTGTCCACCCGGCCATCCTTCATCATGGCGTCGGCGTTACGTTCTTATCTTGGGGGATTTCCCAGAGCTTTGTCAAGAGGGACGCCTTCTGGAGGGACGTGCGGACGGAGCACGGATGACAGCATCCGCACCCCTTCCGCGCCTCACCTCCGGGGCGCCAGGATTCGCCCCCACGTTCTGCCGATTCACTTCTTCGCCGTTCCATCGTGCCGATGGGAACGTCCGCGCTCCGGCGCAGGCCGCGGTCCCCGGACGCGGGACGATTGAAAGCGGCGCCGTAAATCAATCCGGACGACGCATCTTTCGCCCCACCGCCGTTTCGCCGGTTCGCCGTTTCATCCTCCCGCGGCGAGGACGCGGCGGGGTACGTCAGTCCTCCGCCCGGGCGTCCACGGGATTCTTCGCCGGCCGGACCACCAGCGGCTGCGTGACTGCCCGTCCGTCCGCCCTCAGCCGGACCGTGTACTGGCCCGGCTCCACCAGGACGTCTTCCTCTTCGTCCTCGTCCTCGTCGCCCTTGGCCGCGGCGGCATCCTTGCTTTCCGGCTTGGCGGGCTTGAGGTCCCACTCCGCCTCGTGCAGACCCCGCTCGCCGCCCGGCTTGAGGGCGGCGACCTCGCGGCCCTCGGCGTCGAGGACCTCCAGCGAGATTTCCTTCGCGTCCGCCTGCAGGTAGTACCGGAGCTTCACCTCCCCGCCGCCCCACGGCTCGTCCGGCAGGAACGTCTCGGCCGGCGCGAAAAGGTGCATCGGCTCGGCCAGCAGCTCGGGCGTCAGCATCTCCACCAGCCGGGCGTCCAGGATGTGCGCTCCCCGCCCGTGGGTGCCGATCACCAGCTCCCGCTCCCGCGGGTGGACGGCCAGGTCGCACACCGGCAGGGTCGGCAGGTCGGCCCGCAGCGAGAGCCACGACCGCCCGCCGTCGAGCGAGGCGTAGGCGCCCGAGTCCGTGCCGGCGTACAGCACGTCGGGCTGCTCGGGATCCTCGCGGACGACATTCACCGGCTCGGCGGGCAGGCCTCCGGCCACCGATGTCCAAGTCCGGCCGTCGTCCTCGGACCGGTACAGGTAGGCCGCGAAGTCGTCGTCCCGGTAGCCGGTCAGCGCCACGAAAACCCGCCCCGCGCGGTGGCGCGAGGCCACGATCCGCGACACCCACCGGTCCGCCGGCAGCCCGGCCCCGATCGCCTCCCAGCGGCCGCCGTCGTCGGGGCTGGTCCAGACCTTCCCGTCGTCGGTGCCCACGTACAGCCGCCGCGGGTCGAGCGGCGAGACGTCGACGGTGGTGATGGTCCCGAAGGGCACGTCGCCCTGCGCCGGGTTCGTCGTCAGGTCGGGGCTGATTTCCACCCACGTATCCCCCCGGTCCACCGACTTCAGCAGCTTGTCGGCGCCCACGTAGAGCGTGAACCGGTTGTGCGGGGAGAGCAGGATCGGCGTCTGCCAGTTGAAGCGGTAGGGATCGTCGCCGAACTTCGGGAACGGCTTGATGTTGGCCGTCTTGCGCGCCTTCCGCTCCAGCCGCATCATGTTGCCGAACTGGTACTCCGTGTAGACGGTGTCCGGGTCCGCCGGATCCACCTGGACGTAGGCGCCGTCGCCGCCGAGGAGCATCTCCCACCCCTCGTCGGGGCCGGGCCGGCTTTGGCTGGAGCCCGTCCAGACGCCGTTGTCCTGCAGGCCGCCGTAGACGTTGTACGGCTCGGCATTGTCCAGGGCGATGGTGTAGAACTGCGCGATCGGCATGTTGTTGAACTTCTTCCAGGTCTTGGCGCCGTCGTAGGAGACGTTGATCCCGCCGTCATTGCCGTCGATGATGCGGCGGGGCTCCGCCGGATCGATCCAGAGGGCGTGGTGGTCGGCGTGCACGCCGCGGCCGCGGCAGCTCTTCCAGGACTTCCCGCCGTCCGGCGACACCAGCAGCGGCACGCCCAGCAGGAAGAGCCGCTCCGGGTTGCGCGGGTCCACCCGCAGGTTGCCGAAGTAGTAGCCGTAGGTGTTGTAGGCTCCGATCAGCTTCTCGTTGACCTTCCGCCAGGTCCGGCCGGCGTCGTCCGAGCGGTAGACCTCGGCGCCGACCACGCTGCTGCCGCTGACCAGCTCCTTGTTGGCGTCGTACAGCGTCCGGGCGATGCCGGCCGGGGTGACGGCGCCGGAGCGCACCTGCTCCAGGACGGCGTCCACCGTGATCCGGGACGGCACGCCGTTGTCCCACAGGAAGCGGCGCAGCTTCTTCTTGTCCAGCTGGAGAAACTCCCCGGCGCTCATGGCCTGGAGCTCCTCCATCGTCAGCTCGCCCTTTTTCGCCTTGGGCGGCCGCGGCGCCTGGCTGTCGACGAGGGCGTAGACGGTGTCCGGCTTCGACGGCGCCACCGCCAGGCCGATCCGGCCGACGCTGTCGCCGGACGGCAGGCCCCCCGCCAGGCGCACCCAGGTCCTGCCGCCGTCGGCGGACCGGTACACGGCGCTGCCGGGCCCGGCCTCCTGGAAGTTCCCCGGCCGCCGGAAGCGCTCCCACGCCGCGGCGTAGAGCACGTCCGGGTTGCGCGGGTCCATGGCCAGGTCGATCGCGCCGGTGTGGGGCTGGTCGGGGAACTGGAGCGCCCCCGCCCAGGTTTCGCCGCCGTCGGTGGTTTTGAACACGCCCTTGTCGCCGCCCGGCGTGTAGAGGTGGCCGATGCTGGCCGCCCAGGCCACGCGGGGGTCTTTCGGGTGGACCAGGATCCGGCCGATGTGGTGGGAGTCGGCCAGGCCGCGTTGCGCCCAGGTCTTGCCGCCGTCCGTGGAGCGGTACACCCCGGTCCCCGCGTAGGTGCTGCGGCTGGAGTTGTTCTCCCCGGTGCCCACCCAGAGGACGTTCGGGTCCGAGGGCGCGACGGCGATGTCGCCGATGGAGCAGGCCGCCTCCCCGTCGAAGACCGGGGTCCAGGTGGTGCCGTCGTTCTCGGTCTTCCACACCCCGCCGGACGCGGCGGCGGCGTAGAAGGCGAACGGCGCGCCCGCCGGCACGTCCACGTCGGTGATCCGCCCGCTCATGGCCGTCGGTCCGAGGCTCCGCCACTTCAGCAGCCGGAACGGGGACTCCTCCGCCATGCGGCGGTGCTGCCCGTAGGCCGCCAGCCGGTCCGCCGCCGGCGTGGCCGTCCCCTCGGCCCGGCCGTTCACGCCGCAGGCGATCGCCAGGGCCAGGAAGGTCCAACGGATCCAATTCCATCGCTTCATCCCGATCCTCCCGTCGTCGATGTTCCGGAACTCCTATTGTACGGGGCCCCGGCGCGCGAGTTTGCCCTCCGCCCGAAAATCCTGTACGCCCTCGCCGCGCAGATGATATAATACCGCTTGCACCAATAGTTTCCATCAGGAGAAGCAGCCATGAAACGCAGCGCCGTGTGCCTTCTTCTTGGGCTCGTCGGTTGCGTCGCCGTCGGACTGGGGTACGACGAGTCCTACATCGCCCACTTCGTGGACGGCTCCGGGTTCGTCACCACCCTGACCCTTTTCAACGCCTCCACCACCGGCTATGCCGACGCCACGGTCACCATCTACAACGATGACGGCTCGCTGGCTTCCCTCAAGGTCAACGGCCGGCAGATCGACGGGCCGATTCACCTGGTGCTCCCGCCGGGCGGCACGTATGCGCTGAAGACCGACGGGACCGCACCAGCCCTGGTCTCCGGCTGGGTCCAGATCCTCGCCGACCAGATCGTGGAGGGCAACGTCCTCTTCACCTCCCCGTACGGCACCGCGGGTGTCCTGGAATCCACCCTGGCCCAGGTGAGCGATGTGCCCGTCAAGGTGGATGCCGCGGCAAACTGGAACACCGGCCTGGCCATCGCCAATCCCAACGAAGTGGAAGTGTTCGTCACTCTGGCCATCCTGTGGCCGGCCGGCGGCCAACGCCAGTCGGGCGCGGACCTGGCCATCCCGCCGCACGGACGCGTGGTGCGGTTCCTCCCCGACCTGTTCCCCGGCCTGCCCGATCCGTTCGAGGGAACGCTCCAGCTGCGCGCCTCCAATCCCGTCGCCGCCACGGCGCTGCTGACCGGCACCGCCACCTACGCCGCCATCCCGGTCATGACCCTCTTCGAGGTGTCTGACCAGCTCTTCGACTTCGCCGCCGTCGCCGGCTGGGTCTCGCCCATGACGGTCGTGCCGGTGCCCAGCGACGGGTACACCGTCTGGCTGGAACCGGAATCGGGCATCGGGGCTGCCTTCAGCGGGAACAACTTCCAGCTCGGAGGGGCGATCGTCACCGGCTCCCTGCATTTCCGGCAGCTCGACGGCACGGCCGTCGCGGAGGTCGCCCCCGACGCCGTGGGGCAGATCACCGTCAACAATCCGCTTAAGAGCCCCGGGGCCGACACGTACGACGCGCTCGCCTTCGAACGGGGGGTGGACCGGACGGGGTATGTCGACGGCTGCTATTTCCCGACCGACTACGACCTCTCGGACATCCAGAACTTTTCCGATCCGGACGCCCTTTCGATCCTCCAGGAATGGAGCTATTCCCCGATCTCCGTCGTCCGTTCCGGCTCTTCCACCATCACCCTCTACCTGGGCCAGTTCGCCCGGCCGCTGACCTGCGGCTTCGACGCGGCCACGGGGACGATCCAGGCCGCCAGCACCGCGTTCAACGACCCGGACTCGGGCGCCCTCGTGACCATCTCGCTGCTGTCGGGCTCCCTGCCCGATTACCAGAGCCAGGCCCGCGCGACGCTGGCGGCGGAAATCAGCGTCTCGTGGGCAACCTCCACGGTCACCCCGAGCATCCAATACACCTTCCAGGCAGTCCGGTACTAGCCGGAGAGGAAGCAGGCGCGGGAGAAACTTCGTTCGGTGGACGCATGATGGAGGGGTCGACGTTTCAGCCTCGGATCCGGCGGGAGACAGCCGGCCGCCCGGGCCCGGTCCGGGGGGCGGCCCTGCTCCTCCTGGCCCTCTGCCTGGCCGGATGGCTCCCGGCGCTGGATCCGTCCAAGGACTTCGACCACTACACCCTGGACAGCTGGTCCATCGACGAGGGCCTGCCGCAGATCACGATCCTGGCGATCGTCCAGAGCCGGGACGGCTACCTCTGGATGGGCACCTACGAGGGCCTCGCCCGGTTCGACGGCGTCCAATTCACGGTCTTCGACAAGGACAACACGCCCGCCTTCAAGAACAACAACGTGCTGGCGCTGCTGGAAGACCGCAGTGGCCGGCTGTGGGTGGGGACGCCCAACGGCCTGCTCCGTCACGAGAAGGGGAACTGGCGCTTCTTTTCCACGGCTGACGGGCTTTCCAGCGATTTCGTCGTCTCCCTGTGCGAGGACGCCGCGGGCCAGATCTGGATCGGCACGACCCACGGCCTGACGGTCTTCCAGGAGGACCGCTTCCGCTCCTTCTCGACGCAGGACGGCCTGTCCCACAACTACATCCCCGCGCTCTGCGGCAGCCCGGACGGCTCGGTCTGGATCGGGACCAACGGCGGCGGCCTGGACTGCTACCGGGACGGCCGGTTTTCCCACTACACGGTCGCGGACGGCCTGCCCAGCAACACCATCTGGGCGCTGCACCAGGACCGGGCCGGCACGATCTGGATCGGGACGTCCGGCGGGGGGCTGGCGGCGCTCCGCGACGGCGTGTTCCAGACGTTCACCGCCAGGGACGGCCTGCCGGACGTGGACATCCGGGTGATCTTCCAGGACAGCCACGGGCTCCTGTGGGTCGGCACGGACGAGAGCGGCCTGTTCCGCCTGGCTGGCGGAAAGTTCTCCTCCCTGAGCCAGTCGAGGGGGCTCGCCGGCGCCTCGGTCCGGAGCCTCTGCGAGGACCGGGAGGGAAGCCTCTGGATCGGCACCCAGAGCGGGCTGAACCGGCTCCGGGACGCCAACTTCGTCGTCTACAACCAGCGCAACGGGCTGCCCGCCACCCTGATCCGCTCGGTCCTCGAGGACCGGCAGGGCCGCATCTGGATCGGCACGGTGGGTGCCGGCCTGGTCTGCCTCGAAAACGGCCGGTTCACAGTCCTCGGCAAGAAGGAGGGCCTGGTCAACGACCGGATCTGGTCCATCGCCGAGGGGCTGGACGGCGCCATCTGGTTCGGCACTTACGGCGGGGGGCTGTACCGTTTCCAGGACGGACGCCTCCGGCTGTACGACACCCGGAACGGGCTGTCCAACAACACCGTCCGCGCCCTGCTCGTCGACCGCCACGGGAACGTCTGGGCCGGCACGAACGGGGGCGGCGTCGACGTGATCTCGGGCGACCGCATCACCAACTACAACACCCGGAACGGGCTGGCCGACGACATCATCTACGCCATCGCCGAGGACGCGGCGGGGGCCATCTGGATCGGATCCTACTCCGGGGAGCTCCACCGCTTCCGGGACGGCCGCTTCACCGTGTACGGCCCGGCCCAGGGCCTGTCCCCCCACGCCATCTGGGCGATCCGCCCCGATGCCGGCGGCGCGATCTGGCTCGGGACCAACAGCGGCGGCCTGAAGCGGTTCAAGGACGGCCGGTTCGTGAGCTTCACCAGCGCGGACGGCCTTTTCAGCGATGTGGCCTTCCAGGTCCTGGAGGACGGCCTGGGCAACCTCTGGATGAACAGCAATAAGGGCTTTTACAGCGTCCCCAAGGCCGAGCTGAACGACATCGCCGACAGCGGCCGGCGGCGGCCGGTCCCCTGCCGCGCCTTCGGGCGCAAGGAGGGGGTCAAGAGCGTCGAGTGCGGCGGCCCGGCCCAGCCGGCGGGCTGGCGGGCCCGGGACGGGCGGCTCTGGTTCCCCACCGTCAACGGCGTGGTGGTCATCGATCCGGCCTACCGATTGGAGAACGGCATCCTGCCCCCCGTGATCATCGAAACGGTGGTCGCCGACAACGCCGAGCTCTCCCCGGTCCAGCCGCTGGTGCTCGAGCCGGGCCTGAAGCGGCTGGAGTTCTCCTACACCGGCCTCAGCTTCATGGTCCCCGAGCAAGTGAAATTCCGGTTCCGGCTGGACGGCTTCGAGCGGGAGTGGGGGCCGGCGGTGAGCCGCCGCACGGCCTACTACACCAACCTCCCGCCGGGGACTTACACCTTCCGCGTCATCGCCTGCAACAACGACGGGAAGTGGAACGAGACCGGCGCGGCCGTCCAGCTTACCCTCCGGCCCTACTTTTACCAGACCTATTGGTTCCTGGTCCTGTGCGGGGCCGCCGTCGCGCTCCTGGCCTTCGGGGGCTACCGGCTGCGGCTGCGCGGCCTGCGCGCGCGGCAGCGCGAGCTGGAGGCGCTGGTCGCCGAGCGGACCGGCGAGCTCTCGCGCCTGAACGACGAGCTGCTCAAAGCCAACCGGCTGAAGGACGACCTGCTCAGCATCGCCGCCCACGACCTGAAGAACCCCCTGCAGGCCATCCTGGGCTACGCCGACCTGATGCGCCAGCTGGAGCAGGACCCGGCCGCCGTGAGATCCCAGTCCGAGCAGATCTTCCTGTCGGCCCACGGCATCCTCACGCTCATCAACGAGCTGCTAGAATCGTCCCGGATCGAGAGCGGCCGCTTCCAGCTGCAGGTCCACCGCGTCGACATCGCCCGGACGGTCCTCGACGCGGCGGAACGGTACGCCGAGCCGATGCGCCGCAAGCAGCAGCAACTGGCGCTGAGCCTGCCGGAAGGCTGCCTGGTCGAGGGCGACCGGGCGCGCCTGCTCGAGGTCGTCGACAACCTGCTCAGCAACGCCGTCAAGTTCTCCCCGCCCTGCAAGACTATCCGCGTGTCCGCAGAATGCGTCGACGCACACGTCCGCGTCGCGGTGGCCGACGAGGGGCCGGGGCTGACCGTGTCCGACAAACAGCGTGTCTTCGGCAAGTTCCAGCGCCTCAGCGCCAAACCCACCGCCGGGGAATCGTCCACCGGCCTGGGGCTGTCCATTGCCAAGCAGCTGGTGGAGATGCACAACGGCCGGATCGGGGTGGAGAGCGAACTCGGCCGGGGGAGCACATTCTGGTTCGAGCTTCCCGCCGCCCGCCGCGAAGGGGGGTAGGCGCCGCCCCGGGTCGCGGACTCCTGAAGCCGTCCTCCCCCGCCGGCATCCGAAATTCCATGACCTCTCCCGTCCAAGGAGGAATGATGCGCAAATCCATGGCCCTGACCGCGATCCTCGCCATCCTGGCCCTGGCCGCGCCGGCCGCGCTCGCCCAGGGGAGCCTGCAGGTGACGCGGCAACCGGCCGACGCCGCCGCCCCGTTCACCATCGCCCGGCTGGTGCTGTGCACCGGCCTGGAGAACCGCGAGCCGGTGGGCGCCGCGGAGACCTTCCCCGCCTCGGCAGGGAAAGTCTACTGCTTCATCGAGGCCCGGGACGTAGCGGCTGAATCCACCCTCACCGTGGCCTGGAAGCGCGGAGGCAAGGAGATCAGCCGCACCGAGCTGACCTTGAAAGCGGGGGCCCGCTGGCGCACCCACGCCTTCAAGACCATCGCCGGCATGCCCGGCGCCTGGGAGGTGGCGCTGCTGGACTCCGCCGGCAAGGAAATCCAGACCGCCTCCTTCCGGGTGGAATAAACCGGACGGCGCCCGGTGGCACGCAGCCCGCACCCGCCCGGCCCCGGCGGCCCGACCCCGAGGGCTGACGCCGGCGGAACGCCTCCCGACACGCTGGTAACCTGGGACGAGTTCCACCGCGCCGTCGCCGCCTGCCCGCGGCGGATCCGCCGCCAGGCCATGGTGGAGGCCTTCCTGGCGGCGTCCCGCCGCCGGGGGATCCCGCTGGTGGATGGAGACCGCGCCATCTTCCTGTTCCGGGGGCCGGCGGAGACGGTCCACCTCGTCGGCGACATGAACGGCTGGCACCGGAAGGTCTCGCCGATGGAGCGGATCCCCGGCACCGATCTCTTCTACCTGGCCGCCCCCTTCGAGTCCGACGCCCGGCTGGACTACAAGTTCCTGGTCGACGGGAAGCACTGGACGCTCGATCCCGAGAATCCCCGCCACTGCCACGGCGGCAAGGGCCCCAACTCCGAGCTGGCCATGCCCGGCTACACCCCGCCGCCGGAGGTCCGGCACCACCCGTCCATCCCCCACGGCCGGGTCGAGACCTTTCACCTGCCCAGCCGCGCCCTGGACGTCATCTACCCCCTGCACGTGTACCTGCCGCCCGACTACTACAACTCCCGCCGGCACTACCCGGTGGTCTATTTGCAGGACGGTGCGGATTACCTGCACTTCGGCCGGGCCGTGGACGTCCTGGACGCCTGCATCGCCCACGGCCGCACCGTCCCCCTGATCGCGGTGTTCGCCTGCCCCTCCCACCGCGCGGAGGAGTACGTGACCACCCGCCGCGACGCCTACCGCCGCTTCTTCATCCAGCGCCTCGTGCCGTTCGTGGACCGCGCCTACCGCACGCAGCCGGCGCCGCAGGCCCGGCTGGTGGTGGGGGACTCGTACGGGGCCAACATCGCCGCCGTGCTGGCCTGGCGGCATCCGCAAACCTTCGCCCTGTGCGGCTGGCAGTCTCCGGCGTTCTGGCCCAACCGGTGGGAGACCCAGCGGATGCTGGTCGAGGGGCGCCCCCGCCCGCTGCGGATCCTCTCGGTCTGGGGGACCTACGAGCTGCAGGACGCGTCGCTGCGGCGCCGACTGGACGAACTGGCGGCAGCGCTGGCGGCGAAGGGCTGCGACTATCAGGTGGTCACGCGGCCGGCGGGCCACAGCTGGGGCCTGTGGCGCGACACCCTGCCCCTCCTCCTGGCCCACTTCTTCCCCCCCAAATAAGAAGACTCACCACAGAGGCACAAAGGCCACAAAGCAAACCAACGCTGAACGTCCAACGTCGAACGCTGAACTTTGAACAAAATCCGATCGTATCGGCAAGAGTTGGGATTCCGTTCAACGTTCGGCGTTCGGATTGCGGATCGCTTTGTGGTCTTTGTGCCTTTGTGGTGAGTCTTCTTATCCGTCCCAGCGGCGGAGGACCAGGCACGCGTTCTGGCCGCCGAAACCGAACGCGTTCTTGAGCGCCACCCGCACCTCGGCCTTGCGGGCCCGGCCGGGGACGTAGTCCAGGTCGCACTGGGGGTCGGGCTGCTCGAGGTTGATCGTGGGGTGGATCATCCCCTCCTGCATCGTCCGGATGGTGACGATGGACTCCACTGCGCCCGCGCCGCCGATGGTGTGGCCGATCATGGACTTGGTCGAGCTGATCGGCACGCGGTAGGCGTGTTCGCCGAAGACCTGCTTGATGGCGGCCGTCTCGGTGGCGTCGTTGAGGGTGGTCGAGGTCCCGTGGGCGTTGATGTAGTCGATGGCGGACGGCTCCAGGCCGGCGTCGGCCAGGGCCCAGCGCATGGTCCGCTGCGCCCCCTTCGCCTCGGGGTCCGGCTGGGTGATGTGGAAGGCGTCGGAGGACGTGGCATAGCCGATGACTTCGGCGTGGATCCGCGCCCCGCGGGCTTGGGCACGCTCCAGGCTCTCCACGACGACGACGCCCGCGCCCTCGGAGTAGACGAAGCCGTCCCGCCCGGCGTCGAACGGGCGGCTGGCGCGCTCCGGCTCGTCGTTGCGCTCGGACAGGGCCCGCATGGCGATGAAGCCGGCCAGGGGCACGTCCACCACCAGGGCTTCCACGCCGCCGGCGATGACCATGTCGGCGCGGCCGTGGCGGATCAGCTCCATGGCGTCGCCGATGGCCTGGGCGCCCGAAGCGCAGGCCGCCACCACCGTCGTAATGGGTCCCGTGGCGCCGGCCAGGTAGCTGACATGGTACGAAGGCATGTTCGGCAGCGAGGCCGGCAGGGCGAAGGGGCTCACCCCGCGGATGCCGGTTTCCCAGAACTTGCGACCGTTGGCCAGGGCATAGTCGAGGCCGCCCATGCCCACGCCCATCACCGTGCCGACCCGCTCGGCGTCCGGCACCGGCGTCGGCAGCCCGGCGTCGGCCAGGGCTTCCTGGGTGGCGGCGATGGTCAATTGGGAGCAGCGGGCAATCCGGCGGGCCTCTTTCGGCGACATGTACCGACCCGGGTCGAAGCCCTTGACCTCCCCGGCGATCCGGGTGGGCAGGGCCGAGGCGTCGAACTGGGTGATCGGGCCGATGCCCGAGCGGCCGGCCAGCATCGCCTCCCAAGACTCCTGCACGGTCAGCCCCAGGGGAGTCACCATCCCCATGCCGGTGATCACGGTACGTGGTCGCACAGAATTCACAACCTCTCTCCTCCGGATGGCGCTGGGATCAAAAGCAGAAGTTTACAATGGGGATCCCCGAATATCAAACATTTTCGGCAGAACCCGGTCCGCGGCCCATTCCCCAAGGCTTCCCGCGGCCGGGATCCGGACCGCAAACCTTGAACAATCTACAGGTGGAGGCGTATACTGCCCTGCACGCCCGGCGGC
This sequence comes from uncultured Acidobacteriota bacterium, assembly GCA_964412195.1. Classification (GTDB taxonomy): domain Bacteria; phylum Acidobacteriota; class JAAYUB01; order JAAYUB01; family JAAYUB01; genus CAYPNP01. The sequence goes on along the minus strand of CAYPNP010000003.1, from coordinate 85,983 downwards.
CGCCGCCGGAGCGGGGAACAAGGAAACATCATGGGCGAGTTTTTCGCATTGTTGACGGGAGCGGTCTGGGCCTCGGCGGTGATCCTGCTGAAGCGCTCGGGCGAGCACATTCCCCCGTTTTCGCTCAACCTGTTCCGCGTCGGGATCTCCACCGTCCTGCTGCTGCTGACGCTGCTGGCCATGGGGGAGGTGCCCTGGGGCCGGGGCGCGCTGGCCGACTACCTGGTCCTGTTCGCCAGCGGGATCATCGCCATCGGGATCTCCGACACCCTCTTCCACCTCAGCCTGAACATGGTGGGCGCCGGCATCTCGGCCATCATCGACTGTCTCTACTCGCCCTTCGTCGTCCTGCTGGCCTTCGTGATCCTGGGGGAACGGCTGGCCCCCCTGCAGCTCCTGGGCATGGCCCTGGTGCTGAGCGGCGTGCTGGCGGTGGCGTGGCAGAAGCCGGCCGCCGGGGCGCCCCCGCGGCACCTGGCGCTGGGAGTGGTCTGGGGCGTCCTGTCCATGATCACCCTGGCCCTCGGCATCGTCATCGCCAAACCCGTGCTGAATCACGCGCCGGTGCTCTGGGCCACGGCCATGCGCCAGGTGGGCTGCCTGGCCGTGATGCTGCCGGTGGCCGCGGCGGCCCCGCGGCGGCGCGAGATCCTGGCCGTCTTCCGGCCCTCCCGGATGTGGAAGTTCATGCTGCCCGGGGCGATATTGGGATCCTACTTCTCCCTGCTGTGCTGGATCGCCGGCATGAAGTACACCAAGGTGGGCATCGCGGCCATCCTCAACCAGTCGAGCACGATCTACATCCTGGTCCTGGCCGCCATCTTCCTGAAGGAACCGTTCACGCGCCGGAAGGTCGTCGCTTCCGCCGTCGCCCTCGCCGGCATCCTCCTCGTCACTTTCTCCTGATTGTTGGAACGTTGCAACGTTTTAACGTTCCAACTTTCAAACGGTGAGCTCGAAGATCCGGTGGAGGATGCGGACGGCGGTGGCCATGTCCACGACGGCGATGCGCTCCTCGCAGGAGTGCTCGTTCTGCGCGCCGATCCCCAGTACCGCCGTCTCGATGCCGCGGTTGTTGTAAATGGAGGCGTCGGTGAAGCCGGTGATGTAGGTCGTCTTCGGCGCCAGTCCCACCGACCGGATCGCCTCGGTGCACACCTTCACCACCGGCGCGTCCTCGGAGATGCCGACTGCGCGGCACATGACCTGGGTGTCGATCTTCACCGTCGCCCCGGCCACCGCCACCTCGCGCCGGATGGTCTCCTCCATGCGCGCCGCCAGGGCGGCCGCCTGGTCGTGGTCCAAACTGCGGCACTCGGCGGCGAAAGTGGTTTTCTCGGGCACGCCGTTGCGGACGATCCCGCCGGCGATGATGCCCACGTTGGCGGTGGTGCGCGCGTCGAGGCGGCCCAGTTCCAGTGCGGCGATGGCGCGGGCGGCCGCCCGGATGGCGGAGATGCCCTTCTCCGGCTCCATGCCGGCGTGGGCGGCGCGGCCGGTGATCTCCACGTCCATGGCCACGTAGGTGGGCCCGCCAATGACCACCGTGTCCAGCACGTCGCCATCCATCAGGTAGCCCTGCTTGGCCGAAAGCATCGAGAAATCAAGGTTCTTCACCCCGTGCAGCCCCACTTCCTCCTGCCGCGTGACGGCGAACTCCAGCGGCGGGTGCGCCGGGGCGGTGCGGATCGCCTCGATGACCTCGGCGATTCCGGCCTTGTCGTCGGCGCCCAGGATGGTGGCCCCGGCCGACCGCACCACGCCGTCCTCGAGCACCGGCGCGATCCCCTGGCCGGGCTTGACCGTGTCGGCGTGGCAGGCCAGCAGGATGGGCGCCGCCTGCGAGTTCCGCCCCGGCCACTTCGCCACCAGGTTGCCGTACGCGTCGCGGCGGCAGTCGGCCCCCAGTTCGCGGGAGAGGTAGGCCTGCAGGTACTGCAGCATCGCCTCCTCGTACCCGGACTCGCTGTCGATGCGGACCATCTCCATGAACTGCTCCACCATCCGGCGCTCGTCGATCATAGGGCCTCCTCGGAGTTGAAACTGGGCCGATTGTACCACCGCCCCGCCCGCCCGCGCCACACGGAACGACCGGGGATGCGGAGCGGTTTTCGCTTACCGGATCGGCGGCCAGATGGAGTTGGACCGGGGATCGGCCGGATCGTAGACCACCCAAAGCGCGTCGCCGGCGGAGCGGCGGGCGCTGACCGGGTCCCAGGCTTCGCAGGACCCCGGCAGGGTGGCGTCGGGCGTGTCGAAGGTGTAGGCGATCTTCCAGGGGTGCTTCTCGTTGATCGACTTGTTCGTGTCGACGGCGACCTCCGTGATCCGCCCGCGCGTGGCCGTGCCCCTCGAAAGGGCGTCCAGCTGCCGGCGGGCCCGGCGCGCCCCGATGATCCAGAGCGGGATGCCGACGGCCGGAAAGAGGAGCGTCCAGAAAAACGGGATGGTGAACACGATCCCGATCATAACTTCCACGTTCTTCCAGTAGCGGACGCGGTTGGCGTAGCCGGACGGCAGGGCGCGTGGCGGCTCCGGCGGCCGGGGGCCGGGATGGCCGGTGGGCAGGGCCGGCAGGGGCCCGCCGCAGTGGGCGCAGGACGCGTGCAGGTCCCGGCGGTTCGAGGAGCCGCACCAGCCGCACTCCACCACCAGCGGCTCCAGCACGCGCACGGCGCCGCCGCAGTGGACGCAGGAGGCCGGCTCCAGGACCGGCGTGGCCGCCCCGCAGAACCCGCAGATCACCGTCCCGCCGTCCCCCGCCGGCGATGCTCCGGTGCGCCCGCCATCCCGCATTGGCTCCTCCCGTCTGGATGAGATGCTTCTGCCGGAGCGTACGAGGATTCCACCCGCTTGTCAACGCCCATCCGGAATCCCCCGGAAATCGGGGCTTGGAAACCGAAAAATATCTTTGTGTCCTTTGCGCCTTTGTGGTGAAATCTCCCCGGGTAACGGATATCACCATGCAAGCGCCTCCCCCCATGCTCACCGCCGGCCTCATCCTGATGGCCACCCTGATCGTCTTCGCCTTGGGCAAGAGCCCCCTCTTCCGCGTCGACCGCGCCGGTGCGGCCATCATCGGCGCCGCCCTCACCATCGGCCTGGGGGTGCTGACCTTCGACCAGGCTACCCAAGCCGTGGACTACCGCACCCTGACCCTGCTCTTCACCATGATGATCGTCACCGCCAACCTGAAGCTGTCCGGCTTCTTCACCCGGGTGGGCAACGCGCTGCTGGCGCGGGTGCGCACCCGGCGACAGCTCCTGCTGGCGGTGGTGCTCGCCTCCGGGCTGCTGTCGGCCTTCTTTATCAACGATATCGTCTGCCTGCTCTTCACCCCCGTCGTCCTGCTGATCTGCCGCCGGGCCAAGCTGCCGCCGGTGCCGTTCCTGATCGCCGTGGCCACCGCCTCCAACATCGGCAGCGCCGGCACCCTCATCGGCAATCCCCAGAACATCCTCATCGGCAGCCTGTCCGGCATCCCTTTCGCCCGCTACCTGGCCGTGGCCTTCCCGTTCGCCCTGGCCGGGCTGGCGCTGAACTACGCCGCGGTGGCCTGGGTCTACCGCCGCGACCTGGCCGGGCCGATCGCGGCGGCGGAGCCCGTCGAGGGGGTCCGGCACGCCTTCCTGATGCGCAAGAGCCTGGCGGCGACCGGGCTGATCCTGGCGGGCTTCCTGCTGGGGATCCAGCCCGTGCTGGTGGCGGCGGTGGGCGGCGCCTGGCTGCTGCTGACCCGCCGGATCAAGCCGAACAAGGTCTACGCCGGCATCGACTTCAACCTGCTGGTGGTGTTCGTCGGGCTGTTCGTGGTCATCGGCGGCGTCGAGCACAGCGGACTGATGGACCGGCTGGTGCAGGCCATCGGCCCGGCCGCCTTCCAGGACTTCCGCCTCTTCTCCCTCTGGACGGTGGCCCTGTCCAACGTTTTCAGCAACGTCCCGGCGGTGTTGCTGCTCCGCTACTTCATCCCCGGCGCCGGCGCCGCCTCCGACCTCTGGTGGACCGGCCTGGCGGTGTTTAGCACCATCGCCGGCAACCTGACGCTGGTGGGCTCCATCGCCAACCTGATCGTGGCCGAGCTGGCCAAGCGCGACGGCGTGGAAGTCCGCTTCGTCGAGTACCTCAAGGTCGGCCTGCCCCTGACCGTCGTCCTCACCGCCGCCGGCCTCGGCTACTTCTGGCTTCTCCGCTGAAAAACCGAGATTCACCGCAAAGGCGCAAAGGGCGCAAAGAAATCTGAACGCCAAACGTTGAACTTTGAACACTGAACGCTGAACGACGAACGGGAACCTCGCTTTCAAAGACACAACGGGATTTCGTTCAACGTTCAGAGTTTGGTGTTCGACGTTCGATGTTCAGGTTGCAGATTGCTTTGCGCCCTTCGCGCCTTTGCGGTTATGGATTTGGTTTTTTCTGCTTCAGGGAAGCGAGGAGAGACTGGAAGGCGGGATTGGGGCGGAGGGCAGCGAAGTCGGGGTCGGCCTCCAGCTGGGTCGCGTCCGCGAAGCCCTTGTCCACCGCCGCGCGCAGCTCCGTGAACGCCTCGCCGACTTCGCCGGACATCGCCAGCGTCGCCGCCAGGTTGTAGTGGGCCTCCGGCCGGTCCGGCAGGATGGCCACCATCAGGCGGCGGCAGAAGAGTTCGCGTTCGAGGTCCTTGTGCTGGCGCCACACCGGCGCCTCGAAGTAGGCCTCGATCAGCACCCAGTTGATCTGCCGCGCGGCCAGGTAGCCGTCCTCCGTGCCCTTGAGCCTGCGGGCGGTGTCCAGCAGCTCGGCGACCTTGAACTCCTTGACCGCCTTGGCCACGTCCGGGACCTCCTCCCGGGTGTCCTGGAGCCGCTTCCAGATCCGGCTGCCCTTGGTCTGGTATTCCATCTCGATCTTCCGGCGCTTCTGGTCGGCCTTCTCGAGGTCCTTGAGCGCCGGCGCTTTCCGGAGCTCGGCCAACTCCGCGGCGGCGGCGGCGGTGTCGGCCAGCCCCTGGAAGTCCCGCACCAGGCCGTCCAGGAGGCCGATGGCCTCCGGCAGGCGGCCGTTGGCGGCCAGGTCCTTCGCCCGCCCGAGGCTTTCGGCCAGCAGGGCCCCGGCCAGCGCCGGATCCTTTTCCCGCAGGCCCCGGCCCATGGCCAGCACCTCGAACCAGCCGAGCGCCTCGGCGGCCACGTCGGCGGGCGGCCACTCGTGCGCCCCCTCGAACAGGGCCAGCCGGTGGGCGGCCTGCCGCCGGGCCAGGATCTCGTCCAGGAGCCGGATCTCCAGGTAGTTGAAATCCTTCCGCCCCGCGGCGAGGAAGGCGGCGAACGGCACCGGCTCCGGCAGCGTCCGCCCCTCGGGCATCCCGCCGCAGCAGACGATCACGCCGGCCACGTTTTCCGGGTAGCGGAGGGCCACCTCCAGCGACACGCGGGAACCGCCGGAGAAGCCGGTGGTGTAGATCCGGCGCTCGTCCACGGCGAACCGGGTGCGGGTGTCGCCCCACATGGCCGCGATGGCCGCCTCGATCCGGTCCCAGGGGCCGTTCTCGGAGTTATTGGAGCCGGCCACGATCCAGCCGTACTTCTCGGCGGCCGGCCGGAACAGCTCCACCGGCACCCGCCCCCGGGCGCCGGGATCGAAGCAGAGGAGCAGCGGCCACTTCCGCTCCGGGGTGTAGCCGGAAGGCAGGTAGAGGGCGTAGCTCTGGGTGGTGTCGCTGCCGGCCACGACCCGCTCCGTGATCTGGCCGGTCTGAAATCCGCCGGGCGCCCCGGCCGCCGCGGCCCCGCCGGCCAGCAGCCCCAGCGACAAGATCAGGATGAGCGCGCGAATTCGCATGATGGACTCCGGGATGATGTTGTGGAGTATACGCAGCCGGCCGGAAGGTTGTTCCGGTCATACCGGACGTCCGTCCCGCCGGGGCGGACTGCCATCGGGATTGAGGGGTCGAGCTCCCTGGCAGAGTGTGTCCAAACCTTCCCATTCGGAGTGGCTTCGATGACCTGCGTCAGTCGCCGCCGGCGGCGGCGACGTCCGAACCGGAGTCCTGATCCGCCGGACCGGGAACCAGTGGATGAACGCTTGGGATCCGGGGCGGACCGACCCGGACCACGGGGCTGCCTACACGTGCTGGTCGATCAGGATCGGGTTACCGTCCGGATCGGCCATCATGAAGCTGGCCGGGCCGCTCGAGTTTTCGTCCGCTTCCGTCATCAACGGGACGCCGCTCTTTTTCATCCGGCGCTGCAGTTCACGGACGTCGGTGAATTGCTCGATCGGCTGGGCGTTCTGGTCCCAGCCCGGGTTGAAGGTGAGGATGTTCCGGTCGAACATCCCCTGGAACAGCCCGATCACGTGGTCCCCGTTCTTGAGGATCAACCAGTTCTGCGCCGCATCGCCGGCAAAAACAGCAAACCCCAGCTTTTCGTAAAAGGCTCTCGATGCCTCGATGTCCTTGACCGCCAAGCTGACTGAAAAGGCTCCCAGCTGCATGGTCCCTCCCTTGATGGACTGATAAAGCGTTTGCTTAGATTTCCGGTAGTTCCCCCAAGATTCGTTCCGGGGATCGGGCGGCCTTCGAAGACTCCAGTCAGGCATCCCGCCACACCAGGCCGATGAATCCGTCAAACCCAATACTCCTTCATTCGAAACATCGGGACGGAGTCAGAAGGCAACAGTGATATGATGGGGCGCACCACACCCCGACCGGGAGGGAGATATGGCCAGGCACATCGGCATCGTGGCGTGCAGCGCGGAAGGCGCGGCGCTGTGCTACCGGACGCTCTGCGCGGAGGCGCCCGCCCTCATGGGGGAGCACATGCACCCCGAGGTGTCCCTGCACACCCACCCGCTGGGGGAGTACATGGTGCCCATCCGCGCGGGGGACTGGGACGGGGTGGCGGAGCTGATGCTGTCGTCGGCCCGGAAGCTGGCGGCCATCGGAGCGGAGCTGGCCATCTGCCCGGACAACACCATCCACCAGGCATTCGACCGGGTCGTCCGGGAGTCCCCCATCCCCTGGCTCCACATCGCCGAGGCGGTGGGCGCCGAGGCCCGGTCCCGGGGGTTCCGGACCCTGGCGATCACGGGTACCAAGTACCTGATGACCGGCCCGGTCTACCCGGACGCCCTCGGGCGGCTCGGCATCGGCTGCCGGATCCCGGACGAGGCGGAACGGGAGGCGGTCGATCGGATCATCTTTCAGGAGTTGGTGAACGGGATCTTCCGGGAAGAATCGCGACTCTACTTCAACGGGGTGTTTCAGCACCTGAAGGGCCTGGGCTGCGACGCCGCGGTGCTGGGCTGCACCGAGATCCCGCTGCTGGTGGACCCGGACGACTGCCCCCTGCCCACCCTCGACTCGACGCGGCTGCTGGCGCGGGCGGCGCTGCGGGCGGCGGTCGAATAGAACCACGAAATACACGAAACACAAGAAAGGGAGCCGAAGGGGAGCCATCGTCGACCGGTTCCCGGACTGGATCCAAACGGACACGGATTCGCGCGGATGGACGCGGATCAGAATTGCAAGGATCGGGTTGTCGGGCGGGTCTGGTGTCTGCGATAATGGCGGGTTGCCGGACACGAGATTTCGCCCCAGCAGTATCCGGCGGCAAGGAGCCTGCGGATGAACGTGCTGGTTTTCCTCTTCCTGGCGGTCCTGGCCTACGGGCTGGCCTCGCGCTTCTACGGCGCCTTCCTCGCCCGCTCCCTGGGGGAGGACGAGGCCCACCCGACGCCGGCCGTGACCGTCAACGACGGCCGGGACTACGTGCCGACGCGCCGGTCCGTGGTGTTCGCCCACCACTTCTCCGCCATCGCCGGCGCCGGCCCCATCATCGGCCCGACCATGGCCATCCTCTACGGCTTCGTGCCGGCCTGGCTCTGGGTGGTGCTGGGTGCGATCTTCATCGGCGCCGTGCACGACTTCACCGCACTCTTCGTCTCCATGCGCGAGGGCGGCAAGTCCATCGCCGAAGTGGCCCGCAAGACCCTGGGCGCCGCCGGCTTCAACCTGTTCATCGCTTTCACCATCGTCATGATCGTGCTGGTGACCTCGTCGTTCCTCAGCGCCACCTCCATCTCCCTGACCTCGCTGTGGCCGCTGAGCAAGATCGGCGTCAGCGAGGGCCACACCTTCCTCAAGACCGTCACCGTGGACGGCGTGGTCATGGGCCGGATCGGCGGCATCGCCTCCATGTCGGTCATTGTGATCACGCTCTGCTCGCCGCTGCTGGGCTGGCTGATCTACCGGAAGGGCCTGCCCACCTTGCCGGCCTACGGGCTGGCCTCGGCCATCTGCGTCGGCTCGGTCCTGCTGGGCATCGCCTTCCCGGTCACCCTGGCTCCGGGCCTCTGGATGATCCTGATCGCGATCTATGTCCTGTTCGCCTCGGGCACGCCGGTCTGGCTGATCCTCCAGCCGCGGGACTTCATCAACGTCCAGATCCTCTACGGCGGGATCGTGCTCATGCTGGTGTCGATCCTGAGCGTGGGCCTGAAGGGGCTGCCGATCTCCGCGCCCTCCTTTAACCTCGGCGAGGGGGTGACCCACCTGGGCCTGATCTGGCCCATGATGTTCATCACCATCGCCTGCGGGGCGATCTCCGGCTTCCACTCCCTGGTGGCCGGCGGCACCACCGGCAAGCAGCTCGCCAGGGAGACCGACGCCCGCAAGGTGGGATTCAACGCTATGCTGCTGGAGTCGGCCCTCTCGGTCTGCGTCCTGATCGCGCTGGGCGTGGGCCTGTCGTTCGTCGACTACAAGTCCATCGTGTGGCCGGCGGTTTCCTCGGGGAGCCACTCCAATCCGATCCTGGGATTCTCGCTGGCGGCGGGGCGGCTCTTCCACCTCGGGCTGGGCATTCCGACGGCCCTCGGCACGGTCTTCGGCATCCTGCTGGTGGAGGGCTTCGTGGTCACCACCCTGGACGCCGCCGTCCGACTGAACCGCTATCTCTTCGAAGAGCTGTGGACCATCCTGTTCCGGAATCCGCCCGCCCTTCTCCGGCACTACTGGTTCAACTCCGGGCTGTCGGTGGTCCTGATGCTGCTGCTGGCCTGGACCAACGCCTTCAACGCACTCTGGCCTATCTTCGGCACCGCCAACCAGCTTCTGGCGGCGCTCGGCCTGCTGGCGGTCTCGGGCTGGCTGCTGCTGCGGCGGCGGCGGTACTCCTTCGCCCTGGTGCCGGCGGTGTTCATGATCGCGACGACCATGGCATCGCTGGGGATCCTGTTGCGCAACTACGTGCGGGCCGGCAACTGGATTCTGGTGGCGACCGACGTGCTGATGATGGGGCTCGGATTGGGCGTGGTGGCGCTGGCGGCGAAGAAGTTCCTGCGCCCGGCCCCCTCCCCCGCTGAGAATTGAACCGCAAAGGCGCAAAGGATACAAAGCCAATCCAGCCAACAATCTGAACTTCGAACGCAGAACGTCGAACGCTGAACTTTGAACGAAATCCAAACAGGAATCTGATGATCCTCTTTCAGGTTGCGGTTTCCCGTTCGGCGTTCAGCGTTCGAAGTTCAACGTTCAGCGTTCAGATTGACCTTTGCGTACTTTGCGCCTTTGCGGTTAAATGAGGTCCAGGTGGCGGAGGCACTTCTCGATGCGCCCGAAAGACCGCGCGATGTCGTTGTCCAGGCCGATGCTCATCCGGACCAGCGACTTGGTCAGGCCCATCCGCGCCTGCTCCTCCTCGGGGATCTCCGACGAGGTGCTGGAGCCCGGCGCCGAGAACAGCGTCTTGAAGTACCCCAGGCTCACCGCCAGGTAGCCCACCAGTTCCTGCTGCATCAAGGTCATCAACTGCTCGGCCTTGGCCGGGTCGCCGGCGTCCAGCACCAGCATCCCGCCGAAGCCGAAACCGGGATTCATGAGCCGCTTCATCAGCTCGTGCTGCGGATGGGCGGTTAGGCCGGGATAGTGCACCTTGATGCCCAGCTTCTGCAGCCCCTCGGCGACGTACTGGGCGTTGCGGCTGTGCTGCTGCATCCGGATGTGCAGGGAGTGCAGGTTCTTCAGGATGCTGGCGGCGCGGGTGGAGTCCAGCACCGGGCCCAGCAGCATGGTGGCGCCGTCGTTGATGGCGGTGAGGGCGTTGACGAACTCCTGCCCCGCGCAGATGCAGCCGGCCACGCAGTCGCTGGTGCCGTTGATGAACTTGGTCATGGAGTGGACCACCACGTGGGCGCCCAGCCGGACCGGCGACACGATCATGGGGCTGAAGGTGTTGTCCACCACCAGCTTCGCCCCGCGCTCGTCGGCCAGCGCCGCCAGGGCCGGGACGTCGGCCACCTGCAGCAGCGGGTTGTTCACGGTCTCGGTGTAGATCACCCGCGTCTTGGCGGTCATGGCGGCCCGGACGGCCTCGACGTTGGTCGTGTCGACAAAGCGGGTAGTGATGCCGAAGCGGGGCAGGAAGTTCTTGAACAGGGCGTAGGAGCCGCCGTAGATGGTGCGGCTGGAGACCACCTCGTCCCCCTGGCCGCACAGCTGCAGGATGACGCAGCTGATGGCCGACATGCCTGAGGCGGTCACCTGGGCGGCCTCGCTGCCTTCCATGGACGCCAGGGCCTTGGCCAGGTACCGGTTGATGGGGTTCCAGTGCCGGGAATAGAGGAAGCAGCCCTCGATCTCGTTCTCGAAAAGCTCCTTCATCTTGTCGGGGCTCATGAAGGTGTAGGTGGACGAGTCGGTGATGGACGGGTTGACGTCGCCGAACTCGCCGAAGGCCAGGAAGTCCTGGATGCCGCTGCTGGGATCGAAACTCATTGAATTATCCTTTCAAAAATGATGTTGATTGATTCCAATTGGTGCCCCGGCGATAAGGACGATGGACCATAGACGATAGACGATAGGCCACAGACAAAAATATTTTCCTCGTCCATAATCCTTCGTCCATCGTCCATGGTCTATCGTCTATCGTCCATGGTCTGTCCCCGCGGGGACGAACTGGAGCCAGACCGAGCGGGTGCGCGGGCCGTCGAACTCGGCGAAGTAGACCGCCTGCCAGGTCCCCAGGGCCAGCGAGCCGCCCTCCACCGGCACCCACGCGCCGGAGCCGGTGATCGACGCCTTGACGTGGGCGTCGGAGTTGCCCTCGGCGTGCTGGTAATCGCCGCGGTGGGGGACCAGCCGGGCCAGGGTCGCCAGGATGTCGCGCCGGACCGACGGGTCGGCGCCCTCGTTGATGGTCACGCCGGCGGTGGTGTGAGGGCTGAAGACGTGGAGCAGGCCGTCTCGCCAGCCATTCTGGCGGACGGCGTCCTGGAGCCGCCCGGTGATATCAACGAGCTCCGTCCGGGCGCCGGTGCGCAGGGAGAGACGGATCATGGGACTCCTTTTCCGCCGGATCCGCGCCGCCGGGCTCGATGTCGATCAGGCCGCACTGCGACTGCAGCGGGCAGCCGGAGCAGCCGCACGATCCCTTGCCCGGCTGGCAGGCCGGCCGGCTCTGCAGCCGGATGACCCAGTACAAGGCCCCCAGCAGCAGCGCGACCAGCCCGGCGGTTTCCAAGACGGTGATCATCGGTCCGTCCTCCGCCCGGTTGGATGACCCGGCGGGGCCGGACGATTCCCAAGGGCTGCCCCGCTCCCCGCCGGTCCCGGACGTGGCCGGGCGCCGGGGGGAGGGGCATTGTACCACCGCCCGCGGGGCCGCACAACCGTTTGGGATTGAACTTTGCCCGCCGCTCCAGTATCTTTACGCCAGGGTTCAACTTCCGACCCGCGAGGTGGCGCCGGTGAAACTGTGGCGGGGCATGCGCGGCAAGATCCTCCTCCTGCTGGTAGTGGTCGGTCTGCTGCCGCTGGTGGTGGTGTCCCACCTGTTCTACACCAGCGCCCGCCGCCTGATCGTCGCCGACCGGGTGGAGATCTACCTCAACCACCTCAGCCAGCAGACCGCCGACAAGCTGGACCTGTTCCTGACCGAGCGCCGCGAGGAGGGCCTGGCCATGGCCTCCAACGCCGTCATAGAGGAGTTCCTGCTCCAGCCGGCCACCACCCCGCCCGCCGCCGTCATGGACATCCTCAACGAATACGTCCAGATCCAGGAAGTGTACGACCTCATGGTCCTGGTGGACGACGACGGGCGGATCCGGGCGGTCAACAGCGCCAACCGGTTCGGCGACTGGTTCGACGCCCGCCTCCTGAACGGCGTCCTGCTGGCCGACATCCGCGGGTTCCCCGAGGAGGCCGCCTGCTGGGAGCGCAGCCGACAGGGCGGCACCACGGTCCACGACTTCTACCGCAGCCGGCTCGTGAACGAGCTGTACTACTTCGAGGACGACGACAGCAGCCGCTCCTACCACCTGATCTTCGCCGAGCCGGTCGTCGACCACCGCACCGGCGCGACGGCGGGCGTCTGGCTCAGCATCATGAACTGGGAATACGTCCAGGCCACGCTGGACCTGGTCCAGGCGGACTTCCAGAAGTACCGCCTGCCCTCCGGCAGCGCGCTGATGGTGGACAAGACCGGCGGCACCATCCTGGCCTCGCCGGTCCGCCGGAACCGGGAGCCCGGCGCCGTCCAGGACCAGCTGGACGTGGCCCTGGCGAAAACGCCGGGCTTCGCCAGCCTGTACGAGGCGCTGCGGGCGGGCCGCAGCACCATCGAGTACCGGATGAACGGGAAGCTCCGCTACGGCGGAGTGAGCCGCGTCGGCCAGCCGGATTTCGGCTGGAAGGTGCTGGTCTCCCTCGACGACCAGGACATCTTCCGCCCGGTGGACCGGCTGCGTTACGTCTTCGCCCTGATCATCGCTGGCGCGGGCATCCTGATCCTGGCCGGCGCCTGGCTGCTGAGCCGCAACCTCATCCGCCCACTGCAGGGGCTGACGGCGTCGGCGCGCGACATCGCCCGCGGCAACTACAGCGGACGCGTGGAAACCCGCGGCAGCGACGAGATCAGCGGCCTGGCCGAGGCGTTCAACACCATGGCCGCCACCGTCGAGGAGCGGCAGCGGGACCTCGAGCAGGTCAACCGCGGCCTGGAAGCCAAGGTGTCCCAGCGCACAGAGGCCCTGGAAGCCAGCAACCGCGAGCTGCGCCAGGCGCTCGACGACCTGCGCGAGGCCCAGGAGCACCTGGTCCAGTCCGAGAAGATGGCCTCCCTCGGCCGGCTCGTGGCCGGGATCGCCCACGAGATCAAGAACCCCCTCAACTTCATCTACGGCAACACCGAGTTCCTGACGGACTACATCGGCCGGATCCGGCTCTACCTCGAGGCCGCGGAGAAGGCCCAGGCCGGTCCCCCCGAACGGTTGGAGGAACTGCACCGCCTCCGCGGGGAGCAGAACCTCGACTTCGTCCTGGAGGACCTGGGCAGCCTGGCCGCCAACATCCACGAGGGCGCCGCCCGCATCAAGGCCATCGTCGAGGACCTGCGCGCCTTCTCGCGGGCGCCCTCCGGCTCCTGGGAGGCGGTGGACCTGCGCAAGGTGCTGGACATGTGCCTGAACCTGCTGCGGAACCAGTACAAGAACCATATCCGCATCCACCGCGACTACGGCGACATCCCGACGGTGCAGGTGCAGCTGGGCAAGATGGAGCAAGTCTTCCTCAACCTCCTGACCAACGCCATCGAGGCCATCGGCGAGGAGGGCGACATCTGGGTGCGCACCCGGCGCTCCAACCGGCACGTCACCGTGGAGGTGGAGGACACCGGCTGCGGCATCCCGCCGGCCCACCTGCCGAAGATCTTCGAGCCGTTCTTCACCACCAAGGAGGTGGGCAAGAGCACCGGCCTGGGGCTGTCCATCAGCTACTCCATCGTGGAGCAGCACCAGGGCAAGATCCGCGCCGCCAACCGGCCCGGCGGGGGCGCCGTCTTCCGCGTGGAGCTGCCCATCGAGCCGCCCGTCCCGCCCGGAGGTGAGCCGTGAACGGCGCCTCCCGCCCCACCATCCTCGTGGTCGACGACGAGCCGGCCAACCTGCAGAAGCTGAAGCGGACCTTCGTCGACCTCTACCGGGTGCTGGAGGCCCGCTCCGGCGAGGAGGCCTACGACGTCGCCTGCCGCGAGCCGGTGGACCTGATCATCACCGACCAGAAGATGCCCCGCATGACCGGCATCGACCTGCTCAAGAAGATCCTCAAGGTCAAGCCGGACGTCATGCGCATCATCCTGACCGGCTACACCGAGGTGGAGGATCTCATCGGCGCCATCAACGAGGGCCACGTCTACCGTTACATCACCAAGCCGTGGGACCCGGCGGAGGTGCGCATCGTCGTCCAGCAGGCGCTGGAGCGGCGCGACCTCGAGCTGGAGAACCGCCGCCTGGCGGAAGAGCTGCGCCGGGCCAACGAGCGACTGCGCGACGAAAACCTCGTCCTGCGGGACGACGTCCGCCGCTTCGTGAACGCGGAGAGCATCGTCTCCCGGAGCGGCGCCATGAACGGCGTCCTCGAGTCCGCCCGCCGCGTGGCCGCCACCGACGCCACGGTGCTGATCACCGGCGAGACGGGAACCGGCAAGGAGCTGCTGGCCCGCTTCCTCCACCGCCACAGCACCCGCCAGCGGGGCGTCTTCGTGGCCGTCAACTGCGGCGCCATCCCTCGGGAGCTGGCCGAGAGCGAGTTCTTCGGCTACCGCAAGGGTGCGTTCTCCGGCGCCGCCGCGCACAAGAAAGGTTACTTCCAGATCGCCGACGGCGGGACGCTGTTCCTGGACGAGGTGGGCGAGGCGCCGCCGGACCTGCAGGTCAAGTTCCTCCGCGCGCTGCAGGACCGCGAGATCTGGCCGGTGGGGGCGGAGAGGCCCGCCCGCGTGGACGTCCGGGTGATCGCCTCCACCAACCGCGATCTCGCCGCCGAGGTGCGGGAGGGCCGTTTCCGCGAGGACCTGTACTTCCGGCTCAACGTCATCAGCCTCCGCATCCCGCCCCTGCGGGAGCGCCGCGAGGACATCCCGCCGCTGGTCCTGTCCCTCCTGGAACGGGCCGCCGCGAAATCGAACCGGCGGCCGCCCTCGCTGTCGGACGAGGCCCTGGCGGTCTTGGCGGTGTACTCCTGGCCCGGCAACGTCCGTCAGCTGGAGAACGAGCTGGAGCGCCTGGCCCTGCTGAGCGAGGAGGGCGCCCGGATCCCGGCGGCGCAGATCTCGCCGTACATCCTGCGGGAGGTGGAGGCGTCGGGTTCCGAACCCGTCCCGCCGCCCGGCGAGGGCGCGCCGGCGGAGGAGCCGGCGGGCGCCGCCATCGAGTTGAAGCGGCGGGTGGATGAGTACGAGAAGCGGCTCATCGCCGAGGCGCTGGCCCGCTGCGGTGACAACCGCACCCGCGCCGCCGGCATGCTGGGCATCACCCGCCAGTCGCTGCTGGAGCGGATGAGGCGCTTCGGGCTGCGTTAAAGACTCACCACAAAGGCACGAAGGGCACAAAGACATTTTTACTATGGAAAGCCCGGACTGGCCGGCGGGCTATCCGGCGGCGCAGGCGAGGGGATGGGCCGGTTTGGTATAATTGGCGCAAGGAGAATCGCCATGAAACATGCGCTTTCGACCCGGCTTGTGACCGGTCTGATGATCCTCCTGACGGGCCTGTTCCCCTTGGCGCAGACGGCCTCGACGGCCCCATCCCCCACTCCCGCGGGCGCACCCGCGAGCGGCTTGAATCCCTCTACCGCCCCGTCGTCGCCGATCCGGTTCTACTTCGGCGATGGCGTCGCTCCCGCCGCATCCTCCCCGGCCGATTCCCCATTTTCCGTCTGGGCCGCTCCGCCGCCCGTCTCCTTCCGCACCCTGGCGCAGGACGGCGGCCAGAATCCCGAGACGACCCCGACCGCCCCCGCCAAGCCGGCTAAAACCCAGTCCGAACCGCACGTCTCCTGGTTCGAGACCCGCGAGGGGAAGATCACCAGCGGCCTCATCATCGCCGGCATTATCGTCGGGGCCGTGGTCTATGCCGCCTGCCAGGGCCACGTGGTGGTTGTCAGCGACGGTGGAATCCACGTGCAGAACAAGAGGAAATAGGCGGAAGCCGGCAGAGCGATCTGAACGCTGAACGTCGAACGCCGAACTCTGAACGGGGAACCGGCAGGATCGAACCTTTCTGCTTCCCCGTTCAACGTTCAAAGTTCAACGTTCGACGTTCAGCGTTCAGATTGGATTTCCGGAGCCTGCCTCGCCCCGATCATGAAGGCGACTTGAAGTACCGCCGGCTCGGCTCGCCCCGTTTCGGCCGGATCTCGACCTCCAGCGCCGCCCCACCGGCCGCCGGTCCGCCAGGACCGCCGGCGGCGCGGAACAGCACGTGGGGCAGGGTGTCCAGGCGCAGTCCCCAGCGGGCCAGCCGGTTGTGCAGCCCCGCCACATCCGCGGCGAACCGCTCGATTTCGGCCAGCTCCACCACGCCGGACCGGACCTGGGCGGACATCCGCTCGAACACCTCGCCGCCGCTGCGGGCGACGCGGTAGATCGCCTCCAGGCGCTGCCGGTCCACCGGCCCGAGGGGGACGCGGCGGACCGACGCCCGGCCCTGGGCCGGCCCCAGGCAGGCCACGCACGGGGCGCCGGCCAGGCGGCCGCGGCACAGGAAAAGCTGCCGGTTCTCCGTTGCCTCCAGGGCCCCGCCGAGCACCCGCAGCCAGCTGCCGGGCGGGCCCTGGCGGAGGTAGTTCCAGCGACAGATCTCCAGGATCGCCTCCTCCACCCGAGCGCCTGGGCGATCCCTCTCCAGGACCGTCCGGAAGGCGGCCGGAGGCACCTGCACGTGCCAGATGCAGCGCACCGACGGGCCCGCGCCCGCCTCCTCCAGCAGTTCCCCGGCCAGCCCTGCCGCCGTCACCCCGGGCAACAGCCCCATCTCCAGCGCGGGTTCCAGGAGGGCGGCCAGCTCGGCGGGACGGGTCACCGGATCTTCGGCGTTGAGCCGGTAGGACGCCCTGAGCACGGCCGCGGGGAAGGCCGGTTCCGTCGACACGGACGGCAGCAGGGCCTGCGCCGACGCCCGCAGGGTGAACTCGCTCTGCCGGTAGCCGGAGGCGGGGCCGGCGCGGCGTTTTTCCGCCCTGGCCTCGAGGGTGAGCGCGTGCGCCCAGCCCTGCCCCTCCGAGCGGACGTCCAGCCGGCGGTTGGCGATGAGGTTCTCCAGGGAAGTCCAGTGGAGCGGGCCGAGCTGCAGCTCCACCTGAACGCGGCGTTGCAGGCGGCGGGTGAACCGGCCGCCGGCCGCGCTCACCCCCTTCCCGGCGGCCGCGGCGAGGGACGGGGCCGCGTCCCCGTCCGCGAGGGCGCGGAACGCCCGCCGCCCGATGGTCTCGGCCAGGTCGTACTCGGCCTCCAGGACGGTCTCCGCCTCGTCTTCCCGCAAGGCCGCGAGGCTGGCCCCGGCCTGCCACTCCCGCCCCAATGCGCCTTCCACCGCCGCGTCGAACGCGCGGCCCACGGACTCGAAGGCTTCCTGGGCGGTCGCCGCGAGGTGCAACAGGCGTTGCAGCTCGCCCATGGGCACCCGGTCCAGGGCCCGGCCCAGTACGGCCTCGGCCGCCCGCCGGACCGGCGCGTGCATCGTCTCCCGCAGTTCCTCGGGGGTGCGGAAACGGGCCAGCCGGGACAGGATCTCCCGCGCCCGGACCGTTCCCGCCAGTCGGGCCAGCACCTGCTCCAGGGTGGGCAGGATCTCCAGGGATAGCGCCCGCTCCAGCTGCCGCCGCCACACCCGCAGGTCCTGCTGGCGGTCGAGCAGCCCGACCACGTCCACCCCCTCGCCGGCCAGAAAGCGCAGGGTCTGACCGGAGACATCCGCCCACGCTGTCGCCGACAGCAAGTCCCCCAAACGTTCCCGCAACGCCGGCAGGGCGCCGGCGTGGCGAAGGACCAGGCCCCGCAGGATTTCATCCATGGACAGCACGGCGTTCACGGCGGACGCGATCCGGCGGATAGCCTCGGCTGGCATGAGCGCGCCCTCGGCCTGCAGCAGGAGCGGATCCAGGATCTCCTCCAGCACCAGGGCGGCCAGCGGTTCCCCGCCGTCGGCCGCCGAGGCCGCCTCGGTCAACCCGGCCAGAATCCGCAGGATCCGGGGGACGTCCAGCCCCAGCAGCCGGCCCAGGACCTCCTCCAGCGCCGGGAGGGGGCCGGCCGGAGCCAGGGCGGCGGAGGCGCTCACGTCCACGTCCAGCCGGCCCGAAGCGGCCCGGCCCACGGACAGCTTCGCCCGCACCCGGCCCGGGCCGCCCGCGCCGGACACGACGAGGCGGAGCCGCCCCGTCCGCCGGACCTGCCCCCGGATCCGGAATCCCGCCTGCAGCGAGGCCAGGCCGGGCGAGTCCAGCAGCACCGGCAGCGGCACCTCCGCCAGCAGGCTGACGCCGCCGAAGGCCTCGGCGGCCACGCGCAGGGAGCCGTCCCAGGCAACAGCCAGGGCGGTCTCCACGTCCACAATCTCCGTGGCGCCGTCGAGCCCGGCCGGCAGGCAGAGGCGGCCGAACAGGTCCTTCAGCATGTCGCGGCTGCCGAGGTCCCGCGGGTAGCGGCGCGCCAGCAGCAGCTCGGACCGACCGGCTAGCCGCGCCTCGGAGCGGGCGCGCCGGGGCCGGACGGTCGTCCCGCTTTCGGCTTCCCCCTGGAGCGCCAGGACCAGCGCGACCTGCCCGGGAGCCAGGGGCTCCTCCCAGCCGGCCTGACCGAGGAGGTCGCTCTCCTCGCCCGGCCAGACCAGGTCGACGAAGCCGGCCAGCTCTCCGGAGGCGGGAAAGTACAGCGTTCCCGCCGGGCTTCCCAAGCTCAGGAGCCCGTTGCCCGCCAGGCGGAGGAGCAGCAGGCGCGCCTCGCCCCGGGCGAGGTCGTCCGGGAATGGCGAGTTGTGCTCGAGGCACTCCGCGAGGCGCTCGTCCGCCTCCCACTCGAAGTGCCCGCGGCCCTGGACATGACGTAGCCACGCGCGCGGAATCAGGCCCATCCCCACCTCCGGCAAGAGAATTCACCACAAAGGCTTAGCGCGGGTCAGGCCCGCAACCCAACGATCAGTAGCCACGAACCACACGAACCACACAAACGGGCCCGATCCGCAGTCGACCACGAAATACACGAAACACACGAAAGGCCAGGAATCCAATTACAGCCATGGAAAATCATTGTTCTTTTCAAGTCTTTAACTACTTTTTTTTCAAATGGTTGAATGACAATTAAAATCACAATCGTGTCAGAATTTCCAGAAATCCAGAGATAGTCGTACAAAGGACACGAAGTGTTGCTATTGTAACGCCGAACGCCAGCCGGGCAAGCCGTTTGGGAAAAAAAGCGGCGGGGCGAAGGCCCCGCCATGGGATGTTTTCTCGAATCAGCTGTTGAATCGGTCTTCAACAGATCAGCGAATCGGGCAGTTCAACCGGCTGCCCGGAGTTTAGAACGTGCAGCCGCTCTTGACCACGCTGGTGACGGTGAAGTTGAACGTGCCCGTCCCGCTCTTGGCGGCGGACTTGACGGTGGCCACGCCGCTGGTGTTGGTCACGGCGGAGTAGGTGCCGGTCCAGTAACCGCTGAAGGTGCCGGTCACGGTCGCCCCGGACACCGGCTGGTTGTTGGCGTCCTTGATCGTCACGGTCGCAACCGCCGTGTACTTGGTGCCTTTCTTGGTGGTGCTCAGCACCGTGCTGGCCACGTGCATCACGCAGCCACTGCCGCCGCCACCCAGGTAGGGCTGCACTTCGGTGTAGTACGAGGCGAAGGCGCCGTCCACGGTGGCGTTGCGCGTGGAGTCGCACACGTCGTTCAGGTTGGTGCCGCAGGCGCCGGACAGCTGGCCGACCACCTTGCCGTCCGACAGGCACACCGGGGAACCGGAGCTGCCGCCCTCGGTCGCTCCGTAGGTGTCGCGGCTGTAGATCCAGCTGCCGCGCGGCCAGCTGCGGCAGGTGCCGGCGCTGGTGTTGACGGTCTGGAACGAGATGGCCATGGGGGCGCCCTGCGGATGGCTGAGGCGGTACAGGTTCACGCCGTTGGTGGTGGCCACGGCCGTGGTGGACCAGCCCAGGAAAACGCTGCCGGACGGCGGAGCCTGGCTGAGCTTCAGCAGGGTGTAGTCACCGGTGCTGTTGGTCTTCACGATGGTGGAGCCGAGGGTGCGCGGCTTGACGCCGTTGTACGGCTCGTAGCAGCCGTCCGAGCAGTTGGCCGTCCAGAACTGGAAGTAGACCTCCAGGCTGCTGGCCTCGGTGGATTTGCTGATGCAGTGGTTGGCGGTCAGGAAATAGGGGATCTGCGTGCTCGAGTCGGAGTCGTTGAGCAGGCCGCCGGAGCAGATGTAGTAGTAGGCGCCGGACACGAACAGCATGTGGCCGATGCCGTACTTGACGGTGTTCGCCGCACTCCAGTTGCCGCCGTCGCAGCCCAGGTCCTTCACACAGGTGGCGTTGAAGTCGCAGACCTTGTCCAGCGAGGGCTGCGCGCCGCCCAGGATGCCCACCAGGAAATTCGGGCCCAGGTGGGCCACGTCCGCGATCCGGAACCGGAAGGACTGCAGGTCGCGGGTGGCCGGACGGCCGTGGTAGCGGATCTGCAGGTAGGCCCAGGGGCCGAACACGGTGTTGGTCCAGAATTCTCCGTCGTCGTTGGGGCCGGCGCCGGTGTACGGCCCGAAGGCCTCGTCAGTGTCGTTGTAGATGTAAAGCTCGGCGTTCTCCGGCAGGTTGAAGCCGCTCAGGTGCAGCCGGAGGCCGGAGGCGTTGGCCGACTCTGCCGCGATGGTCCACACGAAGCCGCCGTCCCGGGTGCCCTGGATCATGCCGTGGGCGAAGGCGTGGGGGAGCCGGCGGTCGAGGCCTGGGTTCCACTGCGAGAAGTCCACGTCGATCCCCGCAGCCTTGACCACGCCCACGCGCATCTTCGAAGAGGCGTACGGATCGTCGCCGCAGGTTTCGCAACGGTAGTCCTGGATGGCGATCAGGTCCTCGTCCGTGACCTGGATCCGCAGGATCGCATCGTCCCACAGCGGGACCTGCTCGGAATACAGCCAGTCGAACTTGTCCTGCATCTCGAAGCGGGCCTGCTCGATCGGGATCCCGCCCTCGAACCGCTCGGGGCCGACTTCGACGACGGTCGGAGCGACCACAGGCCGGCCGGCAGTGAAGGCCAGGCAGGAAAGGCAAAGCATCACCCCAATCCCCAACACCCAACGGAAGGAGTTCTTCATGGAGCGCAACCTCTTACCCAAAGATTTTGGAAGCTCACATATTTAGTATCGGAAAATGGAGATTGTCTGAAAAAAAGTGACGGAAATCACACTTTTTCTGTGACGGGGATCACTCCCGCTCGTAGTTACTCGAAAATAGATCTGTGCCGATCCTTCTCGTGCTTACTCGAAAGAAGAATCGTGCCGATCGTACTCGTCGATCGTAATCGTGCTCGTAATCCCTCCAGTCATTTACACGCAGAGACGCAAAGTTCGCAGAGAGAAGATGGAACATCTGCCAGATGGCTCTGCTCTGCGGACTCTACGCCTCTACGTGTAATTGTTTGGTCCGATTACGATTACGAGCACGATTACGATCGACGAGTACGATCGATGGAGGGAGTCGGGATTCCTTGGTCCATGGTCCATCGTCCATGGTCCATCGTCCATGGTCGAATCGGCGGTCATCGGTCACCGGTCGTCCGTCACCGGTCATCCGTCGATTACGAGCACACGCACCAGCACGAAGAAGGATCACAGCACCCCCAGCGCCAGCAGGCTGAGGCATGACATGGCGGCGAGGGCGATGGCGGAGTAGCGCCCCAGCGACGTGCCGCCGAAGAATGCGGCGTAGCCGGCCTTGGCCAGGTTGTTGCTGGCCGTAGCGACGACGATGGCCACCGCCGCCGCGGACACCAGGTCGTTGGCGGGCGAGGTCTGGGTGAGGCCGAGGATGAAGGGATCCACGTCCACCAGGCCCATGATGCCGGCCAGGACGTACACGCCGGCCGTGCCGAACCACTCGAAGGCCGCCCGGGTGGCCATCAGGATCCCGACGAAGAGCGTGGCGAAGATGAAGGCGGTGGAGATCTGCAGCGGATTCTTGTTGCTGGCCGCCTCGCGTTCCTTACCGGCCTCCAGCCTCCGCTGGCCCAGCAGGACCCAGACCGAGCCGCCGGCCACGCCCAGGACGCCGAGAACGGTGAACAGCAACGCCAGCCGGTTGAAGAGGGCCCGGTTGAACAAGAGCAACAGGATGGTCACCCGCAGGTACATCACGCTGGAAGCGACCAGGACGCCCCCAGCGTAGAGCGCGGGATGGCCCTTGCCGCGGGAGTGCTTGGCCAGCACCACGGTGGTGGCGGTGCTGGAATAGATGCCGCCCAGCAGCGACGCCGCCAGCAGGCCGCTGCGTTCCTTGAGCTTGAGCTGCAGCAGGTAGCTGCCGTAAGAGATGCCGCTCACGGCGACGACCACCATCCAGGTGGTGTAGGGGTTCAGCCGGTAGCGGGTGTATTCGGCGTTGGGCAGGATGGGCAGCACTACCGCCGTGATGACCAGAAACTTGGCGAAGGTGGTGATCTCGTCCGCGGGGATCTTGCGGGACATCTCCTCCAGCCACTGCTTCATGTGCACCAGCAGGACCACCAGCACCGTCACCGCGATGGCCAGCCAGTACTCCCGCACCCCCACCACGGCGCCCATGATGTAGGTGGCCAGACCGGAGAACTCGGTGGTGAAGCCGGCGTGCTCCTTGCCCAGCTTGGACCAGTAGAGCAGGGACAGCAGCGCGCCCAGCACCAGCAGCCCGGCCGTGAACGGGATGAAATTGCCCGGGGCGACGATGACCAGCAGGTAGCCGGCCAGGGCGACGAGCGGGTAGGTGCGAATGCCGCCGAAGAAGAAGCCCGGCTTGTCGCCCTTGTGCTCCTCCCGCTCCAGCCCGATCAGCAGCGAGAGGAACAGCACCACGACCAGACCGACGCCGTTGGGGGGCACGTTTTGGAGCACCCAGTCGACCATCTCCACCTCTCGGGCAGTCTTTTGGCTGGATTATAGCATCTTTAGTGCTGTCCTGGATCGACGAACAGCCCCGCGTACTGGTACACTACAGGTCATACCCAGATCCCGATTCTGTTTTCGGAGGAGCCGCTTCATGCGCGGACCATTCGCACCTGCATTCCTCTGTCTCTGGCTCTGCATCTTCTCCTCGGCTGCTTCCGCTTCGGAGAGGGAACAGTCCCTTCCTCTTGACTTGCTACAAGCCGTGCTGTGGGGAGAGCCCGAATGCCAGCCCGAAGAAGTATCTCTGGAAGCGGACATCCCCGCTTTCACCGTAGTCCTTGTCCAAACCCAGTGGTTTGATAAACATCCCCGCCAAGCAGATAATCCAGAGCATCGGCGATACTGCATGAAGCTGCCTGAGCCAGAGCGCCTGAAGTACATGATTCGAATCGACGATCACATCCAGGTTTGGTGGATCCCGGAGGACGTCTATAAAACCATCCCAAATCCTGGGCGACTCAGCAGCCAGATCCCTCTCAATGAACAGACTCACAGATATCACAGGGAAATGGCTTTCGCTGGAATAGGGCACGGATACGCCTGGTTTGTGCACGCTCCTATTAGTGAGTGGATTTACCTCCAAGAGCAGCTCCATCTCCTCGGAGGTGATGATTCGCTGGCTGCAGCGATACGTGGCACGACTGTCGAGGACCAGCGCAGTCAAACTCGGAAAGGCTGCCTCGCCGTCATAGGCAATGCCGGCCCGGCGGTCATTCCCTATGTAAATCATGCCATCCAGACGAAGCTGGAGACACGGCAAGTGATTATTGCGAATCTGAACGGTGCCATGGCGCCCGCCGTGACAGATTATCTGATCGAGTTGGCCGCCAGCGTTGACCCGGAGGTGGTGGCAGGCGCGTGCACCAGCCTGATCCGCCATCCATGTGCCGAAGCTGCGTCGCTCTACGAGCGCTGGCTCAGGGAAGATGCCGGGAGGTCCGATGTGGAGAATCTCCTGACCGCTTGCCGGCAAGTCCGGCTGGCCAGCCTAGCCGATTTGTTGCAGCGGGTGTTGGAATCTCCATCCCACTATTGGGAGTACATGCTGGCATTCAAGATTCAACGCGAGCTGTCGGACACCGGGATTCCCAGCCAGCTGGAGCGGGACGCGGAATTGATCGGGCGTCTGAACTACCCGAGGGACGGGAGGAGTGATTCGGACGAAATCTCCCAAGCCGTCCACAGAATCATCTCTTCGCGGGATCACGAGGCGGCGGCGGTGATCGCCCTCTCCCTCGCGCTTCAAGTGACCAAGGGCGGCACGGGGGAGGCAAACCGGGCGGGGATCAAGATCCTGCGCGGTTTGCCAGAGGGCACATGGAAGCAACTTCTGCAGCGGGTGTCGCATACGACCTGGGACTTCGAACTGGAGCGAATCCGGCAGATCGCCGCAGAGGTAGAGCAAGGCAGCCCGGAGGGCGCCCTAAAATAAACCCATGCGTGAGCATGGGGTAAGGCGCGAGAAGTTCGTGTCTTCTGGATACCTTCCCGAGCCCGCTTGGGGGCGGCATAACACGCTTAATCCGGTTCCACCCGCCACAACGCGGCAGGATCAACTGAGAATCCGTGCCTGCGGAGTAGTTCCTCATACTCCTCCTGAAAAGTCACCTTCCGGTGATGTTCCGCCTGCCGTTCGATGTAGCGCCGGACTGTCTCCACCTGCGACGGGCTGACCGAGAACGCCCCGTACCCCGCTTGCCACTGAAACAACCGCAGTGGCCCCCCTTTCGTCTTGAGCCAGCGGGAGCTGTTGGCTTTCATCCCCTCCAGAACCCGTTCGATGGCATGCCGGCGCGACAGGCGGGCCAGGGCGTGGAGGTGGTCGTCCACCGAATTGATGAGGAGGGCGGGGCAGTCCAGGTTCTTCAGCACGGTGGCGACGTAGGCATGAAGCTCTTGGCGGATCGAGTCATGAAGGAACGGCAGGCGGTTCTTGGTGCCGAAGACGATGTGCAGCCAGACGGCGGCGAAGGAGTGGGACATGGCGGCCTCCGCTAGAGAGAATTTATCCTCTCAAACGGAGAAGTCGCGTTTTGTTCCGGTTTTTTTATGCCGCCCCAGAGCGGGCTCGGAGAAGGAAACCCGGAAATTCACATTCACCTCCGCCCTACCCCAGGCTGACGCCTGGGGTTATTTTAGGGCGCCCTCCGGGCTGGATAGGGATCTCTCTCCCTGTCTCCCTGTCTCCCTGTCTCCCCGTCTCCCCGTCTCCCGGGCCGGCTCCGGCGGGATCAGGACCACGGCGGTGTGGCGCGTCTGGGCCATCTCGGGACGCCCTCCTGCACCGATTCTACGCTTACGGAACGGCGGGCGACCAGCAAATTCCCGTTGCCCCGCTGGGGCACTCCGCATAGAATGCCATCGGTTTTCTTGAAAATCATCCGTGAGGAGTGTCACCTCATGAAATCAAATTGCGCACGGCGGGTTGGAAGGATCTGCATCCTGGTTGCCGCCACGGCGGTCGTGATCGGCGGGGCAGGCCTCCTCGCCGCGGAGCCGGCCAAGAAATCCCAGGTCCCCGAGTTCAAGTTCGCCGGCAACCTCGAGGCTTTGACCGCGGCGCAGCAGCTCCTGATCAAGGATTGGGTCGCGCGGGTTGCCAAACTGACGGGCAAGAAGCTCGACCCCGCCCAGGTGTACGACAACGCCCCGATCTCGCCCCGCACCACCTTCGAGGCGGTGACTCACGCCCTGATGCACACGACGCTCACCGACGCGGCCGGCAAGCCGCTGGGCTCCGCCTTGGACCTGGTGGATTCCCTGGAGGCCGTCCAGGGCGAGGTGCCCGGCGCGCGGGGCGACCTGCAGTTCCGGATGTACGCCAAGCTGAAACCCGGCGCTCTCGACACCCTGGACAAGTGCCAGGAATTCACCCTCGGCGAGAACAAGACCTATCACCGGGGCTATCCCCTCAGCTACCGCCAGGCCGGCGGCGCCCCTTCCATCCAGATCTCGGTTTCGAAGGACGGCGCCCGCGCCGACATCGACGTGGATTACCGTTCCACCAAGTTTCCCTCGGTCCTGGTCAACGGGCATCTCAGTTCCGCCAACTCGGACGTCCGGGCAGGCGACAACATCGACAAGCACAACCAGCGCTGGAGCGGCCTGAGCGACTGGTGGCGCAACCTGTTCGGGCTGCCGGTGGCGGAGAAAACCGGCCTGCCCAAGGAGGAAAAGGAAGGCTCGCTTCCCACCGTGCCCCGTGCCGGCACCGGCAAGGTCCAGCAAGCCATGCAGGATTTCCTTTCCGCCTGGCTCATGGAGCAGAAACCCGAGCAGGCGCTGGCGTATATTTCCCGCCGGGCTTACGGCTGCCTGCCGCCGGACGAGCCCGGTCAGCCGGTGGACCAGGGCATGGCCCCCTTCCGCATCCTGATGAACATGGCGCAGGCCAACCGCGCCCTGGGCAAGCCCGCCCGGCTGGCGGACGTGGCCAGCGGGGTCCCGCTCCACGCCTCCTGGCTGAAGCCTGTGAAGAACCATGATCCGGCCTTATTCAGCCTGTATGAAGTGCCGAACGAGCTGGGGCAGGCGGCGGACTGCGCCGGCGGCCTGGAAGCGGCCGCCGCCAAGCTGACGAAGGAATCGAAGCTGAAGTACGGCGAGTTCTTCCTCGCCGGGCTCCGCCTGACAGCCCCCCAGGCCAAAGGCGCGAACCTGTACCTTTTGTGGAACAAGGAAGCCAAGTATTGGAAAATCGTGGCTTTCCGGAAGGAGCCAGCCGAGGCGCCGCCCACGGCCCTGCCGGATCTGCGGCCGGCGGAACCGCCCGCCGCGAAGCCGGCCATGCTTCCCGGGGACCCGGTGATGGTCAACGCCGCCGCCGACTTCTTCACCTCGTGGCTGCTGACGAAGGACGTCGCCAAGAGCCTCGAATTCGTGTCGCCGGTCCTTTACTCCTGCCTGAACCTGTACCGGGAAGATGGCACCCCGCCGATCGAATCGCCGGAAGCGGGGGCGAAGTTCCTGAGCGAGCGCATGGCAGCCACCGCGGCCAAATTCGGCCAGGCGGCCAAGCTGGAGGATATCCTGCAACCGGTCGACCCCGTCCAGCCGGAGATCGGCGTCGTGGCCCACCCGCACATGCAGGCCTTCGCCATCTTCAGCGTGCCCGACCACATCGGGCAGAGGCTGACCTGCGACGGCGTCCCGAAGAGAGGACAGAAGACGCCCGAGCCGCCGGGCGGGCCGAAGTATGGAAATTACTACGCCACCTGCTTCCAGTTCCGGGTGGAGGGAGGCAATCCCGCCTCGCTGTTCCTCCTCTGGTCCCGCCAGGGCGGCCTCTGGAAGATCACGTGGATGTATATCGACGTCCCCTGATTTCTCGTGCTCGTGCTCGTGCTCGACGGATGACCGGTGACCGGTGACCGATCGTGCTCGTGCACGTCATCGTAATCGTACTCGTAATCGGATCTCGGGTTTCGGGACTCGGGTCTCGGGGTTCGGATCTTGAAGGCGCAGTGGGCGGGTTCCCAAACTCCATTCCAGGAAACCGGAAAGCTGATCGACCAGGGGCGAGCCCCGAGTCCCCAAGCCCAAGCCCCCCATCAATTTTCACGCAGAGACGCAGAACCCGCAGAGGCAATCCTGGACACGGCTGAACACGGATCTGGCAGGTGGTAATGCTCATTTTTCAAAACCGGAGCGCTTCCCGGGCGTATTCTCTGCGGAGGTTCCCATGAAATTCCACTCGCTCCGTCGCCTCTTCCTGCTCCTGACTCTGCTGTCGTGGCTCGCCCTGCCCGCCTCGGCCGCCCGCACCGGCGCGGGCCGGTCCGCGGACCCGCTCGGCCAGGTGTTCGCCGTCCAGCGCCAGATCCGGGACCTTCACCCGGCGTTCCAGAAGGTCTACCCGATCGCGGTGGTGCGGGACAAACGCATTTCGGTCTACGTCCCCGTGCCGGAGCACTGGAGCTACCGCCTGGCTGCCAGCGGCCCCGACACCTACAACATCCCCGAGGGCGTCCGGGCGGCCATGCCGCTGGACTTCTGGGGCGGCCGGATCGCCTGCGTGGTGACGCCCGACGTCTTCGACACCCCGGCGGGCTACGTCACCATCTTCCACGAGTTCGTGCACTGCTACCAGTGGGAAACCTGCGAGATGCGGCTCAAGGAGAAGCTGGAGGTGTTCCGCCAGGCGCAGGAGCGCCGCGACTTCATGTGGGAGCTGCAGCACCCCTTCCCGTACGAGGATCCGGCGTTCCGGAGCGACTACGAGGCCATGCTGAGATCGCTGGCGGAGGGCGACCTGGACCACGCCCGGGCCGGCCGGAAGGCGATCCGCGAGCGCCTCTCCCGCGAGGATTGGGAGTACATGACCTGGCAGGAGTGGAAGGAGGGGCTGGCCCGCTATCTCGAAAACGCCGCCAACGCCCGGCTGGGGCTGCCCGAGAACCGGGGCGGGCGGCGGCTGCCTTTCAACCGCTTGTCGTTCTACGCCGGCGGGGAGGCACTGATCCGGGCGCTGGTCCAGGCGAAAACCGGATCGGTCAAGGACATCGAGGCGCTCTATCACCGCATCGCGGATTGAACGCTTCCAATCAGACAGACATTTCATGCAGCACGGTCAAGGTCGCCGGAACGAGCCGTCTCCGTCATCTGCCGCCCATGGACACCGAGCGGGGAATTGAACACGGATCAACGCGGATTCGAGCGGATCAACGCGGATGGGATTCTGCATGGAGATCGGCAATCCGTGTGAATCAGTCCTGATCCGCGTCAATCCGCGTCCAGGGATTGCCTCCGCGGCCTCTGCGCCTCTGCGTGAAATATTTTGATTCGATTACGATTACGAGCACGATTACGATGACGAGCACGATTACGATGACAATGACGAGCACGATCGGTTTGCCATGGTCCATGGTCCATCGTCCATGGTCCATGGTCGGATCGGCGGTCACCGGTCACCCGTCGATTCCGAGCACGAGCACGATTTCAGACAGTTCTGTGATAGAATCCGCGTCTCAAGCCACGGGCGCCGGGGCTTCGCGGCCCGGCCAATCTGCCCCGCAAAGAGTTACATGAAAGAAGACATCCTCAAGATCCTCGAAGACTCCCGCCTGACCCACGTTTCCCGCCGCCAGCTCGCCGAGCTGCTGGACGTGCCCGCCGACGACAAGCGGCACTTCCGGCAGGCCATCCACCAACTGCTGGAGGACGGTGTCCTGCTCAAGGTCAAGAAGAACTACTACGCCATCCGCGGCCGGGCCCGCGTGGTCACGGGCAAGCTGCTGTGCCACCGCTCCGGCTTCGGCTTCGTGATCCCCGACCCGGACAACCACCCCGGCGCCGACGTCTACGTCGCCGCCACCCACCTCGGCGACGCCACCCACGGCGACCGGGTGATGGTCCAGCTGCTGGACACCCCGGCCGCCGCGGCCCCGCGCCGTCCCGGCGGCCCCCCCCGGCTGGAGGGCCGCGTCCTGAAGGTGCTCGAGCGCGGCACGAACCGGATCGTCGGCAAGATCATGTTCCTGCGCAAGCCGGTGGTGATCCCGCTCGACAGCCGGTACCACTACTCCGTCCACCCGACCAATCCCGAGGCGTTCGACCTGACAGACGGCGACGTGGTCTGCGTCGAACTGACCACCGAGCCCTCGCCCAACACCCGGCCCGAGGGGCGCATCACCGCCCTGGTGGGCAAGCCGGACGACCCCGAGCTGCCGTTCAAGATCACGGTGCACAAGCACGACATCCCCCTCGAATTCGACCCCGCCACGCTGGCGGAGGCCGAGCGGGTGGCCGTCCCCATCCCGCCCGAGGAGGCCGCCCGCCGCGAGGACTTCCGCGGCCTGCCGGCCGTCACCATCGACGGCGAGACCGCCTTCGACTTCGACGACGCTGTCAACGTCTGGAAGAACCCCGACGGCACGTTCACCCTGTGGGTGCACATCGCCGACGTCTCGCACTACGTCCTGCCGGACGGCGCCCTCGACCGCGAGGCTTTCCGCCGGGGCACCTCGGTCTACTTCCCCGACCGGGCCATCCCGATGCTGCCGGACCGGCTCTCCTCGGACGTCTGCTCGCTGCGGCCGGAGGTCGACCGGCTGGCCTTCAGCGCCGTGCTCACCCTTGACGGGCGCACCGGCCGGACCCGCGCCGCGCGCTTTACGCCGTCGGTGATCCGCAGCCGCGCCCGCATGACTTACACGCAAGTCGCGAAGATCCTGGACGGCGACGCGGAGCTGCGCCGCCAGTTCGCTCCGCTGGTGCCGGAGTTCGAGACCATGGCCGAGCTGACCCGCGTCCTGAACAACCGCCGCCGGGCCCGCGGTGCCATCGACTTCGACCTGCCCGAGAGCGAGATCCGCTACGATCCCGACGCCAACGTCCTGGGCATCTTCAAGTCCGAGCGGACCTTCGCCCACCGGCTGATCGAGGAGTTCATGCTGGCGGCCAACGAGGCGGTGGCGGAGCACTTCGCCTCGCGTGGCCTGCCGTTCATCTACCGCATCCACGAGCCGCCCGACCGGCTCAAGGTGGAGGAGTTCGCCGCGATCGCCGCCCGGTTCGGCCACCGCTTCGAGCTGGACAAGGAGGAATTCGAGCCGCGCGACTTCCAGCGCGTGGCCGACGCCTTCGAGGACTCGCCCGTGGGCAAGTACCTCTCCTACCTGATGCTGCGCTCGTTCAAGCT
Source organism: uncultured Acidobacteriota bacterium (assembly GCA_964412195.1). GTDB lineage: Bacteria > Acidobacteriota > JAAYUB01 > JAAYUB01 > JAAYUB01 > CAYPNP01. Next base: position 55,403 of record CAYPNP010000003.1, on the reverse strand, counting down.
GGCGGTGTACTCCGAGCGCAACGCCGGTCACTTCGGGCTGGCGGCGAAGGACTACACCCACTTCACCTCGCCCATCCGGCGCTACCCCGACCTGGTGGTCCACCGGCTGCTTCGGGCGGCCCTGGCCGCGCCGGCGCCCGCTGCCCCGCCGGCGTCCTCGCGGCGGAAGGCGAAGGGCCCTAAGGCCGCGCGCGAGGAGGCGGCCGACGCCGCGAACCTCGCGGAGATCGCCAGCCAGTCGTCGGAGCGGGAACGCGAGGCCGTGGAGGCCGAGCGGGAGATCATGGCCTGGCAGAAGGCCCTCTTCATGCAGGCCCGGATCGGCGAGGAGTTCGAGGGCTTCGTCTCCGGCACCAAGCCCAACGGCTTCTTCGTGGAGCTGAACGAGTTCTTCCTCGAGGGCTTCGTGAACCTGTCCGCCCTGGAGGACGATTACTACCTCTTCGACGAGGAGCGGCAGTGCTTCCGCGGCGAGCGCACCGGCCGCCTCTTCCAGCTCGGCACCCGCCTGGTCGTGCGGGTCGACCGGGTGGACATGGACCGATACCAGATCGACTTCTCGGTGGCCCGGACGCTGGACGGCGGACCGGCCGGCCGCTCCCAGGCGCCGGCGCCCGCCCGCGGGCGCGGCCGCGGCGCCAAGCCCCGGAAGAGCGGCCGGCCATCCACCCTGCCCGCGAAGTACCGGGACCGCGACGAATCCCCGACACGGAAGACCCCCCGCCGGCGGGGCCGCCGGCCGGATGCCGGCTCCACCCGCCAAAAGGGAGAGCGGCCGAAGCGCCGCGGCAAACGTTGAACCAGCGAGGCCTCATGAAACGCACGTGGATCGCCGCCACCCTGGCGGCCCTGACCCTGGCCGGCGCCCACGCCGCCGCCCAACGCACGCTCACCCAGGCGGAGCTGATGAACCTGGTGTTCCCATCGGAAGTGGCGGCCCCTGCCGACGGCGTCCGGGTGTACTTCAGCGCCCGCTCGGCCGACCTGGCCGCCGACCGCTTCGTCCAGCACCTGTATGTCCTGGAGGCGGACGGGGGCTGGCGGCGGCTGACCCATTCCGCGGAGGGCGAAGGCGCCCCCCGGCTCTCCCCGGACGGCGCCCACCTGGCCTTTCTCTCGGCCCGTCCCGCCCCTGGCGGCAAGGCTGCCGGGACTGTCCAGATCTGGGTCCTGCCCACGGGCGGCGGCGAGGCCCGCCCCCTGACCGACCAGCCCGGCGGAGTCGACAGCTTCCAGTGGAGCCCAGATGGATCCTGCCTCGTGTACACCTGCGAGGCGGCCGGCGGTGAGGATGACGAGGACAAGCCCCGGGTCTTCGGCGCGGTGGACGCCGACCCTGCGGTGGAGTTCTGGCGCGTCCCCTTCCCCGCCGGCCCAGCCGAGCGGATCGTCACGGCCCCGCCCGGCGTGGACAGCTTCGACCTGTCCCCCGACGGCGCGCGCCTCGTCTTCTGCGCCAACGGCACCGGCAAGATGAACGAGGACCAGCAGTACGATCTCTACCTGGTGGATCTCGCGAAGAAGGAATCCCGCCGCCTGACCGACTTCCCGGGCCCCGAGACGGAGCCGCGCTGGTCGCCCGACGGCCGCTGGATCGCCTTCATCACCCAGACGGTCCCCGACATCGAGTTCGCCGAGACCGACGTCAGCGTCATCCCCGCCGACGGCGGCGCGCCCCGCAACCTGACCAGCGACGTGCCCCTCGGGGTGGAGGAGTTCGAATGGCTGTCCCCCGGCGAGATCCTGTTCCTGGAGGCGGACGGCCTCTACACCCGGCCGTGCCTGCTGACCGTGCCCACGCGCGCCGTCACCGTGCTGGATCCCGGGCCGTGGAATTACACCGGGGTGTGGCGCGGCCGCAGCGGGCCGGCCTGGCTCCTGCGCGACGGCCGGGCATCGCTCCCGGAGATCGTCTCTTGGAGCCCCGGCCCCGGCTTTCAGACCCGTTCCCAATTCTCCCGCCAATTGGCGGACTTCCGCCTGGCCGGGCGCCGCGTGGTCCGCTGGCAAGGGCCCGGCGGGCTGCCCATCGAGGGCCTGCTGACCCTGCCGCCGGATTATCAGGCAGGCACGGCCGTACCGCTGGTGGTAACCGCCCATGGCGGGCCGTACGACCGGTACACTGACACGCTCCTGCAGTACGAGCCCATGGAGGACCTGGCCTCCCAAGGCTGGGCCGTGCTCTCGCCCAACGTCCGGGGCAGCTCCGGCTACGACGACGCGTTCGGCCAGGCGAACCGCTACGATTTCGGCGGCGGCGACTTCGGCGACCTCATGGCGGGCGTCGACTCCCTGGTCGCGGCCGGGATCGCCGACCCGGACCGGCTGGGGATCGTGGGTGGCAGCTTCGGGGGCTTCATGGTGAACTGGGCCGTCACCCACACGCCGCGCTTCCGGGCGGCTGTCTCGATGTTCAGCATCTGGAGCCTCTTCACCGACTTCGGCAATTCCGAGCAGCCGTGCTGGGAAAAGATGTTCACCGGCAAGTACTACTGGGAGCCGGGCGGGATGGAGGCGTGGCTCGCCAAGTCTCCCATGAGCGCCGCGACGGCCGTGAAAACGCCGTTGCTGATCCTGCACGGGGAGGAGGACACCCTCACCGACCGGTCCAACTCGCGCGAGATGTGGCAGGCGCTGCGCCTGATGGGCCGCACCGTGGAATACGTGCGCTACCCCGGCGAGAATCACGGCCTGAGCGGCCGCCCCGGCACCCGCCTCGACGTCACCCGCCGGACGCTGGAGTGGTTCGGAAAGTACCTCAAGAAGTAGTCCCGGGCCGCCGGCCCGGGAACCCGATTCCGATGATAGACGCGCCCGGAGACACCCGCCTCCGGGCATGTTTCGTTTTACCGATTCAGCGCGTGTTCCGGGGCCGCTCCCGCAGGGACCACCGGGAAAAAGGCCCGCACCCGGATTTCCGGATGCGGGCCATGGCATCGTCAGCGGTGAGGATGCCCCGGTGATCGGCCCTTCGGCCGATTCACCGATTCACCCATTCACCGATTCACCGATCTAGAACTTCCAGTCCGGCAGGCGGCCGGGCGTCCAGGGGGCGCCGGCGGCCTCCAGCTCCTTCTCGATGGCCGGCAGCTCGACCTCCTGCATCTTCCGGATGCGCTCCCGCACCGGCGGATACTCCTGCTTCAGGATGTCGACCATCATCCGCTGGGTCCGGGTCACGCCCGAGGTGGATCGCATCTGCGTCTCCACCAGCGTCGACAGCCGCAGGTTGAGCGGCACCGGCGCCGGCGGGTTCTCCTCCTGGCTGGCCGCGGGCCGCTTGCCCTGGAAGGTGAACAGGATGTCGTCCAGTTCCTTCTCCGCCGCCCGCACCCGGTCCAGCAGGGCCGGGGGCGCCGCCGGGGTCAGCAGGACGGCCTTCTTCATCGCGTCCACCTGGCGGGCCATCTCCTCCGCCAGACGCTGGGTGCCCTGGATGGAGCGGGCCATCTCGGCGGCGGACTTCTGGAACGCCACCAGCTCGGCCCGGTCGGCCGCCGGCAGGGTGGTGTTGCGCAGCACCTCGGCGCTGAACTCCACCGGCCCGGCCAGCTCCCGGAGCTTCCCGTCCACGCAGATCGCCATGGACACGCGGTACTTGCCGGGCATGGCCAGGATCCCGCTCCGGCCTTCCCCGCGCCCGCGGGAGCGTTCCCCGTCGGTAATCGGCGAGAGCGCCGGATAGCGCAGGTCCCAGGCCAGGCGGTGGACCCCCTTCTCGGCCTTCTCCACGAGGCGACGGACCACCTGGCCGGCCTCGTCGGTCACGGTGAAGACCAGGTAGGGCTTCTCCTCCTGCTCCTCGGCCCGCAGTTCGGCCTCGGTCGGCATCGGGATGGGCTTGCCGGCCTTGAAGAGCTCCTTCTCCTTCTCGTGGCGCGCCTCCTGCTTCGTCTTGGGCGCTTCTTTCAGGTAGTAGGTGAACACGGCGCCGTAGGGCGGATTCTCACCGGCATAGTAAGTGCCGCCCTGTCCATAGAGCTCGCCCTTCGGGATGTACATCCAGGCATCCTTGGCCGGGAACAGGGCGGCTTCCTTCTGCAGCGCGTCGGCGCTGATCTGCCGGAGGGCGGAGTAATCGTCCAGGATGTAGAAGCCGCGCCCGAAGGTGGCCAGCACCAGGTCGTTCTCCCGGCGCTGGATGGCGATGTCCTTCACCGAGATGGTCGGCAGGCCGCCCTTGAAGCGGATCCACTTCTTCCCGCCGTCCACGGTGAAGAATGCGCCGAATTCCGTCCCGACGAACAGCAGGTCGGGATTGACGTGGTCCTGCTGGATGACCTGCACCGAGCCGTTGGCCGGCAGGTCGCCCGCGATGGAAGTCCAGGTGCGGCCCTTGTCGGCGCTCTTGAGCAGGTAGGGCTTGAAGTCGTCCCGCTTCAGGTTGTTGAAGGCGGCGAAGACGACATTCTCGTCGAAGAGCGAGGGCAGGACGTCGCTGACGTAGGTGTTGGGCGGGACGCCGGGGAACGCGTCGATCCTGCGCCAGGTCCGGGCGTCCTCGCTCACCTGGATCAGGCCGTCGTCGGTGCCGGCGTACAAAAGGTTCTCCCGCTTGGGGGACTCCGCCAGCGAGACGATGGTCCCGAGCTGGGAGGTGGAGACATTCCACGCCACCGCGTCGACGCTCCAGTACTTGCCCATGACCGGCACGGTGCTGCGGTCGATCTGGGCGGTCAGGTCGTCGCTGATCACCGTCCAGCTGTCGCCCCGGTCGTCGCTGCGGAAGACCTTGTTGGCGGCGCAGTAGATCCGGGCGGGCGAGTGCGGGCTGACGAACAGCGGCGTGTCCCAGTTCCAGCGGTAGGACAGCTCGCCGGGCCGCGGCTCGGGCCGGATGTCGATGGCCTCGGCGCTTTTGCGGTCGTAGCGCACCATGTTGCCGTACTGGGCCTCGGCGTAGACGATGTCCGGATTGGTCGGGTCGGCGGCCGTCCAGAAGCCGTCGCCGAACTGGGTGACGAACCAGTCGCTGTTGACGATGCCCTGGCTCGAGATCGTTCGCGATGGCGCACCCATGCTGCTGTTGTCCTGGGTGCCGCCGTAGACGTTGTAGAACGGCCGCTCCTCGTCCACGTTGACGCGGTAGAACTGGGTCACCGGCAGGTTAGGCTTGAACTCCCAGTTCTGGCCGCGGTCCCAGGTCTCGTAGATACCGCCGTCGCCGCCGATCCGCAGGTGGTCGGTGTCGGCCGGGTCGATCCAGAGGGCATGGTCGTCCACGTGGCGCTGCTTGTTGCCCAGCGCCCGCCAGGTCTTGCCGCCGTCCTCGGTGACCTGGGTGACGGTCTCGACGGAGTAGACCCGGTCGACGTCTTTCGGGTCGCAGTAGATCTCGTTGTAGTACTGGCCCTGGGCGGTGTGGTCGCCCATCTTCGCCCAGGAGGCGCCCCGGTCGGTGGAGCGGTAGAAGCCGCCCTCGTCCCCGGCTGCCTCGATGATGGCGTAGACAACGTCGGGATTCACCGGCGACACGGCGATGCCCATGCCGCCCTTGTCCCCCGCGGGGACGCCGTTGGTCAGCTTGTTCCAGGTCTTGCCGGCATCCTCGGACTTGTAGATGGCCGACTCCGGCCCGCCGCCGATCTTGATGCCCACGTGGCGGCGGCGCTGCTCGGAGGTCGCGTACAGGACGTCCGGGTCGCGCGGGTCCAGGACCACGTTGTTGACGCCGGTGTTCTCGCTGATCTCCAGCACCTTCGCCCACGTCTTTCCGCCGTCCACGGTCTTGTAGAGGCCGCGGTCGCCGCCCGGCCCCCAGACCGAACCCTCGGCCGCGACGTAGACCACCTTGGAGTCCCGCGGGTCGATGGCGATCATGCCGATCTGGCGGGACTCCTTCAGGCCCATGTTCTTCCAGCTCTTGCCGCCGTCGGTGGACTTGTAGACGCCGTCGCCGTAGCCCAGCGCCCGCTGGTGGTTGTTCTCGCCGGTGCCGGCCCAGATCACGTGCGGGTTGTTCGGGTCCATGGCCAGGCAGCCGATGGAATAGGCGCCGTACTTGTCGAAGATCGGGTCCCAGGTGGTGCCGGCGTTGGTGGTCTTCCAGATGTTGCCCGAGGCCACCGCCACGTAGTACTCGGCCGGATCCTTGGGGTTGACCGCGAAATCGGCGATGCGGCCGGAGCAATAGGCCGGGCCGATGTTCCGGAATTTCAGGCCGGCGAAGTTCCCGGCGGACAGAGGATCCTTGTCCTCCTTCTCCTTTTCCGCTTCCTTTTCCTTCTCCTCGCCGCCGGCGGCCGTCGCGGCTTCCTTGCCGGCAGCGGGGCCGCCCTTGGCCTCCGCCTTCTCGGCGGCCTTCTTTTCCGATTTGGCCGGCTTCTCCACGGCAGCGGCCTTCTCCGCCTGGACGGCCTTTTCACCGGCTGGTTTCGCTGGCGCGGCCTTCTGGCCGGCCGACTGCGGACCGGCGAATACGGTGGCCGCCAGGAGCGCGGCCAGGCAAAGTACTCCCACCAGGGTCAACGCACGTCGCATGATGTCTCCTTTTGCATCACGGAAATTTGCACACTCGATTTCGGTATACGCATGGAAGTATATTTTGATTCCGTTTCCCGCCGCCGGGATTCTGTCTCGGCGGAGCGCCCGGCATCTCTGGCGGCATACAGGCTGTCTCCGGGTTCGAAGCCGGCACCGGTGGTTACATGGCGATCAATTGACAACGCCACGACGTCCATTTACAATAATGATCAATTGATGCCTCCCGGGTCCATTTCCAACTCAAGTCCCTTCCCGGTGGGGAAGATTGACAGGAGGAGCGTATGTTCTTGCAACTGCTGATCATCACGTTCGTCGTGGCGGCGGGGACTTCCACGGTGGCGGCCCTGCTCTTCGCCAAGCCGGTCAACAAGATCCTGGCCCGGCTGGTTTCGGCCGAGCTGGCCCCCACCTGGCAGCGCTACATCCTTTTCGCCATCTACGTGGTGGGCATTTCCGGCGGGGCCCGGGTTTGGGAACTGGAGAGGTACATCAATCCCGACAAGGACGGCAAAATCCTCGCCCTGACTTCCGACCGGTGGGTTGTCGAGATCTACCAGTCCGTACTGGGCACGCTGCAGAGCGTGGCCTGGATGCTCCTGATCTTCTTCCTGTTCGCGCTCCTGGCGTACGTGGTGGTGCGCGGTTTCGAGATGCGCCGGACGGCCGATGGCACCGGGGGAGCGGGCGCGCCAGCCAGGTGACGGACGCCCGTCCCTTCGATCGACCTTGAAAGCCGACAAGCTATCAGGACCGGTCGGTGTCAGCCACCGGCGAAACATCCCACTTTCTATATGTTTGTCTTGAAGATGCCGATCACCGCCTCCAGCTGAGCCAAGCTGCCCGCCGATGGCTGACGCCGATCGGTACTGACCTCTGCCGACTTCCTGACGGGGCCAGGCTCTGTCACATTAGGCTCTGTCACATTCCCCAGGAGCTGGCAAAATCCCCCCCGAAGCCAAGAAATGAACCTTCCCGCTGAAATCTCGTATATTCCGGCAGATTTCAATCCCTCCTGGACCAAGGAGACACCATGAGAATCCGCATCCTGAATCCCAGAAGCCTTGCCTTATGCGCCCTGCTGGCCGGGCTCTGGCTGCTGCCGGCCGTGCTGGCCCAGCAGCCGGCCGCTCCGGATTATCGGGACTCGACGGCCCTGCCGGAAGGCCCGCAGGGTTCCCGCATCCGCTCGCTCATCGACACGATCAACTCCGGCGAACCGGAGCGAGTCCGCCGCTTCACCGAGCAGGAGGGCACCCCCGAGTTCCAGAAACGCCTCTCCATGGACGACCGCATCGCCCAGATGCTCGGGCTGTTGCGGGACACCGGCGGCATAGACCTTCACGGCATCCGCAGCTACACGCCCGAGCGCCCCGATGACACGGTGGTCATCGTCAAGGACCGGAACATGGGCAGCTGGTGGGGCCTGTCGCTTCGATTCGGCCCGGCCCCGGCGTTCCTCCTGGATAGGATCGGCTTGAGCCCCGCCCGTCCTCCCGCCGGCCCGCCCGAGCCGGCGCTCACCGAAAAGGAGGCCGTCGACGCGATCCGGACGCTGACTGCCCGGCTCACCGCAAAGGGCTGGTTCTCGGGGTCCCTGCTGATCGCCCGGGGGCCCGACGTGCTCCTGACGATGGCCGGCGGAGAGGCCAACAAGTCCGACCACGCGCCCAACCGCGTCGATACCAAGTTCAACCTGGGCTCCATGAACAAGATGTTCACCGCCACGGCCGTAGCCCGGCTCGCCGAGCAGGGCCGGCTCTCGTTCGACGACCCGATCAGCAAGTACATCGACGAGACCTGGCTGCCCCGGGACGTCACGGACAAAATCACGGTGCGCCACCTCCTGACCCACACGTCCGGCCTGGGGAGCTACTTCAACGAGACCTACGACCGCAGCTCCCGGGCTCTTTTCCGCAAGCTCGACGACTACAAGCCGCTGATCCGGGGCGACAAGCCGGCCTTCCCGCCGGGCGAGCGCTTCCAGTACAGCAACACCGGCATGTTCCTCCTCGGCGTGGTCATCGAGAAGGTCACGGGCGAGGACTACTTTGACCACATCCGCCGCACGATCTCCGCACCCGCCGGGATGGCCAACTCCGACTGCTACGAGATGGACTATCCTGTCGAGAACCTGGCCATCGGCTACAGCCCCGACTGGAAGAGCCCCTACCAGTGGCAGAACAACCTCTACAAGCACGTGATCAAGGGCGGGCCGGCCGGCGGCGGCTTCTCGACCGTCGGCGACCTGCACCGCTTCGCCCTGGCGATGCTGGCTGGCAAGTTCGTCTCACCGGCCATGCGGGAGACGCTCTGGACCGACTTCAAGGGGGCCAACTACGGCTACGGCTTCACTGTCGCATCGGGGCCGGGCGGGAAGGTGGTCGGCCACAGCGGAGGATTCGACGGCATCAATTCGGAGCTGGACATCTACCTCGATTCCGGCTACATCGTCGCGGTGATGTCCAACTACGACAACGGGGCTTCCCCACTGGCCAGCCGGATCGGCCGGACCCTGGCCCGGGTAAAGTAGGTGCCATTGCCACTTGCGAATTGTGAATTGCGAATTCAACCGGGACAGGCAAAGGACGCAGTGAAGATTTCAAACGGATGATCGCGGCCCGTAATCCGGATCACCCGGGTCAATCCAGACTGTTCAGGATTCAATCGATCCGTCGCATAGTGCCGCTTCCCGGGGGGACCGGGACTTGCTCGCCTCCCCCCTGGTTTGGTGGAGCGCCGGCGGGGTCCTCTGGTACAATAGCGCGACGCGCGGGCGGGGCGGGCCATCCATCAAACCCCTGACCCCGGCGCGATCCAACCGGGGAACCGGCATCAAACTTGCCGAAGGAGATCGCCTGATGAAACGAATCGTTCTTGCCGCCGCAGCTTTTCTGCTACTGTCCGCGCTGGCGTGGGCCGAATCCACCCGCTTCCTGTCCTCCTGGAAAAACCCGGCGGTGGGGACCCTCGACATGACCGGGAAGAAAGTGGCTGTTTTCGTGCTCAGCCCCGACGAGTCCATGCGGCTGGGCCCCGAGGAGACCCTGGCGACGGAACTGCGCAGCCGCGGCACGGACTGCGTCGCCGGCTACACCATGCTGCCGGTGGAATTGACCAAGGACCGGGAGAAGGCCAAGGAGTTCCTCAAGCGGACCGGACTCAATTACGCCATCCTGATCCGGGTGGCAGGCAAGGACGAGGAGGTCCATTACATGCCGGGCACTGCCTGGTATGCCGGGCCGTACTACCCCAGCTTCTGGGGCTACTGGGACTACGGGTGGAGCTCGGTGTACTCGCCGGGCTACTTCTACTCCCAGACCGTGGTGACGGTGGAGACGCTGGTTTACTCCATCGAGCAGAACACGCTCCTCTGGGCCGGCGCCAGCCAGACCACCGACCCCGAGGACATCCGGAAGACGGTGAAAAACCTGGCCAACGCCGCCGGCAAGCGGATGCGCAAGGACGGGCTGCTGCCGAAGAAGTGAGGGGGGAGGATCGGCTCTGCGGACTCTGCGCCTCTGCGTGAAATTTCCCGGTGCTCGGGGCTGGGTACTCGGGGTTCGACTGATATCGATGAATAGCTGTGGCCGCGAGCCCCGAGACCCGAGTCCCGAAACCCGTTGACGAGCACGGACAGGACGCACCCTACCGGGAGACGGCAGAGACCTAATGACTCATCGCCTGAATAGGAGGGAGACGTCATGAACGAGACCGTCCGTTTCAAACTCAACGGGAAGCCGGTCGAGGTGGCCGGCGACAGCGACCGCCTGCTGCTCTGGGTCCTGCGGGCGGACCTGGGGCTGACCGGGACCAAGTACGGGTGCGGCGAAGGCATCTGCGGCGCCTGCACCGTCCTGGTGGACCAGGAGGCCGTGCGCTCCTGCCGGACGGCGGTGAAGGAGGTCCGGGGCAAATCGGTCGTCACCATCGAGGGGCTGGCCGGCGAGGGGGCCCTGCACCCGCTGCAGGAGGCGTTCATGAAGCACGACGCGCTCCAGTGCGGCTACTGCACGCCCGGCATGATCCTGACCGCCTATGCCTTTCTGAAGAAAAACCCCCGTCCCACCGCCGACGCCATCGTCGCGGCCATGGACGACAACCTCTGCCGTTGCGGCGCCCACACCCGGATCGTCCAGGCCATCCAGGCGGCCGCCGGCGAGATGGCGGGAGGGAAGTGACATGAGCGACCCGCGCGAATTCCAGGACTACGAAGAACGCCAGTGGCTCGAAGACAAGGGCCTCTCCATGAATCCGCCGCTGACCCGGCGCGACTTTATCAAAGCCAGCGGCGGGATCCTGATCACCGTCGCCCTCTGGAACGAGTCCCTGTGGGCGCAGGAGCCGGCCCGCGTCACCCGCCCGCAGCTCCCCACCGACTTCAACGCGTTCCTGCTGATCGGGGCCGACGGCCGGGTGGACTGCTTCACCGGCAAAATCGAGATGGGCCAGGGGCCGATCACCTCGCTGGCCCAGGAACTGGCCGACGAGCTGGACGTCCCGCTGGACCGGGTCGACATGGTCATGGGCGACACCGACCTGTGCCCCTGGGACATGGGCACGTTCGGCTCCATGACGACGCGCTTCTTCGGCCCGCCCCTGCGCGCCGCCGCGGCCGAGGCCCGGCGGGTGCTGCTGGAGCTAGCCGCCGAGCGGCTGAAGTTGCCCGCGGACGGCCTGGCCACCGAGGGCGGCTTCGTCTTCGAAAAGGCCCGGAAGCAGAACCGGGTGTCCTACGCCGACCTGGCCAAGGGACAGAAGATCGAGCGGCATGTCGCCGGCGCGGCCGTCAAGCAGCCGGCGGAGTTCAAGGTCATCGGCAAATCCTTTACCCGCCGCGACGCCCGCCAGAAAGTCACCGGCGAGGCCAAGTTCGCCGGCGACATCGAGCTGCCCGGCATGCTCCACGCCAGGATCCTGCGCCCGCCGGCCCACGGCGCCGCCCTGGCCGAGGTCGACTTGGCCGAGGCCCAGAAGGTGGACGGGGTGCGGGTGGTCCGGGACGGCGACCTGATCGCGGTCCTCCACTCCCGGCCGGACGTGGCCGAGCAGGCCCTGGCCAAAATCAAGGCCCGGTTCGACACCCCGGCCGCCACCGTGGACTCCGACTCCATCTTCGACCACCTGCTGAAGGTGGCACCCAAGCCCAATGTGGTGGCCGAGGGCGGCGACCTCGCCCAGGGAACGGCGGCCTCCACCGCGGTGGTGGAAGCGACCTACCTGAACGACTACGTGGCCCACGCGCCCATGGAGCCCCACACCGCCGTCGTCCACGTGGAGGGCGGCAAGGCCCGGGTGTGGGCCTCCACCCAGACCCCCTTCCCGGCCAAGGCCGAGGTGGCCCGGGCGCTGGGTTTTCCTGAGGAAAACGTCCGCGTCCTGCCGGTGTTCGTGGGCGGCGGTTTCGGTGGCAAGTCCCGCAACCAGCAGATCGTGGAAGCCGCCCGCCTCTCCAAGCTGTGCGGTCAGCCGGTCCAGGTGGCCTGGAGCCGAGAGGAGGAGTTCTTCTATGACACCTTCCGGCCGGCCGCGATCGTGAAGATCCGCGGCGGGGTCGACGCCGAGGGCCGCCTGAGCCTGTGGGACTACGGCGTCTATTTCGCGGGCGAGCGCGGCGCGGCCCAGTTCTACGACATCCCCGCCCACCGCACCCTGGCGTACAACGCCGGCTGGGTGGGCGGCACGGGCACGCACCCCTTTGCCACAGGCGCCTGGCGCGCCCCCGGCAACAACACCAACTCCTACGCCCGCGAGTGCCACATCCAGCTCCTGGCGGCCCGGGCGGGCGCCGACCCGGTGGAGTTCCGCCTGCGCAACCTGAAGGACCCTCGAATGATCCGGACCCTGAAGGCGGCGGCGGAGAAATTCGGCTGGCAGCCGGCCAGGACGCCCAGCGGGCGCGGCCTGGGGGTGGCCTGCGGCGTCGATGCCGGCACCTACGTGGCCACCATCGCCGAGACCACAGTGGACAAGGACACGGGCCGCATCCGGGTCAAGCGGGTGGTCTGTGCCCAGGACATGGGCCTGTGCATCAACCCGGAGGGCGCCACGATCCAGATGGAGGGCTGCATCACCATGGGCCTGGGGTACGCGCTGACGGAGGGGCTCCGGTTCAAGGGCGGCGACGTGCTGGACCGGAATTTCGACACCTACGAGCTGCCCCGTTTCTCCTGGCTGCCCCGGATCGAGACGGTGATCCTGAACCTGCCGGACGACCCGCCGCAGGGCGGCGGCGAACCGGCCATCATCGTGATGGGAGGCGTGGTGGCCAACGCGCTGTACGACGCCACCGGCGTGATGGTCTACCGGCTGCCCATGACCCCGGCGCGGGTGAAGGAGGCGCTGGCGAAAGCCACGAAAGACTGATTTGGGATTGCGGATTGCGGATTGCGGATTGCGGATTGCGGATTGTCAATCGCCAACCTGCGGACGTCGCTGCCGCCGGCGGCGACGGACGCTCTAATTTGGAGTGCAGCGATGAGGCGCGGGGCAAGGATTGGAAATCGCAGTTCCTTGCTCCGCGCCGAATCGCCGCTTTGAAATTGCTCTGGAGAAACGTCCACGGATTCGAGGAACTCGGAACCGTCTTGTATCGAGGATTTCTCACTTCGGCGGCAGAGATGCCTCCGGGTGTATGGGCCCTTTCTTGAGCACCGCCGCGTCCACCCAGTCGCACAGCGTCCGTTCGAAGAGCGCCGGTTCCTCGACTGGCGCCCAGTGGCCGCTCTGTTCGAAGATCCGCACAGTCAGGTTGGGCAGGGCCTGCCCGATACCGTCCCAGACCGGGAACGGGACGACGTAATCATCGCGCCCCAGGGTCAGCAGCACCGGGACCCGGATGGGGGGCCGCCGGGCGATGTCGTATTCGTCCAGGGCACGGGAGAACAGCTGGTCCCACACTTCCCGGTTCCAATGCACCCCCTCGAGGAGCCAGGCGCAGTCGTATGCCGGATCGTGCCAGTACATGGCGGCGTTGGCGATGTAGCCCTGGCGCATGGCCTCCCCGGGCGGAAGCTGGGCGATGGCCTCGCGGGTCCTCTCCTCGCTCTTCCGCTGCAACTCCTTTCGTTCCGGCGAGGCAGCCTTGGCCCAGTATGCCTCCTGGATCGGCCCCAGGCGCTTCAGGCTGAACGGCGGCGTGCCGTTCATGACGACGCCGATCACGTGGCCGGGGTACTTGCGGGCGTACTCGTAGGCGGTCAGCCCGTTGATGGAATGGCCGAAAACCAGCACCTGATCCACGCCGGCGTCCCTTCGAACGCGCTCGATGTCGTCCAGGAGGGTATCCAGGGTGATGCGCCGGAGGTCATAGCCCGCCGGCGAGGGGACGTCCATCCGGGGGTCCATGAAGACGAACCGGAAACGCGACCGGAGGCCCGGCGGCAGGGCGCGGCGCATGGCGGGCGCGTCGTCCACGACCAGGCAGGGGATCCCCTCGCCCTCGACCGTGTACGACAGCCGGAACCCGTCGACGACGACCTCCTTCGGCAGGGTCGTGGATGGGGATGCCGTGTCATTCGCGGGTGGCGCCGAAACCTTGGACGCATGCGCCGCCACGCACTGCCAGCGGCCGTCGCGCTGGATCCACACGTCCGTCCAGCGGTACCGGCCGCTGGAATCGATCCCCTGAAACCGGCTCTTCTCCGTCGTCAGCCCCGTCACCACCGCCGCGGTGCCGTAAACCCGAACCTCCACTGCTTCCAGCTCCATGGCGGTGATTGTGTACTCGCCTGATTGCAAAGAGGCGAACAGCTGGGCCTTGGTGATGACCGTCCCGTCAGACTCGCCAAACCGGAATTCGTCTGCCAGCAGCCGGTCCAGCGCGGCGACGTCGCGGTGGAGAAAGGCTTCCGTCCACACCTTCCCCAGCCGGAGGATTGCCAGTTCCTCGCTTCCCGGCTGGGGCAGGGCCGGCGCTTGGGCAAAGCCGGGCCCGGCGAATACGCAGATTCCCAGGCAAAACAGGGCGATGACCGATTTCATGACCTCCTCCTGCGAACGCGATCCGCCGGGAGCGCGTCCCGGCCGGACGCCCGGCGGTCGCCACTCTTGACGGTGGCCTACCTTGGCGCCTTGGCCGGGGACGCGGCTTCCTCTCCGCCGAGCAGGTGCTGCTCACGCAGGAATTCCCGGATCGCGGCGTAGTTGTCCGCCATCTGCTGCCGGCTGAAGTTCCCGTGGCCGCCGCCCCGGATGGTGATCAGGCGGTTCGGCACGCCGGCCTCGCCCAGCGCCTCGTGCAGCCGGACCGCGTGGCTGTACGGCACGAGGTCGTCCGCGTCGCCATGGATCGTGAGCACCGGCGGCAAGCCGGGGCGGACGTACTGGATCGGCGAGAGTTGCCGCGCGAGCTCCTCCCGCTGGGGCATGCTGCCGAACCACTCGACGGCGTAGTGCTTGGCGTTCGGCCCTTCCAGCAGGTCCGCCACCTCCGTGATCCCGAACCAGTTGATGATGGCGGCCACTTTCAGGGCGGGCTCCGCGCCGCTGTTCCAGCGGACTTCGTCGGCGGTCGGGCAGGAGCGGTCGAACGCCGAGGACGCCGGCAGCAGGCCGGTGATCAGGGCGAGGTGCCCGCCGGCCGAGCCCCCCGTCAGCACGATCTTCGAGGCGTCGAAACCGTACTCCTTGGCATGCCGCGTGATCCACGCCAGGGCGCAGCGGCAGTCCTCCACCGCGGCGGGCGCCGGGGAGTTGCAGGCCAGGCGGTACTCCACGTTGACGACCGCCCAGCCGAGGGCCAGGTACGGGAGGACGCTGAGCACGTCATACTCCTTGCGGCCCTCCACCCAGCCGCCGCCGTGAATCAGCATGACGGTGGGGACCGGGCTGCGGCGGTCGCGCGGCGTGTACACGTCCAGCTTCAGGTCGGTGTTGTTCGCGGTCCGGTAGGTGATGTCCGGCGACACGTCGTAGTCGGAGGCGGCGGTGTCGGCCCATTGGATGGAACCGGGCGTCGTGGCCTGCCCCCATACCTGCGCGCCCGCCGCCAGGGCGAGCGCCAATACCACGGGGATGAAAACGCTTCGGCTCATGGCTCCTCCTTCTGCAACTTCGGAGGGAAACGGGCTTCTTCGGACGTCGCTGCCGCCGGCGGCGACTGCTACTGAGATCAAACTCATTTCCACTCCTGAGGCATCCGCTCCTGACCGGTCAACCTCGAAATCCGCAAAATGACGGCGTCAGTCCGTCCCGGCGGGGCGGACGTCTGCGTTCACTTCGACACGACCAGCGGCAGCTCGATGAAGCTGGCCAGGCCGGGGGCGTGGTAGACGCGCTGGACGGCCTTGCGGAAATCCTCCGGCTTCGCCCAGAAGATGCTCGGCACGAAGGTCTGCGGGTTGCGGTCGTAGAGCGGGAACCAGCTCGATTGGACCTGCACCATGATCCGGTGCCCCGGCAGGAAGACGTGGTTCGCGTTCGGCAGCGCGAAGCGGTAGAGCACGGGCTCGCCCGCGGGCACCGGCCGGGCGGTCTCGAAGCTCTCGCGGTACCGGCCGCGGAAGATGTCCGCCGCGATCATCAGCTGGTACCCGCCCATCTCCGGCTGGACGGCCACCTCGTCGGGATAGACGTCGATCAGCTTGACCACCCAGTCCGAGTCGGTCCCGCTGGTCGACGCAACCAGGTTCACCACCGGCTGGCCGCTGATCTTCACCGGCGCCGTGAGCACAACGGAGACGAACGCGACGACATCCGGCCGGCCGGAAGCCTCGCGCTGGTCGTCCACCAGCCAGCGCGACCAGGGCTCGCCGTCGTCGTAGCTGAACGGCAGGATGGGGCGGGCGCGGTACGGCACGGGCTTGGCCGGGTCCGAGACGTACTCCTCAAACTCTCTGTCGGCGGGATCCGGCGCGGCGAAGGCCAGCTTCAATCCCGCACGGAGGTAGAGGGGCGTCGGCTGGGGCCCTTCGCCGCCGGCCGGCGGCCACGCGGACAGCCGGCGCCACTTGTTGGTACCGGTCTCGAACGCCGTCACCGGAGCGACGTCCATGGGCGGCGCGCCGTCCTTCAGGAAGTGGTCGAGGAATGGCCGCAGGATCTCCTGCCGGAAGTAGAGGGCCGTGTCGCTGCCGAACCGGATCGCGCCCAGGGAGCTGCCGTCCTCGATCTCCTGGCTGTGATACCAGGGGCCCAGGACCAGGAACACCTTGTCGTTGCCCGTATCCTTCGGCTCGAGCGCCCGATAGACCGACGGCGCGCCGTAGATGTCCTCCTGGTCCCACAGGCTGTGGACCAGCATCACCGGCACCTGCAACGGTTGCGCGGCCAGCAGCCGGTCCACCGCCTGGTCCCGCCAGAAGTCGTCATAGGCGGGATGGGCGAGGATCTTGCGCCACATGCCGACCTGTTCCAGGCCCCGCGTCCGCCCCAGCTCGCCCGCCGAGCCCGCCTGCAGGAACATGTCGTACTCGTCGAAGTGGCTCGACCACCACTTGATGTCGTTGGCGCGGGTCGCCTCCTGGTCCAGGAAGTAGGGCATCATCTGCTGCCGGAAAGCGCCGTAGTGGAACCAGTCGTCGCCCATCCAGCCGTCCACCATAGGGTTCATCGGCACGGACACCTTCAGTGCCGGGTGCGGGTCGAACAGCGCCATGAGCGGCAGGAAGCCGTCGTAGGAAATGCCCAGGATGCCCACTTTTCCATTGCTCTCCGGGACGTTCTTCACCAGCCAGTCGATGGTGTCGTAGGTGTCGGTGGCGTGGTCGACCGGCGTCGGATTCTGCGGACCGCGCAGGGGTCGGTTCATCACGTAGTCGCCCTCGGAGCCGTACTTGCCGCGGATGTCCTGCACCGCGCGGATGTAGCCGCCCTCGACGATGACGTCGGTGGCGTTGTCGTAGCCCTGCAGGATCGACGCGAGGTGGGCGCTCTCGGCGTGGCCCACCAGTTCCTTGGCCTCATAGGGCGTGCGCGTCAGGAGTATCGGTGCGCCCTTGGCACCCCGCGGCAGGAGGATGATGGTGTGGAGCCTCACGCCGTCGCGCATGGGGATCATCACTTCGCGCCGGACGTAGTCGAAACTGTCGGTGACCGGCACGAACCGGTCCGGCGAATCGCTCGGCAGCGCCGGATACTGGGGAGCCTTCGGCGTCGCGGCGGGTTTGTTCTCTTCGGCCTGGAGCGTCGCGGGCGGCCGGGCGATGGTGAATCCGGCAAATTCCAAGCCGACGATGAGGAGCACAATTGCAGGGACGGACAACTCTCGGCGGAGTTTCATCTCAAACCTCCCATAGAGCAGCCGATAGAAAGATCTTTCAATGCATCTGGATTCGGTGGGATCAAGGGGCTTCAACGTCCCACGGCGGATTCAAAGCGGTGATTCGGCGCCCAGCCAGACACCTCGCCTCCGCGATCCTGCCGTGCGCCTCATCGCCGCACTCCAAAGTCCGTCCCGGCGGGACGGACGCCCGGGAGAGTCACTCGCCGGCGCGGGTGCGCCGGGACAGGCCGCCGCCGGGAGTGAAGATGGCCGACTCGGGGACGTCGAAGGCCTTGCGGAGCGCCTCCACGGCCTCGTTGACCGCCTCGTCCTCCACCAGGCAGGCGACCGTGGAGATGGACGTGCTGATGGCCAGGATGTTGATCCCCGACGCGGCCAGCGCCGCGAACACCAGCCGTGCAATTCCCGGATGGTCGCGGAAGTGGGGGCCGTAGACGGCGAGCATGGCCACGTGGCGCTGGAAGACGATCTTCTCCGCCAGGATCGCCGCGCGCACCGACTCGATGGCCGCCAGCGCCCCCTGCAGATCGTGCTCGTTGACGCAGAGCACCAGGTGGGAGCGGTTCTCGATGTCGGCGGTCTCGACGATGAACTCGACGTTGATCTGGCTGTGGGAGAGAGCCCCCAGCACGGTGCTGGCGATGCCCGGCCGGTCGGAGGAAGTCATTACGCCGATCTTGGCCAAGCGGGGCGTCTGCATGATGCCCCCTGCCTTGAAGGAGGGAGCTGGGGCCTTGCCGGAATCGCTCATCATGCCGGTATTGTATCAAAGCGGGAGGGCCGCCGCCAAGAGAGTTCAGGCGGGTTCCCTTTCACGAGCGGGATCCTTCCGCAAGGGGCTCCCGCCCGGCGGAGAGTGCTTGTGCGCGGGCTCATTGGTTGTTTTCGGAGGATTTCGGGCCGCCCGGGAGACGAAGCATCTCCCAACGAGGGTTGGGGCGACGGAAGAACGGCCAGGCGGTCAGACCCGGGCCAGGACGCGGGCCGGCAGGCAGATGACGGCCTTGAAGAGGTCCAGCACCGCCCCCACGGCGATTCCCAGCAGCCGGAAGGGCAGCAGGAGCAGCCACACCAGGGGGTAGACCACGAGCGCCAGCAGGGCCAACGGCCAGCAGAGCACCAGCAGGATCAGCCAAAGCAGGAATTTCACCATCGCCATCACTCCCACGGGTCGTTCTGTCAAATTAGACTCTCTGTAATCTTAAAACGTTTACTCCTTCCACAAAGTTCCCGGAAAAAGAAAAATATTTCAGGAGAACGGGGAATCGGTGGATGGGTGAATCGGTGAATCGGCAGAACCATGAAAAGGCTGGAACGCGGACGTCCCCGTCCGCACGGTCCTGCCCGCTTGCCGGAACGCCTCTGTCCCTCAGCCGGCTCTGGGCAAGCTTCTGCTTTCGATTACGATTACGATGACGAGCACGATTACGATGACGATTACGATGACGAGTACGAGCACGAAGGGTCAGTTGCGGGGGCCGGGATCGGGCTCGGCCAGGTCCACGGTCGCCAGCTTCTCCATCTCCTCGAGGAACCGGTGCACGTCGGCGGCGTCGGGCAGCAGCGGCACGCAGACCCGCAGCAGGTCCAGCGCCCGCTCGGAGTGCCCCCTTTCCGCGTGCAGCCGGGCCGTTTGGACCCAGATCAGCGGGTTGACGGCCACGCCGGGAGTGTTCACGATCGTGTCGTAGTGGGCCAGGGCCTCCTCCTCGCGGCCGATCAGGTTCAGGATGACCGCCAGGTTGGCCCGCAGGTAATGGTCGCCGGGCCGGATCTCCAGGGCCAGCTCGAAGTAGGACACCGCCCGGTTGCTCTCCCCCTTCTGCCCGAGCGCCACGCCGGCGCAGACGGCCAGGGCGCCCAGCACCGGCCGGTACAGCGCCTCCTGCCCGGGATGGGCCTCGAGGTACAGCCGCAGCTCGTCCACCAGCCGGTCCACGACGATGCCCTCGGGCCCGTAGATCTCCGCCTGCATGGCCGGACGGACGGGCAGCGGCAGGGCCGGCATCCCCTTGCTCCGGAAGAACTCCTCGTCCAGCGTGACAAAGGCAAACTCGCTCATGCGCCCTTCCCGCCGGGATTATACACCCGCCGGGCCCCCGAAAAGTCCATAGGCAAGGTGAACCCTTTCCGGTACAATACAGTCTTTTGGGAAGGTCCGGTTCCCCATGTTTCAATCGCGTCAGATGGATCGGGACTTATGAAACGACAATTGCGTGCACTGATTCCGTTGGTTCTCCTCCTGGCCGGGGGCGCCGCCGCGGCGACGGGCCCGGACGTGCTGGTCTGGGTCCCCGCCGGCGCCGTCGCCGGGGCCCGTCGGGCGGCGCCGGGGCTCGGCCTGCTGGCGACCCTGCCGGGCGGCGCGCTGGTCCTGGCAGGTCCCGGCGAGCTGGAGGTGCTGCTGGCCGCCGGCTGCGCACCCGAGGTGCTCGACGGCTTTGATCCGGCCCGGCCGCTTTACCTGGTCCGGGCCCGCGCGGACGAGAACTGGAAGGCGGTCCTTCTCCTCGGCGAGGCCCTGGCCGTGGACTCGGACACCCTGCTCTTCCAGCCCGCCGGCGATGTCTGGGCTCGGGAGATCCTGCCGGCCCGCACCCAGCTTCGGGCTCTCTCCCTCCATCCCTGGCCCGATCCGGAGGCGCCGCCGCCCGTCCTGCCGGAACGCCTGGCCCGGGCGCCTCTGGCCGCCGACCCGCTGATCACCGGGATCGTGGGCGACGTATCGACGGACCGGCTGCGGGATTCCATCCAGACGCTGCAGGATTTCCCCAACCGCAAGGCCAACGGCGTCTACATCGGGCCGGCCGGCGACTATCTCTTCGGCGAATTCGAACAGGCCGGCGTGGGCGCCGAGTTCGACAACTTCACGTACTACGGCTTCAGCGGCCGGAACGTCGTCGCTACCCTGCCCGGCACAGTGCATCCGGAACAGGTGGTCATCCTGTGCGGCCACTACGACTCCACCGCCGCCGGCGACATCGCTCCGGGCGCCGACGACAACGCCAGCGGCACCGCCGCCGTGCTGGAGGCCGCCCGCGTCTGCGCGGGGCGCCCCTTCGAATGCACGCTGAAATTCATCGCCTTCACGGCGGAGGAGCTCGGCCTGTTCGGCAGCGAGCACTACGCCGCGGCCGCCAACGCGCGGGGCGAGCAGATCGTGGCCGTCCTCAACATGGACATGATCGGCTTCGTGGACACGGCCCCCGAGGACCTGGACCTGATCGGCAACCCCTCCTCCGCCTGGCTGGTCCAGACCGTCACTGCCACGGCCCCCCTGTACGTGGAGTTGGGCTACCAGCCCTACACGTTCCTGCACTGGGGGTACAGCGACCACGCGCCCTTCTGGGATTATCACTACAGCGCGTTCTGCGCCATCGAGGACGAAAGCCCGGCCAACCCCAATTACCACCGCCCGTCCGACACCATCGGCACGCTGGATTTCGATTTCCTGACCCGTTCCGCCCAGGCCATGGTCGCCGTGGGAGCCCACCTGGCCGGTCCGCTGCCCCCCGCCGGGGACTTGAACCGGGACGGTGCCGTGGACTCGGTTGACGCCCTCCTCCTGGCCGGCTACCTGGCCGAAGACCTGACCGGCCTCCCCGAAGCCGGGAGTTCCCCGGATCTGAGCGGAGACGGGCGGGTGAACGTCCTCGACCTGCTGTGGCTGGAGCGCGCCGCCACGAACTGAAGTCCGGTCAAATCGGGCGGGTCATCCAGACGACGTCGAAGTCTTCCCCGAACTTGTGGCCGACCGCCGGGAACCAGCCGCACTCGGTGAAGCCGTGCGAGCGGTGGAAGGCCAGGCTCTCGGGATTGCGCGAGGAGATGCTAGCCAGGAGGCGGTCGACGCCCATGGGACGCGCGGCCTCGATGAGGTGGGCCAGCAAGGTCCCGCCCAACCCGCGCCGCACGTGGGCCGGGTGGAGGAAATAGGTGATTTCGGCGGTCCGCCGGAAGGTGGCGGCGTGGTGCCAGGGGCGCAGGAAGGCGAACCCCGCCGTCTCGCCCGTTTCGGCCAGGGCCACCACCGCCGGATAGCCGCGGGTCATGTCCAGGAAGCGGTCGTAGATTTCATAACCGGCCGGCAGCTCCTGGTAGGCGGCGAAGCTCTCCCGCACGTAATGGTTGTATATGTCGATCACGGCGCGGCGGTGGGCCTCGCCCATGGGCTCCAAACGGTAGGTCATCCGGATTTCTCCCCAATCCAAGATATTCAGCGGACTTGCCGCCCGCCGCGGATCAGAAACACTTCTTCATGTGCACCACGTGGGCGCCGTCGGCCCGCCGGCCATATTCCATGCGGACGGGTTGGAAGCCGAGATCGAGGGCGAGGCGCAGCATCGGGAGGTCGTCGGCGAAGACCTTGCCCTCCACCGCCCGGAAACCCTCCTGCTCGGCGAGGTGGAGGGCGTGCTTGATCAGCGCCCGGCCGATGCCCTTGCGCTTGTACTCCGTCTGGACCCCCAGGTTGGCGAATTCGAAACCCTCGCACGGGCTGGTGCGCGTGACGAGGATGCCCCGGATCTCCCCCTTGGAGTCCACGGCCCCGAAGTAGCGGAGGCCGGCGGCGAGGTGGCGGCTCATCATGCCGCGCGCCTGCGCCTCGTCGAAGGGCCGGAGGGTCAGGCAGACGAACCGCAGGTTGTCTTTCGCGTTCCAGATGCGGAGGAAGGCGGGCAGCAGGTGGGACAGATCGTCGGCATTCTGTTCGGGGATGAACTCCCGGATGATCACTTCGCACATGGCCATCCTCCTCCTGGGATAGTTCGGTCACCCGGTCCAGGCGGCACCGGGCCATGGTCCAACACGATCGATTGTGCGCAAACGTTCGCTATGCCAGTTCCGTTCAGCACCGTTGCACATATTATACTCCTCCGCACATGCCTTGTTGCAAGCCAGCCTCCCCCCCCGCGGCAAGGAGTTGGCCCGGTGGGGCGCCTTGCCTCGGACCGGGAGGACCCGTCCCCGCTTTCTGCCGCGTCATTCCGCCCGGGCGACGATGAAGATGTAGCGCAGCCGGCCCCCGCCGGTATTGACCACGTCGTGCTCCGTGTGCGGCGGGGCGTAGGTCACCAGGCCGGGCTTGAGCACGATGGGGTCGTGCCCGGCGATGCGCAGCTCCCCCTGCCCCTCCAGCGGGATGATCATCTCTTCGTTGGTCTTGGTGTTGTGCACCCCGATGGACTTGCCCGGCGCGAGCGTCACCAGCCCGGATTTCATCGACTTCGTCTCCGGCGGGCCGGAAAGCATCAAATAGTAAGACTGCTCGCCTGGATCCAGGGAGATGACCTTGACCTGGGGCTGTTGCCCGGCGGCTGCGCCGACGGCAGGCTCGTTTTCTGAACTCCGGGCGGGGACGGCGAATCCAATCAGGAAAAGGGCGCCGGCGAACAATCCATGGACGATCTTTCGCATGAGATACCTCCTCTTCGCTTCTTCAAGTTCGGCTCCCTGAAAGGACGTCGCTTCGAAAGCAGGCTGCCGAACCGGTATTTCAGATATCGCAGGATAGCACGATATGATTAATCCGTGTTACCAATCAAGGAGCCCTCATGTCTTTCAAACTCTTCCTCCCGGCGCTCGCGATGCTCGTGATGACGCCCGGCGCGGCAGGCCAGGTTTCCTCGGACGAGAGGCGGGCGCTGTTCCGGATCTATG
The DNA here is from genome assembly GCA_964412195.1 of uncultured Acidobacteriota bacterium. Classification (GTDB taxonomy): domain Bacteria; phylum Acidobacteriota; class JAAYUB01; order JAAYUB01; family JAAYUB01; genus CAYPNP01. Next base: position 32,038 of record CAYPNP010000003.1, on the reverse strand, counting down.
AATCCACCGGAGGGCCGGATTGGATCCGGCAGGAGGGCTGGCTCGGCCCGGCCGGCACGGAATGCTCCTGGGAAGGTGTCACTTGCGATGCCGAGGGGCATGTCATCAGACTGTCCTTGGGCTGCAACCATCTGACCGGCTCCATCCCCCCGGAGATTGGATCCCTCTGCTGGCTGGAAGGACTTGAAATGCATATCAACGAAGTCGGGGGAGAGATTCCGGCCGAATTGGGAAATCTGGCAAATCTCCGGCACCTCGTATTGGGCGGGAACCAGCTGGTAGGACGGATCCCAGCCGAGATCGGCTGGATGGACGAGCTGGTGACGTTGAACCTTTCCGTTAACAAGCTGCAAGGCCCCATCCCGAGCGAGTTGACCCGCCTGAACCGGCTGGCCCGGTTGGAGCTCGCGGAGAATCCCCTGGGCGGAACGATCCCGCCGGAAATCGGAAATCTGACCGAGTTGTTCCAACTCGACCTGGCGGCATGCCGGCTGACCGGAACCATCCCGCCAGAAATCGGATGGTTGGTCCGGCTGAATGATCTGTTCCTGGGGCTCAACGAGCTGGAGGGAACAATCCCCCGGGAGATCGGCCGGCTCGGCGAGCTGAGTAACCTCAACCTGGCCGAGAACCATCTGACCGGAAAGATCCCCGAGGAATTCGGCACCCTGGCGAACCTGTCAGTTCTGGATTTGAGCGGAAATCCACTGTCGGGTCCACTGCCCGAGTGCGTCAAACGGCTCCCGCGGCTGATCAGCATCAAGCTGGGCGGCGGTGACTTTCCGGGCGCTCTGCCGGCACAGGCGATCGACAGTTGGGACAAGCAACTCGCGATGATCGAGGATCCGGTCGACCGCCTGACCATCCCGGCGCTCCAGGCCGCCTATGAAGGGCGGACGGGCGAGGCGCGCGCCCTCCTGCGCCAGGCGCAGGAGTTGGCTCCCACGGACTCCCGGGTGTACATGACGTGGGGCCGGCTGGCTGAACTCACCGGCGACATGGAGGGGGCCGTCCAGCATCTCCGCCAAGCCATGGCGGTCGCTCCGGATGATCCGAATCCGCCCGTTCGATTGATGATGTTATATTTGCGCCGGAAGGAGTTCGAGCGGGCCGAAGCGGTCATGCAGGAGTACCTGGCCGGACATCCCCAAGATTTCTTCCTTCGCTGGAGTCTGATCCGGGCGTACCGGGACATGAACTGGCCGGATCTGGCGAACAGGCAGTTGGAATTGCTGCGGCAGACCCACCCATCCATCGTTTACAGCATGGAGAGGGAGGCCGCCGCCGGGGGGCAGGAGCAGGATTGATCGATGCTATGGAGCCTGCCGTCCCCCGGCGTGGCCAGCCTTTCCGTCCCGGCTCTCCAGGGCGCTCCGCAGCCAGGCCAGAAACACGCCGCGGGTCTCCAGGCTGGTGTTGTGCCCTTCCGCCTCGTCGACGTGAAACTCGACATTTGCGCCGGCCTCCTTGAGGAGGGCGACCAGGCGTTCGGTGTCGGCGAACGGGCAGTTCATGTCCAGCCGGCCGTGGGCGATGAACAGGGGCATGCCCTTGAACCGGGCTACTTGGCCGGGCTGGAGGAAGTCGATTTCCCCCGCCTCGCGCGCCCCGGCGTGGCTGCCCAGGTTGGGGCGGCCCGAAAATACCGCCAGCGCGCGAAAGAGGGACGGGTTCTCGGCAAACGTCCGGTAGACGCCGTACCCGCCCATGGAGAACCCGGCGAGGATCTTCCGGGACGGGTCGATGGGGTAGTTCCGCTGGACATCCTCCATGGCCTCCCGGATATCCTCCTGCGAATCCGGTGTCAGGTAGAAATGGGAGGTGCCCCGGCCGAACGGGGCGATGGCGATCACGTCGGGCAGGTCCGTTTTCAGCCACACCAACTGCTCGCGGTCGTCCTGGCCGCTGCCGTGCAGGTAGACCAGCAGCGGGTACTTGCGGCCGGGCTGGAAGTCGGGCGGGATGTACACGCTGTATGGCTGCAGGGTGCCGTCCTGACGGGACCGGAACGCCCGCCGGAACACCCCTCGCTGATGAGCCACCGCGTCCTCCCCGCTCTTTGCCTGCTCCAGGGCGCCCAGGAACCGGTCCAGCTCGAGCCGTTCCCGGGCGGCGGTGTCGTACGGCCTACGGCGCTCCGCCCGCTGGCGAAGTTCTTCCAGGAGGAACTCCAGCGTGGTCCGGCTGCCGGGGGCGATCCGGTCGCCCGCTCCGCCCAGCCGGCGCTCCAGATCGTCGGGAGAAACCGCCGGCAGCAGGGTCAGCCCGATGACGCCTCCGGAACGGCCGGAAGGGGCCTGCCACTCCACGCTGTAACCGCCCGGCGTCAGCTCCCGCGTCGGCAGGCCGATCTCGTGCACGGTCAATCCCTTCGCACATTCCAGCGGATAGGCCTGGCTCGCCAGCACCTCGCCCTCGCCGGAGCAGACCCGGACCCGGATCCGCTCGGATCCCGGTGACGCCGCCACGATGGCCAGGCGGGCCGGCAGAACGGTGCCGGTCGCCGCGTTCCGGTCCATGGCCAGGGCGGCCTGGATCCCTTGCGGGAGCACGGGGCTCTTGAAGTGCAGCGGCAAGCACAGCCTGCGGCTCTGTTCGCTCTGCATTTTCGGATCCTGGAGAAGGCAGTAATAGATCTTCCGCCCGCCGGGTGCCGCCTTGACGAAACAGAGGTTGAAGCCGATCCCTCCCGACAGCCATGGCTGGTAGGGGTACACCTCCGCCCACGGGAGCAGGAGTTCGAATCCGACCCGGCCCCGGGAGGCGGACACATCGAAGCGGGTGCCGTGGTCCAGCCGCCGGAAAGCTAGGCCCACGTTGTAGTACCAGATCATCTGGCGGTAGAAGCTGGCCGGGTCGTCGACCGCGGAGAATCCCAGCACGTAGAACTCGTCGGAGGCCCCGCCGTCGGGACGCGGCCTGGCCAGCACCAGGTGGAAACCGTCGCCGTTCTGGTATCCTCGGTCCCGGCAGACGGGCCGGTCGGCGGCCACCTGGATGAACAGGTAGAGGAAGTCCGCGCCGTACGCCATTCGCCAGGTGACGGCCGGGGCGCCCCGGCCGTGATCCTCCCGGATCACCTCGGGGAATTGGCGCACTGGCAGGGCGCGCAGGCCGGCATCCAGATGGCCGTCGATCACCGGGGCCGCCGGCAGGAAATCCACGGCCGGCTCAATCCCCCGGGCAGCCAGGGCGGGGCCGGCCAGACAGCCGGCCAGGACGAGGGCGGGGAGTAACTTCCAATGCATCAGGATCTCCTGTCGTCAACCATCATCCGGCCATGGATCCGCGATCCACGTCGAGGCTCATGATTCTGATTATACGATCCGGCCCCGCCTCCAGGTTCCCCCGCTGCGGTGACGCGCCGGCCGGGGCGGAGATACACCCGCCGGTTGGGCCATTCGCCATTTTCCATCATTTCTACTCTTGCCGCACCGGGGATTTTCGGCTATGTTCATGGAGTCCCCATTCCCCGGAGGTACGATTTGGAGAAACCAGATCAATTCGTGATCCCCTTCCCCCTGTTGCGGATCCGCCCTCCGCGGTCGCGCCTCCCACGGACATCCCGGCCCTGCCATCCCACCCTGCAAGGTGAAATATGGGCAACTCCCGTCCCAAGCACACCTCCGAGCAGCGCTGGATCGTCGGCAGCGTGGCTTTCGGCGCCTTCATGTGCACGCTGGACAGTTCCATCGTCAACATCTCCCTCCCCACCATCGCCCGCTACTTCGACGTCGGCACAGGCGCCGTCTCCTGGGTGATCCTGGCGTACCTGCTGGCGATCGTGGCGCTGCTCCTGCCCGCCGGCAAGCTGGGCGACACGTGGGGCCAGAAGCGGACCTTCCTGCTGGGCTACGGCCTGTTCACGACCGGCTCCCTGCTGTGCGGCGTGGCCCCCTCGCTGGCCTTCCTCATCGCCGCCAGGTGCTTCCAGGGCATGGGCTCGGCCCTGCTGATCACCACCGCGTACGCCATCGTGCCGCGCTTCATGCCCAAGGAGGCCACCGGCTGGGCCTTCGGCCTGCTGGCCACGGCCGGCGCGCTGGGCGTGACCTGCGGCGCCCCGCTGGGCGGATTCATCACCGGCTTCTTCAGCTGGCGCTGGATCTTCCTCATCAACGTGCCGGTCGGCGCCGCGGCCATCCTGGCGGCCAGCCGGTCCCTGCCGGCGGAGACCATCCCCCCCGGGCCCGGCGGACTGGGCCGGTTCGACATCCCCGGCGCCGTGCTGGGCGCCGCCGGGCTGCTGTCCCTCCTGCTGGCCCTGAACCTGGGGCAGGAGCTGGGCTGGGCCTCCGCGCCCATCCTGGCCGCCTTCGGCGCGGCGGCGATCCTTCTGCCGGCCTTCCTGATGTGGGAGCGCCGCCGGCCCGAGCCCTCCTTCGACCTCCGCCTGCTGGCCGACCGGCAGTTCGCCGCGGGCGTACTGGCCTCGGGCCTGGCCTACATGGCGTACGCCGGCAACAACTTCATGATGCCTTTCTACCTGGAGCTGGCCAAGCACCTGACGGCGCAGTGGGTAGGCCCCGTGATGATGGTCCTGTCGGTGGTGATGATGGCCGTCGGGCCCAACGCCGGGCGCCTGTCCGACCGGATCCCGCCGAAGTACCTGACCACCTCCGGCATGTTCCTGGCCATGGGTTCGTTCGCTGCCTTCTCTTTCGCCTTCCCCCTGCCAGGCCTGGTCGTGCCGGTCGTTTACCTCGTGCTGATGGGCATTGCCTTCGGCTCGTTCTTCTCCCCGAACAACAGCCAGGTGATGGGACTCGCCCCCGCCGGCCGGCACGGCGTGTCCTCGGGCCTGCTGGTCACCATGAACAACCTCAGCATGGCCGTGGGGATCTGCCTGATGGAGACGGTGTTCACCCTGATGATGCCCGCAGGCGCCCGGGTCAAGGACCTGGGCCACTCGGCCGGCGCCTTCCCCAAGGGGACGCTGGCCGGCGGGTACCGGGCGGCCCTGCTGACGGGGGCCGTGATCTGCGCCGGCGCCAGCCTGACCTCGTCGTTCGTGAAGGCCCGTCCCAAGGCCGGCGCGGAGGAGGCGGGGGGATTAATCTGACGATTGCGAATTTCGAATTGCGAATTGCGGATTGTTCCAAATGCAGAGTGCGGCATGAAATCCTCGGACATCGGATTTCGGAATTCGGATTTCGGCCGAAAAACCAGGAATTCGCTTTGCGTCCTTTGCGCCTTTGCGGTGAGCTTGAGCTACGGATTGGAATCCATTTCGTGTGTTTCGTGTCTTTCGTGGCCTAATCCGGTTTGGGAATGCCGGCGCGCCAGTAGCGGAAGCTGCCGAGGACCAGGCCGAAGCCGATGGCCAGGTAGACCGCCGCGAGGATCGGGCGGGGCAGCGGCGAGAGCCGCAGCAGGATCCCGGCCCCGATCATGGCCAGCACCAGCAGGTAGGACTCCAGGGCCTGGAAGGCGAAGACGCAAATCCGCGCCTTGTGGGGGGAGAGCGCCTCGATCCGGGCGACGTTCCTGTCCGCGACCCGGCCGAACACCCACCGCCCCTTGGCCCACCCCGCCAGCAGGGCCGGGGCGGCGTACGCCAGCGCGACGGAGCCCAGCCCGCGCAGCCAGAAGAAGGCGCGGACAGCCAGGATGAAGCCAGCCAGCTCCCAGACCAGCGCGGCGGCGATGTACAGCGCCCGCCGCGGCACGGCGGGCTCGAGGCGGTACCAGAGCGAATTCAGCGGCATCGGTGCGGTCCTCCGTCGCGTCGAGCGCAGCCGGTATGATACCACACACCCTCCCCTTCGGGCTCGTGCTCGTCATCGTAATCGGTCCAGGAAGTTCACGCAGGGGCGCAGAGCCCGCAAAGCCGCATTCCAGCTCCGTGTCCTCTGTGACTCCGTGGCAGGCTGCGGAGAAACGAGTACGAGCACGATTACGAGCACGAGTACGATCAACGATTACGATCGGATGAAGGTATGTTGAGTTTCCGTCCTACTTCGATGTTCGATGTTCAGTGTTCGATGTTCAGCTCCCCTTCCCTACTCCAGCTTCTCATACGCTACGAAAGATTCCAGCGGCTTTTTCTCCTTGGACACCGGCCAGCCGTCCGCCGCGCCCAGCGGCGTGGTGCAGACCACCTCGTAGCGGTCGGGAATGGCGAACACCTGCTTGACCACCTCGAACGGGAAGGAGTCGGTGCAGAACACCGTACCATAGCCGAGGGCCCGGGCCGCGACCATCAGGCTGACGGCAGCCATGGGCCCGTCGAAATGGTTGTACGTGGGATACTGGGACTGGGAATCGGTGAGGACGACGATGAAGACCGGGGCGCCGAGGTAGGGGGTATCCATCTTGCGGATCTTGTCCTTGAACTCGGCCAGCTCGGTGTCGGACGGCTTCTTCTTCTCGCGGTACTGGGCGGCGTAGAACTCCACCGTCGCGTCCAGCAGGCGGTCCAGCTTGGCCCGGTCGCGGATCACCAGGAACTTCCACGGCTGCTGGTTGCCGGTAGTCGGGGCGGTGCGGGCGATGTCTAGGATCTGCCGGATGTGCTCCTCGGGGACCGGCGCGGGCAGGTACTTCCGCACCGACCGGCGGCTCTTGAAGATGTCGAACAGGTACTGCTGTTCGGGGGTGTAGGCGCCCGGCGCGGCGGGAGCCGGAGAGGCCGCGGCCTGCTGAGGCCCGGCCGGATCCGCGGCGGGCTTGGCCGTCTGGCCGGACAGCGTCAGGGACAAGATGACGCCCAGGAAAAGGACGGCTGTCAGGTATCGAATCAAACTCATGGGGGCCTCCAGGATCGGATTGTCCGTGGCGCCGGCGCCGGTGCTCTCGGATTGTCAGCTAGATACGGAAGCGAATGTGTGATTTGTTGCCGGCGGGGGACGAACCGGCCGATCGGGGGGACGGTTGTGTATGGAGTCGATCTGATTGAACTCTGGTCGCATCATCCGCGTCAATCCGCGTCTGGCTGTTCGATGTCCGAATCGCTGGAATTTGGACGCGGATTTACGCGGATCAGCGCGGTTCGCGCCAAGGCGCGCATCAGGATGTTGGCGGCCAGCTTGCAGGTGATGCCGTCCCGGTCGTGGCGCGGGTTCACCTCGCTGATCTCGAGGACCCGCGTGCGGGGATCGGCCGCGGCCGCGTCGGCGATCTCGCAGATCTCCCGGGCCGTGAGACCCATCGGGCCGGGGTCGCTCACGCCGGGCGCCTCCATGGCCCGGACCGCGTCCAGGTCGAAGCCGAAGAAGATCCCCGCGGCGTCCGACCCGGCCACGAGGCCGCGGACCGTCGCCCCGACGCCGTCCACGCGCAGGTCGCCCAGGTAGTGCACGCCGACGCCCAGGCCCTCGACGTATTGCAGGTAGTCCACCGAGTTGGCGAACGAGTTGGTGCCGACCTCGTGGAAGCGCTTTGGATCGAGACGCCCTTCCTCCAGGAGCTGCCGGTACGGTGTGCCGCTGTTGCGCGGCATGTCGGAGCGGACGTCCAGGTGGCGGTCGACGTTGAAGGCCAGGACCGGCGGCGCCTCCGCCGCCAGGGCGGAGACGTCCGGGTAGGAGATGTCATTGCCGCCCCCCAACACCACCGCCTTCTTCCCGTCGCGGAGGATCTGCCGCACCACGGCATGCAGCCGGTCGTGGATCGCCTCCAGCTCCCCCTCGCTGCGGATGTCCCCCAGGTCGAGCAGGCGCAGGCCCTGGTGCTGCCCCGTCACCGGGTACCGGTAAAGCGCCCGCCGGATTTCGGCCGGCGCTTCGGCGGCCCCGGGCCGGCCGCGGTTGCGCCGCACCCCCTCGTCCTGCGGGCACCCCACCAGCACGACCTCGGCGTCCGCGTAATCGCCGGGGCCCCGCCGAACCAAATCCCCCATCCGCGGATCCCGGGGATCGCCTCGAGTGTAGAACACCCCCTCGTCCACGGATTGAAGATCTTGCGACAATTTCGGGAACATCGCGGCCCTTCAATCCCCAGACTCGCTCTGTTTATTCATCTCCTTCCACCAGCGCAGCTTTTCTCGAGTCTCCTCATTTAAATAGCCCAATTCTTCCTCGTTGAGCAAATCCCGGCCTACCATGGAGAATAGCCGGGTCAGGATAGTGCTCCGCCGCCAATCGTCGAAGCAGTCCCCGATCTCGCGATCGGATCGATCCACCAGTTGGTAGACGGCGAGATACAAATCATGAGCCGTCTGCTCGGTCCTGCCCCGGCTGGATTTCTCCTGGATTTCTCCCAGGATACGGTGGCACAGGCGATCCAATAGCTCCTTCCGGATCGACCGAAGGTATTTCCAATCCCGCTCAGGAATGTCTGCGCTCATAGATACTCTAAAGGTGCCGATTTACCCTGACGACCGCTACTCCTTTTCCATGAACGCCCGCTTGAAGTCGCCGGAGAGGAAGTGGAGCAGAAAGTCAAGGTCCGTCGCCTGCACCGCGGCGTCCCCGTCCAGGTCCGCCGCCGCGGCCGCAGCCAGGTCGTTGTTGCCCGCCAGGAACGCCGCCAGCAGCATCAGGTCGGCAGAGTTGACCGTGGCGTCCAGGTTGACGTCCGCCGGCTCCCAGGCGCTGCCCGTCACCGCGACGTGGCGGATGGCCGACCAGTCGGACAGGTAGGTCGTCCCGTCGCAGACCCGCACCGCCCGGATGCGGTAGAAATAGTAGGTCGGCCCGGGGGGATTATGGCTGAGGCCGACGCTGGTCCCGGTGAGGTAGCCGTGCTCGAACTCCGCGAAGTCGGGCAGCAGCGACTCCTGGCCCTCATAGTAGCCCTCCGGACACGTGTCGGTCCAAGTCAGGAGATAATCCTCATCGTACCCCGCCACCGCCGGCACCGTGACCACGGGCGCGGTCGGCATCAGGCATTCCGCCACCACGGTGACGGTGACCGTGTCGCTGTCCACGGTGCGGCAGGGCGTGCTCACCCGCACCCAGTAGGGATAAGCGCCGAGGTCCGTCAGTTCCGGCGTGGACCAGCTGCTGGACACCGCGCCGGGCACGGGCGCGGAAGTGTCGCCGCTGAGGCCCTCGTACCACTGGTAGGAGATCGTCTGCGTCGAAAAGGCCGTCACGGCCAGGGTGGCGGAGCCCCCCGGCGTCACCGACTGGTTCATGGGCTGCTGGATGATCCGGGTGCACGGATCGAGGTACACGTTCCCGTTGGTCGCCGTGAAATTGGAGGTCACCTGGATGGGATCCGCCAGGCCGAAGGTCGCCTTGTTATACAACCACTGGCTGGCGTAGCCCAGCGGTTCTCCGACCACCTGGACCTTCACCTGGCTGGTGGGCATGTTCGGCAAATTGTAATAACCGGTGCCGCTGGTATTCACCGAAGAGAGCAGGAAATTGGACAAGTCGTAGGACCGCACATTGACGCCGGCAACGGGATTCCCGGTCGCGCCGTCAAACACCAGGCCCTGCAACCGGCCCTGGGCGGCCAGCGCGGCGTCGATCCCGGTCAGGGCGCCGCCGGCGGTCACGGCGAGCAGGTCCGCGTCCCCGAAGGCCGTCTTGTCGTTGTACCACTCGGTGCCGTAACTGCTGGCGTTGAAGCGGACCTTCACATTCCCCTCGCGTACGCCGACGATGGTGTAGTTCCCATATTGGTCCGTCAGGGCGTTCCGCAGCAGGACGCGGCTGACGGGATCGTAGGCCCGCACGCTGACGTGGAAGAGGTTGATGCCGTCCGATTGCCTGGTGACATGCCCGGAAATCGTCCCGCCCGTCGCCAAGACCGCGTCGCAGGTCGTGGTGGCTCCCGTCGTGACGGCGACCAGGTCGGCGGTCGCAAAAGTGGTCTTGTCATTGTAGTACTCCGCCACATAGTTCAGCTGGTGCGTTATGGTATTGAAGTAGATGACGCAGTTTCCCGCCGTGTAACTGAACTCGTAATCTCCGTTCGAGTCGGTCACCACCACTCCGTGAAGCAGGGCCCAGTCGCCGCTCGGGTCGTGGAACTCCACCTGGACGTTGGGGATCCCAGCTCCCAGCGTGTCGGTGACGCGGCCGGAGATCGTGCCGACCGTGAGGTCGCCCGTCTCCACGGTCAACGAGTAGATCGAACTCACCGGGGTGCCATAGTTGTCGTAGGAACCGAGATGGTGGATATAGTACCAGCCGGCGGGTTGGTCGGCCAGGCAGACCGTCTCCGTCGCGCTGGAGCTGATCGATTGGACCAGGACATTGCCGGAGGCGTCCTGGAGTTCAAGGTCGACATCCAGGACGACTTCGGGATTGAAGGGCTGGGCGTCGATGGTCACGCGAAGATCCTGGCCCGCCCCCAGATACACCTTGTACCAATCCGCATCGGTCGAAACGTAGTTGACCTCATCCACGATGAATCGCAGGTCTTCGTAAGTTCCGGCCGTGAGGGTCGTGGCGTGCGGCTGGTCGTCGTTTTCCTCGTACGCGTCGTCGTCGGCCGTCAGCATGAATGTGTTGTTGCTGGTGTCCTGGTCCGCCGGATTGTCCGCATTGCTGATCATGACCCCGCAGAATACCGACGGACTGGCCGGGGCCACCCAATCGTAGCTGCCCGTGTTGGGCGTGCCGGCGGTCAGGGGCACCCAGGTTACCCCGTTGTCGACGGTGTAGGCGATGGCCACGTTGACCACGTCCGGCGTCGTGGTCCAGGTGATGGCATGGGTCAGCCCCACCGACCAGACCTCCCCGCCGCTGGGCGAAACCACCGTCACGGCCCCCCGCACCAGGGAACCGGCGCCCGCCCACATCGCCACGATCAGAAAAATGCCGAGAAGACGCATGAATTGCCGAACGGACGACTCCTTCAACAAGCGAATCGCGACGCCCATGATGCCTCCTCAGTAGGATCGATATTGGGATCAATTGGCTGGATTCTACTCCTCGGGGAAGTCTCTGTCAAAGGTCGAGGCCGGTGATGCCGGGAGCTTCATCTGCGCCGGAAATGGCACCTGCCTCAAACAAAAAAGGGCGGATCCCATGTAAGGACGATCCGCCCGCAGGCCTTATCAGGCTGGTGGGATGGGGAGGGCCTGTCTCCCTTCTTCCCAATTGCTCTTCCTTATCCCTTCTTCACTGCTCCCTGTTTACTGTTTATTGTGTACTTTTCACTACTCACTCTTTCCCCCCCGGCGCCCGCTTGAACGTTCCGTTGAGGAAGTGGAGCAGCCAGTCAACGTCCGCGGCGTTCACCGCGCCGTCTTCGTTCAGGTCGGGCCAGAACGCGCCCTCCAGGTTGCCGGCGAGCCACTCCGCCAGGATCACCAGGTCTTCGATGGAAACATAACCACTGTGGTCCAGGTCGGCCGGCTCGGGGGAGTGGGTGTTCACGCAGGTGTGGTCGACGTTGGACCAGACCGACGGGTAGAGCGCGCCGTTGCACAGGGCCACGGCCCGCACCCGGTAGTAGTAATACGTCACGGCCGGCGGCGTGTGGGTCAGCAGGATGTCGGTCCCGACCACCTGGACCGTGAGGGCGTCGGAGAAGTCGGGCGCGGTGGCCTCCTGCAGCTCGTAGCGGTCGTCGGGGCTGGTGTCGGACCACGAGACGGTGTAGTACTCCGTGCCGATGGGGATGTTGGCCGGGGCCATGAGCAGGGGCGCCCCCGGCGTGGCGCACGATCCGACGACGGTGACCGTGGCGGTGGCGCTGTCCAGCGTGCCGCAGCCGCCGCTGACCCGGACCCAGTATTCCTGGTTCGCCCACAGCAGCGGCGTCATGTAGCTGGGTGCGGTCGCCCCCGGGATCGGAATGGCGGTGTCTCCGGTCAGGCCCTGGTACCACTGGTAGCTGACCGGCAGGGTGGACTCGACGGCCACCGACAGGGTGGCGGTCAGACCCGGCGTCACCGATTGGCTGCGCGGATTGTCGGTGATCCGGAGGGTGCAGGGAACGAGGACGGCGTCGATGCCGGGCAGCGTGTCGTGGTACGGCACGACCAGCGTGTCGGCCTCGGGGAAGGAGCCCTTGTCGTCGTACCACTCGGACTGGTAGGACATCCCCGTCGCATCGAACAGGACCTTGGCGGGCCCCGGAGTGAGCTGGATTGACTCATAGTGCCCGTCGGCATCGGTGAGGGAAGTGCTCTGAAGGAAGTTCGACAGGTCGTACACCCGCACTCGGATGCCGGGGATTCCGTTCCCGCCGGAATCGGTCACCCGGCCGGTGACGTGCCCGGCCCAGTCCAGCGTCTCGTCCAGCAGGGCGGTCGTCTCGCCCACGTTCACCTGGACCGTCTGGGCATCAGCGAAAGACGGCATTTCCCGGTACCACTCGATGCCCAGCCATGGACCGCGGCTGAAGCGGATCTTGAAGTCGCCGCCCGGCAGGCCGTAGACGACGTAATCGCCGTTGGAGTCGCTGGCGCCGGTCTGGACCAGGGCGCCGGCCAATGAGTAGGCCGCCACGGTGACGCCGGTGGCCGGGGATCCGTTGTACCACAGGGTGCGCCCGGCGATCATGCCGCCGTCGGCCAGGACGGCGTCGTTGAGAGAGTTGGTTGCGCCGGCCGTGATGGCCACCAAGTCGGCGGAGGCGAAGTCGGGCTTGTTGTCATAGAACTCGGTCTGGTAGTTCAATCCCATCACCGTGGGATTGAAGAACACCTTGCTGTCGCAGGCGGTGGAACTCAGGCGATAATAGCCGTCCGCGTCGGTGAACGCCGCGCCGCGCATCAGGTTCCAGTCGCCCGCGGGCTCCTGGAACTCCACCCGGACGCCGGCGATGCCGGCGCCCAGGCCGTCCACCACGCGGCCGGCGGCGGTGCCAATCGGCAGGTCGCCCACCTCGACGGTCAGGTCGTACGTGAAGGTGTCCGAAGCATAGTTGGTGCCGATGTAATACCAGCCGGCCGGCAGGTCGGCCGCGTAGATCGTCTCCAGGGCGGATCCGCCGATACCCTGGACGAGGACCGTTCCGGCGGCGTCGCGGATCTCGAGGTCGACGTCCTCGTAGCTGGCCGGAGTCTCGGCCTGCCCGTCGAAAGTCACCCGGAGGTCCTGTCCGGCGGAGACCAGCACCGCGAACCAGTCGTTGTCCACGGTGCCGTACCCGTTCATGACCAGCTTGAGGCCGGAAAGGATGCCGGGCATGATCGGGGCGGCGGAAGTCCAGTCATCGTTCTCTTCGTATGCATCGTCCTGATCGGTCAAAGTGAAGACGTCGTCGCTGGCGTCGGCAACCGACGGCACAAGGGCATCGGCGACCCGGACCACGCACTCGTCGGAGGGCGTGGCCGGCGCCGTCCACTCGTACACGCCGTCGTTGGGGGTGGAGGCGATCACCGGGAGCCAGGTGCCGCCGCCGTCGGTGGAATAGTCGATCCGCACGTTGGCGGCGGTTCCGGCCACGGTCCAGGTGACGTCGTGGGCCAGGCCCACGGACCAGATTTCCTGGCCGTTCGGCGAGGTGACGGTGATGCCGCGCGGCCCGAGGACGGCGTCACCCAGCTCGGCGGTCGTCCCGGCGGTCACCGCTACCGGGTTGGCGGAGGCGAAGTCGGCCTGGTCGTGCCACCACTCCGTCTGGTACGGCGTGGCGGAGGCATCAAACTGAAGTCGGACGGACGCCGTGCCCAGCAGGCCGATGAGGTAGGTCCCGTCAGGCGCGGTCACGCCGCTGCTTGTCAGGATGGTGGAAGTGTCCCAGGCCCGGACGGTCACGCCGGAGATGGGTGCCCCCGAACCGTTGACCACGCGGCCGGCGAGCAACCCCTGGCCGGCCAGGGCGGCGTTCACTCCGGTCATGACGTCCCCGGCGGCCAGGGTGAGGACGTCGGCCGCGGCGAAGTCCGGCCGGTCGTTGAACCACTCGGTGGCGAAGCCGTTCCGCTGGAAGCGGAGGCGGATTTCGCCGGGCGGCACGCCGGCCAGGGAATAATTCCCGGCGCCATCGGTGTTGACCCAGGCCCGCATGACGCCGGCGGCGTCGAACGCCCGCGCCTGGGTGTTCCCGAGCGGCTGGCCGTTGGACAGGCGGGTCACCCGGCCCTGGATCGTCGCACCGGAGGTCAGGACGACATCCGGCAACGTGTTGGTGGAGCCCGCGGTGATGGTCACCGGATCCGCGGTGGCGAATTCAAGCTTGTTGTCGTACCACTCGTACGCGTAGTTCAGGCCGTTGCGACCTGTGTTGTACTGGATCTTGACCGTGGTCCCCGGGTGGTCGAAGCGGTAGTACCCGTCGGCGTCGGTGAGGACGTAGCCGGGTGAGAGGGCCCAGTTGTAACTCAGGTCATTGAGCTCCACCCATACGTTGGAGATACCGGCACCATCCTCATCCACTACGCGGCCGGCAAGGGTTCCCAGTTCGAAATTGCCAGTCTCGACCGTCAGGGAGTAGCTGTAGTTGAAGTTGGTGTAGGTGTTGGTGAGGTAATACCAGCCCGCCGGCAGATCTGCCAAATACAGGGTCTCGACGGGCGCGTTGCCAAGGGAAGCCACGAGCAGGTGGCCAGCCTCGTCAAAGATGTCGATGTCGACGTCGTTGTCGGAACCCGGATCCAGCGGCTCCGCCTCGAGGTGCACCCGCAGGTCCTGGCCCTCGCCCACGTGCACGCGGTACCAGTCGGGGTCGAAGGTGTCATACGGGCCCAGGACCAGGAAGTGGAGGTTTTCGTAGACGCCTGGCAGAATCTCGGAGGCGGTGGACTGGGTGTCGTTCTCCTCGAACTCGTCGTCCTGGTCGGTGAGCATGAAGTAACTGTCGCTGGTATCGTTCACGGGCGGGACGGCCGCGTCGGAGACCCGGATCCAGCAGTCGCCCGAATGCGCCGCGGGGATGGTCCAGTCGAACGTGCCGTCGTTGGGAGTGGAATCCACCACCTGGGTCCAGTTCCCGCCGCCGTCAGTGGAATATTCAATGCGGACGTTCAGGCAGGTGGGGCTGGCGCTCCAAGTCACCGGGTGGTTCCGACCGGAGCTCCAGATCTCGCCGCCGTTCGGCGAGAGGACCTGGATCCCGCGCGGCGCCAGCACGGCGTCGATGCCGTTCACGCTGCTGCCGGCGGTCACCGGCACCAGGTCGGCCGAGGCCAGGTCGGGCTGGTCGTTGAACCACTCGGACTCGAAGGGAGTGGCGGAAGCGTTGAAGAAGACTTTGATGGAGGCGGTGTTCATCTGGCCGAAGCCGTAGGTCCCGTCCGGATTGGTCCCGACGCTGTTGAGGAATACGCCGGCCGGGTCATAGGCGGTCGCGATCACGCCGCCAATGCCGTTGCCCTGGGTGTCGCTCACCCGGCCGTAGACCGCCCCGCCGGGCACCAGCTGGGCATCGATGCCGGTCAACTCGTCGCCGGGGGCGAGGGTGAGAACATCGGCGGAAGCGTAATCCACGCGGTCGTTCCAGAACTCGGTGGCGTGGCCGCTCCGGTTGAAGCGGACCCGGATGGGGCCGGGCGGGATGCCGGCCAGAGTGTAGGTGCCGTCCGCGTTGCCCACGAGGGCGCGCACCTGGACGCCGGCGGCGTCGTAGGCGCGGATGCGGACAAGGTCCAGCGGCGTGCCGTCGGAGGCGCGGGTGACGAGGCCGCTGATGGAGGCGCCGGGGGCCAGCACCGCAGCGTTCAGCGGCGTGGCCTCCCCTTCCACGATGGTCACGATCCCGGCGGTGGCGATCGTGGGTTGGTCGTCATACCACTCGCCCAGGTAGTTCAGGTTCGGCCGGACCGTGTTGAAGAAAATCCGGAAGTCGCCCGGTTCGCGCGCGAAGGTGTAGTAGCCGTCGACATCCGTGATGGCGATGCCCGCCGCGAGAGTCCAATCTCCGTTCGGGACGTTGACTTCGACATTCACTCCGGCGATTCCGGCGCCCAGGCTGTCCACCACCCGGCCCGCCAGCGTGCCGATGGGCAGAAGGCCTTTCTCCACCGTCATCGTATACTCATACAGGGTCCCGACATAGACGTTGGCAATGTAGTACCAGCCGGCGGGCAGGTCGGCCAGGCAGACATGTTCGTAGGGTGAAGAGCTGATGGCCCCGGACAGGAAGACCCCGCCCTCGTCGTAGATGGAGAAGTCGATGTCATCGTAGAGGGGCTCGACGGGGACCAGCTCGTCGGCGTTTATGGTCACGCGCAGGTCCTCGCCTTCGTCCACCCAGACCTTGTACCAGTCGGCGTCCATGACGCCCCGGTCGTCGACGACCATCCGCAGGCCGGCGTATACGCCGGGCGTGACCACGGTGGCCGTCTCCATCGTGTCGTTTTCCTCGAAGCCGTCGTCCTGGTCCGTGAGGGTGAAGAGTCCGTCGCTGATGTCGAAGAAGCCCGGATCGTTGGCGGCCCGCACCCGCACCCGGCAATACGAGGAGGGGGTGCCGGGGGTCGTCCATTCATAGGCGCCGTCGTTGGGCGTGGAGTCGGTGAGCGTGTTCCAGGATCCGCCGTCGTCCAGCGAATAGTCGATGCCGACGGCGGCGATCTGCGGATCGACGGTCCAGGTGATGGCGTGGGCCAGGCTGGTGTTCCAGATCTCGTCGCCGTCGGGAGACAGCACCGCCAGCGCGCACGGCGCCAGCACGGCCTCGCCGAGGTCGAACATGACGCCGGCCGTGGCGGCCACGGAGTCGGCAGCGGCGAAATCCGCCTTGTCGTGCCACCATTCAGACTGGTAGGCGGTGGAGGCCGCATTGAAGAAGAGCTTCACCTGGGTGGTGTTGAGCATGCCGAGGCTGAAGGTGCCGGCGGGACTCGTGTTGGTGCTGGCAAGGGCGATCCCGCCCAGGTCATAGGCCACCACGTTCACTCCCGGGATGCCCGCGCCGGAGGGATTGATCACCCGACCGGTCAGGAAGCCCTGGATGCCGAGGGCAGCGTTGATATCGGGCCGGACCTCCCCTTCGGCCAGCGTCAGCACGGTGGCGGAGGCCTGGTCAGGCTGATTGTCGAACCACTCGGCCGCAAACCCGCCCTTGGTGAAGCGTACCGTCACGTCGTCCGGCCGCAATCCGATGATGGTGTAGTCGCCCGAAGCGTTGGTCAGGACGTTGCCGACGACAGCGTTCATCGAGTTGAAGGCCACCACCCTGACGTTGGCCAGCGGCGCGCCGTCTGACTCCCGGGCCACTTGGCCGTTGAGGGTCGCGCCGAACGGCAGCACGGCGTCTGCCAGCGTGTGGGTCACGCCGGCGGTGATGGACACCGGATCCGCCGCGGCGATGGTCCACTTGTCGTCGTAGAACTCCCCGCCGAAGTTCAGATGGGGATGGTAGGTGTCGAACTCCAGCCGGTACTCGCCTGGCAGGTACGTCAGATGGTAGTAACCGTCGGTGTCCGTCGGCGTGTACACGTTCAGCTCTTCCTGGATCCCGCTGGGCAGCCAGAGCACCACGTAGACGCCGGGGATGCCGTGGCCGAGGGTGTCCACCACCCGGCCGGAGAGGGTGCCTACTTCGAGGTCACCCGTCTCCACGGTCAAGGTGTACTCGTAGGAAGCGTCGGCGAAACGGACCGCGACAAAGTACCAACCCGCCGGCAGGCCGGCCAGGCAGAGGGTCTCGTCGGCGGCGCCGCTGAATGCCGTCGCCAGTTCATGGCCTGCTTCGTCGTAAATCGAAAAATCGATGTCCTCCCATTGGGGCGGGGTGATGGGCACGCCGGCCACCCGCACCCGCAGGTCCTGGCCGGCGCCGACATAGAACTTGAACCAGTCGGGGTCGGTCACGCCGCGGGAGTCGTAGATCAGGCGCAAGCCGGGGTAGGCGCCGGGCGTGATCTCGGTGGCGGCAGCCTGGGAGTCGTTCTCCTCGTACGCGTCGTCCTGGTCGGTCAGGGTGAAGCGGCCGTCGCTGATGTCGGAGCCGCCCCCGGTCATGGTCTCGGACACCCGGATCCGGCAGTCGAAGGAGGCCGCGGGCGGCGCCGCCCAATCGTACGAACCGTCATTGGGCGTCGAGTCGACGGCCGTCTGCCAGCTGCCGCCGTCGTCTGTGGAGTACTCGATCCGGACGTTGTTCAGGGTCGTGGGGAAGACCGTGGCAGTGGTCCAGGTGACGGCATGGGTCAGACCGGTGGACCAGATCTCGTTGCCGTTGGGCGACGTGACCTGCAGGATCTGGCCGGACAGCACCGCGTCGATATCGACAGTGTCCTGCCCCGCCAGCACGGCCACGCCGTCGGCGGAGGCGAAGTCCGGCTTGTCGTTGTACCACTCGGACAGGATGGGCAGGTTGCCGGTATTGAACCAGACCTTGAGCGTCCCCTCCGGCAGGGGGGAGGCGGTATAGGAACCGTCAGGTCTGGTGTAGACGCTGGCTACCAGGAAGCTGGACAGGTCGTACACGGCCACGTTGACCCCGCCGACGCCGTTGCCCCACGGGTCGGTAACCCGCCCGAGGATCCGGCCGCGATCGGCCAAGGCGGCATCGATGTCATTCAGCACATCTCCATTGGTCAGGGTGAAGATGTCCGCATCACCGAAGGCGGTTTGGCCGTCATACCACTGCAGGCCGTAGCCGGACAGATTGAAACGGATCTTCACATCGCCCGGACGGATGCCGACGAGCGAATAGTCTCCGTTGGCGTCGGTGAATACCTGGCGGAACGCCAGTCCGGTTGCCGGGTCATAGGCCCGTACCCGGACGTTCTGCAAAGGAGAGCCGTCCGACAGGCGGGTGACGCGGCCGTTGACGGCCGCGCCGACGGCCAGCACCGCGTCGTTGAGCAGCGTGGTTTGCCCGGCCAGGATCGGCACCCGGTCGGCTTCGGCGAAAACACTCGTGTCGTCGTAGTACTCGCCCACGTAATTGATCGGCGGATTATTGGTGCTGAAGAGAACGACATAGTCGCCGGGAACGTTGCTGTACGTGTAGTACCCTTCGGCATCGGTGTAGACCGCTCCGTGGTGCAGGTTCTGGTCCCCGCTGGGATCCAGCATTTGCACCCAGACGCCGGCGATCCCCTCCGCGGCGGCGTTGATCACCCGCCCGGTGATGGTGCCGATGGGCAGATCGCCCGTTTCGGCCGTCAGGGTGTACTCGTTCAGCACCGGGGCGTAATTGGTGGCGATGTAGTACCAGTTGGCGGGCAGGTCGGCCAGGTACAGATCCTCGGTGTCCGAGGCGCTGAGCGCCTGGACCAGGAGGTTGCCGGCGGCGTCCCGGATCTCGCAATCGATGTCGTTTCCGTCAACGGGCTCCAGTGGGTGGGCGACGATCCTTACATGCAGGTCGCTGCCCGCGTCGACGTAGATCCGGAACCAGTCCTGGTCGAGCGCGCCGTAGCCGTCCACCACCATTCGCAGATCCGGATAGACTCCGGCGATGATGGGCACGGCCTCGCCGATCCAGTCGTTTTCCTCGTAGGCGTCGTCCTGGTCGGTGAGGGTGAAGATGTCGTCGCTTTCGTCAAGGATTCCCGGATCGGAGACCGCGCTGACCCTGACGCCGCACTCGAACGAGGGCGTCGGCGGCGCCGGCCAGTTGTAGGAACCGTCGTTGGGGGTGGAGTTCACCACGGGCATCCAGGAACCGCCGCCATCGGTGGTGTACTCGATGCGGACGTCGGAAATCAGCGGATCGGCCGACCATTGGATCGGGTGGGTCAGGCCCACGCTCCAGATCTCGCCGCCGTTGGGCGCAAACAGCGTGATCGTCGGCGCCGCCGGCGTGCCGGTGGAGGCCTCCGCGCTGAACTCGCTCCACACCGTGTTGCCGTTGCTGCCGTTCGGGTTGGTCCAGGTCCGGACCACGAAGTAGTGGGTGGCCGCGGGCGGCAGGCCCGTGGCATAGAATTCGGAGCCCCACTTGTCAGGCGTCGTGCCGATGGGAGCGTAGCCGCCGCCGGGAGTCAGGCTGTGCCAGACCTCGTAGCCGCCGTCGTCGTTGACGTAGGGGATCGGCACCCAGGTCAGGTGGACGGAACTGTAATCCATAGCTTCCGCGGCGAGACCCGCCGGGGCGATGGTCTGCGTCTGGTCCCAGCCGGGGTCCTTGTCGCTCAGGAACCCCTGCAGGCCCGGATCGTCCGTCCACAGGGCGTTGTACGACAGGTCGGTCCACTCGGGATTGAGTTGAGCCAGGTTGGTCAGGCTCACAGGCAGCTCGCCGGTCAGCATGTTGCCGTTGACCTGGAGCGTCTGGAGCTGGGTCAGGTTGCCGATCCAGTCGGGGACCGGGCCGGTGAGCTGGTTGCGAGACAGGTGGAGGAGCTGGAGGTTGGTCAGGTTTCCGAAGGTGGCGGGGATTTCGCCGTCCAGCTGGTTGTTGCCCAGCCAGAGGACCTGGAGCTGGGACAGGTTCCCGAGGCTGGCCGGGATGGAGTTCATCAGCTGGTTGTTGTTCAGGCCCAGCGTGATCAGGTTCCCCAGGCCGCCCAGCCAGGCCGGGACGCCCCCCTCGAACTGGTTGTTCTGCAGCCAGAGATGCTGCAACTGCCCCAGGCTGCCGATCGAGTCGGGGATCGTGCCGGTGAACTGGTTCTCGCTGAGATAGAGCTCTCGGAGCTGTCCCAGGCCGCCGAAATCCCACCAGAGATCCCCGGAAAGCTGGTTGTTCCGCAGGTTCAGGTATTGCAGGGACCCCAGCCAGCCGATCGATTCTGGGACCTCGCCGGTGAGTTGGTTGGTGTCGAGATCCAGCGTGTTCAGATTCGGCAGATTCCCCAACGACCACGGGATCGAACCAGTCAGAGAATTGTTCGGCAACAGGAGCACCCGGAGCTGCCCCAAGTTCCCCAACTCGGGCGGGACTGTGCCCGTCAACTGGCAATTGCCCAGCTCCAGGCTGGTCAGGTTCCAGAGATTACCGAACCAGGCCGGCAGCGGACCGCCCAGCGGATTGCCGCTCAGGCAGATGTATCTCAGATTTGTCAGGTTGGACAGATCCGCCGTGATGCCGCCGGTGAGCTGATTGCCTCGCAGATCGAGTTCCTGCAGGTTGGTCAGGTTTCCAATCGCCGTGGGGATCGACCCCGTGAACCGGTTGTCGCCCAAGTTCAGCTGCCAGAGCAGTGTGAAGTTCCCAATCCAGGATGGGATCGTGCCCGACAGCTGGTTCCCCTGCAGGTGGAGTTGCTGCAGGTTCACGCAGCGGGACAGCTCGAACGGCAGGGAACCCCACAACTGGTTGCCGTACAGGACCAGCTGCCTCAAGTCCAGGTTCCCGAGCGAGGGAGGGATCTGCCCGCTGAACTGGTTGCAGCACAAATTGAGGTACTGCAGGTGAGTCAGGCTGCCCAGCCAGGTTGGCACCGGACCGCTGAGTTGGTTGCCGTACAGTTGCAGATTGGTGAGTTCCTGAAGGTTCTGCCACGAGTCGGGCAGCCAGCCGTTGAGCTGGTTGTTGCTCAAGTCCAGCTGCCGGAGCTGCGCCAGGTTGCCGAGCTCTCCGGGAAGCCCGCCGTTCAGTTGGTTGTTGTTGAACATCAGCACTTGGAGATTCCCCAGGTTGCCCAGCTGCGCGGGGACCACCCCGGAAAGCTCGTTTCCCTGCAGCTGGAGTTCCACCAGCTGCCCCAGCTGGCCGAGTTCCGGCGGGATGCCGCCGGTCAGCTGGTTGTTGTTGAGGTACAGGTACTGCAGCTGGCCCAGGTTGCCCAGCTCCGGCGGGATGCCGCCGGTGAGCAGGTTGTTCTCAAGGTACAGATGCTGAAGGTTGGCTGCATTGCCCAATTCCGGCGGGATGCCTCCGGTGAACTGGTTGTGGATGAGGCGGAGATACTGGAGGTTCGGCAGGCTGCCGAACCAGGCCGGCACCGGCCCGTTCAGCTGGTTGTACTGGACGTTGATGGACACGAGGTTCAAGAGGTTCTGCATGGAGTCCGGGATGGGGCCGCTGAACTGGTTCCCATTCAGGTCGACGGAACCCAAGCCCGCCAGAGTTCCCAGCCAGTCGGGCAGCGGGCCGCCCAGGGAGTTGGACCAGAGGTGGAGGTAGGTCAGTCCGGTCAGGTCGGCCATCTCCGGCGGCAGCACCCCGTTCAGGTTGTTCCCCCACAATGCGAGGCCGGCCACGTGGTCGCCCTGCACATCCACACCCACCCAGCCCGGCTCGGTGCCCGGCTCGGCGAAGCCGTCCGGCGCCAGGGGCGGGTTCTTCCAGCCCCAATTGTTGTTCCACCCGTCGCCGCCGGTGGCGTTGTAGAAGGCGATCAGGGCGGCGCGCTCCGCGGAGGGGATGTAGGCGTCGAACTGGGCCGTGACGCTCATGTCGCCGGTCACGCCGTACAGCACCAGCGGGTTGTCGAAACCGAACCAGTCCCCGTTCCAGTTCAGGAAGTGGTGGTAGGGGTCGGGTACGGCCTCCACCGGCGCGGTGTTCCCGCCGTGGGGCACGACTTGCGCCGTGTCCCCGAGCAGCGACCCGTGGGCGCCGGCGTAGAAGTATACCGTGTGGGTGTCGATCTCGAAGTTGGCCGTGACGGTCTTGGGCGCGGTGACGTTGGATAGTACCAACGGATTGTCGGCGCCGGTGTAGTCGCCGGTCCAGCCGGTGAAGTGGCAGTTCGGATCGGGCACCGCCTCCACCGCGGAGGTATTCCCGCCGTCCACCACCAGCTGTGTCAGCTCGCCGTTCACCACGCCGTTCGGTCCAGCCAGGAAGGTCACCGTGTGGGCCAGCGGCGTGTGGGCCGAGGCCTCGGCGCTGTACAGGCTGTAGATGGCGTTCGGCTGGCCGCCGTGGGGATCGGTCCAGGCCTGGACGACGAAATAGTAGTCCGTGTCGGGGCCGAGGCCGGTCACGTCCAGGGAGCCGGCGTTCTTGTCGGAGATCTGCCCCCAGACATCATACGGCCCGCCCGCGGTCTGGCTGATGGACACCACGTACCCGCCGGTGTCTCCGGTGTACAGGATGGGCGACCAGTCCACCCTGACCGACGTCGGCCCGGTGGCCGAGGCGGACACGCCGGTGGGGGCGATGGTCTGGGTGTTTTCCCAGTCGGGGTCCTTGCCCGCCAGGAATGCCCGCAAGCCGGGATCCGTGGCCCAGAAGCCGTTGTAGCCCAGGTCCGTCCAATCAGGATTGAGGTTGGTGAGGCCGGCCAGCTCCACCGGCAGCTCCGCCCGGATGGCGTTGCCGTCAATCTGGAAAGTTTCAAGAAGCGTGAGGTTGCCCAGCTCAGCCGGGACAGGACCCACCAGGGCATTACTACTCAGATAGAGGTGGTGCAATTGGATCAACCCGCCGAAAGAGGAAGGAATACTGCCATCCAACCCGTTGTTGCCCAACCAGAGGCCGACCAGGTTGGACAGATTGCCCAGAGGGGATGGGATCGGGCCTGTCAGCTGGTTGACGTGGAGCGCGAGCATCTCCAACTGGCTCAGATTCCCCAAGGAAGCGGGGATCCCGCCCGTGAGCTGGTTGCCCTGCAGCCATAGATTGTGCAGCACTGGCAGGGCGCCCAGTTCGCCGGGAATGGTGCCGGAAAGTTGGTTTTCGGCAAGGTTGAGCTCCACAAGGTTACTCAGCGCCCCCAGTTCGGTAGGGATCGGCCCGGTCAGCTGGTTTCCATCCAAACAAAGGTGGTGCAGGTTTACAAGGCTGCCCAGCCAAGCCGGGATGCTGCCACTCAACTGGTTATTGTAAAGGTACAACCCTTCCAGCAGAGTGAGGCTTGAAAAGGAATCCGGGATAGGCCCAGTCAATTGGTTCCCGGGCAAACCCAGGTTTCTCAAATTGGTCAAGTCGCCCAGCTCAGGCGGAAGGCCCCCGGAGAGCTGGTTCCAACTGAAGTGCAGCTCTTCCAGCATGCTCAGCCAGCGGAGCTGTGAGGGGATTGTCCCCGTGATTTGGTTTGCGGACAGGTCGAGGCCTCGAAGTTGGGACAAATAACCCAACCAGTACGGGATCGAGCCGCTCAATTGATTGTCATTCAGGTACAACCATTGGAGATTCGACAGATTGACCAGTTCCGCCGGAATGGCGCCGGTCAGCTGGTTGCTGGTCAGCCTCAGCGTGTCGAGATTCGTCAGGTTGCCCAATTGCGGTGGGATGGAACCAATGAACCGGTTGGATTCCATGCGCAGCTGTCGCAGTTCCGTCAGGTTACCCAGCCAAGTGGGAATCGTTCCAGCCAATTGGTTATTGGACAGGTGGAGTTGCTCCAGGATAGCGAGATGGGAAAGCTCCACCGGCAGGCTGCCGGTTAGGGCGTTGTTGGACAGATACAGCCGGCGTAACTGCGTGAGGTTGCCGAGTTGCTTCGGGATCAGGCCGCTGAGCTGGTTGCCGCTCAGATCGAGATGATCCAGATTCGACAGGTCCCCGAGCGTCGACGGGATGCCGCCCGAAAACTGGTTGCTGCGCAGATCCAATAAGATCAGGTTGGCGCAGTTGCCCAGCTCCGGCGGGACGACGCCGGTCAGGCCGTTGTAGTATATTTCCAGGCTTGAAAGACTGGATAGGTTTCCGAGTTCCGGGGGCAGGCTTCCGCCGAGCGAGGAATTGTTGGCTATGACAACAGCCTGCAGGGCTGGTAGACTGCCTAAATCGGCAGGCAGGAAACCGTTCAAGTTGTTCGGGGGAAAATTCAGGTGGGTCACCTGGTCGGCGCTCACGGAAACGCCATACCAGCCGCCCTCGGTGCCCGGCAGGGCGAAGCCGTCCACGTCCAGGGGCGGCGTCTTCCAGCCGCTATTGTCCGTCCAACCGTCGCCGCCGGTGGCGTTGTAGAACGCGATCAGGGCGGCCCGCTCGCTGGGCGGGATCGACCCGGAAGCAACGCTGGTCAGGATAAATAGAGACACCGACACAACCGCCGCAAGGCGGAAGAATGCCGCGTGACGCATGATGCCCTCCAAACGATTATGAGAGTGACCCGATAACTTTGATTATTTGTAGAAATGATATCATTTCGCAGGGAGGATTTCAAGTTGCAGGAGCCACCCTACGGCTGTGCCGGTTGGAGCGCGGATGTCCCCGGCCGCACGACGAAACGGTGAATCGGTGAATCGGTGAATGGGTGAATCGGTGAATCGGTAGAGTTGGGCAGGGATCCGGAGCCTCTCCGGCGCGCCTCCGGCGCGCCCCGTCCCCGTACACCGCGTTCCCCGGACGCGTGATGGCGCAAGGAGTTGCGGCAACCGTAGGGTATCGTCGGCAGTGATATCGTCCCGCGGCGGGGCGCCGCGGTTTACGGTCGGTGGGCGAAATCGTAAGAACGGGGACGTCCGCGCTCCGGTCGACCGTTCCGTCGGCCGATTTACCGGACGAACAGCCTCCGGGAGGAAAACTGCGGGTCGGTGGTCAGGTTCACGCCGAGGTCCCTCAGGCCGGCCTCGTCGCCGGGGGTCGGGATGTGGGTCAGGTGGGCCTCGCAGCCCCGCAGGTCCTTCAGCTTCTCCATGGCCAGCAAGGCGGTGGGATTGGTGGCGGCGCTGATGGCCAGGGCGATGAGGGCCTCGTTGAGGTCCAGGCTGACGTGCTTGCGGGCGGTCTGCTGCTTCAGCGTGGCGATGGAATTCAGGATGGACGGCGAGATCAGGTGGATCTTGTCGGGGATCCCCGCCACTGCCTTGGCCGCGTTGAGCACCAGGCTGGACGCGGCGTGCATCAGGGCGGAGTTCTTCCCCGTCACCACCGCCCCGCCGGGCAGCCGGATGGCCGCGCCGCAGTAGATGCCGTCGTGGCCCTTGCCTTCGGCCTCGCCCCCGGCGGCCGCGGCCCGGGCGGGCCCCACCACCGGGCGGTCCTCCGGCCGGAGCCCGGCGTCGCTCATCAGCAGCTCGGCCCGCTGGGCGGTCTCGTGGTCCACCAGCCCCAGCATGTACTCGCAGGCGTAGCGGAAGTGGCGCCGGATGATCTCCTGCCGGGCGGCGGCCTGGACCGCGGCATCGTCGACGATGCCGAAGCCGGCCCGGTTCACGCCCATGTCGGTGGGCGAGCGGTAGGGCGAGGCGGCGCCGGTGATCCGCTCCAGGATCCGCTGCAGCACCGGGAAGATCTCCACGTCGCGGTTGTAGTTGATGGCGGTCTGGGAGTACGCCTCCAGGTGGAACGGGTCGATCAGGTTGACGTCTCGCAATTCGGCGGTGGCGGCCTCGTAGGCCACGTTCACGGGGTGCTTGAGGGGCAGGTTCCAGATGGGGAAGGTCTCGAACTTGGCGTAGCCGCTGTGCACGCCCGCGCGGTGGTCGTGGTACATCTGGTTCATGCAGGTGGCCAGCTTGCCGCTGCCGGGCCCGGGCCCGGTGACCACCACCAGCGGCTTGGTGGTGGGTATGCGGGCGTTGGCGCCATACCCCTCGTCGCTGACGATCCGGTCGATGTCGGTGGGATAGCCCGGGGTGGCCCGGTGGGTGAAGACCGGCAGCCCGCGCCGCTCCAGCTTGTTCTTGAAGATGCGGGCGGCGGGCTGGCCATCGTAGCGGGTGATCACCACGGCGGTGACCGGCACGCCCCAGTCGGCCAGGTCGTCGATGAGCTTCATGGCGTCGGCGTCGTAGGCGATGCCGAAGTCGGCCCGGATTTTGCGCCGCTCGATGTCCCCGGCGTAGATGCAAAGCAGGAAGTCGGCCTGGTCGCGCAGCTCGCGCAGGAGGCGCATCTTGACGTTGGGGTCGAAGCCCGGCAGCACTCGGCTGGCGTGGTAGTCGTAGAGCAGCTTGCCGCCGAACTCCAGGTAGAGCTTGTGATTGAACTGGGCCACCCGCTCCAGGATGGCGGCGCGCTGCTCCTGCAGGTACTTTTCGTTGTCGAAGCCGATGGTTCCGGGCATGGTTCCTCCCTGCTCGATGTGGCGGAAAAATGTATCTTACGGATTCCCCCTCTCAAGAGCAAGGTATTTTAGTCTGCAATCGTGCTCGTGCTCGTGCTCGGGGTCGTGCTCGTAATCGTAATCGAATCAAAATATTATACGCAGAGACGCAGAGTCTGCAGAGGCGATCCCTGACGCGGATGAACGCGGATTCCCGCGGATCTGGCCGGCAAGCCGGAACACGACGGATGGGTCATTTTTCATCTCCGGTTGCTTTCTCCGAAACGTGTTCACTCGTGGTTTGATCGACGGATGAACGGTGACCGGCGACCGGACGCGCTGGTCGATCGCAACGTCCCCGCGATCCAATCCGGAGATCACCCCCAGAGGTGTCGAGCCCGCCCAGGCAGGATGAACCCGGAACTTTTCCGCTTCTCATCTCGAATAATCCTCCAGATTCCCAAGGAGGACCTCCCATGAGCCGTCTTCTCGCCAGCGTCTGCCTCTGCCTGTCCTGCCTGCTCCCGTTGTTCGCCGGCACGGCCGCGCCGGCCGCCGCACTCCCGGCCGGACCCTACATCGGGCAGCCGCTGCCGGGGGATGAGCCGGCGCTCTTCGCGCCCGGGATCGTGTCCACGGCCCTGTTCACCCGGGACATCGCCATGACCCCGGACGGGAAGGAGCTATACTTCAGCGTGTCGACCGGCGGCTACAGCTACAGCGTCATCGCCATCACCCGCCTCGTGGACGGCCGCTGGACGGCGCCGGAGGTGGCCCCCTTCTCCGCCGACCCGGCGTACCGGTACGGCGAACCCTGCATCACGCCGGACGGCCGGCGGTTCTTCTTCGCCTCCAACCGCCCGGCCGGCGGGGGCCCGCCGCGGGAGCACGATTGGGACCTCTGGGTGATGGATCGCGCCGGCGATGGCTGGGGGGAGCCCCGGAACCTCGGCGCCCCGGTGAACACGCCGGCGGGCGAGTACTTCCCCTCTGTGACGCGGGACGGTACGCTGTACTTCACCCGCACCGATGCCGCCGCCGGCACCAATTTCATCTACCGTTCCCGGAGGTCCGGCGACGGCTACGCCGAGCCGGAGAAGCTCCCCGCCCCGGTGAACGGCGCCCCCGCCCAGTTCAACGCGCTCGTGTCGCCCGACGAGAGTTTCATGATCCTGCCGATCTACGGCCGCCCCGACACCTGCGGCGCCACGGACTACTACCTCCTTTTCCGGAAACCGGACGGCTCCTGGGGCGAGCCGATCCACCTCGGTCCGCCCATCAGCTCCAAGAGCGGCGAGGAGTACAGCCCGGCGCTCTCCCCCGACGGGAAATACTTCTTCTTCATGTCGGTGCGCCCGGCGGCGGAAGCCCCGCCCGGCAGCCGGCTCACCCTGGATTTCCTGCGCCGCACGGCCTCCCGGCCGGGCTGCGGCAATCCGGCCATTTACTGGATGAAGGCCTCCTTCATCGAGCGGCTGCGGCCGAAACCGGAGTGAAACAATTGCGGATTGCGGATTGATGCATTTCGCGTGGTTCGTGTGGTGCGTGGGAAATTCGGCGGGTTGCGGATCGGCTCTCCGGGCTCTGTGCCTCCATGGGAAATCTCCGAAAGTCAATGGCGATGACGATTCCGGTAGCGATTGGCAGCGGTCACCGGTCATCTGTCACCGGTCATCGGTCGATTACGAGCACGATTACAATTACGATTGGGTTCCGAATCCGCGATCCGCAATCCGCAATCCGCAATTCGCAATCCGCAATCCCGCCGGTTGACAATCTCAGTGGCAATACCCACAATGCAATCCAGATTGCTCGAGGAGCGACCTATGATCCGACATGTCGTGGTCTGGCGATTTCAGGAGGAGGCGCGGGGAGCGAGCCGGGCCGAGAACCTCCTCAAGGCCAAGGCGCAGATTGAGGCACTCACCGCGGAGATCCCCGGATTCCTGTCCTTCTCGGTAGGCATCAACCAGGCGGATTCGCCCGAGGCCTCCGACCTCGCCCTGGTGGCCGATTTCGAGAGCTGGGACGCCCTGCGCGCCTACCAGGACCACCCCGCCCACCGGCGCCTGGTGGAGTTCCTGCGCAGCGTCCGGACCGAGCGCCGCGTCGCCGACTGGGAGGTCTGAGATGAAGTGGCTCGACGGGGAGGGCCACCCTTTCCGATCCAGCGGCGTGGACGACCCGACCGCGGACCTGTCGGTTCTGCTCGGGACTCAACTGCTGGGGGTTCTGATCACCGTGGGCGAAGGAGGCCCCCATGGCAGCCTGGTGGCGGTCGTCCCGTCGCCGGACCTCTGCGAGCTGTTCTTCGCCACAAGCCGCGCCACCCTGAAATTCGAGAACCTCCTCCGGCAGCCGCAGGTGGCGCTGCTGATGGACAACCGGAGCAACCGGGCAAGCGACTTCCACCTCGCCGCGGCCGTCACGGCGTATGGTCCGGCCCGGGAAGCCGGCGGCGAGGGACGCGTCCCCATTGCGGAGGCATTCCTGGCCAGACACCCCCGCCTCCGGGATTTCGTCGACTCACCGGACTGTGCCCTGGTCCGCGTGACCGTGGAGCGCTACCGGCTCGTGCGACGGTTCCAGGATGTGACCATTCTGGTCCCTTCCCGCTGAAGCGAATTCTGCCGGCCGCGGCGGTCAAGGCTCCCGATGACTGCTTCCGTTCCCGGAACTGAGGAAGCGGCTGACGGACGCACCCGGAATCCCCGTCCGCCATTTCAATGAGAGGTCTTTGCGCCCTTTGCGCCTTTGCTGCTGGTTATTCTTCGGCGATGAATTGCCGCAGGTTTCCATCGTAGTCCCCGGTGATCAGCACCAGCTTCCCGCCCTGCAGCTGGACCGTCGGGGCCGCGTACCGGTGCACCCGGCAGGCGGGCGGCAGCGGCGCCTCCAGCAGCTTGCCGGGCCCGGTCTTGGTGCAGGCGGAGATGTAGGCCCGGA
The DNA here is from genome assembly GCA_964412195.1 of uncultured Acidobacteriota bacterium. GTDB lineage: Bacteria > Acidobacteriota > JAAYUB01 > JAAYUB01 > JAAYUB01 > CAYPNP01. Next base: position 2,517 of record CAYPNP010000003.1, on the reverse strand, counting down.
TCCGGCCGTCCTCCTGGCCCACCAGGAAGACCAGAATGTTCCCCTTCCGGATCACTGCGGGATCGGCATGGCCGGCCACCTTGACCTCGTCCCAGGGGCCGGGGAGGCGCTGCCAGACGGGCAAGCCGCTCCGGCCGCCGGGGGTGGAGCGGAATGCGCACAGCCTGCCGTCTGCTCCGCCCACCAGGAGGTCCATGGCCCCGTCCCCATCAAGGTCGCTGATGCACGGCGTGCTGTGGCCGGGGACGCGGACTCCCTGAAAGAACTTGGGCGACTCCGCCCACCGGGGCGCTTTTTCGCTGCCGTTGTTGAAAAACGCCCGCACGCTGCCGTCTCCCTGGCCGGTGACGAGGAGCATGCGCCCTTCCCACGCGGTCAGCAGGCCGTGGGAGAATCCCTGCAACTTGATCCCGCCGAAATACCCCCTCCGCTCGGTCCAAGGCACCGGGGCCGTCGAGGGGTTGGACTCGAAGAACCGGAGGTCGCCGTCGATGCCGCCCGTCACGATGGCCGGCGCGCCTCCCAGCATGGAGAACATGGGGTGGCACGACGGACTGGTCAGGAGCCGGTTTTGAAACAACTCCGGGTTCTTGTTCCACCCGGTGAAACCGGCGCCCCGGCTTTCGTAGTACTCCAGGCCGCCGTCCCCGTCTGCCAGGATCAGGTCCCAGCGGTCGGGCCGCACCAGCCGTGCCCAAGCCGGGGAGGCGAATTGCCGCGCCGGCAGGTTGGCCGGAAGCTGCACGGCGGCTGACCCTCCCGCGCCTTTCCGCAGCTCGAAGAGCAGCGAATTCCCCTGGTCCCGCCCCACCGCCAGAAGCACGCGGTCCGGCAGCTGGACGGCACCGGGAGCGGTGTACATGCCGAAGGAACGGCGCAGGGCGGCCGGCAGCGTCAGCTTGGTGAAGCTCCCCTTCCCCTCGTTGCGGTAGAAGGACAGCCACCCGGCCGAGTTGCCGGCGATGATGTCGGGACGGCCGTCGAAGTTGAAATCGGCCACGGTCGGCGCGGCGTCATCGCCCACGTCCATGACCGTGGTCTCCATCTGGCGCCAGGCCGGAGCGGCCGGGGTTCCATCGTTCTTGTAGACCAGGATCCGGCCCGAAAGGGAGGAAAATCCGCCCGTGCCCACCACCAGCTCCATCGCGCCATCGCCGTCCAGGTCCCCCACCGCGGGCGCCACGAAGGCACCTCCCCCGACTCCTGCAAAGTACCCCTCCCGGACCTGCCAATGGAGGTTGTCGGCGCTGGTGAGGAGCGAGACCCTGCCGTTCTTGTCTCCGACGACCAGGTCCGGCCGCCCGTCCCCGTCGAAATCGCAGACGGCCAAGCGGAGGAAGGGGGCCACTTCGATGCCGGAAGGATTAAAACTCGCAGCGGTGACATCCCGGAAGTTCAGGCTGGGCAGCAGGTCCTCCAGCTCCGTGAGCGCGGCCGGCGGATCCGGGGGCGGCGGCGCGGCCGTCACGATGGTCGCAAGCCACAGGGCGATGGCCCCGGCGAGCAGGTTTCGCCTGGAATCGGCAAGGCGTTCAGGGCGTCCCACGAATTGCTCCTTCCGAGAAAAAAGAAGGGCACAGGCGCGCGGCCTGTGCCCCCCTGAAATGAAACAAAGGGTTACTGGGCGACCACCTCAAAGTGGACGCGCCGGTTCGCCTTGACTTCCGGAGTGTTCTTGTTCTTGGCAGTGGGCACCTCGGGATTGAGCAGGCGGGTCTCACCATACGAGATGGTGGTCATCCGGGCCTCGTCGATGCCCCCTTCCTTGACCAGGAACTCCTTGACGGCCTGGGCGCGCCGTTCGCCGAGACGCATGTTGTACTTCTCGGATCCATGCGCGCAGGTGTGGCCTTCAACGGTCACCTTGATCTCCGGATTCTCCTTCAGCACCGCGATGTTGCGGAGCAGGATCGCCTTGGCCTCATCCGTCAGCGTGGCCTTGTCGAAGTCGAAGTGCACGTCTTCCAGCGTGATCACCTTCGGCGGCGGCTCATTGAAATGGTTCAAAGATTCATTCTGCCAAAACGAAGTCATCGAAGCGCAAAAGAAGAAAATCGAAGTATACGATATTCTGAACGAACTGGCAAAAGCGGTTGAACCCGGCACAGAAGGTTTATTATATTATCCATACTTGATGGGCGAACGTTCATTAGGAACGCCCTATGCCCGCGGTGTTTTCTTTGGCGTCACCCCTCGCACCGGTAAAGGCGCCATGGTGCGCGCGATCATGGAAGGCGTGACCTTCGAACTGCGCCGCACTCTGGAAATCGTCGAGAAGGCAGGACATCAAGTCAATGTAGTTTATCATAATGGAGGAGGGGCAAACAGCGATCTATGGTCTCAAATTAAAGCTGATATCTATCAAAAGAAGGTGGCAACTTTCGAAACAAACGAGGGCGGCATCCTGGGTTCTGCAATCCTGGCTGGCGTGGGCACTGGCGTTTATAGCGACCCTTCCAGCGGAGTCGAGCAATGTTTGCGCATTGCTAAAGAATTCCTGCCGCGTGAACAATATCG
>CAYPNP010000002.1:224604-440514 GCA_964412195.1 uncultured Acidobacteriota bacterium | reverse complement strand
ACGATGATGGCGAAGTAGAGGAAAAGGATCACGCCGGAGACCAGGGTGAAGGTGAGGCTTTTCTTGAAAATGATGTCCGTGTACAGGACCCGCTTCCGGATGTAGCCATAGAGTTGCGTCAGGCTCAGGTCGAATCCCAGGAAAACCATCACCGCCGTCGCCGTGGACAGCCGGGTGGACGGGAAGACCACCTCGATGGCCAGGCCGGCCAGCGGGATCCAGAGGCCGATGGCCAGACCGATGGTGAGGATGGTCAGCGGGGTCTTCTCGTAGGGCTGGCGGGTCGACAGCAGGAAGGCGACGCAATACTGGAGCATCACCGTGGCCATCCCGAAGCTGGCGATCCGGACGGCGGCGTCCAGGGTGGCGAATGGCACGGGCGCCAGCAAGGCGGCCGCCACCAGGACCAGCCAGCCGGCCAGGAGCATCAATCGACGCCGCGGCGCCTCGAATGAGAGAAGTTCCACCGGGAACTGTCCCAGGAACAGCAGGAGGGCGGGAGGCATCGCCAGAATGCCGGGGAGGAGCCAGCGCTGCAAGTCCTGCAGCGGCTGGAAGTGGAGGGTCCAGCTGGAGGCCAACAGGGCCAGCAACCCCACCTCCACCAGGGCCTGGGAAACGGCCAGGAGCGGGGCGGGCAGGCGGAACAGCAGAAACAGGGTGACGCTCAAGGAGACGACGGCCAGGCAAAGGTAGAGCAGCGTCGCCGGATACTTCTCCTCCCACCGCGACATGGACAGAGTGCTTCGGACGGTGTGGAAGTCTCCGTCGGAGCTGACCCCCCAGAGGAGGCTGCTGTCGAACCGCAGGCCGCGGATCCGGGCTTCCAGATCCGCCTTGTTCCAGATGGGTTGCGTGTCGAGGGTCAGCAGCTGGTCGCCCGGTTTCAACTCGACCTGGGCGGCAGGATTCACCACTGTAACGAGGACGGGGAACTTCTCGACGATGTCCAGCTGGATGCGCTCCCGGTCCGCAGGCTGGAGAGTGAGCACTTCGATCCTGCCCCCGACGAAAGCGAGGATTTTCAGGAGTTGACTGCGATCCGCCAGGAGGCCGTCGATCTCCTCGGCGCGGGATGGGTCGACAGGGATGCCATTGACGCTCAGGATCCGGTTGCCCGCCTGGAGGAGGCTGCCGGGCGGCGCGGACTTCACCAGGACGGCCAGGCTCTCCGGCTCGAAGGAGGGCCGGGCGCTCCGCAGGCCGCCCCAGGTGGTCCGCACCTTGTATTCCCGGCCGCTCCGGCGGATGGACGCCACCACCAGGTCCTGGTCGTGCAGGCGGCGGGAGAATTCCCGCCAGTCCCCGGGCTGCAGGAGCACGCGGCCGTCGATGGCGAACAGCGAGTCGCCTTCCGCCAGCGGCGGGGAGACCGGCCCATGCAGAATGCATCGGTAGCGGTTCTCGACTTCAAATCCCGCATAAGGGATCCGGGTCAGGCGGGCGACGCTCACCAGGAGGAGACCAAAGACGGCCACGGCGGCCAGGCCGGTGACGGCCTTCACAAAGGGCCAGAGAATGCGGGGATAACCAGGCTGCATCCGCCACCGGCTTGACGAAAAGATTGCGTTATTTTACCTGCTGCAGGAGCTGTTGTACATCCCGGGTGATGGGAGACCGCGGATCCGCCTTCTTCAGGACGGCCTGGCAGCGGGCCAGGTAACCCCGCGCCTCGGCGTTCCTGGATTGCGCGGCGGCGATTTTAGCCGCCAGCAGAAGGCTGGCCACGTGGTTGGGATTCACCGCCAGGATCTGTCCCAGGATCTCCTGAGCCCGGTCGGGCTGGCCCGCAGCGAAATACGATTCCGCCAGATCGCGCCGGACGTCGATGCTGCGGTGGAGGATCGGGATGCTGTCGCTGACCCGCTGGAATCCCTGAATGGCGGCTTGGAAGTTCCCCATGGCTTCGTTCATCCGGCCCACGACGTAATCGTACCGGCTCTTGAGGTCCTCGCTCTTGGGGCTCTTCTTCCCGTTGAGCATGCTGGAAAATTGCTTTTGCCACTTTTCGAGGGTCGCCTGGACGCCGGGGAAATCCCCCTGCGCGATCTGAACCAGCGCGAGACGGTAAAGCGGGGAAAATGCGGTCGGCATGAGATCGATGGCCGCCTGGGCTTTTTCGCGGGCCAGGTCCAGGTTGCCCTTTTGCTGCTGGATGTCGCTGATCGCCACCAACGCGCGGACCTTCCACTCTGGCGAATCGGAGGATTCGTACACCCGGAGGGCCTGCTGCAGCGCCTTGTCGTACTGGCCGGTGGCGGAGTAGGCGTCCATTATGTGGTAGGAAGCCTCGGTGAAGGAGGGGCTGATCGCCAGGGCATTCTGGAATTCCCGGATGGCATCCTCGTACCTTCCGGTCATGAAATAGGTCTCGCCGAGGCTGTCATGGGGATTGGCCCGTTCCGGCAGCAGCCGGGCATACGCTTCCAGGTGCTGGATCGCCTTGTCATACTTGCATACGTAAGTGTAGAGATAACCAAGCTGGTTGTGGACCTGGGCCATCCAGGGGGCCAACGTGAGGGTCTTTTCAAAGTACTGGATGGCCATGGGAAAATTGTTCGCCCGCTGGTAAAAATGGCCGCCGATGAAGTAGACCTCGAAGTCGTTGGGGTGTTGTTTCTCCAGTTCCTTGAGACGGGCTTCGGTCGGCGCCGGCAGGTTCTCCGTGTCCTTGGCGAGGCCGTCCATCAGGATGAGAAACTGGTCCAGCGGGTTGGCCTTGGGGAGTTTCGCCTCGATCTGGGCGCGGAGGGCCTTGGATTCCTCGTCGCGGCCCCGCCTCATGAGCAGGTAGGACAGCTGGCCCATGGCGATGAGGTTGTCCGGCTCCAGTCGGAGGGCTTCGCGGATCGTCTTCTCACCCTCGTCGTAGTTGCGCTCGAACATGTACTCCTGGAACAGCGAGAGGAGCTTCCAGACCTGCTCCCGCGGATTGGCGTTCTGCGGGGTGCGGGCCGCCGCCGTTGCCGCCTGGGCGGACAAAGTCAACAGGCTGAAGAGGATCAGGCCGGTGATGATAGTTCTTTTCACAATACCCCCTCGTACGTTCACTTCTTCTACGCTTCATGTATTAAGATGTTTCATGCGGGGAAAAGTTCCCGCCGCCCGTCCGGCGGGGCTTCCCGGGGAAAAACGCTCGGTATGCTATAATTGCTCCGTGATTCAACCTGCGGAAATGACCAATTCATGACGGACATACCCAAGCCCCTGTTCACTGAAGCCGACCGCCGCACCCTCTTCCCGGTGACCCGCAACTGGATCTACCTGAACCACGCCGCGGTGGGCCCGCTGCCCCGCTATGTGCTGAAGGCCGTCCGGGGGTACATCCGGGCCATCTCCACTCTCGGGGACAAGCACTGGGACAAAATGTGGGACCTCCTGGAGGACCTCCGCACCCGGCTGGCCGCATGGATCGGCGCCGGGGCCGGCGAGGTCGCCTTCACCCGCAACACCTCGGAAGGCCTCAGCGTCCTGGCCCTGGGGCTGGACTGGCGGCCTGGCGACAACGTGGTCGTGCCGGCGGTCGAATTCCCGGCCAACGTCTACCCGTGGCTGAACCTAGCCTCGAAGGGGGTGGAGACCCGCTTCGTGCCCCTACGAGACGGCGGCTTCACACTGGAAGACGTTCAAGCGCAAGTCGACGGGTCCACCCGCGTGCTCGCCATCAGCTCGGTCCAGTTCTACAACGGGTTCCAGGCGGACCTGGCGGCGTTGGGGCGCTTCTGTCGCGAGCGGGGGATCCTGTTCTGCGTCGACGCCGTCCAGCAGCTCGGGGCGCTGCCGCTGGACATCCGGGCCGTAAACGTCGATTTCGTGGCCTGCGGCTGCCACAAGTGGTGGATGGCCGGAGAGGGCTTCGGCTTCCTCTACTGCCGGCAGGAGGTCCAGGACCTCGTCCGGCCGGCCCTGGTGGGCTGGCTGGGTGTCACGCACTGGGAGAACACCCTCGACTACCAGCTCGAGTTTTCCCCCTCCGCCCGCCGGTACGAAACCGGAAACGTCTCGGCTTTCGGCGCCCACGCGCTGCGGGCCTCGCTCGCGTTCCAGGAGAAGCTGGGCGCGGAGGCGGTGGCGGGGCAGGTCCGGGCGCTGGCGCGGCGAGTGCGCCGGTCGGCCGTCGATCGGGGGCTGACCGTGGCCACGCCGGAGATCGGCGCCACGTCCGGCATCGTCTCATTCCGCGTGCCGGGCCGGGATTCCGCCGCGATCGTAGCCGCCCTGGCCCGCGACGGCGTGCAGGTGGCCGCCCGGAACGGCTTCATCCGGGTGTCCCCGCATTTCTACAACACCGCGGAGGAGATTGACGAATTCTTCCTCCGCCTGGACCGCGCCGCCGCCGCGGCGACGGCCCCGTGATCCGAAACCATTGAGGGAGTAGCCTATGAAACTGCTCACCGCCGGTCAAATGAGAGTGGTGGACCGCAAGACGATCCAGGACTTGGGCATCCCCGGCACCACCCTGATGGAGAACGCCGGCATCGGCGTGGTCCAGGTCCTGGAAGAGCAATTCGAGCAGCTGGACGCCTTCCGCGTGGCGGTGGTCTGCGGCCGGGGCAACAACGGGGGCGACGGCTTCGTGATCGCCCGGCAGCTCTTCATGCGCGGGATCGTCCCCGACGTGTACATTCTCTGCCCGGCCAAGGACATCCAGAACGAGGCCCGGGTCAATTACGAGATCCTGCGGAACTATGGCGCCGTCCCCCTGAAGGAGGTCCCCAGCCTGGAGGCTTGGCGGAAGAAGGGCGTTTCGCTGGACGGCTACCAGCTGATCGTCGACGCCATCCTCGGCACCGGCCTGAGCAAGCCGGCGGAGGGGTTCCTGGCCCACGTGATCGAGGCGATCAACCAGTCTCCCGCCCAGGTGGCGTCGGTGGACATCCCCTCGGGCCTGTTCGCCGACGAGTACCAGCCCGTGGAGACGGCCGTCTTCGCCGACCTGACCGTCACCTTCACCGCGGCCAAGCCGGGGCTGGTGCTGGGGGAGGCGGGCCTGTACACCGGCGACCTGTACACCGTGGCCATCGGCACGCCGGATGCCCTCATCGACCTGCCGGCCCACTACCTGAACTGGGCCACGGCCGACGACATCCAGGGCTTCTTCCTGCCCCGCAAGAAGACCACCCACAAGGGCAACTACGGCCACGTCCTGGTGGTGGGCGGCTGCCGGGGTAAGACGGGGGCGGTCCGGCTGGCCGGGCTGGCGGCGCTGCGGGGCGGGGCGGGGCTGGTGACCCTGGCCGTGCCCGAGCCCTACGCCGTCGCCGCCCTGTCCGACTGCCCCGAGCTGATGGCCGAGCCGCTCCCCTGCACGGCGGACGGCTTCCTCGACAAGGGCGCCGTCCCGGCGGTGCTGGAACTCTTGGGGCAGCGCGACCTTCTGGTGCTGGGGCCGGGGCTGGGCCACAACCCGGCGACCAAGCGCTTCATCCGGACGCTGCTGCCGAAGCTGGAAGTGCCGGCCGTCATCGATGCCGACGCCCTGAACTGCCTGGCCGAAGACATGGATCTGCTGAAGAAAGTGCAGGTGCCGCTGGTGCTCACGCCCCATCCGGGCGAGATGGCCCGGCTGATGGCTTGCCCCACCGGCGAGGTGCAAGAGAACAGGGAATCCTTGGCGCGTGACTTTGCCCGCACCCACGGCGTGTACCTGATCCTGAAGGGGCATCGGACCGTGACCGCCGAACCGGGCGGGCAGGTCTGGATCAACTCCACCGGCAACCCGGGCATGGCCACGGCGGGCTCGGGCGACGTGCTCTCGGGACTCTTGGGGGCTTACTGCGCCCGCATTAACCACCAGAACCCCGAGGCCTGGGTGCTGGCCTGCACCGCCGCCGTGCACGTCCACGGGCTGGCGGGGGATTTGGCGGCGGAGGCCTTCACCGAGGAGGCCCTGATCGCCCGGGACCTGATCAACCAGGTCCACGCCGCCGTCCAGAAGATCTCGGAATCATGACGGAGCGCCGGTTCGAGACCCAATCCGAAGAAGAGACGTTCCGGCTCGGGGAGGACTTCGGGCGGGATCTACGCCCGCCCGCCGCTGTCCTTTTCTACGGCGACCTCGGCACGGGCAAGACGGTCTTCATCCGGGGCGTCTGCCGGGCGCTGGGCGTGCCGGCGCGCCTGGTGCGCAGCCCCTCCTTCACCCTGGTCAACGAGTATCCCGGCGCGGCCGGCCCGGTCCACCACGTGGATTTGTACCGGTTGGAAGGTGCTGCCGCCATCCACAGCATCGGCCTGGAGGATCTGTTCACAGGCACCGGCATCGTCCTGGTGGAGTGGGCCGAGCGCCTTTCCGACCCGCCCCCCGGCGCCGTCGAGGTCCGCCTGCGCCACCTCGGCGCCGACCGCCGGGAGATCTTGATTCAAACAACTTGAAGGACTCCTGTCTCAAGCCTGTAGGCCCGCAGGGCCGGCCGTTGAGAGCCCAGTGCGAGCGCAGCGAGCCCTGGGTCAGGCGGGAGATTATCGTGATGGTGGGTATCTGCAGGAAGACCTGATTGGGCGACCGAGGGCCAAATGCCTTCCCAAGACGCCACGGTGTCAGGCGCCATGCGACGCCACGGTGTCAGGCTCTGTCACAAATTCCAATGACTCTGCGGTCTCTGCGCTTCTGCGTGTAAAATATTGTTTAATTACAGTTTAAATTTGAGCTGATGAGTATTCCATGGCGTCATAATCTATGGTGTCAGGCTCAATCACGATGACAGACACTGCCGCCGGCTACGACAGGGCGACCTCGAAGATGCAGCGCTTGCTTCCGCTGAGCTTGGATTCCTTCAACTTGACCTGGACCGGCTTGCCGAAGATGGCTTCGAAACTCTCCTTCTGGTACCCGACGGAGCAGTTGCACCAGAGCGGCGGCGTCCGCTTCGGGTCGACCAGCGGACAGCCGCACTCCCCTTCGGCCACCGCGATGGTGACAACGTTCTTTTCCTTATCCCAGGTGAACTCGGTGCCCCAGCTCTTGTTGGCCGTGGCAAAGTAGCCCTCCGGGTTCCCCTTGAACCGAACCCCGAGCTGGCCCAGCTTGGCGCATTCTCGGCCGGTCTTCTCCAGGATCTCCGCGCAGGTCCCTGCAGGAGCGCCCGCGGCCATGAACCCGAGCAGCTTCGCCAACTGGTACCGGGTGAAGCGAAGACGCGGATCCTCGCCGGGAGTATCGGCCGCCTGAAGCCGGCTGGGCGAGCCGAGCAGGTTCAGCACGCATCCGCACATGCCGAGCCCGCAGGCGCTTTTCAGGAATTCCTTGCGATCCATCAGTTCTCCTTTCCGGAAGATTCCAGCTCTTCGCCTTGCAGTATTGACAGGTGGTGTACGTCTCGCACGGGAGAAAGTTTGTCCCGTCTATCGCGGCCGGGGCGATCGCCGAAAGGGTGTGATGGTGCCAGGCTCTGTCACGACAAGCTCGTTTTCTCTCTGCAGATTACGATATCAACTCTAAATAAAACAATATTTTACACGCAGAGCCGCAGAGACCGCAGAGTAAATCGGATTCGTGACGGAGCCTGGCACAACCATCGTAATGGAGCCTGGCACCGCCATCGGCACCGCCATCGTAACGGAGCCTGGCACCGCCATCGTTCCACTGCCATCGTTCAGAAACCTGAATCTTGTGACGGAGCTTGGCGCCGGCGGCATCGTGACAAAGAGTGGCACCCACGGCTTCCAAGAGTGTCGTGACATTGACTGGCACCTGGGGGTCCTGGCGATTCGGATGGTTGACCGCGGCGAGCTGTGTTCCAGGGCGGGTCGACCCGGACTATGGGCTGGCGGGCAGGAGGCCATCGATCTTCTTGAAGCCGGCGCTCCAGATTTCGGCTGGGAGCCGGTGCTTTGTGCTCTGGAATTCGGGAAGGGGAGTTCGTCCGGAGGAAGGCGCTTACTTTGCGGGCTTGGTCTTGAACCAGCGGAAGATGACGCCGCGGCCCTCGAGAGTCCGGGTGAGGCGCTCGTGATAGTAGGGAGTCTGATACTCCAGCAGGAGCGGGAATTCCCGGCAATCCTGGAAGACGTAGATCCGGTCTATGTTGTCGCGGCAGACCAGGGCGGGCAAACTCATACCGTCGATCTCGTACACCTTGGCGCCGTCCTTCCGCAACCAGCCCTCCACGCCCTGGATCTTCAACACCGCCTTCTCGCCCCGCGCGACGGCGTCGAACAGCTCCCGGCCCAGCACCAGCACGGGCGCCTTCATTACCACCTCCCGGCCGTTGGCCAGGGCGGCGCGGCGGAGGTACTCGCGGGACTTCTCCAGGACCTGGGCCGGCACGATGAAGGCGCCCAGTTTGAAGTCCTCCTCCCATTCCACCCGCAGGTCGGGGGCGACTGCCTGGATCCGGAAGACGCAGCGGGTGTTGCCCGACGCGCTATCGGACTCGTACTCCAGCACCGCCGGGCCGGCGGGGACGAGCGGTTTCTGGGCGGCGGCGATGCCGGCCAGCGCCATCACAGTGGCCAGGCACCAGGTCAGTCGGCGACGGCTCATCGTCTCACTCGAGCGGCGCGGCGAATACGCGCCGGAAGATGGCGTCCACATGACGGAATGGATGCTCCAGATTGAAAAGTTGTGCAATTTCCGCCTCGCCCAGGTGCGCCCGGATGTCCGGGTCGGCCTGGACGAGGGCCTGGAACTCGACTCCCTGCTCCCACACCTTCATGGCGTTGCGCTGCACCCAGGCGTAGGCGGTCTCGCGCAGCACGCCCTTCTCGGCCAGGACCAGCAGCAGCGCGCCCGAGTGGATCAGGCCGTGGGTCAGGCCGAGGTTGCGGAGCATCTGGTCTGGGTAAACGTGCAGGTTCTTGACGATGCTGTTCAGGGACCGGAGCAGGTAATGCGCCAGGGTCGTGCTGTCGGGCAGGACCACGCGCTCGGCCGAGGAGTGGGAGATGTCCCGCTCGTGCCAGAGGGCCTGGTTCTCGAGGCCGACCAGGGCGTTGGCGCGCAGCACCCGGGCCAGCCCGCAGATCTGCTCGCACTTGACCGGATTGCGCTTGTGGGGCATGGCCGACGAGCCCTTCTGACCGGCCCGGAACGGCTCCTCGGCCTCCCGGACCTCGGTCCGCTGGAGGTGGCGGATCTCCAGGGCGATCTTCTCCAGCGTCCCGCCGAGGGCGGCCAGGGCGCAGAGGTAGTGGGCGTGCCGGTCGCGCTGGAGCACCTGGGTGCTCACCGGGGCGAAGGCGATGCCCAAATCGCGGCAGACTTCCTCCTCCACCGCCGGCTCCAGGTGGGCGAACGTGCCCACCGCGCCGGAGATCTTGCCGCAGGCCACCATCCCGCCGGCCAGGTCGAGGGCCTGGAGCTGGCGGCCCAGCTCGGCGTACCACAGGGCGAACTTCAGGCCGAAGGTGGTGGGTTCGGCGTGGACGCCGTGGGTGCGCCCGATGGTCGGGGTCGTCTTGTAGCGGAAGGCCATCTCCTTCAGCGTGGCCGCCAGCGCCAGCATCTCCGCGCGGATGAGGGCGGTGGCCTCCTGGAGCTGCAGGGCCTGGGCCGTGTCCACCACGTCGGTGGAGGTCAGGCCGTAGTGGAACCAGCGCGAGTGCTCGCCCACGTGCTCGGCCACGGCGGTGGTGAAGGCGACCACGTCGTGGTGGGTGGTGTGCTCGATCTCGTGGATCCGCGGGACGGAGAAGGCGGCCCGGGCGGCGATGGCCTCGGCGGCCGCGGCGGGGATCACCCCCCGGCGGGCCAGCACCCGGCAGACGGCGATTTCGACGGCCAGCCACTGCTGGAAGCGGTTTTCCTCGCTCCAGAGACGGCGCATTTCCGGAGTCGTGTAACGCGGGATCACGGCGGCTCCTTTCTATTCGACGGTGATGACCGGCGTGGCGCGGTGGTGCTCCGCCACGACGATGCGGACGTCGCCGGCGCGGGCGAACGACCGGCCGGCGAGGGCCTGCTCGGCGGCGGCGCGGGCCAGCTCGGGGTGGTTGTTCTGGCGGCTGAGGTGCGCCAGGACCAGCGTGCGGGCCCGGCCGTCGAAGTCCGCCCCCAGGAACTCGCCCAGGGCGCGGTTGCTGAGGTGCCCCAGCCGGCTGAGGACGCGCTGCTTCAGCGGCCAGGGGTACGGGCCGACCTTGAGCATGTCCTCGTCGTGGTTGGACTCGATCACCAGGCAGTGGGCGCCCTGCACCCGCTGCCGCACCAGCTCGGTCATGCACCCCAGGTCGGTGACGTAGGACACCTGCACCCCCCGGCTGCGGAAGGTGAAGCCGCAGGGATCGGCGGCGTCGTGGGACACCGCGAACGGGTGGATCTCCAGCCGGCCGATCTTGAAGGGTTCGCCCACGTCAAAGAACTGCAGCGCCACGTCGCCGTTCAGGCTGGAGATCCCGCCGGCGGTGAGGCGGGAGAGAACGACCGGCACCTCGAGGCCGCGCAGCAGGGTGCCGAGCCCCCGCACGTGGTCGGTGTGCTCGTGGGTGATCAGGATGCCCGAGAGCCGGTCGGGGGAGACGCCCAGTTCGCCCAGCTGGCGGACGATGCGCCGGGCGAAGAGGCCGCAGTCGATGAGGAGGTGGGTGTCTCCGGAGGAGACCAACGTGGCGTTGCCGCTGCTGCCGCTGCCCAGGAGACAGATCTTGATCATCGTCGTGGATGCATCCCCGCTGGATCGGGCCGGTCCCTGTCCGGCCGCATGGAAACCGAAATCAAGGGGGTACAGTAGCACAGGCCCCGGCGCGGGGCAAGCCCATCATTGACCGGCCGGGAGCCGGTCGTCGAACACCAGCAGGAACACCTGCGGGGCCTGGGGGAGATCGGTCCGGATGCGGATCCGGGTCAGCGGGATAGCGGCGGGAAGTTTCGCGGGATCGAGGCTGAGGACCACTTTCTGGATCACCTGGCCGAGCTTGCCTTCCGGCCTGGCCAGCGGGGCGCTCTCGGCCGACAGCCAGTCCGGGCAATCCACCCCGAGGATCCGGAAGGGCGTGGCATGGGACAGGTACACGGTCTGCGACATGGGGGTCCATTTGAGGAAGCCGGACACGCTCAGGAACCGGCGGGACGGCTCCACCCGGCTCTGGATGAAGCCCCGGACCGGGACGGTGACGACCTCCGGCTTGGCGCCGGTGAAGCTGAACCGGAGCGATTCCTCGAAGAACTGGTCCGGCAGGCCGGGGTGGAGTTGGACGGGGACCTCGTAGCGCTTGTCGCCGAGGGGATTGACCTGGCAGGTCAGGGCCGGCGAGGAGGGGATCACCTGATCGAGCGCCTGGACGTCCGGGTCGTTGATCTCCACCTGGAAGCTGATGCGCGCCGCCGGGAGGACGTCCAGCGGGATGGCGCCGAAATCGAGCAGCTCCGGCTCGATCTGGATCCGGTCGAAGGCCACGCCGCGGAGGAGGAAGGTGAGGTGCGGCGTCTCGGGATCGTTGGTCTCGATCCGGATGCCGTCGCCGAACTCCCCCCGCTTGCCCTTGGGATCCACCGTCACGGTCAGGGTGGTCTCCTCCCCGGGCGGGATGGTCTGCGACCCGATCTCGTAGGAGATGCACTGGCAGACCTTTTCCACCTTCAGGATCTGCAGCGGCGCCGACCCCTGGTTCAGGAGGATGAACTCGTGCGTGACCGGCGGCCCGGAAGCGGGCACGCGGCCGAGCCACAAGGTGATTTCCGGCGCCACCGCCACGGGCAGGCCCTGCGCGGCAAGGCCCGTCGCCAAAAACGGCGCCAGAATGATCAAGGTGAGTGAAACGATGAAGAGACGTGCGGGCATGGCCGGATATTCGCGCGGGGCGGCCTGAGGCGCCGCCCCGCCGCGAGGATCACTCCTCAATCTGGATGTAAACGGGCTTGCCGCAGGGCTTCTTGTCCTGGTCGACCAGGGCCTCGATGCGCCACTGCCCGTAGAGAGAATTGCTCGAGATCAGCGTGCCTCCGACGGGGAAGGGGATTTCCACCTTGAGCAGGGCGGTCCCGAGGTACGCCTCCGGTTTCGGGACCACCTGTCGGATGGCCCGGGGGTAACCGTTCACTATCCGGTTTTCCGCCTTCCGGCCGGGTTCCGCGATGGGCATCCGGATGGACTGGTAGAGGTCGCCGCCCGGGGTGTAGAGCCGGACCTCCACTTCGTGCTCCCCCTGGAAGTTCTTGGGGAAGATGACGGCCAGGGTCAGGTCGGTGGTGACGGAGGCGTGGAACGAGGTCGCCCAGGCGCCGCCGTTCTCCTCGGCGGACTTGGCCAGGATGTCGGTGCAGGGGATCCGGCCGGCGCTCGCCTTCTCGTCCTCGGCCTGCGCGACCAGGTGTGCGAACAGGGCCAGCAGGAGCGCGGCCAGCAGCAGTATGCGATGACGTGCCATGAGTAGCCTCCTTTAGTTCAGCGGCGGGACGACGCCGTAGAGGACGCCCGCGGCGGTGCCGATCAGGACCATGTTGTTGGTGACGTCGAAGCTGGGATTGCCCGCCGCGGAGTTGCCGTCGCCCAGGGTTGTGTATGTGTCGAGATTGGGCGACGTCACGTTGATGCGGTACACCCGGCCCAGGCTGGCGCCCACGACCAGGTAGTTGGTGCCGTAGATGGGTAACGGATGGGATGGCGACGTGAGGCTGAGCGGCCAGCCGGAGGTAACGCTGGCCGTGTCGTTGGCGTTGTCGGTCAGCGACCAGACCTTGCCGGCCGTGCTGAAGTAGAGCCTCCGCGGCCGGGGGGTGAAATCACAGAAGATGTAGGACTTGACCGCGCTGGCGTCGCCCGTGTTGTAGCTCCAGATATCCGCGCCGGTGGTTGCGTTCAGGGCGTAGATGATGCCTTGGTTGTTCCCGACGTAAATGCGCCCATCGTACAGCAGCGGGGCGCTGTCGATGTCGCCCAAGGCGCGAGACCAGACCCAGGAGGCACCCGAGTCGGTGAACGAGATGCACCACATGGTGTGGTCGCTGCCGCCGCCCCGGGCGCGGCTGGTGAAATACAGCCGGCGGTTGGCGTAGTCCACCACCGTGCCGCTGCTGATGATGCCCATGGCGCTGCTGCCGCCGCCGTTGTCGAAGCTCCACTTGGAGGTGCCGTTCGCCGGGTCGAGCGCCCAGACCCGGTTGGCGGTGACGGCGTTACGGGTGGGCACGAAGAGCAGGTTGTAAGCGCCGCCGTACGCGGTGAACATGCCGTTGACGGGCGCCTGGACCACGTCGCCCAGTTGGGCGCTCTGCCAGAGCTGGGCGCCAGTCTTGGCGTTGGCGGCGTAAGCGTAGCCGTCCTGGGAGCCCAGGAATACCACGCTGTCGGCTCCCGGTACCAGGGTCAGCGGGATGACCGTCGGCCGCCCCTGGGCCGGGCCGTTCATGGCCATGGGGATCCACGCGTAGGTCCCGGTGCGCGGCCAGTCGCCGCCGGTGGGCGAGGTGTTGGTGGCGTGCAGGTTGCGATCGTTGGAGGCGTCGTAGATCGCACCGGTGCCCAGGACACCGGGCCGCACGCCCGGCGGGGCGAGGTTCGCCGCCCCGGTGGAGTAGGCCCACTTCACCCACCCGGTGGAGGCGTTGAAGGGCCGTGCCAGCACGTTTCTGCCATCGGAATAGAGGTCGGCGCTGTTCTTCACGAAAGCGGAATAGTAATAATAGGTGTCATTGTTCACGAACGGCGTGGTGAAGGATCCGTAGGCGCCAGCGACTCCGGGGATGTCCCGGGTAGGATTCGGGGTATCGGAGGGATTAGCCGGAAACCGGTCCGTGCGGTAAGCCAAAACCGTGGAGGAATAGTTGCTGCTGGGATTGACCCACTCCAGCTTGAGAAGACCGCTGACATTGTCTCCCGCAGCCCGGGCGGTGAGGTAGGAGACATCCATGGGCGTGCTGGAGCAGGGCCCAGGAACGTTAGCGGTGACGGATACGTCATCAATGAACCAACCCGAGTATTGATATAAGTTGTCCGCATACTCCACGAAAGCGATGTAGAGTGTCTTGCCGGAACATCCTTCTGAACTGCTCATGATGAGGTTGTAGGCAAGATCGAGATCAACAATGGTGTTGGTCCATGATCCAGTGTGATTCCCTCCCCACATCTCGATGGAACTCATATCCACATTATAACCACCTTGGGAAAATGCTGCGGGGGGGATGTATCTGTATGATGAACCGTCCAAGGAGAGCATCAACATGGCCCCATCATAGTATGTTTCAAAATTCCACTCATGCCAGAACGATAGCCTGGTGTTTGTTGAGCCACTCGGAACAGATATTGCAGGAGGACGAGCAAAGGAATACACGCTGGCTTGGTAGGTGGCGGTGCAGTCGGTACCTCCACAGCGGAATATCTTGTTTCCGGAATGGGCCGTACAGGTCATCACACCACGCCAGTCATTGGCGTTACCTGAAAAATATCCGCGGCTCCAGTTCGCCATGTTGCCATCAGAGTAGCCATCGAAGTTCTCTGGTCCATAGAGATTGGTCAGGACAGGCACGCCTCTCGGAATCCCCGATTGTTCCGTGGTGTTTGTGTCTTCCACTCCGTTGGAGCCATCCACGGCGTGGACGAGATAATAATACGCAGTGTTGTAAGTCAATCCGTTCAGATCATTGTAGGTAGTTCCAGTCACGCCTGTGGCGATTCGATTCGCAGTTGAGGGGGCAACGCCGGGAGTAGAGGATCTGTATATTGTATAGTTTACCAATCCTGAACACTGGGCACTTGCTGCGCGCCAGCTAAGATTCAGACCACAATCGGCGCTCCCCGCGCTGGAGACGGAAACAATACCGGCAAACAATGGTGGCAGATTGCACCCACCTTCAATCGATGCAGTGACCGATATCTCGGCTGAATTGGGGGATTCGCACCCGGCGACTGCGGTGACGACATAATAGTAAGTGACACCACCGGAGACCGTCGTATCCGTCATGGATGTGGTCGGAGCGGAAACTGTCCCGACCACGGTATACGGTCCTCCCGAAATCATCGCTCGATAAACCCTGTATTGGGTGGCTCCAGATACACTTGCCCAGGTGAGATCAACGGCGTTATTGCCCGATGAAGTGGCTGTGAGGCTCCCCGGGATTGCTGTAGAACAGGTAACACCTGAGATCACCAGCGCATAGGGTTGAACTGTGCTCCCGGTTTGACCGTTGCCGGGGACGTTGTAACCGGTCACCCGGATGGTCCATTGACCGGATGCCGGGCTGGTGATCTTGACCTGTTCCACGTTGTTCTTGCGATCCGCGGTTCCCGCCGTGTTGTTGAGTTTGTTCGGGTAGTAATTCGTCGTTCCATCCGGTGCCGTGACCAACAGATCCAGATCATTGACCAGCTCGGTGCCCACGTACGTCGCGCCATACGGGTCCGTCCACACCAACGTGACGATCAAGGGGTTGGCGTTCGAGCCGACGGTGAACGCATACGATTTGCTTTCGGCTGTTTGCAGACCGGGCGTAACATCGTGGACCTCGAGCAACCGCCCTGTCATATCTCCGTACCCTGAGCCTGGAAAGAGGGAGTGTTCCAAGTCTACCCGACCATAACCTTCCGCATTGTTGGGCAGGTCGTGTCCGGTGTCCCAACTGGGGGGGATTTCCCGGGTAGTGCCAGTTCCATACTGCCCCGGACTCATGTCCCAAGCTCCATTGATCAGTGTGGCCTTCACAAGGGCAGAAGATGGTGAAAAACCATCAGCGATCACTGGAGATGTATGAGTGATATTACTACCATTTGCATGCCAACCTTGGGTATAGTATTGGCGAATCAGAACACAAGCTCCAGCTGTGAGAGGATTCGCCATAGATGTTCCACCCATGGCGATGTAATACTGCCGTAGCGTGGTACTGAGATTGCAATATCCCCATTCTTCGAATGCTTGATGCAAATCAGTCCGTGTCGAAAATATGGCTATTCCAGGCGCAGTTACATCTGGCTTGAACCGGCCATCGCTAGTGGGACCGCGGGAAGAAAATGCACCCATCCCATTTGCATTATTTGCCATCAAATCTGAATTGATAGGATTATTGGGGAAATTAGATGAATTGAACCAACCCCAAGTTGGAGAAGATTGACAACGGACCCGATTTGTATAGTAACCATATTCAAAATCTGTCCGATAATTCTCAGATGCGCCCACAGTTACACAATTCTTAGCAGTCCCAGGAGCTCCCATAGAATCGCTATCAATCAATCCATCTGAAGTGGATGAGTCTGTTCCACTATTTCCCGCAGAAAAAGTGATTAACATATCTTGGTAATTCCAACAGAATTTGTCGACATTCTGTGAATCTGTATTGTAGGCTCCGCCGACTGGAGCCCCCCATGAGTTGGAATGCACACGCGCGCCATCGTTATAAGGAGGGAGAAAGAGTTGCGTTAAATCAGCGGGTAATCCTCCCAGGTTTCCATCAGAATCCATTAGTGATTGAATAATAAATTGAGCCTTCGGTGCCGTGCCAGCATAGCAGGTGGAAGGGAACGTGTTCGTGCTGGGTGTCGAACCAGAGCGAATTCCATTACCCACAATGGACCCCGATGTGTGCGTCCCGTGGCCGCCGCCGGTGGTCTGGTCGTCGTCCCAAGTCGCTCGCCCGAGGGCGTAGCCCTTGAGGACGCGCATCGGATTGGTAGCCGAGCCAACTTGACCGAAATCATAATGCATGCTGTTGGGGGTGGTGATATTACCGGTGGACAGGCCGGTGTCGGCGGCCGAGGCGATCTGGCCCTCGCCGCGGATGCCACGGGCCCACACGTCCTCCACGTCCATGATGGGGCCGGCGGTGGCGCCGCGGCCGGTGGTGGTGTTGGCTGAGGTGCGGGCGACATTGTTGTGTAGCTCGCGTTCCACGAAGCGTTCCACCCAGAGGCAACCTGGGATCGTGATCAAGCGGCGGGCCTCCACGGCCGGTCCTTCCAGTCGGATGAGCCAGTAGGCGTCCGTCCGGGCGAAGTCGGTGACCTGGAGGTTCAGCGGCTGCAGCACATCCAGGATGTCGTTGAGATCCGCGTAATCAACGAGGTCAAAATGCGCGGTCAGCATGAGCGGGTGGGCGAAATCCGCCTCGATGACGTAATCTAGCTTGGGAGCCAGGCGGAAGGCCGGCTGGAAGTAGCCGGTCCAGTAAACTTCCTTCAACTGCTGCAGTGCGTAGAGGCCGGTCTTGTCCGTCCGGACCAGGTATGCCAGGTCGGGGATGTAGTCGAGGATGACGATGCCGTTCTCCTCGAGCCAGCCGCGGACCCGGATCTGGTCCTCCGGCGAGCGGGCCTGGATGAGGAAGTAATCCATCGAACCGGTCTGGAAGGGCCGGCCGATCGTTTCCGAGGGGAAGCTCGAGAGGTCCGGCTCGAGGAAGGAGCGCCGGCCCTTGCGGTCGGTAGTGACCAGCTTGTCCGTGTCCATGAAGATGGCGGCGAGGGCGATGTAATGGCTGCCTTCTACTTTCGAGTTCTTGGCGGCGAAGCGGCCCGCGAAAGGCTCGAGGGATTGCCAGTTCGGATCGATGACGACGATCCGCTCGCCGGTGTCAGGATCGACGACGGCGGGGGGGACTCGCGAAGGCCTGTCCGCCCCGAGGGCCGACGACGACCAGAATCCGCTGCCGACAATCAGCAGCGACAGGAGCAAGAGCCCGCGCAACATGTTGGAATTTCTTCGGTTATGGAACATTCCAGCCTCCCTGGCATGGCGTGCCGATGTTCGGATTCGTCTGGCAAAAGATAAATTTCCACGCATACATTCAATTAAGCATGGAACCTCCGGGATGTCAACGGATTATTATGATAACCCACTGAAATAGAATGAGATAAAAAATTTATACCTTTCTGGTAATTGTGTTTGAATTGTGTGTATTTTCCCAAGATGCATTGACAATCAGCCGGCAGGGGAACCGGCTTGGGTCCGGCTGAAAATCCGGGAAGAGGACGTCAGATCAGGAACTTCTTGATGTCGGCGTGGGGGCCGGGGATGACCACGGCGGCGACGAACAGGCCGGTGTGGGCGATGGCCGCCTCGCCGGCGCGGATGGCCGCCTCCACGTCGGCGACGTTGCCGGTGAGGGTCAGGACCGCCTTGCCGCCGATCCCGTTGGCCAGGCGGATCTCGATCAAGTCCACCGCGGCGGCCTTGGCGGCGGCGTCGCCCGCCAGGATGCCGGTCAGCGCGGAATAGCTTTCCAGCACCCCGATAGCCAGCATCTCATGGAGCGTCGCGGTGCCGGTGAGGGCGGGGAAGACCTGGGGGTGGACGTTGGGGATGACGAACTCGTCCACGAGGGCCACCCGGGCGACCGCCTTGCCGGCCTCGATGGCGGCGGCCACGCTGGAGACCTCTCCGTGCAACAGCGAGAGGTACTTCCCGGGGCAGATGGTTTTGGAGGCGAACAGCTCCACCTGGGCAGCCTTGACCATGGCGTCGGCAGCCTCGATGCCGCGGGCGATGCTGTTGAACTCGAGGGCGCCGATGGCGGGGGAAATCATGACGATGCTCCTTGTGAAACCATGCTATCACGGACAGAGCGAACATCGAACATCGAACATCGAACATCGAACATCGAAGTCAATCCGCAATCCGCAATCGGACCACGAACCACACCAACCACACGAATGGTTTTCAATCCGCAATCCGCAATCCGCAATTCGCAATTGTTGCTGCCGATTCACCGACTCACCGATTCACCGGTCTCGATCACGATCTCGGCGCCGACCGAGGCCACGCGTCCGGCGGCGGGGGCATGGACGTGGGCGCCGACGGCCCCGTCGGGCGCCGCGGCCAGCAGGTCGCCGGCCCGCACCGCCTGTCCCTCGGCCACCACCGGCACGGCGGGAGCGCCGACGTGCTGCTTGCAGGGGATCCGGAGAAGGGCAGGCGCGGGGAGCGGCCCGCCGAACGGCTGGGGCCGGTCGTAGGTGTCCAGCCGGAGCCGCCGGATCAGCCGTCGGGTGGGCACCAGAAACAGGCCCGCGTCCGGCCTCTCCCGGGGGACCTCCGATGGCGGCGCGGATCGGGGCAGCCCCTTCCTCGCTTCCAGGATCAACCGCCGGACGCCCAGGTCGAACGGGCAGGCGACCAGCGAGCAGAGCCCGCAGCCGGAGCACTGCCACAGCGACGGCATGGACAGCTCGCGGTAGTCGCGGGCCGAGCCCACCAGGCGCATGGCCTTGTGGGGCTCGATCTCGTGGCCGAGCAGGTTGCGCGAGCACAGCTCGGTGCACTTCACGCACTGGCAGCAGCTGTGTTCGGCGAGCTTGACGGAGTAGCTGAGGGGCCGGGTCCGTTCCAGCACCGCCGGGTGGTCCGGCGGCAGGGCGACCACGGCCGCGGTGGTCTTCTTCACCACGCCGTCCGGCACGGCGAGCTCGCCCATGAGCACGCCGCCTTCCAACAGCGCGGCCTCCGGGACGGACAGGCCGCCGGCGGCGGCGATCAGCTCGTGAAAAGCGGCGCCGACGGGGACCTCCAGCGTGACGGGCCGGTGGACGGCGCCGCAGACGCTGACGAAGCGGCGGGTTAACGGGACGCCGGCGCAGGCGTCGCTGACCGCCTTGAAGGTCGCGGCGTTGCCGACGAGGATGCCATGGTCCACCGGGATGGCGCCGGGAGGCAGGGCTTTCCCGCAGGCGTCCCGCACCACGAAGAACTCGTCGCCGGAAGGGTAGACGTCGTCCATCAGGACGGTCCGGAGCGGAATCGAGGAGGTGAGGGAGGCGAAGGTTTCCGCCAATTCGCGGTTCTTTTTCTTCACCGCCAGGACGACTTCCCCGGCGCCCGTGGCGGCGGCGACCCGCGCGGCGCCGTCCAGGACCAGCGGGGCGTGGCGCTGGAGGAGGTGCCGGTCGCAGGCCAGCAGCGGCTCGCACTCCGCCCCGTTGATGATCACGGTCTCGAGCCGGGGCCGGAGTTTCAGGTGGGTCGGGAAGCCCGCTCCGCCCATGCCGACGACGCCGGCGGCGCGCACCGCGTCCACCAGGGTGCTGTAAGCCGGGGGAATCCGTTTCGGGGGGGGCACGGGCGGGGCCCTACGGGTTGAACTGGATGGTGTCGATGATGCCGATGATGGCCGTGTCCACGGGATGGTCCTTCATGCCGTGAGACAGCCGGGCGGACGAGCCGCTGACGCACAGGACCGTCTCTCCCGCGCCGGCGCCGACCGTGTCGACGGCGATGACGTATCCGCCGGAGGACCCGTCGGCCGGGTTGATTTTCTCCACGATCAGGAGTTTTTTCCCTTCGAGCTTGGGATCCTTGCGGGTGGCGACCACGGTGCCGCGGACTTTGCCGATGATCATGGCGGCTTCCTGGAGGCGGGCGCCCCGGCGGGGGCCGGGGCGCGGCCCTCCGGTCAGGCTTTGGCCTTGGCCTTATCGCGGGGGACGATGGGCAGGACCTCGTCCAGGTTGGCGTGCGGCCTGGGGATGACATGGACGGCGATCAGCTCGCCCACCTTCCGGGCGGCTGCGGCGCCGGCGTCGGTGGCGGCCTTGACCGCGGCCACGTCGCCGCGCACGATGGCGGTGTTGAGCCCGCCGCCGGTTTTCTCGTAACCCACCAGCGTGACCTTGGCGGCCTTGACCATCGCGTCGGCGGCTTCCACCATGGCGGTGAATCCGCGGGTCTCGATCATGCCCAAGGCTTCCATCGAATCGCTCATGTCTCCTCCTGCATGAAACCGGCTTGTTGTTGATGACGGGTGGATTGTAACGGAGCCTCCATCCAATTTCAACACAAAATCCGAGGGGACAGAAGGAATTGCGGCAGGCCGGCGAGGGACCTCCGCGCCACGCACCCCAGCCAGGGGCGGGGCCCCCCCTTGTTTCGGGGGCGCGGTTTGGGTATAGTGGCGCGCATGGGCTATGGACAGGAAACCCGCATCCAGATCGGACCGGCGATGACCCCCATGGTGAAGCTCTTCCTGGGGCTGAATTTCGGCGTCTACCTGCTCTCCACCGTAGACCGGACTCTGAAATACTACTTGCTGGATCAGTGGTTTTCCCTGATTCCGGCGGCGGTCACCGGCGGCTACCAGCTCTGGCGGCTGGTCACCTACATGTTTCTCCACGGTCCCTCCCCCATGCACATCCTGTTCAACATGTTCGTGCTGTGGATGTTCGGCCCCGACGTGGAGCGCGCGCTGGGCCGGCGGCGGTTCGTCTCGTATTATTTCTTCACCGGCATCGGCGCCGGCCTCTGCAGCTACGCGATCCATCCCTGGTCCGACGTCCCGGTGGTGGGGGCATCGGGCGCCATGTACGGCCTGCTGCTGGCGTTTGCCCTCTTCTTTCCCGAGCGGGAGCTGCTCCTCTTCTTCGTGCTGCCCATCAAGGCCAAGTACCTGGTCGTCCTCACCGTGGTGGCGGAGCTGGTCTTCTCCGTCTCCGGGGCCCGGGACGGCATCGCCCACGCCGCCCACTTGGGTGGCCTCGCCTTCGGCTACGTGTACCTGAAGCGCCGGACCCTCCTGCCGGACGTCAAGTACTACTGGCTGCGGTTGCGCGGCTGGTGGTACCGGAGGAAATTCAAGGTGTACACCTCCGACCGGAAGCCCAAGCGCGACGATCCCCGGCGATATAACTGAGGCGGGCATCCTGCGGGGATGCGGCCCGCCGGGATCCACTTCATTTTCCGCTGCCGGTCTCGAAAGCGTGGCGGAAGCGGACGCCGATGGCCAGGCACCGGCCCGGCATGGCCACTCCGGGGATCTCCTCGTAGGACTCGTCGAACAGGTTGTCGATCCGGCCCAGAAACTCCAAATCCCTCCAGGAATGGCGAACCTCCACGTAGGCGGGCGTGTAGGCCTGGCCGTCGGAACGCTGCTTGAAGTGCAGGGCCGCGTTCAGCCAGGTCGCACGGCCGAGGGGGGCGGTCACCAGCGCCGACAGGTGGTGCCGGGCGTAGTTGAGGGCGTACTTCGACCGGTAGTCCACGGCGCCGGGATCCAGGCCGTTCCAGCTGTATCCCCCCTGGAAACGCACGCCCCCGGCGACGGTCCCGGAGGCAAGCAGGGAGCATCCGGCGACGTCCACCCGCCCGATGTTGGCGGCCTGCCAGGGCGCGGCCGGGTCCCGCCGGATCCAGTCAATCATGTCCCGGTCCCAGCGGCGGAAGACGGTGAAGGAGAGGGTGAATTCCGGCCGGGCGTACCAGTCGGCGCCGGCCTCGACAGTCTGGGCCGTCTCCGGGGCCAGGCCGGGATCGCCCCGGTCGCCTGGGCTCTGGTAGTACAGCTCCGTGAAAGTCGGCGCCCGGAAGGCCTGTCCGTAGTACCCGCGCAGTTTCAGGTCCGGCCGCGGGAACCAGCTGCAGCCGGCGCCGGGGGTCCAGCGGCCGCCCCAGGAAGAGTACTCGTCGAAGCGGAGGCTCCCTTCGACCACCCAGCCGGGCCGGATCTCCTGCTGCACCTCCACCGCCGCCGAACCGCGACGGACCGCATGGCGGCCCATCCGGCTGCTCTCCAGGGCGCTGCCGGCGACTTCCAGGGCGGCGGCGACGGTCGTGCCGCCCGACTGGAGCAGCCGCGTGGTCGACTGGAAGAGGGCCGTCCGGGTGGTGTTCCAGTTGCGGTAGAACTCCGGCCGCTCGCGGATCAGGGTGAATTCGTCGTCGTGCCGCTTGAGGGAGAAGCGGCACTCCGTCGGGAACTGCCGGAACGGCCCGGCGCGCAGCGCCGTGACCGTCCAGAAGGCGTCGGTCAGCGTCTGCTCGTAAGAGGGATAGGGGCCGTAGAAGCCGGCGGCGCCGAACCGGTTGTCCAGGCGGATGGCCGACACGTCGGTCCAGCCGAGCCCGTGGGTTATGCGGGCCGCGCCCATCAGCTGCCCGATCCGGAAGTCCCGGTCGGAGGCGAATCCGTCGCTGCGGGCCCCACCCGCGAAAACCTGTCCTCTCCACCGGCCGCGCACGCCCGCGCCGAGGGCCGAGACCGAGCCGGTGCCGAACGACCCCGCGGTGAGCGAGGCTTGCACCTGGGGCGGCACTTCCCGCCGGGTGATGATGTGGATCACGCCGCCCACTGCGTCGGCGCCGAAATAGATGGATTGCGAGCCGCACAGCACCTCGACGCGCTCGATCAGCTCCAGCGGGACCGGGATCTCGAGGTTGAAGTGGCCGGTCTGCGGGTCGTTCCAGCGCATGCCGTCGATGCACACCAGCACGCCCGACTCGCTGGCGCCCCGGAGGGAGACGTCCCCGAACAGCCCTCCGGCCACGCGGGGCCGGACGTCGAGGGGTGCCAGGAACGCCAGCAGATCGTCGATGGTGCGGACCGGCAACCGGCGCAGCTCGTCGCCCGACACCACCAGCACTTCCCGGTTGACTTGGCTGGCGGTCTCCGGCGTGAGGGAGGCGGACACCACCACGGTCTCCACCGGCCCCTCCGCTTCCGGCTGTTCGCCGGCCGGAAAGGCGGGCAGGACCAGGAACAGGATTGCCGCCGCCAGTATTTGCCGCCGAGGCATTTCCACTCCACGGATGGGATCGGCGCGGGAGAGTCCGGAGGCGCCACCTGGCGGCCCCCACCGGCCCGGATCCGGTTGACACCCCGTCGGGCGGGCCATTATACTATCGCTCCGCGGGAATTTCACGCGCCCGCCGGTCCCTCCGGATCATGCCGGCGGGACCGGCCGCCAGGGGCGATCGATTTTCCCGGAACGGCTGAAAGGACACCCGGGCCGCATGAAAATCCTGCACATCTTCAAACGGATCGACCACCACTCCGGCCATTCCGGCTACGACCAGCTCACCCGCCACATGTCCGCCACCCACTACCGTCCGGGCAAGATCTTCCATTTCCTCTACCGCCGGGACCCGCGCCTTTTCCGCTGGAACCGCCTCATCGATCCCGAGTGGTACAGTTTCGAGTACTTCTGCGTGGAAACCGAGCTGATGGCCCGCCTCAACCTGGTGAACGGCACCACCTTCCACTTCCTGTACGGGGAGAACATGTACCGGAACATCGGGGTGGTGCCCTTCCGGCGCCGCAACCGGATCGTGGCGACCTTCCACCAGCCTCCCGACGTGTTCCCACGCGCCATCGCCCGGCCGGCGTGCATCGCCCGGGCCGACGCCATCGTCGCGGTGGGCAGCAGCCAGCTGGATTTCTTCCGGAGCCTCACCGGCCGGGACAACGTCTACCTCGTGCCCCACGGGATCGATACCGAATTCTTCACGCCATCCGGGCAGAAGGACTGGGACGGCCCCCTGCGCTGCATCGTGGTGGGGTGGTGGCTGAGGGACGTCGACGCCATCCGGAAGGTCATCGCCACGTTCGGCGAGTTCCGGGCGCGCAAGGTCGAGTTCCACATCGTCGCCTTCGACTGGTGCCTGAAGCACTACGAGGGCCTGCGCAACGTACACCTGTACAGCGGCGTCCCCGACGGGCAGCTTCTGGAACTGTACCGGAAAGCCCACCTCCTGCTGATGCCCCTCAACGACTGCACCGCCAACAACGCCGTGCTGGAATCCATGGCCTGCGGGCTGCCCGTGTTCACCTCCGAGGTCGGCTCCATCCGGGATTACGTGGACGATTCGTGCGGCCGCATGGTGCGCCTTCATGACGCCGATGCCCTGGTGGACGCGCTCATCCAGGCGGACGAGAACCGCGACCTACTCCGCCGGATGGGCGACGCGGCGCGGGCGAAAGCCGAGCAGTTCTCCTGGGCCCGGGTTGCGGAGCGGATGCTCGGCTTGTACCGACGGATCCAGTGATCCCGGTCGACGGCGGAGCGGAGGGGTCGCTTGCTTTTGCCGGGTCGCTCCGATACCATGAGACACAGCCGGCGGGCCAGGTGAGCGTTCGTCCCGCCGAGTTCCATCTTCGAGGTGGCCGATGCTGGAGTGGGTGGCCAAGTTGGAGCCGGTCCTCCAGGGGCAGGTGCGTTTTGTGGAAGTGGACCACGTCGACGGGCGCCGGTTCCGGGGGGAGTTTGTGGAGGTCAGCCGGTCGACCAACGGCCCGCAGTTCGTGCTGCGGGATCCGGCGGGGAAGGAGATCCGGCTGTACTACACGGCGATCCGGAACCTGGTGTACTGAATCGGGCTGCCGCCGTCACCGCCTGGGAGTCGATCATGCCGCGGGACCGGACCCGTCACATTCTCTGGAAGACGCTGCCTTGGTTGCTGCTGGCGGCGGGGGCCGCTTGCCGCGGCCCGGCGCCGCCGGAGAACCCTGCCGCCGGGAACTCCCCTCCGGGATCGGCGGCAGCGGAGCTCCTCTTCCGCTGGGAGGGCATGGTCGACGGGCGGGACACCCTGAAATTCCGGGGCCGCGAGTGCCTGCTGGAACATGAGGCCCTCCGCCCGGTGCGACAGATGAAATTCCAGTCATTCCGGCCGATCGATCCGACCGCCTTCCCCGTGTGGATCCGAAAAGAGCAGGGGCGGGGGAATATTGAGATCATCCGGCAGGGGGACGAGTTCAACGCCTACATGCTGGTGGTGCGCGTGGATGACCAGCACCTCGGGGGGGCGGGCTTCTACCGGTTTTCAGCGTACCGGGACCACTCCCGGGTGCCCGACCGGGTGATCCTGTCCCTCTATGCCGAAGTGGATGACGAAGCGGTGATCGAGATTTCCGGGCGGCAGGTGACTCCTCGGCCTCTCGGCGGCCACGGGGTCCTGTCGCTCAAGTATGATTTTCCGGCCGGCCGGCCGGTCTTCCCCGAGGAACGCTACGAACTGCGGGTTTTGCGGGGCCGGGGGGAAGCGTCGCTGTTGCCGCCGGGGCCTTCACCCGGGGCGGTGCGCATCCGCATCCTGGACAAGGACAAGGGCTGCTCCGTCTACATTCTCGAGTTGGTTCCCGCCCGGTAGCGGATCCGGCTATTTCTTGCCCCGAAGGAGCCGGTAGGCCTCCGTGCTTGCCTTGATGGCGCAGAACTCCCCGCACATCGTGCAGACTTCCTTTTGGGCCGGCGGCCGCTCCTTCCGCATCCGCGCGGCCAGCTCGGGGTCGAGGGCGTGCTCGAACTGCCCGTCCCAGTCCAGGCTTTTCCGCGCCTTGCTGAGGGCGATGTCGGGTTCCATCGCTCCGGGGACTCCCTTGGCGATGTCTGCGGCGTGGGCGGCGATCTTGGAGGCGATCACCCCCTGCCGCACATCCTCCACGGTGGGCAGCCGGAGGTGCTCGGCGGGCGTCACGTAGCACAGGAAGTCGGCGCCGTACATGGCGGCCACGGCACCGCCGATGGCGCCGGTGATGTGGTCGTAGCCCGGTGCGATGTCGGTCACCAGCGGCCCCAGCACGTAGAAGGGCGCCCCTTCGCAGAGCGACTTCTGGATCCGCACGTTTTCGTGGATTTTGTGCAGGGGGACGTGGCCGGGCCCCTCGATCATGACCTGCACCCCGGCTTCCCGGGCCCGGCGGGTCAGTTCCCCCAGGACCAGCAGTTCGCCGATCTGGGGACGGTCGGAGGCGTCCGCGAGGCAACCCGGCCGCAGGCCGTCGCCCAGCGAGAGGGTCATGTCCCAGCGGAGGGCGATCTCCAGCAGTCGGTCGAAATGCTCGTAGAGCGGATTCTCCCGGTCGTGGTAGATCATCCACTCCACCAGGAGCGCCCCTCCGCGGCTGACGATGTCCATGATCCGCCCCTGTCGTTCGAGGAGTTCCACCACGCCCCGGGTGGCCCCGCAGTGGACGGTGATGAAATCCACCCCGTCCCGCCCATGGCCGTCGATCACGTCGAAGAGGTTGTCCGTGGTCATGTGCACGAAAGCCTTATACTTGTCCCGGCTCCGGACCGCCGCCTCGTACATCGGCACGGTCCCGACCGGCACGTCGGACGCGTCGATGATGCGCTGACGGGTCTCAACGATGCGGGCCCCCGTGCTGAGGTCCATCACCGTGTCGGATCCGCAGAGAACGGCCACCCGGAGCTTTTCCAACTCCTCCTCGATGCTGTCGTGGTCGGGCGAGGTGCCAAAGTTGGCGTTGATCTTGGTCAGGAGCCCCTCTCCGATGGCTACCGGCTTCCGGAGGGTCTTCCCGTTGTTCTGCGGAACGACGATCCGGCCGGCCTGGAGCCCCGCGAGCAGGAACGACGGGTCGCGGCCCTCGCGGGCGGCGATCTCCTTCAGGAATCCGGGCGCGTTCCCGGTCTGGATCTGTTTCAGAATGGTCGACATGTGCATCACCTTGGCAAGAATTGATTTCCGAAAGAAGGCAGGTCCGCCTGTCCGGCCGTCCGTTCGGAAAAGTGGGGACCTGTCCCGGGCGGACCGTCTACCCGGGGTGCCCCCGCTTCCATCGACGATAGACGAGGATTTCCTCGATCCCGATGAGGATGGTCAGGATGCCCAAGCCCGACACCGCGCCCCGAAAGAATGGGCTGAGGACCAGGGCTTTGGCATATGGGAACCGGAAGAGGAAGTAATTGTTTTCCCAAATCCAGGAAATCCAGGGCATGGCCACCAACGCGCTCCCCACGTAAAAGCAGAAGATCACGTACACCACCAGGGTGTACTTGACGAGAAGAGAAGGGGATTTGGGGGAGGCAGGCATGGCGGGGCTTCTATGTCAGTTTTTTCCGGATCTCGTCCATCTTCTCCGACACGTCCCGGTAGTTGATGTCCTCGGCATAGATCTCCGAGTAGACATCCAGGGCCTGCTTGTGTTCGTTCATCATCTCGTAGGCGCGGGCCATGTCGTACCGCAGCGCCTGGTACTCGTGGTCCTCATGGCCCTTGCTGTTGAGGCCGCGTTCGCACCACTTGATCGATGACTTGTACAGGGCCTTCTCGAAGAAGCACAGGCTGAGCATGTGACAGGCCTGGATGAACTGGGAGGAGGTCGGCTGATCCTTGATGAAGTTGTATGACTTCTGGAACTCGGAAATGGCATCGTCCAGCAGGCTCATCTCCTTGTAGGCGATCCCCAGGTTGTAGTGGGTGTCGAAATCCGCCTCGCCCTCCTGGTCGCTGATGAAGACCTTGTTGGCCTCTTCGACGATGTCGGCGAAGATGTTCTGCATGGCGGAGAGATTCTTGCCCTTGGGGCCCCCGGCCGCGTGCTCCGGCTCCTCGGCCTCCTTCGGCAGGAAAAGGCCGTTCCCGCCCAGCTGGGTGGAGGTCTTCTCCTCACCGAACAGGAGCGAGTTGCCCAGGACTTCGTCCGCCTCGAGGTCTCCGAAGATGCCCGCCGGTTGGGCTTCCGGCGGCGCAGCTGCGGGTTTTTCGGGCTCCGGCGGCGGCTGGTCGATGACGGGCAGGTTCTTGCGGGCCTCGTAACTGCTGCTAGGCCGCTCCGTCTCCTCCTTGACCGAATCCACCGAGATCATGCTGAAGAGGTCGATGTTGACGTCCTCGGCGGCAATCTCCTCGACCATCGGGCCCGTCGTGGAGGCGGCCTCTTCCGGAATGTCCTTCAACCGCGATATCTCCTGGATCTCGATCTTCGGCGGAGGGAAGGCCTCTTCCTCGTGGATTTCCGGCTCGGCCGGGGCCGGCGGCGCCGCTTTCGGCGCCAGGGACTGGAGGCGGGAGACGATCTCCGGATGGTCCGGATAGTTCGCCTGGAGCTTGCTCAGCTCCTCCCGCGCGTTGTCGTTGAAACCGAGCTTGATGTAAAAATCGATTTCCCGCAGGGCGTTTTCGAGGATCTTGTCCATGGCCGCGGGGGTGGTGACCACCTCCGGAGGCGGGGGAGTCGCGGCCTTTGGGGCCGGTTCCTCGATCTCGGGCTCCGGCAGGGCAGTGTCGGGATGCGAGATCAGAGACTCGGGGGTCAGCAGGATCTCCGGTTCCTGCGGCGCTTCCTCCGCGGGCTTCTCGTGCATCAGGATGGGCGAAAAAATGCCCAGGTCCTGCAGCGATTTCAGAGTCTCCTCCAGCCGCTGGCTGACGTCGGTGTCGATGTCGGCGCTAGGGGCATACTTCGGGGTCGGCTCTTCAAAGGACGGGGCTGCCTGGGGAGGCGGGGCGGCCTTGGCGGCGGCCGGTTTTTTGGGCGCCGGCGGCACTTTCTCCTTCGGCGGCGGTTCGACCGGAGCGGCCTGCACGGGGGCGGGCGGGGATTTTTCCTTGGCCGGCCCGACGGGAATCGCCTTCACCGGCGTCGGCGGCGGAGTGGCCGCCTTGGGGGGCGGGGCGGGCTCCTCGTCCACGTGGCCGACCAGGATCTCGGAGAGATCGTTCGTCAGGTCGATCGATTCGTCCTCGATCTCGAGCAGTTCGAAGCCGGTGTTGGACGTGTCCAACTCTTCGGGGAAGGATATCCCCTTGTCAAGGTAGCCCGTCGGGATGGAAATGTCGCTCCGGGACGGGTCCAGCCCCCGGCCTTCCTCGAGGAACGCGGCCGCCCGCTCATGCTCCCCCTTGAGGGTGAGGATGTTGACCATCTCGAAACAGATATCCGCGGCCTGCTTGAGGCTCCCCTCTTCCTTGTAGATGTTCTTCAGCTTCTCGCGGAAGATCACGTCGTTGGGGTCCTCCTTGATCTTTTCCTGCAGCCGGTTCTTGGCCTTGTCCTTCAGCCCGTAGCTGAGGAAGAGCTCGATCTCCAGCGCGGCGTCCGATTCCTTCATGGTGGAGAAGGCCTTGCCGGAGGACAGCTCCGTGGTGTCGAACTCGAAGATCGAGCTGGCCTCCGCCTCCTCCGCATCCTCCGCGGCGGTCCCAAAGGGGATGTAGGTCTCGTTGGGGTAGACCCTTTCGAACGCGTCGCGGTGGTATTTCCGGTACTTCTCGTTGCCCGGGTCCATGGACAGGATCTTTTCCAGGACTTCCAGGGCCCGCGCGAAGTTGCGTTCGCGCATCAGGCACTCGATCAGCTTGTCCAGCGTGCTGACGTAGTTGAAGTTGTCGTTGACGTGGATGTAGGCCTCGGACAGGCTCTGGAGCGCGTCGGTGTTGGTCGGATCCTTGTCCACCACCGCCTTCAGGAACTCGATCAGCTTGACGTTTTCCTTTCGGGCCATGAGGATGGGCTGGACCCGGCCGATCGCCTCGACGGCGACCTTGAACTCGCCGAGCTTGAACGCCGATTCCGCCAGATCGAACAGGAGGAAATACTTGCTCTCATCCTCCTTGAAAATCGTGTCGAAGGTGGTGTAGGAATCCCGGATGTTCCCCTGGAACATCTGGCATTGGCCGAGCATCTCGAGGAGTTCCCGGTTGCCGGGGGATTGCTTCAGCCCCTTCTGCAGGTATTCGGTGAGGAGCTTGTAGTCCCGCAGTTCCAGGGAGATCTTGAACAGGATCTTGAGCGATCCCATGTGGAAGGGATCGATCTCCAGGGCCATCTTGATGGCGTTCATGCCCTGCTGGAACAGCCCCTTGCGGCTGCAGATCAACGCGGCGTTCAGGTAGGATTCCCGCGCGTTCTCCAGCATCTCCATCTTGATGCTCAGTTCGGCGAGTTTCAGGTGGATGTTGGGGTCGTCCTGGGTCAGGTCGGCCAGTTTCTTGAAGATGTGGTAAGCCTTGGTGAAGTTGTTCTGGCTGAGATAGGCCCGCCCGATCTCGGCGTAGTGCTTTTTGGCCTCGGAAACGACGCCTTCCTTGATGAAGAGGTCGGCGAGGATCTCCACGTTCTCGAGGTTCTTGGTGTCGGCCAGCACGATCTTGCGGTAGAGCGCCACGCCCCGGCCGTAGAATCCGTCGTCGATGAATTTCTGCGCGGCCCGCCGGAAGTAGCTGATGGCCGTCTGCGTCCGGCTGAGGTGGAGGTTCAGGTCGCCGATGGTGTTCAAGATGGACGTGTCGTGCGGCTCGCCCTCCAGGATCTTCTCGTACTCCTTGATAGCGTTCTCCAGCTTGCCCTGGGCGACGAACTTCTGGGCGTTCTTGAGAAGTTTTTCCTTATTGATGGCGACCATTTTCTGACGTCCCGCTCAGTGGCTTGAAGCTCCGCCGGTGCAACGGACACGGTCCCAGCCGTGAGATGATCTCCAGGTGGCGCCGCGTGCCGTACCCCTTGTGCCGTTCAAACTCATAGGCCGGGAAAAGGAGGGCCGCCCGGCACATCCAGCGGTCCCTGTGCACCTTGGCGATGATGGAAGCGGCACCCACACAGTTGGATCTCGCGTCCCCTTTTATCAGACTAACCAAAGGGATGTCAAGGAGATCCAATTCCATCGCATCGGTCAGGACCAGCTGGGGAGCCACCGACAGCCGGCGTACGGCACGGCCCATCGACACCCGTGTGGCCTCCAGGACGTTGATCCGGTCCACGTCGTCGTTGCCGATGAAGTCGATGCTCCAAGCGATGGCCCGCTTGCGGATCTCCCCATCCAGAGCTTCCCGCCGTGACGGAGAAAGCTGCTTGGAGTCCCGGATCCCGGCGATCGGGTCATCGGGGTTCAGGATCACCGCCGCCGTGACTACTGGTCCGGCCAGCGCCCCGCGACCGACCTCATCCACCCCTGCGATGAGTCGAAGGCCGCGAGCGAAGAAGTCCTTCTCCGCCGGGATCGTCCACTCCCTGTCGAAAAGATCCTTCTGCACCACTTCCGCCATACACTTTCATATTATAGCAATTTTAACGGAGTGGGTAGAATAATTTTGAAACGAAAAAACCCGGCCGAAACCGGGTTTGGAGAGTCTGGAGTGGGGGCCGCAGGAACTAGCGGATTTCCTTGAGGCGGGCGGCCTTGCCCCGCAAGTTGCGGAGGAAGTATAGCTTGGCCCGGCGGACCTTTCCGGAACGGACGACCTCGATTTTGTCGATCACCGGCGCGTGCAGGGGAAACACCCTTTCCACGCCGTAGCCGGCGGAGATCTTCCGCACGGTGAACGTCTCGCGGCTCCCGCCGTGCTTGCGGGCGATCACGAGGCCCTCGAAAATCTGGATGCGGTACTTGTCGCCTTCCACGATCTTCACGTGCACCCGGACGGTGTCCCCAATCCGGAAATTGGGAATATCCGGCTTGATGATTTCCTGTTCGATGAAATCGATCTCATTCATGACTGTTCTCCTCGATATCGTTTCTTGATAATGGCTTTTCCAACAACTCCGGCCGGTGCCGGCGGGTGTTCGCCAGCGCCTGTTCGGCCCGCCAGCGGCGGACGCGCTCGTGGTTTCCGGACATGAGGACCTCGGGAACCGCCAGCCCCTCAAACACCTCGGGCCGCGTGTAGACCGGGCAGTCCAGCAGGTCCGCCTCGAACGACTCGTTCCGGATCGAGTCCGGATGCCCGACCACGCCGGGGGCGAGCCGGGCGACCGCTTCCACCAGGACCATCGCCGGCAGCTCCCCGCCGCTCAGGACGTAGTCGCCGATCGAAACCTGCTCGTCAACGAGCAGGTCGATCACCCGCTGGTCGATCCCCTCGTAGCGGCCGCAGATGAGGATCAGGTGTTCCCAGCCGGCCAGTCCGCGGACCCGCTGCTGCGTCAGCAGGCGGCCCTGCGGGCTGAGGTAGACGACCCGCTCTCCGGGCGCGCCGGTTTTCAGGGACCGGATGGCCGCGGCGAGCGGCTCGGGCTTGAACACCATGCCCTCGCCTCCCCCGAAGGGGCGGTCGTCGACGGTGCGGTGGCGGTCCGTGGTGAAGTCGCGTAGGTCGATAGCCCGGATCGCCACCTGCCCGCCCCGGCGCGCCTTGCCCAGGATGCCGAACTCCAGCATCGGCTCGACCAGCCCGGGGAAGATGGTGATGATGTCGATCTTCATCCCCGCTCCAGGTCCAGCAGGCCCTCGAAATTCCGGATCACCACCACGGCGTCTTCCCGGCGGATCTCCTGGATGTATTCGTCCACGAAGGGCAGGTAGAACACCGTTTCCGGGGTGCGGATCTCCAGGAGATGGCCGGCCGCCGTTTCCGCCACGGCCTGCACGATTCCGATTTCATTTCCATCGGCATCCTGCACGGCGGCGTCGACGACCTCGAACACATAGCACTCGCCCGCCGCAAGGGGGGCCAGGCTGTCTTTATCGATGCAAAGATCGTGGTTTCTCAGCTGCTCGGCCTCGGTCCGGCCGTTCACGCCGTCCAGGCCGACAAGCCACCGGCCCTGGTGCGCCCGGCAACTCCGCATCCTGCAGGGGCGCGGCGCGGATCCTTCCCGCGTCAGAAACAACCGCGCGCCGGTCGCGAACACGCCCGGGGAATCGGTGTACGGCTCGACGACGACTTCCCCGAGAATTCCGTGTGGCTTGATGATGGTACCGACGACTACCAGATGGTCGTGTTTCGCCACCTGTCCTATTCCAGGATCTCCAGGACGAAGCGCTTGTGCATCTTCATGCCGGCCGCGCCGAGGATCGTGCGGATCGCCCGGGCGGTGCGTCCCTGCTTGCCGATGACCTTGCCAAGGTCCACTTGCGCCACACGCAGCTCGAGGACGGTGGTCTGCTCACCTTCCACTTCCGTGACTTGGACCTGATCCGGATTGTCAACTAGAACTTTCGCAATCATTTCCAACAGCTCTTTCATGTGCTCCTCCTGTGGTCAGAACGTGGTTTTATGAAGAACAAGCCGCGTAAAATGGCGAAATTCAATCAGTCTTCGCGGAAGCTGTCGCCTTCTCGATGAGACGCCGAACGGTGTCGGACGGTTTCGCGCCCTTGCTGAGCCAGTGGTTGACTCTTTCCAGGTCCAGCTGGAACTCGGCCGGTGTCGAGACCGGGTTGTAGTGGCCGAGGATCTCGAGGAATCTGCCGTCACGGGGAGCCGTCTTCTCCGCAACCACGACGCGGTACACGGGTTTCTTCTTGGAGCCTTTGCGGGTTAACCTGATAGCGATCAATGGAACCTCCGTCCTCAAAAATACAGCCCCCTATATAAGCACAGGAGGCGAAGTGATGCAAGGTTTTTTTTCGGCGGGGGGCCTTTCAGCGCCTTGTTGAAATAGGGTTTGACACCCCCAAAGGGCTGTGATATGTATGAAAGGAAATAACCAATAACTTTCAGGAGGTCTTCATGCAGATCAACGAGAGAGAGGTCAACGGCGTCACGGTACTTGAAATTCACGGCAAAATTCTGATGGGTGAAGGCGATATCGCGATCAAGAAAAAGGTCGACGAGCTCCTGGCGGAAAACGTCAAGAACGTGGTCCTGGATCTCGCCGATGTGCCGTACATCGACAGCTCCGGGCTGGGCGAACTGATCCGCTGCTACACCACCATGCGCAAGGCCAGCGGCACGCTGAAACTGGCCAACGTCACCGAGCGGATCGTGGACCTGCTGACCATCACCAAACTGATCACGGTTTTCGAGTATTACAAGAGCGTCGACGACGCAGTCAAGAGCTACAAGTGAATCCCATGAACCCCGCCTCCCCGGCGGGGTTCATTTTTTCCCCATCCGGCGGAGCACCCGCTGGAGGGCCTCTCTTGCCTGCGGGTCGTTGTTGATCTGCAGCGCCTTGCGGTAGGACTTCTCGGCCTCTTCATTCTTCCCCAGATTCTCCAGTACGTACCCGTGGAAGTAGTAGTAGCGGAAAGATCCTGTGTAGGCGGTTTCCATGGGCCGGAGGAGCGCCTCGGCGCCGGGCCAGTTCTTGAGGCCGATCTCGGCCAGGGCCAGGTTGAAGCGGATGGCGTTGTCTTCCGGGTGCTGCTGCAGGATGGCCTGGAAGGCGTCGCGGGCCTGGGCGTAGTTCTGGGACTTGAGGGCGTTTTCCGCTTCGCGGACGGCCAGCCGGTCCAGGTAGGTCTGGGCGCCGGTCAGCGAGCGGTCCATCTGTTGCGCCGTGGACAGCGCCTGCCGCGCTTGGGTGTCCTGGCCGGTCATGAAATAGCTGATGCCGAGGATGAGCCAGTCCTGGGCGGTGCCGGCCTGGTACTGGAAGGAAGCCACCACGGCGTCGGCGGAGTTGGCGAACCGCTGCTGCTTGTAGAAAACGAACGCGCGGATCCGGTTGTAATTGTACAGGTCCGGCTTCTTGGTGAAGTAGGCCTTGCCCTTTTCGACGGCGGCCAGGGCCTGGTCCGGTTTCCCCGACTGGTAGTAAGATTCCGCCAGCCCCAGGTACACCGAGGGTTCGGTGCTCTTGAGCTCCACAGCCCGCTCGAAGGCCCGGGCGGCGTTGTCGTATTCCTTGAGGTAGAAGTAGCAGAGGCCGGCCAGGCGGTGGCCGAATTCCCAGTCGGGGTTGCGGCTGACGTCGGGCTGGAGCTCCTTGAGCGCGTCGCGGTACTTCTGGCGCTTGAAAAGGGAGATCGCCGTCTTGTAATCCGCCAGGGCCTCCGCGGTGAACGCCGCCAGGCAGAGCGCGGCGAGCACCAGCGCGATGAACGCGTTCCGCCGGCGATCGGTGGAAGGTCGGGTTCGGGTATGTGTCATGCTGGATTCCCGTGGGTGGCGATGGGGGCCGGGCGATTCAGTCTCGGAAATAGGCCTTCCAGACCTCGATCTCTTTCTCCGTGGGCAGGGTGATGTTCTTCACATCGAGCTGCTTGAGGACGTCCAGGACTTCGACCGTCTTCCCGTAGGGGGCGTCGGGATCCGTCCGGATGATGACGGGCTTCCGGCCCTGCGTCTGTTCCATCTTGGTCTTGACGTAGGTGGCGAGGTTCTCCATCGAGCCGATGGGGACGAAATCCACCTGGACCTGACCGTTGTACATGACGTGAATGTAAACGGACTCCTGCGGCTTGACATTGGAGGTGGGCTCGCGCTTCGGCATGCCGTACTCGATGCCGTGGATGGCCGTGAACACGGTGGTCACCATGAAGAAGGTGATAAGCAGGAAGGCGATGTCGGCCATGGAGGCGGTGGGAATCTCCGCCGTCATCCGGTCTTTCAGGCGGGCTGCTCTCATGGCCCCTCCGTTCCGGTCTTGCGTTCGGTCAGTAGGGAGATGTCGTGGGCCTTGGTCTTCAGCAGCACCTCGTACACCTGGTTGAAGGCCCGGTAGGGCGCCGCCTTGTCGCACTTGATGATGAACTGGCGGTTGGGCGACTTCTGGATGATCTCCCGGACTGTTTGCTCGAGGGCTTCCGGGCTGGCCGCCGGCTCGCTCTCCCGCACGCCGTCGGAGACGTTGATCTGACCACGGGCGGTGATCGCGATGATGGCCGCGTCCTTCTCCACCATCTGCCGGATGAAGGATTCCGGCAGGATCACCTCGGTCCGGTCGACGCTGAAGGTGGTCGTGTACATGAAGAAAGTGATCAGCAGGAAGGCGATGTCTGCCATGGAGGCGGTGGGGATGATGGCGCTGATTTTTCGGGCGCGGTAGCGGATCATGACTTGACCTTGTGGTTCTCCTCTTCCAGCTCGGAAATGGTCTCGAGGAGCATGGCGGAAGTGGTTTCCGCCGTCAGGACGAAGGAGCCGACCTTGGTGGTGAAGTAGTTGTATCCCAATTGGACGGGGAATGCGATCATCAGGCCGGCGGCGGTGGTGATCAGGGCCTCGGCGATGCCCTTGGCCACCAGCTTCGGGTTGCCGAAGCCGGCGGTGGACAAAACGTCGAAGGATTGGATCATGCCCGTGACCGTCCCCAGGAAGCCAAGCAGGGGGGCGACGTTGGCGATGGTGGCCAGGATCCAGAGGCCGCGCTCCAGCTTGGCGACTTCATGCAGCGAGACGCTTTCGATGGCGCGGAGGATTTCCTCGTGGGGCTTGCCGAACCGGAGCAAGCCGGCCTTGAGGATGTCCGGCATGGGGCCTTTGGCTTCGTCGGTGAGCCGGATGGCTCCCTCGAGGTCCCGGGCCAGCATCAGCTGCCGGACCTTGCCGAAGATCATGCCGGGATCCAGGGGGATCCGGTGGAAATAGATGGCGCGCTCGACGAGGAAGATCAATCCGATGATGGAACAGGCGAGGAGCGGCCACATCACAGGTCCGCCCTTGCTGAAGTAGTCCACCAGGGTTCCGAAGATTCCTAATGCCACCACGGTAAGCCTCCACTTGGATTTCAGCGCCTCGAACCTTCCATAGATGCCTATTATTCGGAAATAGTTCTCCGAAGTTTCAGCAAACGGGCATGATAGAACGACTTCCCCGCCAAGTCAAGGACGCCGGCGGCGTCAGGCCCTCCGGATCAAGGCCTCCTCGATCTCCTCGACGACCATCCGGGCGGCCGCGGCCGGGTCCGGCGCCCGCAGGATGGGGCGGCCGACCACGAGGGCGTCCGCGCCCGCGGGGATGGCCTCCCCCGGCGTCATCGCGCGGGACTGGTCCTCGGCGGGAGAACCGGCCGGGCGGATGCCGGGGGTGATCAGGTACGCGTCGGGGAACGACTGCTTGATCAGCTTCGCCTCCCGGGCGGAGGCGACGAAGTGCCGCAATCCGGCCCGGTAGCTCTGGCCGACCAGGTTTTCCACCGCCTTCTCCACGCTCAGGACGAGCCCGGTGCCGTGGAGGTCGGCGTCCGTCATGCTGGTCAGAATGGTCACACCCACCATGGCCGGGACCTCGATCGACTTCCGGGCGCAGTGTTCCTGCAGCCCCTGCAGGCACTGGGCCAGGGAGCGTCGCCCGTTCAGGCAGTGGACGGTGAAGAGGGAAACGCCCAGCTCCGCCACCCGCCGCGAGGCCGACAGGACGGTGTTCGGGATGTCGTGTAGCTTGAGGTCCAGGAAGACCTTCCGGCCCGAGGAGACGAGCTCGCGGACGAGGGCGGGCCCCTCCTGGACGAAGAGCTGGAGGCCGACTTTGTAGCAGCCCACGTGGGGGGCGGTTTTCTTCACGATCGCCAGGGCCTCCGCGGCGGAGTCCACGTCCAGCGCCACGATCAGCCGGTCGCGCGCGTCGGTCTTCGTTGCGGGCATGTCAGCACCTCCTGCAGGATTCCGGCTGGTCGCGCCGGAGGAATTGGCCGATGAACGACTGGATCGCTTCGATGCCGTGCCGGCGGCACCAGTCCTCGATGCCGTCGATGATCTCCACCGTGACGGCCGGGCGGATGTAGTTGGCCGTGCCCACCTGGACCGCCCGGGCGCCGAGGGCGAGGTACTCGAGGGCGTCGGTGGCCGTCATGATGCCGCCGATGCCGATGACCGGGATGTCCACGCTGCGGCACACGTCGTGCACCATCCGCTGGGCCAGCGGCTTGATGGCCGGGCCGCTGAGGCCGCCGGTGACGTTGGCTAGCCGGGGCGCCATCTTCTCGAGGTCGATGGCCAGTCCGACGAAGGTGTTCACCAGGGACACGGCGTCCGCGCCGGCGTCCCGGCAGGCCCGGGCGAAGGCCACGATGTCCGTGACGTTCGGGGACAGCTTGACGATCAGGGGGAAAGAGCCGATGGCGGCGCGAACCGCCGCTGTGACGGCGCGGGTCTGGCCCGGGTCGTTGGCGAACTGGATGCCTCCCTCCTTGACGTTGGGGCAGGAGATATTCAGCTCGATGGCGGCGATGCCGGGCGCCCCGGCCAGCCGGCCGCAGACCTCCACGTACTCGTCCACGGTGTTGCCGAGGGCGTTGGCGATGATGGGCGCGCGGACGTGGCGGAGCTGGGGGAGTTTCTCCTGGAGGAAGGCGTCCACTCCGACGTTCTGGAGGCCGATGGCGTTGAGCATGCCGGAGGGCGTTTCGTAGATCCGGGGGGCGGGATTGCCCGGGCGCGGCTTCAGGCTCAGTCCCTTGACCACCAGGGCGCCCAGCCGGTTGAGGTCCATGTAGGGTTCGAATTCCAGGCCGTACCCGAAGGTGCCGCTGGCCGTCATGACGGGATTCTGCAACGCCAGGGGGCCGATGGTGGTGCGGAGATCCATGTGCTGCTCCTCCTGCCGGGGAGCCCCGGCGGGCCAATCGACATATTGTAACAAATATCCCGCGGCGGATGAACCGATCTTCGCCGGGAAATTCCCGCAGACGGAAGCCGCGCCGAAGATCTTGCAAACTGTCCCATGGCGTGGAATCATTACAAGCGGTATGTTCGGAGGATTGCCGCCATGATCCCATTGCGGGACGATGTCCCGTCCGTCCGCACCCCCTGGGTGACCTGGGGCCTGATCGCCGTCAACGGGCTCGTCTTCCTGTACGAGTTGAGCCTGGGGTCGGCGCTGGACCGGTTCCTGTTCACCTATGGGGTGGTGCCGGCGCGGTTCCTCCAATTCTTCGACTACCCGGAGATCACCCTGGCCGGCCTCGTCGTCCCGCTATTCGCGTCGATGTTCCTCCACGGCGGCTGGCTTCACATCATTGGCAACATGTGGTTCCTGTTCATCTTCGGGGACAACGTGGAGGACCGGCTGGGCCATGGGCCCTACCTCCTCTTCTACCTGGGCTGCGGCCTGGCCGCCGACGCCGTGCACATCCTCTTCAACCTGGAGTCCCAGCTGCCGACCATCGGGGCGAGCGGGGCGGTCTCCGGCGTGCTGGCGGCCTATGTGCTGTTCCATCCCCACGGCCGGATCCTGACCCTGCTGCCGATTTTCATCTTCTTCCAACTGGTGGAGATCCCCGCCCTGGTCTGGGTCGGCCTCTGGTTCGTGATGCAGCTCGCCGGTGGGCTGCTTTCGGATCAAGCGGCGGGCGGCGTGGCGTGGGGCGCCCACGTGGGGGGATTTCTCTTCGGGCTACTGGTCCTGTTCCGGTCCGGGCGTCGGCAGCGGCTGCACGGCGGGGGGACGTTCTGACGCATGGCGCAGTCTTTCCCCGTCGCCAGGGAGGTCCCGCGGACCGATCCGGGGGGCCGGACGTCAATTCTTCGGCTTGTCCTTGTCTTTGTCCTTGCCGGGTGCGGGGGAGGACGGCGGGGAAAGCGGTTCGGCTTTCTTTTCCGCCTGTTTCATCTGGATGTTGCCCTCGAAACTGGCGCCCTCGTTGACGATGAAGCTCTGGCAGGAAATGTTGCCGGTGACCATGGCCGTGGGTTTGAGGATCACTTTCTGGTCGGCGGAGACATTCCCATTCACCCGGCCGATCACGACGACGTTCTCGCCGTGGATCTCGGCCACCACGTCCCCGGCGGGGCCGATGGTGAGCATCTTGGAGATCCGGATCTTGCCTTCGACCCTTCCGTCCACGGTCAGGTCGCTGTTGCCGGTGACCTCGCCCACAATCTTGATGTTCTTGCCGATCAGCGAGCCTTCGCCGCGGGGCGCGGCGGTCTCGGCGGCTTCAGTACGCGGGCGCGGGGCGGCGGGGCTCTGGTCCTCTTCGATTTGCTCTTTTTTGAAGAAAGCCATGGTCTACCTCGGGAGGGGATTCCGCGAATCCGTATTGTAATGAAAGGCCGGAAAAAGTAAAAGTGGAAACTCGCCGGATGTTCCGCGGCCCCGGGTGCTTACCATTCCCCTGACAACCAACGCTCCTGGCGTTCGATCCAGTCGGGGGTGCCGGCGATCTCCCGCCGGAATTCCTCCCATTGCCGCAGGTGGCGGCGGAACCGCTCGGGGTCGTCCAGGTGGTGCTCCAGTGCCTGCCAGTCCGCGCCGGAGCCCTGGTATCGCGACTCCCCGCCGAGGTACTCGACCAGATCCCGGAGGGCGGTCAGCTGGCGCTCGAGGTCGTCCAGTCCGGCCAGGCCCGACTCGGCCAGGTACCACCCGCCGAGGTACGCGTCGAGGACCTCCGCGGTCAGCCGGTCGAGGGAAACCGGCGGGGCGTCCGGGGAGGAAAAGAATCGTGCCAGAAACTGCTCATGAATGTAGGCCAGCGTCTTGCAGCGCGTTCCCGCTTCCAGCGCCGTCCGGCCGCGGCGCACCTCCCAGTCGTAGAACGCCCGGAGCAGCTTCCAGCCGTGCTCCAGGTAGGTCTCGCCGGGCGGGGGATCCGTCATGGCGACGCTCTCCTCGGGGATTCACTCCGCGCCGTCGGGGAATGGCCGGCCCGGCGGTGCGTTCAGGAACGGCTGGATGAATCCGGCGGGGATGGAGCCTTCCCGCAGGATGGACGGCGGCGACGTCCGGAAGGAGACGATGGTGGAGGGCTTCGCCGCCGGCAGGAGGCCGGCGTCCAGGACGCAGTCCACCCGGTCGCCGAAGGCGGAGACGATCTCCTCCACGGTCTGCAGGGGCTCCCGGCCGGCGAGGTTGGCGCTGGTGGAGGCCAGCGGCACCCCGGCGTAATCGATGATCCGGTTGAGGATGGGATAGCCCGGCTGCCTGACGGCGATGGAGAAGCCATCCTCGGAGAGGTCTTCCGGCCACCGCTCCCGGGAGGTCAGGACCAGGGTCAGCGGCCCCGGCCAGAACCGCTCCATCAATCCGCGGGCGGCCGGCGGCAGGTCGATCTCCCGGTGGACAAGGTACTCCACGCCCTGGATCAGCAGGAGGAACGGCTTCTGCTCCTGCCGCCCCTTCAGCTGGTGGAGCTGGGAGAGGAGCTCGGTGTTGTCCGCCCGGCAGTGGAAACCGTAGATCGTGTCGGTGGGCAGGACGCAGATTTCCCCCCGCACGATCCGGCGGGCGACGGCGCGCAGGGTGGAACGGTCCGGGTTTCCGGGATCGATCTGGATGAGATGGGTCGCCATGGTGCCTCGCCGAAGAATAAGTTGTTGGCAATCCGCCGGCGGCGATCAGGAGCCGCAGCGGCCGGCCTCGCCCCCGGCAATTTCCAGGGCGTGGGCCAGGATCGGGGCCAGCGTCTGCAGGCCGTCCTCGACGCCCCGGACGCTGCCCGGCAAGTTGATGATGAGCGTGCGGTTGCGGAGGCCGGCCGTGCCGCGGCTGAGCACGGCCCGCGGGTTCTTCCGGAAGCCTTCCATCCGCAGCAACTCGCCGAAGCCGGGCGCCTCCCGCTCGATGACCTGGCGGGTGGCTTCCGGCGT
Source organism: uncultured Acidobacteriota bacterium (assembly GCA_964412195.1). Lineage (GTDB taxonomy): Bacteria > Acidobacteriota > JAAYUB01 > JAAYUB01 > JAAYUB01 > CAYPNP01. The sequence goes on along the minus strand of CAYPNP010000002.1, from coordinate 399,007 downwards.
CACGTCCCGGGGGCTGAGGCCGGTGCCGCCGGCGGTGACCACGAGCTGGACGCGGCCGCCGTCGCACCATTCCCGGAGTTGGGCCGCGATGGCCGGGACGTCGTCGGGGACCACCCGGTGGGCCACGCAGTCGAAGCCCATTCCGGCCAGGAGCTCCCGGCAGCGCGGGCCGGAGAGGTCTGCCCGCTCGCCCCGGCTGGCGCTGTCGCTGACCGTCAGCACGGCGGTCTTAAAGGCCGGCCGGGGCGTCTCCTTCGATCCATGCGGAGCCATCGTCGTAATACTCCTTCTTCCAGATGGGGACCTGGGCCTTGATTGTGTCGATCAGGTACCGGCAGGCGGCGAAAGCTTCCTCCCGGTGCGGCGAGGCGGCGCCGATGAAAACGCTGGCTTCCCCGATGGCCATATCACCCAGCCGGTGCACCACCACCACCCGGGACAGGGCATGCCGATCCCGGGCCGCGGCGGCGATCTCCTGCAGAAGCGGGAGGGCCATGGCCTCGTAGGCGTCGTAGGTCAGTCCGGTCACCCGGCGGCCCTGATGGTGGTCCCGGACCGTCCCCGTGAAGGTCACCACCGCCCCGCAATCGGGCGCGATCAGGGAGGCGGCCAGGTGATCGGCGGCGATGGATTCGCGCGTGAGGGCCACGAACAGGCCGGGTCCGCCCTCGCCGGCCGGGCCGGGAGGAGGGACTGGCGGGATGGGGTCCCGGGATTTCATCGCCACCTCGGCCGGAGGATCACCCGCCGCTGACGGGCGGGAAGAAGGCGATCTCGTCGCCGTCCTCCACCGTCGTGTCGGGGGAGGTGTACTTGAGGTTGCGGGCGGCCAGCAGGCGGCTCTGCAGATGGGCGAGGGCGGGATGGCGTCGGCACAGCCAGGCGACGAGGTCCCGGACCGTCCGCACATCGGGGCCAATCTCTGCCGCGAGCCACGGCTGCCCGACCGCGTCGCGGGCGCCGGCGAAGAACTTCAGCGTGAGCTTTCGGGGAGCGGGGCTGGAGGAGTCAGGTGCCATCGGTCTTGATCCGCAGGGAAAATACGCGGGAGCCGGGCCGCGCCCGGCTCCCGCGGTGAGTTACTTCTGCTGCGTGCCCTTTTCGACCTGGGTGACGGCCACCGCCTGGGCGGCCGCCAGCCGGGCGATGGGCACCCGGTAGGGGGAGCAGCTCACGTAGTTCAAGCCGACCAGGTGGCAGTACTCCACGGAGGAGGGCTCGCCGCCGTGCTCGCCGCAGATCCCCAGCTTGATGCCGGGCCGGGCCTTGCGCCCGTGCTCCACGGCCATCTTCACCAGCTGGCCCACGCCGTCGCGGTCCAGGATCTGAAAGGGGTCCTTCTCCAGGATGCCCTGCTTGATGTATTCCCGGATGTACACGCCGGCGTCGTCGCGGGAGTAGCCGAAGGTCATCTGGGTCAGGTCGTTGGTGCCGAATGAGAAGAACTCCGCCACGCCGGCGATCTCGTCGGCGGTCACGGCGGCCCGGGGGATCTCGATCATGGTGCCCACCAGGAACTCGACCCGGGTCTTCTGCTCCTTGAACACCTGTTCGGCCACATCCATGACGATGTCGCGCTGGGCCTTCAGCTCGGCCACTTTGCCGACCAGCGGGATCATGATCTCGGGAAGGACCTGGATCTTCTTCTTCTTGGCCAGGCAGGCGGCCTCCAGGATGGCCCGCGCCTGCATGCGGGTCACCTCGGGGAACACGATGCCCAGGCGGCAGCCGCGCAGTCCCATCATCGGATTGAGCTCGTGCAGCGCCTGGACGCGGGCAAGCAGCTTTTCCTTCTTCGCGATCTGCCCGGCCGGTTTGCCCCGCTCCTTCATCACGGCGATCTCCACCATCAGCTCCTCCCGCTTGGGCAGGAACTCGTGGAGCGGCGGATCCAGCGTCCGGATGGTCACCGGGTAGCCGTCCATCGCCTGGAAGATGCCCAGGAAGTCCTCGCGCTGCATGGGCAGCAGCTTCAGCAGGGCCTTCTCGCGGGCGGCCGTGTCGTCGGCCAGGATCATCGCCTGCATGTGGGGCAGGCGGTCGGGGGCGAAGAACATGTGCTCGGTGCGGCAGAGGCCAATGCCCTCGGCGCCGAAGTCGCGGGCCACCTTGGCGTCACGCGGGATGTCGGCGTTGGTGCGAACCTTGAGCTTTCGGATCTTGTCGGCCAGCGCCATGAACCGGCCGAAATCGCCGGAATGCAGGTCGGGCCGCATCGTCTTCAGCTCGCCCTCGTAGACCTCTCCCCGGCTGCCGTCCAGCGAGATGAAATCGCCACCCTTGAGGACCTTGCCGCCGGGGAAGGTGACGGTGCGCTTCTTCTCGTCGATGAGGATGTCGGCGGAGCCGGCGACGCACGGCACGCCCATGCCGCGGGCCACCACGGCCGCGTGGGAGGTCATGCCGCCGCGGGCGGTCAGGATGCCCTGGGAGACTTCCATGCCGTGGATGTCATCGGGGCAGGTCTCGAGCCGGACCAGGATGACTTTTTCCTTCTTCTCCGCGACCTTCACCGCCTCCTCGGAGGTGAAGGCAATCCGCCCCACGGCCGCGCCCGGCGAGGCGGGCAGGCCCTTGGCAATGACCTTGAAGGTGTTCTTGGCGTCGAAGATCGGGTGCAGGAGCTGGTCGAGCTGCTGCGGCTCCACGCGCAGGACGGCTTCCATCGGGGTGATCAGCTTCTCCTTCACCATGTCGATGGCGACTTTCACGGCGGCGGCGCCGGTGCGCTTGCCGTTCCGGGTCTGCAGCATGTATAGCTTGCCTTCCTCGATGGTGAACTCGAAGTCCTGCATGTCCTTGTAGTGCTTCTCCAGCCGGTCGGTGATGGCCTTGAGCTGGTCGTAGATCTTCGGCATGTTTTTCTTCAGCTCGGTGAGCTTGAGGGGAGTCCGGATGCCGGCGACCACATCCTCGCCCTGGGCGTTGGGCAGGTACTCGCCATAGAACTCCTTGGCGCCGGTGGACGGATTGCGGGTGAAGCCCACGCCGGAACCGGATTTCTCGCCGGTGTTGCCGAACACCATGGCCTGGACGTTCACGGCCGTGCCGAGGTCATGCGGGATGTCGTTCATCTCGCGGTACTTGATGGCCCGGGCGTTGTTCCAGGACTCGAACACGGCGTTGACCGCCATCATGAGCTGTTTCCTGGCGTCCTGGGGGAAGTCCAGCTTCGTCTTCTTGCGGACGTAGGCCTTGTAGCGCTTAACCAGCTCCTGCAGGTCGGCGGCGTCGAGCTGAGTGTCCAGCTTGACCTTCTTCTCGGTCTTGAGCGCGTCGAGGATGTGCTCGAATTCGTGCTTGGGCACGCCCAGCGCCACGTCGGAGAACATCTGGATGAATCGGCGGTAGCAGTCCCAGGCGAAGCGGGGATTCCCGGTGATCCTGGCCCCGACCAACACGGTCTGGTCGTTGAGGCCCAGGTTGAGGACGGTGTCCATCATGCCCGGCATCGAGAATTTCGCGCCGGAGCGCACCGATACCAGCAGCGGGACCTTGGTGGAGCCCAGCTTCTTGCCCTGGACCTCCTCCAGCCGGGCCAGCGCGGCGTCGATCTGCTGCAGGATTTCCTTGGAGAGCTTCTTCTTGTTCTGGTAGTACAGGGTGCAGGCGGCGGTGGAGATGGTGAAGCCCGGCGGCACGGGCAGGCCGGCGTTGGTCATCTCAGCCAGGCCGGCGCCTTTCCCGCCGAGGACGTCCTTCATTTTGCCATGGCCTTCGGCCTTGCCCTTGCCAAAGAAATAGACATACTTTTTCGTTGCATTTTTGGTCGCCATTGTTGTTGTAACCTCCTGGGGAACTGGCGTTAGTCGTAGTAGTACTCGAGCCCGAGGTGGGTGATCTGCTCCTCGCCCTTGAGATACCGGAGAGTATTCTTCAGCTTCATCTGCTGGATGAAGAGATCGTGCTCGGGGTAGAGGCCGCGCAGGTGGTGCGGGCTCTTGAAGAAGAACGACAGCCACTCCTGGATGCCGTAGAGGCCGCAGCGCTGGGCCAGATCCATGAGCAGGACCAGGTCCAGGACGATGGGCGCGGCCAGGATGCTGTCGCGGCAGAGGAAATCGATCTTGATCTGCATGGGATAGCCCATCCAGCCGAAAATGTCGATGTTGTCCCACCCTTCCTTGTTGTCGCCGCGGGGCGGGTAGTAGTGGATCCGCACTTTATGGTAGAGGTCCTTGTACAGCTCGGGGTAGAGGTCCGGCTGCAGGATCTGTTCCAGCACGGACAGCTTGCTGGTTTCCTTGGTCTTGAAGGAGTCCGGGTCGTCCAGCACCTCGCCGTCCCGGTTGCCCAGGATGTTGGCGGAGAACCAGCCGGAGATGCCGATGAGGCGGGCCTTCAGGCCCGGCGCCAGGATGGTCTTCATGAGGGTCTGGCCGGTCTTGAAGTCCTTGCCGGCGATAGGCACCTTGTTCTGCTTGGCCAGCTCCTCGAGGGCCGGGGTGTCCACGGTCAGGTTGGGCGCGCCGTTGGCGAAGGGGATGCCCAGCTTCAGCGCGGCGTACGCGTAGATCATGCTGGAGGGGATGTTTGGGTCGTTCTTCTTGAGACCTTCCTCCAGCGCCTCGATGCTCTGGTGGACCGCCGACTCCTCGATGAAGATCTCCGTGGAGCCGCACCAGATCATGACCAGGCGGCTGCAGCCGTTCTCTTCCTTGAAGCGGCGGATGTCGTCCATCAGCATCTGGGCCAGGTCCCACTTGGTGGCGGCCTTCTTCACGTTGGGGCCGTCCAGCTTCTTGACGTACCGGCGGTCGAAGACGGCCTTCATCGGCTGGATCTTCTGCAGCTCCTCGCGCACCGGGGCGAGGTCCTCCGGCTGCAGCACGCCGGCGTTGGCGGCGGACTCGTAGGCGGTGTCGGTGAAGATGTCCCACCCGCCGAAGACCAGTTGGTCGAGGCCGGCCAGCGGGACGAAATCCTTGACCAGCGGCGATTTCTTGTCGGTGCGCTTGCCGATCCGGATGGTGCCCATCTGGGTCATGGACCCGAACGGCCGTCCCAAGCCGCGGCGGACGCTGAGGACTCCGGCGATGAACGTGGTGGCGACGGCGCCCAGACCCGGAATCAGGATCCCGAGTTTTCCTTCCGGAGAAGCGATCTTGACACCTTTTTCAATCATGATGACCCTCGATTTGTGAATTGAATCTCGGCCACTTCACGGTTCTTCGATGACAAACTTGGAAAAATCGCAGAAGCGGTCAAACAGATTTCCGATATCGTGCAGCAGCCCCAGGCGGTTCGACCTGAGGACCGGATCTTCGTGCATCACCAGGACCTTGTCGAAGAAGGCGTCCACGGGCTGCGCGAAGGATTCGATGCGCTTCAGCGCCTCGGGGTAGTCGCCGCGGTCGACGGCCTCGCCGATGGCGGGACCCTGGTCGGCAAGCTGCCGGTGGAGGGCCTTCTCCTCCGGCTCCACCAGCTGGTCCGGCCCGTGCCACTGCGGGGAGGCGCCGGCCTGCTTGTCCAGGATGTTCTGGATGCGCTTCTTGGCCTTGAAGATGGAGGTGAACGCCGCCACCGGGCGGATGGCCTGCAGGGCGTCGAGGCGCCGGCGGCCGTCCAGCGGCCGGAACAGCGAGCGGTCGATGACCGCGTTGATTTCGTCGTAGCGGAACCCGGCGGTTTGGTAGAAGAAGCGGAGCCGGGTCTCCAGGAAAGTGGCGATGGCGGGCCGCAGCTCTTCCCAGGGGACGGCGACCTTGCCCGCCAGCGAGCGGTGGGCCTCGCGGAAGGCGGCCTCCAGGTCGAGGTCCAGCCCCTTCTCGAGCAGGATGCGGTACACGCCGTTGGCCAGCCGGCGCAGGCCGAACGGGTCCTTCGAGCCCGTGGGGGTGAAGCCCAGGGCCAGCATGCCGGTGATGGTGTCGAGCTTGTCGGCCAGGGCGAGCACGGCGCCGCCCGGCGTCTCGGGCAGCCGGTCGTCCATGCCCTCGGGCCGGTAGTGGTCGTAGATGGCCTTCCAGACGGCCTCGGACAGCCCCTCTTCCCGGGCGTACAAGCCGCCCATGACGCCCTGCAGCTCGGTGATCTCCTTGACCATGTCGGTGGTCAGGTCGGTTTTACAGAGGCGTGCGGCTTCTTGGACGGTTTTTAGGAACGCGATGTCGAAATGTACTTTTTCGGCCAGGAAACCGGCAAGATTCGCGAGGCGCTTGGACTTCTCCAGGTAGCTGCCCAGGGACTCCTGGAACAGCACCTGGCCCAGCGCCGGCACGCGGTCGGCCAGGCTGCGCTTGCGGTCGCCGTTCCAGAAGAACTCGGCGTCCACCAGGCGCGCCTTGAGCACGCGCTCGTGCCCCTGCCGGATCAGGCCCTGCCGGTCCTCGTCCATGTTGATGACCGCCAGGAACCGCGGCGCCAGCCGGCCGCCCGGCCCGGTCAGGGCGAAGTACTTCTGGTGCTTGCGCATGACCGTGATGAGGACTTCCCGGGGGATGGCGAGGAACTTCTCATCGAACGCGCCAAGAATGACGGAGGGATACTCGTTGAGGTAGATAACCTCTCGCGCCAGGCCCGGGTCGGGAATGACCTGCAGGCTGGTCTGATTCTCCAGCGCCTGCATCTCCGCGGCGATCTTCCGCTCCCTCTCGCCGGCGTCCACCAGGACGCGGTTGTCAGACAGGGCCTGGCGGTAGGCGGCGCAGGATTCCACGGTGATGCTCGGCGCGCCCAGGAAACGGTGTCCGAAAGTCCGGTCGGAGCTGGCGATGCCGGCCAACTCGAACGGCACGACGTCGCCGCCCAGCAGGCACAGGATATTGCGGATGGGCCGGACGAAGCGGAACTTGTCCGCGCGCCAGTACATGGTCTTGGGGAAGGGAATGCCGGCGATCAGGGATGGCAGAAGTTCCCCCAGCACGTCCGCGGCCGGACGGCCGGCGATCTGCTTGCGGAAGCCCACGTAGGCGCCCTTGGGCGTCTCGACCAGGCGCAGCTGGTCTGCGGCGGCGCCCTGCTTCCTGGCGAAGCCGAGGGCGGCTTTGGTGAAGGCGCCCGAGGCGTCGACGCCGATGGCGGCGGCCGGGCCGAGGATCTCCTCCTCGCGGTCCGGCTGGGACTCGGGGACGCCGGGCAGGCAGACGGTCAGCCGGCGCGGCGTGGCCGCGGTCCACGGCTCGCCGGCGGCCAGCTGGTTCTTGTCCAGCACCTGGGTGAGGTTGGACGCCAGCCAGGACAGCGCGTCGGGGATCATCCCGGCGGGGATTTCTTCGCAGCCGATTTCCAGGAGGAGTTCCTTAGCCACGGGACGCCTCCGTCGCGGCCGGTTGGCGGAGGAAGGGGAAGCCCAGCTCCTCGCGCCGCTGCGCGTAGCCGCGGGCGATGGCCACCGCCAGCTTGCGGACGCGGCCGATCAGGCCGACCCGCTGGGTGACGCTGATGGCGCCGCGGGAGTCCAGCAGGTTGAAGGCGTGGGAGCACTTCAGGCAGTAGTCGTACGCGGGCAGGAACAGACCGCGCTCGATCAGGCGCTGGCTCTCCTGCTCGTAGAGTTCGAAGAGCTTCCACGCCGTGGGAATGTCGGCTTCCTCGAAATTGTAACGGGAGAACTCTACCTCTTCGTGAAACCGGATGTCGCCGTAAGAGTAGTCCTGCTGCCAGGCGAGGTCGTAGATGCTCTCCACGCCGGCGATGAAGGTGGCGATGCGCTCGAGGCCGTAGGTGATCTCGCAGGAGATCGGATTCAGGTCGAGCCCGCCGGCCTGCTGGAAGTAGGTGAACTGGGTGATCTCCAGGCCGTCCAGCAGGACCTGCCAGCCGACGCCCCAGGCGCCCAGGGTGGGCGATTCCCAGTTGTCCTCCTCGAAGCGGAAGTCATGCAGCTTGAGGTCGATGCCGAGCGCCTCGAGGCTGCGGATGTAGACGGCCTGCACGTCGTCGGGCGACGGCTTGAGGATGACCTGGTACTGGAGGTGCTTCTGGACGCGGTTGGGATTCTCGCCGTAGCGACCGTCGGTGGGGCGGCGGGAGGGCATGACGTAGGCCACCCGGTAGGGCTCGGGCCCCAGCACCCGGAGAAAGGTCTCGGGATGCATGGTGCCAGCGCCCACTTCCACGTCGTACGGTTGCTGGATGATGCAGCCTTGGCGGTTCCAGAAGTCCTGGAGCTTGAGAATGATTTCCTGCAGGTTCAACGCGAGCTACTCCCGTAGGGATCCAAAGTGAAACACTATACCAAAATTGGATCTGGAAGGGAACACTCAATTGCGGATTGACAATTGCGAATTGCGGATCTGCGGAATGCGGAGCGCGGAATGAAGAGTATGGATTTGGCGAGCCGTAGTCCTCCCATAGCTCACGCCGTACCAGCGAGGGAAGAAATTGTGACAGAGCTTGGCACCATCCCATTCCGGTCATCCAGATTGTGACAGAGCCTGGCACCGTTCCTTTCCATGCGGAATTGTGACGGAGCCTGGCACCATCCCGTTGGCACCATCCCATTCATTCATGGAATTCCGGCGGGAGGACCGGTAGAATTGAGCAAAATCTTGTCCGTGGAGGTTTCCGGATGAAATCGATGGCGCGGTCGCTCTCTCGTCTGACAGCGCTTCTGGTGATTTTGGCCGGACTGGCGGTCCCGCTGTGCGGGCAGGGGGAGACGGGGCCGGCGCCGCCCCGCACGGTGATCCGCGACGAGGCGGCCCGGCAGCGGCTGCTCGGGGAGCATAAGTTCTCGCTCCAGTGGATCAGCTGGGAGCGATTCGGCCGGGCGGAGGTGACCGAGCGGGACGGCACGATGTTCATCCGGGCCGGCCAGCGGCAGGAGGGAGGCGGCGATTTCATCGAGATGGAGGGGATCATCCTCGATGTGCGCTCCGATGCGTTCGTCTTCCAGGGCCGGATCGTCACTCAAATCAGATACATCTTCGGCGGACAGCCCTGCCGGCGGGAGGGGACCTTCACTTTCCGGATCATCGGCAAGCGCAAATACTGGCGGTTGAAGGAGATGCAGAACCCCTGCGACGACGTGGTCGACTACGTGGACGTCTACTTCCGATAAAGGCGGGGCCGGCTAGTCGGTAAACCGATACTTGATCAGTGTCCAGAGACCGATGCAGGCGTCGCGGAAGCGGATCTTCTTTCCTTCGGCGACGCTCCGCTTGTGGTACCGAATGGGGACTTCCACGATCCGGCAGCCGCGCTTGCGGACCTTGGCGGTGATCTCGGGACAGAACTCGAAACCGGTGCACCGGAGCGGGATCGACTGAAGCAACCCGGTCTGGAACACCTTGTAGCAGGTCGGTTCATCCGTGATCCAGCAGAAGTACAGGAAGTTGGCGGCCAGGGTGAGCGCCAGAGAACCGAGCCGGAACCGGTCAAGGGGATAGTGGTTCTCCGGGTGGAGAGGCCGGGAGCCGTATACCACCTGCGTCCGGCCTTCGCGGATGGGGGCGATGAGGGTCGGGTAGTCGCCGGGATCGTACTCCAGATCGGCGTCCTGGACGATGCAGATCTCCCCCCGGGCATGGCGGATGGCCGTGCGGATGGCGGCGCCCTTCCCCTGGTTGCGCTCGTGAAAGATTACCCGGACGGCAGGATCTTCGGCGGCCAGGCCGGCCAGGATCTCGCGGGTGCCGTCGGTGGAGCCGTCGTCCACCACCACGACCTCCAGGGGCAGGGGCACCGCCCGGACCCGCCGGAGAATCTCCGCCACCGTCGCCCGCTCGTTGTACACGGGCATGAGGACGGAGAGGAGGGGGGATTCCGTTTTCGGCGGAGATGCATCTTCATTCGTCGCTGGAGGAATTTCCCCTGTTTTTGTTGGTTCCATCACGACTCACCGGTTCCCGTTGGAAAGAAAATATATCTTCTTGAAGAGTACGGAAAGCTCGCGGACGTCTGGACCTGTACCCAGGTCTATGGGCCTGGCGCAGAAAGCATATTCAAAGCGGAAACGATTCCTGCCCGTCAGGAGGAAATCTCCCTTCAAATCCACAGAGTACCTCTCTTCCTTCGGGATCAGCACCACCTTGCCCGTCCAGTGATCGTTCACGAATACATCGATCGTCTGGGAGGGCAGTTTATCTCCTACCAAGGGAAAAGCCACGAAATTTAATGATCCCCCCGATTTTACATTCTTCAGGAATAGATTGAAATTGGAGGCTTTCCCCACCGCCCACAAGAACCTGCCACCGGGATGGCCGTCCAATGATGGACACCATCCTTCAGAGAGAAGCAAGCGGAAGTTGTCTTCCCGGTTGAAATCCAGGAAATCCTGCTGCATGCGCGTGGACGATTCCGGCCGGAATTTATAGACCAACGCTTGTTGGCCGGTTAAACCAGGCAGCACCCGAATCAGCTGGAAATTGGGTTTCGATCGGGGATCGCCCAGTTGAGCCTCGTTTAAAAGGTACTCGCGCGTCTCCTTGTGAAAATAGTCCACCCGGCCGAAATCCTTGGCATAGCTCAGCCAGATAACATAGTCCAAATCCTGAATCCGGCACTCGTCGATGAAACCCAGCGCATCCTTACTCTGCAAATTATCGGTGGCTACGAAATTCTTCAATTCTCCGCGGGGATACCTGGCTTCCAGATACCACGGAGTGACCATGAGGACTCGATCGTCCGGAGAGCAGTTCTGCTTCACCCACCGGTAAGCGGCGATGAGTTCGGAAAAACGGCCCCGCTGTTCAAAGTACGATAGATCCCAGATTTTAAGAGGAGGCCAGAGACATAGCAATCCAGCCAAACCGATGAAAAACGCGATGACTCGCCTTTTCCGGGATCCTGCTTCTTTCCACCCGAAAAGCACGGTGAACCAGGCGATGGCGAACAGCCACATTGCCAGGACCCATCCGGACAAGATCGATCCCCACGTGCCCCAAATCAGGAGGGCGCCGGGGAGCAGAAAGAGTGCCGCCCTCCGCCAGGACCAGGCAAACCGGATGGCGGAATTCCGAGGTTCCAAGCTGATGAAGACGAGCAAGCCCAAATAGGGGATGATCGGATAGTTGTACCTGTAGTTGGCCGCCCTGAAGATGGCGTGGACGAGGAAATAGCTCGCAATGAAACCGATCATGACTCCGGTCGTGATTCGATTGCTTTTCCATAGCCGGACAGCGCCAATCAATGCGAGGACAAATACCCCCAAGCCCAGAACGATCTCTCCTCCTGTCAGAGCAGGCCAAGCTACAGGGGATCTGCCGATCAGCATCCGCACCAGCATCCGGACGAGGGGAATGAAGGCGAATTCCCGGGTGGGATCGAGGATCTCTTCCACGTAGGGATTCACCATGGGGGAGTGGATCACGCTGAGTACCAGCCAGATCAGGAAAGGGGTGCCGGCCAGGATCGTGATGATCAGAGTACGGATTTTCTTGCCGCCCTTCAAATACTGGAAGATGCCGACAAGCGGCACGACAAACACGGAATCGTATCGGGTCAACGAAGTCCAGGCAGCCGGCAGCGCGGACCACTCCGTTCGTCTGGAACATGCCCATAAAGTGACCGTGAATGACGCCAGAATGAACATCTCCATGAGGGTCTGAAGCGAGAATTCCATGAAGTAGGGGTTGATCACGATGAACAGCATCAGCACGGGCCATAGGTGGGGCAGGATGCGTCGGACAATGAGCCAGAAGAAAATCAAGAAGACCAGAGCCGATCCCAGGACTACGATTTCGCAAGAATGCAACAAAGTCGGATCATGGGGGACCAGCAGGGATACGCCGGCGATCGCCAGCGGGAAGGCTGGCATGATTTTGTAATACTTCGGCATCTGAAATTCCAGCCAGGCTTTGGCTGGACTGGAGAATTGGACGAAATCGTTGTGGGGGAGCGGGGGGAAATCGAAGTGCATGATCAGAATACAGGCAGTGAAGAGGAAAAGGACCAGAAAAAATATCAACTCAACACGGGAAATCCTTGTTGGCTCAGAAGAGCAATTTTTCGATTCTTTCGACTCGGGAGCGGTAAACATCTCAACCTGGACGACGGCGTGTTGTCAATGAATCCCCCCGAAAGCCAAACAACCAACAACCCGGCGATTGGGGTCAGACGGTGATCATCTTCCGGAACCGGTCGCAGCGCTCGCGGATCTCGGGGAAGGTCAATAACCGCAGCCGCTCAACTGAGAAGCTCTCGATGTTGAACGAGGCCATGGTGGTGCCGTATAGGACTGCCTGGCGCAGGGCAGGGAAATCGGCCTCCGGGACGCTGGCGAGGTAACCCATGAACCCGCCGCCGAAGCAGTCGCCCGCCCCCGTGGGGTCGAACACCTCCTCCATGAGGTAGGCTGGGGCGATGAACAGCTCCCCGTCCCGGTAGACGAGCGCCCCGTACTCGCCCCGCTTCACGACGACGGTCCGCGGGCCCATGGCCGTGATCCGGCGCAGGGCGCGCAGCAGGTGAAACTCGCCGGTGAGCATCCGGGCTTCGGTCTCGTTGACGAACAGGATGTCGATGCGGCCGAGCACGGCGGCCAGTTCGCGGGGCCGGTTCTGGATCCAGTAGTTCATCGTGTCCAGGCCCGTCAGCCGGGGGCGCTCCATCTGGTCCAGCACGTGGTTTTGCAGGACCGGGTCGATGTTGCCGAGGAAGAGCACCGGCGCGTGGCGGTAATCCGGATGGATCTCGGGCTGGAAGTCGGCGAAGACGTTCAATTCCGTCACCAGGGTCTTCGCCTCGTTGAGGTTGGCGCCGTACTCGCCGGCCCAGTAAAAGGATTTTCCCCGGGCACGTTGGACCTGGCGGACGTCGATGCCCTTTTCGACAAAGGGCCGGAAGTGCTCCTCCCGGAAATCCTCCCCCACGACGGCCACGATGGCCACTTCGGCGAAGTAGCTGGCGGCCAGGCTGAAGTAGGTGGCGGAGCCGCCGACCACGCGGTCCGCGTGGCCGAACGGTGTCCTGACGCTGTCGAACGCGACCGACCCAACAGCCAGCAGGCGGATAGGGCTTTGATTCATGCGTGTCTCCTCGGCAGTAGGAAGATCCCGGTCATTCCTTGCCGGGGAGGTACTTGCCCACCAGCAGGGCCAGCTTTTCGCGAGTCTCCGGGGGGATGGCGTCCGGCTGGGTGATGATGGCGTTCTGTAAGGCGTGGCGGCAAGAGCAGTCGCGCTCTTCCGGCAGGAGCTTGAGGGTTTCCTTGATGATCTTCTGGGCGTTCTCGTTGTTCTTCATCAGGTTGGCGATGATGATGTCGACGCTGACCTCCTCCTCCGATTCGTGCCAGCAGTCATAGTCGGTCACGAGGGCAATGGTGACGTAGCAAATCTCCGCCTCCCGCGCCAGCTTCGCCTCCTGCAGGTTGGTCATGCCGATGATGTCCAGGCCCCACTTCCGGTAAAGATTGCTCTCGGCGCGGGTGGAGAAGGCCGGGCCTTCCATGCAGAGATAGGTCCCGCCCGTCTTGACCGGGATGCCGGCGTTTTCGGCGCCCTGCCAGACGAAACCTGCCAGCGAGTGGCAGACCGGGTCGCCGAATCCGATGTGGGCGACGATCCCGTCGCCGAAAAACGTCGAGACCCGCCGCGTGGTGCGGTCCACGAACTGGTCCGGCAGGATGATGTCCAGCGGCTTGTGTTCTTCCTTGAGGGAGCCCACGGCCGAGACCGACAGGATCTGTCCCACGCCCAGTTTCTTGAAACCGTAGATGTTCGCCCGGTAGTTGATCTCCGACGGCGAGAAGCGGTGCCCCCGCCCGTGCCGGGGCAGGAACGCCACCCGGTGCTTCGCGAGAGTGCCGACGATATAGTTGTCGCTGGGCGCGCCGAAGGGGGTGTCGACCTTGATCTCCTCGATGTCAGACAACTCCTTCATGTTGTAAAGGCCGCTGCCGCCGATGATGCCAAGGGGGATCTGGTTCATGCGATGACTCCTTGCGGGGTGGTGGTCCCGACGGCCGTCAGGAGCGCTTTTCCTGGGACAGCTCCAGGAGGATGCCGCCGGTGGAGGCGGGGTGGACGAAGGCGATCCGCTTGCCCCCGGCGCCGGGAACGGGCGTCTCGTTGATCAGGCGGACGCCGCGGCTCTTGAGGTCGGCCAGCAGCCGGTCGATGTCCTCCACCTGGATGGCGACGTGGTGGATGCCGGATCCCTTCTTCTCGATGAACTTGGCGATGGGGGACTCGGGGCCGGTGGGCTCGAGGAACTCCAGGTTGGTCTCCCCGACGGGGAACATGGCCACGCGGACCTTCTGCTCGGGCACTTCCTCGATCTCGTGCAGGTGCAGGCCGAGCGCGTCCTGGTAGAATTTCTGCGTCTCCGCCAGGCTCGGCACGGCGATGCCGATGTGGTCGACTTTCTTGAACATCAGACCTCTCCTTTGCCTTTGTACCGGGTGATGAAGTTTTCTATTATAGAATAGGGATCGACGGATTTGTCCAACACTTTTTCCGCCAGTTCCTTGAGGTTTTCGGCGAAGCCGGAAGCCTCCAGGAAGTCCTGGAACAGGCGATCCCGCGACAGCTGCAACAGCTTCTCCTGGGTGGAGCGCAGGGCGAACCGCCCCTGCCGGTGGCGGGTTTCCAGGAATTGCTCCGTGCGCCGGATCGCGCCGAGGAGATCCTCGGTCCCCTCCCCGCGGATGGCGACGGTCCGGACCACCGGCGGGTCCCAGCCGTCCTCGCGGTGGTTCATGGCCAGGATGGCCCGGATCTCCTGCTCGGTTTTCTGGGTGCCCTCGCGGTCGGCCTTGTTGATGACGAAGATGTCGCCGATCTCCATGATGCCGGCCTTGATGGCCTGGATGTCGTCGCCCATGCCCGGCACGAGGACGACCAGGCAGACGTGGGCCGTCTTGACGATGTCCACCTCGTCCTGGCCGACGCCGACAGTTTCCACCAGGATGCAGTCGAAGCCGGCGGCGTCCAGCAGGAGCACCACGTCGGCCGTGGTGCCGGACAAGCCGCCGAGGTTGCCGCGGGTGGCCATGCTCCGGATGAAGGTCCCGGGATCGGATGCGTGCCGCTGCATCCGGACGCGGTCCCCCAGGATCGCGCCTCCGCTGAAAGGGCTGGACGGGTCGACGGCGACCACCGCCACGGTGCGGCCGGACTGGCGGATCTGGGCCGTCAGCTGGTCGACCAGGGAACTCTTGCCGGCCCCCGGGGCGCCGGTCACGCCGATCACCAGGGCGTGGCCGGTGTGCCGGAAGGCCTGCTTGAGGAGATCCACGGCCGCCGGGTCGCCGTTCTCGATGCGGCTGATGGCCCGCGCGAGTGCGCGCCGGTCTCCCTGGCGGATCTTCTCGAGCGTCTCCTCCATCACATAACTCCTGGGCGGCCGGCCGGTTCGGACAAAATCCGGGCGGACGGGGGGCGAAGTAATGGCCTTTATACCACAGGGATGGCCGGGACGCAACGGCCGGGACCGCTTCCAGGAGGGTTGATGGGTGCCACATAACGTTGCAGGAGGGCCAAGGGGGAAACTGCCAGACGTCAACGGCCTCCGGCAGGGTGAGATTTTTCATGAATCAAAATCATAACAGAATTGAAAATATTCCAATTCGCTCCTGCATCAAATTGTTGCGCTGCTGATCATATTATTAAAAGCATAATATATCAATCAGTTGCAAATTAATCTCGCTTGGGATGATGGATTCCGGCGGGCGGGATTCCGGCGGGCTGAAACACTTCGTTGCGTTTTGGGAATCCCTTCAGAGCAGATCAACCGGCTAATCCGCGCGCAATTAACTGAAAATAAAAATGATAATTGGGAAATCCCTCGGTTGGCATCAGCATTGCAATAGCGATTTCCGAAAAACACCAACCTCCCCAAACGTGAAAGGACCCGCAAGGGTCCTTTTTATTTTCCGGCCCCGGCGCGGCCACAGGATCGGCTGCTTTAGGGTACGAGGAGCCGGTAGAAGATGCCGCGGTCCTGGATTTCCGCCTTCAGGCGCCGGTCGGACTCCAGGACGTCCAGGTACTTGCGGACCTCCAGGGGCCGGAGGCCCAGGACGTCGCAGAGGTCGTGGACGGTGCAGGGCCGCCGGGAGATGGTCTCGACGATGGCCGCTTCGATGTCCTGCCGGTAGGCCCGGATGTCCAGGCGCCGGCGGTACTTTGAAATGATTTCCACCCGTGGGTGAGCGAGCCGGGCGGCGATGGATTCCAGATCGGCCTGCGACACCTTTTCCACCCAGGCTTCCGTCCCGGGGCGGTCGAGGGAGTTGAGCTGCACCCGGTCGGGCCGGATGCGGTCGACGGCGGCCTGCAGCTGCCCCAGCTCGGCGTCCGTGGTGTTGAACGGGTGCAGCAGGAAGATCTCCAGCCAGATTTCGCCCGGGAACTCCTCCCGGAAGGCGGCCAGGCCGTCCACGATCCGCTCCGGCCGGATGTCCGGATGGGGGCGGTTGATCTGCCGGAGCCCGGCAGCTGTGGCCGAGTCCAGGGACGGCAGGATCACGTCGAGGTCCCGCAGCTCCCGGCGCAACTCCGGCCGGTCGAGCAGCGTGGCGTTGGTGATCAGGGCCACGGGCGCCCGGTGGGCGGCCTTCAGATGCGAGAGGATCCTCCCGATGCCGCTGTGCAGGGTGGGCTCGCCGGCGCCGGAGAAGGTGACGAAGTCCGGCGCCGGGTGGCCGGCCAGGAAATGGTCCAGCTCCCGGGCCACCTCGGTCGTGGGCACGTATTCCCCCCGCTCCAGGGTCAGCTCCGTTGTGCGGCCGCACTCGCAGTACACGCAGTCCATCGAGCAGATCTTGGGCGGTACGAGGTCGACGCCCAGGGAAATCCCCAGGCGGCGGGAGGGCACGGGTCCAAAGAGATACCGGTAGGCCATCGCCGCGGTCTACTCCCGCCCCATCAGGCGGGCGATCCGCTTTTCCACCGGCGGGTGGGTGCTGAAGAGGTTCATGAGCCCGCGGCCGCTGAACGGCTTCATGATGAACATGTGGGCCGTGGCGGGCGAGGCGGGCATGGGGGCGCGCCGGCTGGAATCCTCGATGACCTGCAGGGCGCGGGCCAGGCCGTCCGGCGTGCCGGCCAGCCGGGCGCCGCCGGCATCAGCCTCGTACTCCCGGGAGCGGGAGATGGCCATCTGGACCAGCATGGCGGCGATGGGGGCGAGGATCACCATGGCCAGCATGACCAGCGGGCTGCCCCCGTCGCGGTCGTCGCGCCCGCCGCCGCCGAAGATCGCGCCCCACCGGACCAGGCTGGCCGCCCACATGATGGCGCCGGCCAGGGTGGCCGCCACGGAGCCGATCAGGATGTCGCGGTTCTTGATGTGGGAGAACTCGTGGGCGAGCACCCCCGTGAGCATCGGCTCGTCCAATCGTCGCAGCAGCCCTTCGGTCACCGCCACGGCGGCGTGGCTGGGGCTGCGGCCGGTGGCGAAGGCGTTGAGGGCGTCGCTTGGGATGAGGTATACCGGTGGGACGGGGAAGCCCGCCTGGCTGGCGAGAGTGTGGACGATCCGGTCCAGCGCCGGGGCTTGGCCGGGCTCCAGCCGCCGGGCGCGGTACATGGCCAGTACGATCTTGTCGGAGAAAAAATAGGAAACGAAGTTCATCACGGCCGCGGCCGCCAGGGCCAGCGTCAGGCCCCCGCGGCCCCAGATGCTGCCGATGGCGAGGAAGATGCCGGTCAGCAGACCCATCAGCAATACCGTTTTCATGTTGTTCATGGCGTCGCGTTGCTCCTTGCCCCCCTTCCGGATCCGGCTCCGGCGGCGGGTGCTTCCATGCTATCAGATGTCGGGCCGGGTGTCTTGGACGATCCGCGGCGGGGCCGGCCTCAGCTGCCCGAGCGGGGATCCCAGCGGCGGATCCGCGCCAGCTCGTGGTACAGCTCCTTCTCCCGCGCCGACAGGTTGGACGGGATGACGATGCGGACTGTCACGATCTGGTCGCCGGCGGCGTGGCGGCCCAGCGCGGGCAGGCCCTTGCCCTTGAGGCGGAACGTGGTCCCGTTCTGGGTTTCCGGAGGGATCCGCATCCGGACCTTGCCGGTCACGGTCGGGACATCCACCTCGGCGCCCAACGCCGCCTCGCTCGAGGTCAGCGGCACTTCCATGTGGATGTTGCGGCCGCGCAGGTGGAAGGACTTGTCCTCCTGGATGTTGACCGAGAGGTAAAGGTCGCCGGGCTGGCCCGACCGGGCCGACGCCCCGCCCTTGCCCTGGAGGCGGATCCGCGAGCCCTGCTGCACCCCGGCCGGGATGTTCACCTCGATGTCCTCGGGCTGGAAGACGCTGCCGCGCCCCATGCAGGCCGGGCAGATCCCGCTGCCGGACAGGCCCTGACCGCCGCATTGGCGGCAGGGGGTCTCCCGCTGGAGGGTCAGACGGGCCCGGCCGCCCTGCACGGCCTCACGCAGGGTGATGTGGATCTCCGCACTCGCGTCGGCGGTTTTCTCCGCAGCCCTTCGCGAGGAGGCACGCCGGGATGCGCGGGGCTCCTCCGTGTCGGTGAAGAGGTCAAAGCCGCCGAAGAACGTCTTGAAGAAATCGCTGAAGCCCGAAAACTTGCCGGCGGAAAAATCCTGGAAACCGCCGCCGGGATAGCCCTGGAAACCGGAGAAATCGGGCGGGGCGCCCCCGGTCTGGCCGAAGCTGTCCCAGTTGGCCCCCAGCTGGTCGTACCGCTTGCGTTTGTCGGGATCGCCCAGAACTTGATATGCCTCGTTGATTTCCTTGAACTTCCGCTCGGACTCCGGGTTTCCCTTGTTGAAGTCGGGATGATGCTTGCGGGCCAGACGGCGGTAGGCTTTCTTGATCGCGGCCTGGTCGGCGTCTTTGGGCACTCCGAGAACTTTGTAGTAGTCCTTATATTCCATGGTCAACGGCTCTGGTGTCCTGTCGGGACCTAATGATGACGGAACGGGTCCGGAAGTTTCGTGGGGGCGCCTATTCCATCCGGACGATTTCCACGCCGGGCGGGGGACGGAAGTCGAACAGGTCTCCCGGCAGCCTGGGATTGAACCGGACGTCCCGGAACCGGTAGGTGTAAACCGACCCGCTGTCCTCGTGCAGGACCATTTCCTCGATGAACAGCGGTTCCCCGGCAAGGGTCAGGATGACCCGGGGAAATGGCGCCCCCGTTTTCCGGGCGGTCAGCAGATAGCGCCACCGGCCGTCCCGCGATTCGACGAGCTGGCTGGAGTAGGACTCCTTCAGTCCCTTCCGGCCGCCCAGGATGAACACCAGGGGCGTCTCGTCGAGCTCGGCCGGTTCCAGGTCCTGCACGACCAGCTGATTTTCGCCGGGGAGGTAGAATTGGTACCGGTTCTTCTTGAGGAAGAAGAGCTTCCGTTCGGGCTGCTGGTATTCCCACTTCAAGCGGTCGGGGCGCCGCATCCAGACCACGCCGGACGCAGACTCGAGCCCGGCCGCCGTTTCGACCTGCTGCTCGAAGCGGGCTTCGAGGGTCTGGACGCGCTGGAAATCGTCCAGGAACCGGCGGAGGGCGTCCGGTTCAGGGGCGGTCCCCGCCAGGCACAGGAGGAGGGTGGCAGCGATCAGGGGCACGGCTTTTCCTTTGGCGGGCGGAGCAGATGCAGCACGATCAAGCCGGCGCCCACGGAGATGAAGGTGTCCGCCAGGTTGAAGGTGGGCCAGGCCAGGTGGCGGAAGTGGAAGTCCAGGAAATCCACGACGGAGCCGGTCAGGAGGCGGTTGACGGAATTGCCGAGGATCCCTCCGCTCACCATCGCCAGACCGGAGCCCAGCAGGCCGCCGAGGCGGGGTTCACGCCAGACCAGCCAGGCGATGTAGGCCAGGGAGATCGCCGCCGCTGCGGTCAGCAACGCCGTCCTCCAGATGGAGTCGGGGCCGGCGAGCAGGCTGAACGCGATCCCGTTGTTGGTGATGGGGGTGATGCTGAAAAAGCCCGTGATGACAACGATCTCCTCACGGATCGGAAGACGCTGGGCCACCCACAACTTCGTTGCCACATCCAGGAGAAAGCAGGTTCCGGCAAGAGCCAGCCAGTGAGGTTTCTTCATGGCGAGGTGTCCGCGGGGCCGCCGCCGGCGGGGACGGCGGCCTGCGGGCGTTTATGGTCAGTCGGTGACTTTCGGGACGGAGATGTAGCCCTGGATCTGGTCGTCCTGCACCTTGGTGCAGACCATCTCATAGGGTTTCTTGTATCCCATCTTGAAGAAGTACACGGGCTCGTTGGCTGCGACCTTCTTCTTCGCCATCTTCTGGTCGTCGTAGAAGATCTCGATGTCGAAGTTCTGGTCCTTCTGCTTGGTCTTCTTCAACCGCAGCCCCACGTCCTTCACCCGGATGATCCCGGCCTTCTTCGTCAACTGGAACACGAAGTAGTCCCGGTCGAGGGATGTCTTCAGGTTCATCAGGCTGTTTGTGGTCTGGTCCAGCATCTCGCGGGTGGCGTTGATGTTGTGGATGTTCTGTTCGATCAGCTTGCGCTGCTCCTCGATGGTTTTGCCCTGTTCTTCGACCTTCTGGCCCAGGTCGCCCACCTTGGTGTCCACCTGCTTGACGGACTGGTCGACGTTCTGGAGGTTGTCCTTGAGGGTGCCCACCGTCGAGCCGATCGTCTCCGTCTTCCGATTGACGGAGGCGACTTCCTCCTTGCCGGCTTTCCTCGCCATCTCGTCGCTCAGCCGAGCCACCTGCTGGGACTGCTGCTGCTGGACGGAGGACAGCTCCCGGCTGGTAGCATCGATCTGCTTGGCCAGCTCATTCTGGGTCTTGTAGATCTGCTCCTCCAGCTGGTCGATCCGGTTGTCCGAGGAGTCGAGGTCCTTGGTCAGCTGCAGGATCTTGTCATCCGCCTTGTTGTTCATCACGGTCAGGAAGATGCAGTACGCGAGCAGCAGGAAGACGCAGGCGAACAGGATCCCCGGGATGAGCCAGGAGCCGCCGCCTTCCTTCTTGGCGTTGCGGACGGCTTTTTCCAGCGGACCGGTCTTGTCGAGGGTCCGGAACATGGGGTCGTTCACCGGCGGAGGGGGCGGAACGCCCGGGCCTTTCGGTTGGTCGCTCATAAATTTGATGCCTCCTTGGAAAAATCACAACAATTGTAAACATTTTTTAAAAAAATGAAAGCGGAAATTCGAGCTGCAGCCGTGCGGGAAAAGGATTTTGCTTGGCAAGCGGGGCGGATGTGGATAAAATCCGAACGGAGTCATTCTGAACGGGCTGTCAAGGGGGTGTATGGCCAAGCGGACAGGGGCAAAGTCGGCTGATCATTTCCCGGACTGCTTGAAGACCTGCCAATTGAATTTCTGGGTGGATCCGGTTGCCTGCCTGGACGGTGCGGGGGAGATCGTTTTCGTCAACCGCCAGTTCACCGCCTGGTTCGGCGAGATCGGCAGCGCGGCCGAACTGCTGGCCCGGCTGGAAACGAGGATTGCCTCCCGGTTGCTGCAGCTCATCCAGCGACGCTCTCGGCGAAGCGCCGCCTTCTTCGGCGCCGGCAAGGGCGCCGGCGGGGGCAGCATCCGGTTCGACCTGGACTTCATGCCGCTTCCCTCCAAGAAACGATACGAGTACCTCCTGCATTTCTACGACAGCTCCCGGAACCTGGCACTGTACCGCCAGAACCTGGAAATGGAAAAATACCAGTCCCTCGTCACTCTCACTGCCGGGATCACCCACAATTTCAACAACATCCTGGCGGGGATCAAGGGGTACGCCGGGCTGATCCGGCAGTGGCTGGACGACAGCAAGTCGCCCATCGCGGCCTACGCCGTTGGTATCGAGAGACTGGCGGAGCGGGGAGCCGACGTGAACCGGAGGCTCTCCTCTTTTTCGGGCCGGGACCGGTCCTTCACCGCGCCGGTGGAGGTGAACGCTCTGCTGCAGGAGGTGGTCGAGAAGATGACTCCGGTGGCGCAGAAGCACTCGGTGGCGTTCGAGGTCAGTCCGATGAATCGGCGGATATATCTGATGGGGGACCGCTTCCAGTTGATGGAGGCGATTGAAAACGTTTTCCTGAACGCGGTCGAGTCTTACGGCGGGAGGCCGGGCCGCATCACCATCCAGGCGGCGCTGAAACGGCGGCGGATCTCGACGCCCGACGCCTTCCAGTCCGTGGAAATGTACCAGGCGGTCCAGATCGCCATCGCCGACAGTGGCCGGGGCATGGACGGCGAAGAAGTGGCCCAGGCCTTCGAACCGTTCTTCACCACCAAGCAGAGCAGCGAGAGCCTCGGCCTGGGCCTGCCGGTCGCGCTCGGCATCGTCCAGGCCCACGGGGGTGAAATCCGCTTGTCCAGCAAGCGGGGCAAGGGGACCACGGTGAAAATGTTCCTGCCCGCCTACACCATGCCGGCGGTCGGGGCTTCCGCGGGAGTGGAGAAACGCCGGAAAAGCCCCCCCAGGATGAAGCCGGCCTCGGTGCTGGTGGTGGATGATGAACCGGACATCCTGGAAATCATGAAGCGGATCCTCGGCGAGATCGGGCTCCGGGTCATCCCCGCCAAGTCGGGGGAGGAGGCTCTCGAAGCCATGGTTCAGGAAGGGAAGGAGATCCGGCTGGTGATCCTCGACATGGTGCTGGAGGACATGTCCGGAATCGACATCTTCCAGCAGATCCGCCGGCTGCTGCCCAACCTGCCGGTCCTCTTCGTCAGCGGGCAGGATTACATGTCCCAGAACCGGGACCTGCTCAGCCAGGGAGCGGCCGGATTCATCGGCAAGCCGTTCAGTCTTCAAGAGTTTCAGAAGAAGGTGGTCCAGATCCTTCAACTCGGATCGGTGGAGGGAGATCCCCCCAAGCCCCTGATGGTCTGAACGATCCGCTCCAGGATGGCCTTTTCCACCCGGTCGAAGTGAATTCCCTTGAAACAGTCGCCGGTGCCCAGGTGCCATTTCCAGTCGGCCGGCTGCAGGTGTTCCCGGTCTGCGTTGTCAAGACAAGGCCGCGTCGGGGATGGCAATCCGGTTGCCCGGCGCCCGACCGATCCGGACGGATTCGCCTGCTGGCAGCACCCACTGGCTCCCGGCGAGCGGGCCCCTGGTGCGGAGGAGGCGCCATTGGTCCATGCGCCTATCGTAGGACGAGGCGTTTCCTGCTTGACAACTCTGGGGGGGCGGGGTAAGTTTATGATATCTCATCATGGGAGCTCCGGTCGATGGATGTGCACCAAGAGCTGATCAGCCTGCGATTCATCAGCGAGCTGTTCTTCATCGATCTGACGCAGGACGTGGTGCAGAGAATCCTCCACAAGTTCTCGGTGATCGAGGACGAGGTGTTCTGGATCTCCCTGGCCGTGCGGGAGGCGGTCATCAACGCCATCAAGCACGGCAACCAGTTCAATCCCGAGAAGTATGTCCAGCTGCTGGTCCGGATCGACGACAGCACGCTTCACGTGGAAGTGACCGACGAGGGGAAGGGCTTCAACGTGGACGAGGTGCCGAATCCCCTGAACGACGAGAACATCCTGAAGCCTTCGGGGCGCGGGATTTTCTACATCCGGTCCTTCATGGACAACGTGTCGTTCCGGCGCGGGATCTCCGCCGGGACTTCGGTGGTCATGGAAAAGAAGCTATCTTTCCAGAAGCAGGTGGAAAGCAACTGACATGAACGTCGCGGTGCGCAAAATCAGCAACGTCGCGGTGGTGGACCTCGCCGGCCGCGTGGTCATCGGCGAGGCCCTGTACAACTTCCGGAACACCATCCGGGACGTCATGAACGACGGATTCCGCAACATCCTGCTGAACCTGGAAGACGTCTCGTACCTGGACAGCTCCGGCATCGGCGAACTGGTCAACTGCTACACGACCGTCAACGCCCAGGGGGGCAGCGTCAAGCTGGTGCGGGCGTCCCAGAAGGTTTCCAATCTCCTGCAGATGACCAAGCTGCTCACGGTGTTCGAATCCTACAGCAGCGAGCGGGACGCCATCGCCTCCTTCCTCAAGCCCTGAGCCTCCGCGCCCAACGATCCGATGGACGCCGGCAGTCGCCGGCGTTTCCCGTACCCCATCCGGGATAGCCGGCCTGGACTGCTTGTCGGTCATCGACCCGCCTTCCCGGAGCAGCCGGAAATGAAACGGGCGGGAATCGGAGGATTCCCGCCCGGCGAGGATTTGTCGGGATGTTACTTGGCGGCGGGGGCCGTCAGGGCTTCCTGGCGGAGCAGGTACTCCCAGTACTCGTCCACCTGGCGCTGCAGCTCGTCGAGGACGTAAGAGAACTCCGGCTTGCTCAGGTGGCGGAAGCGGCCCTGCGTCTTGGTCCACTCGCGGACCGGCAGCTTGGTCTTGGGCTTGTAGTTGATCTTGAGCACGCCATTTTCCACCTCGAACAGTGGCCAGTAGCAGGTTTCCACGGCGAGCCGGGTGATCTCGATGCTCTGGTCGGAGGGCGTCATCCAGCCCGGCACGCACGGCGAGATCACGTTCAGGAACGCCGGGCCGTCCACGTCCAGGCCCTTCTTGAGCTTGGTGGCCAGGTCGTTCCAGTGGCTGACGGCGCTCTGGCCCACGAACTCGACGTGGTGGGCGGCGGCGATGTTGGTCAGGTCCTTGCGTTTCTGCATCTTGCCCGGGATGACCTTGCCGGCGGGGGAGGTCGTGGTGGCCGCCCCGTAGGGGGTGGCGCTGGAGCGCTGGATGCCGGTGTTCATGTACGCGCCGTTGTCGTAGCAGATGTACAGGATGTCGTGGCCGCGCTCGAGGGCGCCGGACAGCGACTGCAGGCCGATATCGTACGTGCCGCCGTCGCCGCCGAAGGCCACGAACTTGAGCTTCCGCTCGGCGGGGATCTTGCCCTGCTTCTTCAGGGATTGGTACATGGCCTCCACGCCGCTGATGGTGGCGGCCGAGTTCTCGAACGCGCTGTGGACGAACGGCTTGAGCCACGAGGTATAGGGGTAGATGGTGGTGGCCACCTCGAAGCAGCCGGTGGCGCTGGACACGATGATGTCGTAGTCCGTCACCTTGTAGAGCAGCTTCGGGATGATCGGGATGCCGCAGCCGGCGCAGAGCCGGTGTCCTGCGGTGAAGTAGTCCGGTTTCTTGGACAGTTCTTTCAGGGTTGCCATGGTTACACCTCGTTCCTCACACTATTCGCGCACTGTGATGTATTCACAGAGATTGGCATACTTGCCGGTCTGGGCGACCTGCACCAGCTCGTCAAGGACGTACTGGCAGTGCTGCTCCTCGAGGTCGCGTCCGCCCAGGCCGTAAATCTTGCTGATGGTGACGGGGCGCTTCGGGAGGTCGTACAGCGCGGAGCGTACTTCCATGGCCAGCGGGCCGGCCGGCGCGCCGAAGGAGTCCACCCGATCCAGCACGGTCAGCGCCTTCAGGTGGCCGAGCGCCTTGGCGTAGTGCGCCATCGGGAAGGGCCGGTAGACGCGGGGCTTCAGGAGGCCGACCTTGACGCCCTTGCTCCGGTACTGGTCGACGATGTCCTTCATCGTGCCGGCGGAGGAGTTGACGACCACGACGGCGATCTCGGCGTCATCCAGCCGGTAGGATTCGAACATGCCATAGGAGCGGCCGGTCAGCGCCGCGAATTCCTTGGTCACCTGGTCGATCACCGGCAGGGCCCGCTTGTAGGCCTCGTGCTGCTCGCGCTTGTGCTCGATGTAGTAGTCCTGCAGGTCCAGCGAGCCGAGCGTGACGGGATTGTCGTAGTCGAGCAGGGCGTACTTCGGCTGGAAGGGCCCGACGAATTTCTGGACCTGTTCGTCCTCGAGGTACTCCATCCGTTCGATGGAGTGGCTGATGATGAAGCCGTCTTGGCAGACCATCACGGGCAGGCGGACGTCGTTGTGCTCGCCGATCCGGATGGCCATGATCATGTTGTCGTAGGCTTCCTGGGCGTTCTCGGAGTACAGCTGGATCCAGCCGGTGTCGCGCGCGCCGAAGGAGTCGCTGTGGTCGCAGTGGATGTTGATGGGGGCGCTAAGGGCGCGGTTGACGAGGGCCAGGGTGATGGGCAGGCGCATGCCCGCGGCGATGTAGAGCATCTCCCACATCAGGGCCATGCCGTTGGCGCTGGTGGCGGTGATGACCCGCCCGCCCGCGGCCGCGGCGCCCACGCAGGCGCTCATGGCGCTGTGCTCGCTCTCGACGGCGACCAGGTTGGTGTTGACGACGCCGTCGGCCACGTACTTCGAGAACTCCTCCATGACCTGGGTGGAGGGGGTGATCGGGTAGGCGGCGCAGACGTCCGGGTTGATCTGCTTCATCGCGTAGGCGATGGCGGAGTTGCCGGTGGTTGCGACGATTTTTGCCATGGTGTGTGCCTCCTTCTTACTGTTCTTCCGGCTGCATGGTGATGGCCTTGACCTTTTCGGGGCACACCTGGGCGCAGATCCCGCAGCCCTTGCAGTACTCGTAGTTCATGCCGGTCATCTTGCCGTCGACCGTGTTGATGCTCATGTCGGGGCAGAACACCCAGCAGCGCAGGCAGTGGATGCATTTGGCCTCGTCCCAGATCGGGCGCTCGACGCGCCAGGAGCCGGTCTTGTTCTCCATGGCGGATCCCGGCTGGTCCACGGCGCCGCCGATGGGAACTTCCTTCCAGTTCTTCAGCTTAAACATCGCTCTTTGCCTCCTCGTACCCACGGCGGGTGGCCGCGAGGTTACCCTCGATGATTTTTTCCGGGAACTTGCCCTCGAAGCTCTCGCGGATCTCCTTCATCAGCTCGTCGATGCCGATCATGGGCACGGCCTTGGTGAATCCGCCGAGCATCGGGACGTTCGGCAGGGCCCGCCCGATCTCCTCCACGCTGATCTTGGTCGCCGGGATGATGAACAGCTTCTGGGTGGGCAGAAGTCCGAGTTTCTTGCGCAGGGCCGGGGCCTCCTCGGTGGAGTTGATCAGGAAGATCGAATTGTCCTTGGCGCCGCCGGTGAGGTCCGCCGCGCCGATGAGGGTTGGATCGACCACGATGATGACGTCCGGGGTTTTCACGGGGGTGTGCACCCGGATCGGATTGCTCGAAAACCGGTTGTACACCCGGACCGGCGCACCGCGCCGCTCGGGTCCGTACTCGGGAAACGCCTGGATATGTTTGCCGACGTTCAGGATCGCCTCGGCGAGGGTCTTGGCGCCGGTGACTGTCCCCTGGCCGCCGCGCCCGTGCCAGCGAACCTCCAAGTAAGTCGTCATACGCTTGCCTCCATTACAAAATGCATAAAACAATCAAACAACACTTTATATCAGATTTGCGAAGGAGAAAGAAGTATTTTGTGACCGGGAGGGGTAAATGTCATGTCCGGACAGGATCCTCCACCGGGACGGCCGCGGGGGGAAAGCGTCGCCGGGATTGACATTCCGCCAGCGGAGAGGGATAAATGGGGGGCGATCCCACACCCGCTTTCGGGCGTACATGATTGGAGGAATCAACGTGAAAATGCGAAAGGCGGTCCAGATTCTCGTGGCGATCGGGCTTCCGGTGATGTTTGCCGGCAAGAACGTTCGGGGAGCGGAACGCGCCGAAATCCAGCCGGTGCCGTTCACGCGGGTGCACTTTGAGGACGATTTCTGGCGGCCGCGGATCGAGACCAACCGCACTGTCTCCATCCCGTCCGCCTTCCGGAAGTGCGAGGAAACCGGCCGGATGGACAATTTCGCGCTGGCCGGCGGGTTGATCCAGGGCGAGCACAAGGGCGACTACCCGTTCGACGACACCGATGTGTACAAGGTCATCGAGGGCGCCTCCTACTCCCTGGCCACGCATCCGGATCCCAAGCTGGATCAGTATCTGGACAAGATCATCGCCCTGATCGCCGCCGCCCAGGAGGATGACGGATACCTGTACACCTGCCGGACCAACCAGTGTTCCCGGCTGGAGCGCTGGATGGGCGCGGCGCGGTGGGAAAAGCTGAACAGCCACGAACTGTATAATTGCGGCCATCTGTACGAGGCCGCGGTGGCGCACTACCAGGCCACGGGCAAGCGGGCGCTGCTCGACGTGGCCCTGAAGAACGCCGACCTGGTCCGGCGGGAGTTCGGCCCCGGGCCCGGCCAGCGGAAATGCCCGTCCGGCCACCCGATCATCGAGATGGCCCTGGTCAAGCTGTACCTCGTGACGGGCATGCGCGATTACCTCGAACTGGCGGGCTTCTTTATCGAGGAGACCGGGCGGGGGCGGGACGGGCACAAGCTGAGCCCTTACAGCCAGGACCACCAGCCGGTTGTCGATCAGGACGAGATGGTCGGGCACGCGGTCCGCGCGGGATACCTGTACGCCGGCGTCGCCGACGTGGCCCGCCTGACCGGAAACGAGGCGTATCGGGCCGCCCTGGACCGGCTGTGGGACAACCTGGTCTCGAAGAAGCTCTACCTCACCGGCGGGATGGGGGCGCGCGGCGCGGGGGAAGGTTTCGGCGACAACTACGAGCTGCCGAACCTGACCGCCTATTGCGAGACCTGCGCCTCCATCGCCAACGTGTTCTGGAACTACCGGATGTTTCTGCTCAGCGGGGACGCGAAATATATCGACGTCCTGGAGCGGGCCCTTTACAACGGCGTCCTGTCGGGCGTTTCGCTGAGCGGCGACCGCTTCTTCTACGACAATCCCCTGGAATCCAACGGCTCCCACGAGCGGGCGCCCTGGTTCGGCTGCGCCTGCTGCCCGGGGAACGTCACCCGGTTCATCCCATCGGTGCCCGGCTACGCCTACGCCGTCAGCGGCCGGGAGATTTATGTGAACCTGTTTGTATCCGGCCGGGCTTCCATCACGGATGGTGGGGGAAAGATTGAGATTGCCCAGAAGACGGGTTACCCATGGCAGGGGGATGTATCGCTGACCGTCACTCCAGACCGGGAACGGGAGTTCTCCTTGATGGTCCGGATCCCCGGCTGGGCCCGGAACCAGCCCATTCCCAGTGATCTGTACACGTTCAGCTCAGCCGACAGGCAAAGGGCGACGCTGTCGGTCAATGGACGGCCGTTCGAGATCAAGCTGGAGGGAGGGTTCGCCCGGATCGAGCGGCGCTGGGGGCGCGGGGACCGGGTTGCGCTGCGCCTGCCCATGCCGGTGCGAACGGTGCGTGCCGATGCCGGCGTGGAGGACGACCGCAGCAAGGTCGCCCTGGAACGGGGGCCCGTGGTTTTCTGTCTGGAGGGGAAGGACCAGCCGGGCGGCCACGTCATGAACGCTTTCCTGCCGGCAGTGGAGGGGATCCAGGCGAAATACAAGCCGGATTTCCTCGGCGGGGCGGTGGTCCTTGAGGGGACTTGCGGTTTCCTGGAGAGGGAGGCGGAAGGCCATCCCCATCCGGTGAAAGGGAAGTTCCACGCCATTCCATACGCCTTGTGGAACAACCGCGGCCGGGACGAGATGGCGGTCTGGATCCCGGCCTCGGTCGGGACCGCCCTGCCGGTGCCCGAGCCAACCCTCGCTTCCCGGAGCAAGGCCAGCTCGTCGGCGGGGTATGCGGACGGCCTGAATGACCTGTACGAGCCGAAAAGCTCCCGCGACACCTCCAAACCCTACTTCACCTGGTGGCTCCAGAACGGGACGGAGGAATGGGTGCAGTACGATTTTCCTGGCGAGACGACCATCTCCGACGTCCAAGTCTATTGGCTGGTGACGGACCAGTACGACTGCGTCGCCCGCATGCCGGCCTCCTGGGAGGTGCTCTACAAGTCCGGCGACGATTGGGCAATTGCCGAGGCTCTGGATACGTACGGAACCGCCGAGGACCGCTACAACGAGGTCCATTTCAAGCCTGTGACCACTGGCGCGATCCGGATCCGGGCCCGGCTCCAGCCGGGATTTTCCGGCGGGATCATCGAGTGGAAAGTCCGGCAGTAGCGAAGATTTCCCCGGCAGGATCAGAGGAGGGTCCGGCCCTCCAAGGCGCGGGTGATGGTGATCTCATCGGCGTACTCCAGGTTGGAGCCCATGGGCAGTCCCAGTGCGATCCGGGAGACCTTCACCTGCAGCGGCTTGATGAGCTGGGCCAGATAGAGGGCGGTGGCCTCACCCTCCACGTCCGGGTTCGTCGCGAGGATGACCTCCGAGACGTGCTCCGGATGGAGGCGGGTCAGCAGGTTGGCCAGCTTCAGCTCGTCGGGCCCGATCCCGTTGATGGGCGAGAGGGCGCCGTGCAGCACGTGGTAGGTGCCGCGGAAGTGCCGGCTCTTCTCGATGGCCGCGATCTCGAACGGGCGCTCCACCACGCAGATGACCGAGTGGTCCCGGCGCGGGTCGGAGCAGATCTCGCACCGGTCCGCGTTGGTGTAGTTGTTGCACTGCCGACAGAGGCGGATGGTGAACCGGGCGTCGCTGATCGACTGGAGCAGGGTCCGGATGTATTCCTCCTCGCACTGCAGGAGGAAAAAAGCGATGCGCTGGGCCGACTTCGGACCGATGCCCGGGAGGCGCTTGAGCACCTCCATCATCTTTTCCAGCGGTTCAGTGAAAGCGTTCATCGGTGGTCATCCGGCCATCGGACTTCGGACCTCGGATATCGGGTTGGGATCGGGCGAGGTCCGCGACCCGATGTCCGAAATCCGACGTTTCTAAATTGAAATCCGCAATCCGCAATTCGCAATCCGCAATTGTCTCAGCCTCCCAGGAGCCCTGAAAGGCCGAGCTTCCCGGCCAGGCTGCCCATCCGGGAGGCGAGAAGCTCGTCGATTTTCCGGGAGCCCTGGTTGATGGCGGCGATGATCAGGTCCTGCAACATCCCACGGTCACCCCCGGCCAAGGCCTCCTCCTCGATGATGAGGGAAAGGAGTTCCTTCTTCCCGTTCATCCGGACCCGCACCAGCCCGCCGCCGCTGGCAGCCTCCACTTCGGCCTGCTCAAGCTCCTTCGCGAGCTGCTGCTGAACCTGCTGGGCCTGTTCGAAGAGTTTGCGCATGTCCATGGAGATATCCTCGGGGCGGCTCAGGACGGCTTCCGGAAGATCCACTTGCCCGAGACCTTGTCGATCAGGATGCGGGCCACCGGGTCATCCATGAAGAGGGCTTCGATGCGCTTCTGCTCCTCCGCCAGTTTTTTTTTCTCCGCCTCGCTGGAGACGTTGACTTCCACCGGCTTGGGCTGGATGACGATTTCCGGCGTGGTGTTGAACAGGCTTCTGTAGACCTCGCCCAGCTGCTGCTGAGTATTGGGTTGGCGGAGGGTTTTCTCGAAGAAGCTGTTCTCCGGCACGATGATCTGCAGGGTCTTGCCAGCTAGCCGGAGCTCCAGGCGGGCGAGGAAGGGTTGGAGGGGGGCTATTTTCTTGCCGATCTCCTCCCGGAGAAGGCGAAGCTTGTCCCGATCCCCGGCCGCGGCTGGAGCCACCGGCCCAGGAGCGGGGGGCGGGGCGGCCGGCGCCGGAGGGGATTTCGAATTCGACGGGACCGCATCGAACCGCACCGGGGCGGGCGGCTCCTCGCCGGGGAGGGCGGAGGGCAATTCCTGCAGCGCCAGCACGATCTCCTCGAGGGAGGCCAGATGGGGCAGGGCAGCCAGCTTGAGGAACGCCATTTCGACGTGGAAGCGCACGAAGGGCGTCCAGCGCAGCTCGCTGTCGCTCCGCAGCAGCAGGTCGTAATACCGGATGCAGTCCTCGAGCTGCATCTGGGTGGCCACCTCCCCGATGAAGCCGATGTCGTCCTTTGAAAGCGAGACGAGGTGGTAGTCGGACCGGGTGATCTGGTAGATGGCCACGTGGCGGACGAATTCCATGAACGAGCGGAGGAAATTCTGCAGGTCGTGGCCCCGTTCGTACAGCTGGTCGATCAGTTCGATGATCGCCGGCCGGTCCTGCTCGAGGATGGCCTTCATCATCCGGTTTAGGGAATCCTGGTGGATGACGCCGAGCAGGGAGGCCACGTCCTCGTCGCTGACGCCTTCCCCGCCGAGCGAAACGATTTTCTGGAGGGCGGACTCGGCATCGCGCATGCTGCCGCCGCTCGCCTTGACGACGAAGTGCAGGGCCTGGTCCGAAATCTCCATCTGCTCGGCCCGCAGGATCCGCTTCAGCCGCTGGAAGATCTCGTCGAACGGCACGATCCGGAAATCGAACTGCTGGCAGCGCGAGACGATGGTCTGCGGGATCTTGTACAGCTCGGTGGTCGCCAGGATGAAGATCACGTGCCCGGGCGGCTCCTCCAGGGTCTTGAGGAGCGCGTTGAAGGCCTCCATGGTGAGCATGTGGACTTCGTCGATGATGAAGATCTTGTAGCGGTCCCGGGAGGGGGCGTACTGCACGTTTTCGCGCAGCTCGCGGATCTCGCCGATGCCGCGGTTGGAGGCGGCGTCGATCTCCAGGACATCCACCGAGTTGCCCTGCATGATCTCGGTGCAGGAGTCGCACTGGTCGCAGGGGTGCGGCGTGGGGCCCTGGGCGCAGTTGAGCGCCTTGGCCAGGATGCGCGCGGTGGAGGTCTTCCCGACGCCCCGCGTGCCGGTGAAGAGGTAGGCGTGGGCGATCCGGTTCTGCTGGATGGCGTTCTGCAGCGTCCGGGTGATCGTCTTCTGCCCCACGACGTCGTCAAACTGCTGGGGGCGCCATTTCCGGGCGATGACTTTGTACTGCATGTCAGCTCAAGCTGGGACGAAAGAATAAAAGGCTCTGGAAACACCACAAACAGAGGGCGCTCTTACTGTTGCTTCCTTCCGGATCTGGCAGGGTTCGAGGTTCTGAATTGGTGCCCCAGAGCCAAACTGATTCCAACCGATGCAAATAACGCAACGGCAGTATAGCACGGCGGGGAAAGGGGGGACAACAGGAGATTTTCCAGGCGATTTCCCGTTCTCCCGGGGCTCACTCCGGTTCGGCC
The DNA here is from genome assembly GCA_964412195.1 of uncultured Acidobacteriota bacterium. Classification (GTDB taxonomy): domain Bacteria; phylum Acidobacteriota; class JAAYUB01; order JAAYUB01; family JAAYUB01; genus CAYPNP01. The sequence goes on along the minus strand of CAYPNP010000002.1, from coordinate 366,396 downwards.
TCCGCCTCCGCTTCGGCCCAATCGGCAGCTTCCTTCTCCGTCATGGCCGCGGCGGCCGCCAGGATCAGGGCGAACAGGGCCAGGTTGGCGGGGATCTGCAGGTTGAAGTCGGTGAAGCTATGCAGCAGCAGGCTGAAGATCCCCCCGGTGGTGCCCAGGAGCATGGCTTGGAGCGTGGGATTGCCCTCCACCCGGAAGAAGGCGAGAAGCCCCCGCCCGAAGATGAACAGGACCGCGCCGATCAACAGGAGACCCGCCGGTATGCCCAACTCGGAGATGAATTCCAGGTAGTCGTTGTGGGCGTGGTCGTAAATCACGTTTCGGGGCACCTGGTTGTACTTGTGGAAGGCGTGCTGGTAGTTCCCCAACCCGACACCAGTCAGGGGGAAGTCGCGGATCATGGTGACGGAGTCTCGCCAGACTTCCATCCGCCCTTCCCGCAGCACCGCATCCTCCCGCAGCAGCTGTTCGAATCTCTGAAGCACCTCTTCCATCCCGATGTACGCCGCATAGCCCGCGACAGCCAGGAGGAACACCAGCCCGAGGACCTGGATCCTGCGCCGGCTGTGGCGGATCCCCAGCAGCAAGACCATCAGGAGGCTGGTCACCAGCATGCTGGTGATCCCGGTCCGCGACATGGAGAAGATGATCCCGAGGCAGATCCACACCGCGATGAAGAGGAACAGGCAGAAGAGCGGCATGTCGGGGTGGGTCAGCAGGGCGCGGACCCACCGGCGGGTCCTGCGGACCTCGGGGTGGATCCGGACGAGGAAGTGCGCGTAGGCGATGGCGATGGCGATGGGGAAGGCCATTTCAAGCAGGCCGGCGAAATGGTTCCGGTTGACGTACGTTCCGCTGGCCACCGACGCCAGCTCGTATCCGGGCTGCAGGAACGGGTGCGGGATCTTGCCGAGGTATTGAAACAGGCCATAGAGGGATTCCAGGAAACCCAGGCCCAGGACGACCCAGGCCAGCCGCTGAAGGCTGCCGGTGTCGAGGAAACGACGCCGTCCCACGTAGAAAAGCACCCCGGCCGCCAGGAGCACCGCGTATTGTTCCAGGGTGCCGAAGGGGTAGATGCTCAGGGTCCGGTGGGCCGGGGAGGATTCCAGGAGGCCAGTCTGGGCCAGCCGTTGGATCATTGCGGCGTGGACCGGTGAAAGCGCCTGCTGGACGGGCGTGGGCAGCGGGACCACCTGGAGGAGCGGGATGGCCATCAGGACGGCCAGGACCGCGGCGGACCGGCGGAGAGGCCGGCCGGTCGGAACCGGCGGGGTGGTCAACACGATGAAGGCGCCGGTGAGAAAAACCAGCATGCAGAAGATGTGGCGGGCCCAGTCGGGATTCGCCCCGAACGCCACCACGGCAAATCCCAGGGAGAGGAACAGGAGGAGTTCCTGGATTGCAAGGGTCATGGGCCTGCCTCCCGTTCGATGCGGACGTCGTCCAGCCAAGCCTTGCCCTTGATCTGGCAGTCGATTTTCCGGGAGGGGTCGCGGCAGAGGGAGAATGCGACCAGCGTGCCGTCCCCCCTGACCGTGAACGGCACCGAGTGGATCGACCAGTCCGAATCGTCCAGGTGCTCCGGCCCCTTGGCGAGGAGGGCGGGATTCCCCTCCGGGCTGACTTGCCGGATCTCGAAATAGAGGCCCTTGTCGGTCGAAAGGCCTTCGCTCTGGAGCGCGTAGTCCAGGTGGTAGACCCCCCTCTTTTCCAACCACACGTACTGGAACAGGATCGGCCCGGACCAGTTCTCCTCCCCGTCGAACACCAGTTTGAGTGAACGGTACTCGTGAAAGCGCTGGTCTGATGCTTCGAACACGGACAGGTGGGGCGACGTGCGGAGCCGCCAGTCAAATCCGCCGTTGAGAAACGGCTGTTCGAAGCTCCCGTTGTAAACGTGGTTGGGGCTGTCCGCCTGCCTGACCCCGCCGGACCTGGAGAGAGTTTCCTCCCATACCCGGTGGGCATCCGCGGGCAGTCCCGCCTGGATGAGGGCGTTGATGTATCCGAACGAGGACTGCGGCGCGATGATTTCACCGGACTGGATCACCCGGTCCCAGCAATGCCGGGCGAGGGCCAGCTCCTTCGTCTCCAGGCACCACTGCAGCGCATTCAAGGTCATGGGTGTCGTCGAGGGGATGACGTCCCGGAGGATTGCGGCACGATCGGGCCAGGCCCGCCAGCAGATGGTCAGCACCGGGCGCAGCAGACCGGGATCGCCCGCCAGCGACTGCCGGAAGCAGCGTGCGGCATTTTCGAAATCCTGGCGGCGGACGTAGAAATTGGCCGCCCGCCAGTAGAGGTCGGTGAAGGCCCGGTTGAGTTCCAGGGAGGCAGCCATGCATTCCTGCGCAGGGGCGTCGTCTCCAGCGGCCGTCAGGACATCGGCGAGGGACGCCCAGTATTTGTAGTTCCACGGATTGAGATTGACGGCGCGCTCGAGGCAACGGCGGGCGTCCGCGGCGGAGGCGAAGCGCATGTCGACGGCCCGGATGCTGCCGAGGATATACCAGCTCTCCGCCCGCCAGGGGTATTGGCGGACCTTCCGCTGGATGACGGCGAGGTCTGTCTCCTGGGTTCGGTCCACGGCGGAGATGGAAAGGAGGAGGTTCCACGCCGCCAACGCGAACAGGAGGAGCGCGGCGATGACCCTGAAGGCGATCCGGTACCGGGACAAGTCTTCACCTCGAAATGGGAATCAATGCCTCCAGCGAGAGGATCGGGTCAACAGGTGGTCGGCGCCGCTCCCCGGGCGATCCGGCCGGGATTCTCGGAGAAGAGAAGGCGGACCGCCTCGGGACCGAACGACTGCTTGACGCAGGCGAGGGCGGGGGGCACGAACCTCGCCACATCGTCGGCCGTGTGGGCGTCGCTGGCCACCAGGTCGGCCAATCCTTCCTCGATCAGACGCAGGGCGCGCTGTTTGACCTGCTTGCCCTCGATCCCGGCGAGGCTGGCGGCGTTCAATTGGAACAGGCACCCGCACTCCCGGATGCGGGTGAACTGGGGCCATTGGCGCTCCACGTGGGCATAACGTTCCGGGTGCGCCAGGATCGGCGTGATGCGGGCCAGCTGCAACCGGAAGGAGAAGTTGCCAAAGTGCTGCAGGTTGGTGAATGCGCCGAGTTCCACCAGCAGATAGCGATCCTGGAGCAGGCTCAGGCGACCCGTCCGGGTCTCCATGGCATCGATCAATTCAGCGGACAGATAATGCTCGCTCCAGAGCAGCAGCTCCAATCCCATTTCGCGTCCGACAGATTCGAGTTCCTGAAAACGGTCCTGAAGCAGGTCCGGATCCGGCGGGGGGAAGCTGGGGTGAAAGCTGTGCGGAGTGCAGGCGATCCGGACATAGCCCAGACGGGCGTAGGCGGCAAGCATCGACCGGGAATCCGAAAGGGTGGACGCCCCATCGTCCACCCCCCAGAGCAGGTGATTGTGGAGATCGGTCATTCCCCGGAGGCCCGCAGCAACCCTTTGCGGACCAGTTCGTCGACGGCTTCGACGCTGATGGCCACCCGGAATCCGAGATCGCAGGCCTTGTAATCGTCCTTAACGGCGGCGCGGAAGATCAGCCGCGAGTACTTCTTGTCGGCGGAGAAGTTTCCTCCGCGCACGACCCGCAGGTCCTGGTTGTATTCCGGTTCCGGGTGGGTGTTGCCGGGGTAGGCCTTGTAGGTGGACGCCGTCCACTCGGAAACATTGCCCGCCAGGTCCCAGACGCCGAACTTGGAGAGGTCCTTGGGCATGTCACCCACGGGGATGGGGCCATCGAACTTGGTTTCCTCGATGTTGGAGTACTTTTCCTTGTATTTATCGCCCCAGGGATAGAACTTGTAGACCCCGCAGCGGCCGGCCCATTCCCACTCTTCCTCGGAGGGCAGGCGGACCATGGCCCACTCGCAATAATCCTGGGCGTCATCGTAGGTGATGTTCACAATCGGGTGGTGATCCGTGCCGGCCGGAGGGCGGGAATCCTTCCAATTGGAGGGCATGGCGTGACGGGTTTTCTCGAGGAACTCGCGGTACTGCTCGACGGTCACCTCGTATTTGCCGATGTAAAATTCCCCCACCGGGGCACGATGGGCGGGAGTTTCGTTCCAGTACTTGCAATCCTTCTTATCCACACCGATATCGGCGGGGCCTTTGGGGATCAGGATCTTGTCCGCCAGGAATTCATTGACGGTCATGACCCTGGAGGCCGCCGGGGGAGCCGAGGCGGCGGGGGTGGTCGCCGGAGGTGGCGGCGGAGCCGGTACGGCGGGCACGGAACTGGTGAGAATCCGGGCGGAGTAGGAAGGCTGGATCTGGCCATTCTGGAGGTCGATCCGGATCCGCACCCGGGTGAGGTCGAGGATCTCGACAACCGTGAAGGTCGCGGGCACGACTTCCCGGCTGACGCCGTCGGCGACGACCGAGTAAAAAATCTCCCCCTTGGCGCCGGACAGCCCGGCGCTGGAGGGAACCCCCAGCACAATGTCTCCGGAATTCCGAATCTCAATGATATTGGCGGGGACTTTTTCCACTGCCATCAGGCAGCCGCCCGCCGAGGCAATCGCCAATAAGCAGATGAGGAGCAGGTGTTGTGATTTCATAGTTCTTTTCCTACCTCATAGGTGTCAATGTCGACGACGATGTCGCGATTGGAAACCCGTTTCGGCTTGCTGAATCCCTTCTGAAAAAGGGATTCGCGAAACCGCAGGTCCTCGAGGAACGCGGGTTCGGGGTCGGAAGATGTTTCCGGAGGGAGGACGATTTCCTCCGGTTCCGCCGCGGCTGCCGGCACCGTGGCGGCGGGCGCTTCTTTAGAGGAAGCCGGGCGCTTGGCAAAGAAGCGGACCGCGAGCAGGCTGCCGAGGGCCAGCATGATGGCCAGCAGGGGAAAAAGGACCAACCGCTCGTCGATGGGGAAAACCGTCGTGGCAGCCGGGCGGGGTGCCGGCGGCGGTGCGGTGGCCCTGGCCTTGGTTTGGGGTGGCGGGGCGGGTTGCAGGTCGACCGCCGGGGGCAGCACGGGTGCGACGCTTTCAACCTTCGGCGGGGCGAGTTCCCGCCGCATTGGGGTCGGGCTGATTTTCGGGGCGGGCGCCGGGGCGGAGGCTGCGGTCTTCGATGGGGCAGGTTCCCGTTGGAGGGGGGCCGGGATATTGTTCCGAGTCGGCGCCGGGGCGGGGGCAACAGAAATTAAAACCGGCTGTCCGGCAACCACCGTCACCGAACAGCTGTGAATCAACCGGCCTTCCTTCTGGAAGGTGAACTTGTACGTGCCCGGGAGCAACCCCCGGATTTGAAAATGGCCGGACTCCGTTGCAGTGCCGATCCAGCTGCCGTCCAGGGAGACTTCCGTTCCCGGGGGGATGTCATGAAAATCGATTTGCGTGGAGACGGACTCCTGCCCCGTCAGCGCCTGGCATGGGAAAACCAAGGCCCAGATCAAACCTATCATTGCGCTCCTGGAGTGCCAGCGACCGCGCATGATGAGATCCGGTTCACCTGCCGGCCGGGCTGGCAGGCTTCTCCTCATTGATCACTTCGTGGATGATGATGCCCGTCTCGACGGCTCCTGCGCCGATGACCACGTAGATCCACGGGAATCTGGTCACGGCATAAGGATCGCCGGCCCAGTAGATCGGGGTTCCGACGATACAGGTGGCGGTGTAACCTGAGTGGACCGTGGCGGTTTCGCCGGTCTCCTTGTTTTCCACGATCATCTCGCCCTGCACGGGCTGCACGATGGCGGAATCCGGCGTTCGCTCGACGGTGCCGATGAAGAGTTCGCTTCCGCTGCCCGGCCGGATCGTGACCTTGGGCGTGTCGAAGAGGACCCGGGAACCCTTGGGCAGGGCGTACGAGATCTTTCCTCCATGGAGGTTGATTGTCAGCCGCGCGACATCTTTCCCGATATCGGCGGAAGCCCCGGGGTAGAGCTCGATCTTGCCGTCCTGGGAGAATTGCAGGACCGAGGATTCCTTGTCCGCCCGGATGGCGTCGCCGTCGAAGATCGTCGCGCCGCGGGGCATCGCGGTATTGCCCACCACGAGGTTCCCCCCGGCGACCACTTCACCCAGCGGAAGGCTCTGTGAGCCGGGGGCGGCACCCAGCATGCCGGCGAGGACGAGTAAGATGGAAGAGATCAAGACCAATCTAGCCAATTCACACCTCCCTGCGAGGGGCGTCAAGCCCTTTTGTGTCGTCGGGATCGTTTCTTTCCAGTATCCTCATTATAATACTGGTAATAGTAATATTTCGAGTAGTAATAATAATCGGCGCTGGCCAGATCGGCGGCGTTGACCAAAACTCCGAGGATATGGGCGTTGATCAGCTGCAGGTTCTTCTGCGCCTGGCGCAGCACCTGCTTGGGGGTGTCACCGCTGCGGATGACGAGGATGACCCCGTCGGTCAAGCGGGCGAGAATCCTGGAGTCCGTGACCGAGAGGATGGGAGGGGTGTCGATGATGACATGGTCGAAATACTCGCGGAGCAGGTCCAGTGCTTGCCGCATCCGTTGCGAGGAAAGCAATTCGGCGGGATTGGGCGGGATCGGGCCCGAGGGGATCACGAACAGGTCGTCGATGTGCGTTTTGTGGATCAGGTTCGACAGCTCGGCCGTGCCCGCCAGGAAGGAACTCATCCCGGAGATGTTGTCCAGGCTGAAGAGGGAATGGATCCTGGGCTTGCGCATGTCGAGGTCCAGCAACACCACCCGCTTGCCCGCCTGTGCGAAGGAAATGGCGGTGTTGATTGCGGCGGTGGTTTTCCCTTCGGCCGGCCGGGGCGAAGTGAATATGAAGGTGTGCGGCGGGGTGTCGGAGTTGGAAAGCAGGATGGATGTCCGCAGCGAGCGGAAGGCCTCGGCCAGGGAGGAAGTCGGATCGTCGTGGACGATAAGCTCCACCGGCCGGTGTCCGTTGCTTCCACCCTTTTTGGGCACGATCGAAAACGTCTTCCGGGAGGATTTCGGCAGGGCGGCCGAAGGCGCCGTGTAGGAGGGAATGAGGCCGAGCGCCGGCAGGGTGGTGAGCTGCTCCACCTGGTCGGGGGTTTTCACCGTGTTGTCAAGGTACTCCACGAAAAAGGCGAGGCCGACGCCCAGCAGCAGGCCGATGATGACCGCCATCATCATGTTGCGGAACGGATTGGGCTTGAACGGTGCGCCGGGAACTTCCGCCCGGTCGATGATCCGGATGTTGCTGGATTTCAAACCGGCAGCCACCGAGGCCTCCTTGAGCCGGGTCAGCATGCCCTCATAAACATTCTTGTTGGTGTCCACTTCCCGCTGGAGGATATTGTACTGGATCAGGCTCTCCTTGATCTGGTTGGCCAGCACCTTCTGATTGTCGACCGCCTCCTGGAGCAGCTTCTCCCGCTTGAGGGCCGTCTCGTAATCCGTCATGACCGTGGTGACGGCCATCTGCTTTTCCTTGCGCAGCTGCGCGTCGGCTTCGTCGATCTGGTTCTGCAGCTCCTGCATGGAGGGCCATTCGGCCTTGAACTTGGATCCCTGGCGGGCGTACTCCTGCTTGAGGGCGGACATCCGCTTCTCCAGGTCCTCGATCATGCCATTCCGCAGGACCGACGGGAAATTGGCGATGGGGTCCGGAATGGACCTGACGATCCGATAGACCGACTCCTTGCGGATCCGTTCGGTCTGCGACTCGGTGAGGGCGGCGTTGAGTTCGCTCAGCTTCTGCAGCACCACGTCCTGTTGCTCGCCGATCACCATGATGTCGTTGACCCGGGCGTACATGATCAGGTTCTCTTCCGACTTTTCCAGTTTGGCCTTCAGCTGGGTGATCTGCCGCTTGAGGAACTCGGTGGCCTGCTGGACCGCTTGGTAGCGCGCCTCGAAATTCTGCTGAATGAATTCCTCGCCGACGGCGTTGATGATCTTCTGGGCCAGCACGGGATCGGCGGAGATGTAGCTGATCTGGATCAGTTGGCTGTCCTTGACCGGTTGGACTTCCAGCCCGCCTTGGACGATGCCGGACAACGAGGCGTAGATTTCATCGGGATCCGCCGGGGGAATGACTGTCTCTCCTTTGCCCGCGTCCTTTTTTGCAAAGGGCAGGCCGGCGCTCGCTTGCCTCGGACTTCGGAGCCGGGGATCCTGGTCGAGGCGAAGCACCCTGGCCACGCGGGTCGCCAGGGACTTGCTCTGCAGGATTGAACACTGGGTCTGGAGGTACTCCGGGGAGATGTACATGTAGCTGTTCATCTCCATTATGTTTTGGTACGGCAGGATGTTCGGAGTATCCGTCTCCACCATCAGCGTGGTGGTGGCCCGGTACATCGGGGTTTCGCGCATCGTGTAGAGGAAGGCCGTAAGGATCGTGGCAAAAAAGCAGAGAATGATCAGCCATTTGCGCTTGAGGATGATTTTCCAGTAGTCCAGCAGGTGGATCCCCTCCTCCTGCTGGGGGACGACCAGTTGCATCGTGTTGCCCTGGTACACCGCCGGCAGCGCGCTGTCGCGTTCTTCTGTTGGGAGGATAGGGAATTGATCCTTCGCCATGAATGTCTCTTTATGGTATGAAAGCCAGGAAACCGCCGTAGGCGAACATGGACAGGCTGTTCATGAATGAATATCCGATGGTCTTGGATTTGGAGTCCGGCACATAGACTAGATCATAATTGCCGAGGAGTGGATCTTCGAGTTGCCCTGCCAGGATTTTCTTGAGGTCGACCTCGATCAGTTTCCTGGAACCGTCCGACTGCATCCGGGCGAGGTAGGACTTGCTCGTTTTGGCGGTCTTGTTGAAGCCACCGGCGGTGGACAGGGCCTCGCTCAGACGGATGCCCTTCGGGGACGGCATGGGATAAGCTCCCGGTTTGCCGACGTCGCCAAGGATGAAAAACAATCGTTCGACCTTCTTCGCCACCACGATCATGTCGCCCGCTTCGATGGGGACGTTCATCACCATGTCCCCCTGTTCCAGCAGCTGCCGGAGATCGATCTCGAGGCGGGTCGTCTGGCCGTCCGCGCCAGTCCGGCTGATGGCGCAGGATTCGCCGGCGCCAGTGGTGAAGCCGCCGGCCAGGGTCAGCATGTCCACCAGCCGCATGAAGTGGGTGAGTTGGTAAGTCCCCGGCCGGTTGACCTCCCCGAGCACGTAAACGGGGCTCGAGCGGTACTCCTTGATCGTCACCGACACGTTCGGGTCCTTCAGCAGGTTTTCGCCCAGTAGCGACTCCAGTTTCTTCTGCAGTTCGTAGGCGGTCAGTCCTTCGACGCGGACCGACCCGAGGAAGGGCAGGGAGAGAGTGCCGTCCTGGCTGATTTCAATGTCCTTGTTCAGCTCGGTGACGTTGAGAACCTCTATGTGGATGCTGTCGCCCGGCCCCAGGATGTAATCCATCTGGGACTTGGCCTTCAGGCGGATCCATTCGAGCTGCTCGTTCTTCTTGTCGGGGGAATCGGCCGGGGCGGTGGGGACGGGGGGGATCTGCTGGCCGAGGCAAAGCCCGAAGATGATTTGGGTGACTATCACCCAGAATATAGTATTCCGCCTCATTTCAGCCCCCGTTGAATCCATCTGATTTATATGATTGCCGCCAGCCTGAACGGACAATGATCGAAGAAATATACAGTCGGCTTACCTCTCAATCCGCTCCGGCGATTGAATGGTAGGGCATCTTGACCAATAATGTCAATCAGTTTTCTGGCGGTCGTAACAAACGTGGTCGGTCGCCCGGACGGCCTCATCCGTAGAAGCCCCGGCCGATCACTCCGATCCGGGTGGTGCGTTGCTCGATTTTCTCCAGCGACGGCTTCACGGCGTCCCCCTATATCGCCTCGAGATGTCGTGCAGGTAAGGGAGCAGCTGGTCCCGCAGATCGTCCCGCGTCAGGGCATATTCCAGGGTGGCCTGCAGGAAGCCGAGCGGCTCCCCGGTGTCGAACCGGGTGCCCTGGAATTCCACTCCCAGGACTTTCCCGCGCGCGGCCAGGCGGTTGATGGGGCCGGTCTGGTAGAACTCGCCTCCGCCGTGTCCGGCGGCCATCTCCTCCAGGACGGGGAATAACTCCGGGGTGTAAAGGTAGCGGCCCAGCGAGACCAGACGGCTGGGTTCGCTCCCCGGCGGCGGCTTCTCGACCATCTCCTGGACGTACAGCCGTCCGGACCGGTATTCCGGTGCCACGATGCCGTAGCGCGAGATGTCCCCTTCCGGGAAGGCGAGGAGGGAGAGGACACTGCAGCCGCCAGGATTCTCCGGAGCAACTGAGCCGCGCCACGCTTCGATCAGTGTCCGGCTGCAGGGCGGGTCGCTGATCAGGATGTCGTCCGGGTACGCCACCACGAAGGGCGAATGCGGAGTGAACCGCCGGCACAGCATCAGGGCGTGAGCGGTGCCGAGCATGCGTTCCTGCCGGGTGAAGCAGACGTTGACCGACGGGGGCTGGATCCGGGCCAGCTTCCCCTCCGCCCCGGCCTGCCGGAAGGTGGTTTCCAGCTCGATCTCCCGGTCGAAATAGTCCTCCAGGACCTTCTTGCGCCGGCTGGTGATGATCAGGATCTCGCGGATGCCCGAGGCGATGAACTCATCCACGATGAACTGGATGGCGGGGACGTCTACCAGCGGCAACATTTCTTTGGGCACCGTCTTGGTGACCGGCAGGAACCGCGTCCCGTAGCCAGCGGCCAGGATCACTCCCTTGACTTCCGATGGTTCGGGGGCGATGTCTGGTTTCATTCGACGGTCACGCTTTTGGCCAGATTCCGGGGCTTGTCGATCTCGCACCCCCGATAGAGGGCGCAATAGTAGGCAAACAGCTGCTGGGGGATGTTGCAAAGGACCGGGTTCAGGATCTCGATGCTCGGGGGGACGCCGATGAAGTGGGTGGCCAGCTCCGGCAGCCGGGTGTCGCCCTCCGTCCCGACGGCGATGATCCGGGCGCCCCGGGCTTCCACTTCCTTGATGTTGCTGATCATCTTCTCGTAGGCGCTGTCCTGCGGGCAGAGGGCCATCACCGGGCACTCCGGGGAGATCAGGGCGATGGGCCCGTGCTTCATCTCGCCGGCCGGGTATCCCTCGGCGTGGCAGTAGCTGACTTCCTTCAGCTTCAGGGCCCCCTCGAGGGCGGTGGGGTAGTTGAAGAGGCGGCCCAGGTAGAGGAAGGAACGGTAGGTGTAATAGTCCTTGGCGATCGAACGGATCTCCTCCGCCCGGTCCAGGATCGACCGGACCTGGTCGGGCAGCTGCTGCAGGGCGTTCAGGATCTGCATCCCGTCGTTCATCGACAGCTTCTTGAACCGCCCGGCCAGCAGGGCCAGCAGGCACAGGATAACCACCTGGGAGGTGAAGATCTTGGTGGAGGCCACCCCGATCTCGGGGCCGGCGTGGTTGTAAATCCCGGCTTGCGTCTCCCGCGCGATGGTGGAGCCGACCACGTTGACCATCCCCAGGGCCAGCGCGCCCTTGCGGCGGGCCTCCCTCACGGCGGCGATGGTGTCGGCCGTCTCGCCGGACTGGCTGATCGCCAGGACCACCGTGCCCGGGGCGAGGTGGATGTTGCGGTAGCGGAACTCGCTGGCGATCTCGACGTCCACGGTGACGTCGGTCAGCTTTTCGAAGATGTAGCGCCCCAGCAGCCCGGCGTGGTAGGAGGTCCCGCAGGAGATGAGGACGAGCCGCTTCATCCGCTTGAGGTCGGCCAGCACCGATTCCAGCCCGCCCAGCTTGCTGACGCCCTCCTCGGGCAGGATGCGGCCGCGGATGGCATTGATGACGGTGTCCGGCTGCTCGAAAATCTCCTTCAGCATGAAGTGGGGGAAGCCGTTCTTCTCAGTGTCCTCGGCCTGCCACTCGACCGTTTCGGGCGCCCGCTCCACCACCTCGTCGCTCAGGGACATGATCCGGAAGTCGTTCTTGCGGATCGCCGCGATCTCGTTGTCGTCCAGATAGATCACCTGGTCGGTGTGGCGGAGGATGGCGGAGACGTCGCTCGCCGCGAGCATCTCGCCCTTGCCCACGCCGATCACCAACGGGGAGCCACGTCGGGCCAGGACGATCCGGTCCGATTCGTCGCGGTGGAACACGGCGAGGCCGAAGGTGCCGGTCACCCGCTCGATGCTCCGGGCGACGGCCTGCAGGATGTCGCCTTGGTAGTTCTCCTCGACCAGGTGCGCCAGCACCTCGGTGTCGGTCTCGGAGCGGAACGAATGCCCCTTCCGTGCCAGTTCGCGCTGGAGCTGGCTGTAATTCTCGATGATGCCGTTGTGGATGAGGTAGATCCGCCCGTGGCAGTCCGTGTGCGGATGCGCATTGGCCTCGCTGGGACGGCCGTGGGTGGCCCAGCGGGTGTGGCCGATGCCCATGGCTGCGGAAGTCTGCACGGAATTGAGCCGGCCCTGGAGGTTGGCGATCTTGCCCTGGGTCTTGATGCAGAGGGGCTGGCCGTCCCCGAGCACGGCGACGCCGCACGAGTCATAGCCCCGGTACTCCAGCCGCTTCAGGCCCTCCAGGAGGATGGGGATCGCCGGTTGGTCGCCGATGTAGCCGATGATGCCGCACATGGTTTATCCCCCGAGGTCTGTATGAAGAGGCTGTCGCATGTTTGGGATGGACCGGCCTACTTGTTGGCGGGCTTGGCGTTGGCCGGCGGGTCGATGTTGGTGAAGGTCAGAGTGCCGTTCTCGTCGTAGAACCGGAAGAAGCGGGAGCCCGGTGTGTACACGATCAGGTCATCGGAGACCCGGGTCCGGGCCTTGCCGAAGATCTTCAGAATGTTGGCGACGTATTTGACGGTTTCCTTATAGCTCGGCACGCGCTGGATCTTCCTGACCAGGTTCTCGCCGGCGTTGTATGCGGCCAGGATGAGCTCCACGTTGCCGTCGAACATCCCGATGAGGTCGCGGAGGTAGCTTACGCCGCCGCGGATGTTCTCGTCGGGGTCGTAGGGGGAGGCGACATCGTAGCGGCGGGCGGTGTCGGGCATCAGTTGCATCAGGCCCATGGCCCCCTTGGGGGAGCGGGCTTTCGGATTGAAATTCGACTCTACGAGGATCAGCGCCTTGACGAGGTTGAAGTCGACGCCCATGGCGTCGCAGTGCTTCGAGATGAGCGCGTCAAAGTCGTTGTAGCGGCTCTCGTCGAACTGGATCAGGTCCGGCCGGTCCTGTGCGCGGTCGATCTCGAATTCCTTGACGTCGGACTTCTCGCCCTGGCGGGGCAGGTGGTTGCAGAACACCAGGAAGCCGTTGCGGTCGGTGTAGGAATAGAACTTCTCCGCATGGAGCACGGCGCCGCACGCGGCCACGATCAACAAGAGGCATCCGACTCGTTTCACCATCCAGCCGATCCTTTCCAAGAGTCACTTCATTGTAAACAACTTGCCCGCGTCAAGTCAAATTGAAAAGCCGGAGGGTCTCCCCGGCTTCCCGTCCCGTGCCTGGCATCTTTTCAAAGAAGATGCCTGACGTCCGATTCTACTTCCTGTATCCAATCAGCAGACTCACACTGAGATGCTCTGCCCTTGAAGAAGGACGAGTCTCTAAATGGAAACTGCTTGCTATGCCGGTGCAGCTGTGTAGATGTCTGCTGTGATGGTGCCAGGTGATGGCGCCAAGCTCCGTCACCTTCTGTCATAGTTTCATATTCTGACATCGTGCCAGGCTCCGTCACATTCTGAAAGAAGCGGCCCCGCCCGTACTGCCAACACAGTAACGACCCTCCCCTCGCCAACGGATCGGCAAGATGGCCGGTTCCCTGGATCCGCCGGCCAAACCCGTTTCACCCTATGGCCATCTCTGAACCATTATCGAAAAAGCAGCGAGAGTATCGCCATGCTCCCCAGTCGCTGACAATCGGCTCGATCCGACCCTGGTCTTTACCAGTTAGAGCATAGCACTCTGGGGAGATTCTATTCTCCATGGATAATTGTCCCCGCGTTGACCGCATTTCTCTTCGTTCTGGGGACTGCCGCACACTTCGTGGCAGAGCCCGGCTCTTTATCTTTCGTGACAGAGCCTGGCTCTCTATTAATATTCGTGACAGAGCCTGGCTCTCTATCCATATGACATAGCCACATTAGACTGATTCTGGCTCTGTTCGGCACCCGTTGTCACTGTTCGGCACCCGTTTCCGGTGATCTGCATGCTGGGAAAGTTTGGGATTATTAGGAGAGTAGCCGACGAGTTGAATGTCCCTCGATGGGAATCAATCCCTCGCCTTTAGGCGAGGCTGATTTGACTTCCCGGGCAATGGGGATCAGACGGTGCGCTTGCTGATCATCCGCTTGGCCTGCTGGATGATGGGCGCCGGGATAGACCGCTCGCGCAGCAGCAGTTTCAGGTCCATGGTGGTCAGGCGGTTCATCAAGGGCACGGTGACCCGGGTGGGCGCCTTGGGATTCTTGATCAGGTTCAGGCAGATGCGGTAATTCTTGGTGTAGATCTGGCTGGTGCCGATGAGGCGGAGCACCTCGTCGGGAACGTTTCGCAACTGGCTGAAAATCTCCACCTCGGTCTCGGTCAGCTTCGGGCTGCACATCACCGCCACGGCGACCAGACGGTTGGAGTCCCGGATCAGCAGGCCGCGCTCCTCGCGCTTGCCCAGCAAGGCCACTTTGACCTTGCCGCTCACTGTCAGCCGGCTGATCTTCTGGTAAAGCGTCAGCTTTTCGGGATCGCCTTCCGCGATCTGCTCGATGTACTCCTCCTCGGCCTTGGACGGGACGGACTCGGCCTGGGCCTCGGCGGCCTCCTCCTCGGGCGTCAGGAGCGGTTCGGGCGCCGCTTCCTGCGCGGCGGCCGGGGCCTCGATCAGCTGGGGCGGCGCCCCCAGGAAGTCGTGTTCGATCTCCTCCAGCCGCTGCCGGTTGCCGGGGCTGAGGTTCGGGTTCTGCCGCAGGGCGGCGATGATCCCCGGTTCCTCGATCAGGCGGACCTGGCTGCTGATGATCAGCTCGGCCAGCGACTGGGACACGGACGGCGAGACGGCGGCGATGGCCCGGTTGGGAGTGGCGGGATTGATGATGATCTTTTCCAGCAGGACCGGCTTGTCCTTGAGGAAGACGGCGCAAAATTCCAGCACGTCCGGCGCCAGGTCCTTGTTCTCCAACAGGATGCCGAGGTCCTCGTCGGGCGTGGCACGAAGGGCTTCGGTCGCGGCGGTTTGGACCTCCGGATCGGGGTCCCGGACCAGGATGACCTGGGCTTCCACCAGGATTTCCGGAGGCAGCGGCAGGGCGGCCTTGGCCACGGCAATCTTCACCATCTTGGGCGCCGCCCCGCTCTTGATGGCGTTCAGGAGGGGATTCATGCCTTACGGCTCCTCGGCCTTCGAAAGGTATTGCGGGATGTTGTCGCGGGACAAGGCCACCGTCACGACCTCGCCGCGCTGGCCCAGCGGCACGGCCGGCTGACCGTTGAGGAACAGGTTCACCCCGCCGGCGTTCCCCAGCTTCATGGAGATCTCGCCGCCGAAATCGCGCGCGAAGCTGTCGCCGGGCTTCAGGATGAAGTCGTACTGCTCGCTCTCGCCCCGGGTGATCCGGACCCAGCAGTAGTCGTGGGCCTGCAGCCTCAGGCCGAAGCCGGCCGGGCCGAGGGAAGCGGCGTCGTCGGAGGACTGGGGCTGCCCCGGTGTCCCTTCGGGCGCGACGGCACCCTGCGCGGGGGTCCCCGCTTGGGCGGGCTTCGGCTCGGGCGGTGTCCAGCGCGGCGGCGGCTTGGGCGCGGCCTGGGAGGAGGAATCACCTTCCTCTCCGCCGCGCTCCTGGGCCTGGTAGACCAGGTAGGCGCTGACGGACAGCGCCAGCAGGATCGCGAGCGCGGCGATCAACTGGACGGTCCGTCGGCTCTTTCTCATGCTCCTCGAAGTCGGCGCGGACACGGCCGCAAACGATTCGGGAACCGCCTCGGCGGCGGCAATCTGTTCGTAGAACATCTGTACGATTTTGTCGTCGTCCAAGCCCAGGTAGCGGGCGTAGGAGCGGACGAACATCTTGGGGAAGGCGCCCCGGGGGAGCTTCTTGAACTCGTTGGATTCCAGCGCCTGCAGGAAGAAGACGCCGATCTTCGTGGCTTCCGCCACCTCGTCGATCGAGAGGTTGCGCTCGAGTCGCCGTTGCTTCAGGGTCTCGCCGACATTCGGCATCGCTCTCATCCGCTTTCGATTTTCAAATGTTTATACATGAATTGATAAAGCGTAGCAATAAAAAACCAACATTTGTGAAGTGGAAAAAAGCTATTCTGATTTCCCGGCGATGTCCGTATAATTAAATGAAGGCTGCCGAAACCCCGTGTGGCCGACACCTCCGGAGAGAAAGCCTTGGAAACCGATTCCGGCGCTTGCTGGTACGCGATATACACGAGGAAGCAGAAGGAGCATTACGCCGACCTGAAACTGCTCCAGCTGGAGATCGAGACTTTTCTGCCGCTGATCTATTGCCGCGTCCGCCGACGGAACCAGCTCCGTCCCCTTTTCCCCTGCTATCTTTTCGCCCGGTTCGACGCCCGGCGGTGGCTGTATACCATCAATCACCTGGAGGGGGTCAACAAGGTGGTCTCGTCCAACGAGCGGCCGATTCCAGTGGACCAGGCGATTCTGGAATCGCTCCGGGAACGGATGGGCGAGAGGGGCTACCTGGTGGAAGAGAAACCCCTCGAGCCGGGCGATCCCGTGCGGATCCAGGAGGGGCTCTTCGAGGGCCTCGAGGGGCGGATCGAGGCGGTACGGCCCCGGGACCGGGTGGTGATCCTGCTGAACACCATCCTGAGCCGGGCCCGCGTGGAGATCGACCGGGACATGGTCGAGCTGCTCCGTGAGTACACCCCTTAGCTCGTGCTCGTAATCGTAATCGTACTCGTGCTCGTACTCGATCCTTCCTTCCGATTCTGCACCCAGCATCCCGTCCCCTGATTCCGACTGAATCCTTTCCCGGACTGTTGTATTTTTCTGAGTTTGCGATTAGGATTACGAGCACGATTACGATTACGATTACGAGCACGAGTACGATTGCAGAGTCGATACCTGTCAGACGATCGAGGGAGCAGACCATGGAACTGGATCAGGACCTGATGTCGGTGCAGGAGGCCCGGGACCTGCTGCGGCAAGCGGCGGAGGCCCAGAAGGTTTTCGCCGGATTCACCCAGGAGCAGGTGGACCGGGTGGTGGAGTCCATCTCGCGGGAGGCCCTTGCCCACGCCCGGGAGCTGGCGGAGCTGGCGGTGGCTGAAACCGGTTTCGGCCGCGTGGAGGACAAGACCTTCAAGAACACCTTCGCCGCGCGGGAAATCTGGGAGGACATCCGCTCCCTCCGGACCGTCGGCGTGATTCGCGTCGACGAGGCGGCCCAAGTCCACGAGATTGCCGTGCCGATGGGCGTGGTGGCGGGCATCATCCCGTCCACCAACCCCACCAGCACCACCATCTACAAGGCCTTGATTTCCCTGAAGGCGCGCAACGGCATCGTCTTCTCCCCGCACCCCGCCGCCCGGGACTGCATCCTGAAGACCGCCGAGATCCTGCATGCCGCGGCGGTCCTGGCCGGCGCGCCCGAAGGCATCATCGGCTGCCTCGAACACCCCACCATGGCCGCCACAGAGGAACTGATGCGCCACCCGATCACCGCGGTCATCCTCGCCACGGGGGGGCACGGGCTGGTCAAGGCGGCCTATAGTTCCGGCAAGCCGGCCTTCGGCGTGGGCCCGGGAAACGTGCCCGCTTTCATCGAGCGGACCGCCGAGCCGGCCGACGCCGTTCAGAAGGTACTGGCGGGCAAATGCTTCGACAACGGCACGGTGTGTGCCTCGGAGCAGGCCGTGGTGGTGGACCGCCCGCTGGTGGACAAGGTCCGGGCCGAATTCCTGGCCCGGGGCGCCCACTTCTGCTCGCCCGAGGAGCGGAAGAAACTGGAATCGTACATGGTCCGGGACGGTCGGCTCAATCCCAGGGTGGTCGGCCGCGACGCCGCCGTGATCGCCTCCCAGGCGGGTTTCACCGTGCCCCAGGACACGCCGGCCCTGGTCGTGGAGCTGGAGAGGGTCGGCCCGGCGGCACCCCTGTCCGTCGAAAAGCTCTCCCCGGTGCTGGCTTTCTACGTGGTGGACGGCTGGCTGGCCGGTTGCGAGAAGTGCATCGAGATCTTGAGCTTCGGCGGCCTCGGCCATTCCATGGTGATCCACTCCAACGACCATGACGTGATCATGAAGTTCGCCCTGGAGAAACCCGCCTTCCGCATCCTCGTGAACACGCCCGGGACCCACGGCGCCATCGGTTTCTCCACCGGCCTGACCCCGTCGCTGACCCTCGGCTGCGGCAGCTGGGGCAACAACAGCACGTCCGACAACGTCACGGCCCGGCACCTGATGAACATCAAGCGCCTGGCCTTCGGCAACCGGCCGATCCAGTTCGAGCGGGCCCGGACCGCCGGCGGGCCCGCCGCCAAGCCGACGGGAGGAGACGTGCCCGACCGGCAGGCCGTCCGGGCCCTGGTGGAGTCCGTCCTGAAGGAGATGCTGGAGAAGAAGCCCGGCCGCTGAACGAAGGGCCGACCCGGCGTCCCGGAGGGATCGCCCCCAGGCTCCCCGTCCGTTGCCGCCCCGAAATAACAAAGGGGGATGCCAGGGATGGACGTCAGCCAGATCATCGGATCCATCCGCAAGTTCGGCAACTTCCTGATGTGCCTCTTTCCGTTCCTGCCACGCTGGGGGGAACGGATCAAACAGTGGATCCTCCCGATCCTCAGCCGGTTGGGCCTCGTCCGGTTCTGGCAGACGGTCCAGTCGTCGCGCCGGTGGAAGGCGCTCCAGACGGCTCTGGCACGCTTCTACTGGCGGGATTATTCGAAAGACCTTCACGAGTGGGAGGAGCTGCCCCGCCACGGCATCGTCCTGCTGCGGGTGATCTTCGTTCTGACGGTGATGCTGGCAGTGCTGCTCCCCCTCGCCATGATGTGGCCGGTGCCCGGCGTGTGGGTACAGGGGTCCGGGGAACAGATGGTCCTGGTCGCCGCCTGGTCCGTGCTGCTCTGGATCGCGAGCTTTGCGTTCGGTTGGGGGTGTCTCCTGGGCGGCGCGTCGGTGTCGAACCGTCCGGCGCTCCTGCTCGCCGCCGCCTGCTTCGCCTACCTGTTCGGGGCGACGGCGACCTGCCTGCCGCGTTCCGTCTGGAACCTGACCCTGGCCCTGGCCATCGGGGCGGCCGCCTTCGTGGGGCAGCGGCGGATCCCGGCGGAAAGGGGCGGGGAGGCCTGGCGGGGTCTCGCCTTCTGCAGCCTGGCGGGGATGATGGCGGGCTTGTCCGTCTTCGTCTTCTCCCCCCTCGGCAACGGCCTGCCGGGTACACGGCTTCCGGTGGGACTAGCCGCCGGCTGGGTGCTCGGCTTGCTGCTGTGGTGGTTTTCCGGCTGGTGGAAATCTCCACCCGCCGCCTCGGGAGAGGCGCCGGCGGGGCTGTCGGTCACCGCCGTCGTCCTGCTCCTGTCCGCTGTCTGTGGGGTCTTTCTCCTCTCCCTGGCGGGCCGGGGCGGCCTGACGCGGCTGGCCGGATCGATCTATCCCCTCATCGGGCTGTGGAGCGCCTACCTGTGGCCGGTGTGGTACTTCATCGGCATCGGGGTCATCTTCAAGCTGATCAAGCATGCGAAAATCCTGACTTCGACCTTCCAGGAGCTGATCCCACTGCGGTATCTCGCCCCGTTGATCATCCTCTTCATCCTGGGCGGGGCGCTGCTGACGTGGTCGGAGACCCTGACCGGCCTCCCGCTGCTCGTGCGCATCACTTGGATAGAGAGGTTGTGCACCGCCCTCTACCATCAGGCCACGCCGTGGATCTGGTCCAAACCCCTGCGTTCGTTCACGGCGGACTGGCTGAAGTGGGTCTTCCTGTTCGACGTGGTCGCTCTGGGCTGGCTGATGGCGGTGCGGAGGCTGACCAGCGAACTGCTGGTGTCGCTTCTCTTCAAGACCTTTCTGGCGTGGTTCCTGATTTATGAGTACCAGTTCGAGTTCTTCAGCTTCACCCGTTCGGGGACCCACTCCGCGACCATCCTGTTCCTGATCACGGTGTGGGTGCTCTGGCTGACCCACGTGGTGGGGCTGAAGTTCAGCGGCCGCGGCACCCCCCACTGGCCCCAGGAGGGCCGGATCCCGCTCTACGGTGCCGTGCTGCTCTTCGTGCTTTTGAACCTCCATGCCCGGGCGGCCATGGGCGATTCCAGGGTGGTGGACGAAGTCTTCCTCTCTCTTTTCCGGGGGATCGTGGATGTCGGGCTGCCCTATTTCCTGTACGTCTACGCCGGCCGGCAGTTCAAGGAGCTGCCGGTGCCGGCCGGCCGGTTGTTCGCGGCGTTCAGCGCCGGCGCCCTATTCACCCTGCCGCTGGCCGCGCTGGACCGGTTCGTGGCGGCGGGCTCGTGGCGGGCGCTGTGGGCGGACCTGGACGCGCGTCTGGCGACCTTGTACTCGGGCAGTCCGGTCCGGACGCTGCCCCTGAGCCCGGACCTGCCCGACATCTGGATCCTGTTCCGGGGCATCCTCGCCCTGGGAGTCGTGGCGCTGCTGGCGGCGTGGCTCCAGCGCCGGCTGGCGGACTCGCCCGCCAAACCGGCCGCCCTCACTTTCCTGGTCATGAGTTTCGCCACCGGCCTCGCCTCGTTCTCCAAGGCCCAGTTGACGCTGCCATTCCTCACGGGCCGGGTGGAGATCCTGCTGACGCCCTTCCGGGAATCGACCGAGCTCGACGCCAATGTCCTGGCCGCCTACTTCATTTACAGCCTTCCCGCTCTCCTGCTGGTGCTGGCCGTCACCAACCGCCGGGGCACCCCGGCCCTGCGCTGGGCCGCCGGGGCTCTGGCTGCCTTCGCGGCCTACAGCGTGGCCGCGGTCCTCTGGCCGGCGCGGGAACCTTGGCTCCGCTCCACGGGATTGATGGGCACGGCCGGCCTGGTCGGGCTGGGAACCTTCCTGCTCCTGATCCTGGCGGTGCGGCAGAGGATTGAACCGGCGCTGGTGGCGGAAAATCCGGCCGGACCGGAGCCCCCCCCCGCGCCACTGCCGCTGGTCGGGCGCCGGGCCCGCCGGGTGATCGCCGTGGGAGCGGGAATCATCCTACTGTGGGTGGGCGCGGACCAGACCCGGTCCGGCTGGATGGTGCCCCGGACCGTGGCCGGCCTGCCCGCATCGGTGAAGGTCCCCGCGATCTGGGAGGTGTCGGAAGCGCCGCCGACCGGCTGCCTGGCTTCATTCCGGCGGCGGTCCCGCTCGCCCTTCGGAACGGAGTTGCGGCTCTCGGTCGCGCCCTGCCCGCCCGGCGGGCGAAAGGAGCTGCTGCGCGGGCTGATGGGGCCGATGGCGCGGGACCTCCCCGGCTTTGGGATCCAGCGGGTGGAATCCTGGGACGGTTGGTTCCCGGGGGCGTATGCCGTGGATTTCTACTACGACCAGATCCTCCCCGACAAGACGGACATCCCGATCATCGGCACAGTGGTTCTGCTGCCGGGTGCCGGCGGGCAGGCCATCATATGGACGCTGACCTCAGGCGAGCTCTCGGAGTGGGAGCCGTCCCGGTGGGACCAGGCCCGGATCGCGCGGACGTTGCGCGGCCGCTGGTGAGGCCCGCTCCGGAAGAAGAGGGGCATGTTCCATTGAGTTCAGACCCGGTTCAAAGGGGCCTGAATCCGTGTCGAAGCCGCCGCGTCCATCGGCCGGGGTCTCTGGGGCGGGCCGACCTCCCGGGTGATGGCCCGGAGGAAAATGACCTCCCTGTGGAGACGGCAATTCTGATACAATTCCCCCGTGCTTCGGGGGACGTTTCAGTGCACTGACAATCACGTGAGGAGGTCCGCATATGAGTGAAATTCGGCATCGCCTGCTTTCGATCGGCTTCCTGTTGATTCTCCTGGCGGGACTGGGCCTGGCCATGGACGATCCAGCCAAGACCGAGACGAAGACCCCGGCCAAGACCACGGAGAAGGCCGCCGACGCCGCCAAGACCGGGACCAAGGATACCGCCAAGGCCGTGGAGAAAGCGGCGGACGCCACCGCCGCCGGGACCAAGGACGCCGCGAAAGCGACGGGGAAAGCGACCCAGACGGCGGCGAAGGGCACTGCCAAGGCCGCGACCAAAGCGGCGGATGCCGCCGCCTCCGGGGCCAAGGAGGCGGGCGAGGCGACCGGGAAGGCGGCCGCCACAGCCGCCAAGGAAACCGCCAAAGCTACGGGGAAAACCGTCGAGGCCACTTCGAAGGGCGTCACGGAGGCCGGCAAGGCGGTCGAAAAGGTCTTCAGGCCGGGCGATGAGGACATGCTCGATATCAACACCGCCACCGAGGAGCAGCTGAAACTCCTGCCCGGAATCAGCACCGACTTCGCGGCCAAGATCGTCGCCGGGCGGCCCTACGCCAACAAGACCGATCTGAAAAGCCGGGGCATCCTGCCCGATTCCGTCTATAACAGGATCGCCGGCTTCATCACTGCCCGGCCGAAGTGATCGTTCCTCCATTTTTCCGGAAAACCCCGGCCGGTCCGCCGGGGTTTTTTTATTGCGGCCGGGGACGTGCCCCGAACCCGCGGCGGGTCGCCGGCAACGGGGATTGCGGCAACATTCCGGATTGCCCGGCGGCTCTCCTGAGCTATAATTCCGGCATCGAGGGATGCCGATGGAAGATCTGACAGGCCGGACCGTTTGCGGCTACGCGATCACCGGCCGGCTGGGCCGGGGCGGGCAGAGCGCCGTCTACCGGGCGGAGGACGTCCACCTCCGCCGGACGGTCGCCCTCAAGATCCTGTCCGAGGATTCCTTGTCCGAACGGACATCCCGCAAGCGACTCCTCCTGGAGGCGCGCACCCTGTCGGCGATGAACCATCCCAACGTTGCCAAGATCTACCGGGTGGACGAGTACCAGGGGCGGCCGCTCATCGTCATGGAATTCATTGAGGGCCTCACCCTGTCCCGGCACGTGGCCGGGAAGCAGCCGCCGCTCGATGCCAGGATCGCCCTCATGATCCAGATCGTGGAGGCCGTCCGGTATGCCCACGGGTGCGGCGTGCTGCACCGGGATCTGAAGCCGGACAACATCCTGGTCACTCCCGCCGGCGAGGTCAAGCTGGTGGACTTCGGCCTGGCCAAGCTCCTGCAGGGGACGTCCCTGCTCGGCACCGCGACCGGCGAGCGCCTGACCGAGACGGGGACCGTGATGGGCACCTTGGCCTACATCTCCCCCGAGCAGGCCCAGGGCCGGGCGCTGGACGAGCGCAGCGACCTTTTCTCCCTGGGGATCATCTTCTACGAACTGCTCACCGGACAGGCCCCCTTCGAGCGGGACACGCCGATCCACACCGTGGTGTCCATCATCCATTCCCCGCCCAGGCCCGCGCCCCCCGACGCCGGTCTGCCGGACAGCCTGAAAGCCGCCGTGATGAGGCTGCTGGAGAAAGATCCGGCAAAGCGGTTCCAATCCGCGGATGAACTCTTGGCCCGTCTCTGCGGGATCGCCGGCGCCCCCGTGCCCGAGACCGCGGGCACTCTGGTGATCCGGCCGGCGGGGCGGATCCGCTGGACGCTCCGGTATCGGCGGACGCTGGGGGCCGTCGCCGTCCTCGTGCTGCTGGCGGGTCTGGGGTGGCTGGGCTGGCGCTTCCGGCCGGCTTCCCGGTCCGAGGCGGTCCGCATGCTGGTCTTGCCCGTCCGGTCGGCCGGCGACGAAAAAAGCCGGTGGATGGCCGACATGGCCACCGGAGAGCTGGTTTCCGCGCTGGGAGGCTCGCTGCGGCTGAAGGTGCTCTATTTCCCGGGCATCTCCCCCGAGCGCAGCCGGGAGCTGGCCGAGCAGGTCCGGCGGGAGCAGGAGGTGCGCTACATATTGGACGGCGAGATGGTCCGGACCGACGCGGCGCTGAAGATCACGGCCCGGGTGCTGGACGGATCCGATTCGTCGGTCCTGTGGACCGGCACCGTGAAGGGACCGCCGGATGACTTCTATGCCCTCACCGGGAAGACCGCGTCCAACGTCGCGTCGGTCGCCGGCGTGTACGTCCAGGCGGAAACAATCCGGTTCCCCGGGCGCGAGGTGTTCGACAATTACACCCGCGGCCTGGTCCTGGTGCGGCGGAGGGAATCGGACAAACTGGATGAAGCCGCGCGCCTGCTGGCCGGCTGCGTCGAGATGGAGCCGGACTTCGTCCCCGCCTATGCCGCCCTGGCCGAGGCGTACCTCAACTACCCGAACCTCGGCGTGAGCGACGATCCGCGCTACCTGAGGGAGTGCGAGCACTGCCTGCGGGAAGGGCTCCGCCGGGACAGCCAGGACGCAGGCCTGCACATGATGCTGGCCCGACTGTCCGAGTACCGGTACGACTGGGCCGCGGCCTCCGAGCAGGTCCGCCGCGTCATCGAGCTCAAGCCCAGCGGCCTGGATGCGCCCTACATCCTGAGGGCGACCGAGCGGGCGCGGCTCGGCCGGATCGACGAAGCCCTGGATAGCTACCGGCAGGCGAGAGGGATCAATCCGTTCAATCCCGTGCCGTTCGTCAACCAGATCGTCCTGGCGGCCATGACCGGCAACTCGCGGGCGGCCGACGAGGCGCACGAGGGGCTCCGGCAGATCTACGCCCCCCGCGAGTTCGTCCTGATCGGGGACGCCTGGTGGACGGCCGGCCGCGGAAACCTGCAGGAGGCCTCGGCGCTGCTGGAAAGGGAAAACGGGCGCGCACCGCACCCGCTCCTGGTCTTTTCGGCGGCGGAAATGGCGTTCGCCGTGGGGGATTATCGCCGGGCGGCAGGCCACCTGGAATCCTGGCTTTCCCGCAACCGCAATTCGCTGGAATCGTACTGGCTCCTGGGGCTGTGCCGGGAACTGCTGGGGGATCCGGCCGCCGCCCAGGCCAATGCCCGTTTGGCCCTCCAGCGGACGCGCGAGCTGGCCGGCGCGGGCCGGGCGGAGCCGCTCGATGCCTTCACGGATTATTTTGCCGCCGTGGCCGGCGAGGTTTCAACCGCCGGGAAATCGTCAGGAACCGGGCGTCCGGAGGGTGACACCATCGCCCGCTACCTGAGGGCCATGGCCCGCGCCCGCCGGGGCGACCGATCCGCCCTGGAAGATGCCGGGACTCCCTATGACTATTCCTACTGGATGAACCGGTTCTCCGCCCGGGAGCTGGAGCTTCTTCGGGAGAGGCCCTGAGGGTGGAAAGGACGGGGGGTGAAATCATGACGCCCTCTGGCAAACAGGGAAATTGATTCGCTCTGGAATTTGACGCGAGGAGCATCGACATGAGGGATGGGGCCAAACGTGCACCGGCCGGCGCGCTGGTGATCGTCGCGTCGCTGGCGGCCTGGGTCACCGCGGCATACCAGGTGCCGGAGTTCACCCCGCAGCAGCTGGGGGACCCGGCGTTCGTCCAGCAAGCCATCGAGCAGGCGGAGGCCGACCGCGCGGGCCTGGAGGGCCGGCGCTCCCGGGCTTCCTCCCTGCAGCAGGCTTCGATCGACAATGACCTGCGGAAAGTCGGGGCGGTCCTGGAGTTCCTGCAATACGTGACGGCGCACGGCTATCGCCCGGGCGATCCGGGACTGGACGCCCTGGCGTACACGAAGAGCCGGCGCAAGATCTCTTCCCAGGAATTGCCGCAGGTGGCCAAGAATCCCGCGGCCGCAAGGGAAACCGCCGGTCCGCCGGCCCCCGAACCGGCGTCGGCCGCCCCCATCACCCGCGGGGAGGCGGTGGACATCGAGCGGCACCTGGTAAAGGGGAAGACGGTGGTGTTCGATTTCTACAGTGACTTTTGCGGGCCCTGCCGGCAGGTCGGGCCGCGGCTGGAGAAACTGGACGCCCGGCGGGAGGACCTGGTGGTGGTCCGGGTGGACATCAACCGCCCCGCGGTGCAGGGGATCGACTGGAATTCTCCGGTGGCCCGCCAGTACGGCCTCCACAGCATCCCCCACTTCATCATCTACTCGCCGGACGGAAAAAGGGTGGCCGAGGGCCAGGATGCTTCCGCCCAGGTCTACAAGCTGCTGGGCGACGCCGGATTGTAGTCTGCTTCAAGACACGCTAGATTTGGGATCAGCTGGTGATTGTCCGCTGATGGTAGACTCAGGATCGTGCCCCAGGGAGTCGAAGAGGGTGCGTTGCCGGGATGGATTGGGAGATGACGTGGACTCCGTGCCGGCCGACGATAATAGTTCAGCGAGAGGTGTCGTCCAGGGGGAGGGCGGGAAGGGGATGGCGCCGAGCGTCAGCAGTTCCCGGTTGCCGGCCGGCACGCCTTCGCCAAGCCGGACGAACACCGGCACGTGGGGGCGCCGCCGGAGTTCCTCCTCCGCTCCGGCCCAGGTGCCCCGGTGGATGCGGAGGTTCCCCAACTGGGCGGCGACGTCCGCGACAACGCGGTCGTTGGCCGTGGCGGTGGTGGCCAGCACCGGCACGCTGGCGGGCAACAGCTCGAGGATCCGCACCAGCCTCCGGTAATCCGGGCGGAAATCGTGACCCCAGTCGGAGATGCAATGCGCCTCGTCCACCACGAACAAACCCGTCCGGGGAATCAGCCGGGGCAGGATGCCGGAGCGGAACGTGTCGTTGGCCAAACGCTCGGGGGATATCAGCAGCAGATCGACCTGATCCTGGCGGAGCATCCCCTCGATCCGGCCCCAGTCCTCCACGTTGCTGGAGTTGATGGTTTCCGCGCGAATCCCGAGCCTTTGCGCGGCGGCGATCTGGTTCCGCATGAGGGCCAGCAGGGGGGAGACGAGCAGGGTCGTGCCCGCCCCCGAGTTCCGCAGCAGGCGGGTCGCCACGAAGTAAACCATGCTCTTGCCCCAGCCGGTCCGCTCGACCACCAGCAGGCGGCCCCGCTCCAGGACGGCGGCGATGCATTCCCACTGCCCCTCGCGGAAGGCCGCGTCCGGCCGGCCGAGGGCACGCCGCAAGCTGGCCAGTGACTCCTCTCTCGTTGTCATGAGTGCCTCCTTCGAAGAAGTCACCCAAACAAACGGACGCGGGCGCCGGCGTTCCGAAAAAAATGCGTTGAAATCCGTTTTTCTTCCGGTATAATCCCCCTTCTTGCCCGGAAGGGCCGTTTTTTCGACTTTTGGAACTTCAACCGGTGCGGAGAGGTGTCCGAGTGGTTGAAGGAGCACGCTTGGAAAGCGTGTGTAGGGGTAACTCTACCGCGGGTTCGAATCCCGCCCTCTCCGCCATTTTTTAAGCCGTACCCGCGCCAGCGCCGTTACGGCTTTTTTTATGCCCGGCGCGAGGCGGCGGGACCGGCGCGGGCCGAGCCGGCGGCAGTCCGGAACCCGCGGGCGACGACTATCTTCATCATCGGGAGACGAACTCATGAAACAGCTGGTGGAATGCGTGCCGAACTTCAGCGAGGGGCGGGACCGCGCCCTCATCGACAAGATCGTGGCCGCCATGGCCGCGGTCAAGGGCGTCAAGGTGCTGGACGTGGATCCCGGCGCCGACACCAACCGGACCGTGGTCACCCTTATCGGCGAACCGGCCCCCGTGAGCGAGGCAGCGTTCCAGGGGATCCGCAAGGCGGCCGAGCTCATCGACATGTCCAAGCACCACGGCGCGCATCCCCGCATTGGCGCCACCGACGTGTGCCCCTTCGTCCCCGTGTCCGGCGTGACCATGGCGGACTGCGCCGAGCTCGCGCGCGGCCTGGGCCGGCGCGTCGGCGAAGAGCTGGGGATCCCGGCCTATCTCTACGAGGCGGCGGCGGCAACCCCCCGGCGCCAGAACCTGGCCGACATCCGCGCCGGCGAGTACGAGGGGCTGGAGGACAAGCTCAAGGATCCCGAGTGGAAGCCCGACTTCGGCCCGGCCAAGTTCCACGCCCGCGCCGGCGCCACGGTCATCGGCGCGCGGGAGTTCCTGATCGCCTACAACATCAACTTCAACACGCGCGACGCCGCCCTGGTCAACGACATCGCCCTGGAGATCCGCGAGAAGGGCCGGCTGAAGAAGGACGCCAAGGGCGCCGCCGTCAAGGACGAGAGGGGCGAGAAGGTGTTCGTCCCGGGCAAGTTCAAGTCGGTGAAGGCCATCGGCTGGTACATCGAGCAGTACGGCTGCGCCCAGCTGTCCATCAACTTCACCAACTACAAGATCTCGCCCGTCCACGAGGTGTTCGTCGAGGTCTGCAAGCAGGCCGAGGCGCGGGGCCTGCGGGTCACCGGCAGCGAGCTGGTGGGCCTGATCCCCAAGCAGGCCCTGCTGGACGCCGGCGCGTTCTTCCTGGCGCGCCAGGGCAAACCCACCGGCGTCCCGGAGGAGGAGCGGATCCACATCGCGGTGAAGTCCCTGGGCCTGACCGACCTGACGCCATTCGACCCGCAGAAGAAGATCATCGAATACTCGGTGGAGGCTGACAATCCGCCGCGCCTCCAGCGGATGAACCTGCGGGAGTTCGCCAACGAGCTGTCCACGGATTCCCCGGCGCCCGGCGGCGGCTCGGTGGCGTCGCTGGCTGGCGCGCTGGCGGCGGGACTGGCGGCCATGGTCTCGAACCTGACGGCCGGCAAGAAGGGGTACGAGGCGCACCGGGAGCTGATGCTGCGGGTGGGCATCGACGGCCAGCGCCTGAAGGACGAGTTCCTCTACGACATCGACCGCGACACGGACGCCTTCAACGAGGTCATGGCGGCCATGAAGCTGCCGAAGAAGACCGACGAGGAGAAAACCGCCCGCGCCGCCGCCATGGAGGCCGCCAACAAGGGCGCCACGCTGGTGCCGCTGGGCGTGCTGCAGCGCTGCGTGCCGGCGTTGGAGCTGGCGCGCGACATGGCCCGGCACGGCAACCGCAACTCCATCAGCGACGCCGGCGTCGGCGGGCTGATGGGCCGGGCGGCGGCCGAGGGCGCATACTACAACGTGCTGATCAACCTGAAGGGCCTCGAGGACAAGGCCTTTGTGGAGCAGACCCGCGCGGCCGCCGACGCCGCCGTGGCCCGGGCGAACGCCCTGGCCGACGAGATCGCGGCCCTGGTGAAGGAAGAATTGAACAAGTGAGCCCGCAAGGCCCGATCGTGGTGGACCGATCGAACTTCGAACATCGAACATGGAACATCGAAGTCAGATGGCGAACGGTTGACTTTCTGCCACCGGTCAGGAAAATTCAACAGGCCAGAGGGGATCCGGGATCCGTTCCCGATGGTTCCCTGTCAGTGCCGCCTTTGGTACAATAGTCCCAAATTCGAGGGGGAAGGTAATCTTGAACCCATCGACATCCGATCTGCCCGCCGCCGTTTCCCGCGGGATCGCCGCTTTGGAAGAAACCCGCAAAGTCTTCGTGCTGGACACCAACGTCCTGCTGCATGATCCCACCTCCATCTTCCGCTTCCAGGAGCACGTGGTGGTGATCCCGCTGCGCGTGCTGGACGAGCTGGACGGCAAGAAGAACGACCCCATCATCGGCTTCAACGCCCGGGACGTCTCCCAGAAGCTGGAGACGATCCTGACCTCCGGATCCTACAGCCCCGACAAGGGCGTGCGCGTGCGCAACGGCAACGACGGCGTGCTCTTCTTCCTGCCGGGAGGGACTTCGGCGGAGATCCCCGGCGACCTGAAGAAGAGCTACACCGACAACTTCCTCCTGGCCGGCATGATGGGCCTCAAGCAGTCGCTGCCCGGCTGGAACCTCATCCTGGTGACCAAAGACCGCAACCTGCGGATCAAGTGCCACGCCCTGGGGCTGCGCTCCGAGGACTACCTCCACGACAAGATCACCGAGGAGAGCCTGACCGGGACCACCGACCCGCTCCGGACCATCGTCCTGCAACCGAAGGAGGTCAACGAGCTGTTCTCCGGGAAAAGGCCCGCCGACTGGGCCCTGGAGAGCATCGCCCGGTTCCGCCTGCGCTTCAACGAGGGCGTCATCCTCAACGACGAGCAGGGCGGTTACATCGGACTGGGCATCCGCCGCGGCAACCGGCTGGAGTTCCTGGAATACGAGAAGATCCGGGCGCTGGGGCTGGGGCCGAAGGTCCTCGACACGAAGAACTACACCCACAATTTCGAGCAGGCCGTCTGCATCGCCCAGGCCATGGACGACGGCGTCAAGGTCCAGGTGGTGGTGGGCAAGGCGGGCACGGGCAAGACGCACCTGGCCATGGCCGTGGCCCTCGAGAAGGTGTTCCTCCACAAGAAGTATGACTCCGTGAAGCTGGTCAAGCCCGTGATCACCAAGTCCCGCTTGGGCGAGGACTTGGGCTACCTGCCGGGCAACGTCAAGCGCAAGCTGATCCCGCGGATGCGCCCCTTCACCGAGAAGCTCCAGAAGCTGGTGGGGGCGGATTTTCTGGACCAGGAGCAGGGATACCAGAAGCTGCTGGACGAGGGCGTCATCGAGATGATGAACCTGGCCGACATCCGCGGCGCCGACTTCTCCGGCTCCATCGTCCTGTTCGACGAGGCGCAGAACGCCAACCCGTTCCAGATGCGCACCCTGGGCACCCGCCTGGGCGAGGACTCCAAGCTCATCGTCATGGGCGACCCCACCCAGATCGACAACATCTACCTCGACGCCTACTCCAACGCCCTGGTCAACCTGTACCAGCAGGTGCGCCGGTTCCCCGAGACCTACCTGGCGTCGGTGTCGCTGATGCAGATGGTGCGCTCCAACACCTCCCAGTGGTTCGAGGAAAAGATCGTCTCCAGTTTCAAGAAGGCGTGAGGGGACCATGGCCCGCTGGATGGATCGCCTGCAGGAGCGGATCATCGAGGCCGGTGGACTGCCCTGGCGACTGCGCCATCCCCGCGGCGGCGCCCTGGTCGTGCCGGAGCTGGGCGGGCGCGTCCTGGCCGTGGAGCTGGACGGCCGGCCGTGCCTCTGGTCCCATCCGGACCTGGCCCGCGCGGGCCGGGCGCCGGACTGGAACGCCGGCGGCCAGCGCACCTGGATCGCCCCCGAGCACGCGCCGCAGAGCCTCTTCGAGTCGGGTGGCGCCTGGCGCTGTGCGCCGGAGCTCGATCCCGGGACGTTCCGGGAAGCGCCTTCCGGGGAAATGGACGACATTCGGCTGGTCTCCCGTTTTGACGCGCCTGTCGCGGGGCGGACGGTCCGGTTCGAGCTGCGGCGGCGGATCCGGCTGGAACCCGGCGGCGCGGCCCTGGCGCTGCGGGTCGACCAGGCGGTGTCCTACGGCGGAGGCGGGGGGGAGGGGCCCTGCTTCGGCGCCTGGGCCATCCTCCAGGCGCCCACGCCCGGGATCGGCCTGGTGGAGATCGCTCCTCCGCGAAGCACGGCCGCGGCGGGCCGGCCGTTCCACGACGAGTTCTTCGGACCCCTGCCGGCGGACTGGTGGCGCGACGGAGAAGGCTGCCTGGCCTTCTGGATGAGCGGCGACCGTCAATTCAAAGCCGGGGTCCCGGCGGACCGGCTGCCGCCCCTTTCCCGGGTGGATTATTTCTGCCGTCCGGCGGGCGCCCGGCGGCTGCTGCAGATCACGCAGGCCGTGGAAGTTCCGCCCGGCGCCCGTTTTGCCGAAGCCGCCGGGGGCGTGCCCGCCTCCGGCGGAGACGCCGTCCAGCTGTACAATCACCTGGCGGGCGGGGCCCTGGGTTACGCCGAGCTCGAGGGGCACGGCCCCGCCGGCGCGCCCGGTTCCGGAGTTTCGGCCTTGTCCGTGCTGTACGAGTTTGACTGGCTGTCAGGGCGCGAACTCTCCCGCCTGCTGCGGGACCGCGGGCTGGCGGGGTTCGGGGATCTAGCGTCTGTGGCGGGGGCCGGCTGATCCCGTCTGCTGGTCGAGGCTGCGTCGGACCGATCGGCCGGATCCGACTGATCGGCCCGATCCACGAAGCGCTGAATCCCCAATCCGCAATCCGAAATCCGCAATTTCGATTCTTCTCACTCCTGTAAAATTCCCTTGATAATCGGAGGACGTTTGACTATACTCATGCTTCGGTGGGCTTCGGCCCACTTTTTTTGTGACAGTGAGAGGGCACGCGCATGGACATGGAACTTCTCCAGAAAGTGGTTCGGCAGGCGACGGACGCCTGCGGGGTCGAGTTGTACCACCTGGAGTGGCTCACCAGCGGCCGCCGCAACTTCCTCCGCATCTTCATCGACAAGCCGGGCGGAGTCACGGTGGGCGACTGCGAGCGGGTCAGCCGCGAGGCCAGCGTCCTGCTGGAGGTGGAGGAGCCGGTCCGGGTGAAGTATGTCCTGGAAGTGTCCTCCCCCGGCATGGACCGGCGCCTGCACGTCCCGGCCCACTACCGGGCCAACCTGGGGCACCCGGTGGAGGTCAAGGCCAACCGGGCGGACGAGTCGGGCCGGCGCAAGTGGGTCGGTGTCCTCGAGAGCGCCGACGACGGCGGTTTCGCCATCAGCCTGGAGGGCGGGGAGCGGAAGGAGTTCCGCTACGCCGAGGTGGAATCCTGCCGCCTTCAGATCAAGATATAATTCCAACGGAGAGACGCGTATGGCAAATCTGTTGATCCAGACCATCGAGCAGGTCAGCCGCGAAAAGAACCTGGACCCCGACATCATCGTGCACGCCATTGAGGACGCCATGGTGGCCGCGGCCAAGAAACACTTCAAGACCAAGGAAGAGATCCGCGCCCGGTTGAATAAGAACTTCGGCGAGATCGAGATCTTCGCCGTCAAGAGCGTCGTCGTGAACGTGGAGAACCCCTCGCTGGAAATCTCCCTGGAAGAGGCCAAGGCGCTGGACGACAGCTTTGTCGAGGGCGACATGGTGGAGATCCCCAAGCCGACCGAATGGCTGGGCCGCATCTCCGCCCAGATCGCCAAGCAGGTCATCATCCAGCGCGTCCGCGACGCCGAACGCGAGAAGGTCTACAACAACTTCATC
This sequence comes from uncultured Acidobacteriota bacterium, assembly GCA_964412195.1. GTDB lineage: Bacteria > Acidobacteriota > JAAYUB01 > JAAYUB01 > JAAYUB01 > CAYPNP01. The sequence goes on along the minus strand of CAYPNP010000002.1, from coordinate 333,628 downwards.
GACAAGAAGGCCCAGCTGCTCACCGGCTCCGTGAAGCGCTACGAGGAGAAGAACGTCATCTTCGAGGTCGGCGACGCAGAGGCCTACCTGCCGCCCAAGGAGCAGGTCCCCGGCGAGAGCTACGCCCGCGGCGAGCGGATGCGCCTGTACGTGGTGGACGTGAGCAAGTCGGCCAAGGAACCGCAGATCACCGTCTCCCGGTCCCACCCCGAGCTGGTGAAGAAACTGTTCGAGCTGGAGGTGCCCGAGATCTACGAGGGGACCGTCCAGATCAAGCACCTGGTCCGCGAGGCCGGCGAGCGCACCAAGATCGCCGTCACGAGCCGCGAGCCGGACGTGGACCCCGTCGGTGCCTGCGTCGGCATGAAGGGCTCCCGCATCATGACCATCATCAAGGAGCTGCGCGGCGAGAAGATTGACATCATCGAATGGGCCGAGGACCCCGTGGACTTCGCGGTCAACGCGCTCAGCCCGGCCGAAATCGTCCGCGTGCTGATCAAGGAACCCTCCCGGCGGATCATGGAGGTCATCGTCGACAATGACAACCTCTCGCTGGCCATCGGCAAGAAGGGTCAGAACGTCCGCCTGGCGGCCAAGCTGATCGGCTGGCACATCGACATCAAGAGCGAGGAGGAAAAGCGCAAGGAGGTCGAGAGCGAGATGATGATGCTCGCCGAGCAGCAGGCGGCCCGTCAGGCTGCCGCAGCGGCGGAGGCGGGCGAGGCCGTTCCGGCCGACGTTGCCGTCGAGCCGCCGGCAGTCGCGGCGGCCCCGACAGAGGAGGCTTTGGCAGGCGAATCCGCGGCTGCCCCGGCGCCGGAGGCGGAAACCGCTCCGGAGATGCCGGCCGGCGGGGCCGGGTCCGTGCCGGAGGAAGAGCAGGCTTGATGAATCCGCGCCGGGACCGGTCCGGCCTTGGCGGGATTCGGGTTGAATTCTGGTTAGAGACAGGACGAGGCATTCAATGGAAGACAACGTGAAGATGACGGTCAACCAGCTGGCGGAGGACTTCCACATCGACAGCAAAACCATCATGAGCGAGCTGAAGAAGATCGGGGTCATGGTATTTTCCGCCAACCAACCCATCGATCCGCGCTTCGTGGGCAAGGTGCAGGCCCATCTGAAGCTGCTGTCCAACATCTCCCAGGAGGCGGAGAAGAAGGCCGTCAAGCAGAAGCAGATCTCCAAGAAGCGCATCACCAAGGTCAAACCCAAGAAACCGGAGCTGGCTCCGCTCGAGAGCGCCGTCTCCAAGGACATGACCGTCCGGAAGGCCGGCCGCGTGGAAGAAGAACCCGTCCTCACCGGCGAGCCGGAGGAAGCGGCCGTGGTGGAGGAAGAGGCAGCCGCCCCCGAGGCGGTGGTCTCGGTCAGTCCCCTGGCAGAGCCGGAAGAGGCGGCCGCCGAGGCCGTGACCGCGACGGTCGATGTCGAAAAACACAAGGTCGAGGATAAAAAACAGATCCGGAAGGCCTCCAAGGAGATCATCGAAGAGATCGCCCGGAAAGCCCGCGGCGAGGACAAGAAAGCGCCCGCGGAAGAGCCCGGCAAGGCGGCCGCGGTCGCCGAGCCGCCCGCGGAGAAACCGGCCGAAGCCCCGGCGTTCGCCGAAGGCCAGGGCCTGATCGTCCGCGAGATCCAGAAGGAGAAGAAGAAAGGCAAGGTCCTGAAGAAATCCTCTGCGGCCCCGGCTCCGGCCGGCAGCGGAGTGAGCCTCTTCAAGACCCAGGAAGCCCGCCGGAAGAAGGGCAAGAAGCGCAAGAAGGGCATGCACGCCGAGGAGGAGTTCGAGGAGGCCGTGGTCGAGCGGGAGCTGCTCAAGAAGGTCACCATCCCCGAGGGCCTGACCGTCAAGGAGGTGGCCGAGCGGCTGGACGTCCAGCCCCGGGAGCTGCTCAAGATCCTGTTCATGCGGAACATCCTCGTGAACATCAACCAGATCCTCGACATGGAGGTCATCCAACAGATCGGGCAGGAGCTCGGCTTTGACGTGCAGTCGGTCTCCTTCGAGGAGGAGCTGTTCGAGACCGAGTTCCTCGAGGGCGACCAGGCCAGCTACGAGAACCGCCCGCCCATCGTCACCGTCATGGGCCACGTCGACCACGGCAAGACCTCGCTCCTGGACGCCATCCGCCAGACGCGGGTCGCGCTCGGCGAGGCCGGCGGGATCACCCAGCATATCGGCGCCTACATGATCGAGAGCAACGGCCGCAAGATCACCTTCATCGACACGCCCGGGCACGAGGCCTTCACGATGATGCGCGCCCGCGGCGCCCAGGTGACCGACATCGTGGTGCTGGTCGTGGCCGCCGATGACGGCGTGATGCCCCAGACCGTGGAAGCCATCCAGCACGCCCGGGCCGCCGGCGTGCCGATCCTGGTGGCCATCAACAAGATCGACAAGCCGAACGCCAACGCCGAGCGGGTCAAGAAGGACCTGGCCGAGCGGGACCTGCTCCCCGAAGAGTGGGGCGGCAAAACCGTCTTCGTCGAGGTGTCGGCCAAGAAACTCATCAATATCGACCAATTGCTGGAGATGATCCTGCTGGTGGCCGACATGCAGGAGATCAAGGCCAACCCCAACACCAAGGCCATGGGCACCGTGATCGAGTCGCGCCTCGACCGCGCGCGCGGCCCGGTCGCCACGCTGCTGGTCCAGAATGGCACGCTGTTCGAGCGCGACATCATCGTGGCCGGCTCCTTCACCGGCAAGATCCGGGCAATGTACGACGAGAACAACCGCCGCCTGGACCTGGCCACGCCGTCCACCCCGGTCATGGTCATGGGGCTGGAAGACCTGCCCAACGCCGGCGAGAAGTTCTTCGCCACCGACGACGCGCAGAAGGCCCGCCAGCTCAGCCTCTACCGGCAGCAGAAGCAGCGCGAGGAGCTGCACAAGAAGGTGAAGACGCGAGTCTCCCTGGACACCCTGTTCCAACAGCTGCAGGAAGGGCAGATCAAGGAACTGCCCCTCATCCTGAAGGTGGACGTGCAGGGATCGAAGGACGCCATCGAGTCGATGCTCAACCGCCAAAGCACCGAGAAGGTTAAGATCAGCATCCTCTACAGCGCCGTCGGCGCCATCAACGAGAACGACGTGCTGCTGGCCGCCGCCTCCAACGCCATCATCGTCGGTTTCAACGTGAAGCCGAGCCGGGACGCCGAGGAGCTGGCCAACCGCGAGAAGGTAGACATCCGCTTCTACAACGTGATCTACACCATCGCCGACGAGATCCGGAAGGCCATGGAAGGCCTGCTGGAGTTCAAGTCCCGCGAGAACGTCACCGGCACGGTGGAGGTGCGCGACACCTTCAAGGTGCCCGGTGTCGGCACGGTCATCGGCGGCTATGTCGTCGACGGCTTCGTGCGCCGGGACAGCCACGCCCGCCTCTTCCGGGACGGCGTGCAGGTCTACCAGGGGCGTATCTCCTCCCTGAAGCGGTTCAAGGAGGATGCCACCGAAGTCAAGAGCGGCTACGAGTGCGGCATCTCGCTGGAGCGGTTCAACGACATCAAGGTCGGCGACGAGCTGCAGGTGTTCACCATCGAAAAGGTCCGCGAGACGCTGGATTCCTGATGCCGGAATTCCAGACCCACGTCTGCCTCATCCACCTGGAATTCTTCCTGGCGGAGTGCCATTCTCTCAAGGAAAAACGGATGATCCTGCGCAGGGTGAAGGACCGCCTGCGCAGCGGCTTCCACGTCGCCGTGGCCGAAGTCGGGTACCAGGACCTGTGGCAACGGGCCGTCCTGGCCGTGGCGGCGGTATCGGCCGAGCCCGGCCCCCTGCGCCAGCTGGCCGACCGGATCCGGCAGGAAGTGGAGCAGCTCGCCGCCGGGGAACTCAGCCAGTTTCACGTGGAATATTTCTGACAGGTCGTGTATGATCGGCCCGATGACCAGAAGGTTAGGCCGAGCCCGTTCCCGCCGATCCCCCCGCGCCGCTGCAAGCGGAATCTCCCTGTGCCTCCTGATGGTCGCCCTGGCCCCGGCCGCGCTCGGATTCGACCGAGCGGGCGCCCGCGCGTCCTACCAAAGGGCCCAGGAGTTGGAGGCGGAGTTGCGGGCCCGGCCCCCCGCGGAGCGGACCGAGGCCCAGTACCAGGCGGCCGTCACCCAGTACGACCGGGTGCCCCGGCTGGACCCCGCCTTCGAGGGCTGCGACAACTCCCTCTACAACCAGGCACTGCTCTGCCGGGAGGCGTACCGGGCGTTTCAGCAGGCCAAATGGCTGAACCGGGCCCTCCGCAGCGCCGCCTGGCTCCTGACCGAGTATCCGCATTCGCCCCTGCGCGATGAAGCCCTCCTCCTGAAGGGGGACATCCAGGCCGAGGACCGGCATGACGCCGCCGCCGCCCGCGAAACCTATGAGACCTTCCTGAAGCGGTTCCCGCGGTCCAAGCTGGCGCCGGAGGCCAAGGGCAAGCTGGCCGCGCTGGGCCGGCCCGACAGCGCGGTTCCAACGGAATCCAAGCCGGAAACCACCAAGGCCGCCCCCAAGTCCGCTTCCACCCCCGCCACCTCCGCCGGCCCGAAGGCCGCCGCCGCGCCGCCGGCCGCCGCCAGGAGCGCCGCGGAATCCGCCGCCCGGCCGGTGTCCAGCCCCGGCCTGGCGGGAGGCGTGGCGGGGCAGCTGCTCGAAATCCGCTACTGGTCCACCGCCGACTACACCCGCGTGGTGATGGAGCTGGACCGGGAGGTGAAGATCCGGCACGACGAGGTCGAGAATCCTTATCGGATCTACATCGATTTTCAGCAGACCGTCCTCTCGCCGGCCGTGAAGGGGAAGAACTACGCCGTGGGCGACCTGTTCCTGGACAAGATCCGGGCCGGGCAGTACCAGGAGGACGTCGCCCGGGTGGTGCTGGACTTCAAGCAGAAGGGCTCCTTCACCATCTTCAGCCTGAACGACCCGTTCCGCGTCGTGATCGACATCCGGGACGCCTCGAAGAGCGTCTCCATGGAAGAGCGGAAGAAGAAGCTGGCCAAGCTCTTCCAGGACATCCAGAAGAAGGCGCCCGCCGCGAAGGCCGAGGAGACCGGACTTCCCGAAAAGAAGGCGGAGAGCGGCGGGAAGCCCCCGGAGGCCGCTCCGAAGAAGACCGAGGCCCCGGAAAAGAAAGCCGAGGCGCCCGCCAAGGCCCCGGAACCGGCGGCCAAGCCGGCCGAGACCGCGCCGCAGCAGGCGGAAGCGGCGCCCAAGAAAGCCGGGGCGGCCGCCGGCAAAACCGAGACCGCCGAAAAAAAGCCGGCCCCCGCGCCAGCGGCGAAACCCGCCGCGCCGGCCCCTGACAAGAAGGCGGAGACCACCCCGGCCCCCGACAAGAAACCCGAGAGCACACCCCCCGCGGCCGCGGGAGGCGGCGCCTCGCCGGAGGCGTCCCCCGTACCCTCGCAGCCCACGTCGGAGGGGCGGCGGACGCTGGCCCGCATCCTCGGCATGAAAGTGGCCAAGATCGTGATCGATCCCGGGCACGGCGGCAAGGACTGCGGCTCCATCGGCTGGAACGGGATCATGGAGAAGGACGTCACCTTGGCCATCGCCAAGCGGCTCAAGGAGGACATCGAGCAGCGGCTGGCCACGGAGGTGATCCTGACGCGGGACCGCGACGTCTTCGTACCGCTCGAGCAGCGCACCGCCATCGCCAACGTGGAGCAGGCTGACCTCTTCATCTCGATCCACTCCAACTCGAGCAAGAACGACAAGATTGCCGGCATCGAGAGTTTCTACCTCGGCCTCACGCGGGAGCCGCGCGCCCAGATGCTCGCCGCCCTCGAGAACGCCTCGGCCCAGCAGAACCTGAATGAGCTCGAGGACGTGATCAAGAAGATCACCATGTACGAGAAGATGAACGAATCCAAGGAATTCGCCCTGAAGGTGCACAAGAAGCTGTACCAGACCGTGAAGAAGCTCGAGCCCGCGGCCCGGGACCGCGGGGTCAAGAAGGCGCCGTTCGTGGTCTTGATCGGGGCGGACGTACCATCGATCCTCCTGGAGATCGGCTTCATCAGCAACAAGAGGGAGGCGGAGATCATTTCCAGCGCCGCCACCCAGGACAAGGTGGCCTCCGGGATCAGCAAGGGAATCGAGGACTACCTCGCCGGACTGGGCACCCTCGCCCGGAATCCCGCTCCCGCCGAGGAGCAGCCTGCCAATGGCAAGACCCGGTAACCGCTCCCGCCTGCCGTGGCTGCTGGCCCTTTTGCTGGCCGTCTCGTCCGGCCTGGCCGCCCAAGCCGTGGACCTGAAGAGCTGGACGCCCGCCGACACCGAGGCGCCAAGAGAAGGGGTGCTTTCTCCGCAGGACAAGGTCCTCTTGGGCGACCTGCCGCTGAAGCGCTACATTCTGGTTCCCCGCCGGTTCGAGGGCCAGGACGTCCAGATCCATATCTATGTTTTCGATCAACCCGCAGTGGACGCGGACCCGGCGGGTACGCGGGCCGCACTCAGCTTCTTCACCTTCCTGCAAAGCGAAGGCGCCAAGCCGTACAACGAGCAGGCTGACTGCTTCATCCAGGAGCACGAGTTGGTGTTCTGGCAGGGCAACCGGGTGATCCGGTCGGTGTTTCCGGACCTGCGGCGCGCCCAGCTTTCCGTTTACCTCCCCTGGTTGCGCGAGCAATTCAAGCAGCCGGTGCCGCTGCCCGACCTGTTCCTCCGGCTGCCTGCCGACCACCGGGTCTGGTCCAGCCGACGCTTCGTGGTGCGGGACTTTCAGGTCCGCCTGCTCTGGCCGGAAGCCCCTCCGGGATTGTTCGAATTGCAACCGGATCCCCGGTTCAAGGATCCCCAGGTCCCACGACCATCCTTGCTGGTTGCCCGGTATCAGGACGCCCTGGGCGAGTATTGGGCCGGGTGGGGAGGCGGCGGCGCCGGACCTTCGCGGCCGTCCAGGGATTTCACGGGGCTCGACGGCACGCTCATCGATCCGGCCAGGAGGATCGTTCTCCGGGTCCGCCGCTGTGACTCGGAGAACAGCCTCTTCATCGGGCCGGAAAGGCCTGACATCCCCCAGATCCTGGATGGGCTCGACCGGCGCTACCGCAGCGACCAGGTCGTCGAGGAGATCGATCCGAAGCGGTTCTTCCGCCGGGATTACTTCACTTACAGTGACCTGCTCCTGACCGGCTTCAAGATGGTCTTCCTGATCCTGGCCGTCGCGTTCGTGCTGGGGGCCCTGGCCGGGCTGGCGATCCGCGGGGCGAAACGGGCGCTCCGCCGCAAGCTGGACCTGGAGGACGAGAGCGTCGTGCACCTGGGGCTGGACGGCCTCCCGGTCCGGGGAAAGAAACCGGAAACTTCCCACGACGAATCCCGGTAAAATACCGGGTCAGGAGGTGCCCATGTCTGATCATGAAGATCACCGGAACTGGACCCGGCGGGAAGTGCTGGGGGAAGTCCTGCTGCCGGCGGCGGGCGCGGTCCTGCTGGGCGGCCTGGCCGGGTGCGGCAAGGCCCCGGCCGGATTCCAGACCGACAAGCGGGTGGCCGGCGGGCTGCCTTTCGACCTGGTGACGGTGGAAAACGGCGAGCCGGCCGACCTGGTCAAGCGGGCGCTCCAGGAGCTGGGCGGCATGAAGCGGTTCGTCTCCCGCGGCGACGTCGTGGTGATCAAGCCGAACATCGGATTCAACCGCGCCCCCGAGCAGGCCGCGAACACCAACCCCGACGTGGTGCGCGAGCTGGCCATCCAGGTGCTGGAGGCGGGCGCGAAGACCGTCCGGATCTTCGACCACACCCTGTACGAGCCCCGGCACTGCTACGCCCGCAGCGGCATCGCGCCGGCGGTGCAGGACCTCGGCGTGCAGATGGAGTTCACCGAGGAGCGCAAGTTCGTCAACGTGAACACCCGCGGGCAGTGGCTCAAGGAGTGGCCGCTCTACCGGGACGTGCTCGAGGCCGACAAGGTCATCAACGTGCCCGTCGCCAAGCAGCACAGCACGGCGCGGATCTCCATGGGCTTCAAGAACCTGATGGGCGTCATCGGCGGGAAGCGCGAGTCGTTCCACCAGAACATCCACGTGGCCCTGGCCGATCTGGGGGCGTACCTGCGGCCGACCCTGACGGTGCTCGACGCCTACCGTATCCTGCTCCGCAACGGGCCGCAGGGCGGCTCCCTCGCCGACGTGCAGACGGCCCGCACCCTGGCCGCCGGCGTGGACGCCGTCGCGGTGGACGCCTTCGGCTGCACGCTGTTCCAGCTGGCGCCGCCGCAGCTCGGCTACCTCCGCGAGGCGGCCGCCCGCGGACTGGGCGTCCTGGATTTCCAGACCCTCCGCCTGCAGAAAGTGGTGTTGTGAGATGGATCTCCGGCGCGCATTCCGGCTGACCGGGCTCCGCCGTCTCAGCCAGGCGGCCTTCGGGCTCTTCTTCCTGTACCTGTTTTTCCAGACCGACTTCCCGGCGCTACCGTCCGGGATGACGGAGGAGATCTACCACGTCACCGCTCCGGTGGCGTTCTTCTTCCACCTCGATCCGCTGGTGGCCCTGACCGCCATGGCGGCGGGCCGGATCCTCCTGCCGGCCTTCCTCTGGTCGGTGCCGGTCGTGCTGGCGGCCCTGCTGCTGAACCGCGCGTTCTGCGGCTGGATCTGCCCCTTCGGCACCCTCCACCAGCTCTGCTCGGCGGGGAAGCAGTCGGCCCGCCGCGCCGTCCGGACCCGCCGCTGGCAATGGAATGCCTGGCGCAACGCCAAGTACGCGGTCCTCCTGTTTGTGCTGGGCGGCGTTCTGCTGGCCGTGAACTTCGCCGGTTGGCTGGATCCGTTCTCCTTCCTCACCCGGTCCCTGGCGGTGGCGGTCCACCCCATGCTGGGGATGGGGCTGGACGGCCTGGTCCGCCTGCTGGATGGCGCCGGCCTGGGCGGAGTGTCCGATATCCTCCTGAACGCCCTGCGCGGCCGCGTGACGCCCTTCGAGCCGCGCTACTTCCTCCAGGCCTTCATCCTCGGGCTCCTGTTCCTGCTGGCGCTGGCGCTGAACCGGCGGGAGACCCGATTCTGGTGCCGCTACGTCTGCCCCCTGGGGGCGCTGCTGGGCTTGCTCGCGCGGTGGTCTCCGCTGCAGCTGGTCCGGGACGAGTCCGCCTGCTCCCATTGCCAGCGCTGCGTGCAGCACTGCCAGGGCGGCGACCAGCCCATGCCCGGGCATCCCTGGATCCCCTCCGAGTGCCACTTCTGCCGCAACTGCGTGGACGCCTGCCCGGAGAGCTGCCTGAAATTCGAAATCACGCTGAAAAAGCAGCCGGCCGCCGAGCGGTCGCCTCTGCCGGACCTGGACCGCCGGATCGTGCTGGGCGGCCTGGCGGCGGGATTCCTGGCGGCGCCGCTGCAGCATCTCGGGGCGGAGAACCTCGAGAAGGGCGGCCGCGTCTTCAAACCCTACGACCGGCTGATCCGGCCGCCCGGCGCGCGTCCCGAGCCGGATTTCCAGGCGCTGTGCGTCCGCTGCGGCGCCTGCATGAAGGCCTGCCCCACCAACGCCCTGCATCCATCGGGCGTGGAAGGGGGCATCGGCGCGCTCTGGACCCCGGTACTGGTGCCCAAGATCGGCTACTGCGACGACCGCTGCACCCTTTGCAGCCAGGCCTGCTCCACGGGCGCCATCGCCCCCATCACCCTGGACGACCGGCTCGGCACCAACGGCCACGACCTGGTCCGCACCGGCCTGGCCCACGTCGACCGCAACCGCTGCCTGCCCTGGGCGATGGCCACCCCGTGCATCGTCTGCGAGGAGGTCTGCCCGACGGTGCATGGCCAGAAGGCGATCAAGCTGGTCAAGGAGACCGTGCGCGCGCCCGACGGCCGCTTGGTGGAAGTCCAGAAGCCGGTGATCGACATGGCCTATTGCATCGGCTGCGGCATCTGCGAAAACAAGTGCCCCGTGGCCGATTCCTCGGCCATCGTGGTGACCTGCGTGGGCGAGAGCCGCTCCGCCTTCAACCGGATCACGCCACCCGGCGCGTGAAAGAGAGTTGCGTTGCCCGCCGCTTCAAGGTATGATGACCGGAGCAAAGGGTTACCGGAATAGCGGGTTATTATGACCAGCCTCGATTTTCTTAGGCGCAATCCACTCTTCAAGGACCTCTCGCCGGAAGAGCTGGACGGCATGCACCACATCTTCCAGGAGCGGGAGTACAAGAAAAACCAGGTCATCTTCATGGAGGAAGAGACCGGCAAATACATGTACATCGTCAAGTTCGGAGAGGTCAAGGTCGTCCAGAGTTCCCCCGAGGGGCGCGAGAACATCCTGGCCATCCACCACTCCGGCGACACCTTCGGCGAAATGTCCCTGCTGGACAACATGACCACGCCGGCCACCGTCAGCGCCATGGAGGACTGCAAGATCATCACGATCTCCAAGGCCCATTTCGACGCCGTGCTCATGCGGAACCCCCAGGTGGTCCGCTCGATGCTGGCCATGCTCTGCCTCAAGCTGCGGGACTCCTGGAAGATCATCCAGGTGCTGAAATTCACCGACGCCGAGACGCGGCTCAAGCACATCCTCCTGAATCTGGCCAAGAGCGAGGGAATCCAAAAGGGCGACGAGATTTGCATCAGCGTCAAGATCACCCATCAGGAATTGGCGGAAATGGCGGGCACGTCGAGGGAGACCATCAGCCGGCTCATGTCCAAGCTGCAGACGCAGAACCTGCTGAAGATCTCCGCCCACAAGATGGTCCTGATCGGGAATCCGTACTGGAAGGAATCCAAGCCCTGAATCCGGCAGCGGGATCGGGCAGGCCTCATCGCGAGGGGGTACAGGAATGTTCGCATCGATTCTCGTAGTCGAGGACGAACCCAGCGTGCGAGAGATCCTCTGCTGGCGGCTCAACGAGGAGGGCTACAGCTGCGAGACCGCCGCGAGCGCCGTGCTGGCGCTGGAGATGTTCGATGCCGGCAAGCGCTTCGACCTGGTGGTCAGCGACATCCGGATGCCCGGCCTGAGCGGCATCGACCTGCTGAAACGCGTCCGCGAGATCGATCCCGACATGGCGGTCATCATGGTCACGGCGGTGTCCGACATGAGCATCGCCATCGAGACCCTCAAGATGGGTGCCTACGATTACATCACCAAGCCCTTCAACCTGGACGAGGTCTGCATCGCCGTGGAGCGGGCGCTCGAGAAGCGCGGCTTGATCCTCAAGAACCGCGAGTACCAGATGTTCCTGGAGGACAAGGTCGAGGAGCAGACCCGCGAGATCAAGAACCTGTACCTGGACGCGGTCAAGTCGCTCGTCTCCGCCCTCGAAGCCAAGGACAAGTACACCGAGGGTCACTCCCGGCGGGTCACGCAGTATGCTGTCGAGATCGCCAAACGGATGCAGTTCCCCCGGGAGAAGATCCACAAGATCTACCTGGCGGGCCTGCTGCACGACATCGGCAAGATCGGCGTCAAGGAGAGCATCCTCAACAAGCCCACCACGCTCGACGCCGAGGAGTACTCCCATATCTACGACCACCCGGCCATCAGCGCCAAGATCCTGTCCCCCATCCTGCGGGACAAGGACATCCTGGGCTACGTGAAGCACCACCACGAGTTTTGGGACGGCAGCGGCCGCCCTGACGGCCTGAAGGGCGAGAACATCCCTGACGGCGCTCGGGTGCTGGCCGTGGCCGACATGTTTGACGCCATCACCTCGGACCGGCCCTACCGCACTGCCCGCACGGTTTCGTACGCGATCGCGGAGGCCCGCCGTTGTGCCGGCACCCAGTTTGACCCGAAGGTGGTGGAAGCGTTCCTGGCCTTCGTCCAGGAATCGTTCGAAGGGGTGGAATACCTCCGTCCCGTCGTCGACCGTATTTTCCCCGACCTGCAGATCCACACGCCTGACCTCGACAGCATGATGGAGCGGAAGCTCTGAACCTCAGCGGGGCTCCGGGCACCACTTGGGAGACTCGAAGCCCTGGGCGTGTTCCCTCCGCTCCAGGCGGTCCTGTCCCTGGGGCAGCACCCCCAGCTTCACCAGGGAATTCCGGAATTCATAGCGCAGGTTGATCGTCTGGTACGGATTCGGCTCCAGTTCCAGGTGGACCCGTTCCACCCGGTGGGACATGGAGTCTCCCATGCCGGTGGCGGCGAAGTCCTCCACCTTCTCATCGCACTTCTGCTTTTCCAGGTTGCTCGAGAGCTGGCCCTTGAACTCGGCCGGCGCGCCGGCGCCGGGGGCCGCCGGGGCGGGCGCCTCCCGCCGGTACTCCGTTTCGACGGCGGGCGCCTTCACGCGGAAGACCGCGGCGGAGATGATGCCCAGGTTCTGTGTCTGGCCCAGCGCGGCACCATAGGAGTCCGATTCCGAAGTGAAGTAGAAGCGGCGGGCCCGGTCGGAACTGACCTGCCAACCGGAGATCTCCACCGTGTCGTGCGGCTCGATGACCCACTTCATGGCCTTGCGCGGCTCGGTGTGGCGGGCGTCGATGGTGTTCAGCCCGTCCACCGCCAGGGCCACCGCCAGCCGGCGGTCCGAATGGTTGATCATCACGAGGGTGTATTCCCGTCCCTTCAACGCCTCGATATAGTGCTTGCCTCCGTGGCTGTAAACCGGCCGGGTGTGGCCGTCCACGCGGACCTGCAGTTCCAGCGGCCACGCGGACGGATGCGCCGAAAGGCTGAAAAAGGAAAGAATCCAGACGGTCAGGGTGAAAAACAGGCGTTCCATGATTGCACCTCCGGTTCGTTTCGCTCAACTAACAGACGGAGGGCCTGTCCGGGCCTTGCAACTTTTTTTCATCTTGGTGATCCGCGCGCGCGGGGGTATAATCAAGTCAAACGATTCCATGCGTTATCCAAGCGGCAAAAACAGGCATCCTATCTTGAAGACCTTATGAGTCAAAGGTTTTCGTTTTGGTTTTTCGATTCCACGGCTCGTCCGCTCTGAGGGAGGCAGTCGGACGAAGGGTCCGGTTTTCCAATAAATCCAGCAGGAGGAAGCCATGCTGACGAAAAAGGACATCGAGCTTCTCCGTCAGTCCCGCTCGGGGGAACACCCGGTGATCTCGGTGTACTTGAACACCGATGGAAAATTCAATTCCAAGAAGCATGTGGAGACAATCCTGAAGGAGATGAGCCGCCTCGCCCGGCACCAGGTCGAATCGAAAGGCAAGGAGTACCGCCGGCAGGCGCTCGCCGAGATCCAGAAAGTGGAGGACTATATCGTCAAGAATTTTCGGGAATTCAACTGCCGGGGCCTGGCCCTTTTCAGCTGCACCGGCGAGGGTTTTTGGCATGTGGTGGAGTTGCCCCGACCGCCCCGGAACCGGTTCGTCCTGGGGGACGCGCCATTCATCCGGCCGCTCCAGTTCCAGGAGGTGGAGTACCACCGCTTCTGCACGGTCCTGGTGGACCGGAACGACGCCCGCATCTTCCTGATCTACAAGGGTGTCATCCTGGAACACCGGCAGGTCGTCGACGAGGTGCCGCCCAAGGTGAGGCGGGCGGGCTGGTCCGGCTACGACGAAAAGCGGACGGCCCGCAAGCTGGACCGGAAGATCAGCGAGCACCTGCACCACGTGGCCGACACGCTGTTCGAGCTTTACAAGCGCGACCAGTTCGAGTGGCTGATCCTGAGCGGGAAGGGGGAGTGCCTGAAGGAGTTTGAAACCATCCTTCATTCGTATCTGCGGGAGAAGATCGTCGCCCACCTCGATCTCCCGGTGGACACGCCCGAGCATGAAGTGTTGGAGCGCTCGGTCCGCGCCGAAAAGAGCCTGGTCTTCAAGCAGCACTGCCGGATCGTGGAGCGGCTGCTGCAGGCTGTCGGGTCGGGCGGGCCGGCGGTGACCGGCCTCGAGGAGACGCTGCGGCACCTCAACGCCGAGGCCGTGGAAACCCTGGTCGTCGCCCGCGATTACCAGCAGGCGGGCGCCACCTGCGTCAAATGCCACTACCTGGGCATCCTGGAGGAAACCTGCCCGCTGTGCGCCAGCCCGATGGTGGAGGCGCCCGACGTGATCACCCTGGCGGTCGACCGGGCGCTGCAGCGCAACTGCGAGGTGCAGCAGGTCTATGAGGGCGTCGGCATGGAGAAGGCGGGCCACATCGGTGCATTGCTCCGTTTTCGGTTATAAATCATTCACCACAAAGGCACAAAGAACACAAAGCAAACCGAACGCGGAACGTTGAACGCCGAACACTGAACTCTGAACGGCAATCAGGAGCGTCTCCTTGTGTCCCCATTCAGCGTTCAGAGTTCGACGTTCAACGTTCGACGTTTATATCCGGATTGACTTTGTGCCCTTTGTGTCTTTGTGGTGAATCCTGTCCTCACATGCGCTTGGCGGTGTAGGTGCCGGCGAAGGTCCGGGTGCCGTTTTCCGTGATGGTCCATGTGCCGCTAAGGGTGTCGCCGCTCAACTTGCCGCTGACCTTGTAGATCATGGTCGTCGCCAGATCGCCTTCCTGAAAGGTCTGGGTCTTGACGACTTCAAATGTGTCGGCCGTGAGCGTCAGCTGCACGACGCCGTTGCGCTTGTCCTTGTAAGCCCGGAAATCGTTGGGGATCAGTCGCGGGCCCCGGAAAATCAAGTCCACCCAATACTTCCCCTCCAGCAGGTCTGCCTCGCCGGAGTTTACGGCCACGCTGAAGATCGACAGGGTGAGGCCATTGTCCTTGCTTACTCCGAAGTACTCGATGTTTTTCAGGTACGTCTCGTTGCGGCTCCGGGTGACTTCATTCCTGATCCGGGTCATCTCATCCTCGCCGGAGCGCATATTCCGGTTGAGCAGGTACTCCCGGTTGACTGAAGTGGCCCGGATGGTGCCTACAAAGGAGCCGCGCAACACTTCCTGGCCCGTGAGCAGCAGCGGCTCGGACTCCAGCTGCGTGTCGTCCTTGAAAAAAAGCCGGACGTAGAGCTCCAGGTCGGTCTTGCGGTCCAGGCCGGCATTCTGCAGATCCTTCACGTACATTCCGGCCCGGAACCGGCCGCCGCTCTCCACTGCCAGGTGAAGGGCCTCGACCGGCTCCCGGGCGAGCCTGCCCTTGCGGGTTACGAAGGCCTCGATCTTGTCGGGCTTGATCCGCCGGGACGGATTGGCGTCGCCGGGCCAGACCAGCTCGCCCTCGATTTCCAGGTCGCCGTCCAGGTCCCCAGCCAGCAGCGCCTTGACGTCCTCCTCCCGCCGGAGTTTCAGCTGGATTTGCGGCGGGTCGTAGCGCTCGACCGAGCCGATTCCCAGGTTGGACAGGGTGGCTCGGGTGGTGACCGACGCCTTCCCCTTGCTGGTGAAGTGTCCCGGCGCATCCGGTGCGCCGAAGTACTCCTCGTGGTCGCACTCGCCCAGGGCCACCGTTTTCGCGCCCAACCCGTGGCCGCTCATGCTCAGGATGGGCACCGCGCCGTCGCCCTCCCCCTGAGGGACGCCCAGGTACGGCGTGGTGGGGCTGTCCACCAGCAGCCACAAGGTGGTCTGCCCCAGGCCGATTTCACTCTGCTGGTAGACGGCCTTCGCTTCGAATCCCTTGTCGAAAACACCTCCCGTCCATTCCAGCTTGACGCCCTGGGCTGTTATCCCGTAGAGGAAGATGTATTTGTCCGTCCCGGCGTACTTGTCGGCCGAATTGAGGCGACGGAGGTTTTCATTGTAGAAGAAGCTGCCATGGCGCAGGTTGATCACCGGCTCCGCATCCGCGGCGGATTTGAATTGTTTCTGAATCGTTGCCGGGTCCGGGATGAAGCCCATCTGGTCGAATCTGAGCTCGGACGTGTAGCCGGCGTTGCCGTTGGTCCAGCGCAGGTCCATTGTGCCGGGGTTGTTGGTGACCAGAACTTTCCGCAGGAGGTATTCACGCCAGCTCCCGCTGATGTCCGGGCCGGTGATCTCCAGCTTGTGATAGGGGGAGATCAGCACGTAGTTCAATGATACGAGCGGGCTGCCCAGGTGCGGCGACCCCCACGTGGCCAGGTTCCGGAAGTTGTCCGCCAGCCCGCCGTCGAAGTCCTGCACTCCGGCTCGCGAGACGATGCCGCCCATGGAGTGGGCCACAATGAACAGGTTGAAGGACTGTTTGAGGTCGAGCTGCTTCTTGAGCTGCTCCTTGATCAACTGGGCGAAGAACTCGGCGGTGGGTCCGTCTCCCTGGAACACCGGCCGGAAGGACGGGTAGATGAACTCGAAGAATACCGTGGAGCCCAACATCTTCTTCTTGTCGGATTGAAAGATCTCGTAGAAGACGGTCCAGGCATCCCGCTTGTAGGCGTACCACCAGGGGTCCTTGATCTGCGGCGCCGTGTCGAGGCCGGACTTCTCCATCTCGTTGCGGCCGTGGACCAGGACGAAGACGTTCTGGACCGGCTTGGCCAGCTCGAGCTCCTGCTCGAATTTGGGGAGCTTGTACAGGGGGATCCGGCGGGCCGGGTCGCCGCGGTTCGGCACCATCCGGACGAGCTGGGGCTTGCGGTTCCAGTTGATGCTCTGCTGGTAGGTGACAGCCTCGTATTTGACGGCCTTGGGATTGGGCGGAGCGGCCGCCGGGGCGGCGCCGAACACGGGAGTGAAGAGGGCCAGCGGGCGGCCTCCCGCGCCGGCAGCCGGGAACAGGGAGAACGGGGATGCCGGCCGCGGCTTGGGGGCCCGGGTGACGGTTTCGGGCAGTCCCTGGGCGGCGGGGGAGTATGGCAGCCAGATGTCGCGGGCCATGAAGTTGCCATCGCCGTCTCGGAAGACGGGCAGGAAATCCACGCGCTCGGCCATGCCCTGTCCCTCGACGAGCCGAAATCCCTGGCGGGCCAGTAAGATTGTCTCCGGGGCGAGGGATCCGGCTTCCCGGGCCGGGATCACGATCAAGGGGACCAGCCGGGCGGAGGCCTGGGCCGGATCGGACAGCCGGACCGCGTCCAGCGTAAGCACCCGCGCGCTGCCGGTGGCCTGGATGCCCTCGAGATTCAGGGCGGTATCGCCGGCCTCGCGCTCCAGGGTCATCTGGACGCGATCGCCTTCGCCCAAACCGGGGAAGCCCACGCGGGTTCCGTCGGAGAGCCCGGCCTCCTCGGCGGCGCCGGGGCCGACCTCCACCGGACCGCTGGATTCGGGCGCCGTTCCGGGCGGGACCACCGCGCGGGTTTGAAACTGCTCCTCGGTGTATTCGACCAGGGGAAAGCGGCTTGTGGATGCCGGTGGCCCGGATTTCCCCTGCCAGGGTCGATAGCGCCAAAGCAGGTATCCGCCCGCACCCAGGAGCAGGAGCACCCCTCCGATGAGGGCCGCCACCAGGCAGGCGCGCAGGCCGCCGCGGCCGCCGGAAGCCGCCGGCGCGGGCTGGGGCTGGACCTGCGGCGCCGGCCGGACCGCAGCCGGTTCCTGGTGGGGCACGGGCTGGGCGGAACGGGCGGGCGGCGCCGGGACGGGAGGTGGCGCCGGGCGCTCACTCAGGAGATTCGGGACCTGGTCCGCCCGGGTCCAGGAGGCGAGTCCTGGCCCCCACACCAGGTCGTCCGGCAGGACCTGCCTTCCGGCGGCCATCTGCGCGAGTCGCTCCCACGGGTAAGGACCGTACTGCTTCCCTTGCCGCGACACATACCACTCCGGGGCCGTCATAGCGTCTCCTTGGTGGGAAATTTCCGATTCTGACGAAGCAATGAACTGGATTGAATGGTCCATTGTACAGGAATCATCGGCGATTCCATAAGGAACTTCCTTCCGCACCCGTTTTCTGAGAAAAAGAGGAGGAGGCGAAGCGGCCGCGCCGATTTGTGCATCTATTTCGATTCAGGTCATGACTGTTCCGGCGCGCAGCACCACGTGGCAGACTCGGGTCGCAGAGAGGGATCGCGCCGAAGGAAGTCAAAGCACCAAACCACCACTCGGAGGCTCCCATGGAAAAAGTCAACCTGGCCGAGAAGCTGGCGTCCATCCACGACCATTGGAATCCCCGCGTGGTGGGGGAACTCAACGGTCAGGAGATCCGGCTGGTGAAGTTTGCCGGCGAGTTCATCTGGCACCGCCACGAGAACGAAGACGAGATGTTCATGGTCCTGAAGGGGCGGTTCACCATGGAGTTCCGGGACCGCAAGGTCAGGGTGGAGGAGGGCGAGTTCCTGATCGTCCCCCGCGGCGTGGAGCACCGCCCCGTGGCCATCGACGAGGTCGACGTGCTGCTCTTCGAGCCGGCCTCGACGCTCAACACGGGCAACATCATCGATGCGCACACCCGCCGCCACCTCGAGCATATCTGATTCTCAATGGGCGGGAGCCGTCGGCGGAAATCAGTCCGCCGACTGTTTCCCACGCCGGGATCCAAGCGACATTTCAAGGAGGGAAGGCCGCATGCCGGAGGGGCGCGCAGCCCATGGGGACCAGTGTGATCCGGCCGTCCGTCAAGATCAGCGGAGGGGCGTCCCAGGGATGCCGCAGGTCGGCCCCGTGGTTCCGTTGGGCCCGCAGGCCGAGTTCTGAATTCGCCGGATTCAGGCGGGCAACGGGGATCTTCTCTGCCGGCAGGATGTCGTAATCATGGAATCCCGCCACTGGATAATCCTTGGTGGAAACCCAGCGCATCGGGATCGGCAGGACATACTGAAGCGGCCCGCGGTGCACCGCCACTTCGCCGGCGGAGTAAGTGCTGGTTCGCACCGCCGCGGGCAGGTGGAGGGTGACAGTGTCTCCGGATCGCCAGCTCTTGTCCACCCGATACCAGCCGGACTCTTCCCTTATTTCACCGCCCTTCGCCGTCAGCCGCGGCTCGGTCGCCCAGCCGGGTTTGCGGATGAGCAGGGAAAACTGGACCGGCTGTTCGGGCTGGATCCGGAAGGTGATCTCATCGGCAAAAGGATAACCGGTGTCTTCGCCGACGGCCACCGGGACTCCCCGCATCAGGGTTCTCACCCGGGAGGGACCGAAGGCCAGGGCCGCCAATCCGGGCGCCTCGTTCAGGCTCATCCACATCCGGCTGACGAAGTGCGGCATGAACCGGACCGCGTTGGGATTGCAGCAGCAAGCGACATCCTCGTGGGTGGGTGAGAACTTGAAACGGCCGCTGCCCCGGGACGGCGAATAGGCGTCGGGCCGTCTGGCCTCCGCCGCCGTCCGGGTGTCGGAGGAAAGGTAGGCGACGCCCTTCCCATCAGCCAGGCGGGCTCCCTGGGCGGCGTTGAACGCGAGATTTTCCATCCAGTCGCCGATCGACGCATCGCCGGTTTTCTGGGCCGCCGAAGCGAGGCTGCACAGAAGCTCCGTCAGGGTGCAGTATTCGTAGCCGATGTCGGGGGCGGGGCCGTCCCGGAGCGACTCGTCGCCCAGCAGCGCCCCGCTGGGGAGGGTGTACCTCCGGAGTTTGTCCAGGGCGTTCCACGCCGCCGCGGCCGGGGCTTCGCCGCCGGGGAGGGTGCACGCCCAGAGCACGGCCCGCCAATGCTCGGCCGTGTGGACGGCATGACCGGACAAGGGGCGTTCCGGATCGAGCAGGTGGGGCAGCGCCATGTCGTCGTTGGGAAACGGCCGGGGGAGGTCGGAGAAATCCTGGTAGAGCCAGGCGCCGAAACGGCCAGGCGCCTCATTCCCGGTCAGGGCGGACAACGCTTCCAGGACATCGGTGTAGCAGAGGCCGTGGGTCAGGCCGGTGATGGAACTGCGCACTCCGGGCTGGATCACCCCCGGCGTGAAATATCCGCGGCCGGGGCCATACTGCCGCGAGGTCAGTGCCACGGCCCGCTCCACGGCGTGCAGGCAGGCGGAATCGCCGTTCAGCTGGTAAAGGGCCAGGAGCGCGAGGAGCGCGCGGCTCTGCGCCCAGAGTTCCCCGTTTTCTCCGGGCGGATGTCGGAAACGGGAATCCGGGTCGTAGACGCCGATGTAACCGTCCGGGTCTTGGCCGTCCATCAGCGCATGCACCAATTTTCGGGAGCGGGCGATGTGCCTGGGGTGACCGGCCAAGTGGGCCATCATCAAATATCCCCAGAGCCAGTTGCCGCGCGTCTCGGCGTCCCACCAGGAAGTCTGGGCCGTTGACGAGGCGATGCGTTCGGAGAAAATGTCAGTCGCGACCCGCGGAGTCAGCTGATCAAGGCAGCCGGCGAAACCGTCTTCCAGGTCTCGCCGCATCTGGACCAGGATCCAGCCGTCCGGCGAGACTGCACCGGTGGGCAGGGCGTGGAAAGGCGGTCGGAGCCGGTTCGCCATCCTCAATCCAGGTACTTCACGTCCTTGATCTTGACGTGGACCTTGTCCGGGCTCCAGCCCGGCGGGGCGGAGTCGGGATGCAGGACGAAGGCCTTTCGCCGGCCCGGCCCGAGTTGCTCGCTCTCGGCCCGGGCAGTCTCCCGCATGACCTCGAAACCCTGGCTCCGGTAAGCCACGACCTTCCCGTCGGCGTCGGTTTGGACGAAATTGACCAGCAGCTGCAGGACCCGGACCGTCCGCGTGCCGTCGTTCTCCACTTCGCCGTGGATGAACGGCTGGTTTCCCATTTCGGCGCCGGTGACCCGGTAGCGGATCTTCAGCCCTTCGCAGGTGAGCAACTGGTCGTACTCTCCGGAGCGGGCGGGAGTGATCTCGCCGTAGCCCTCCTCCCGGGGGCCGGGCGGCTCGGTGGTGATGCGCTCGTAGGTCGATGCCACGCGGGTCTTGACAAAGCGGGTCACCGTGTCGCCGAGGAGGCGCTGGACCGAAGGCACCGTGAAGACGACGAAGATGCACAGGGGGAGGGCCACCATCCCGGCGACCGCGCCCAGGCCGAAGACGCAACAGCCGCGGCTCAGGGAGGAGGACGATTTCTGACCGCTTCGACTGGCCATGGAGTCTCCTTTCAGTTGGGGACCTGTTCGGCCAGGGCGGGGATGGCGAACAGGCCGGCGGCGCCGCCAGTGTGCAGGAATACCAACGTATCTTCCGGGCGGATGCGCCCCTCCTGGATGTGGGCGATCAGCCCCGCGGCGGCCTTCCCCGTGTACACCGGATCCAGCAGCAGACCTTCCGTGGAGAGGAACAGGCGGATCGCGCTCAGGCAATCCGGCCCCGGCTGGGCGTAACCCGGTCCGATGTGGCCCTGGTCGAGGGAAAACAGGGCTGACGCGGGCGGGACGCCGCACTGGTCGAGCAGGTGCTGGATCCTCGGCAACGGGCTCTCCGGGATCGCCCCCACGTCGATGCCGGCCACCTCGATGTGCATGTGACTGCCGGACAGGCCGAAAACCAGCCCGGCCAGCGTCCCGCCGGTGCCGACGGCCGTGTAGATCGCCCGCGGTTGGACCTTTCTTGCCGAGCATTGCTGCACGATCTCCAGCAGGCAGTCGCGGTAGCCCAGAATGCCGACGACGGTGCTGCCGCCCAGCGGGATGAAGTACGGCCGATGGCCCTGCCGCCGGAGGCGCTGGCAGACCGCGTCCATCTCCGCCTCGAGTGCCGTTGGATTGTAGCTGTCAATGAAAAGCGGCTCCAGCCCCAGCAGGCGGTAGACCAGCAGGTTGCCGGTGACGGCCTCGGTGGCCGGCCGCGACAGCACCACCACCGGGTTGAGGCCGGCCATCCGGGCGCAAACCGCCGTCAGGCAGGCGTGGTTGGACTGGGCGCCGCCACCCGTTACGACGTGGGTGGCGCCTTGGGCGAGGGCGTCCCCCAGCAGGTATTCCAGCTTGCGGATCTTGTTGCCGCCCAGCACCCGGCCGGTCAGGTCGTCCCGCTTGATGAGGATCTTCGGGCCGCCCAAGGCGGCGCTCAGGCGGGGCGCGTCCAGCAGGGGGGAAGGCGTGGTGGCCAGCGGAAACTTGGCGGCGGTGGGCATGGCGACTCCAAGAGCACGATCTGGCAATATGTTACAATAACTTCAGACAAATGCAAAGATTCCGAAATCAGACAACAACCACGAACCACACGAACCACACGAAAGGTCTTCAATCCGCAATCCGCAATCCGCAATCCGCAACCCGCAATTCGCAATTCGCAATTCGCAATTCGCAATGGTCAGTCAGCCTCCCGGTCTTGCTCGGATTCTTCGCCCTGGCTGTTCAGCTGGTGCTTCTGCGCGCCTTCCTGGCGGTGTTCCAGGGCAACGAACTGCTGCTGGCCATGGTCTTCGTGGCCTGGTTCGCCGGCATCTTCGGCGGGGCCCTCCTGGGGGGCTGGGCCGGCCGGAAAAGCGGCTTCGTGCGGATCGCCGCCCCCGCCGCGGTCCTGCTCCTGCCCGGCGCGGCCATCGCGGGGGTGGCCGGCATCCTGACCGTCCGGACCTGGCTGGCCGTGGCGCCCGGCCTGCTGCTCAGCCTGCCGCAGGCCTTGCCCGCCACGGCCCTGTGCGTGTTCCCGTGCTCCCTGCTGGTGGGCCTTGCGTTCCCCCTGATCACGGCGGCATCCGCCGGTTTGGGGCCGGAAGCGGGGCTGACCCCCGCGGGGCGGGTGTACTGGCTGGAGTCGGCCGGCAGCCTGGCGGGCGGGCTGCTCTATACCTTCGTGTGGGCCGGGCGGATCTCCGCCGTGGCCATGCTCTGGATCTGCCTCGTGGCGGGGCCGGTGGCCCTCCTGGGGGAGCAGCTCGCCAGGGCCCGTCGTCTCCGGAAGTCCGGAGCGGCGGCCGCCGCGGCGGCGCTGATCCTGGCCGCGGCGTTCCCCCTGGGGACGGTCGGCCGCCTGGAGCAACTCCTGGTGCGGACCTACTGGAACGCCTTGGCGCCGGGACAATCGCTGGCGGTCTGGGCCGACACCCGCTTCCAGCAGCTGGCGGTGGGCGAGCGGGAGGGGCAGTTCGCCGTCTATTCCAACGGATTGCTGGCGGTCACCTTCCCGGACCCATTCGAGGTGACGCGACGCGTCCACCTGTGCCTGAACCAGTGCGCCGACCCGCGGGACGTCCTGCTGATCGGCCAGGGACTGGAGGGGGAGGCCCAGCGGGTGCTTGACTATCCCGTCCGGAGCCTCACCCTGGTGATCCTGGATCCGGAATACCCTCGCCGGATCCAGCCCCTGCTGCCGGCGGAAGACCGTGAGCGGCTGCGGGACCCCCGGCTGGAGCTCGTGCCGGCCGACGGCGTCGAGTACCTGCGCGGCACGGCCCGCCGGTTCGACCTCGTCGTTCTGCACACGCCGCCGCCGGCCACGGCGGCCTTCAACCGGTTCTACACGCGGGAGTACTTCGACCTGGTCCGGAGTCGCCTGAACCCGTCCGGCGCGGTCGTCGTCGGCCTCGAGGCGTCGGAGAGCTTCATGGGACCGGAAATGCGCCGCTATGTCGGGACGCTGAACAACACCCTCGGCAGCGTCTTCCCGCGGGTGATCGCCGCGCCGGGAACGAGCCTCCTCTTCTTCGCCGCCGGCCCCGCAGGCCGCATCACCCTCGACGCCGACGAGCTGGCCCGCCGCCTGGCGGTTCGGAACATCCCGTCGGCGGCCTCCTTCCGTTCGTCCCAGTTTCGGTTGATGCTCCAGCCGGAGAGGGTGGAATGGCTGCGGGAAACGCTGGCGGACGAAGCCTCGGCTCCGGTCAACACCGACCGCCGGCCGGTGATCTACCTCCAGAACCTCCGGCTCTGGGACCTGGTGACGGAGGGTCGGCTGGGCGGCGTGCTGGCCGCCCTGGAGCGGTTGACCCTGCCGTGGCTGCTCCTGATCGCCGCCGCGGGACTGCTGCTGGCGACTGCCGGCGCGGCGGGGACTCTTCGGGGGGAGGCCGCCGGCCGGCTCGAGGCGGCGAGGGCGCTCGCGGGCATGCTTGTCTTCGGCTTTCTGGGCATGGGGCTGGAGCTGGTTTTGCTCTACCACTTCCAGAATCTCTACGGGTACCTGTACTCCATGCTCGGCCTGCTGGTGGCCGGCTTCATGGTAGGGTTGACCGCCGGGGCGTGGTGGATGAACCGCCGGCCCGCCCTCTCCGCGCGCGCCGCCGGGCGCTGGGCCTTTCTCGGGTTGCCTTCCGCGGGGCTGGCCCTGTGCGTCGCGGCCTGGGTCCTGTTCGGCCGCCGGCCGGTCCTGGCCCTGCCGCTGCTCTTCGCGTTGATGGGCGGTGCCGGGATTCTCACCGGCCTGTACTTTCCCCTCGGTTGCCGGCTCTATACCGAGGGCCGCCGGACGGCGCTGGCGACCGCGGCGTGGCTGGACGCCGCCGACCATCTGGGCGCCCTGGCCGGGGCCGGGGTGACCGGCCTGCTGTTCCTGCCGGTGCTCGGAATCGGCCGGACCGTCTTCTTCTTCGCCTGCCTGCTGCTCTTCCTGCCGCTGGGGCAGTTGGCTCAGATCCTCTTCTTCCCGTCCAGGGAGAATTAACCGCTGAGCCGCGGAGACGCTGAGAAATCACTTCTGTACTTTGAGTTCACCCGCCGAACAGCGCCGTTTCCCGATCGAAGTCCCGGCTGGAATTCAGGGGCTCACCGGGTCAGCGTGCCTTCCTTGAGCAGGGTATCGAACACGCCGATGAACGTGTTGTAGTTATAGTAGGACTTGCCCTTCGACTCCTCCACGACATAGCGGAACATGGAGAAGCTGATGTCGCTCAGGTCGCCGCGGGCCGGCGGCTTCAGGCCCACGAAGAACCCGTACAGCGTGACATTGTGGGTGCGGCAGTATTTGACCACCTTGTCCAGCGGCGGGTACCGGGAAGGGGCGAAAGTGTCAGGCATCTTGAGAAAAGTGTTTTCATCATCCTCCCGAATGAGCATGTCCTGGGAAATGCCGTTGGAGATGAAGACAATTCGCTTGTCCTGGACATTTTCGGTATTCAACAGCCGCAGGAGGTTTTTATACGGTGTGGTGCTGGGATTGGCGAGGCTGAACTCCAGTCCCGGCATCGGCCAGGCGGCCCGACCGGCCGCGCCCTGCCAGATCAGGTTGTACCCGGTGCCGCGGAAAAGGTACACCCGGACGGCGGTTTCGGGCGGCAATCCGGCCAGGAGCTTCTGGAACCCCTCGGTGAACCGGAGCTGGTCCATGGCTTGGCGGGCGTCCTGCTGGATGAAAAACCAGAGTTCGGATTTCGCGGCGGGCGTCCCGGCCGCGGCCAGCAGTGGCGCGGCCAGCGCGAGCAGGGCCAGGGTGAAGAGGGTGAACTTGGATCTCATGGGAGTGCCTCCTGTTTCTCGGTCTCCATGTATAAGGATGACGCCGGGTGGCGGGAAGTTCAGCGGAATGTCCCGGGACGGGCGGCGGGCCGGTTCAGGCGACCACCGGGGCGGCGGAGGAAGGCTCCACCGTTTCCAGGGAGTAATGGGCTGGATTCGCCAGGATGTGCCGCACCAGCGCCGCGTGCAGGCCGTGCCCGCCCTTGAAGACCTGGAACTCGCCGATGACCCGGTGGCCGAGAAGGGAGATGTCCCCGAGAAAGTCCAGCACCTTGTGCCGGATGAACTCGTCGGGGAACCGCAGGCCCTCCGGATTGAGGACGGCGGTGTCCGAAAGCACCACGGCGTTGTCCAGCGATCCCCCCTTGATCAGACCGTTCTCCTTGAGGGCGGAGATCTCCTTCAGGAAGCCGAAGGTCCGGCAGGGGGCCACTTCGCGCCGGAAGCCGTCCAGGGCGAGCTGGTAGGTCATTTCCTGATGGCCGATGAGGGGGTGCTCGAAGTGGATGCCGTAGCTCACCCGGAAGTCGTCGGCGGGGCGGGCGGATATGGTCTTGTCGCCCAGGGTGTGGTGGACCTCCTGTCGGATCCGCAGGACTTGGCGAAGGGTGCCCTGGGGTTTGAGGCCGGCCTCCAGGATGTGGTCCACGTAGGGACGCGCCGAGCCGTCGAGGATGGGCACCTCGAGGTTGTCGAGGTCGACGAGGACGTTGTCCACCCCGAGGGCGTATAGGGCGGAGAGGAGATGCTCCACCGTCGAGATCATGACGCCCCGTTTCATCAGGGTGGTGGCGTAGCTGACGTTGGCGATATGGGCGGCGGCCGCCTCCACCGGGAAGTTGTCCAGGTCCGTCCGGCGGAACACCACGCCGGTGCCCGGCGGGGCGGGACGCAGGACCATGTTCACCGGGCATCCGGAGTGGAGCCCGACCCCCGAGAAGGCGATTTCATCGGTCAAAGTATGCTGGTTCGGCATGCGTCTCTCTTTCTTCCAGTCCGCCGGTATCCCGGCGTGGGGATACCTTTTAGCAAAGGAGATGCCGGTGAACCTGAAAATGGCGTAACCAAAAGTAAAATAAGGCGTAATGCTTTCCAAACAACTCAAACGCCTGCTGGCCGGATAGACCGGCGTGTAGCCTGCAGGCCGCAGGTCCACTTCGGGTTGGGAGAATCGGCTACACCGAAAAGTCGCGGTGATCGGATGATGGGCGGACCAACGGGTTTGCCGGTGGTCAGTACCGGTAGGCGTCAGCCATCGGCGCGTGATGTCACTCAAATATCTTATTTTTCCTGAAGATGCAGATTGTCAACTCCAGCTGACTCACGTTCCCCGCCGGTGGTTGACGCCTACCGGTACTGACCGTTTGCCGGCGCCCGACAAGAATAAGGCCCGTCCACGGGGACGGGCCTTCATCTCATTCGAATGATCTGTGGTAGCGGACTACCGCCGGTACTGGTGGAAGATTTCCCAGCCGGGGTAGACCGCCTGGGGGCCGAGGTCCTCCTCGATCCGCAGGAGCTGGTTGTACTTGGCGATGCGGTCGGTGCGGCTGGCGGAGCCGGTCTTGATCATCCCGACGCCGGTGGCGACGGCCAGGTCGGCGATGAAGGCGTCCTCGGTCTCGCCGCTGCGGTGGGAGATGACCGCGGTGTAGCCGTGCTTGCGGGCCATTTCGACGCAGTCCAGGGTTTCGGTCACCGTGCCGATCTGGTTGAGCTTGATCAGGATGGAGTTGGCCACGCCCAGCTGGATGCCCTTTTCCAGCCGGCGCATGTTGGTGACGAAGATGTCGTCGCCCACCAGCTGCACCTGCGAGCCCAGTTTCTTGGAGAGCAATTCCCAGCCGGCCCAGTCTTCTTCGGCCAATCCATCTTCCAGCGAGTAGATCGGGTACTTGTCCAGCCACTTCGCGTAGAAGTCCACCATCTCCTTGGCGGTGTGCTTCGAGCCGTCCGACTTCTTGAACACGTAGGCGCCGTCCTGGTAGAACGCGCTGGCGGCCACGTCCAGGGCCAGCACCACGTCCTCGCCGGGGCGGTAGCCGGCGGCCTGGATGGCCTCGATCAGGAACTGGCAGGCCTCCTCGTTGGAGCCCAGGTTCGGGGCGAAGCCGCCCTCGTCGCCGACGTTGGTGTTGAGCTTGCGGCCCTTGAGCACCTTCTTCAGGGCGTGGAAGGTCTCGATGCCCATGCGCAGGCCCTCGGAGAACGACTTGGCGCCCACCGGCATGATCATGAACTCCTGGAAGTCCACGCTGTTGTCGGCGTGGCTGCCGCCGTTGAGCACGTTCATCATGGGCACCGGCAGGATGTGGGCGTTGGCGCCGCCGAGGTAGCGGTAGAGCGGCACGTCCAGGTGGTCGGCCCCGGCGCGCGCCACCGCCATGGAGACGGACAGGATGGCGTTGGCGCCGAGCTTTTCCTTGGTGGCGGTGCCGTCCAGCTTGATCAGGGCGTCGTCGATCAGGCGCTGGTTCAGCGCGCTGAAGCCCTCGATGGCGTCGGCGATGATACCGTTGACGTTGTCCACGGCCTGCTGCACGCTCTTGCCGCCGAAGAGGGCGGGATCGCCGTCGCGCAGCTCCAGCGCCTCGAACTCGCCGGTGGACGCGCCCGACGGGACGATCGCCCGGCCGGTGGCGCCGGACTCCAGGATCACCTCGGCCTCCACGGTGGGGTTGCCGCGGGAGTCGATGACCTGGCGGGCGCCGATGTATTCGATGTAACTCATGGGGTCCTCCTTGAAAGTGTTCAGGATTTCTTGCGGTGGAGCGACTGGATGCAGGTGATGGCCACGGCGTTGACGATGTCCTCGGCCGAGCAGCCGCGGGACAGGTCGTTGCAGGGCCGGTCCAGACCCTGCAGGATCGGTCCGATGGCCTCCGCGCCGGCCAGCCGCTGGGTGATCTTGTAGCAGATGTTGCCGGCGTTCAGGTCCGGGAAGACCAGCACGTTGGCCTTGCCCGCCACGGGCGAGCCGGGGGCCTTGCTGGCGCCCACCTTGGGGACCAGGGCGGCGTCGGCCTGCAGCTCGCCGTCCACCTGCAGGTCCGGGCGCCGGGCCTGAACGTTCCGGGTGGCCTCGATGACCTTGTCCACCAGCGGGTCGGCCGCGCTGCCCTTGGTGGAGAAGGAGAGCATGGCGATCCGCGGGGTGTCTTCGAGGAACATCTCGGCGCTCTCCGCGGCAGCGATGGCGATGTCGGCCAGCTGGGAGGCGTTGGGGTTGGGCACCACGCCGCAATCGCTGTAAATGAAGGCGCCGCCGGTGCCGAACTCCGCCTTCGGCGTGACCATCAGGAAGAACGACGAGGCGATGGACATCCCCGGCTTCAGGCCGATGCAGAGGATGGCGGCCCGGACGGTGTGGGCCGTGGTGTTGGTGGCGCCGGCCACGGACCCGTCCGCCTTGCCCTCACGGACCAGCAAGTCGGCGTAGAAGAGGGGGTCCTCGATGGTCTTGAGGGCCTCCTCCAGGGTCATGCCCTTGGCCTTGCGGCGCTCGTGGAGCAGGCCGCCGAGGCGCTGGCGGGCCGGCTCGTCGGTCATGTCGACGAGGGGGACGGGGGAGATGTCGACGCCCGCCTTCTGGGCGGCGGCGCGGACGCGTTCGGGGATGCCGACCAGGCTGACTTTCGCAAAGCCCTTCTGCAGGACCTGCACTGCCGCGTGGAGGGTGCGGGGGTCTTCGGCCTCCGGCAACAGGATGTGCTGGGGCGTCCGGGCCGCCCGCTGCTGGATCTTGTCCAAGATATTCATGATGCCCTTTCCTGGTAAGGATTTTGAGATCCGCGCGTTGACCACTTCTTTTAGCACAAGTCGTCCCGGTTGCAAAGGGTTTTGTCCACACCGGCGGGCGTCTCGGGCACGAAAAACCGGGGCGAGAAAACGGATTGAATTCCGGCGTCGTTTGAACTAAAATCTGGATCGGTGACGAAACATTTTGTCTTTACATCGATCATTACAACTCTAGATCAAGGGAAAGGAGAGTCTTGATGAGAAACATCCTGGTTCTGATGATGGTCCTGGCTGTAGGCTGCGTCTTCACCATGGCCCAGCATGCCTTCGTGGGCCCCGAGAAGTGCAAGATGTGCCACAAGGTGGAGTACACCTCCTGGGCCGCCACCAAGCACGCCAAGGCATGGGATTCGCTGAAGCCGGCGGATCAGGCCAACGCCAAATGCAACGGCTGCCATTCCACCAACCTGCCCACCCTGACCGGCGTCTCCTGCGAGGCCTGCCACGGCGCGGGCGGCGACTACTGGAAGATGAGCGTGATGAAGGACCAGAAGCTGGCCATCCAGAACGGCCTGGTCATCCCGGATGAGAAGGTCTGCGTGAAATGCCACAACAAGCAGAGCCCGACCTTCAAGGGCTTCAACTTCGCCGAGGCCAAGACCAAGGTGCACGAGCACAAAGCCAAGTAACGATTCGGACTCTAATTCGGATACCCACGGCGGCGCCCGGCGCCGCCGTTTTTTTTTATCCTGGCGGGGCGGCTTCAGCGGCCGGTGAAGGGCCGGTCGGACGGGTACCCGTCCAGCACCATCGCCCGCACCCGGCCGCCGGCTGGTACATCCGATTGTCCGGCCGGCAGGACCGCCAGCGCGTTGGCTTCCCGCCAGGCGAACAGGTCGGCGCTGCCCCTGTCGCGCAACAGGCGGCAAACCAGCCGTCCGCCCTCCTCGGTCAGCCGGGCCGGCCGGTACGCGGTGCGGTCGGCGCGGTGCTTCGCCGCCTCCGCCAGGGACGCGGTGACGAAGGCCGGCCCGGGATTCGCCCAGCCGGCCATCCTCCGCAGCGCCGGCAGCGCGAAGCGGGCGGACTGGACCAGCGAGGAGACCGGGTTGCCGCTGAGGCCGAAGAGGAGCCGGCCGCTGCGGCGGGCGAAGGTCATGGGCTTGCCCGGCTTGATGGCGACGGCGTCCACCCGCACCTCGTACCCCTCCGCCCGCACGGCGGCCTGCACCAGGTCGAACTCGCCCACCGACACTCCGCCCGTGAGGAGCACCACGTCGAAGCGGTCCGCCGCCGAACGGATGGCCGCGCGGATCGGCTCCGGCTCGTCGGCCACGATGCCGAGCGGCTCGCATTCGAATCCGTTGGCGCGATAGAACGATGCGACCGAGTACAGGTTGGAGTTCCGGATCTTCCCGCCGTGGAGGGGCCGGTCGACGTCCACCAGCTCCGAACCGGTGTTGATCAGGCACAGGGAGGGTTTGCGGAAGACTGGCACGCGGGCGTGGCCGAAGATGGCCAGAACGCCCAGGTCGCTGGGGGAGAGGACGTGGCCGGCCTCGAAGAGCTTTCCCCCGGCGGGGAACTCGGAGCCGGGCGCGGCTACGTTGAGGCCGGCGGCAGCGGGTTCCAGGATCTCCACCAAGCCCCCCTCCAGCTCCCGGCAAACCTCCTTCTTCTGGACGGCGTCGGCGCCGGGGGGCAGGGGGGCGCCGGTCATGATCTTGGCGGCGCAGCCGGAGCGCAGCGGCGCGGCGGCGGCAGTGCCGGCGGGCAGCGTGTCGACCACCTGCAGCGTGACCGGAACGCGCCGCACATCGTCCGCGATCATGGCGAAGCCGTCCATCATGGCGCGGGGGAACGGCGGCACGTCGGCGTCCGCGGTGATCTCCCGGGCGAGGGCGAATCCGGCGGCCTCCAGCAGCGGTTGCTCCGCGGGTACCGGCGCAGGGCAGTGGGCCAGAATGATGGCGGCGGCGTCGTCGATGGGGATCATGGCGCGTCTCCTCCAGCCAGTGAACGCCCATGATAGCGGAATTCGCTGGAATTATCATCTAGGACGATTGCGAATTGCGAATTGCGGATTGCGAATTGGGAACCCCGATCCGAAATTTCAACCACGAACCACACGAACCACACGAAAGGGTTCCAATCTGCAATCCGCAATCTGAATATGGAACTCAGGAACAGAGCGAACTGCGATCATGAATTTTCAATCAAACGAGACTCGATCATCGAGTCCCGATTCCCGAGTCCCGAGCCCCGAGGTCCGCTGATCCCAATTCGCAATCCGCAATTCGCAATTGAAATTAGCACAATCTTGCGTTTAACTATCCCCATGACTCCCGAACAGCGGGCGAAGGCGTTCCTGGTGCTGACCCGGTACATCGGGCGCGAGGTGACGGCGGACTTTCTCCGGCACACCTACGTCCACTGCCCGGCGGTCGGCATCCCGGTGATCCACTCGCTCATCGAGGGCACCTTCAAGCCGGTCAACAGCCCCTACGCGTTCTGCATCTGGAGCCGCTCCGCCACCCGCATGGACGAGGAGATCCGGGAGGACACCCTCGAGTCCCGGCCTGACGGCGGCTGGACCCTGGATTTCGTCGCCCGCGCCGGCTCGCTCGATTCGGCGGTGAACCGGTCCCTCTTCGCCTGCATGGCGGACCGGCAGCCGGTCCTGGTGATCGTGACCTGCCGCCCCAAGAGCAGCCCCGGCGGCGCCCGCTACCGCATCCTGGGGCCGGCGCTGATCAAGGACTTCGACCCGGCCACCCGCCGGTTCCGCCTGTCGGGCAGCATCCCGGCGGCGCTCGGCATCTTCGAAAAGACCGCGACGCCGGTGGACGTCGAGGAGGCCTGCCTGCGCCAGCAGCTCATCCTGCCGCTGGTCATCGGCGAGGCCCAGGCCTACCACTTGACCACCCGCGAGGCCCGCGAGCAGGCCTTCCGCTCACTGGTGCTGAAGGAGTACGGCGCCCGCTGCTGCGTGTGCCGGGCGCAGTTCCGGCTCTCGGAGGGTGGCGAGACGCTGGTGGAGGCGGTGGCCGCCCACATCGTGCCGCTGGACCGAGAGGGGCCGGACGACCTCCGCAACGGGCTGGCCTTCTGCCTGCGCCACGACTGGGCGTTCCGGCATGGCCTCTTCGCCCTGACCGACGAGCTGAAGGTGGAAGTCAGCCCCGTCGTGGGCCGCGCCCAGCGGCACCGCTTCGAGCTGGAGGAACTCAAGGGCAAGCCGATTCTGGCGCCCGCCAACCCCGTCTGCCGCCCGGAGCCGGTCCTCGTGGAATGGCACCGCCGCTGGATCTTCCGCGCCTACTAAGTTCCCCCACCCATCGTGCTCGCGCTCGTAATCGTGCTCGTGCTCGTAATCGTGCTCGTAATCGTAATCGTGCCAAACAATTACACGCAGAGACGCAGAGTCCGCAGAGGCAATCCGGGACGCGGATGAAAGCGGATTCGCGCTGTCCGCGCCAGATGCATTTCTCCTTATCCGCCCGCGTCTGCCACGTCACGGAATTGTCCCTTGAACTGAGAAAGTGAGAGCAGTAAAATTTCAATCTTTTAGGAGTATTGCAATCATGTCCACAGCTTCCTCCAACCATTCCCATCACGACGATTCCCTGGCCGGACTGGTGCTCCGGGAAACCGGCGCGTCCGTGGCCCGCTGCTATCAGTGCGGCAAGTGCGCGGCCGGCTGTCCGCTGGCCGCCGACATGGACCGCGCGCCCAGCCAGGTGCTGCGGCTGCTCCAATTGCGTCAGCGGGGCTTCGACGACCAGGCGCTGCGATCGCTCTCGATCTGGCTGTGCCTGACCTGCGAGACCTGCCATGCCCGCTGCCCCCAGTCGGTGGACCTGCCGCGGATCATGGACACGTTGCGGCGGGAGTCCCTCCGGCGCCGGCTGGTGCACCCGCGGGCGCGCGACATCGTGGCCTTCCACCGCTCCTTCCTGGACACCGTCCGGCACACCGGCCGGCTTCATGAGGTCGGGCTGATTGCCGCCTTCAAGGCGCGCAGCCGGCGCCTCTTCCAGGACGTGGGGCTGGCGCCGAAACTCTTCCGGCGGGGCAAGCTGTCCCCCTGGCCGCACCGGATCCGCGGAAGGGCCGAGGTGGCCCGCCTCTTCGAACGGACCCACCCGGCAAAGGATTGAAACCCATGGACATCGGATATTTCCCCGGATGCTCTCTCCTGGGCTCGGCCCGGGAGTACGACGAATCCCTCCGGCAGGTGGCCGGGGCGCTGGGCCTGGAGCTGCGGGAGGTCCCCGACTGGAACTGCTGCGGCGCCTCGGCCGCCCATGCCCTGGACCACGAGCTGGCGCTGGCCCTGCCGGCCCGGATCTTGGCGCTGGCCGAGCGGGCGGGCTTTTCCGAGATCCTCGTGCCCTGCTCGGCCTGCCTGGCCCGGTTGCTGTCGGCCCGTCGGGAACTGTTGGAAGACGCGCCCCTCCGCGGCCGCATCGCGGGGCGGATCGGGCTGCCGCTGGCGGGCACGGCGGCGCCGGTGGACGTCCTGACCGTGCTGGCCCGCCTCCTGGACGCCGCCGGCGCGGACCGCATCCCCCGGCCGTGGAGCCGTTCCGTCGCCTGCTACTACGGCTGCCTGCTGGTGCGGCCGCCGGAATTGCTGCCGGCCGAGCGCACCGAAGACCCGCAGCGGATGGACGATATCCTCCGCCGCATCGGCGCCCGCCCCGTGGCGTGGTCCTTCAAGACGGAGTGCTGCGGCGCCGGCTTGTCGGTGGCCCGCACCGACCTGGTGGCCCGCCTGTGCCGGCCCATCGTGGAAGACGCCGTGCGGCGCGGGGCCGAGGCGATCGTCGTGGCCTGCCCCATGTGCCACTCCAACCTGGACATGCGCCGGCCGGAGATCGAGCGGGAGGCCGGGCGGGATTTGGACATCCCGGTGCTTTACGTCACCGAGGCGGTGGGGCTGGCCCTGGGCCTGGAGCCGAAGCGCCTCGGGCTGCACCGGCACCTGGTCCCGGCCGCCCTCCCCGAATCGATTCACCACGGATAAACACGGATGAACACAGATGGAATCCCCATGAATACGGATCCAGGCAGAATTCAACGCAGATCAACGCTGATCTGTTGTGATTTTTTATGATAAACACTCCTGTTTTGGATCGGATCATGATGATTCATAAGCAATCAGCGTCCATCAGCGGTGAATTTCTGGCTCCATCCGTGTTCATCCGTGTTCATCTGTGGTTATTTTCTCCTTGGCTGGCTGAGAGGAGTTGAGATGGCCCGAATCGGCGTTTTCATCTGCCACTGCGGCGAGAACATCGGCGGCACGGTGGACTGCGCCCGGGTGGCCGAAGCCGCCGCCCGCTTCCCCGGCGTCGTCCACAGCGTCGACTACAAGTACATGTGCTCGGATCCCGGCCAGATCATGATCCGCGAGGCGGTCCGCGACCGGCGCCTCACCGGCGTGGTGGTGGCGGCCTGCTCGCCGCGGATGCACGAGCCCACCTTCCGCCGGGCCTGCGCCGAGGCGGGGCTCAACCCGTACCTGTGCGAGATGGCCAACCTGCGCGAGCACTGCTCCTGGGTCCACGAGAAGGCCGAGGCGACCACGGCAAAGGCCATCGACCTGGTCCGGGTGATGGTGGAGAAAGTCCGGCGCAACACGCCCCTGGTCCCCATCCAGGTGCCCGTCACCCGCACGGCCCTGGTGCTGGGCGGCGGCATCGCCGGCATCCAGGCCGCCCTGGACATCGCCACGGCCGGCCACAAGGTGGTCCTGGTGGAGCGGGACCCGTCCATCGGCGGGCACATGGCCCAGCTGTCGGAGACGTTCCCCACCCTGGACTGCTCCCAGTGTATCCTGACGCCGCGCATGGTGGAGGCGGCCCAGCACCCCAACATCACCCTCTGCACCTATTCCGAGCTGGAGAGCCTCGAGGGCTTCATCGGCAACTTCAAGGCCCGCATCCGCCGCAAGGCGCGAAAGGTCGACGAGAAGCTGTGCACTGGCTGCGGCCTCTGCACCCAGAAGTGCCCGAACAAGAAGATCCCCTCCGAGTTCAACGCCGGCCTGGGCACGCGGACGGCCATCTACGTGCCGTTTCCCCAGGCGGTGCCCAACAAGCCCGTCATCGACACGGCGCACTGCACCTGGTTCCAGAAGGGCAAGTGCCGGGTCTGCGAGAAGGTGTGCCCCACCCAGGCCATCCGCTTCGACCAAGAGGACCGGATCGAGGAGCTGGAGGTGGGTGCGGTGGTGGCGGCCACCGGCTTCGACGTCAAGGGGCCGGACTTCTTCCCCGAGTATGGCTACGGCGCTTTTCCGGACGTGATCCACGGCCTGCAGTTCGAGCGGCTGGCCTCGGCGTCGGGGCCCACCCTGGGCGAGATCCGGCGGCCCTCCGACGGCAAGGTGCCCGGAACCGTGGTGTTCGTCGCCTGCGCCGGATCCCGCGACGACGCCAAGGGCATCCCCTACTGCTCGAAGATCTGCTGCATGTACACGGCCAAGCACGCCATGCTCTACCGGCACAAGGTACACGGGGGCAAAGCCTACGTCTTTTACATGGACGTTCGCGCCGGCGGCAAGATGTACGACGAGTTCGTCCGCCGGGCGGTGGAGGAGGACGGCGTCATCTACGTCCGCGGCCGCGTGTCGCGGATCTACGAGGAGGACGGCCAGCTTGTCGTCAAGGGGGCCGACACCCTGCTCGGGGGCGAGCCGCTGGAGGTGCGCGCCGACCTGGTGGTGCTGGCCACTGCCGGCGTGGCCAACTCCGGCGCCGAGGAGCTGGCCCAGAAGCTCCACATCAGCTACGACCCGTACAAGTTCTTCGCCGAGGCGCACCCCAAGCTCCGGCCGGTGGAAACCAACACCGCCGGCATCTTCCTGGCGGGCGCCTGCCAGGCGCCGCGGGACATCCCCGAGACCGTGGCCCAGGCCTCCGGCGCGGCGGCCAAGGTGATCGGCCTGTTCGCCCAGCCGATGCTCCAGCGGGAGCCGCTGGTGGCCGTGGTCAACCGCTCGGCGCCGCCCCTGTGGAGCACCTGCACCGGCTGCTTCCTGTGCGAGCCGGCCTGCCCCTACCGGGCCATCGAGCGGGAGGAGATCCGCGGCCGCGACGGGCGCCTCCTCAAGACCGTGGCCAGGATCAACCCGGGACTGTGCCAGGGCTGCGGCACCTGCGTAGCCCTCTGCCGCGTCAAGGCCATCGACCTGCAGGGCTACACCCACGAGCAGGTCTACGCCGAGGTCATGTCGCTCTAGAGAGAGAGGAACCATGTCCGAATTCGAACCGCGCATCACCGCCTTCGTCTGCAACTGGTGCACCTACGCCGGCGCGGACCTGACCGGCACCAGCCGGATCAAGTACGCCTCCAACGTCCGGGTGCTGCGGGTGCCCTGCACGGGGCGGATCGACTTCATGCTGCTGCTGAAGGCCTTCGAACGGGGCGCCGACGGGGTGATCGTCTCCGGCTGCCACCCGGCTGACTGCCACTACACCTCGGGCAACTACCACGCCCGGCGCCGCTGGATGGTGTTCCGGCCGCTGCTGGACTTCCTGGGCCTGGACATCCGCCGAATCCACTTCGCCTGGGTCTCGGCGGCCGAGGGGGCCAAGTGGGCCGAACTGGTGAACCGGGTGGTGGGCGAGATCCGCGCCTTGGGGCCCTGCGCCGAGTTCCGCGAGCTGGTGGGGAAGGGGGTCGAATGAGCGCCGCCGTCGACAACCTCCGTGCCGCCGCCCGCCGCCTCCTGGAGGAGGGGGCGGTGCAGGTGGTGATGGGCTACACCGAGGGGAGCGCCGGCCGGGTCCGGCCCGCCTTCGTCCGCCGTGCCGGCGACGCCGCGGCCCTGGTCCTGGACGAGCGCTGCCGACTCAACCTGGCGGTGTACCTGCCGAAGCCCGAAATCCGGGCGCTCGGGAAACCGGCCGTGGTGGCGCTCCCGACCACCCTGCGGGCGCTGCTCCAGTTGGCCGCCGAGCACCAGTGGGTAGAGGGCCGGCTCATGGCCCTGGCGCCGGCTGCCGACGGCTCGGTGGTGGAGCTGTCCAACTTCGCGGAAATGGAAGCGGCGGTGGCGGCCGCCTGGCCGGAACCCAGTGCCGCGGAACGCGAAGAGTTGGAGCGCATCATGGCCTTGCCCCGGGAAGAGCGCTGGCGCTTCTGGCAGGAGCAGCTGGCCCGGTGCGTCAAGTGCTACGCCTGCCGCGCCGCCTGCCCGCTGTGCTACTGCCCCCGCTGCGTGTCCGAAGCCAACCAGCCCCAGTGGGTGCCGGCCGCCCCGCACGCCCTCGGCAACCTGGAGTGGCACGTGGTGCGGGCCATGCACCTGGCCGGCCGCTGCGCCGACTGCGGCGCCTGCGCCGCGGCGTGCCCCGTGGGGATCCCCCTCCACCTCCTGAACCGGTTCGCCGCGGAGGAGATCCGGCGCCAGTTCGGCAGCCGGTCCGGCGAATCGGCCCAGTCCGAATTCTCGCTGTCCACGTTCTCCCCGGAGGACCGGGACGGCTTCATCGGGTGACGAACATGAGCGAACCGCTGATCATACAGGAACGGGATCTGGGCGCCTGGTGGGACGCCCTGCGCGCCGGCGGTCGCCGGATCGTGGCCCCCCGCCGCGACGGCGCCACGGCGGCCTTCGGCGAGGTGGCCTCGCCGGCGGAGTGGGCCGCCGACGTCGTGCAGACGACCCTCTCGGCC
Source organism: uncultured Acidobacteriota bacterium (assembly GCA_964412195.1). Taxonomy (GTDB): domain Bacteria; phylum Acidobacteriota; class JAAYUB01; order JAAYUB01; family JAAYUB01; genus CAYPNP01. Next base: position 296,224 of record CAYPNP010000002.1, on the reverse strand, counting down.
AAGGAGTGGGCCTTCCCCCGCTGCGAGGCGCTGCTGCGCTACCGCTCCGAAGGCCGGGACGTGGCCGTCGAGGATCCCGCCGCCGCCCCGCCGCCCACCGTGCTGTTCGGCCTCCGGCCCTGCGACGCCCGCGCGTTCGGCGCCCTGGAGGCGGTGTTCAACTGGGACACCGCGGACGCGCCCTTCCATCGCCGCCGCCGCGCCCTGGCGCTGGTGGCCGTGGGATGCTCCCGTGCCGACGCCGACTGCTTCTGCACCTCCACCAATGGCGGCCCCGGCGATCCGGCCGGCAGCGACCTGCTGCTCACGCCGCTCGGGGACGGGTGCTACCTGGCGGATGCGCGGACCCGGGCGGGGCTCGACCTGCTGGAGGCGGCGCCGTCCCTCTTCACGCCGGCCGGCGGGCAGGTTCTCTCCCCGAAACTGGCCGACGTGCCCCGGCGGTTCGACCTGGCGGAAGTTTCCCGGCGGCTGGGCGGCGCCTTCGCCGACGACGAGCCCTGGAAGGCGATGTCGCTGCGCTGCCTGGGCTGCGGAATCTGCGCGTTCGTATGCCCCGCCTGCGCCTGCTTCGACATCCAGGATGAGCCCGGCCGGGAAGGCGGGGTGCGGCTGCGCTGCTGGGATTCCTGCGGCTTTTCCCAGTTTACCCTCCACACCTCCGGCCACAACCCGCGCGAGGAGCAGTTCCAGCGCTGGCGCCAGCGGGTGCTGCACAAGTTCAGCTACATGCCCGAGCGGCTGGGCGTGGCGGGCTGCACCGGCTGCGGCCGCTGCGCCCGGGCCTGCCCGGCGGACATGGGCCTGCCCGAGCCGCTCGCGGCCCTCGCGGAGGAGCGCCAATGAGCGAAAACATCTATCAGCCATATCGCATGCGGATCGAGCGCATCACCGACGAGGCGCCGGGGGTGAAGACCTTCCGGCTGGCGTTCGCCGACGAGGCGGAGGGGCGGGCGTTCCGCTTCCGGGCCGGCCAGTTCGGCGAGTACTCGGTGTTCGGAGCGGGTGAGTCCACCTTCTGCATCGCCTCCTCCCCCACGCGGACCGGCTACATCGAGTGCACCTTCCGCCAGACCGGCCGGGTCACCCGGGCCCTGGCCGACTGCGAGGAGGGCGACGTCATCGGCTTTCGCGGCCCCTACGGCAACGTCTTCCCGATCGAGGAATGGGAGGGGAAGAACCTCCTCTTCATCGCCGGCGGCATCGCCCTGCCGCCGCTGCGCTGCGTCATCTGGAACGCCCTGGACCTGCGGGAGCGCTTCCGGGACGTCACCATCGTCTACGGCGCACGCTCGGTGGCGGACCTGGTCTACAAGCAGGAGCTGGCGGAATGGGCCGCCCGCGGCGACGTGCGGGTGGTGACCACGGTGGACCCCGGCGGCGAGACGCCGGACTGGCCGGGCAAGGTCGGCTTCGTCCCCCTGGTGGTGGACGAGCTGGCCCCGCAGAGCCGGGACACCATCGCCCTGGTCTGCGGCCCGCCCATCATGATCAAGCTGACCCTGCCCGTGCTGGACAAGCTCGGCTTCTTACCGGATTCGATCTTCACGACGCTGGAGAACCGGATGAAGTGCGGGGTGGGCAAGTGCGGGCGCTGCAACGTCGGCAAGGTGTACGTGTGCAAGGACGGGCCGGTGTTTACGCTGGCGCAGCTGCTGGCGCTGCCGGCCGAATACTAGACCACGAAACAGATGATGACGCCCTCTCCGGGCAGTTGGAGGTCGTAGCCGATTCGCTTTCGGGCCTCCACAGTCAGGTGCAGGGTGCCGGATCCGTTGATCGGCAACCGGATGAGCCGGTAGTTCAAGGTGGAGGGCTGCGCGTTCCGCTCCAGGGTCAGCGTCCGCTGCTGGCCGGTGCCGATCGTGATTTTCCGGTCGGCGGGGGTCCAGCCGAGCATGTCCTTGTGGTACATGATGGTGTGCTGGCCGACGCAGCCGAAGGTCGGATCGGTGAGGGTGCAGAGCCAGGCGTTGCTCATGACGTCCCAGGCGTTGTCGTACGTCTGGCCGTATTGGCCCGACGAGTGGGGCAGGCCGAAACCGTGGCCGGTCTCGTGGGCGATGACGCTGATGTTCTGGTACCCCCACGGCGGCTCCCAGGTCACCCGCCACACGCGGCTCTGCCCGTCAAGGGTGGTCCACCAGCCGCCGCCCCAGGCGCAGCAGTCCAGCAAGTCGTTGAACATCAAGTTGATGCCCACATAATCGGGAAAGTACACGTAGGGATCCGCCGCGGCCGTGCCGTCGTTGAACAGGGCGCCGAGGTCGGCGCCGCTGTCGTCGATGTAGTAAGAGCGGGGATGGGGCAGGGTGTACCAGCCGAAGGCATTGCTCCCGTCCAGGTTGATGAGGTCGCCCGAGTTCTCGCGCCAGAAATGGTCCAGGGCGGGATAGGAGTTGCCGTACATGCTCTTGAAGTAGGACAGCGAGTTCGGCTCGGCGGTCACGTCGGAGAACTTCAGCAGGATGCTCACCCAGGGCTGGCTACCGGTCACGTCGAGCGGCGCCGGTCCGGCCTTGTCTTCGGGCCGGATCGCGGTGAATCGGAAGGCGGCGGTCTCCGGGAAGGCCGGCGCCGGCTCGCACCAGTCGCCGGCGGCCACCACCCGACGGCCGGCGAGGGCCAGGAGATCGCCCGATGTCTGCTTGGCCTCCGTGCCGGCGATCAGGAGGATGGATTGACCGGTGTCGTCATGGAGAAAGAACAAGGGTTCGGCCGGCCCGGCGCAGCCCCGCGCCGCGTCGCCCCAGACGACCGTCAGCCGACCCGGCACGGATTCGGCCGCGGCCGCAAGTCCGCCCAGCAGGAGGACCAAAGACCAGCTCCAAACGATGAGTTTCACCGCGCGGGCAGTTCGAGGCGCGGCGGGATTCGCGATGTGTTTCATTGTGGTTTCCCTCCCGGAAAAATCCAGCCCCGGCACCGGCAGCAATCCGACGGAGTGATGTCGAGAAGCCATCTTACCACATCCGCGGCTTTTCAGCTGAATCGACGGAATCTGCTTGGCAGAAGACAGATTATAAAATATAATTGCAATCTTTTAGGAGTATTGCAATCATGGCAAGTCCGAACCACCCCGCGAGCGACGATCTGGCCGGGAATATCCGGCAGGCCACCGGCGAATCCGTCGCTCATTGCGTCCAGTGCGGGCGGTGCGCCGACGGCTGCCCGCTGTCGGCCGAAATGGACAATCCGCCCGGTGAAGTCTTGCGCCTGGTCCAGCAGCGCCGGCCAGAAACCGACGCAGAGGCCCTCGGTTCGCTCTCCATCTGGCTCTGCCTGACTTGCGAAACCTGCCAGGCCGACTGTCCGCACGAATTGGACCTGCCGCGGATCATGGCCTTTCTCCGTCAGGAGTCGCGCCGGCGCGGCCTCACCCATCCTCGGGCGCAGGACGTGGTCGACTTCCATCGTTTCTTCCTGGATGTCATCCGCACCGGCCGGCCGCACGAGACAGGCGGGGGTGCCGGCTACCGGCCACGCGCCCGCCGCTTCATGCAGGACATGCGGCTGCAGCCGAAGCTGTTCCTGCGCGGCAAGCTCTCTCCGTTCCCGCACCGGATCCACGGCCGCGGCGAGGTGGCCCGGATGTTCACCAAGGACAAGTTCAAGAGGGATTGATCGTCACTGGATCGGACATCGGACATCGGACATCGGAATCCGGACTTCGGACCTCGGATTTCGGACATCGGATTTCGGACATCGGTCAGATCTAAGATTTAGATTGTCCGATATCCGATGTCCGATTTCCGCAATCCGCAATCCGCAATCCGAAATTACTTCCCTCCTCCCAGCTCCCGCCACCGGAAGCAGTCCACGGTGTGGTCGTTGACCATGCCGGTGGCCTGCATGTGGGCGTACACGATGGTGGAGCCGACGAAGGAAAAGCCCCGCCGGACCAGATCCTTGCTCAGGGTGTCCGACTCCGGGGTGCGAGCCGGGATTTCGCTGATGGAACTCCACTGGTTGATCTTGGGCGCCCCTCCGACAAAGTCCCAGATGTATTGGGAGAAGGTGCCGAATTCCCGCCGGACCTCCAGGAACGCACGGGCGTTGTAGACCGCCGACTGCACTTTCAGCCGGTTGCGGACGATGCCGGGATCGGCCAGCAGCTTCTCCATTCGGGCTTCATCGAACGCGGCCACTTTCTTCGGGTCGAAGCCAGCGAAGGCCTTGCGGTAGTTCTCCCGCTTGCGCAGGATGGTGAGCCAGCTCAGCCCCGCCTGCGCGCCCTCCAGCAGCAGGAATTCGAAGAGAAGCCGGTCGTCGTGCACCGGCACGCCCCACTCCAGGTCGTGATACTCAAGATACAGGGGATCACTGCCCGCCCATTCGCACCGCTTCATGCCCACCTCCCGACACCAGGATCATGAAACCACGAACCACACAAACCACACGAAAGGGGACGGGATTGAATGACCAAATGATACTGCTTGGTTTTGGAGTCTTCAATCGTCGTGTTTCCCACTGCCCTCGGTTAGCTGATCCCCGATGGCGATCGTGACTGCTTGTCAGGGTTTTGGCTTGGGATTCCCGTTCGTGTCGTTCGTGTGGTTCGTGGTTAACATCTCGACCAGCTCGGCCATGGAGCCGATCGTGTAGTCCGGCCGGGCGGCCAGCAGCGCCGCCACCCCCACGGCCGACCAGCGCACGCCCATGGATCGCACCCCCGCGGCGGCGGCGCACTCGATGTCGAGCGGGCTGTCGCCCACCATGAGCGCCCTCTCCGGCGGCTCGCCGAGCAGCTCCAGCGCCCGTTGCACGCCGGCCGGATGGGGCTTGCTCTCCGTCACGTCGTCGAAGAACACCGTCGCCTCGAAAAATTCGCGCAGCCGGAACAGGTCGAGACCGCGCTGGCCGATCTCCCGCCGCTTGCCGGTGACGATGGCCAGGCGCAGGCCGAGGGCGCGCAGATCGGTCAAGGCTTCCCGGACGCCGGGGAAGGGCCTGGCCAGCTCGTCGTGGCGGGCCCAGTTGAACTCGACGTAGGTGCGCCGCATGGCCTCGGCTTTTTCCTTGCCGCCGAAGAACTCCATGATCGGGACCAGCCCGCGGCCGAAGTGGGGGGTGATTTCCTCCGCCGGGACCTCCCGGCCAAGGTGGACGCGGCAGGTGTGCTGGTGGGAGCGGATGATCAGCTCGTTGGTGTCGATGAGCGTGCCGTCCAGGTCGAACAGGATCGCCCGCAGGTCACGGAAACACAGGTCCATCCGGCCTCCATGATTTCATCGTCGTCGAAATGCCAACCGTCCGGAAGTTCACGCAGGGGCGCAGAGAACGCAGAGCATCTCCGAATGATCCTGGACGCGGATGAACGCCGATCAAACACCAGGCTGGAGGGACTCTTGAATGCTTCCGCGGAAATCCGCGTTGTTCCGCGTCAAGCTCTTCCAGTTGGACTTTTCTCCAATGATCCCTGCGTCCTCCGCGTCGCTGCGCGATATTCCCCCGCGGTCCATTGTAGGGGCATTTCAGTTGGAAAACAACGCCTCGACGCCGGGGCGATCCCGGCTGGCGCATCCGGGCCGTTCGTGGTACCGTAGGGCTTCGAGTCAACGATACCGTCATCATCCGACTTTCTGGAGGCATCATGTTCCGCAATGTGTTTGCCGGCGCCGTCCTGGCCGCGGCCCTCACCTTCGCTTTGGGCGCCGATCCCGCGCCCGCCAAGGCCAACAACGACCCGGCTTATGCCGCCCTGCGCACCGCCGCCCTGAGCGGCGAGACGGCCCCGGTGCAGAACCTGATCCTCACCCGCGACATCGCCACCATCACTTTCAAGAACGGCACGCTCCATTTCCTGACGCCGGTGGAAGGCCGGGTGGTGGGGGCCGTGTTCATCGGGGAAGGCGAATTCCGGATCGCACCGGTGCTGGAGGTGGAGCAGCGCCAGCTCCGGATCCTGTCCGGCGGCCCGACCCTCACCGACACCTTCAGCGGCATGGTCCTCCGCTTCACCGACGGCACCTACGACGAGTTGAAGGGCAAGCTCACCCTGCAGCCGGGCACCGCCGACTCCCACGCCCAGGACCTCTGGGAATCCAACCGCAAGCTGTTCCGCAAGGGCCGGATCTACTCCGACTCCAACGTCGGCGGCGGTTTCGTCAAGTACAACGTGGACCTTCGCCTGCTGGTGGACCTTGCCTGGCCGGGGCAGGGCGGATTTTTCCAGGCCTGCTTCGACGGGAAGGAATACGGCGACCTCCTCTTCGCCGTCGATCCGCTGGGCGCCCCCTTCGTCACTCCGGAGGAGGTGGTGCTGGCGGCCCTCGGCAACTCCAACCTGGGGATCTGGGTTTCCGAGCACATCCGGGCTCACTACGCGGCCGGCAACGCCGCAGACGAGGACCACACCCTCGTGGACATGGACCATTTCACCATTACCGCCACGGCCAAGGGCCAGCACCTCGAGGCAGCCGCGCAGGCGCGCTTCCACGCCCGCGTCGACGGCGCCCGGGTGCTGCCGCTGACCCTTTTCCCGAAGTTGCGGATGAAGAAGGTCACCGACGGCGGCGACCGCGAGCTCTCGTTCATCCAGGAGGACAAGGATGAGGACGCCGATTTCGCGGTCATCCTGCCGGAGGGGATGGCCAAGGGCAATGAGTACATCCTCAACTTCACGTATGCCGGCGACGAGGCCGTGATCGACCAGGGGGGCGGCAACTTCACCCTGGTGGCGCGGGAGAGCTGGTATCCCAACGTCGGCTTCGGGGACCGGGCCACCTTCGACCTGACCCTGAAGGCCCCGAAGGAACTGACCATGGTGGCCACAGGCCAGCCGGCGGGCGAGAGTGCCGAGGGCGACCTGACTGTCAGCCGCTGGAAGACCGACGTGCCCATCGGCGTGGCCGGCTTCAACTACGGCGCCTTCAAGAAGTCCGTGGTCAACGACGAGAAGATCAAGATGGTGATCGAATCGTACGCCAACAAGAAACTGCCCGACTCCATCCAGGGGATGATCCGGGAGATCGAGGAGTACGAGCGGCAAAGCCGACAGTCCACCGGCACGACCCTCGGGGCCCTGAACACGGTCCAGCTCATGGACAAGTCCCGGGCGGAGGCCCAGATGGCGCTCAACATCTACTCCGACATGTTCGGCCCGCTGCCGTACGGCCGCGTGGCCATGACCCAGCAGCCGTTCGCCAGCTTCGGCCAGTCCTGGCCGATGCTGGTGTACATGCCCCTCACGGCCTTCTTCGACACCACCTACCGCCAGCAACTCGGCCTGGGGGGGCCGGCGGACAAGTTCTTCAAGTACGTCGGCGCGCACGAGGTGTCGCACCAGTGGTGGGGACACGTGGTGGGCTGGAAGTCCTACCGCGACCAGTGGCTCAGCGAGGGCTTCGCCGAGTTCTCGACCTCGTTGTTCGTCCAGGTGGTCTACAAGAACGACAAGTTCGTGGAGTTCTGGAAGGACGCCCACCGGCAGATGATGGAAAAGAACCGGCAGGGCAAGGTGCCGGAGGAGGTCGGCGGGCCGGGCCTGGGCTACCGCCTTGACACGGCCAGGACGGGCTGGGTGACGCCGTACGTGGTGTACTCCAAGGGAGCTTTCGTCCTGCACATGCTGCGGATGCTGATGCGGGACAACAAGACCGGCGATGCCCGGTTCGAAGAGATGATGAAGGATTTCACCCGGACCTACTTCAACCGGAACGCCAGCTCCTTGGACTTCCAGCGGATCGTCGAGAAGCACATGACGCCGGCGATGGACATGGCGGGGGATGGCAAGATGGATTGGTTCTTCCGCGAGTGGGTGGACGGCACCACCATCCCCGCGTACCGCCTGACCTGCCGGGTGGAAGCCGCCGACGGCGGCAAGTGGCGCCTGGTCGGCTCCGTGGCCCAGAGCCGGGTGGAGGACTCGTTCATGATGCGGGTGCCGGTGTACATGGAATTCGGCGGCGGCAAGATCGTCCGCCTGGGCTCCCTCGGCGTGGCGGGCAACAGCTCGTCGCCCGAATTCAACGTGCTGCTGCCGGAAAAGCCGAAGCGGGTGTTCCTGTGCGCCTACGAGGACGTGCTGTGCACGATCCAGGAGAACTGACCGGCGACCGGTGACGGGTGACAGTGGACCGATCGTCATCGTCGATCATAATCGAAATCGGACATCCGGTTTCGGAAATGGGAACCGGGGATTGGGGCTGGTCAGAAGAACGCATCTTTCCAATCGGTCGAAAGAGTCTTCAAGATCGACGATTGCCGGGTGATCATGCCAAGTGGGAGTGAACCGAATGGCTCTCTTGCTCCTGTCGGGCCCCCCGCCTTACGACGTCGAGCTTGCGGGCGGGATGGCCCTGACTTTCGTGGTTCTGGCCGGGATGCTGACGGCCATGCTGGCGAAGGGGACCCTCCTGTGGGCGACCCGGTGGACCTCGCGCCGCCTGCTGGTACCGGCGGTCTACATCGTAGCGGCGGCGGAGGCGGCGGCGGCCCTGACCCTCTGGCAGGCGGCCGAATGGCTGTTCGATTATTCCGGGGCGGCCCTGGTGTTCCTGGCCTATCCGCCTGCGGCCGTCACGCTGAACTGGCTGCTCCTGCGCCGTCCACGGCTGGAGGAGCCGGATCCGGGGACGTGGGGCCGGGCCTGGCGGTCGGTCCTGCTGGCGGCCGTCTACCCGGTTCTGCAGGCGCTGGTCTTCTTTGCCGGCTACGAACGGCTCTTGAACCTCTGCGCCCGCGTCTTCCGCTGAGAGTGCGCGGGACAGGGCGGTTTGCTTGAAATCGGACCGATCGGCCGGATCCGACGGATCGGTCCGATGAATTGGTTACAGCCCCAACAACCCTGCTTCGGCGCTTTCCAGCGTGTTCTTCACGTGGATGATGAAGGTGACCGACTCGCGGCCGTCGATGATCCGGTGGTCGTAAGACAGGGAGATGTACATCATCGGCCGGACCACGACCTGGCCGTCGCGCGCCACCGGCCGGTCCTGGATCGTGTGCATGCCGAGGATGGCCGACTGGGGCGGGTTGATCAGGGGGGTGGAGATCAGCGAGCCGAACACGCCGCCGTTGGTGATGGTGAAGGTGCCGCCGGTCATTTCGTCGATGGACAGCTTCCCGTCGCGGGCTCTTTCGGCCAGCCGCTGAATCTCCTTCTCCAGCTCGGCCAGCGACAGCCGGTGGGCGTCGCGAACCACCGGCACCACCAGTCCCTTCGGGGTTGAGACGGAGATGCCGAGATCGGCGTAGTCGTGGTAGACGATGTCGGTGCCGTCCACCTGGGCGTTGACCTCGGGGATCTCCTGCAGGGCGCGGCAGACGGCGTGGGAAAAGAATGACATCAATCCGAGCTTGATGCCGAATTTCTGCTGGAACGCCTCCTGGTGGGACTTGCGCAGCGCCATGACCGCCGACATGTCCACCTCGTTGATGGTGGTCAGCATGGCGGTGCTGTGCTTGGCTTGGATCATCCGTCGGGCGATGGTCTGGCGCAAGGTGGTCATGCGGACGCGGCGCTCGGGGCGAGTCCCCGGTGCGGGAGCTGGGGCCGTCGGCGTGGAAGGGGCCGGCGCGCGCCGGGATTCGGCCGCTTCGATCACGTCCTGCTTGGTGATCCGGCCGCCGGGTCCGCTGCCCTGGACTCCCGCCAGAGGCACACCCTGGTCCTCGGCGATCTTGCGGGCCAGCGGTGTGGTGCGGACCTTTTCGGCCTCCGCCGCGGCCGCGGGGGCCGGGGCAAGCTTGGCGGCGGGAGCAGTTGTCTGCACCCCTGTGGCCGGCTTGGCCGGGGTAGCCGCGGCCTTGCCTGCCGTGTCGATCTTGGCGATGACAGCGCCGATGGGCAGGGTGTCGCCGGTCCGGGCCTGGATCGAGAGCACGCCGGCCTTCTCGGCGTTGATCTCCACCGTGGCCTTCTCCGACTCGATCTCGCAGATCGGCTCGTCGGCCTTGACTGCCTCGCCGTTCTGCCTGAACCACCGCCCCATGGTCACTTCGCTGATGGACTCGCCCACCGCCGGGATCCGTACCTCGATGATCATGATGAGAGCTCCTGCACGGGATTGTCAGGGGGATAAACGAACATCGAACATCGAACATTGAACATCGAACACCGAAGTCGGAGCGAAAACCCCGGGAGTTGCGGTTCTACTTCGATGTTCGATGTTCAATGTTCGCTCGCGTTCTTTATGAGAAGGCTTTCCGCAGCACTTCTTCCTGCTCGATCTGGTGGATCTCGTGGAAGCCCGTCGCCGGGGCGCTGCTCTCGCGCCGCGCCACCAGCCGCAGCGGCAGGAATTCCAGCTTCCGCTGCAGGAACCAGGCGGCGCCCATGTTCTCCGGCTCCTCCTGGACCCAGATCCATTCATTTGCGGCGCGGTACCTGGAGGCCAGGGCCTTCAGCGTGTCGACCGCGACGGGGTAGAGCTGCTCCATCCGGACGACCGCCGTGTCGGCCCGCCCCTCCGCCTGCTGTTTCTGCCGGAGCGGGTAGAAGAGCTTGCCCGTGCAGAGCAGCACCCGCTTCACGATGGCGGGGTCGGCGCCGGCGTCGTCCACGACCGGCTGGAAGCCGCCGCCGGTGAAATCCGCCAGCGGGCTCACGCACTGGGGGTGCCGCAGCAGGCTCTTGGGCGTGAAGAGCACCAGCGGCACGCGGGCCGGGTAACTCATGTGCCGGCGCAGCAGGTGGAACAGGTTGGCCGGCGTGGTGACGTTGGCCAGCACCATGTTGTTGCCGGCGCACAGCTGCAGGAAGCGCTCCGGCCGGGCGGAGGAGTGCTCCGGCCCCTGGCCTTCCGAGCCGTGGGGCAGGTAGAGCACGAGGCCGTTGAAGCGGTTCCATTTGGTTTCCGCGGCGGCGAGGTATTGGTCGATGATGATCTGGGCGCCGTTGGCGAAGTCGCCGAACTGGGCCTCCCAGACGGTCAGCCCGTTCGACCGCACGCCGGCGAAGCCGTACTCGAAGCCCAGCACGGCGTACTCGGACAGCAATGAGTTGTGGATCTCGAAGCGGGCCTGGCCGGGATCTAGAAGGCTCAGCGGGACATATTCTTCCTCGCTGTCCTCGATCCGCAGCACGGCGTGGCGGTGGGAGAAGGTCCCGCGCTCGCAGTCCTGGCCCGACACCCGCACCGGCACGCCCTCGGTGAGGAGGCTGGCGTAGGCCAGGTGCTCGCCCATGGCCCAGTCGCACTCGCCCTTGTCCAGCAGGCTCCGGGCCCAGCCGTCGTAGATCTTGCGGATCTTGTCGAAGACGGCGATCTCCGGCGGGATCTGGAACACCTTGCGCCCCAGGGTCAGCAGGCGCTCCCGCTCCACGCCCGTCGGCGGGCTCCCGGTGTAGGTCAGCCCCGCCGGCCGGTTGCGCCGGTCGCAGGCGAGCTGGTAGTGGCAGTGGGGCTCCTCGCCGCTGCGGGCCAGGTCGAGGTCCTGCTGGAGCGAGGCGCGGATCTCGGCCTCCATCTCCGCGGCGGCCTCGGCGCCGATGAAGCCGTTGTCACGCAGCTTGCGGTGGTAGATGTTCCGTGGATCCGGGTGGCGGGCGATCACCTTGTAGAGCTTCGGCTGGGTGAAGCGGGGCTCGTCGCTCTCGTTGTGTCCGTAGCGGCGGTAGCCCAGCAGGTCGATGAACACGTCGGTGCCGAACTCCTGCCGGTAGTCGAGGGCCATCTGGATGGCCAGCACCACGGCTTCGACGTTGTCGGCGTTGACGTGGAAGACCGGCGAGAGGGTCACTTTGGCCACATCGGTGCAATACGTGCTCGAGCGGCCGTCCAGGTAGTTGGTGGTGAAGCCGAGCTGGTTGTTCACCACCAGATGGATGGTGCCGCCGGTGCGGTAGCCGTCCAGCAGGGACATCTGGATGACCTCGTAGCCTACCCCCTGCGCGGCGATGGCGGCGTCGCCGTGGATCAGCACCGGCACGAGGTGCTTCGCGTCGCCGCCGAACTCCCGGTCGATGCGCGCACGGGCGACGCCCTCCGCCACCGGGTCCACGGTCTCCAGGTGCGACGGGTTGGGCACCAGCTCGAGCTTCACCTTCTGGCCGTGGCGGGTGGTCACCTCGGAGGAGTAGCCCAGGTGGTACTTGACGTCGCCGGTGAAGTCCTCGTCCTCGAAGTACTTGCCCTCGAACTCCTCGAAGATGTCGCGGGGCGGCTTGCCCATGAGGTTGGCCAGGACGTTGAGCCGGCCGCGGTGGGCCATGCCCAGCACGAACTCCCGCACGCCCCGGTGGGCGCCGTGCTCGACGAGGGCATCGAGGCCCGGCACCAGCGTCTCGCCGCCGGAGAGGGCGAAGCGTTTCTGGCCGACGAACTTCGAGTGCAGGAAGTTCTCGAAGACGACGGCCTGCGACAGCTTCCAGAGAAGGTGGCGCTTGTAGGCCGAATCGAAATTAGGCCGGTTGCGGGTGGACTCCATCCGCTGCTGCAGCCAGCGCACCTTCTCGGGCGTGCGGATGTACATGTACTCCGCGCCGATGGCCCGGCAGTAGGTGTCCTTGAGGTGGGCGACGATGTCCCGCAGCGGGGCCGGGCCGATGCCGATCTCCGTGCCCGCCTGGAAGACGGTGTCGAGGTCGGCGTCCGACAGGCCGAAGTTCTCGAGGTCCAGCGTCGGCCGGTACTGGCGCCGCACCCGGACGGGGTTGGTGCGGGTGAAGAGGTGGCCGCGACTGCGGTAGCCCTGGATCAGGTTGATGACCCGGAACTCCCTGGGCTCGACCCGCGGCTCCGGCCCGGTGGCCAACGCCGGCACGGCGACGGGTACCGCTGCGGCAGGCGGGATTTCGACCGCGGGCTCCGCCTGGGCGAGCTCGTAGCCCTCGAAGAAGTGGCGCCAGCCGGCGTCGACGCTGTACGGGTCCTGCCGGTACTTGGCGAGGAGATATTCGATGAACTGGGGATGGGCGGCGCTGAGGTAGGAGTACGGCTCCCCCGGCAGCTGCGGCTCGGTCTCCGCCGGCTTGGGATCGTTGGGATTGCGTCTCGGTTCGGCCATTTCGCTCTTGCCCTCTCGGAATGATCCTATTGTAAATGAATTCCATGGGTTGTCAAACGCGGGCATCCGCGCGAGTCCATGGCTTGAGAACGGTTTGATGCAGTAGATTCCGCCGCCTATTCAAGACTCCTTGCGGATCAGCCGGCGTGCTCATATAATCGGACTGGCTCATCCCTCTAGTTCGGCAGGTGGCAATGAACGGATCGATTCATCCCGATGCATCGGCTCATCCACCGGCGACCCGCCTGCCGGGCGTCTGGATCTGCTATGTCGTGTACACCGTCGCCATGACCTTGCTCGGATTGATTGTGGCGGGGATCGGCCTGTTCGTCATGCTCATTCCCCCGGATGAGGTGTACGGCCCCAGGCCGTCCACGCTGGAGATGGCGCTCCTCCTCGTGGTCGGGGTCGCGATGACCGCCGGATTTGGCGCTGCCCCTTTCCTGCCGCGGAAACCCTGGAGCTGGGTCTACCACCTCGTCCTCATCATTCTGGGAATGCCGGGCTGCTTCCTGCCGGCGTGCGTGGCGCTGACCGTGTTCTGGGTCAAACCGAAAACCATGGCCTGGTTCCACCGCCCTGGCGGCGGAGCCTGAGGGGAAGCTGCACTCCAATCGTCGCTTTCCGGACCCAATGGAACAGGATTGGGCGAAGGATCGCCGTGACCGATCCGTCGCCTGTTGCAACAACGCACATCGGGCGGACTTGAGACTCGGTTCGCTTCCGGCGGATCGGATGGGCTTCCGGGGGGAAGACCGGACAGGACCCGGAAATCCAATCGCGAGCTTGAACTGGAGCGGAGGGCGGGAGGCCCGTTCCCCTCGGGTCATGCCCGGCAGGAACGGGGCCGCCTTGCAGCCTCGCTTCGATCATGCCTGATAGGGGGGACCTATGAGTGAGAGAGCATCCACCGTGATTTCCAGGATCGTCTTCATCGCCCTGGGCGTTGCGGCGCTGATCGCGGCGCCCCAGGAGGGGCCGCCCGCTCCGCCGCCGCCCCGGGCGATCCCCGGCCTCACCGCGCCGGATGCCTTCCCCGGCGGCTGCGTCGACTGCCACGTCAACCTGCCGCAGATGAATCTGGACACCCGCCTCAGCGTCCGAATGAAGGCCTGGCAGTCCGGAGTGGATCCCGCGTTTCTGGACAAGGTGAAGGCTTATGCTCCGGAGGGAATTACCCTGACGGGCAAGCACCCCGATGTGGACGACGTGTTGGCGGACATCCCCAACGGATGCCTCAAGTGCCATGACCGGGACTCCCGGACGGCGCCTCCCTTCGCCCGGATGCTGCACGGTCTGCACCTGACCGGGGGAGAGAAGAACCACTACCTGTCCATGTTTCAGGGGGAGTGCACCCACTGCCACAAGCTCGACCCGAAGTCGGGCGTCTGGTCCTACGCCAGCGGGGCGGAGAAGCAGTAATAGATCGCCAACACGGGGGGGCCATGGCGAAAATCACCGAGATCGCACCGGATGTCTATCGGATCTCGACTTACGTCCCGGAGATCAACCTGCAATTTAACCAGTTCCTGGTAGTGGATGACGAACCATTGCTGTTCCACACCGGAATGAAGGGAATCTTCAACGCCGTGCGGGAGGGGGTGGCCCGCGTCATCCCGCCGTCGGAACTTTGCTGGATCGGTTTCAGCCATCTGGAAGCCGACGAATGCGGGGCGCTGAAGGAGTGGCAGGCGATCGCGCCGAAAGCCGCAGCTTTCTGCAGCATGATCGGCAAGCTCGTGAGCGTGGACGACTTCGTGTCCGCGCGGCCGGCCAAAGGCATGACGGACGGCGAAACTCTGGTCACCGGTCGCTACCAGTTCCGTTTCATCCAGACGCCGCAGGTTCCTCACTGCTGGGAGGCCGGGTTGCTGCTCGAGGAAGTGAATAAGACGCTGTTCTGCTCGGACCTTTTCCACCAGAACGGGGACGTGGAACCCAGTACGGTGGCCGACGTAGTGACCCGCTTCCGGAAGATGCTGACCAGCTACGAGAAGGGGCCGTTCGCCGGCTACCTGCCGTACAGCCGGCGCACGGACGCCACGCTGCGGAGGCTGGCCGCCCTCGAGCCGAAGACACTGGCGGCCATGCACGGCTCGGCCTATGTCGGGGACGGTCGGCGCGCGCTGACGGATCTGGCGGCGGTGATGCGGGAGGTCCTCGGCGGGAACGGAACCCCCTGAGAGAAGTCTGTCGCGCAAGCGGGCGCGATCGGCCGGATCGGCCTGATCCTTTGCGACGGTCTGGGAGCAGCTGGCATCCAAAGGCAGCGGATCCTTCGTCGCTGGGTTGCATGCATGACCGCCAAACCGGGAGGACCTCTCGCCGCCATGTCCCGCCACTTCGCTTTCCTTCGCGCCATCAATGTCGGGGGGCACAATGCCGTCTCCATGGAGCGGCTGCGCGAACTTTTCCGGTCCTTCGGATTTTCCGGGGTGGAGACTTTCATCGCCAGCGGCAATGTCGTGTTCGAAGCCGAGTCCTTGAAAGACGCGGGATTGGAGAGGACCATCGAAGCCGGCCTCCGGGAAGCGCTGGGCTTCGACGTCGCCACATTCCTCCGGTCAGAGGCCGAATTGCGAACAGTCGCCGGTTTCGCTCCGTTCCCCGAATCCCGGCTCGCGCAGACGGTCGCACTCAACGTCGCCTTCCTGAAGGAGGCGCCGGGCGGCGAGCCGGTCCGGAAGCTCCTTGCCTTGCGGACGGACATCGACGACTTCCAGGTCCACGGCCGGCAGGTGTACTGGAGCTGCCTCCGCAAACAGAGCGAGTCCAAGTTCTCCAACGCCGTGCTGGAGAAGGCCCTCGGCCAGCCATCCACCCTGCGGGGCTTGAACACGGTCCGAAAGATGGCGGAGAAGTACGTCGCCGGGAAGTGAAGGCACCTGCGGATCGATCCTGGGGACCTCTGGCCGTGGCGAAATCGTGCGGACGGGGACGTCCACGCTCCGGTTTGCTCTGCGCCTCTGCGCCTCTGCGGCCTCTGCGCGAACTTCTTTATTCGATTACGAGAACGATTACGATCGACGATTACGATCGGATCGGCCACGTCCCAGTCCCCAGGTCCCAGGTCCGAAATCCGATGTCCGATTTCCGGTGTCCGAGTGACATCGTCGATTACGAGCACGAGCACGAGCACGAGGGATAGGGGCGGGATTAAAATTCGTACAGGTGCAGCATCAGGTCGGTGCGGGTGACGAGGCCCACCACGCGGCCGTCCTCGACCACCGGCAGGGCGGGGGCGTCGGTTTCGGCCAGCAGGCGCAGGGCCTCGCGCGGATTCTGCTCCGGCGTCACCGTCGGCGGGGCAGTCCGCATGAACGCCTTGACGGACGCGGCGCGCTGGCCGCCGGTGCGGGCCTTGCGGGCGTCGGACGCCCCCAGGATCCCGCACAGCCGGCCGCCGTCCATCACCAGCAGCGGCCGGGCCGGCTTATCCTCGATCATGGTTTGGGCCGATTCCATGCGGGTGTCGGGCGGGATGGACGCCTCCACCGGGGAGAGGATCTGGCGGATGACGGCCTCGGGCCGGTCCAGCTGGGCGGTGATCAGCTCCGCCAGCCGGTCGCGGACGGCCGCCGGGTCGGCGTTCCGGACCGTCGCCGAGCCGGCGCCGGGGTGCCCGCCGCCGCCCATCTGCCGCACCACCGCGCCGACGTTGACGCCGCGGGCGCCGGCCCGGCCGATGACCACGCACTTGTCGCCCTCCAGCCCGAAGACGCCGAAGGCCGCGTCCAGGCCGCCGATCTCCTTGTACTTGGCCACCACCGGCGCCAGCAGGCCGGTTCCGCCGGCCACGGTCAGCGCGGACAGGCCGATCTCGTAGCCGTGGACGCGCAGGGGGCGGGACTCCTCCAGCACGCGCGTGAGGACGCCCGCCTGGTCGGCGTCGAAGGCGTCCCCGAGGTAGGCGGAGGCCACGTGGATGTCGGCTCCGTTGTCCAGCAGGTAGCCGGCCATGTAGGCGTCATCCGGGGTGATGGAAGGATACGTGAGGTTGCCGGTGTCGTCGTAGAGGCCCATCAGGAACAGGGTGGCGTGCATGGGGCTGAAGGCGCAGTCGCGGCGCTGCATCTCCCGCAGCATCAGGGTGACCGTGGCGCCGGACTCGGCCTGGCAGGCCCAGCCGGCGCGGATGGTGGTCCCCTCGACGTGGTGGTCCCACAGGATGACCTCCAGCCCTTCGCGGCCGCTCAGGTTGTAGGGCTTGTCCAGGCGATCCCAGCTGTTGGTGTCCACCACGATGAGGGAGGTGACCGCGGACAGGTCGACGTCGTGGGCGGTGGCCAGGTGGAAGAGGTCGCGGTGGAGGCCGAGGAACTCCCGGACGCTGGGCTTCATCTGGGCCGGCAGCAGGCCCAACGCACCTGGGTAAAGGAACGTGGCTGCCACCAACGACGCCAGGGCGTCGAAGTCGGCCTTGCTGTGGGTCACGGCCACCTGCATCCGTTGATCTCCTCCGGGGCATTATAGCGCATGGAACGGTGAATCGGTGAATCGGTGAAAGTGTGAATCGGCCGGGCGGACCGGTGACGGATGGCCGGTGACCGGTGACCGGTGACGTGTGACCGGTGACCGGTGGCCGGTGACGGGTGACGGGTGACCGGTGGCCGGTGATCGGTGACGGATGACCGATCGTACTCGTCGATCGTAATCGTCATCGTGCTCGTAATCGTACTCGGATCAAGAAGTTCACGCAAAGGCGCAGAGCCCGCTGAGAAGGAGAGGCGGGCGAGCAAAGAGATATCCCAGCGTTTCCTTTCGCGCCCCGGAGGCGGCGCGTGGAAAATCAAGGACAGGGCGAAGTTGGTGGATCATCCGCGCGCCCTTCCCGGGCGCGGGAATAACCCTGGGAAATTATTCCTGATCTCCGTTTTCCGGCGGCTGCGGGCGGCCCTCCGGGCCCGCCCTGGCCGCCGGCTAATCTCCCTTCCTCCCTCCGGGATGGGAGATGGGTGCTCGGGTTGGAATCCGTCTTTACATACTTTACGGTGTCGCGGTTCAATCACAGATTTTTCGGAAGATTCCCCAATGGACGGGGAATGACAGCCGCGCGTGGGCCCAGGGACCGTTCGCCAGCCGGGCTTCGAGTTCCGTGTGAGGGAGGAGATCTCGAAGTTGAAATCGCAGGAACTCCCGGTCGGGCGGCTGGAGCGCGCCTTGGATGACGCCCTGCCGGACGGGCTGAAATCCGGCTGTTCCAAACCATCCGGCCAGGCGACCGCCCGCGTCGAGGTGGAAACTCTCCCGGCGGAAGGACTCCAGCAGAGCGTCCTTCAGACCGGCACCCGCAGGTTCTTCGGCGATGGTTGCGTAATCGTATTCCCCGGCCACGGTGTAGAAGCCGCCAGGAGACAGCGCAAGGTGGGCCTGCTTCAGAAAAGCAACCGGGTCCGCCAGTTGGTACAGGAAGAAGGAGGAAATGTACAGGTCGGCTTCCGGCAACCGGCCGCGGGTGACGTCGCAATGACGGAACTCCGGCGGGCGGGCGGCGGGATCGGCGAAATCCGGCCGGCGGCTGGCCTCTGTCAAGGCCTTCTCATCAAGATCCAACCCCATCAGCGCGGCGCCGGTCAGGCCGGCCAGCTGCCAGAGGAGCAGCCCCGTGCCGCAGCCCGGCTCGACGATCCGGCGGCAGCGGCGGAGGGGCAGGAGGCCGAAGAGATGACGCCGCAGGGGCGCCAGCTCCTCACACTGCCTCCGGTAAATATGGAATAAAACCATGAAATTGAACCGCAAAGGCGCAAAGGACGCAAAGAAGAATATTTTTTATTCAAACAAATGACTGCTAAAGGATTTGTCGCGCCTTAACCATCCAAATTGTTTTCTTTGCGTCCTTTGCGCCTTTGCGGTTCAATCACCCGTTGGAGAGGGCGTCGGGGCAGCACACCGGCTTGTCCTCCAGCTCCAGCGGGCAGCCGCCGCCGCAGATGGGCAGCTCCTCGCAGTCGCGGCACATGTCGGGCACCCAGGTCCGCTCGCGCAGCTTGACCATCAGCGGGTGGTTCCAGATGGACTCCCAGGAGTCGGTCAGGATGTTGCCGGCGCTCTGGTAGTAGCTTTGGCAGGGCAGCACCGCTCCGTCGGGCTCCACGCAGAGGTTGTACTGGCCGGCGGTGCAGCGCTTGGGCCCCAGCTCCAGCTCCATGGGATTGAGCCGGCAGTAGCGCGTCGGCGTGTACCAGATCAGCCGCAGGTCGAGCTTCTCGGCCGTCTCGCGCACCCGCCGCAGCAGCGCGGCCAGCTCGGCGTCCGGCAGGGCGAAGTCTTTCTCCGCCGCCTTGCCGCTGTGGATGATGGAGTTGACGGCGAACGAAGTCAGGCCCAGCTCCTTGATGAAGCGGACCGTCGCCTCGATGGTAGCGGCGTTCTCCCGGGTGATGGTGGTGTTGGTGATGGTGTAGAGGCCCGCGGCGATGCAGTTGCGGATGCCGGCCACGGTCTGGTCGAACGACTCGGCCTGGACCATCTTGTTATGAACGGCCGGGTCCGACGACTCCAGCGTGACCTGAACGTAGTCGAGCCCCGCGTCCTGGAGCGACTTCAGGTACGCCGCGTCGGCCAGCTTCACGCCGTTGGTCAGCAGGCCCGAGACCTGCCCGAGGGCTTGGGCGTGGGCGATCAGCTCCACGAGGTCGTCCCGCAGCGTCGCCTCGCCGCCGGTGAAGACCACGTGCGGGATGCCGATGTCCCACATCCGGCCCATGACCTCCTTCCACTGCGCCGTGGACAGCTCCGGCGCCTCCTTGCGGACGTTGTAGCAGTGGGCGCAGTCGATGTTGCACTGGTACGTCAGGGCCAGGTCCAGGCGGTACGGCGCCGCCACCGGCGTCTGGAACGGCTCGATCCGGTCGAGGCCGAGGTAGGTGATGGGGCAGACCTCGGCGTCGCCGAGCATGGCGTCGAGGGTGGCCCGGATGTTGCCCCAGTCGGCCGCTGCCTGGCCCTTGCCGACGCGGTAGTGCTTGCGGATCCGGCGCAGGATCTCCTCCTCGGTCAGCCCCTGCAGGAAGAGGTAGACGTAGTCGCAGGCGGTGGGGTTGAGGTGCAGCACGCGCGAGGCATCGATCAGCAGCAGGGCCTGCCCGCCGGGGTCGACGCGCAGGTGCAGGCGCTTGCCGCGCAGCGTCGGAGTCCCGGCGAAGTGGTGCAGCCCGGACGGGGTGATGGGGGCGAGATTGGCGAACGGGTTCCAGCGCATCATCGGCCACCTCCGGCGCAGGCGCAGGCGCACCCGGCACAGGCGCACGCGCAGGCGCAGCCTCCGCCGGACCGCCCGGACGATCGGGAAACTGGGATGGGATTGGTCACCGCCGTGACCGACGAGGCCAGGCCCTCGATGGAGCCGGCCACTCCGCCGGCGGCGCCCTCGATGGACGAGGCGATGCGGTTGCAGAACTGCGGCAGACTCAAGCCGCCGCCGGCCGCTGGCCCGGGCCCGGCAGCAACGGGCCCGCTGGAGACCGTTCCGCGGTGGCCCGAGGGGATCCATACCGGCCACGGCATGAAGACGTGGGTGGGCAGCTGCTGCACCTTGCGGTCGAAGTCGTGGTCCATCATGATCCACGACAGCTGGTCCTCGACAGTCTTCTGGGCGGCCTCGTCCGTGCCGGCCTGGTGGACCAGGTCCCAGGCCTTGCGGACGATGGAGCGGTAGTATTCCCGGGTCTCCTTCACGGAGAACCCCTTCATCCGCGTCTTCAGGTCCTTGATCATGCCCACCACCATGTCGCGCAGCTTGGTTTTGTCGGCGACGCCCTTGTCCGTGATGGAGTCGAGGAAGGCCTTTTCGTAGTCCCAGAGCTGGCCGGCGTCCCCCGCGCCCTTCCGCAGGACGGTCTTGCCGCCGGCCTCCTCGAGGGTGACGGCGTTCTTGCGGAGCAGGCCGTAGAGCACCAGGGTGATGACCCGTTCGAGTTTCTCCTCGAGCAGCAGGGCGGCCATGGGCGCGGTCAGGCCGCGCTTGATCCCGACGCCCTCCACGCCGATGGACGGCGGCAGGTACTGGCGCTTCCGCTTCCACTGGGAGACAATTCCGAGCACGATGAAGGCGATGATGGCGGCGGGGACGAACATCATGAAGGAGCAGCCGATGCAGGACTCTCCCGTCGTGGCGGTGGTTCCCACGGCAGTCTGTGCAGAAGAGGGCCTGTCCGGCAGGGGCCCTTCCACCAGCGAGGCGGGGAAGGAGGCGCCGACAGTGTAGGCGCCGTCCACGCGGCGGGTTTCCTCCCAGACGAAGATCAGGGAGCCGTCGTCGGCGGCGTAGGACGAGGTGAACGGCTTGTCGTGGTAGCGGACGGCGTCCGGCGCGGCCCCGGCGGGCAGCTTCAGCTGGAGCTTGAAATTGGTGTCGCCCTCCAGCAGGCTGCCGTCGAACCAGGTCGGGGAGAACTCCACCGAGGCGTAAGGTATCGGGGCCGGGGCATTGGGCGGGGTTTCTCCTGCAGCCGGAGCGGAGGCGGGCGCCGGCTGCCCCTCGCCCGGCGTGCCGGGCGGCGCGCTGGTGTCCTGGAAGACCATGCCCGGGTTCACGCCGCTGACTTTGAGTGTGCCGGTGGCGCCGGGCGCGATGGCGCGGGAGCCGAGCGGGACTTCCACGCCGATGGGGATGTAGGAGGAGGCCTTGATGCCCTCCGCCGGCACGCCGTCGATTTCAGCCTTGACCGTGCTCAGGACGTAATCGCCGGTGGGGAAGCCGATGTCCACCACGTCGATGGGGTGCGCGCCGGGGGCGCACGTGAAGGTGATTTCGTAGTAGATCAGGAGGCTGCGGTCCTTCTGCACGGCCACGTTGCACGTGAAGGAGGGGATGCGGAAGCGATAGTCCTGGCCGAGGGGTGTCAGCCCCATCGCCAAGACGATCAGAAGGACGATGGCCGGGAGCGCGCGCTTCACCATTTGGGTTCCTCCTCGATCTGGTAGGCTCCGCCGCAGTAGGGGCACTTGATGAACACGGCGCCGGCGGCCACGCTGACCGAGTCCTTGGACAGTTCCGCGCCGCAGTTCCGGCACTTCATGGTCTCCAGGCGGACGTTGCCGGAGAGCTCGACCTTCTGCTCGATGGTCGTTCCGGCTCCCGGGCTGCCGGCGGGGGCTCGCTTGAAGGCGAACACCAGGAGGAAGGCCGCGGCGCCCAGCAGCACGGCGGCGATGAGCAGCCGCATCCCGGCGTTACCCGACGTGGCGGCGATGAGGAAGATCAGCCCGAACCCCGCCAGGACGAGGGAAAGGAGGATGGCCATAATCCGGCTGAAACTCATGTTACCTCCTGGATTTGTCGTGCTCGTGCTCGTAATCGTACTCGACGATCTCTCCCATTGTTTCCCGTCGCGCCCGCCGATGACATCCCGGCGGAACAATCCCTGTCGATGTGCGAAACGCCCCCATTATATCCCAGACCCATCGGAATTCGTCCCGGCCAGGTTAATCTTGCTCCACGATGACCAGTCGGATTGAGCGACGTCCCGGCGCATGTCGTCCGAAACGGCAAAACGGCGGTGGGGCGAAACAGCGGTGGCGCGATTCGGCGACCACCGAGCGGGCCGGCAAGCGGACAGTACCGGGATGCGTCAGCGCCCGGCGGATTGCGTAGCTCACGACATCCCCCCTGTACCGCAACGGCGGGGAGGCCCGCAGGGCTGACCGTTGAAAGCCCAGGGCGAGCGCAGCGAGCCCTGGGTAGGCGGGCCATGAGATTTTTCCTCTGCATCTCCCATATGAGCCCTGCAAGGGCGACCGAACCTGGTTTCAGGCGGCACCAGGATATCGTCAGCTAAATTATCGGCGACAGGAAGATTGTTACAAAAATCCAGATCGTCCGTCGCCCTTACAGGGCTCCTTGGAAATACAGAATCAATCTAAGGATTGCTCACTATCCCAGGGCTCGCTGCGCTCGCCCTGGGCTTTCAACGGCCGGCCCTGCGGGCCTCCCCGATGTGGTAAAGCTTCCAAATGATGGGCGATGGTCGTTGATCTTTGGCGGGACATTGTGAGTGGCCAAATCCCAATTGGGCAGTGAGCGAGAGACAGTTCGATTCCTTCTCGGCCAGAATTCAGTTAATCAGTTTTTCGAGTTCTGTTTCAAGAAAATCCACATTTTGTGGATCTGCGCCCCTGTCAATTCGTGAGAGCCATTTGTCGTAAGCTCTCTTCATAAATTCCAATCCAGCTTCCGTGAGATCGCTGGTCTTCACGGAGAAATCATCCGTGATTTCGTTGATATTGTGCAGGAGAACCCGCTTGGTCAGATGATGGGCCTGTAAAAAAAACACCAATGAATAAAAACGTTGCAGGACGTGGTCCCGCGATTCTGGATTGCCTGCGGTCTGTGTGTGCCATGAGACTTTATCAATTGTGAAATCTTTTTCCAACTGATCCTCCATGGCTTGTTGGATCTGGAACAGATCGATTACGAGCACGATTACGATTACGATCGACGATGACGATCGGTCGATTGTAAACTGCCTCGGTCACCCGTCACCGGTCACCCGTCACCGGTCATCCGTCGAGCACGAGCACGAGCACGGATGGGATCAACCGGCGCGGAACAATTCGCCCATGCGCTTGCCGAGGATGCGGCCGGCCACCATGATCGCCGTGGTCAGGATCACCATGCCGGTGAAGCCCAGGGCGCAGGCCAGCGAGTAGCCCTCCGACGTGGACGAGGACAGGA
This sequence comes from uncultured Acidobacteriota bacterium, assembly GCA_964412195.1. Taxonomy (GTDB): domain Bacteria; phylum Acidobacteriota; class JAAYUB01; order JAAYUB01; family JAAYUB01; genus CAYPNP01. The sequence goes on along the minus strand of CAYPNP010000002.1, from coordinate 272,601 downwards.
TGTAAATCGCCTTGGTGATGGGGTAGAACTCCTCGCGCATGGCCAGGATCAGGCTGTCGCTGACCTCCAGCATGGCGTAGGCGAAGCACAGCAGCATCCCGGCGACGAGGTTGGCCGCGATCAGCGGGATGGTGATCTTGCGCAGCGTGCGGGCCGGCGAGGCGCCCAGGCTCTGGGCGGCTTCCTCCAGCGTCACGCTGGTCTGCTGGAAGCCGGCGTAGGCCGAACGCACCATGTAGGGCATCCGCCGCAGGCCGTAGCTCAGCACCAGCAGGATGGTGGGGTTGGTGCGCGGGTCCAGCACCGTGCCGCTGAACGTGGCCACGTAGCCAAATGCCAGGATGATGCCCGGCAGGGCCAGCGGCAGCATGATCAGGGCGTCCAGCAGGTTGCGCCCCGGGAAGCGCTTCCGGCTCAGCAGCCAGGCCACCACCAGGCCGAAGGCCACGTCCAGCGCGGTGCTGCAGACGCTGTAGAAGAGGCTGTTGCGGATGGAGGTGGACGTGATGGCGTTGGTGAAGATGCTCTTGTAATAGCCCAGCGTCAGCGTCTCCGGCAGGACCGTGCCGAACCACTGGCCCGAGATCGACATCAGCAGCACGCCGATGTGGGGCAGCAGCGCCACCGAGATCAGCCCGATCACGAAGACGTAGAAGAGCACCGTCAGCGCGCCGCGCGCGGGCTTCTCGCGCCCGGTGACGTGGCCGCGCGCCAGCATCTCGTAGCGCCGCGTGCCCACCAGCCGCTTGGAAGTGAGGAAGAAGGCCACGGTCAGGGCGATCACCAGCACCACCAGGGCATAGCCCATGGGGTTCTCGTTGATGTCGGTGACCATGGAGAAGATCTGCACCGGGATGGTCACCTGGAAGTCGAAGATCAGCGGCGTGCCCAGGTCGGTGAAGGACCAGATGAACACGATCACGGCGCCAGCGAAGAACCCCGGCAGCATCAGCGGCAGGGTGACCTTGCGCAGCGTCGCCCAGCGGGAAGCGCCGCTGCAGCGGGCCGCTTCCTCCAGCGACGGGTCCACGTTGGCCAGGGCGGCGCTGAGGTTCAGGAACATGATCGGGTAGAAGGTCATCGTCTCCAGCAACACCACGCACAGGAAGCCGCCGTCGCCGAACCAGTCGATGGGCTGCTGCAGCAGCCCCAGCTTCATCAGCAAGAGGTTCACCGAGCCGAAGCGGGCGAAGATCTGCTTGATCCCAATGGCGCCGACAAACGGCGGCAGGATCAGCGGCACCAGCAGGAAGCTCTGCAGGAACCCCTTGCCGCGGAAGTCGAAGTTCGTGAACATGTACGCCAGCGGCAGGGCCACCACCGTGGTGAAGGTGGTGGTGAGGGTGCCGATGAGCAGGCTGTTGAAGATGGCCTTGCGCAGGACCGGGTTCTCGAACATCAGGTGGAAGAAGCCGAAGTCGAGCTGTCCCTTGATCCAGAACGATTTCACGAAGACGTAGAGCAGGGGGTAGATCATGAAGAAGAAGAGGAAGGCGGCGACGAAAGCGGTGAATCCCCAACCCGTCCAGCCCATGCGGGTCGCAGCCGAACCCTTCATGCCCCGGCCTCTTCCGGCCGGAGCAGCACGCAGTCTTCCCAAGCGACGGAGAGGATCAGCTCCGTGCCGGGCGCCTCGATGCCCGGCTTGGGGTTGATCAGCAGCATCTTCATGGGCACCGAGCCGGCGGCGGTCAGCCAGAAGTGCTCCGACTCGCCCATGAAGACGGTCTTCTCGACATTGGCCTTGAAGACCACGGCCGGGTGCCGCAGCACCTCCTCGGCCAGCCGGATCGCCTCCGGCCGGATCGAGACCAGCACCCGGTCACCCTTGTGGAACCGGTCGAACTCGGCGGGGCCCTCCATCCGGCCGATGGTTGTCTCCACCTCGACCTCGCCCATGCGGGCCTCACGCACCGTCCCCTCGACGAAGTTGGTCTCGCCCATGAACCCCGCCACGAAGGGCGAGACGGGCGAGCGGTAGACGTCGATGGGAGAACCGGCCTGCATGATCCGGCCGTCCTTCAGGATGACCATCCGGTCGGCCATGGAAAGGGCCTCCTTCTGGTCGTGGGTGACGTAGACGGTAGTGATGCTCGTGGCCTTCTGCACGCGCAGCAGCTCGTCGCGCATCTCCAGGCGCAGGCGGGCGTCCAGGTTCGACAGCGGCTCGTCCAGCAGCAGCAGCCCCGGCCGGGTCACGATCGCCCGGGCCAGCGCCACCCGCTGCTGCTGGCCGCCGGAGAGCTGGTTCGGGAAGCGGTGCTCGTAGCCGGTCATCTGGACCGTCTCGAGCACCTCGGCGATGCGCCGCGCCGTCTCGCGGGGCGGCGTCTTCAGGATGTCCAGGCCGAAACGGACGTTGTCGCGCACCGTCAGGTGGGGCCAGAGGGCGTAGTTTTGAAAAACCATGCCGATGTTCCGGCGGTTGGGCGGTTCCTTCACCACCGACTTGCCGTCGAACAGGACGTCGCCCTCGGAGGGGGACTCGAAACCGGCCACGATCCGCAGCAGCGTCGTCTTGCCGCAGCCGGACGGGCCGAGGATGAAGAAGAACTCGCCCTCGCGGACCTCCACGCTCAGATCGCGGAGGACCTCGGTCTTGTCGAACCGCTTGTTGACGTGGCGGAGTTCGACCCTCATCGGCTCAGCCGCACCGCCTCGTCAAACTTCTTCTGGTTGAACGTCAGCCACTGGTTGATGGTCTCGTTGCGGAACTTGTCGTCCTTCCACCGGTCGGACATCTGCCGGGCCTGCTCCAGGGTGAGGGGCATCTCGCCCAGCTTGGCCAAGGCGGCCGGCTTGCAGCCGCCGGCGATGACCTTCTCCCACGCGGCGGCCAGGGCCGGGTGGCTGTCCACCAGCATGGTGCCCATCAGGTCGTTGAAAATGTCCCAGAGCTGCTCGTCCTGCTCGACGTTGTACTGGATGAAGGAGGATTTCTCGAATGGATTGATGGTGATGAGGGTCTTGCCCCGGACCTCCTGGTAGACCTGCGGCAGGACGGCCAGCCGCGACAGGGTGGCGCGCGGCGGACCGCCGGGTTCGCCGGCCTTGAGCATCCATGCCTTCTGGCCGGCGTCGGACAAAACCCACTCGATGAACAGTCGGCCCTCCTGCGGATTGGGGGCGCCCTTGAGCATGCAGAAGGAGTCGGGGTTGATCATGGACAGGCCCTCGGGCAGCAGGAAGGAGATTTTGTCCGGCCCGAGCCGCTCGATTTCCTTCCAGGCGTAGTAGTCCACCGAGGGGGTGAACATGGCGTCGCCAGCCACCAGGTCCTTGACCACGTCCTTGGAGGAGATCTTGAAGCCCTTGGTGTTGGCCGCCATGAGCGTCAGGATCTGCCAGCCCTTCTCCCAGCCGTAGGCCTGCAGGATGGTGCCGTAGGCCACATGGTGGGTGCCGCTGTGGCGCGGGTCGGCCGAGCTGATCCAGCCGCGCAGCTTGGGGTTGGTCATCTCCTCCCAGTCGCGGATGGGCGGGACCTTGTGGAAGTTCCGGACCATCTCGTTGGTCATGATGCCGAAGGTGGACAGGCAGGAGCCGAACCACTCGTGGTCGGGATCGTAAATCGGCACGCCGTTGATGTCCTCGGGGATGGCCTTCAGGACGGCCGGATCGATCTCGACCTTTTGCAGCAGGCCGGCCTTCTTCAGGGTGAAGAAGGGGGAGACGCCGCCGCCCCAGAACACGTCGATGCCGATGCCGGTCGGGGTGCGGGCAAATTCCGACTTGATGAAGCGCAGGTTGTCCGAGGACCCGCCCTGGTTGATCCACTCGACCTCCACCGTTTTCCCGGCTTTTTGCTTGTACCACTCCTGGAAGAGAGGCAGCATGTTGTCCCGGATGTCGGTGGTGTGGGGGGAGATGATCACGAGCTTGGCGCCGGCGGGCCCGGCCTGCTGGCCGCTCTGGCAGGCGGTCCATAGCAGGAGCGACGCGGTCACGAGGAGCAGGCCGAGGACGAATCCTTTTTGTCTCATACCGTTCTCCATGCGCTCAGAGTAGGGCCGGCAGGGAATAGGAAGGGAAACCGGCACAGGGCCTTGCAACGTCGTGATGTGATCGCGACAGCCATGGCAGATTTCCGTTCTCTTTATTCTTCCCCCATTTTCTTGACGAATCCCTTTTTGTCAATATAGAAACCTTCGGGCAGCTGCTCCTCGACGCGGGACCGGAAGCCGGTCACCTTCCAGTGCAGGTCCTTGAACATTTCGGCCAGCCGGCGCTTGAGCCGCGGCTTCTCCTCCTCGTCGGTCCAGACGGCGAGGAAGGCCTCGCGGATCTTCTCCGCGGCCGGCTCGGGAAGCGGGTGGCGGGTGAGGCCCTCCATGGCGCCCAGCACCACGTCGTCGTTGGGGTCCTTCAGGAAGGGGAGCACCCGGCCGATGACCTCGTCGTCGGCGTACTCGCCCAGGGCCTGCAGGATTTCGACCTTCTTGTGAGGGGCGCGGTCGTAGTCTGGAGTCAGCTCGGTCAGCACCTCGAGCAGGAAGCGGCGGGTCTCCTCCCGGCCGGCGATGCGTTCCAGGAGCTGGAGAGGGAAGGCCAGGCCCTCCTTCTCGCGGATGTAGCGGCGGAGGGCCGGCAGCGCCTCGGCGCCCTTGGCCAGGACGAGGTCGAAGACGTACTTCCGCTCGTCCTCATCCTCGCTGATCTTGGGCACCTGGATGCCGAACCGGTGCAGCAGGATGAAGACCGGCTCCTCGCCCGGCAGCCCGTTCAGCTCGTCGGCGGCGCCCAGGCGCTCGTAGCCCTGGGCCCACTTCTCGCACAGGCGGCGGTGCAGCCTGGCCAGCTTGCGCCGGGCCTGGTTGTCTTGGAATCGGTCCCACGCGGCGCGTAGATCCATGCGCCCTCCTCAGGCAGAGGCCGGCCGGACGATCTCGATTTCGCTGAAGAAGTAGCGGGTCTCGAACGCGGCGGTCTCCGGCGCGTCCGACCCGTGGGAGGCGTTCCGCTCGATGCTCGAGCCGAACTCCTTGCGGATGGTGCCCGGCTCGGCGTTGGCCGGGTTGGTGGCGCCCATCAGGTCGCGCCACCGGCGGATGGCGTTGTCCCCCTCGAGGATCAGGACGAGGACCGGCCCTTCGGTCATGAAGGCGACCAGGGAGGGGAAGAACGGGCGCTCCCGGTGGACCTGGTAGAACCCCTCGGCCTCCGGGCGGGTGAGGTGGATCAGCTTGGCGGCCACGATGTCGAGGCCCGCGCCGAGGATCCGGTCCAGGATCTTGCCGGCGAGTCCGGCGCGGAAGGCGTCGGGCTTGACGATGGCGAGAGTCCGTTCACGCATGGGTCTGCTCCTGCTTGTGCTTGCGGGCGGCCTCCTGGCCGACGTGGAGGGCCTTGGTATTGATGGCCTCGGTGCCCTTGGGGACGCGCTTGAGGACGGCCTTCTCCAGGGAGGGGAAGGTGACGATGCCGGTGATCTCCTGGATGATGCCCAGGCAGACGATGTTGACCACCATCTCCCGGCCCACTTGGGTGCGGGCCAGGTCGGTGATGGGGAGGCTGATCAGCGTGTAGTCCCCCTTCTGGGTGACATCCACGAAATCGGAGTCGGCGATGATGGTGCCCCCCGCCTTGAGGCTGGCGGCGTACTTGTTGAAGGATTCCTGGTTCAGGGCCAGCAGCAGGTCCGGGCGAACCGCCTTCGGGTAGCTGATCGGCTCACTGCCGATGATCACCTCGGACTTGCTGGCGCCGCCGCGGGCCTCCGGGCCGTAGGACTGCGACTGCACGGCGTACAGGTTGTCGTGAATGGCGGCCGCCTCGGCCAGGATCACCCCGGCCAGCACCAGGCCCTGGCCGCCGGAGCCGGAGAGCCGGATTTCAAATCGTTCAACCACGGTGTCCTCCCGTATCGGATGTCACTCGGCGTCGGCGCTCTGGGCCCGCTCGATGACGGTGTTGTACAGATGCGTGTATTCGGGGCGCTGCGCCTGGTGGAGTTCGCCGACCAGGATCTTGCCCTGCAGCTCCTCCGGCTTCATGTCCTTGGCCTTGGCCACCGGGACGACGACCTCCTTCTGCCACTTCAGGCCGTCCACCGGAGTGCGCTGCTTGTTCTTCCGGCCGTAATAGGTGGGGCACTGGCTGAAGGCTTCGACGACCGAGAATCCGCTGTTCTGGATGCCCTTCTCGACGAGCTTGTCGAGCTGGACGGTGTTGAACGCCGTGCCCCGGGCGACATAGGTGGCGCCGGCGGCGATGGCCAGGTTGCAGACGTCGAAGGGCGGCTCCACCGAGCCGTAGGGCGAGGTGCTGGCGTAGGAATTCACCGGCGTGGTGGGGGAGTACTGCCCACCGGTCATGCCGTAGATGTAGTTGTTGAACACCACCAGGGTGATGTCGATGTTGCGCCGGCAGGCGTGGATGAAGTGGTTGCCGCCGATAGCCAGCGCGTCGCCGTCGCCGCTGGCCACGATGACGTGCAGGTCGGGCCGGGCGATCTTGATGCCCGTGGCGAAGGCCAGGGCGCGCCCGTGGGTGGTGTGCAGCGTGTTGAAGTCCACGTAGCCGACGGCCCGTGAGGAGCAGCCGATGCCGGAGACGAAGGCGACCTTGTCCTTGTCCAGGCCCAGCCGGTCCACCGCCCGCAGGATGGCCTTGAGCACGATGCCGTGGCCGCAGCCCGGGCACCAGATGTGGGGGATGTACTGGGTCCGGAGGTATTTGGCGTAGTCAGTGGTTTTTGCCATGGGTTTCTCCTGCCTCACACCGCGGCCATGATCTGGTCGGGAGTGATGGGCTCGCCGTCGGTTCGGTTGACCTGGGCGATGGGGATGTCGCGGCCGAGCACCCGCCGGATCTCCAGCACGTACTGGCCCAGGTTCATCTCGGGGACGACGATCTTCTTCTTGCCGGCCGCCGCCTTCAGGATGGCTTCCTCGGGCATGGGGTAGAGGGTGATGGGCCGGAACAGGCCGACTTTCTTCCCGTCCTTGCGCAGCAGCTCGACGGCGCGCCGGGCGGAGCGGGCGGTGGAGCCGAAGGCGATGATCAGGGTCTCGGCGTCGTCCGCCTGGAAGCTGTCGTACTTGATGATCTTGTCCTTGTTCTTCTCGATCTTGGCCATGAGGGCGTGGTGCAGTGCCTGGCGGATCTCGGCGCTGCCGGTGGGGAACCCGGTCACGCCGTGGTCGAGGCCGGTGACGTGGAAGCGGCTGCCCTGGCCGTAGTCGGGCATCAGCGGCACGCCTTCCTCGTTTCGCTCATACGGCTTGTCCCAGTTCCTGTCCTGGGGCGGCTTGGGCCGGTGCCAGAGCTCGATCTCGCCCGGCTCGGGGATCTCGATCTTCTCGCGCATGTGGCCGTTGATCTCGTCGAGGAGATAGATGACCGGGTTCCGGAAGCGCTCTGACAGGTTCACCGCGCGGATGACCTCGTAGAAGATCTCCTGGATGGTGGTCGGGGCGATGACGATGGCCGGGTGGTCGCCGTGGGTGCCCCAGCGGGACTGCAGGATGTCGGCCTGGGCCGGCGACGTCGGGGCGCCGGTGGACGGCCCCCCGCGCATGACGTTGACGATCACGCAGGGGACCTCGGCCATGCAGGCGAAGCCCAGGTTCTCCTGCTTCAGGGAGAAGCCGGGGCCGCTGGTGGCGGTCAGCGACTTCGCGCCGGCCAGGGCCGCGCCGATGATCGAGCCCATGGCGGCGATCTCGTCCTCCATCTGGATGAACCGGCCGTTGTGCCTGGGCAGCAGCTCGGACAGGAACTCGGCGATCTCGGACGACGGCGAGATGGGATAGCCGCCGAAGAAATTGCAGCCGGCGGCGATGGCGCCCAGGGCGCAGGCCTCGTTGCCGGAGACGAACCGGACCTCTTTAATCTTCATCTTTCTGCGCCTCGGTTTGAGGTTTGTTTTTCATGAACTTTACGGCGAACTCGTTGTCCACCATGATGGCGAAGTCGGGGCAGCGGAGGTCGCACAGCTGGCAGCCGGTGCAGTTCTCGGGGTTGACCACCACCACCTTGCCCTTCTTGAGGCCGAGGGTGTGGGTGGGGCAAAACTCCACGCAGATGCCGCAGCCCTTGCAGTTCTCCGTGATGATCTCGATTTTATGGGCCTTTTTGGTTTTTTCTTCCGTCATTTCTCGTTCCTTGGGTTACTTCAGGACTTTTTCGATCGCGGCGCCGATCTCGGCCGGGTTTTCCACCACGGTCAGGCCGGCGGCGCGCATGGCCGCCATCTTCTCGGACGCGGTGCCCTTGCCGCCGGCGATGATGGCGCCGGCGTGGCCCATCCGGCGGCCGGGCGGGGCCGTGCGGCCGGCGATGAAGCCGACCACGGGCTTGCCCAGGTGGGCCTGGATCCAGGCGGCGGCCTCTTCCTCGGCGCTGCCGCCGATCTCACCGATCATGACGACGGCCTGGGTTTCCGGGTCGTCCTTGAAGAGCTTCAGCGCGTCGATGAAATTGGTCCCGTTGACCGGGTCGCCGCCGATGCCGATGCAGGTGCTCTGGCCGATGCCGCGGCGGGTGAGCTGCCCGACGGCCTCGTAGGTCAAGGTGCCGCTGCGGCTGATCACGCCGACCACGCCCTCCTTGTGGATGTGGGCCGGCATGATGCCCATCTTGCACTTGCCCGGCGAGATCACGCCGGGGCAGTTGGGCCCGACCAGGCGCGTGTCCTTACCCTGGAGGCCAGTGACCACGCGGATCATGTCGAACGTGGGGATGCCCTCGGTGATGCAGACCACCAGCTTCACGCCGGCGTCGGCCGCCTCCAGGATGGCGTCGGCCGCGAACGGCGGCGGGACGAAGATCAGCGAGGCGTCGGCGCCCGAGCCCCGGACGGCGTCGGCCACAGTGTGGAACACCGGGATGCCCTCGTGGGTTGTGCCGCCCTTGCCGGGGGTGACGCCGGCCACCACCTGGGTGCCGTACTGGCGGCACTGCAGGGCATGGAAGGTGCCCTCCCGCCCGGTCAGTCCCTGGACCACCACGCGCGTATTCTTGTCGATCAGGATTGCCACCTCTGCCTCCTTCCTTATGCCTTGGACAGCGCCACGACCTTGGTCGCGGCGTCCTGCATCCCGTCGGCCAGCGAGAGGTTGAGGCCGGATTCCTGCAGGAGTTTCTTGCCTTCTTCCACGTTGGTGCCCTCGAGCCGGACCACCAGCGGGACCTTCACGCCGACGGCCTTGGCCGCGCCGATGACGCCGCGGGCGATCACGTCGCAACGGACGATGCCGCCGAAGATGTTGATCAGCACCGCCTGGACGTTTGGGTCGGAGAGCAGGATCCGGAAGGCGTTGGTCACCGACTCCTCGGAGGCGCCGCCGCCCACGTCGAGGAAGTTCGCCGGGTTGCCGCCGGCCAGCTTGATGATGTCCATGGTGGCCATGGCCAGGCCGGCGCCGTTGACCATGCAGCCGATGGTGCCGTCCAGCTTGATGTAGTTCAGGCCGTGCCGGGAGGCCTCGATCTCCAGCGGCTCCTCCTCGGAGAAGTCCCGCAGCTCCATCAGCTCGGGGTGCCGGAAGAGGGCGTTGTCGTCGAAGTTCATCTTGGCGTCAAGGGCGTAGTAGTCGCCCTCCTCGGTCTCGAGGAACGGGTTGATCTCGGCCAGCGAGGCGTCCATGGCGGCGAAGGCCTGGTAGAGCGCCATGAAGAACTGGGCGGCCTTGTTGACGGCCGCGGGCGGGATGCCGATGCCGAACGCGAGCTTCCGCGCCTGGTAGGGCTGAAAACCGATGCGCGGGTCGATGTATTCCTTCTTAATGGCGTCGGGATTCTGGGCCGCGACGACCTCGATCTCCATGCCGCCCTCGGAGCTGGCCATGAACACGGGCCGCTGGGTGCTCCGGTCGATGACGATGCCCAGGTAGTATTCCTTCCTGATGTGCAGGGCCTCCTCCACCAGCACCTTGAGGACCGTCTTGCCCTCGGGGCCGGTCTGGTGGGTGATCAGGTGGGAGCCCAGCATCTTCCGGGCGATGTCCTCGGCGTCGGCCGGCGACTTGGCCAGCTTCACGCCGCCGCCCTTGCCGCGCCCGCCGGCGTGGATCTGCGCCTTCACCACCACCTTGCCCCCCAGCTCCTTGGCGTGGTAGTACACTTCCTCGGGCAGGGTGGCCACGCGGCTGCGGGGGATCCGGACGTTGAACCGCTTCAGGATCTCTTTGGCCTGGAACTCATGAATTTTCATTGAAATCTTCCATCTTGAGTGAAATAGGTCAAGCGCTCATGATACGCGCCTTGTTCTTTCTTGTCAAGAAACGGGCGAAAATTTCCGCCGCCGCTTGCTTGGAGAAAGCCGTGGGGGCGCGCTACAATCGGGGGGAATTGCGGATTGCGGATTGCGGATTGAAATCCATATCCGATCGTAATCGTCGATCGTAATCGTAATCGTGTTCGTACTCGACGGTTGACCGGTGACGGGTGACCGCACGGAACAAAAGAAATCATCCGGGTCCTGGATGATCCATGCAGTGTCCGTACGGTGGAATTGCTTGAAGATCAGTGATCAGGGGATCCAGTGAATCAGCAGGAAAAGCAGCCAGAATCCGGAACCACAGGGAAGCGCGCGACTGCCGGAACGGCCGTCCGCGGCTGGAGGAGCTTTGCTCCGGCAGCCGTCCTCGAATCCCTCCGGGAGGCCGTCCGGGGCGTGGCGGACAAGGTCCGGCGCTTCTCCCTGTTCCAGCTCTGGGGCCTCTGGCTCCTCGCCCTGTTCCTGTTCCTTTGGATATTGTTTCGAGATTGGCTGGTGTAAATTGCGGATTGCGGATTGCGGATTTCGGATTTCGGATTGCGGATTGCTTTGAAATTTCAAATTGCAAATTTCAGATTTCAGATTCGTGTGGTTGGTGTGGTTCGTGGTTTCTGCCTGGATTGCGGATTCCGATCTCCGCTGGCGGTTTGGAACCCTTTCGTGTGTTTCGTGTATTTCGTGGTCATTCTCCGGATTGCGGATTGGAACCCTGGTTTCCTCTCCGTGTCCTCCCTGCCTCCGTGGCGAATTCTTGGTTAGCGGGTTGACTTCGATGTTCGATGTCCAATGTTCGATGATCGGTGTTCGCTCCCCTTCACCCTCCCGCGGTGATCACCCATGACTTCCCACCCCCTGATCGCCATCGCCGGCCCCACCGCCACGGGCAAGAGCGACCTGGCCCTGTTCCTGGCCCGCGCCTTGGGCGGCGAGGTGGTCAACTACGATGCCATGCAGGTGTACCGCGGCCTGGACATCGGCACCGCCAAGGTGGACGCCGAGGCCCGCCGGGAGATCCCCCATCACCTGCTGGACGTGGCCGAAGTGGGCGATTTCTTCTCCGCCGGCCGTTACCAGGAACTGGCCCGCGCCGCCCTCGAGCAGATCCGCGAGCGCGGCCGGATCCCGATCCTGGCCGGCGGGACGGGCTTCTACCTCCGGGCGCTGCTCCGGGGCCTGTTCGAGGGGCCGGAGCGCGACGAATCCTTGCGGGCGAGGTTCCGGCGCATGGCCGGCCGCAAGGGCTGGGCGACGCTCCACTGCATCCTGGGGCGGCACGACCCGGAGGCCGCGGCCCGCATCATGCCCAACGACGGGCCGCGGATCGCCCGGGCACTGGAGGTGCTCATCCTGACCGGCACGCCGCTGAGCCGGCACTTCGGCGCCAGCGAGCGGCCGCTGGCGGGCTTCGCGCCGCGGATCTACGGCCTGAACCTGCCGCGGCCGGAACTCTACGCCCGGATCGACCGGCGGGTGGGGCGCATGCTCGATGCCGGGCTGGTGGACGAGGTGCGCGGCTTGCTGGCGGCGGGCCTCCCCGCGGAAGCGAAGGGCCTGGAGGCCATTGGTTACCGCCAGGCGGCCGCCTACCTGCGGGGGGAGACGGGCTACATTGGCATGGTGGAGTCGATCCAGCGCGAGACCCGGCGCTACGCCAAGCGCCAGCTCACCTGGTTCCGCAAGGAACCGGACGTCATCTGGATCGACGGGGCCGGGGACGATCCCTCCGTCCAGCAGCATGTCCTGTCCGACCTCCGGGCATTCTTTAATCTATAACCACGAACCACACCAACCACACAAACGTTTCAATCCGCGATCCGCAATCCGCAATCCGAATATGGAACTCAGGAAATCAGGAAAAAGGATTCTGAGCCGAGATCCGAAGTCCGATGTCCGATGTCCGCTGCTTTCAATCCGCATTCCGCACTCCGCATTCCGCACTTGGAAAATTCCCTTGACAACCTTCCCCGGATCGCTATAATCCCATCTTCTCTCAGGGCGGTTAGTTCAGCTGGGAGAACGTCGGTCTTACAAACCGGAGGTCACAGGTTCGATCCCTGTACCGCCCACCAGGAAAAGGGAATCGGTCTTTTCAAGATAACGGACGATCACGAAATTCCGGGGTCGTAGTTCAGTTGGTTAGAACGTCGGCCTGTCACGCCGAAGGTCGCGAGTTCGAGTCTCGTCGACCCCGCCATACAAAAAGGGCTTCCCGCACGGGAAGCCCTTTTTTATTTCGCGACCAAGCTCTGTCGCAGCGCCGAGCCAGCACACGGTCAGGCAGTAGATTACAAGCTGATCCAGCGCTTCCCGTCGCAATACTGCCGGCATCATTCATGAACATTGATCGGACCGGCAGAATCGATTTATACTGCGCAGAGCCAGAAAATAATCCGGGGGATCCATGTCGAGGAAACTGCCCTTCGTCTTGTTCGTGATGGTGCTTCTCTGCTTCGGCTGGCCGGCGTTTACGGGAGACGCCGCGGCCCGGCCGGCGCCGGGTGGCGAGGCCCGGCCTGTACCGGATGAAGATGTCCAACCGGCATTGAATGACGATGTCTCACCGGCGCCGGGAACCAGCTTATGCGCGGCCGGGCCGGACAGTCCGGAAGAAGCGATCGAAACCGCCGCCGTGCCCGATGAGGTGCTGAGGGCCACGGCCGCCAAGGCTCCGCGGCCCGTCCCGGAGTTTCCCCTCCACAAATCCGACGTCCGCCGCAGGACGCCTGACCGCCCGGCGTCGAAACAGGCCGCGGCGGCGGCGGAGAGCCTGGCCTACTCCATCTCGTTTCCCTTGATCCTCCAGAATTCGGAGTGGTCCACCCGGTTGGGAGTGGTCAATCCCCACGCCGGGCCGGTGGAGCTGTACCTGCACGCCCGGGCATCCGCCGGCGCCCTCCTCGCCACCGTCCACGTGGCCGCGCTGGGCCCCGCCGCCCGCCTCTACCAAGGCGTGGACGAGATCTTCGCCACCCTCACCCCCGAGCAACTGGCCAGCAGCGGCTGGGTCGAGGCCACCTCCGACCACCAGCTCCAGGGATTCGCCGAGTTCAACGCCGCCGACGGGCAGCGGAAGATGTTCACCGAGGCGGTCATGGCCCCCGCCGACCGCCTCTACATCCCCCATATCGCCGCGGAGGTCCCCGAAATCTGGTGGACCCGGGCGAGCCTGGCCGCCGGCGTGGGAGACAGCAACAAGACCCTCCGCGCGGGCACGGGCGCTCAGTATCCCATCGGAGACCTGGCCGTGGACGGAAGCCAGGCGGCGTTCGACCTCAACGCCTACTTCCAGAACGGCCTGGGGTCCGGCCAGGCGGTCGGTGATTTCCGTTCCTCCGAGACCGACATGGGCGGCGTGGTGCTGTTCGGCCGCAGCGACGACGTCCAGGTCGCGTCGGCCCTGACCCTCCGGGGCCGCCCCACCCGCACCCTCTACTACAGCCATGTGGCCCAGAGCGAGGTCTGGTGGACCGGCTTCACCATCTACAACATCTCCAGCCGGACCGCCCACATCACCGTCTACGGCTACGACGAGGCCGGGGCCCTCACCGGGCAAAACAGCGTGGAGATCGCCCCCCGCGTCAAGAAGGTGGCCTTCGTCGGCGACTTCATCGGCCCCAATCCGACGCCGGCCTACGTCATCATGCAGTCCGACCAGCCGCTGATCGGCTTCGAGCTCTTCGGCGGCCAGAGCGCCCCCATCATGGCCGGCATCAACGCCGACTCCGTCACCTCGAAAACGCTCTTCTTCAACCACATCCAGCTCAACGAGGACGAGTGGACCGGCGTCACCATGATCAATTCCGGCGCCGACACCGCCCACGTGACCGTGACCGGATACGACGACAGCGGCGCGGCGGTGGCCACCGGCTCGACCACGCTCGACCCGCGGCAGAAGTGGGTGCGCTTCGTCCAGGACCTGTTCGGCGGCACGGTGCCGGCCACCCTCTCCCACCTGCGGGTGGAGTCGGACCAGCCCCTGTCTGGATTCGTGCTGGTGGGGGACAACGCCCTCACCCGGCTCGACGGCCTGCCGGCCGTGGCCGACGACTACGTGGACGCCGCAGCCGTAGTGGACGCGACCGGCGCCTCGATCTCGGTCGGGGAAGCCGGCGCCGCCATCCCGGCCGGGGCCATCGCCGCCGGGACGATGGTGACCTTCGCGGAGCGCCCGCTGGATTACCGGTGCGACGGGGAAACGGAGCTGGCCGGCAGCGCATGCTGGTCGCTGCAGCCGGACGGCCTGCAGACGTCCGCGCCGTTCACGCTCGCGCTGCCTGCGCCTGCGGACGCATCCGGAAAACAGGCGGCCGCGGGGCTGGTCATATACCGGTGGAACCCGGTGTGGCAGCACTGGACGGCCATGCCCACCGAGACCGGGGACGGCTTCCTCGTGACGCACCCGACGGCGCTGGGCGTGTACGCTGTCGGGCAGGCGCGGACCGACCCGGGCCTCTCCATCACCCTGACTTTCAACATCCAGCCCGGCCAGATGATGAGCCGCGGCTGGCTGGTCTTCAAACGGCCGCCGCAGTTCGGCCTAGTCCGTGAGTTGGGCGACGCCAGCGCCGTCTACACCGGAAAGTACCTTCCGTACATGCAGAATGCGGCCAATGGCGTGGTCGACGGCGACACCCTGACCGCGCTGTACGTCAGCAACATGAACCAGCCGGTCGTCCTGAACGACGCGGCCTTGGTGCGCGCCGCGCGGGGGCAGGCGCTGTGGTGCTTCTTCGTGCCCACCACCGACAGCTCCGGCGTCGGGGCCTGCGCGACCGCCAGCATGATCAGCTGCTGGACCGTTTCCGTTTCCGAGGGCGAGTATGCGGCCGCCCAGAGCAAACGCTATCGGGTGATCATCCTCCCCATCTCCAACCATGCGACCGACGACCTGGGGTATTTCGGGAACAAAACGCACTACAACGCCGTCGCCCTCGACGAGCCGCCCGTGCTCCAACCCAGCACGGGGAAGGATCCCGTCCTGTTGATTCCGGGCATCCAGGGGACGGCCGATTACTGGGGTGAGGCCGTGCCGTCCCTGCGCTCCGGCGGATTCAACGTATACGCCCTGGTCCACATGGGCTGGACGGGCCTTTCCGACACCGCCCAGATGGTGAAGGCCGCACTGGACTACGTGCGCGGCCAGCTCTCCGGGAAGGAGGTCGACCTGATCGCGCACTCCGCCGGTGCCACGGCCGTCCGCTACTATTGCCTGGAGACGGAGCCGTCCGCCTGCGGGAGCAAGATCGACGACCTGGTCATGATCGGCCCGCTGCAGTCCGGTTCCCTGGCGGCGGCGGAATGCGTCCTGGGAGATCCCGCCGTGATCCTCTGGCGCCTCCCCCTCGGCGTGACGACCGATCCGAACATGCCGATTTTCCCCGAATTGAGCCCCGGATCGCCCGAGCTGGCGGAGTTGGGCGCGCGGGCGTTCCCATCCGGGGTGGACCCGCTCGTCCTGGCCGGGACGGGAGCCGTCGGCGGCCTCGAGGACGGCCACGTGGAGGGCACGATGTGCGAGGATGGCCTGGTGTCCGTGCCCGGCGCGTCCCTCCTGGGGGCGGCCACGCCCGTCCCGCTCGGCATCCTGGCGCTCAACCACCTCGAACAGCCGGCGAGCGACGCCTTGTTCGCCGTCCTGTCGGCCTACCTGGTCCGGAGCGGCAGCCCCGGCTTCCCGGTGGGGAACTCCGAGGTCGTCCGCTACCTGTGGAACTCCTGGCAGGAAGTGGCGAAGGACCCTGCGGACGGCCTGGCCTTCAACCCATTCGCGGCCGGCCTGCTGCTGGATGTGAACGGACTGGGCGCGGAGGTCGCCGTCGTGGAATTGGACGGGGACTGGGACTCCGGCCCGGCGGGCGTCCCCCTGATCGAGAATCCGGACAATCCGGGGATCTACTACTACTGGTCAGCCCCGCCGGACGGTGATTCCGGGACGATCGTCGACCTCGGGGGCGCCCAGTCACGGACGGCCACGCTGAATCTCCAAAACTCCAGCGGGACGCCGGTGGGCAGCCTGGCCAACGTGGCGTTGCACGCGTCCGCCACGACGGCGGCCGCGCCGTCCACTCCGCCGGTGGTCCAATCGTTTGCCGCCAACCCGGCTTCCATCGTCTCCGGCGAGACCAGCACCCTTTCCTGGACCGTCACCAACGCCACCGCCGTGTCGATCAACCAAGGCATCGGGACGGTGGCGCTGAGCGGCAGCCGCACCGTCAGCCCTTCCATCAACACCACCTACACCCTCACCGCCACCAACGGGGACATCTCGCTGATGACCCGCACCATCGTCATCGTCCACACGGAGGAGAATCCCGGCGACCTGTGGGGCACGGACAGCATCGTCGGCGACTTGTACCGGGTTCAAGCCGGCTCCTTCTCCCAGGGGTCCCCGTCGGGCGAGCCCTGCCGCGACGTGGACGAAAACCCGTTCACGCACAACGTGAGCCAGCAGTTGGCGGTGATGGCCACGGAGGTCACGCAGGGGATGTGGGCTGCGCTCAGGAGCCTCCAGCCAACCCTGCCGGCGAACGGGAGCCATTTCGCCGCCGCGGAAAATCCTGTGGAGATGGTCTCCTGGAAGGAGGCGGTCCTGTTCGCAAACCTGCTGTCGTTGCAGCAGGGGCTGAACCGCTGCTATTTCAAGGATGCCGCCTTCGGCACGCCGGTGACGTCCGCCAATTACCTGACCGGCGACTTCTATTGCAACTGGAACGCCGACGGCTACCGCCTGCCGACCGAGGGCGAGTGGGAGCGTTTCACCCGCGCCGGGACCGTGACGCCGTTCAGCGTGTCTGAGCCGGACTACGGCGGTGAGGACTGTGAAACCTGCTCTCCCGATCCCGCCCTCGACCGCCTGGACAGCGTGGCCTGGTGGTGCCACAACGCCGGCGACCAGACCCGCCCGGCCGGCTCTCTGAATCCGAATCCGTGGGGCTTGTACGACGTGCACGGCAACGTCTGGGAGTGGTGCTGGGACTGGTACGGGGCGTATCCCACCTCCAGCAAGACCGACTACCGGGGCCCGGCCTCAGGCACCAACCGGGTGGCCCGCGGAGGCAGTTGGTTCAACATGGCGGGATTCTGCCGGTCGGCCTTCCGCTCCGTCAGTCTCCCCGGGGCCCGCAGCGGCGACCTCGGCTTCCGGCTGGTGCGGAAGCTGTGACCACCAATCACACAAAAGGTATCCGTCCGCCGGCAGGAAACTGACCACGAAATACACGAAACACACGCAAAGGTCTTCAATCCGCAATCCGCAATCTTAAATTGTGACGGAGCCTGGCACCATCCCCGTTAATTGTGACGGAACCTGGCACCATCCCCTTTCGGGGAAGGTATCACCAAGGGAGGGGGTCGCGCCCTCCCTGGCTCATGCGTCTTTGAGGGAGTCCGGGGCCTACTTGTCCGTGAAGTCGGCGTTTTCCACGGAGGAAACCAGAACCAGGTCGGTCCCCGCTTTCAGGTCACGCAGATGCAGATCGCCCTGGTAGATGTAGTACAAACGGCCCAGGCGGGGCTCGAAGCGAACGGGCCGCATGGCCTGGGTGGCCACCGTCCGGACCGCCCCCGAGGCCAGGTTCTTGGCCAGGATGACCGGGTCCTTCCCGTCGAGGCGGAACCGGCTGTACAGCATCTCCTTGCCGTCCGGGGAGGGGCAGGCGTAGCGGAAGCAGTAGGCCATGTCGGCGGCCCAGGAGGCGCTGAGGTCTCGGCCCGTCGCGTGGATCCGGGCGATCCGGGAACGGTTGTAGGAGCGGCGTGCGTCCACCGGGATCTGGTCGTCCACGGTGACGTAGAGCCACAATTCGGGGCCCCACGCGGCCGCGAGGATGCTTCCCTTGCCCTTGGAGATGCTCATGATCACCTGGGAATTGGGCGAGGGCTTGTCCGGCTTGGTGATGACGAACAGCTCCCGCTGCCCGCAGGCCGCCAGCACGTTGCCGGTAGGGACGAGCCGGATGTCGCTGATCCCGGTCCCCGGCATGACGGGAGCAGTCTTCTTGGTCGCGAGGTCGAACCGGAAGACGCCGAGCTTCTGGCGGTCCTCCGGCTTACGGGAGGTTCCCTCGACGCCGTAGAAGATGGCCTTGCCGTCGGCGTTCCAGATGGGGGAGTAGGTCCGGAAACCGCTGACGCCCAGCTCGATGAACTGGTCCTGGTTGCCGAAGGCATCGGTCCTCGCCACTGTGGCGCCGGACGCGGGCCGGCCGGGTAGGGGTTTTCCGTCCGGGGCCAGCAGCGCGCCCCGGTCCAGCACCAGACGACCCGGGCCGGCCTTGGCGGCGGGCAACAGGGCGTCCAGCCGGAGGGAGGACGCGCCCGGCGGGGCCACCAGGACCTTCGTCACCGGCGGCCGCCCCGTCGCCGTGAACGTGAGCGTACGGACGCCGGCCGGGACATCGAGCCGGTACTTGCCGGCCGCGTCCGTCACCGCTGGATTGCCGGCGCCGCTCACCTTGACGCCGGCCAGGGGCTTCCAGGTGGCCGCGTCGAGCACGGTGCCGCTGAGGGTGCCGGCCGTGGCCGTCGAGGTCAGCCCGAGGGACAGCAGGACAGCCAGGACCAGGAACTCGACGGGCCGGTCCCGCCGGAAATCACCAGCCGCTGAAGAAATCTGATGTCGCATCGCCTACTCCTGAGAAGAAATCTCCCGCACCATCCGCGAGGCCGTCACTGAACTTTGCCAGGGCGGATTCCAGTCCGGCCTGGGCCTTCTGGACGTCGGGAGGCTGATCGCCGCAGGTGTCGGGCGGAAAGTGCGCCGGGCCGCCGACCTTGCCGATATCCATGACGCACCTCCGGGAAAACGGGGTGTCGCGTTATGCGGGCGTATTTATTTTCTTGCCGTACCATATCAGAAATTGTCGTGGGATTCATAGGCAATTTTTCTGCCGGAAGGGGGCAGCAGGCCTTTCTCCGGATGGGGGGATCCGGGCCGCATCCCCGGAGGAGTTCAATTGACATCGGAGGGACGAATCCATAAACTGAAAAAGATCAGCCAGTTTTCCCGTTGTTGATCATTGCTTGCCCGCGAGGATTCCATGGTTGAACAGCCTGAAAAGAGATTCTCGTTCGTTTCCTCGGCGCTGGCCGCGGACACCTTCACCGTGGTCCGCTTCCGCGGCGAGGAGGGCCTCTCGCGTTGCTACCGGTTTGAAATTGAACTGGCGTCCGCGGATCCCGTCGTCGACGTGGACGCGGTGATCAGTTCCCCGGCGGTCCTCTCCATCGTCCGGGAAAAGGGCGACATCCCCTTCCACGGGATCATCGCCGAGTTCGAGCAGCTCCGGCAGGCGGACGTCTACACCTTCTACCGGGCCGTGCTGGTGCCCAAGCTGTGGTGGCTGTCGATGACCCGCCACAACCAGGTTTTCCTGGGGCAGACGGTGCCTCAGATGGTGGAAGCCTGCCTGAAAGACGGGGGGCTGACGAACCTCGATTTTGCGCTTCGCCTCCAGAAGGCCTGCCCGCCATGGGAATTCGCCTGCCAGTACCGGGAAAGCCACCTGAACTTCGTTTCGCGCTGGCTGGAGCGCCAGGGCATCTATTACTATTTCGAGCAGGGAAGTGAAGGCGAGAAGGTTGTCATCACGGATACCCGGATCGCCCACGGTCCCATGCCGGAAGGGGACACCGTGCGCTACCGCGCGCTGGCAGCCCTGGAGCACTTCCACCGGGAGGAAGTGATCTGGGAAGCATGCAGCCGCCAGCAGCTCGTCCCCCAGTTCATCACCCTCCGGGATTACAACTACGAGACGCCCAGCCTGGAGCTGGCCGGATTCATGCTCGTGTCGGCGAAAGGCCGCGGGGAGGTCTACCTGTACGGCGAGCACTTCCTGACCCCCGAGGAGGCGCAGGCGCTGGCCCAGGTCCGCGCGGAGGAATTCCTCTGCCGGGAAAAGCAGCTGACGGGCGAGAGCGGGATCCCCTACCTCCGTCCCGGTTACACCTTCCACCTGGAGGACCACTACCGGGAGAGTCTGAACCAGCAGTACCTGACGGTGTCCCTGGCCCACGAGGGCAGCCAGGCGGCGTACCTGCTGGCCGGGCTCGGCGTGCCGCTGACGCCGGGGGAGGAGGAGCCGTATTACCGGAACCGGTTCACGGCGATTCCTGCCACGGCGCAGTTCCGGCCGGAGCGGAAGGCGGAAAAGCCGCGGTTCTATGGATCGCTCAATGCCAAGATCGACGCGGCAGGCAGCGGGCAGTACGCGGAACTGGACGACCTGGGGCGGTACAAGGTCATCCTGCCGTTCGACATGAGCGGACGCAGGGACGGCAAAGCGTCGGCCTGGTTGCGCATGATGCAGCCCTACGCCGGTCCCGACCACGGGATGCACCTTCCCCTGCACAAGGGGACGGAAGTGCTCCTGACATTCATCGAGGGGGACCCGGACCGGCCGGTGATCGCGGGGGCGGTGCCGAACCCGGCGACGCCGAGCCCGGTGACCGGCGGCAACCAGACCATGGCGGTGCTGCAGACGAGCGGCCAGAACAAGATCGCGATGGAAGACCGGGAGGGGAGCCAGCGGATCCTGCTGCAGACGCCCGTGGCCAACTCCTGGGTCCGGTTGGGGGCTCCGAATGATCCGCCGGTTGCTCCGACGCCGACGCCGACGCCCACGCCGACCCGGCCCGTCCCGCCCACACCGACGCCGACTCCGACTCCAACCCCGACGCCAACCCCCACGCCGACAGAGACCAAAAAGCCGGATGACGGGGATCACCATAAAACGGAGGATGGGATCTACGTCTACACGGACGGCCCCTGGCACCTGGTGGGCGCCAAGGCCGACGTGCAGATCCTGGGGGAATCGTTCGAATTCATCCTGGGCGCGAGCCAGATCATCGTCTGCGGCGACGAGGCCAAGATCAAGCTCATTTCCAGCATCGACGTCATCCTGGGCTGGAACCTGGAGTGGAAGATGGGGCACACGCTGGGGGTGGGGGAGCACACCGAATGGAAGATGAGCCACCAGGGATTCCACCTCGAGAAAGTGGACGTGGAAGGATCGGTGCAGAAGCTGGCCGGAGAGGTGGCGCACCTGGCCGGACAGACCAGCCTGCTGGCGGGGGAAGTGTCCACCGTGGCCGGAGAAACCGCCCATCTGAGCGCCGGCCTGTCCCACCTGGCCGGCCAGACCAGCACCCTGGCCGGAGTGGTGGAGGAAATGAACGGTACGGTGGAAGAGCTCAGCGGCGAGCATTCGCTCTTTGCCGGAGTCGATCTGCAGACCGTCACGGCGCAGACCCGGGTGATCGTGCAGGACATGGCGACGAAAGTGGACGAGATGAACGTGGTGGCGGACAGCACGAACACGATCGCCGAGCGGACCGATATCACGGGTGAGAACACCGTGCTGGCCGGGCTCAACACGTTGATTTGAACCAGCCACGATCGCCGAACCGATAATTCCCACATGGCGGACGCCACTCTCTTCGGCCTGCGCCTTCCGGTTGCGTTGACATCGCATACCCCAGGCCATAGACTGTGCATGCGGTTGCATCAGGAGACTGGAATCCAATCCTTCCCTCGCGAGGTAGCCATGGCCGACCAGCCCGAAAAGAGATTTTCCTTTGTGTCGAACGCGGTCTCCGCGGACACGTTTGCCGTCGTCCGCTTCCGGGGCGAGGAAGGCCTGTCCCGCTGCTACCGGTTCGAGATCGAGCTGGCCTCGGAAGAGTCTGCGCTGGATCTCAAGGCGATCCTCCGCAATCCGGCCACGTTCATCATCCGCCGCCCCGAGGGAGACATCCCGTTCCACGGCATCCCGGCCGAGTTCCGGCAGCTGCACCAGGCGGGCGCGTACACGTTTTACAAAGCAGTCCTGGTGCCGAGGCTGTGGTGGCTGTCGCTGACCCACCACAATCAGGTGTTCCTGGACCAGTCGTTACCGGAGATTCTGGGCGCATGCCTGGAGGACGCCGGCCTGTCGAGCGCGGACTTCGAATTGCGTACCCAAAGGGACCATCCGCACTGGGAGTACGTCTGCCAGTACCGTGAGAGCCATTTGAACTTTTTATCCCACGGCTTCGAGTGGGCTGGGATTTACTATTATTTCGAGCAGGACGGATCGGCGGAAAAGGTTGTCTTCACCGACACCAAGGTGGCCCATGAGTCGATGCCCCAGGGAGACTCGCTGCGTTACCGCGCCCTGGCGGCCATGGAAACCTTTCACCGCGAGGAAGTGATCTGGGGCTTCGAATGCCGGCAGCACCTGCTGCCCCAAAGCCTGCTGATCAAGGATTTCAATCCGGAGACGCCGTCGCTGGACCTGTCGGCCTCGGCGCCGGTCTCTCCGGACGGCCGGGGGAAGTGGTACCTGTACGGCGAGCACTTCATGACGCCGGAGGAGGGGGGCTTCCTGGCGCAAATCCGTGCCGAGGCGCTCATGTGCCGGGAGCAGGAATTCACCGGCGAGAGCGCCATCCCGTTCCTGCGGCCGGGGTACACCTTCCGGTTGGAGGACCACTACCGCGACGATTTCAACAAATCCTACCTGACCACTCTTCTGGCCCATGAAGGCAGCCAGGCGGCCTACCTGCTGGCCGGACTTGGGATCCCGCTGGCGCCGGGGGAGGAGGAGCCGTTCTACCGCAACCGGTTCACGGCCATTCCGGCGTCGGTGCAGTTCCGCTCCGAGCGGGTGACGGAGAGGTCCCGGTTCTACGGGCTTCTGAACGCAAAGATCGACGCCGCGGCCAGCGGACAGTACGCAGAGCTGGATGACCTCGGGCGCTACAAGGTGATTCTACCCTTCGACCTGAGCGGCCGCAAGGACGGGAAGGCCTCGGCCTGGCTCCGGATGATGACGCCGTACGCCGGTTCGGATCACGGGATGCACTTCCCGCTGCACAAGGGCACCGAGGTGCTGCTGGCGTTCATCGACGGGGACCCGAACCGCCCGGTGATCGCCGGAGCGGTGCCCAACCCGGCGACGCCCAGCCCGGTCACCGGCGACAACCAGACCATGGCGGTGCTGCAGACGGGCGGCAGCAACCGGATGGCCATTGAAGATAAGGCCGGCAGCGAGCGGTTCCTCTTCCACGTGCCGAACCAGGGTGTTTACCTGAGAATCGGCGCGCCAAACGACCCCACACCGACCCCGACGCCGACCCGGCCCGGTCCGCCCACCCCGACACCCTCCCCCGAGGAGTCACCCACCCCGGACCTTCAGGAACAGATGGAGAGCCTGGAGCAGGAAGTCACGGACCTGGAATCGGAGGTCGCCGGGCTGAAAGCGGAAATGGAAGGGGATCTTCAGTTCAAATGCCACAACGAGAAAACGACTATCAGCGGGAACAAATTCGAGATGGTTGTCGGCGCCACTGAGGAGATTTTCGTCGGCAATTATTCCCACATCAAACTGATCACGGCCGTCGATGTCGTCATGGGCGTGGCCTTTGAACTGAAGTTGGCGTTGAAGGGCAAGTACCTGCAGAACGAGATCCATTTTTCTCCCGTCAAATGGGGGGTGCATTTCGAACGTGTGGACACCGAGGGCGAGGTTTCCCATTTGGCGACCGAGGTGAACAACCTCCGGGGCGTGGAGAACAAGCTGGTCACCTCAGTCAGCCAGCTGGCGGGCCAGACCTCCCGGCTGGCGGGCGACGTCAGCGAGCTCTCCGGAGAGGTGAATCACATGGCCGGGACGGTGGACCAGCTCGCGGTGGCCACCAACGCGCTCGCCGCCGAAGTCTCCCAGCTCGAGGGGACGGACACCCAGGTGATCGGCGAAACCCTCCAGACCGTAGGGGCCGATACGAGGGTGATCGCCGAGCGAACACATACGATCGCCGCTTCCACGAACACCATCGCGGAGAAGACGGACGTCAGCGCGAACAACACCGTTCTGTCCGCGCTCACGACCATCATCTGATCAGGCGCTTTTCTTTTCCCCGTCGTTGTCCGCCGTCCGCCTTCCACTTCATTGACATCCCGCACCGCCGGCCATAGACTGTTATTTCTTTGATCCCTCAGTCGAGAGAATTGCAATCCCGCGTGCGAGGTGGCCATGACCGACCAGCCTGAAAAGAGATTCTCCTTTGTGTCGAGCGCGATGCCTGCGGACACGTTCACCGTCGTCCGATTCCGGGGAGAGGAGGGACTGTCCCGCTGCTACCGGTTCGAGATCGACCTGGCGTCGGCAGAGGCGGACCTGGACCTCGAGTCGATCCTCGACGGGCCGGCCACCTTCACCATCCGCCGGCCCGAGGGGGACATCCCGTTCCACGGCATCCTGGCCGAAATCCGCCAGCTCCACCAGGCGGGCGTTTACACGTTTTACAAGGCGATCCTCACACCCAGGCTGTGGTGGCTCTCGCTGACCCACCACAACCAGGTGTTTCTGGACCAGACGATGCCGCAGGTCGTGGCAGCCTGCCTGCAGGACGGCGGACTGACGACGGACGATTTCCAGCAGCAGCTGAAGGAGAGCTATCCCGCCTGGGAATACGTGTGCCAGTACCGGGAAAGCCACCTGGCCTTCGTGTCCCGCTGGATGGAGCGGTGCGGGGTGTACTACTACTTCGAGCAGGGCGGCACGGCCGAGAAACTGGTCCTCACCGACACCAAGGTGTCCCACGGCCCGATGCCCGAAGGGGAGACGCTGCGCTACCGCGCCTTGGCGGCCATGGAACACTTTCACCGGGAGGAAGTGATCTGGAATTTCGAGTGCCGGCGGCGCCGGTTGCCCAGGAATGTCTTGTTGAAAGACTACAACCCGGATACGCCGTCGCTGGATCTTTCCGGCTCGGCTCCAGTCTCACCCAAAGGCCGGGGCGATTGGTATCTCTATGGCGATCACTTCCTGACGCCGGAGGAGGGAGGGGTGCTGGCCCGAATCCGGGCGGAAGATCTGAAGTGCCGGGAACAGCAGTTCTCCGGAGAAAGTGCCGTCCCGTTCCTCCGGCCGGGATACACCTTCGATCTGCAGGACCATTACTGCCGGAGCCTGAACCAGAAGTATCTGACGGTTTCGCTGGGCCACGAGGGCAGCCAGGCGGCATACCTGCTGGCGGGATTGGGCCTGCCTCTGGCGCCAGGGGAGGAGGAGCCGTACTACCGGAACAAGTTCACGGCCGTCCCTGCGTCGGTCCAGTTCCGGCCGGCGACGAAGACGCCGGCGTCGCGGTTCTACGGAGTGATGAGCGCGAAGGTCGACGCCGCGGGGAGCGGGCAGTATGCGGAGCTGGACGACCTGGGGCGCTACAAGGTGATCCTCCCCTTCGACCTGAGCGGGCGGAAGGACGGCAACGCCTCGGCCTGGCTGCGGATGATGACGCCGTATGCGGGATCGGACCACGGGATGCACTTCCCGCTGCACAAGGGGACGGAGGTGCTGCTGGCGTTCATCGACGGGAACCCGGACCGGCCGGTCATCGCCGGGGCGGTGCCGAATCCGGCGACGCCCAGCCCGGTGACGGAACAGAACCAGACCATGGCGATGCTCCAGACGAGCGGTAAAAATAAGATCGCGATGGAGGACAAGGAAGGCAGCCAGCGGATCCTGCTGCAGACGCCGACGGCGGATTCGTGGATCCGGCTGGGGGCACCGAACGATCCGACGCCGACGCCGACCCGGCCCCTGCCGCCCACTCCGACGCCGTCGGAGAGTTCCACCGCGACACCGACTCCGACCGACGACGATGGGGGGGACGACAAGAAGCCGGCCGGGATATCGGTGTACAGCGACGGGCCGCTGACCTGCGTGGGCGCCTCGGCCAACATCCAGATGATGGGGGAGGTGTGCACATTCGTCCTGGGGACCAACCAGACCATCATCTGCGGCGACGACGCGTACATCCGGCTGGTGTCGTTCCTCGACTTGACTGTCGGATATGCCATGGAGTGGAAGTTCAATCACTCCTGCGGGAAAAACAGATCCTTCGAGTTCAACATTGATCGCCACGGTGTCCACGTGGAAAAAGTGGATGTGCAGGGATCGGTGAAGAAACTGGCCGGGGAAGTGTCCCACCTGGCGGGGCAGACCAGCACCCTGGCAGGTGACGTGACGACCATGGCTGGGGAGGCTGCCCACATGACCGCTGCGGTGCACGAGCTGGCGGCCCAGACGAACAGGTTGGCCTTTACGGTGGAGGAGGTCAATGGAGAAGTGGAGAGACTCACCGGAGAGGAGACTTTGTTTGCCGCCAGCCGGCTGGGAACCGTCGCCGAGAGCACCCAGGCGATCATGAGCGACTTGAGTACCAAGGTGGATGAGTTGCGCATGGTGGCGGAGAGCACGAACACGATCGCGGCACGGACCGACATCACTTCGGAAACAACGGTATTGGCGGGGCTCAATACGATGATCTGAGTCGGCCAGTTCCTCGATCAGCGCCTTCACTCTACCGTTCCCCACGCAGTTTCATTGACAACGCATTGATCCGGCAATACACTTGCCTTCTTGGATCCACAGATAGACTGCCTCCTATTCTCCCCTCGCGAGGTTTGCATGACTGACCAGCCTGGCAAGAGATTCTCCTTTGTTTCCAATGCGGCGCCCGCGGACACGTTCACCGTCGTCCGATTCCGGGGAGAGGAGGGGCTCTCGCGCTGCTACCGGTTCGAGGTCGAGCTGGCCGCGCGGGATGCGGCGCTGGATCTCGAATCGATCCTGCGGATGCCGGCCACGTTCGTCATCCACCGGCCGGAGGGGGACGTCCCCTTCCACGGCATCCTGGCCGAGTTCCGGCAGTCGCACCAGGCGGGCGTATTCACGTTCTACAAAGCGGTGCTGGTTCCGCGGCTCTGGTGGCTGTCGCTGACCCACCACAACCAGGTGTTCCTGGACCAGACCATGCCGCAGATCGTGGAGGCCTGCCTGCAGGACGGCGGGCTGACGACGGATGACTACGAGTCCCGGTTCCAGAACATTTTCCCCGCCTGGGAGTACGTCTGCCAGTACCGGGAGAGCCACCTGGCGTTCGTCTCCCGGTGGATGGAGCGCGGAGGCGTCTACTTCTACTTCGAGCAGGACGGGGCGGCCGAGAAGGTCATCATCACCGACACGAAGGTGTCCCACACGGCGATGCCGGAGGGCGAGACGCTGCGCTACCGCGCCCTGGCGGCCATGGAGACCTTCCACCGCGAGGAGGTGATCTGGGGCTTCGAATGCCGTCGGCACCTTCTGCCCCAGAGCCTCCTGCTCAAGGACTACAACTGCAACACGCCGTCGCTGGACCTGTCCGCCCGAACGCCGGTTTCCCCCAACGGCCGGGGAGAGTGGTACCTGTACGGCGAGAACTTCCTGACGCCGGAGGAGGGTCAACTCCTGGCCCAGGCCCGGGCGGAGGAGCTGCTCTGCCGGGAACAACAGTTCACCGGCGAGAGCGCCATCCCCTTCCTGCGGCCGGGTTACACCTTTCAATTGCAAGACCACTACCGGGACGGCTTCAATCAGCAGTACCTGACGGTGGCGCTGGAGCACGAAGGGAGCCAGGCGGCGTACCTGCTGGCCGGCCTGGGCGTGCCGCTGACGCCGGGGGAGGAGGAGCCCTTCTACCGGAACCGGTTCACGGCCATCCCCGCATCCGTGCAGTTCCGGCCGGAGCGGAAGACGGAGAAGGCCCGGTTCTTCGGCTTCATGAACGCCAAGGTCGACGCGGCGGCGAGCGGGCAGTACGCGGAGCTGGACGAGCTGGGCCGCTACAAGGTGATCCTGCCGTTCGACGTGAGCGGCCGGAAGGACGGCAAGGCTTCGGCCTGGCTGCGGATGATGCAACCGTACGCCGGTTCGGACCATGGCATGCACTTCCCCCTGCACAAGGGCACCGAGGTGCTGCTGGCGTTCATCGACGGCGACCCGGACCGGCCGGTGATCGCCGGCGCGGTGCCGAATCCGGCCACGCCCAGCCCGGTCAGCGGGGACAACCAGACCATGGCGGTGCTGCAGACGGGCGGCAGCAACCGGATGGCCATCGAGGACAAGGCCGGCAGCGAGCGGTTCCTCTTCCACGTGCCGAACCAGGGGGTGTACTTGAGAATCGGCGCGCCGAACGATCCCCCGGTTGCGCCCACTCCGACTCCCACTCCGACCCGGCCCGTGCCGCCCACCCCGACCCCCACCCCGACTCCTTCCCAGACGCCTCCTCCGACGGATGACTCCGATCTGCAGAAGGAGATGGAGAGCCTGAAAAAGGAAGTGGACGATCTATCCTCGGAAGTCTCCGGTCTGAAGGCGGAGATGGAAGGGGACCTGGAGTTCAAGTGCCATAACGAGAAAACAACCATCAGCGGAAACAAGTTCGAAATGGTCATCGGCGGCGTGGAGGAAACCGTGGTCGGCGCAGCGATTGAGACTTTCATCGGCAATTACACCCACTCCAAGCTGGTCACGGCGGTGGACATAACCCTCGGCGTGGAGTTCGAGTTCAAACTCACGATGAAAAACAAGTATCTGCAGAACGAATTCAAATTCGCTCCGCATCGCTGGGGGGTGCACTTCGAGCATGTGGACGTGGAAAAAAGCGTGCACACACTGGCGGAAAATGTGGGCACCCTGGCTTTGCGGACCACACGCCTGGCGAATCAGCAACATGATCTTTCTACTGAAGTGAACAAAATGGCGATCAATTCATACTTCTTGGCAGGGGAGACACACACTCTTGCCGAGGCGATGAACCTCCTGAACTCTCGTTTTGTGGCCACGGGAGCGGAGCAGTCTACGATGTTCCTGCGAAGAACTTCAAATGTGCTTCAAGAGTCCAATACAGTTCTGGAGAGTACTCGAAACATTGGAGATGAGGTCAGACGGGTCGGTCAGCGTTCGGAGACCGTCGCCGATGAAACCAGGATCATGGCGCTATCGCAGGATCTTGCCGGTGAAAAAATAATGATTTGACATGCCGCTTCTGTCGGATGGAGTTCCGCGGTAGGACAACTGCAGAGATCAGATGGGGGGGGCATATTCAAACCGGGTTGGACGATCCGTTGACTTCCGCTACGAAGGAAATTACACTGTCGGAGTCAGTAACATCCGAGCATAAGATCCGATTCCGTCGCTAGGGGTTTTCATGGCCGCACCGCCCGAGAAACGATTTTCCTTCCTCTCGAAAGCGGTGGCCGCGGACACGTTCGCCGTCGTCCGCTTCCGGGGCGAGGAGGGCCTGTCCCGCTGCTACCGGTTCGAGGTCGAGCTGGCCGCCGAAGAGCCCGATCTGGACGACCAGAAGATCCTGGGCCATCCGGCGACGTTCGTGATCCACCGCACGGAGGGGGACGTCCCCTTCCACGGCATCCTGACCGAGTTCCGGCAACTCCACCAGGCGGGCGTTTACACGCTCTACCAGGCGGTGCTGGTGCCGCGGCTGTGGTGGCTGTCGCTGACCCACCACAACCAGGTGTTCCTGGACCAGACCATGCCCCAGATGGTGGAGGCCTGCCTGAAGGACGGCGGCCTGACGTCGGACGACTTCGAGCAGCGGCTGCAGTGGGACCGCCCCTCCTGGGAGTTCGCCTGCCAGTACCGCCAGAGCCACCTCGCCTTCGTCTCCCGCCTGATGGAAAAGGGCGGGATTTACTACTACTTCGAGCAGGGCGGGGCCGCTGAAAAACTGATCCTCACCGATACGAAGGTGGCCCACGGGCCGATGCCGGAAGGCGAAACGCTGCGGTACCGGGCGCTGTCGGCCATGGAGCACTTCCACCGCGAGGAGGTGATTTGGGGCTTCGAGAGCCGCCGCCGGCTCCTGCCCAAGAGCCTGCTGGTCAAGGACTACAATCCGGACACGCCGTCGCTGGACCTGTCGGCCACGGCCCCGGTTTCCCCGGACGGCCGGGGGGAGTGGTACCTCTACGGCGAGCACTTCCTCTCCCCGGAGGAGGGGAAGATGCTGGCGGCCATGCGCGCGCAGGAACTTCTCTGCCGCGAGCGGCAGTTCACCGGCGAGAGTGCCATCCCGTTCCTCCGGCCGGGCTACACCTTCCAGCTGCAGGACCACTACCGGGGCAGCTTCAACCAGGCGTACCTGACCGTGTCCCTGCAGCACGTGGGCAGCCAGGCGGCGTACCTGCTGGCGGGGCTGGGCGTGCCGCTTCGACCGGGGGAAGAGGAGCCATACTATCGGAACCGGTTTACGGCCATCCCCGCCTCGGTGCAATTCCGGCCGGAGCAGGTGACGGAGAAGGCCCGCTTCTACGGGGCGATGAACGCGAAGATCGACGCCTCGGGCAGCGGGCAGTACGCCGAGCTGGACGACCTGGGGCGGTACAAGGTCATTCTGCCGTTTGATTTGAGCGGCCGCAAGGACGGCAAGGCCTCCGCCTGGCTGCGGATGATGCAGCCCTATGCCGGCTCGGACCACGGGATGCACTTCCCGCTGCACAAGGGGACCGAGGTGCTGCTGACCTTCATCGACGGCGACCCGGACCGGCCGGTGATCGCGGGGGCGGTCCCGAATCCGGCGACGCCGAGCCCGGTCACGGGGGAGAACCAGTCGATGGCGGTGCTGCAGACGGGCGGGAAGAACAAGATCGCCATGGAGGATCGGGAGGGCAGCCAGCGGATCCTGCTGCAGACGCCGGTGGCGAATTCCTGGCTCCGGATGGGCGCGCCCAACGACCCGCCGACGCCGACGCGGCCCGTCCCGCCCACGCCGACGCCGACTCCCACGCCGACGCCTACCCCGACGCCCACGCCGCCCCCCACTCCTACGCCGACCGTCAGCCCGACTGAGACGGGCAAGAAGGACGAGGATCACCACCACACGGAAGACGGGATCTACGTCTACACCGACGGCCCGTGGCACCTGATAGGCGCCAAGGCGGACATCCAGATTCTGGGGGAATCGTTCGAGTTCATCCTCGGCACCAGCCAGGTCATCATTGCCGGCAATGAGGCTTACGTCAAGCTCATCTCGGCCATCGACGTCACCCTAGGCACGGAACTGGAGTGGAAGAGCGGGAAGACCTACGGGGTGGGCGAGCACACCGAATTCAAGTGGAGCAGCCAGAACGCGCGCTTCGAGAAGGTGGACGTGGAGGGGGACATCCAACAACTCCGGGGAGATGTGGTGAACCTGACGGGGGCTGCCAACATTCTGCAGGGAGACCTCCAGCAGATGAACGGAACGGTGAACCACATGCAAGGCGAGGTCCAGAACCTGACGGGGATCATCAACCAGGTCAACGGCGAAGTGCAGCGGATCGATGGAGTCGTTCAGAATGTGCAGGGCGAGGTGACGAACCTGACAGGGGCCATCAACCTGGTCAACGGCGACCTACAGCAGATGACCGGAAACGTCAACCAGTTGCAGGGCGACGTCAACAACCTGTCCGGGGCGGTCAACATGTTGAACGGAGATCTGGTGCAGCTGAGCGGAGAGGTCCAAAACCTCGCGGGCATCATCAACCTGATGTGAGCGGACATGAAAGTATTCAAGAAGAACGAGCACTCCCTGTTCATCAAACCCTTTGGGATCCACGACAAGATCTACATGGCGACCACGGTCATGGTCTACTACGACCTGACGGCGCCGGACGGGCTGCTCACCGAGCAGGAGCTCTGGAAGACGGTCCCGTCGCTGCTGGGCGACACGCCGATCCTGGACCAGGGCATGGCCAAGCCGCGCGGCGAGGTGCTGGTGGCCGGCGCCTGCTGCGCCCCGCGGGGCACCCGGCGACCGGCCGCCCAGGTGAGCCTGCGCGTCGGCAACATCCGGAAGGCCCTGACGGTCTTCGGCGACCGGTACTGGGTGCCCGGCGCCGGCGGGCTGAAGAAGATCTCCGAGGCGGAACCGTTCGGGGAAATCCCGCTGGTCTGGGAGAACGCCTTCGGCGGAGAGGGCTTTGCTGCCAACCCCAAGGGGAAGGGCATCACTCCGGTGGCCGGCCCCGACGGCAGGCCCCGCGTCCCCCTGCCCAACATCGAGGACCCGCAGCGGCTGATCGGCTCGCCCCAGGACCGGCCCGCCCCGGCCGGCTTGTTCCAGCTGGACCTCATGGCGCCGCTGCGCCAGAAGAAGGCCGGCACCTACGACGACAAGTGGTTCAAGGAGCGTTGGCCCTACTTCCCGGACGACATGAATTATGAGTTCTTCAACGCTGCGCCGGAGGACCAGTACCTCGACGGGTTCTTCCGCGGCGACGAGACGATCGAGATCGGCGGCATGAACGCGGACATGCCCTTGATCCGCTCCCGTTTGCCCAACGTGCGCGTCCGGCTCTTCGTCACTCGAAAGAAAAGCCTCCAAGCAACCCCCGGTGAGGACGAGCTGTTCATCGAGGTGCCCCTGAAGATCGACACGCTGTGGCTCTTCCCGGGCACCTTGCGCGGCGTGGCGCTCTTCCGGGGCACCACCGAGATCCTGGACGAGGAGTACGCCGACGTCCGCTGGATCTTCATCGCCAGCGAAAAGCCCGAGGATCCGCCCCAAACCCTGGAGCATTACCGCGACGAGCAGATCCAGGCGCTCAACCGGATGGTGCCGGTCGTCCCTGATGTGGCCCAGGACGTGCAGCAGAAGGTCCAGCGGGCCATGCTCAAGTTCAAGCAGGTCCCCAAGATGGTGGCCCGGGCCAAGGAGAAGGCCATGGGCAAGACGCCCGTCATGCCGGTCACCCCCGCGGACATGGTGGCCAAGGCGGAAGTCATCGCCGCCGACGGCATGGACAACCTGGCCCGGCTGGAGACCATGGCCCGCGGCATGCACGCCCAGTGGGGCCACCTGGTGGAGATCAATCTGGACCAGTTTGACGCCTGGCGCGCCCGCATCGGCAAGATGCTGGACAACGTGCGCCAGACGGCCGCCGGCCTGGAGAAGGCCAAGGAGAAGTCGGACCAGGCCCTGCGTGAGATGGGCGACCAGATGAAGGCGAACATCAAGCCGGAATACCTCCAACAGATGGGCGTCGACCCGGACGACCTCTGGCCGGCTCAAAAGGTGAATCCCTGGCACGACCGCGGCTTCCCCTTCGTCGTGCGCTGCCGGAAGGCCTTGGAAATCGACCGGCCGGCCCTGGCGCGGCTCAAGGAGATGGGCTTCGACAACGGGACCATGCAACGATCCTGGCTCGGCTTGAACAGCGTCCCGGAAAGCGATGCTCCAGCGGATTGGGGGCTGAAGGCGGGCAAGGGCGCTCCGCCGGTGGAACTGCCGGCCGGACTGGTGGTGCCGAAGTTCCAGGAGCGGGCGCTGGTCCGAATCCGGCTGCAGACCGGCTGGCCGGACGCCTGCGGCGACATCGCCCGTGAAACTCTCGTGCCCGGCTCCGACGAAACGCCCCTGTTCCTGCCGTGCGCCGACGGATCGCCGGTGGTGTGCGTGCCCACCGAGCTGGAGGCCTACCTCGTGGAGCAGGAGATCGGCGAGGTCTGTTCCGTCGTCGCCCTGCGCGATCCTGCGGAGAAACCGGACAAGGAAGCGGCCAAGGCGATCGAAGCAGCGCCGGTGTTCCTGGTGGCCCTGCCGGAGGAGGGTTCCACGGCGCCCGGCGAGTGGGACGGCTGGGCCAGGGCCTATCCCAATGCGAAAAAGCTCCACCTGAAGAAGGGCACGTCGGTCCTGGACGCCCGCCAAAACGGTATCGACATCCGGGACTGGGTCCTGGACGCCATCCCGCCCCAGGCCATCGGCCTGCCGGCCGAGACCGGGGAGGAAGCCGCAGCGGGCGCCCCGCGGGCCATCGCCATCCCGCCCATGGACATCAAGGGGATGATCGAGCAGGCGATGCAGGAGATCCGGGCCTTCTACCAGCCGAAATTCGACGCGGTCCAGGCTGAATGCAAGAAGATCGAGGACCAGGCCCGCGACGCCATCCGCAAGGCAGGCAAGGACCCGGACGAGGTGTTCGCCGCCGCCAAGAATGCACCCAAGAAGTCCTTCGCCGAGGCCGGGCAGGAGATGTCGGACGAACTCCTCAAGCAGAAGGAAAGCGTGCGCGCACGCGGCCTGCTGACCCCCGAGGCGGAAGCCAAGTTCGACGAGGCGATCACGCAGTCCGCCAGCATGGGCCAGCGAGCCCAGGCCCAGTACGAGGAAGGGATGGCCAAGCTCGAGGCCGGCAAGAAGGAGCTGGCGGCCGGCATGGCCAAGGTCAAGGCCCGCGAGCTGCCCGACTCGGCCAAGGAGAAGTTCCGGGAATACGGCATGGACCCCGACCGGATGAAGAAGCGCAGCCGGGAGGAGGTCATCGCCATGCACGAGCAGGGCGAGACACTGGCCTGGGCGATCCTCTCGGGCGTGGACCTGTCCGGCCTTGACCTGCAGGGGGCTGACTTCACCGGCTCCCAGTGCACCCGGACCAACTTTGCCGGTTGCCGCCTGGACGGGGCGGTGTTTGCCCGGACCATCTGCAACGATTCCGACTTCACGGAAGCCAGCCTGCGGGAGGTCCGGATGGACAGCGCCATCCTCGCCAAGGTCAAGCTGGTGCGGGCGGACCTCCGCGGCGCGTCGCTGACCCAGTGCCAGTTCAACCAGGCTGACCTGACCGAGGCCAACCTGGAGGGCGCCAAGCTCCGGATGGTCTCCCTGGACAAGGCCAAGCTGCCGAAGACCCATTTTACCGCCGTGGAGGCGGACCTCTGCGTGATCGGCGGCGACGCCTCCGACGCCGACTTCCGCGGCGGCCGGTTCAAGAAGTGCATCTTCCGCCGGACGAAGCTTGACCGGGCGGATTTCTCCGGCGCGGCCCTCAACCAGACCCTGCTCACGGAGTCGGGCGGCGAGGGGGTCGTCTTCCAGGGCGCCAACCTGGACAAGGGCCGCATGGGCAACAACTGCCGCCTGGCCGGCGCGGACTTCCGCAACATCCGCATGAAGCACGGCTGCTTCAAGGACTCGGACCTGTCCGGGGCGGCGTTCGGCGGCAGCGTCATCCAGGCCAGCATCCTGGAGAACTGCGATCTGCAGAAGGCCGACTTCCGGCGCGTTTCCGCCAAGGAAACCCGTTTCACCAAGTCGAACCTGGAGGGCGCCGATCTCCGGCAGCTCAACCTGATGACCGGCTCGCTGCGGAAGGCCCGGCTGGTCAAGGCGGACCTGCGCGACGCCAACCTGTTCGCCGTCGATTTCTACAAGTCCACCATGGGCGAAACCCGGCTGGACGGCGCCAACCTGAAGCTGTCCCTACTCCACCGAAGGACGGACCTGCTGCCATGAACCGCGATGAGATCCTCGACCTGATCCGCCGGAACAAGACCATCCTGGGGGCCGACCTGTCCGGCATCGACCTCGCCGGCGCCGACCTCACGGGGGGGCGCTTTGAGAAAGTGACATTCAAGGGAGCCGATCTGAGCGGGGTGAATATCCGGAAGACCGGCCTGCGCAAGTGCGACTTCGCCGGGGCCCGGCTCGACGGCACGGACCTGTCGAACGTGGATCTGCGGAAGATGAACTTCGAGGGCGCCAGCTTCCGGAAGGTCCGGCTCGACCGGACCTTGTTTCAGGGAGCGAACCTGCAGAAGGCCGATTTCACCGGCGCCCACCTGGGCTGGTCGCTGATGCAGAACGCTCAAATCGACGGAGCGCTCTTCAACGGCGCGGTCTTCGAGAAGATGATCCTGTCCCACACCTCCATGAACGGGGCCGACCTTTCGGGCGCGGACCTGACCAAGGTGGTCTTTCTCGACACGAAGCTGGAAGGTGTCCGCTTCCAGGGAGCCAAGCTGTTCAAGGTCCTGCTCAGCGACTGCAAGCTGGCCGGTCAGGACTTCCACGGGATGAGCATCCAGCAGGTGAACTTCATGGGGTCCGACCTCTCGAACGCCGATTTCAGCGGGGCCAACCTCCGGATGTGCCACTTCATGAACGCGGACCTCAGCGGCGCCAACCTGCAGGGGGCCGACGCCCAGGACGGCATGTTCCTGGGCGCCAGGTTCCTGAAAACCCGCCTGGCCGGGGCCAACCTTTACCGCGCTTGCTTCGGCGAGTGCGACTTGTCCCAGGCCGATTTTTCCGGGGCCAACCTGGAGAACGCCGCCTTCACCAAGGCCACCTGCCGGGCGGCCCGGTTCGTCAACGGGAAATGCGCCTATGCGGACTTTTCCCACGCCGATCTCACCGGGGCGGACTTCACTGGCGCCCGCCTGTACATGGCGCTGCTGCACCGCAGCGTCGTCGACGGCACGGTGTGGGACCGGGCGGACCGGACCATGGTCCGGCTGGAGAACAAGGAGATGGCCGAGGCGGAGGACTGGACGCCGGAAGAGCAGAGACGGTGAACAGGGAACATTGCGCAGGGAACAGTGAGGAGATAGGAGATAGGAGTGAGGAGAGCAGAGAGAGGAGGATGCATGCGGAATACAGTGAAACAGTGGACGTCCGGGCCGACGTTGATCGAAGGCATCCGGCCGGAGTCCTTTGAGTTGGAATCGGGCCGGGTGGCCGGCGTGGACGGCCGGAGTTACCGGGTCCTTACCCTGGATGGAGAGTTCATCGCCGAACGGGCGGTGAGCTGCCTGGTGGAACCGGTGGCGGGCGACACAGTGCTGCTGGCGGTGACCCCGTCCGGGGAAAGCTTCGTCCTGGCGGTCCTGCGGCGGGAAACGGCGGAAGCACCCACGCAACTGCTGCTGGACGGGCCGGCGAGCCTGCGGGTTCGGGGCGGCAGCCTGGCGGTGGCCGCGGAAGGGGATCTTTCCCTGGCGGCCGCCCGGACGATCGGCTGCGTCGCCGCTGGCGTGTCGGTGCGGGCCGACCGGGGCTCCATCCGGGTCACCCGGATGTCCGTCGCCGGCCGGTTCCTCAAGAGCACCGTCCAGCGGGTGCGGAGCGTGGCCCTGGACGTGGACGCGGTCTGCCGGCGGCTCACCCAGCGCCTGGGCGACTCGTTCCGGTACGTCGCCGACCACGATGAGACGCAGGCCAAGTCGCAGCGCGTGCTGGTGGAGGACACCGCCACGCTGCACAGCAAGAACACGATGATCGTGTCGGAGGAGCACGTCGTCGTCAACGCCGAACAGATTCATCTCGGCTAGTCTGCTTGTCAGGAATCCATTGGCCATTAACCATTTGTCATTTTTCATTGGGCATTTCAGAGAGGTGGCATGGCTGATTCGAACTTGAAGCAGAAAGAGGCTCATCCCGCAGATGCCCTGCAGGAGAGGCTGATCAATTTTGCAGTCCGTTTGTTGCGGCTGGCGGCCACGCTTCCATCAACGGTCCCAGGGAGGCACATTGCCAGGCAATTGACCAGATCCGGCACCTCTCCCGCGCCGAACTATGGGGAAGCTCGGGGAGCGGAGAGCCGGGCTGATTTTATCCACAAGCTTGGAATCGTTCTGAAGGAACTCAACGAAACTGAGATTTGGCTGAAGATTCTTCTCCGCAGCCAGATCAGCTCTTCCAATCAAGTTGAGCCGATTCTGGAGGAATGCTGCCAATTGGCCCGGATCATCACGTCCTCCCTGAAGACGGCCAAAGCGCGAAGCTGCGAATGAAAATGTCAAATGATAAATGGCCAATGGCAAATGACAAATAGATTGGACTAACCAGGGAATTACCGGAGGTTTTCATGTTCATGTTATCTCAGGGCGCGGGAATGGATCTGGGCTTCCCGGACGTCTGCCTGACGCCGATTGTCGTCCCCGTGCCCGTTCCCTACCCGGATATCCAGGTCACGGCGACGACGGCGCCCGCGGCCTACAACGTCCTGGTGGACTGCATGCCCTCGCTCAACACCCTCTCCAAGGGCCTGGTCAGCGTGGGCGACACCGCGGGCGTGCTGCTGGGGGTCGCCTCCCATCTCATCGACGGCCAGGCTTCCTACCTGGTGGGCTGCTTCACCATCCTGGTGGACGGCGTCCCCGCCCAGCGCCTGACCAGCGTCACCGGCCAGAACTGCATGGTGGAGCTGCCCAACTGCCCGGGAATGACCATCGTCCCCAGCCAGGTGACCGTCCTGACCCTGGGTTGACCGGCCGAAGCGCGAACGAGGAGGACACATGCGAAAAGTATGGATCACCGCCCTGACCCACGACGAGGCCCCCACCCACACCCTGATGCGCACCGTCGCCACTTACGGGCTGGGCGTGGACGGGCACTTCTGGGCCGACGACCTGAAGAACATGGCCTGGGCCGCGGCGTCCGAGCCGCTGGAGAGCAAGGAGACGGTCCTCTGGGTCGTCACCGGGCCGGCCGAGAGCTTCCGCTCCGAGTCGATCCGGTACGGCCTGGCGATGCTGATGCTCCTGCTGCAGGGCCGGCGGGGGCTCGGCTTCCCGGTGGCGATCGTCCCGTCCGACGGGGAGGTGGCCGCTGCCCAGCTGCCCACCCCGCTGCGCTCCGCGGAGGTGCTGGCCCTGTCCAACCCGGCCCTCGGACCGAAGCTGGTGGCCCTGGCGAGCACGCCGGTCAAGGTGCCCGAGACCGGCTACCGCCTGGGCGTCTACGCTGTGACCGGCATCGGCACGTGGATCGAGGTGGGGCCGGCGAAAGGCCACGCCTGGAACGGCGCGCTGGTGGGCGTCGACGCGGGGGAGATCAACGCCCACGGGGTGGGGCCAGCCGGCCGGCTCCCCGAGCGGGCGGTGGTGGAATACCCGATGAAGGGCCTGAAGCTGCAGCTGGCGGGCCGGGATTTCCATGCCTGGGCGGTGAAGAACGCCTTGTCCGAGGGAGAGTCCTATTACGTCCGCCTGACCGAGTGTCCCTCGTCGATCGTGTTCGGCGCGTTTCCGGAGGGTGACGACGCCGACCTGTTCACGTTGCAGCTGAGGTGAAGTCCCATGAAACTGCCACGGATTTTCGTTTCCATCGCCGCGTACCGGGACCCGGAACTGCTCCCCACGGTCCAGGACTGCCTCGCCCGGGCGGAGCACCCCCGCCGGCTGGTTTTCGGCATCGCCTGGCAGCACGGTCCCCGGGAGAAACTGGACCTTCCCCGGCGCAGCAAGAAGTACCGGATCCTGGACATCGATTCCATGGCCAGCCAGGGCGTCTGCTGGGCCCGGGCCGAGATCGAAAAGCTGTGGGATGGTGAGGAGTTCACCCTCCAACTGGACTCCCACCACCGGTTCGCGCCTGGGTGGGACAGCCTGCTGGTCGAAATGTACCGGCAATGCCGGAAGGCCGGCAGCGAAAAACCGGTCCTGACGGCCTACCTGCCGTCCTTCGACCCGCAGAACCCAATCCGGCGGGACCAGGAACCGTGGCAGATGAACTTCGACCGGTTCATCCCCGAGGGGGCGGTGTTCTTCCGCCCCGGCGCCATCCCGGACTG
Organism: uncultured Acidobacteriota bacterium; assembly: GCA_964412195.1. Classification (GTDB taxonomy): domain Bacteria; phylum Acidobacteriota; class JAAYUB01; order JAAYUB01; family JAAYUB01; genus CAYPNP01. Next base: position 233,218 of record CAYPNP010000002.1, on the reverse strand, counting down.
GGAGAAGCGAAAGTCGCCGCTACCGGCCCGGTTCTACTCGGCCCATTTCCGCTTCGCGGACGGGTCGTTCCACCAGGACGTGCCCTACGACCCGAATTTCTACTTCCACGGCGAGGAGATCAGCCTGGCCGCCCGGGCCTTCACCCATGGGTATGACCTCTTTCATCCCCACCGGCTGGTCGCCTGGCACGAGTACACCCGGAAGGGGCGGGTCAAGCATTGGGACGATCACGTGGAGGCGAACGGCCTGCTCCCCTGGACCGAGCGGAACACCGCCAGCCACCGCCGGAACCGGATCCTGTTCGGCATGGAGCCGGCCCCGCCCGGCTTCGACCTCGGCTCCTACGGCTTCGGTACGGCCCGGTCCCTGGAGGACTACGAGCGCTGGGCGGGACTGCACTTTGCGACCCGGGGGGTGCAGCAGTATACCCTGGACAAGCTGCCCCCGCCGAACCCGCAGCGCTATGCCGGCCGGGAGGAGTGGCTCGGTTCCTTCATCCGTCCGCACCGGTTCACCATCGAGCTGGACACCAAGGAGGTGTTCCACCCGGACAACAACTACGGCCGGGATTTCGACCAGTGGATCGTGACGGTGCTCGACCGGGACGGGCATGAGCTGTACAACCAGGAACTCCGGCTGATGGAGATCCTGCGCAGCCTCGACCAGCGGCCCATCCGGCGCGACGTAGAGTTCTCCAGCACCGGCATCCCCGCCCGTTGCGCCGTCCGCATGCACAGCCGGAGCCGCGGCTGGGGCCACACCGTGACCTTGGCGCTCGGGGACGGCGGCGGCGGGGCGCGGGATGCGAAGTGAGGCGTCCGGGCGGGAAGACGCAGCCCGCCCGCCGGCTCGGAACCCGTTCTCTCCCTCGCTCCCGGCGATCGCCCTGATCGCCGCGGCCGCCTTGGCCGTGTTCTGGAACGCCCTCCCCAACGGCTTCCACCTGGACGACCACTACCACATCGTGGACAACCCCGAGATCCGGCACGTCGGACCGATCGGCCGGCACTTCGTCGATCCCCGCACCATGAGTTCTTTGGATCGGATCGTGCAGTACCGCCCGCTGCTGCCCCTGACCCTGTCCCTGTCCTACGCCCTGACGGGGATGTCGCCGGCGGGGTTCCGGGCCTGGAACCTGGCCCTGCTGATGCTGGCGGCGGTGCTGGCCTACCTGCTGTTCCTGCGGCTGCAGGCGGCGGCGGGGCGGGGCGGGGAGGCGTGGCGTTCCCCCCGGTTCGTCGCGCTGGCGGCAGCGCTGATGTTCGCCGTCCACCCGGTCTCGGGGGTGCCGGTCAACTACATCTGCATCCGGGACCTCCTACTGGCCGAGGTGTTCCTGCTGGCCGCGCTGTTGGCCTACGTCCGCCTCCGGCGGCTCGGCGGGACGCCGGTCCGCTGGTCGGCCGCGGTCGCATTCCTGGCCCTCTCGCTCCTGTCCAAGGAGATCGGAGTGGTGGCGCCGCTGCTGGTGCTGGCGTACGAGTTCACCCTGGGCGGGGAGTCGCCCCTCCGCCCACGGCCGTGGCTGCGGGCCGCGCCGTTCGCCGCTGTGGCCGCGGCGTTCTTCGCCTGGACGCGCCTGGGGCTGCAGTTTTCGGACATGGCCAACGCCGTGGCGCCGCTGGAAGGGACGGCCGTCCGCTACGCCCTGACGCAGGCCCGGCTCCATCTCTTCCACTACCTCCGCAACTTTGCCTGGCCGTTCTGGATGCGGCCGGCGCCCCTGATCGAGCCGGCGGCCGGCCTGCTCGATCCCGCCGTGCTGGCCGGGCTGCTGCTCGTTGGTGCGTCCCTGGCGGCGGCGTGGTTCTGGCGGCGGGGCGCCCCCCTGGCCTCGTTCGCGGTGTTGGCCTACTGGATCAGCATGGCCGTGGAATCCAGCGTCCTGCCGCTCTTCCTGTGGGCGTCGGACTACCGGGCCTTCCCGGCCGGCGCGTTTCTCTTTCTGCTGGTGGGCCTGGCGCTGGAGCGGCTTCTACGGCGGCCGTGGCGGGAGGTGGCGGCAGGGGCGCTGATCGTGTACTTCGCCCTTGCCTCCGTGTACATGAACCGCGTCTGGAGGACGGAGGAGTCCCTGTGGACCCACAGCGTCGCTCACGGCGGCGACGCCCTGGCGCACCTCAACCTGGCCATGAGCCTGAAGGACCGGAAGGACCCGCGGGTGAAGGCCAACCTCGAGGAGGCCGTGCGGATGCAGCCCTCCTTCGTGCTGGCCAACCTCAACCTCGGCCTATGCCTCATCGATGAAGGGCGGGCGGCCGAGGGGATCGCCCGGTGCGAGAAGGCGCGCGACCTGGAGCCGGGCTGGGCCCAGACCTGGCACTGGCTGGCCCAGGCCTACGGCCGGCTGGGGCGCCGTGCGGACGCCGCCGTGGCCAGCCGGCGCGCCGCGGAGCTGGACCCGCGCAACACCGGCTACCTCCGCCAGGCGGCGTTCGACGCCCAGGCGGCGGGCGACCACGCCGGGTGCCTCGCCCTCGTCCGGCGGTTGGAGGCGAAGCAGGCCCCCGACGCCCGCCTGCTGTTCCTGAAGGGATTCTCCCAGCAGATGACCGGTGACCGGGCCGGCGCGGAAGTGTCCTACCGGGCCAGCCTGCGGCTGGACCCGGCGCAGGCCCAGGTGGCGTTCAACCTGGCCTATGCGCTGATGGAGCGGGGGCGGTTCGAGGAGGCGGCTGGCTGGTTCCGCCGGGCGCTGGAGCTGAAACCGGACTACCACGAAGTGCATTACCACCTGTCCCGGTGCTATGAGCGCCTGGGAAATCCCGGCGGCGCGGCGCGGGAGATGGCACTCTACCGGACCGCCACGGCCCCCCCCGATTCCCGAAGGGAATGAATGTGAATAGCTCCGGCTGGCGGAGGCTCTGGGACGCCAGCCGGGGTCAGGGCCGGAATAGAATCGAGCGACCCCGGCGAGGTCCAATCGCCGCGCTCATCAACGAATCAATCTGGATTCTCGTGCCATCATTCGACGATCCCATCGGATTCGACCCGCTCCGGGGTCGATCTGAAACCGGCCCGCATCAAGGTGTCACTCTGTCCTGGTTTCCAATCCTTTCGTGTGTTTCGTGCATATCGTGGTTGGATTCGCTGATTGCGGATTGAAAACCCCTTCGTGTGGTTCTTGGTTGGATTCCCGGATTAGAATTACCGCTTTGGAATCCAAGCCGCCCACGGCCACCTGCTTGCACATCTCCCTTGCAACACGAGGTCGATTGTTTTAAAGTGATGAAAACAAGCGATCAAGGAATCGGATGTCGGGTGACGCTGTTGTGAGAATCGTGCGATTTCTGACCATCCCCAGTTTGACGAGGCCGGCATGATCGGGCAGATGGTCTCCCACTACCGCATCCTCGAGCGCATCGGCGGCGGCGGGATGGGCGTCGTCTACAAGGCCGAGGACACCAAGCTCAAGCGGGTGGTGGCGCTGAAGTTCCTGCCCGCCGAGCTGATCCGGGACGAGTCCGCCAAGCACCGCTTCGTCCAGGAAGCCCAGGCGGCGTCCGCCCTCGACCACCAGAACATCTGCACCGTCCACGACATCGACGAGGCCGACGACGGCCGGCTCTACATCTGCATGGCCTACTGCAGCGGCGAGTCCCTCAAGCAGCGGCTGGAGCGCGGCCCGCTGCCGCCCGATGAGGCGGAGAGCGTCTTCCGCCAGGTGGCCCGCGGGCTGAGCCGCGCCCACGAGGCCGGCATCGTCCACCGCGACATCAAGCCGGCCAACATCATGCTGACCGACCGGGGCGAGGCGAAGCTGGTGGACTTCGGCCTGGCCAAGCTCACCAGCCAGGCCCGCATCACCGAGTCCGGCACCACCCTGGGCACCATCGCCTACATGTCCCCCGAGCAGGCCCGCGGCGAGGCGGTGGACCCCCGCAGCGACCTCTGGTCGCTGGGCGTGGTCCTGTTCGAGATGCTCACCGGCCGGATGCCCTTCCGCGGCGACAGCTCGCACGCGCTGCTCTACTGCATCCTGCACGAGAAACCCATCGACATCGCGGAACTTCGGGACGACGTGCCCGAGCCTTTGGCGACCGCCCTGCGGCGGTGCCTCAGCCGCGAGCGGGAAGAACGCCCCCAATCGGCCTTCTCCCTCCTGGATATCCTGGACGGCGGCTCCGGCCGACCCACCCAGCGGTTGAATTTTCTGGAACGCCGGGGCATGTCGATTCGCTTGCAATGGCTTCTGCCGGCGATCATTCTCGTCATCTTGGCATTGGTCGTAGTGTATTTCTGGCCAGCAAAACCGCCTCCGCGGACTCCGCCGGTTGCCTCGGCAACCCACGCGCTTCCCCGGATCGCCGTACTGAGCTTTCACGATTTGTCGGGCGCGCCTTCGTCCAAGGAATATCCGTCCATCGTGCAGGGCTTGCTGGTCCAGGAATTGGCATCGGTCAAACAGCTCCGCGTGTTGGATCCGATGAGCCTGAACGGCTATCTCCAAAAGACGCTGGCCGTTTCCAGCACACCGGACGGGAAGTCGGTCTACGAGGCCTTGCGTTCGTTGGATCTCTCCCTGGTAATCGATGGGAATATCGTCAAGACACGCGATGGATTGGTGATCCAGGCGCGGGTGGTGGATCCCGCCACTTCAGAAATCACATTTGCCTCCAAGGATCGTGTCTTGAAACGAGATGAGGATATCTTCAGGGCTACGAAGGACACGGCCGGCGAGATCCTGAACTTCTTCCAGGTTCGGGAGCTGATTTCCAAGCTCCAGAAGGACCTGCAAACCATCGTGGCGCCCGGAACCAACAACCTCGAGGCGCTGCGCGCCTTCCTCCTGGCGAGCCGGTGCACTTACGAAGGGAGCCCTTTCGACGAGAAATACCTGCGAGAGGCCATTGAACTCGACCCGGATTTCATCATGCCCAGGGCGTGGTTGATATCCCGTCTTGTCGGAAGGAACGAGACCACCGAAGCGGCGGCGCAATACGGGCAACTGCTGACGTTGAAGGCCAAAGCGACGCCAGCCGAGCAAATCATGATCGACTGGGCTGGCTATTGCCTGCGGGGAGATCTGCGCGGCCAGATCGATTGCCTGAAAGTCGCGTTGGAGTATTCGCCGGACAACAACATTCTACTGTTTCTCTTGGGGCGTCTCCAGTACATCACAGAGGACTATCCGGGCTGTATTCAGACGATGGAAAAGATCATGCGGATGAAATGGCAATATTCCCCAGCTTATTATCTGATGGGCTCAAGCCAGTGGAATGTGGGAAACATTGCCAAGGCGAAAGAGTTCCTGACCCAAGGCTGCTCGATTCAACCGGTTTTCCCCGATGCCTATCTCTTATTGGCTTATTTGCATAAGAGAGACGGGGAGATGAACAAATACGAGTCAAATCTGCGTTCTTATGCCGAAAACCTCGGCAGCAGGGGGATTTCCCCGGAAGCAAGATATTCAGCCATGGGTGAGTATTTTCTCAAAGCGGATATCCCCGATGAGGCTGTGTCCAGCTTCATGCAGGCTGTCCAATTGGCGCCGAAGAGTGCGCAATACGCGCTGCGTTTGGCGGATGCTTACTACGCCAACAAGTCCATTCCGGAGGCGATTGCCGAATATCGACACTCCCTGGAATTGAATCCAGATTCCGCCGAAGCGCACCTTCAACTCGCGACAATCTTCGAAGGGCAGTCCGACCGGCGCCGGGCTCTGGAACACTACGAAATGTATTTGAGACTGGATCCGAAGAGCGCTCGCTCTGAAGAGATCAAAAAACGCGTCTCCCAATTGACGCGTCTGGTTAAATAATCATCTCGGAGGTGCTCATGCCCAGTACCGGATTGCCGATGGACCCTGCTGTTTGGAAAGTGCTGGAACTGGCGGTCGTGGACCACGACTTCCTAATCCTCCTCCTCACAAACGTTGACGAAGCGCTGAAATCCAAGCAGATCGTCCTGACAAACGCGCAGAGAGCCCAGTTGGATTCGATCCTGAAAGAACCTTTGTCTTTCAAATCCGGCCGGGAATTGCTGGAACTGCTGAACAAAATTTTCAAATATTACGACGACCCGATTCTCAATCCGACGCCACCCCCTCCTCCGACTTGGTAGCCGCGGCAAATTTTGAATGTTTGTTTACAGGCCAAGCCGCTCCAGGCGGCTTGGCTTATCTCATTGTATGAGCATTCATGAGCTGATAAGGGGAGTCTCCTCTGCGCTGAGAGATCAAGTCGCCCGATGGCCTTCGCCATTGACCGAGAGCTGCCGCAGTTACTTTCGCTCGGCCGGGAATCCCGCGCTCCGGACAATCAGAGCGAACCAGGACGTTGCCAAATACCCGTATTGGTTGCTGCTGCCCGCCTGGTTGTGGGGCCAACGGCAGGAAGGCGAAGCGGTTCGGATCTCTTCAAGGGCGCTGGTCGATCTGTCGCACGCCCAGGTCTGCATGTTTTTTTTCGCAAGAATTCACGACGATCTTGTCGATGGCACGATCCAGGATGCCCTTCTTCCGGCGGTGGCCCAGCAGTATCTGATTGACGGGGAGAGAATCCTGGCCCGCCATCTTGGGGCAGACTTGGAGTTCTGGGCTTTCTACCGGGATGCGCTGCAGGAAACTTCCTGGAACGCGGTCTGGCTGGCCCAATGGCAGAGGCATCCAGCATCCGATTGGAAAATAATCCAGGAGGGGTATGCAGAGGAAGGGGCGATCCTGAACGTCGCCTCTGCCGCGGTTTGTCATCTGCAGCAGCGGGTAGAGGACCTGAGATTGATCCGTCGATTCGGGGCGGCCATGACCGTGGCGGGGCAGGTGCTGGACGACCTGCGGGACCTGGGGGAAGACCTGGCGCAGGGGAAGGTCAACCTGGCGGCCAACCTCATGCTCCGGGCGGCGGAGCGGGCGGGCGTCCCCGTCGAGCTGACCGCGGATTCGCTGGTGGAATCGGCGGTCCGCTCCGGCGGCTTCACCGACCTCCTCGACCTGGTGGCCCGGCAGCTCGCCCGGGCCAGGGCCGCCGCCCGGCCCCTCGAGTTGCCCGAGGCGGTGGCGCTGGTGGAGCGCTACCAACGATGGCCGAAGGCGATGAAGGAGGAAATCCGCCTCCGGCGGGCCGACGCGCTCTTCTCCTCGTTAAAACGTTGAAACGTTGGAACGTTTCAACGTTCCAACGTTCCAACGTGTTAACCTCTCGAAAGATTCCGATCAATACGCGGTGATCGTCCCGGCGTGGCTCAGGATCCGGTAGACGAACCCGCCGAGGTACTGGAGCTCGACGGCGGCGTCGGGCCCGCCCTGGAGGTAACCGGACAGCCCCGTCGTGGTGGCGGCCCGGGACGTGTAGATCTGGCCCGGCCAGGGGACGGCCACCAGCCGGGAACCGTCCACCGAGAACGCGGCGTTGCTCCAGGACAGGCTGGAGCCGAACTGGCGCCAGGTGGAGCCGCCGTCGGCGGACACATAGATGTATCCTCCGTTGACGACGCCCGCCAGGCCCGTCCCGTTGCCGGAGACGGCCGCGCCCTGCCAGGCCCGGCTCGATTCGCGGGCGTACCAGTGGACGCCCCAGTCCGGCGAGAGCCAGAGGGTGGACCCGTTCACCGAGGCGAGCCAGCGCTGGCCGTCGGCCGAGCAGGAGATCCCGGTGTAGGCCCGCGTGGCGCCGGAGCTGTACTCCGTCCAGGTTCCTCCGGAATCATTGGAGATCCATATGTTCCCGGCATTGACCACGGCCCCGACCCGGGTGCCATCGGCCGAGCAGGCGATGCCGGTCCAAGCGTTGTTGGTGGGGGTGGTGGACCAGGTGGCCCCGGCGTCATACGACCGGAAGATCCGGTACGCGCTGGCGACCGCGTACAGCCTGCCGCCGTCGGCGGAGGAAGCCACCCCCCACCAGCTCCGGGAACCTTGGGCGGTCTGGGCGGTCCAGTTGGCCCCGTAATCCGCGGAAATGTACAGGTATTCGCCGTTCACCGCGGCGATCAGGCGGCTTCCATCGGCGGAAGAAGCCACGGCGTACCAGTTTTTCGCGCCGGCGCCGGTGCGGGCCGTCCACGACAGGCCCGCGTCGCTGGAGGTGTAGAGGTAGCCCCCATACTCCCCGGCGACCAGGCGGGTTCCGTCCGCGGAGGAGGCCACGGCCTGCCATGCCCGGTTGGAATCCCGGACCGTGTAAGAGGCCCCGGCGATGCCCCCGATCGGCTGGGTCAGGATGGACTCGTTGGCGCCGTTCTGCTGGATCCTCCAGCCGGCCCACCCCGATCCGGCCACCCGGAAGACATCCCCGACGGCGGGTTCCGAGGAGGGCAGGTAGATCGTCGTGAGCGCCGCGTTGCTGGTGACGTAGCCGTAGTTGACCTGCGCGGTTTGGGAGGTGCTGGTCAGGTTCGTCCAGGTGAGTCCCGGTCCGGCCGGTCCGACGGGCCCGGTGGGGCCGGATGGACCGCTCGGACCGGCCGGGCCCGAGGGACCCAGCGGGCCACTGGGACCGCTGGGACCAGAAGGTCCGGTGGGACCGGTGGGGCCACTGGGACCGGTGTCGCCCTGGGGGCCTTGCGGACCCGTAGGGCCGCTGGGACCGCTGGGGCCGGACGGACCGGTCGGCCCAGAGGGACCGGAAGGCCCGCTCGGACCGGAAGGCCCGGTGGGGCCGGTGGGGCCGATGT
>CAYPNP010000002.1:0-224504 GCA_964412195.1 uncultured Acidobacteriota bacterium | reverse complement strand
CGCCCTGGGGGCCCTGGGGGCCGGTCGAACCGGACGGACCTTGCGGACCGGTGGGGCCGGTGGGGCCGATGTCGCCCTGGGGGCCCTGGGGGCCGGTCGAACCGGACGGACCTTGCGGACCGGTGGGACCGGTAGGGCCGATGTCACCCTGGGGACCTTGCGGACCGGTGGGTCCGCTCGGCCCGAGGTCGCCCGGAGGTCCCGGCGGGCCGGGGTCTCCCTGGGGACCTGTGGGGCCCATCTCGCCCGGAGGCCCCGGAGGACCGGGATCTCCCTGAGGTCCGACGGGGCCTACCTCTCCTTGAGGTCCCGGAGGCCCGGGTTCCCCTTGGAGGCCTTGCGGGCCGGACGGACCTTGCGGACCCGTAGGGCCGATGTCACCCTGGGACCCTTGGGGACCAGTCGGCCCGGATGGCCCGGCCACACCCTGGGGACCCTGCGGGCCAGTGGGACCGGAGGGGCCGAGATCGCCCTGGGGACCTTGCAGGCCGGTCGGACCGGACGGACCTTGCGGACCGGAGGGGCCGATGTCGCCCTGGGGTCCCTGCGGGCCCGTGGGGCCGAGATCGCCCTGGGGACCCTGCGGGCCGCTGGGGCCGGAGGAGCCCTGGGGTCCGGTGGGGCCCGCGGGACCGGGGACGCCCTGGGGGCCTTGCGGGCCGGTGGGACCGGAGGGGCCGATGTCGCCCTGGAGTCCCTGGGGGCCGGTCGGGCCGCTGGGACCGGTGGGTCCGGTGGGTCCGGTCGGACCGTTGGGACCGGTCGGACCGCTGGGGCCGGTCGGGCCGGGAGGTCCGGGAGGCCCGGTGGGGAAGTCGGCGAAGTAGATCTCGATGTACTCATAGTACCCCGGGTACGACATCCCGTTGAGGACCCACTCGAAGCGGATCTTCCCGGATCCCACCGCGGCGGGCGCGGCCACCGAGAGCTTGGCGCACACCGTGTCGCCGGGAACGAACGACTTGGTGACGCCGACATAGTAGATCACGAGCTGGTTGGAGGACGCACCGCGCTGGACCGAGAAATCGGACGGCCGCAGGGTGGCGGAGTTCACGTAGGCGGTCGCCTCGAAGGAATCGATGCTGCCGCTGGCGGCGCCGAAGGTGACGATGAATTTGTCTCCCCGCCGGAGCGTCCCGTTGACGCCGACGCTACCGTTGGTGACGCACAGGAACGCCTCCGAGGTCTGGCCCACGGCGAAGACGTCGGGGGCGATGCTCAGCTCGGGATGGACGCTGATCAGGTCGCCGGCGGCGGACAGCGTCGCCGCCAGCAGCAGCGCCATCCCCACCACCGTGGACATGCGGAATTTTTGGTGCATTCCCATCAAGCCTCCTGGTCCATGAAAATCCAGGCGATCCGGGGCCATCCCCGACAGGTATGATCACCACATGAACGTCAATTCCACCGGCTGCTTCGAGTGCAGCACCGACGGTGGCGGGGTGAAGCTGATCCAGAGCGGCACCCGCTCCCCCGGCGACGACGCGGCGGCCCGCACGACCAGGTCTTCCGGCGGATTGTGCCCGGTCTGGTCGAACATCCGGCGCAGGGCGTCCGCCACCAGCGCCTCCGGCTCGGCCTCCCCCGTCTCCCGCCCGACGGATTCGCGCAGCTTGAGAAGGAAACCGACCACCCGCGAGAGGAAGAGCTGCGCCTTGAGCGGGGCCCCCGCCAGGGTTGTCTCCCGGGGCACCCCCGCGGAGTCGGCCCGCCCGATGGGCGTCAGGGGCACGAAGCCCGCCTCGTTGAACTGCCGGAGCCGGTCCATGGAAAGCAGAGACTCCGTGGCCGACAGTTCGCCCCCGCCCACGTCGATCACCGCCAGATCTTCCAGGGCGATGTTGACGTAGTCGGTGAACCGGCTGGGCCACCCGTAGCGGGCCACGCTCTGCGCCACCAGGGTGCCGAGGGCCCAGACGGGGCTGACCCAGAGTGCGTCAGGTTCCCGGAAACTCGGGGTGCCGGGCGGCTCGTCCTCCCCGTGTCGCGGCCGGCCGAGGAAACGGTTGCAGAGCACCGCCAGCCACGCCGCGGCCGGTTCGCCGCGGAAGCCGCGCCAGCGGGCGTAGGCGGCGTCCTCCAGGAAGTGGTCCAGGTACGGCAGGCGGCCCAGCCCCGACCAGTCGGACAGCCCGAAGAAGCGGGCCGTGACCCAGACGGCCGCCGGCGCCAGCAGCGACTCGGCGAAGGCGGCCACCCGTTCGAGCCGGTCCTGGCTGGCGGGCGAGGCGTCGAAGGGCACGTCGACCAGGATCAGGTTGGGCGGTTCCTCGGCGAGCAAACCGGAAAGCCCGTCCAGCGCGTCTCCAAGACTGTCCGCCGTGGCGGAGGCCAGGTACATCCGCATGGCGTTCGCATCCCGGACGGGACCGAAGCGGACCACGGTCTCCACTCCCCGCCAGACGGCCTCGCAGGCACGGAAGTTGGGGTCGGCGAAAATGGCCGCTTGGGCGCGGATCAGTCGCTGCTCGAGTGCGGCGTACCACTGGGCCGGCCCGCTCCCCGCGGCCGGCCCCGGCGAGGCGGGCGTCGCCACCATGGACAGGATGTCGTCGATGGCGTTGTAGCGCTGCCGCTCCGCTGGCGGGGCGGCGGGGGCGGCGGCCGGCGGGGTCCGGTCATCCAGCGGCAGTTCGGGCCAGCGCTGCCGGAACTCGGCGGCCACGGCGGAGGCATCGATCCGGCCGGAGATGGCCTCCGACAGGAAAGCGAGGCCCTCGCCGAGCCGCACCAGGCAAGGCACCCGCCGGACCAGGCCCGCGGGCCGGAAATCACGCAGGGCGATGGGCCGGAACTCCGCCGCGCCGGCCGGACACACGTCCCGGGGCAGGGGCACGTTCAGGCAGACGCCGGCGGCCGCGACGGCGTCGTCGAGGCCGGCGAGGTCCACGGGCACAAGGCGGGCGGGCGACCGGGCCGGCCCGAATTCACCGATGGCCAGGATCGTGAATGGCGGGGCTTGGATCATGGCACCTCTTTCCCGCCGCGCGGGGGCGCGGCTCAGTCCTCGAACGCCATGGAGAACGCGCCGGCTCCGTCGACATCCAGCTTCACCTTCGACGGCATCCCGCCTTCGGTCATGTGGGTCAAGATCTTCTGCGAGAGCTGGGGCAGGATGGTGCCGTTGAGGATGTACTCGATGTTGCGGGCGCCGGTCTCCACCTCGGTGCACCGGGCGGTGATCTGGTCGGCCAGGGCCGGGGTGTATTCCATGGCCATCCGGTTGTTTTCCTGCAGGGTCTTCTGCACGCGCTTCAGCTTGAGCTCGACGATCTTGCGCATGGCCTCGGGATTCAGGCTGACGTACGGCACGATGGTCATGCGCGCCAGGAGGGCCGGCTTGAAGTGCTTCGACAGGACCGGCCGGATGGCGCTCACGAGGGCGTCCACCGGCAGCTCGGCCCCGCCGGCGGTCATCTCCTGGATCACGTCGGAGGCGAGGTTGCTGGTCAGGATCAGGATCGTGTTCCGGAAGTTGATCTCCTTGCCCTCGCCGTCGGTGAGCATGCCCTTGTCGAAGACCTGGTAGAACAGGTTCATGACGTCGATGTGGGCCTTCTCCACCTCGTCGAGGAGCACGACCGAATAGGGCTTCTGGCGCACCGCCTCGGTCAGCATGCCGCCCTCGCCGAAGCCGACGTAGCCCGGGGGCGAGCCGATCAGCCGGCTGACGGTGTGGCCCTCCTGGAACTCGCTCATGTTGATGGTGACGATGTTGCGGTCGCTGCCGAAGAGGAGGTCGGCCAGGGCCAGGCCGGTCTCGGTCTTGCCTACGCCGCTCGGGCCGGCCAGCAGGAACACGCCGATGGGCTGGGCGGGATTCTTGATGCCGGCCTTGGCGGACTTGATCACCTCGGCCACCGAGTCCAGGGCGCCGTTCTGGCCCTTGATCCGCTCCTTGAGCCGGTCGGCCAGGTGGAGGATGGTGTCGGCCTCGTCCTTCTGGACCTTGCCCAGCGGGATGCCGGTCCAGTCGGAGACCACCTGCGCCACCACGTCCGGGTCGACCTCGATCCGGATCAAGCCGTCTTCGCCCTGCAGCTCCCGCATGGCCGCATCGGCGGCGTCCAGCTCCTTCTTCATGGCGTCCTTGTCGTCGCCTTCGCCGGCGGCGTTGAGCTTCTCGCGGAGCTGCAGCACCGCCTGGACGGCGGCCTGCTCCTGCTTCCAACGCTCGCGGATCGCCTCGGCGGCGGCAGTGTGCCCGGCGATGCCGGCCACGACCGTCCCGTACTTCTCCTCGTCGACGGCGGCGCCGTTGGCGCGGTCCCGGTCCAGGCCCTTCTTCTCGCGCTCCAGCGCCTGGATGGTGCGCTCCTGGTCCTCCAGCGAGGCGGGCTTGGCCGAGAGGTTGATCTTGATGCGGGCGCAGGCCGTGTCGAGCAGGTCGATGGCCTTGTCCGGCAGGAAGCGGCCGGTGATGTAGCGGTCGGACATCTCGGCGGCCGCGGCCACGGCGTCGTCGCGGATGATGACCTTGTGGGCGGCCTCGTAGCTGGCCTTCAGGCCCCGCAGCATGAGGGTCGTGACGGCCACGTCCGGCTCGTCCAGCTTGACCAGCTGGAAGCGGCGGGCCAGCGCGGGGTCCTTTTCGAAGTACTTCTTGTACTCGCTCCAGGTGGTGGCGGCCACCGTGCGCAGCTCCCCGCGGGCCAAGGCCGGCTTGAGCAGGTTGGCGGCGTCGCTCCCGCCGGCCGTGCCGCCGGCGCCGATCAGGGTGTGGGCCTCGTCGATGAAGAGGATGATGGGCTTTTCCGAGGCCTTGATCTCGTTGATCACGCCCTTGAGCCGGTTCTCGAACTCGCCCTTCATGCCGGCGCCGGCCTCCAGCAGGCCCATGTCCAGGCCCAGCAGGGTCATGTTGACCAGCATGTCGGGGACGTCGCCCTGGGTGATGCGCAGCGCCAGCCCCTCCACCACGGCGGTCTTGCCCACGCCGGGTTCGCCGACGCAGATGGGATTGTTCTTGCGCCGCCGGGCCAGGATGTCGATCATCTGGCGGATTTCCTTGTCCCGGCCGAAGACCGGGTCGATGGCGCCGTCGCGGGCCTTCTGGGTGAAGTCCTGGCAGAAGCGGGCCAGGAAGCCCCCGCCCTCGGGTCCTCCCGCCGCGGCGCCGCCGGCGGCCGGAGCGCCGGCTTCCCGCGTACCCGCCGGCTCGTTCTCGGAGGAGGCCTTGGCGATGGACCAGAACTCGGTGGACAGGGTTTCCCGGTTGATGCCCTTGAGAAGGTCGATGTAGCGGCCGGAGGCGAAGAAGGCCGGCTTGGCCAGCAGCGCCGCGAGCATCGCCCCGGATCGGATCTTCCTTTCTCCCCAGTCGATCGAGGCCACCATCCAGGCGTCCTGGGCCAGTTCGAGGAGCAGGGGCGAGAAGACCGGCTTGCCGGCGTTGCCGGTCTTGAAGTCCTCCAAGGACTCCTCCAGGGCCTTCTGCAGACGCCCGACGTCCAGGCCGAAGCGGTGCAGGATCAGCGGCACGTCGGAGCGGGCGTCCTCCAGCAGCTTGAGCAGGAAGTGCTCCACCGACACCTCGTAGTGCGTGCGGGACACGCACAGTCCCGCGGCGTTCTGCAGGGTCGCCGTGCAGAGGTTGTTCAGCCGGGTCAGCAGAGACTTGATATCCACCGTGATCATCCGTCACCTCCATGGATGTTTGAAGACAGGACCGGCCCGCCCGCGGGCGGCGCCGGCGCATGAGAAAGATCGTTCGCCTCCCTAGGAGGCGGCCCCCGCCGCCGGTTCCTGGGCCGCGCGCCAGCGGCCGGTCAGCACGGCGCCGGGGGCGCGTTTCCCGGAGAAAGACCAGGTGTTCCAGCCGAGGCGCCCCCAGTGGGGGTCGCCCAGACGGGCCGGCCGGGCCAGGACGGACGGCACGCTCACCTCCACGTCCCAGGCCAGTGGCTGGTCGAGGTAATAGCGCACCAGCCGCTGCATTTCGCGGAAGCAGGGCTGGTCCGGCAGGAAGCACTGCAGGCGGTCGCCCGACAGCGGTCCGAGGCGGAGGCGGAACATGCCGGCCGCGTCGTCGACCTCGGCGCCAATGACAGTCTCTTCCCCCAGCCGGTTGCCGCCCACGCCCAAGTAAAGCCGCTGGTCCGGGGGGATTTCCGCCTTCCGCGGGACGCACTGCTGGATGGCGATGCCCGGCTCGCCGAGGCGGTCCGCCAGCAGCGCGCGCAGGCCTTCGGCCGAGCGGGGAAAGTGGGTTGCCAGCCCCGCGTATCGCAGCAGCACGTAGGCGTCCCCGGACCGGGCGCGCGCCTCGTCGCCGGACAGCCCCAGGAGGGCGTAGAACCGCTCCAGCAGCTCCGTGTGCTGCTCCTCCACCAGGGCGGCCGACAGCCGGTACTTGCTCCAGCACTGGAAAAACAGGGGATAGAGGGGCGCGTTGATGACGTCGAGAAATTCCCGGCTGACGTTCTGGTCCTCCGCCTGCTCGGCCAGCAGGTCTTCGGTGTAGAACGTCGGCAGGGGGGAGGCCGATCCGTACAGGCCGAGGAACGTGGCGGTGATCCGGTAGGTCGGGGGATCGCCGGGGAGGGCGTCGATGGCGGTCAGGTCCGTCTCGGGAAAGTCCAGCGACAGGTGCGGGCGCACCCGGATCCGCTTCCGCAGCACGTTGTTGCCGACGTCCTGGCGGCTCTCGCGCTGGATCAGCAGACGCAGCAGCCGCATCGCCTGGATGAAGGCGAAGCGGGGCCCCTCGTGAAGGAGGCGGCGTTTCAGATCAATCGTCGGTCGCCGATCCGGGCCGGCCATGGGAACGTCTCCCCGGAGACAGAATCGCACAGCGTGAATTCCACGAAGCTGTTCATGCTGCAATACACGCCCATGAACAGGTCCAGCAATGCGCCGAACAGGCACAGGTCCCCCAGTCCGGCGAAGCAGTCCTGCCGGGCGGTGACGAAAATCCTCTGCCCCCGCACGGGCCGGCCGCGCAGAAGCCGGTCGCCCGGCTCGACGCGCAGCTCCGTGATCCCGTCCACCCGCTTCAGGTTGCCGGCGATCTTGGCCCGGTCCCGGCCCGGGAACACGTAGAGCCGGAGCAACTCCTGCAGCGACTCCACGTTGGCCACGGACATGAAATTCAGGGACAGGTGGGAGAGGAAGCGCCACAAGGCGTTCTCCTCGAGCACAGGCTCGATGGACGACGTGGGCGGAATGATGTTCCGGAAAGTGACCAGTTCCGGCGTCGACGAGGTCGGCCGGCTGATGTCGCCCAGCTGCAGCCGCTCCGGCAGCTCGCCGTTGGTGCAGGTCAGGGTGATGGACAGGGTCTCGGTCACCGGGTCGGGGCCTTCCGGAGGGTAGCTCAGCGTCAGTGAGACCTCCGGCTGCCCGGTCACCGGCGAGCGGCCGCGAACCGTCTGGTAGACCGACCGCTCGCTCTCGTGCCGCGAGAACATCTCCAGCGGCGCGTACTCGCGCCGCGCCACGCTCCCCTGGACATAGCCCTCCACGTGGTCCACGCTGTACACCTGGACGTGGGCCGGATTCGGGACGGCGGGGCGGATCCGGACCTTGTCCTGCCGGTGGTCCAGCAATACCGGTTCCGCGGCCTGGGGGAAGAGGTTGATGACCGGCGTGGCGAAGAGGACGAAATTCTCGGGGCGGACGCGTGGCGGCGCCACGGGCCCCGGGGCGAGCTCGAACAGGATCTCGAACGCGCCGCCCTTTCCGCGGTCCGTCCAGCGGTCGAGACCTTCCAGCTCGAGGAAGAGGAACTTCTGCGGCAGGATGAAGTACTCCTGCAGCAGGCGGAAACCGCGGAACGCGTGGCTGGGGAACTCGAGCAGGCTGCTGGCCAGGCTGAAGCCGCTGGGCCGCAGCGCGTCGGGCGGCAGCACCAGGTCCGATCCCCCGGCCGACGGGTGGAGGGTGATCTGCCGCAGGTGCCGGGTCAGCAGGAAGAAAAGGTCGGCCGCCTGCTGGAATTCGTCGCCCAGGAAGAACCGCAAGCCGCGGGCCGGCCAGCGGGACAGGTCCGGGCCGGTCAGCTGGAGCGAGAGCTTGATCCGGTCCCGCTGCCCGGGCTGCTGGACCAGTTCGGCCCCGTTCAGCTTCAGCGGATGGACCTCGAGGTCGAAGGTGGTGCGGAACCGGCACTCGGTGCCGTCCACCGGGACCGAGGCCAGCGCCGTGCCGGCGGGGATCTTGAGCGTTTCCTGAAGGTTCGATTTCGGCGCGAAGGCCACCACCGAGGTGGAGGGAATCGGCCGCAGGTAATGGGGGAAGATCAGGTCGGTCAGGCCGTGGATGATCTCAGGGAAGTCGTCGTCGAGCTTGTTGCGGATCAGGCCGGTGAGGAACGCGACGCCCTCCAGCAGCCGCTCCACGTCGGGATCGGTGCTGGGCCCGCTGAGAAGCGGCGCCAGCGCGGGATGGGCGCGGGAGAACTCCGCCCCCAGTTCCCGCAGGGCCTGCAGCTCCTCCTGGTAGTACTTGTTGAACGCCACCGACGGCCTCCGCTCACTCGCTGACCTTGACCCGCCCCTCGGAGCTGACCACCGTTTCAAACGCGACGGGAACGCCCTTCTCCCGGCCCAGGCTCGCTTCAATTTTGAAGCGCAGGGACATCAGCTCGTCCTTCTGGGGTACGAACGAGACCCGCACGTTGGCCAGGCGCGGCTCGAACTTCTGGATCACCTGGCGGATCGTGCGCTCCATGTCCCGGGCTGTGTCGGAGATGGTCTCCCCCGGCACGTTGGTGAAGTCGGGGATGCCGAAATCCTCCTCGATCGGGGAGCTGCCCTGCCGGGTGTTGAGCAGGCGCTGCAGGTACCCGATCACGGACTCCACCTCGCGGGACACGTTTTGCACCACGCGCCGCTCGGGGTCCCGCTCCAGGTTTCGGATTCGCTCCAGAAGTCTTTCTTCAGGCATGGGATAGTAAGCGGGGCCCCGCCTGGCGGCCGGGGCCCCGATGCCACAATACCGAACCCCGGGACACTATTTCGGCGCGGTCCAGGAATCCTCCGCCTCGATGCCGTCGGGCACCCAGGTCCAGACTATCTTCTCGTAAGTGAACGAGACGTCCTCCATGTGCTCGTATGACTCGTAATTCTTGTCCAGGCAGTTGGGCATCCAGGTCCGCACCGCGGTGATGATGGCGTTGGAGAGCACGGTGGTGAAGTACTTCTCCTCGGACCCCTGGGGGTTGATCCGGTACCAGTCCAGCTCCACCGAGCTGAGCTGTTCGCCGCTGCAAAGCGCCTGGAACAGCTTCGGGCTGCTCTTGTCGATCATCTTGGTGATGGTCAGGGGCTTGTGGACGCGCTTGCCGGTGGGCAGGCCGGTCTGGGGGCTGCGGGGGATTTCCACCACGTGGTCGACGCCCTCGACCAGGATGGTGCCCTCCCGCCCCGTGATGGTGCAGGAACCCTCGATCTTGCCCTGTTTGGTGCCGGTCAGCATCAGATGAATTGGCATCGGCATGGGAATCTCCTCCTGTGTTGATGGTTGATAAAAAAAATTACGAAAAAAAACTATGGACCGGGGGCGGCCGCCGGGCCGCCCCGCGGGCTCATTCCTTGTCCAGCTTGCCGACCAGCGACAGGGTGAACGACGCGCCCATGTACTTGAAGTGGGGCATGACCATCATGTTCACCCGGTACCAGCCGGGATCTCCTTCGACGTCGGACACGGTGATCTCGGCCTTTCGCAGCGGCCGCCGGCTGCGGACGCCCGGCGAGGGGCTCTCCTGGTCGGCGACGTACTGGCGGATCCAGTTGTTGAGCTCGCGCTCCAGGTCGGCCCGCTGCTTCCAGGTGCCGATGTTTTCCCGCTGGATCACCTTCAGGTAGTGGGCCAGGCGGTTGACGACGAACAGGTAGGGCAGCTGCGTGCCGAGCTTGTAGTTGGTCTCGGCCTGCTTGCCCTCCGGCGTGTTGTCGAACTTCTTGGCCGCCTGGACCGAGTTGGCGGAGAAGAAGGCCGCGTTGTCGCTGCCCTTGCGCATGGTCAGGGCGATGAAACCTTCCTCGGCCAGCTCGAACTCGCGCCGTTCGGAAATGAGCACCTCGGTCGGGATCTTGGTCTGGAGCTCGCCCATGGCCTCGAACTGGTAAATGGGCAGGTCCTCCACCGCGCCGCCGCCCTGGGGGCCGATGATGTTGGCGCACCAGCGGTACTTGGCGAAGCTGTCGGTGATCCGGGAGGCGAAGGCGAAGGCCGCGTTGCCCCACAGGAACGAGCCGTCCCCGCCGGCGGTCTCTTCCTTGTAGTTGAAGCTCTTGACCGGCTTGGTGTCCGGGCCGTACGGCAGCCGCAGCAGGAAGTGGGGCAGGGTCAGGCCGACGCTGCGGGAGTCTTCCGACTCGCGGAAGGAGCGCCATTTGATGTACTGCGGCATCTCGAAGATGGCCTTGAGGTCCTTCAGGTTGGGCAGGCCGCGGAAGTCCTTCAGGCCGAAGAACTCGGGCCCCGCGGCGGCAATGAAGGGGGCGTGGCCCATGGTGGCCACGCTGGCGATGTTCTGCAGCAGCTTGACGTCCTGGGCCCCCGGGCCGAACTCGTAGTTGCCCACCATCAGCCCGTAGGGCTGCCCGCCGAACTGCCCGTATTCCCGGCTGTACACCGACTTGTAGAGGCCCGACTTGGGGATCTCGGGGGCGTCCTCGAAGTCGTCCAGCAGGGCCTGCTTGCTGACGTTGAGCATCTCGACCTTGACGTTCTCCCGGAAATCGGTCTTGTCGACCAGGAACTTCAGAGACCGCCATGACGACTCGAGCTTCTGGTACTGCTCGTTGTGTATCACCTGGTCCAGCTGGGTGGAGAGCTTCTGGTCGATCTGGGCGATGATGTCGTCCACCAGGCCCTGGGTGATCCGGACTTCCTCCCGGCCGGGCTTGAGCAGCTCGTCGATGAACGCCTGCACACCCTGCTTGGTAATGGCATAGCCTTCATCTGTGGGTTTGAGCCGGGTCGCCTGGACGATCTCGTCCAGCAGGTTGGCCTGGGGGGCCGCCGCTTCGGCTTGGGCCTGTTCGACTTTCTTCTTTTCTTCCGCCATGGGTGCCTCCCTCTACTCCTCGATGCCCAGTTCTTTGAGCAGGCGGGCGCGGGCGCCCGGATCCTGCACCAGGTCCTGCAGCTTCTTCCGGAACTCCGGCACGTTCCCCAGCGGCCCCTTCAGGGCCTTCAGGGCTTCGCGCAGCTCGACCAGCTTCTTCATCTCCGGCACCTTCTGGATGATGGCGTCCGGCTCGAAGTCCTTCATGCTCTTGAAGTCCAGGCTGACGGCCATCTGCGCGTCGGGATCCTTGGAGAGCTTGTTGGGGACGACGGCGTCGAGCTTCAGGTTCTGCGCCTTGAGCACCTCGTCGAAGTTGTCCTTGTCCACGTTGATGGCCTTGCGGTCCTCCAGCGGCGTGTCTTCGGCGCGGAGGGTGAAATCGCCCATCACCAGGACTTTGAGAGGCAGCTCCACCTCTTCCTTGGCGTCCCCGGTGGCGGGCTTGTACACGATGTTCACCCGTTCCTTCGGGGCCACTGACGCTTCTTTTGCCATAGCCGACCTCCTTGCGTATGAGAAAATGTATCGTTTTCCTATTGCATCAGATCCAGCGCCTTCGACGGATTCAGCGCCGCGATCCGGTTGAGCACGTCATCCAGCAGCTTCTCGTCTTTCTTGTCCGCCTGCTGCCGGAGGCCCGAGAAGGCGGTGGTCAGGGCCTCCACGGCCAGCTCCGGCTCCCACTTCTCGATCCGGTGGGCGTCCAGCATGGACAGGATCTCCTGGATATAGGGCACCGCCAAGCGCGTCTTTTTAGCGCTGACCAGGAGACGGCACAGTCCAAGCTCCCATAGAAAACGCTCTCGAATAGAAGAAGCAGTGGTGATTTTAGCACTGAAAGCGTCCAGTGCCGAAGCGATTTTGTTGTCCCGGATCAATTTCATTCCTTCGGCGGTCTGGGCCTCCACCTGCTCGTCGAGCCGGTTCGAGTCAGTGGCCGAAGGCCGGTGCGGCGCCTCCGCCGCCGGGCGGGTGATCGTCTGCAGCCACTGCCGGGTGTCGTCGTTGGCGAACATCGTCCCGTCGGAAAAGGCCAGGCGCTCGATGCCCGGGAGGCGCCGGACGAACTCGGCCGTCTCGTCGGCCACCACCGCCGCGAGATCGGCCCGCCCAAGCTGCTCCAGCGCTTCGGCGGAATAGCGGCTCAGGTCGATCCAGAACAGGAACTGCCCGATCCGCGATTCCGCCGCCTTGACCAGCTCGGCCCAGCTGGCGGCGTGGTAGAGGTTGGTGATCGCGGCCAGCGCCTGCTTGTCCGGCGGCGGAACCCGGGTCTTGCCGTCGGCGGCGGGCGGAAGGGCCAGGACGGCGCTCCAGGCGGCGATGCGGGCCAGCCGCAGCGGCAGGGCGGTGAGGGGCTCCTGCGCGCGATATCCGCCGGCAGCACGGCCCAGCAGCTCCAGGCCCTGGCGGAGCAGCCGCTCAGGACCCTGGTCGGCCCCGGTCTCGATCGCCGGCGCGGCGGGGGCGGGCGCCGCGGGGGCCGGGGCGGGGGCCGCGGCCGGGACGGCGGGGGGCTCGGCCGGCGGCACCTCGATCAGGGCGCCGAGCCGGTTGAGGAGGGGCTGGAGGATGGGCGCTTCCTCCATGTTCACTCCCAGGAAGGAGTCAATGGCCTGCAGGTCGCCCAGGCATTGCTCCCGGCGCGGGGCCGGCCACTGGACCGGCTGCCGGTTCTGCAGGTCGGCCTGGACTTTTTCCACCCACCACTCGACCGCGTTCTTGCGGCCGCGCATCCTTTTCAGGGAAGGGAACAGGACCGGCCAAAAGTTCTCGAAAAGCTTCCGGATCACCCGGAGGCTCTCCTCCAGGCCGTCCAGCCCCCGGGTCTTCAGCAAGGCGAGGCTGAGATAGCTGGCCACCATGATGTGCTTGGACTTCTGCGCCAGAATCGCCGCGGCCAGCTGGGCGGCCCTTTCCCAGTTGAGACTGGAGGCCGCCGTCGGCGAGTACATCTTGTTGATCTCGGCTTCCAGCTCCTCGAAGGCGGGGTCGTACTGGACGTCCTCCCCGGCGCGGTTGGCATCCGAAATCGGCTTGACTCCCAAATCGATCAGGTCCATCTCTTCCTGCCTGTCCCTTCCCCGGCGGCCGGGCGGCCCGGCCGGTACCCGACCGCCGCGCCGGTCAGTCCGACCAGCACGACGTGATCGCCGGCGGGGGCTGGGGCGGCGCCCGCCGGAGCGTCTGGATCACCGGCCCGGCGCCGGTGATCCGGAACGAGACCTTGATCCAGTGGATGCCCAGGTTGTGCAGCTGCTCGGTCGATTCGGGGAAATCCTCCGCCCGGAACACCTGGCTGCCTGTCAGGAACTCGGAGCAGAAGCGGGGGAATCCCAGTTTGCCCGGGTAGACCCGCTTCAGCGTCAGCGCCGGCAGCTGGATCGCCAGGGTGACCTCGCCGCACTTGTCGGGGGCCCACTTGAAGACGGCGCTCTGGGGGAAGTTGTAGTTTTCCAGGCACTGCTGGCCGTCCCCGCACTGGAGGCAAACCAGGCAGGCGAAGGGCTCCGACCTGGCGTCCTCGTTCACGTCGATCGGGATCGTCTCCAGTTTGACGGTGTACTCGTCCTCGAGGTTGACCATTCCCGCCGCGCCGGCGTTGACGAAGTCGAAGAACTCGCCGTGGAAGGGGATGCTGCGCTCGAACACCTCGCTGGGGCGGTAGCCGTTCCGGTCCCGCGTGACGAAGGGCTTGGCCGTGCCGCTCAGGAACTTCCAGACGAGGCCGTCGGTCTTGTCGAAGAGCAGCTTCGGCACGTTGTCGGCGGTGGCGCCGTGCAGCCCCCCGAGCACCTGGCTCTGCCACTGCTCCTGGAGAACGCAGGCGGTCTCCAGGATCGTGTAGTCCACCAGGAACCGCAGGGGCCCGGCCACCAGCTCCCACACGAAGTTGAGTTCGGCCTTGCCCTGGATCACCCCGGCCATCTTGAGGACGTCGCTGTAGGCCAGGTTGAAAGGCGACTTCGAATCCGGATTCTGGGTGTTGTCCGGCGAAAATTTGTCGGGAAAGTACTCGCAGACCATGTTGAAGGCGGTCTCCCGGGAGATGGCCGCCGGGGCGATTTTCTGCAGGTTGGCGAGGTAGTCTTCCCAAATCTTGGCGGCGGCGAGGCGGACCTCCAGCTCCTTGGCGGTGTCCTCGCCGATGGTCTTCCGGATGGTCTGCTCCAGCTTGGTTTTCTGCTGCTCGATCTTGGCGAGCATGGTGCTCTGGGCCTTCTTCTTCGCCTCCTCGTCCTTGGCCAGCTGGATGACCTCGTCGACCTGCAGCACTTCCTGGGCCCAGGGCATGGGCGCGGGATCGTCCTGGGCGCGGATTTCGACGGCCAGCCGCTGCAGGAAGGAGAAGTAGGGGTTCTGGCTCGTCGTCATCTCGGAGGCCATCTCCTGCCAGCCGGAAGAGCTTTCCAATCCATCCCGCCCCGCGTTGAATCCCTGTGCGAAATCGGCCCAGCGCGAATTGAACTGGTCCCGGTACCAGCTCCAGAACTCCGCCTTCCGGTGGGCGATCTGCTGGGGATCGGCCAGGGCGTTCTCGAGCAGGAGGAGGAAATCGGTGATGTTCTGCCGGCCAGAGGCTGTGAACGCGCCGGGGATCGGTTCCGGGGCGTCCGGGATCTCCTTCTCGGGCTCGGTCCAGAAATCGCTCAGCTGGACCGGCGGTGCGCCGGGGATCCACTTGAGCACCAGCCAGTGCATGTCGGGCCCCTTCTGCTTCAGCAGCCGCAGCAGCTGGTCCTGCAGGACCGACACCATGGCCAGGCGCTCGGACCGGTGGCCGAACCAGTAGAGATAGGAGTAGTAGATGTCCCCGAATTTGTTCGCGATCTCGGGGGGGAGATCGGCGTATTCCAACTGGATCAGATCGCCCGAGGCTTCCTTGAACTGTCTGAGGACCTCGGGATTGGCCTGGTTCTCTTTCTCGCCGCGGAGGTAGGCGTGGATCAGGTTGATGCGGGTCACGACATAGCCGACGTAGTCCACCATCAGGTCTTCCGGGGTGGCCGGCGTCACCTGATCGATCTTGTGGCGCAGGGTGGCGTCGAGCGGGAGCAGGAACCCGTTCCGAAACATGTCGATGAAGTGGCCGCGGACCTTCTTCTCCACTCGCAGGCTTTGGTCCAGGCCGAACCGGGGGATCCACCAGTCCCGGTTGGCCGCTTCCATCTCGTTGATCTCGTTGCGCATCCGCTCCAGCATCAGGAGGTCGACGGCCGGCTTTTGCTGCAGGTTGGGGGGGTTGTAGAAATCCTCCGTGAAACCCCGGATCGCCCGCAGGTTCAGGACGAACGAGAGGCTGAGCACGCCGCACAGGCCGGCCCAGACCAGCACCCAGGCGAGCAGGCCCATGTTGGTGACGATGCGGCGCCACTTCAGGTACTCCGGCAGCGGGCGGTAGAGGTAGCGGTCGCGCGGCAGCACGGTGCGGAAGAAGTTGGTCAGGAAGAGGCCCCGCTCGCGCGACATTCCCCGCGCCGGCCTGGCTTCGAGGCCGAACATCCGCATGAACTCGGAGGCGGCGGGATCGCCCTGCCGCGAACTGGAGCCGTAGAGCCCACGGAACAGCGGGGTCTCCTGGTAGGGATTCTCCTCGAAGATGGGCTGCAGGAAGCTCTCCAGGCCGGAGCGGAGCTGCAGGAACTCGTTGGGGAACAGCAGGGCGCCGGGGGCGATGTCCTCCGCCCGGTGAACCAGGGCGAAGCGGAGTTCCCGCAGCCGGCCGGCGATGCTCTCCATCCCCTGCTCGAGCACTTCCTTCCAATAGGGATTGAGCTGCTCGTTGGTGTAGCCCATGGCCTGGGCGATCCGGTCCTCGGGGAGGGGGGCGCAGAAATCCGCCATGCCGTGGACCAGGTCCATCTTGGTGATCATGACGTAGACCGGGAACTTGGAGCCGATGATCCGCATCAGCTGGTCGACGTGGCGGCGGATGTCCAGGCCGTCCTCGCGCAGCTTGGAATCGCCGGCCTGGGCCAGCTTGTCGGCGGAGACCGTGACCACGACGCCGTTCAGGGGTTCGCGGCGGCGGTACTTGGCGAGCAGGGACAGGAACTTTTCCCACTCCTGCCGGTCCGCCGTCTCGTCGATGGCGATGGTGTACCGCCCAGCGGTGTCCAGGATGACCGCCTGCTCGAAGAACCACCAGTCGCAGTTCCGGGTGGCGGCGATCCCCGTGCCGCGGCTGGTGTCGGTCAGGGGCGAGCTGAGGTTGGCGTTCTTGATGGCCGAGCTCTTGCCCGTGCCGGACTCCCCAAGCACCAGGTACCAGGGGAGCACGTACAGCGGGTTGCCCCGCTTGCGCAGGCGGGACCCGCGCAGCCGCTCGACGGATTCCATCCAGTGCCGCTGGAGGTCCTGCAGCTGCTGCCGCTCGTGGATGGGCGCGGCCTGGATGGCGGCCTGGTCCTGCGCGATGACGCGCTGGACGAAGGCCCGCTCCTTCCGGCGCAGCAGGTAGCGCCGCACGAAGAGGAAGCTGAGCCACAGCCCCATGACGCCGAGGAACAGGGCCACCCCGACCCACCAGGGCCAGCCCTTCGCCCAGACCAGCCAGGCGATGAGGCCGGCCACCACGGCGATGGCCAGGAAGATCAGGATGTACTTCAGTATCCGCTTCACCCGTCCGTCCTCGCGTCCATCCAGGTTCGGCTAGAAGCCGAAATAGTTGAAAACGATCCGGTCGAGGATTTGCCTGTATGTCAGGTACAATCCCACGAACAGGGCCACCGGCGCCAGGAACAGAAGCAGGTAGACCAGCTGGCTGAACCGCAGGCGGCGCCGTTTCTTGCCTGCGGGGGTCGTCCGGCCGGCGTCCGGGAAGAGGTCCTTTGGGAATGCGGGGTCGGCACTGTCCAGCAGGCGGGAGAGGTTGTCCCGCTTGACGCCGTCCAGCGCCGGCGTATCGTTGGGGTGGAAATAGCGCCCCTTGAACCCGAGCGCCAGGCAGTATTCGTACACCTCCCGGACCTCCCGCTCCTTGGGATCCAGGCCGGCCAGGAGATCGAAGAACTCCTCGCCCGCGTTGGTGGTCTGGAAGTAGGTCCGCTGAAGCTGCGACATCTGCCAAGTGCTCCGCGACTCCCAGGCCGAACAGAGGATCATCTCGTCGATCCAGGCGCAGACCGCGAACAGGGCCAGGTGGCATTCCCGTTCGGTGTAGCGGCCCGCGGCGGCGTACTTCTCAGCCCGGTCCAGGAGCTGGCCATAGTGCTGCACCACTTCCTCGTAGGACGGCTGGGTTTGGCCCAGGCTGCCCAGGAAGTAGCGGGTGTAGGCGAACAGCTCGATGAAGGAGTCGATCAGGTGCATTCCATCCCCAAAGGGGTACCGATTCTAAGGTGTCATCGGCGTTTCCGGATCATCGCCGCAGGACGATCAGCTCGGCCTTGGTGTCGGTCGGGGCGTCGTCCCAGTAGAGGCACAGGTTCTGGCTCTTCTGGACCTCGAGCCAGTGCTGGCTGGCCCGGTCCAGGCGGAAGCAGAAGGAATTCGGCCGCTTGGGCAGGCCGGGCGGCGGCACCGGGTTGAACTCCAGCGGCAATCCCGGCAGGGCCCGCGTGACCAGGGACTGGGCCCGCTCGGCGCTGCTGATCTTGGCCAGCCGGGAGATCGAGGCGACCACCTTCTCGGGGTCGGCGGCGGTGCGGACGTTCAGATAGAAAACGTTGCGGCTGTCGAACAGGTTGAGCGGGATCTGTCCCTTGAAGGATGCGCCTTCCCGGATCAGGTCGATGATGCTCTCGGGCCCGATGACGATGGAGCTCAGCAGCTCTCCGATCAGGGTCTGGGCCTGGTCGAAGCAATACCAGAGGTTGTCGTGGTCGTAGTCCGGGAGCAGCCTGGTGCCGTCGGCGAGCTGCCCCAGGGCGTTGACCCGGTCGGTGAAGACGCTCAACTCGCCCACCATCTGGCGAAGCTGCCCGTAGGCCGCCCAGGGGTGGGAGGTGGGGGTCTCCACCAGGTGCTGCAGGACCGGGACGTACCGGTTGAGGGAGCGCAGCGCCAGCATGAAATAGATGTAGTTGGTTTCCAGCTCGGCGGTCTGGATCCCGCGGGGGTTCTTGTACTCCTCCAGCAGGCGGCTGCGGGAGATCATCTGTTCCTGGATGTTCCGGAGGATGGCGATGAGCTGGTCCGAGCCCGAGAGGGCGACGGTGGGGGCGATGAACTGGCGGGAGAGCTTGTGCTCGCGGCCGTCGAAGACGATCTGGGCGACCGGCAGCAGCGTGTAGTCGCCGAGCTCCGGCACCTCGCTTTCCCAGAAGATCCGCAGGTTGTACTGCAGGTAGCGGACTTGGGCCGGCTGGGCGGCCGACTGGTAGAGATCGCGGACCTCCACGGGGTCGGTGGCGCAGACATACCGGGCGTTGGAGCCGCCGGCCTCGCCGGGCTTCTGGACCAGCGCGACGTTGTCCCCCGAGGGGTTCCACTTGCGCAGGCCCGCGTATACCGTGAACGGCCGGGTCGCGTCGAAACCGGCCTTGGCGAAGGAAGCCGCCGGGAGCACCGCGTTGCCGGGCACGACCGCCCAGGAGCCGTCGGGGAAGAGGAATTCGCCCTGGGTGATCTCCACGGTGCGGTTGGGCACGGCGGCCTCGGACAGCTGGAGGCGGCTGACGCCCCGGAAGTAAGGCGCCACGCTGCCGCGCAGCGGCTCCAGCAGGGTGTTCTGGTAGAGCTCGAGCTGCTGGAAATGCTGCGGCTGGAGGAACAGGCCCTGGTACCAGAAGATGGGTTTGCGAACTTCGCTCATTGCGGCACCACCTGGTTGATTTCTGTGGGACCGAAATACAATTGAATTTGGAGGTTCTCCACCGTCGCCTGGCTGTTGCGCTTGAGGAACCCCGAGTGGGTGATCAGCACCGGGATCTCGAAGAGGCGGGTGGAGTGCTCCGGCGACATGCCGTAGTAGCCGGCCGCCAGGCCGACCCATTTTGCGTTCTCGGCGCGGTAGATCTCGATGGTCCGCAGCTCGCCCGGCTGGAGGATGTACCGCTCCATGGCCACCACGCTGGGATCGAACCGCTCCACTTGGAGGAGCTTGGCCAGGCCGTCCGAATCCTTGGCCAGGCTGGTGAAGGCGCCGGTGTCGCTCAGCTGGTAGACGGCCAGCAGCAGGGTGTGGCGCTTGCCTTCGTAAAGGTTCAGCTGGGGGTCGGCCTGGTAGATGAACCGGATGGCGTCGGGCTGGTAGCTCCAGGTGGGCACGGGCACGGTCTTCTTGGCGCAGCCGGCGGAAACGGCCAGCAGGGCCGCCAGGGCGAAGGCGGGCAGCCACCCCGGGAGGTGCCGGCCGGCGGATGCGTTCAGGCGCCTTGCCGGCGGCTGTTCCCTCGGCAGGTTGTCCCGGAGTAACCCGAGAAGGCCGCCGCGATAACCGGACTGTTGTGCCATCCGCCGAACGCTCCCGTGCCACTGTAAAATGGACTTTATGGACGGAGCCAGCTTACCGGATAAAAGGCGTGTTTTCAACAGGTTTTTGACCGGCTGTGACAATTTCCGGGCGGCACATTCGGGTTGCCGGGAGGGCAGGGCATCGGGTATAATCAATCAAACTCGGAAACACAGAGGTGCCGTGAACTTGCCGCATTCGAGGATCAGGGCCTGCCCGGCAGCCGGACGTTTCATGGAAGGGCGGATGGTCCGGAAGGCCCGCGGGGCAGTCTTTTTCGGTCTGCTCCTGATCGGGTGGACCCTGGCCCTGCCCGCCCAGATCAAGGTGCCCCCTCCGCCGAAGGCGCCGCCCCCCCCGACGGCGCCGGCGCAGCTCCCGCCGGCGGCTACGAATCAGGCGACCGAGGCGACGCCCGAAGCCCCCCTCCCCGAGGAGGCCGATCCCGACTGGGCGAAGCTGGAGAAGCGCGTCCATCATGCGGCGGAAGTCCTGGCCAAAGTCGTCCACATTCCCGAGGGCGGCATCCCCGACGGGCTGCTGCGCTCCTGCCAGGCGGTGGTGGTCCTGCCCCACGTCCTGGGCGGCGCCTTCACCTGGGGCGGGAAGTACGGCAAGGGGGTCATGGTCCACCGGATCGCCCCCGACAAATGGAGCAATCCCAGCTTCGTGAAGCTGGTCGGGGGCAGCTGGGGGATGCAGATCGGCTTCCAGAACGCCGACCTCGTCCTGGTCATCATGAACAAGCGCGGGATGGACGCGCTGCTCAAGGACAAGATCACCCTGGGGGGTGACGCCTCCATCGCGGTGGGGCCGCTGGGACGGACCGCGGAGCTGTCCAGCGACTACCGGTTCCGCGCCGAGGTCCTGTCCTACTGCCGCTGCCGGGGACTGTTCGCCGGCATCTCAGTGCAGGGCGCCGACCTCATGACGGACAATGGGGCCAACGCCACCTTCTACAAGAAGCCCCTGCAGGCGAAGCAGATCCTGGAAGACCCCAAGATGGCCTACGCGCCGGGGGTGCAGCCGCTGATCCAGGTGCTGAGCCAGTTCGTGGTCACGCAGAAGGTCTCCCCCTCCTATTACAAGGAGCTGGAGGAGAAGAACAAGTGGCCGCCCCCCAAGAAGCTGCCCCAGCCGAAGCTGAAGATCTGATCCTCTCTCACATCCTTTCTCACCATTCCGCACGGCGGATGCATGCGGTTGGAGCGCGGACGTCCCCGTCCGCACGATGCAACGGTGGGGTTCGGGCACGTGCCCACTGCCCGCGCCATCGCATCCCGGAGGGATGCGGAGGGCCTCCCGGAGGGAGGAAGGGACATTAGCCGGTGTCCAGGCCAGACCCGGAGGGTCGGCCGCAGACACCGGAAACCGATGCCCACGATATCGTCGTTCCGTGTTTTTCCCCGCGTCCTGTAGGGACGCGCGGACGAAGGCATGACAACCACCTCCCGCTCTCTCTCCGCGCGCCGCCTCCGGGGCGCGTGGGAAAACACAAACCATTTTCAAATGATCATCGGGCTTTCCGGTGGCGGCGGGCGGCCCTCCGGGCCAGCCCTTGCCACCGGCTAATTTCCCCTGGCTCCTCCGGAGCTTCCCTGCCGCGCCTCCGGCGCGCCTGCCCGTTTCTCCTGGTTCCTCAGTGTTCCGGAATTCCGCGCGGTTCGCCGCTTCACCGATTCACCCATTCACCGATTCACCTTCGTTCGAGCGGGCGAGATTCAGGGCCAGGAGCTTTTCGAGGATCTCCACGTCCGTCAGCGACGGCTCCCAGCCGTAGGCGGCGAAGACGGCGGCATCGAGCTTCTGATGTGCCTGGTCCAGCCAGGCGGGGCGGGCGTTGTAGAGATTCGTCAAGGTGCGTTTCTTGAGCTGGGCGACGCAGGCGTCGTCCCTCGGCACGAGGCGCGGGTAGTCGGGGTACCTCCCCGGTGACGGGGCTCACAGCGTGCTCAGGCTTGCGCGCAAGATCATGTTCGCCGGTCACCGGTCATCCGTCATCGGTCCTTGCTGCCGATTCACCGATTCACCGTTTGATCTTGCGGACGGGGACGTCCGCGCTCCGGCTGTGCGCCTTCTGCGTGGAATATCTTGAGGAGAGAATGATTGCGATCTGCGGGGACTACTTAATCCGATTACGAGCGCGATTACGATTCCGATGTCGAGCACGAGTACGATCGGTCGTGGGTCACCCGTCACCGGTCATCCGTCGAGCACGAGCACGAGTACGAGCACGATCTGGAATCCGAAATCCGAAATCCGAAATCCGCAATCAGGCCTGCTTCCTTCTCTGCCACATCCCGGTGAGGTACTTGATCTGGCCGTAGTGCTCGGTGTCGTGGGAGAAGTTCAGGAAGTAGCGGTCGAAGGCCAGGCGCCGGTCGACGCCGGCCACCAGCGGCGAGTCGGTCAGCAGGGCGTGGAAGAAGGCCTCCGTGATCCTCCGGGCGGCGGCCAGGCCGACGAGCGCCTCCTGCATCGGCATCAGCTCGCCTCGCCCCATGGCGAAGCCCGCTGCGCCGGGCTTGTAGCGCTCCGCCTGCTCCTCGGTGGCCACACGGTGGAAGGCGTAGCCGGGAATCTGGTCGTAGACCTTGATCTGCTCGAAGACGATCAGGTGCGGCACGATCCAGGCGGCGGAGTTGGCTGTGGGCGCCGGCTGGTAGTGCCAGGCCTCCTCGTCGAAGTTCTTCTTCAGCCAGTTGGCGATCGCCTCCCGGAGCTTCAGGTAGCGGTTGAGCATGAATTCCAGCTCGTTCATGGCGGGGCCTCCTTCCGGATTTCCATTCCTCGGATCACAGCACGTCGGCGAAGGTGTGCTGGTTCCGGTTGAAGACGAAGTAGCCCAGCAGGAACAGGGCGGCGGCCACGACGGCGAAGTAGGCCAGCCCGCCCGGGCTGGGCGCCGTGCCGTTGAGCAGGATGTCCCGGTAGCCCTCAATCAGGCCGACCATGGGGTTGAGGTAGGCGTAGCGGCGGACCGTTTCCGGGACCATCGACACGGAGTAGAAGATCGGCGACAGGTACATCACGATGATCAGCAGCTGGTTGATGACCTGGGCCGAGTCGCGCAGGAACACGTTCACCGTGCTGGCCAGCCAGCAGGCGCCCAGGGTCAGGAGCAGCTGGGCGAACAGGAACACCGGCAGCAGCAGCAGCCACGGCGTGAGCGCCCGCCCCGACAGCAGGACCGCCGCCACCAGGATGCCGAAGCCGATGAGCAGGTTGACGCCGTGGGAGAGGACGATGTACATCGGCAGGATCTTGGAGGGGAACATGACCTTCTTGATCAGGTTGGCGTTGTCAATGAGGATGCCGGTGGAGCGGCCCACCGCCTCGTGGAACGCCATCCAGGGCACCATGCCGCAGAAGATGTAGAGGGCGGACTGGCCGAAGCCCGCCTTCCCGCCGAAGCGGACCTGGAAGATCACCGAGAAAACGAACGTGTAGATACCCAGGAGAATCAGCGGGTTGATCACGGACCAGTAGAAACCGAAGACCGAGCCGACGTAGCGCTCCTTGAGATCCTTGCGGACGTAGTTGAAGAGGAGGTCCCGCTGGTTGTAGTACCAGCGGATCTTCTGGATCATGGTGGGCCGGTCGGGCATGGATCACTCTCCTTGGGTGGCGGCTCCGGCGGCCGCCTCGTTCCGTCAGTCCTCCCGCCGCTCGCGGTCGACGCCGGGGCCGCGCCGGCGCTCCCGCTCCATCCCGTTGGCGGCGTCGCGTTCGGCCGGCCGGGGCCGGACGGGGAATCCGCCCGCCGGGACCCGCCCGTCCGGCGCCGCCAGGCCGGTGAGCACCCGCGCCAGCAACGCCTCGCCGGGGGCCAGGTTCGCCCAGGGGCAGAGGCCGGCGGACCCCAGCAGGTCCAGCGAAGCGCGGCAGGCCAGGGCGCAGCCCCGCGCGATCTCGAAGCAGGCGGCGCGCTCTTCCGGCGGGACCGGGGCGATCCCGTCTTCAATGTTCAGAGGGATCGCCACGCAGAACCGCAGGAGGTGCTCCAGCGCGTGGTGGTGCGGCGGCGGGAGGACGGCGGCCAGCCGGTGAACGAAAGCCACGAACTCGAGGCCGGCCTGGTGGGCGTCCCGGATTTCGCGCTCGCTGGTCATGGCGGAGTCAGCCTCCTGGAGGAAATGGGCCCGGCAGAACCTCTTAACGCGCTTTTCGCCGCCGTTCGGGGATGGCGCCGTACCCCGCGAGGACGGCCGGCCAGCGGCCCGACTGGCGGAGCAGCCACTCCACGGCTTCCCGCACCGCGCCCGAGCCGCCCGGTGTCTCCGTCACGTAATCGGCCACCCGGCGCATCTCCTCCGGGGCTTGGGCCACGGTCAGCGCGACCCCCGCCTGGTGCATGGCGCCCAGGTCGGGCAGGTCGTCGCCCAGGTAGGCCGCCTGGGACGGCTTCACGCCCAGCCGGCGGCACAGCGCCGGGAAGTCGGCGGCCTTGTCCGGGCTGCCGAGGTGGATCTCGTCCTCGCCCAGGCGGGTCAGGCGGAAGAACACCGCCGGGCAGCGGCGGGCCGACAGGACGGCGATCCGCAGGCCGCCCTGGCGGGCCAGGCTGACCGCCAGCCCGTCGTAGGCCGAGAAGCGGAGCATCTCCACGCCGGCGTCGTCCAGGTAGATCGAACCGTCGGTCCACACCCCGTCCATGTCGGTCACCAGGAGCCGGATGGTTTTCAGATCGATCTTCCTCTTGCTGAGTGGGCGCATCGTGGAGCTTACCTCATTGAAACTGCGGACATCAAATTGCGAATTGCGGATTGCGAATTGCGAATTGGCAAACCGTCCAGCAAGACTTCAGTTAGTGTCATTCTGCAAATTCGCAATTCGCAATTCACAATTCGCAATCAGAACAGCTCGGTCTCCCACAGGTCGTGCAAATGGATGGCGCCGGCGATCCTGCCCGCGCCGTCCACGATGAAGAGCGAGGTGATCTTGTTCTTTTCCATGAGCGCCAGGGCCGACGTGGCCAGCTCGTCCGCCGGGATGGTTTTCGGGTGAGGGGTCATGCACTCGGCGGCGGGGAGGGAGAGGATGTCCCCCCGCCGCTCCAGCAGCCGCCGCAGGTCGCCGTCGGAGATGACCCCCTGCAGGCGCCCGGCGTCGTCCACCACGGCGGTGATGCCCATCCGCCCGTCTGACATGACGTAGATGGCGTCCTTGATCGGCGTATCCAGCCGGACCTTCGGGACGGCGTCCCCGGTGCGCATCAGGTCGGCGATCCGGAGCAGCCGCTTCCCGATCTTGCCGCCCGGGTGGAGCAGGGCGAAGTCCTCCAGCTTGAATCCCTTCCGGACGCTGAGGGCCACCGCGAGGGCGTCGCCCATGGCCAGCGCCGCGGTGGTGCTGGCGGTGGGGGCCAGGCCCAGGTGGCAGGCCTCGCGGGAAATCCCCGTGTCGAGGCACAGGTCGGTCGCCCGGCCCAGGGTGGAGTCGGGATTGCCGGTCAGCACCACCAGCGGCAGCGCCAGCCGCTTGATGTACTCGAGGAGCCGCAGGATCTCCGGGGTTTCGCCGGAGTTCGACAGCGCCACCACCACGTCGCCCGCGGCCAGCATGCCCAGGTCGCCGTGGATGGCCTCGGCGGGGTGCAGGAACAGGGAAGGGGAGCCAGTGCTGGCGAACGTGGCGGCGATCTTGCGGGCGATGATGCCGCTCTTGCCCATGCCCGTGGTGACGACGCGTCCCTGGCACTGCTCCAGCGTGTCCAGGGCGCGCAGGAAGCGCGCGTCCAGCTTGGCCTCCAGGCCGCGGATGGCCTCCGCTTCGGTGCGCAGGACCTGGCGGGCGACGTCAAGGCTCATGGGGAGCCTCCCCGTGGGCGGCCTCGCGGATGGCCAGCAGCCGCCGGATGAACTCTTCGAAATCCTTCAGGTCGAACGCGTTCGGGCCGTCGCAGAGGGCCTCGGACGGGCAGTCGTGCACCTCGAAGAAGAGGCCGTCCACGCCGCAGGCCACGGCCGCCCGGGCGAGGGGCTGGATGTACTCGGCGTCCCCGCCCGACGACGTGCCCGCGCCGCCCGGCAGCTGCACCGAGTGGGTCGCGTCGAACACCACCGGGCAGTCCAGCCGGCGCAGGATCGGGAAGGAGCGGAAGTCGACCACCAGGTTGTTGTAGCCGAAGGAGAAGCCCCGCTCGGTCAGGATGATCCTGTCGTTGCCGGTGGAGCGCACCTTGTCCACCAGGTTGGCCATGTCCCACGGGGCCAGGAACTGCCCCTTTTTCACGTTGACGATCCGCCCCGAGCGGCCCGCCGCCAGCAGGAGGTCGGTCTGCCGGGACAGGAACGCCGGCACCTGGAGGATGTCCGCCACCTCGGCGGCGGGTTTCACTTGGCTGACGTCGTGGACGTCGGTCAGGATGGGCACCCCGAAGCGCTCCTTGATCTGGCGCAGGATGTTCAGCCCCGCCGTCAGGCCCGGCCCGCGGAACGAGTGCAGCGAACTGCGGTTGGCCTTGTCATAGGAGGCCTTGAAGATGAACGGCTGCCCCAGGCGCCCGAAGATGCCGGCCAGCTGCTCGGCGATCCCCAGGGCGTGGCTCTCGCTCTCGATCACGCAGGGGCCGGCGATGAAGAAGAGCGACCCGGGGGCGCCCAGGCGGAGGTTGCCGAGCGGGATCGTCTTCATGTCAGGCCTTCCGGGAGTTCTTGTGCCCGATCGCCGCCCGGATGAACTCGCGGAAGATCGGGTGGGGGACCAGCGGCTTGGACTTGAACTCGGGATGGAACTGGCAGCCGAAGAACCACGGGTGGTCTGGGACCTCGACGATCTCGACGAACTTCTCGTCGGGGCTGATGCCCGAGACGATCATCCCGTGCCGGGCCAGGATCTCCTCGTAGCTGCGGTTGAATTCGTAACGGTGGCGGTGCCGCTCGCTGATGAGTTCGGCACCGTAAATCCGGTGGGCCAGGGTGTCCGGCTTGATCCGGCAGTCGTACGCCCCCAGACGCATGTTGCCGCCCATGTCCTCCACGCCCAGCAGGTCGCGCAGCTTGTAGAAGATCTTGTTGGGCGTGGCGGCGTCGAACTCGGTACTGTTGGCCTCGGCCAGCCCGCACACGTGCCGGGCGAACTCGATGGCGGCGCACTGCATGCCGAGGCAGATGCCGAAGAACGGCACCCCCGACTTGCGGGCGAACGTGACGGCGTTGATCTTGCCCTCGATGCCCCGCGTGCCGAATCCGCCCGGCACCAGGATGGCGTCGTAGGATCCCAGCATCTCGGCGGCGTTCTCCGGCGTGATGGTCTCGGATTCGATCCAGTGCAGGTCCACCCGCACGTCGTTGGCCACCCCGCCGTGGATCAGCGCCTCGTTCAGGCTCTTGTAGGAATCGATCAGGTCGACGTACTTGCCCACCATGGCCACGGACACCGTCTCCGGGCGGGCGGCCATCCGGCGGATCAGGTCCTCCCAGCGGCCGAGGTCCACCACCGGCAGCATGACGTCCATCCGGGCGGCGATCCGCTGGATCACCCCCTCGCGGTTCAGGGCGATCGGGACCTCGTAAATGTTCTTGACGTCGGTGACCGAGATGACGTCCTCGGCCGACACGTTGCAGAACAGGGCGATCTTGGACTTGATGTCGTCCGGCAGGGACCGGTCGGTGCGGCAGAGGATCAGGTCCGGCTGGATGCCGATCTCGCGCAGGTCCTTCACGCTGTGCTGGGTCGGCTTGGTCTTCAGCTCGCCGGAGGTGCCGATGAACGGCACCAGGGTGACGTGGACGAAGAGGGTGCTCTTCGGGCCGAGGTCGTTGCGGAGCTGGCGGATGGACTCGAGGAAGGGCAGGCTCTCGATGTCGCCCACCGTGCCGCCGATCTCCACGATGGCGAAATGGGCGTCCTTGCAGGCCTTGAGGATCCCCTGCTTGATCTCGTCTGTGACGTGGGGGATGACCTGGACGGTCTTGCCCAGGTAGTCGCCGCGGCGCTCCTTCTGGATCACCGACAGGTAGATCTTGCCGGCGGTGAGGTTGTTGTCGCGCGTCAGTTTGGCGTGGGTGAAGCGCTCGTAGTGGCCCAGGTCCAGGTCGGTCTCGGCGCCGTCGTCGGTGACGAAGACCTCGCCGTGCTGGAAAGGGCTCATGGTGCCGGGATCGACGTTGAGGTAGGGATCCAGCTTGCTGAGAGTCACCTTGAAGCCGGCCGCCTCGAGCAGCGCGCCGATGGACGCGGCCGAGATGCCCTTCCCGAGCGAGGACAGCACGCCGCCGGTCACGAAGATGAATTTCGGGGACATCGTCTTCCTTTCTCCTTCTGCCCGCGGGCGGGGAGTGTTGACGGCAGGCCGCCGGTCGGAATTACTCGAAGATCAGCTGTTCGACTTCCTTGCCCTTGTTGATCCGGCCGGCTCGAGTGAAGCACTTGATCGACTCGAGGAACAGCTCGTTGGCCTTGGCGATGTTGCCCAGCGTCTTCTCCTCGATTCCGGCTTCCTTCAGGAAGATGGCCGCCTCTTCCCAGCGCCCGTCCTTCTTGAGCTGCTCGGATTGCTTCAGGTAATCCACCTTGGCGGGGGTCCGGGCGTGGCCGGAGTGGTGAAGGGCCTCCTCCAGCAGGGGCAGCAGCTTCTCGTAAATGGCCGACTTGGCGAGGATGTCGTAAGCGCCGGCGGCGAGGTAGTCCCCGATCAGCTTGACCGTGATCTCGCCGCTCAGGCCGATGACCAGCTGGCCCGGCCGCAGCTTCTTGATCAGCTCGAGGACCTTCAGGCCGTCGATTCCGGGCAGGATCTCGTCCAGCAGCACGATGTCCACCTCGTGGTCGCGGAGGAACTGGACGCCCAGCTCGCCGGTCTCGCTCTCGAAGATCTGGTAGTCGTGGCTCTCCAGGAACTCCCGCAAGCTGTCGCGCAACAGCTTTTTGTCGTCCACGATCAGGATCTTGCCTTTGCTCATAGCGTGTTGCTCCTTGGTGAGAGTTTTTTAAACTGCAGGGTGAAGGTCGTCCCCTGGCCGGGCGCACTCTGGAGGAGGATCCGGCCCTGGTGGTTTTCCACCACCTTCTTGCAGATGAGCAGCCCGAGGCCGGTGCCGCTCTCGCCGCGCCAGTTGGTGTAGTCGGGACGCCAGATCTTGTCCTGGACCTCCGGCGCGATGCCGATGCCCGTGTCGGCGATGTCGACGCAGGCGAGGCCGTCCTTGGGATAGGTGCGGAGAGATAGTGTGCCGCCGTCGGGCATCGCCCGGACGGCGTTCTCCATCATGTTCATGAACACCCGGTTCAGGTCTTCGGCATTGCCTGCAATCTGCAGCGCGCCGGGGTAAAATTCCCGCCGCACCACGATGTTGGCCTTGTTGATGGCGAAGAGCTCCAGGCTCTTCTGCGCCAGTTCCGACAGGTCGAGGGGCACCATGTTCTTGCCGTCGCTGGAGATGGCCTCTCCCAGATGCTTGAGCTTGTTGCCCAGGTCCTTGATGAAGTCCATCAGGGTGATCAGGTCAGCCAGGCGCTCCCGCCCCCCCTCGGCCAGCTTCAGGGCCTCGTCCTTGTGCTCGGCGGAGATCGGGCCGGGCTCCGCCAGGATGGCGCTGATCTTCTGGAAGTTCTTCTCCAGCATCCGCAGGCGGAGCATCAGGCTGGAGAAGTAGCTGCCGCTGATGTCATGGCCGACGCTCTTGACGATGAGGCGGCTCTCCTCCACGGAGCGCTTGCGCTCCGACAGCAGCTCCTCGTGGACCGCCCGCTGCTCCTGCCACTGGAAGCCCTTCTCGATGCGCCGGAAGAACAGCTCCGGCTGCTCGACGACCGCCGGTTTCTGGATGAAGTCTCGGGCGCCCAGGCGGAGCGAGTCCACTGCGTTCTCGATGGTGATCTCGCCGGTGAGGACGATGACGTAGTTGCGGTCCTGCATCCCCCGCGACTCCAGGTGCTGCAGGAATTCGAGGCCGGACATCCCCGGCATCTTCAGGTCGAGGAGCACCACGTCGAAGTGGCGCTCCGACAGTTTGCGCAGCCCCTCCTCCCCGTTGAGCGCGATGTCGATCGCCCACTGCTCTTCGGAGAGCAGCTCGGACACGCTCTCCGCGAAGTGGCGGCTGTCGTCGATGATCAGTATGGACCTATCCATCCACGTCGTCCCTTGCCTGGATTTTCTCGATCGGCAGCGTCAGCCGGAAGCCGCGCACCACCGGGCCGGCGTCGGCGCAGGCCTCGATCCGGCCGCCGTAGTTGTTGCGGACGATCTCCTCGGTGACCTTGAGTGCGAACTGGGCCGGGTTGAAGAGGCTCCGCGAATTGAGTGCCGGCATCCCGGCCAACTGCGACTGGAGGGGGATGCCGGCGGTGTTGTCCTGCCCCTCGAGGATCGTCACGATGGACCGGGTGGACGGCTCCAGCGAGGACCGGATGGAGATCTCCGAGTCGTAGTGGCCGATGGACTCCAGGATCGCCTTGACCAGCGTGACGAGGATCTCGATCCCCTCGTTGGGCTCGATCCAGAGGTAGGGCAACTGGCGTTCGAGGTCCTTCTCCCGGCCGATCTTCACTTTCTTGGTGATCAGGTCGTTGGAGAGGAAGAGGAGGCTCTCGTCGATGATATCCGACCAGGCCCGACGTTGCCGGATGAAGCCGGCCTTGGTGGAGAACTCCTGCAGGGTGCCGATGCCCTCGGCGACCTCCTCCAGGAATTGCTGGACGGTGAGGAGCTTCTCCCGCAGGTCTTCCGGCTCCGGGGCGGCGCCGCCGTTGCCGGGGCGGTCCATCGCCCGCAACAGGTTGATGATGTTGAGGCGGGCGACGGTGAGCGGGTTGGAGATCTCGTTCGGGACGCGGATCGCCAGGGTGCCCAGGGCGGTGAGCCGCTGGATCTGCATCATCTTGACCGCCGAGATCTGCATGCTCTCGAGGTACTGGAGGTTCTCCAGCGCCACGGCCAGCATGTCGACCAGGATGGCCAGGAACTTCTCGTCGTCCTCGGTGAAGTGGGAGATGCCGTCCCCGCGGGGGATCTTGTTGTAGAGCTTGAGGCAGCCGATGATGTCCGACTTGATCTTGATGGGCATCCCCAGGAAGGTCAGCCGGTCGCCGTACTTGAGGGTGTCCTTGATGGCGGCGCGGTACTTGCCCTTGTACCAGGGCAGGGTGAGGACGTTCCGGCTGCGCAGGACCTTGCCCTCGTGAACGATGTAACCGGTGAGCCCCTCTCCCACGCGGTGCGTGGCCGACCCGATCAGGTCGCCGGGGATGCCGTGGCCCGCCCGCAGCACCAGCAGCTGGGGATCGGCGTCGGAGCGGATGTAGATCTCGCAGGTCTCAGAAGAAAACGTCTCGGCGCACCCCTGGGCGATGAAATTCAGGAGGTCCTGACGGTTGTAGTAGGTGTGGAGCTTCGTGCCGATGTCGGTCAGCAGGGTGAAGTACTCGGCCTTGCGGCGCTCGTGGATGAAGAGGTGGGCCTTCTCCACCGCGCGGGCGATGTACCCGGCGATGGACATCATCAGGTCCATGTCCTGCTGGTTGAAGTTGATGTCGTCGGCCGACATGCGGATCACGCCGAGGCACTCCCCGCCGGCAGTGATGAGGGGGGCCCCCAGGTAGGAGCGGGGCTTGTACAGGCCGACGTCGGCGTACTTGCCCTTCCACTCGAGGTCGGGGGCGATCTGCTTCAGGTCGTCGTTGGACTTGGCATCCAGGTCGGTGATCAGGAGCGGCCGGCGGTTCTTGAAGACCCAGCCCGTCAGGCCCTCACCGCTCTCGTAGGCGATGCGCGTGGTGGGGAGGAGGTGCTTTTCCAGCGAGGACTTGCGCAGGACGATCTCGTTCTCGTTGTCGTCGTCCCGCAGGAACAGGGCGCACACGCGGCTGTGGAAAACCCGGGGCATGATCTTGACGATCTTCTCCATGACTTGGTCGGGATCCAGCTCCGTGAGGATCTGCAGGATTTCTTGCAGCTGCGGTGCCGTCAGATTCATGTGTTCGTGCCCGTGGGAATCCATAGGGGGCATATTATAGCCGAGATCACGCGCAAAGTTAAGGTTCTGCTTCGGGACTCGGGGTTCGGGGCTCGGTGCTCAAACCAACGGACTCGGGGTTCGGGGCTTGGTGCTCGGC
This sequence comes from uncultured Acidobacteriota bacterium, assembly GCA_964412195.1. Lineage (GTDB taxonomy): Bacteria > Acidobacteriota > JAAYUB01 > JAAYUB01 > JAAYUB01 > CAYPNP01. The sequence continues at coordinate 193,032 of CAYPNP010000002.1, read as the reverse complement.
AATCAGATTTCCAGCTTCGAGCCCCGAGTCCCGAACCCCGAGCCTTTAAAAGCAAAACCGGCCCCATGGGGCCGGTCTCGAGTTTTGGTTGCGGGGGCAGGATTTGAACCTGCGACCTACGGGTTATGAGCCCGTCGAGCTACCAGACTGCTCCACCCCGCGGCAAGAGGGCAATATAACGCAGCGGCCGCGGGCAAGTCAAGACATTTTCCGGGCTTTTTGACCGGCCTGCGCGCGGCGGCCGGGGGCCGGGTCAGCGCCTGCGCCGGACCATTCCTCGAAAAAAGAAAAGGCCATCCTTGCGGATGGCCTGGTTCCCGCCGAGAGGGCCGGCTCAGTTCTGGCTCTTCTCGTAGACCTCGATGTAGTGCTTGGTGCTGCCGTTGGCGTCCTCGTTCTTGATCCGGACGACGAAGCGGTTCTTCAGCATGAACTCGGCATCGGCCGGCTGCAGGGTCTGGCTCAGCTGGTTGTACTCCTCGGTGCCGGGCGCGATCTCGGCCGCCTGGGCCACGAAGGCGATGTAAGCCTTCTTGATGACCTCGGGGTCCTGCGGCATGGACTTGCTCAGCCAGGTCAGGCGCTCGTACCAGACCACTTCCTTCTTGGTCTTGAGGACCACCAGCTCCTTGCCCGAGCCGACGTAAGCCACCAGGTCCGGCTTCGACATGTTGACCTTCAGGTCCAGGGCCTTGGCGTACTCGGAATCGGTGAAGGCCATAGGGGTCTTGCCCACCACGGCCAGGGCCGGCACCGCGAGGGCGGCGATCAGGATTGCGGTGATGAACAGGGTCTTTTTCATTTGGGGCTCCTACGAAAATTTCATGGACATAAAATCGAACCTGTAATTTTAGATGAATACGATACGCGGCACAAGGGAAAGTTTCACCCGCCTGGAGATCTGGCGGACAGGCCGGCCGGGTCATTCCGAGGCGATGATTTCCCAGGTGAGCGGGCAGACGAGCCGCAGCATGGCGGAGACGCCGCAGTACCGCTCCTGCGAGAGGGTGACCGCCTTCTCGAGCTTGTCCTGGGGGAGGCCCTTGCCCCGGAAAACGTATTTCAGGTGGATCCGGGAGAACACCTTCGGGTGCTCGTCGGTGAGGTCGGCGTCAACCAGGATCTCGAGGGAATCCACCTCCACCCGCATCTTCTGCAGGATGCTGACCACGTCCATGCCGGTGCAGCCGGCCAGTCCCGAGAGCAGCAGCCCCTTCGGCCGCGGGCCCCGGCTCCGCCCTCCGGAGGTGGCGTCAGCGTCCATGACGAAATCGTGGCCGTCCTGGCAAGCGGTGAAGGCCATCCCGGCGTCCCAAACGGTTTTGACTTCCATGGTTCCTCGCCTCAGGCCCCGCTGCGGTTGAAGACGCGCATGGACACGTTTTCCCAGAGCAGCTTCAGGAAGGAGATCTCCACGTAGGAGCGGATCGAGACGTAGCAGCCCCCGCAGGTGTTGCGCCGGGAGAACTCCCGGACCATCTCGTCCTGCGTCTCGAAATCAACCCGCTGCAGCGAGCAGGGATTCAGCATCCCCGAAGGGTGCACCACCATGAAGCGGCGGCCGGCGGTGCAGTTGGGCACGTTCCCGTCGCGCATGAATTTCAGGATGCCGTCCAGGTTGAAGCTGGAGTTGACCACGGAGGCGAACTCGCCGTCGCGCTTCTTGCAGCGGGCGAACAGGTCCTCCACCAGCTTGAGGTCCTCCGGGTCCTTGACGGTCAGGCTGTGGTCGCCGGTGCGGTGCGGCGTGTAGACGCTGAAGCTGAGGCAGACCCCCCAGCGCCGGGCCGTGCGGACGATGTCGGGCAGGGCCTTGACGTTCTCGGCGGTGATGGCCGTGTTGAGCACCACGTCGCCGTGGCCGCGGGCCGCCAGCTCGGGGATGGTCCGGTCCAGCTTGGCGAAGAGCCCCTTGATGACGCGGAACTCGTCGTGCCGCTCGTCCGGGAAGTCCAGGGAGATGGAGAACTGGTTCACGCCGGCCTCCCGCAGCGCGTCGTAGCGCTCCGGGGTCATCATCCAACCGTTGGACACCAGGATGGTATAGGGGAAGAACGGGTTGATCTTGACCGCCTTGACGATGTCCAGCAGGTCCTGGCGCAGGAGAGGCTCGCCGCCGGAGAGCTGGATCACGGGTGGGTGGAACCGGTCGACCCATTTTCGGAAGTCGGAGGGCGGCATCCGCTTCTCGTTGGGGATGCCCAGGCCGAGGTCGCAGTGCTTGCAGTTGGCGTTGCAGGAGAGGGTGGTCTCGAAGGAGATGACCACCGGCTTGCCGCCGAAAAAGTTGCGCGTCCCGTGCCAGATCAGCTGCGGGGCGTATTTCATGGGGATGTGGGGCATGATGCTTCCTTTCAATCAGCGAACAACCTGCCACTATATTGGATGCCGGCCGGATTTTCAACCGGGAAGTCGGGGGGCGTTGGGGACGGCGCCGGGGCGATTCAGGCCAGCGTCAGGCCCGGGACCTCCCGGAAATGGTCGTCCAGCGTGAGGAGAGGGAAGTGATGTCGCCGGCAGACGGTGGCGATGAAGATGTCCATCAAGGGCAGCGTTTTCCCGCCGGAACGAAGCGCCCGGTCCAATTCCGCGGCGGCCTGCCAGTCGACTTCGGTGAAAGCAATGTGTCGGAGCGCGTTGAGGAGGCCCTGGACGCGATGGAGTTCGGTCGGACGAAGTCCCCGGCGGATCTCGAAGAGGACCGGGCTGCAGGTGATGGCGCGGTCTTCCCGCAGCAGGGCCTGCACCCGGTCGGCTGCATCGGGGGGCTGGCCGCGGAAGAACGCGATCCAGGCGGAAGTGTCCAGCAGGACGTCACTCGGCATCCGGATCGACCTCGCTCAGTTCTCCCAGGAAATCCTCCCGCTCCACATCAGCCCGTCCCCCGGCGGTCAGGGGGTCGGACTGGAATTCGATTTTACCGCGCAGGCCGGACAGCTTTTCCAGTTTGATCCGCCGGACTTGCTCCCGGACGGCCTCCGTGACGGCGGCGGTCTTTGTCCTGGCGCGGGAATGTTTCAACAACTCCCCGACCAATGCGGCATCCAGCGTGACCGTGGTTCTCATTGTGTCACCCCTGTTGTCATCATACAGGAATCTATGTGAGATCGACAAGCACAAAAATTATTGGATTTTCACATAAAAATGCATGCCAATCATGTGGTGCTAATGGTTGTCCGAAACCCAACTCCATGATAGATGGGCATGTGCCAATGGCAGGTGCCAAGATCGGTCACCATCCAGACGCCTGCCGGTGCTGACCGATTGCCGGTGTCTGAATCGTGACACAGCCTGGCACCATTTCCGGGCTTGGGCGGCCGGCTGGGTGGCGATTCTGTCCCTGAGGCCGAGGCGAGGCTCAGCCGGCGCTCCCGTCACCTCCAGAGGCGATCCCGGCATCCCGACTGGATCTCGTGGCCGCCTGCTCCAGCTTCCGCAGGAGGGAGACCAGCCGGAAGAGCAGAAGCCCGTTGGCGGCGATGATCGCCGCGTTCACGAGGCCCGGCAGGAGGCCCGGCACGAGCATGTTGGCTCCGAAGGCGATGACGACAACGTTCAGCACTGCCTGCGTCCGGAACAACCGGATGACGACGGGTGGGAGCGGGCCCGCCGGCGGGGCTTTCCGCTCGAGGATCTTCTGGCGGAGCCTCCGGGCGAAATAGATGACTCCCGCCGTGATGTTCAAGAGGGCAAGGAGGGTCCGCAGCACGTGGGTGAGCACCCCCGGCGCGATGCAGGAGAACGCCCCCAGGCCGACGAAGGCGATCCCGTAGGCGACCATCAGCCACGACCTCCGGTAATGGCCGATGGGGGAATCCCCCAGGGACATCATCTGGATGGCGAAGAGAGTGAGCTGGAGTCCCTGCAGGCCGTCGGACGAAAAAGGGATCCACCCCAGGTTGACGGGGACCAGGACCAGCCCAAGGAACGTCAGCATGACGCCTATCAGGAGGAGCGTCGCCAGCGCGAGAGAGAGGGTTGCCTCCCCGAAGAACCCGCGCCGGACTTGTCCCGTGTCATCGTCCGCGGCCGGGCCTCCCGATGGCGGATGCTGATCCGCCGGGGGCCATAACCGGACGATTCCCTGAATGTTCCCGGCCAGGAAGAATAGGCCGAGCCCGGTGGCGGCGAGCACCCCGGCGGTCACGTAATCCGAGACGGCCCCGGGGAGCAGCGTGATCAGCCCCAGGGCCATTGACAGCAGGTAGACCGCGCCGCAGGCGAAAGCGAGCGACTTCAGGATCCGGGGCCCCTCCATCCACCGCCGCGCCTTCTCGCGGGCCAGCACGAGCTGCAGGAAAAGGGATATACCGCCGCCCGTGAGCACGAGCCCGACCAGCCGCCGGGCGAAGCCCGTCAGGAGGCCCGGAATGAAGCAGAGGGACATCCCTAGGACCGCTGCGGCCATCCCGCCGGCGACGACGGCCCAGGAGCGGCGCAGGTCGCCGAACGGCGTCTTCCCCATGGCGATCACCTGGAAGGAGACGAGCACCAGGAAGAGGCCGTAGGTGCCGTCCGGGCTGTAGGGCAGGGCCCTCGTGTGGATTCGGGTCAGGATAATGCCGAAGAGGAGCATGAACACTCCGAGGACGAGCAGGATCACGACCTCCAGGGAGAGGTCGGCCTCCTCCATCAGCTTTTGGACGGTCGTGGGCTGCGGACGCGGGGCAGGTTTCATCGGTACAAGACCCTCCGGAGGGAGCGGTTATTCGGGATCACCGCCAAGAAAATCGGGGCGGAGGTAGGCCGGGTCGGGGTAGGTGTAGAATCCCCGGCCGGACTTGGCGCCCAGCCAGCCCTTGTCGATGTAGTCCCGCTTGAACTCGTCGGCGAAGGCCTGGGCGCCCGGGTCGCCCGATATCCTGGCGTTGCTCTGCATGACGTGCCAGATGGTGTCCAGACCGACGTAATCGTTCAGTCCGAAGGGGCCGCAGGGCATGCCGAGATGAATCATGACCGCCCGGTCCACGTCCTCCACTGAGGCGACCTTCTCCACCAGCGCGATTTTTATGGCCGCGGTATTCATGGCGCCCAAGATGGAGTTGGACACGTAGCCGGGGTACTCCTTCTTGAGGACCAGCGGCACCTGCCGGATTCGCCGCGCGAAGGCCGTCAGAAGCTCCACGATTTCGGGGGAAGTCCCCGGGTGAGGCATGATGTCCACCAGCCGATGGTCAATCACGCCCAGGAAGTGCAGCGCGGCGAACCGGGCCGGCCGGCCCGTGGCCTCGGCGTACATGGACGGCAGCAGCGTGGACGTGTTGGTCGTGAAGACTGTTTCGGGCTTGCAGATTGCGTTGAGCTGGGCGAAGACCTTCGCCTTGAGGTCGGGATCCTCGAAGACCGACTCGCTCACGAGGTCTGCGTCCGCCCCATCTTGAGGATCGGAGGAGTAGCGGATCCGGGAGAGAGCGGCTGCCGACTCGTCGGGAGTCATCTTTCCCTGCGCCACCAGGCCGGCGGCAAAAGCGGGGATTCTGGTTTTGGCGTTCTCCAGGGACTTGGGAACGGCGTCGTAGGCGACCACTTCGTAGCCGTAACGGGCGCATTGCAGGGCGATTTTCTGGCCCATGGTCCCCGTGCCCACCACCAGGACCTTGCGAATGTCGTCAACTGTCATGGTTCATCCTCCTGAAGCGTTCAAAACTGCCCGTAAATCTGGTGGCGGCCGGTGACGAGAGTGGACCGGTCCCAGCGTCCAGAGAACAGGTACGATATGAGACCGTCGGCCTCCGCTCCCTCATATTGTGCGAGGGTCGAGAGGCCCGCGACCCAGTTGGAGTTGATGCTGTATCCGGCGCCGAGCAGCTTCACCACTTCCAGCTCCGCCCAGGGGTCGTCGAGGGAGGGCTCCATCTGGAGCGATTGGATGCGAGCCGGTTCCCAGGTCTGGAAATCGGTGACACTGTCGTAGAGGAGCAGGCGCGCCTTCGGAAAGTTCATGGAACCTTTCGGCGCCATCCCGCACTCGTACTGGAACAGCAGGCAGGCGCCCCGTTCCTGGTACCCCGGCTGGTAGTCCTTGCGCATGACTCCCATCAAGGGGTCGTTGTAGACTCCCATCTCCACCTCTGTCGAGAAAATGCGCCGGCCGTGCCGCTCGATGAAGGCGCGCGCCCAGTCGCCGTTGCGTTCGACCACGATGCGCTCGCACATTTTCTTCGGCAGCCCGGAAATCTCGCGCCCGCTGCAAAGGCCCATGTGCGCCCCCGGGCCGCTGAGCTGAAGGTTCAGGAAGTAGGCGCCGATGGTTTCACCATGCCGGCACAGCAGAGAGAGGCCGCCCTCCATATACCAGGGTGCGAAGGTGGGCTCGCGGATGTTCACGACGTACACCATGGCGATGGGATGGGCGGGGTCCAGCAGCTCGAACATGGGGGGTAACACCCGCCTCGCCACGGCCGGGTCGGTCTCCCAGGTGAGGTAGAGGCCCTCCTCGCTGTTCATGGCGCCGGGGTTCATGAAAGGAAAAATCTGTTCCCGCGGGATGAAATAACTGCCGTTCTTCATGGAATTATGACCTCCATTCGGATTTTTGGGGCCTTACACGACCCATTCCCCGTTGCGGCGCTTGCGGGCCACGTTCAGCAGGTATTCGTCCACTCCGTCCGCCATTTCGGGATGAAAGCAGGTCCGGGCGCCGGAGGCGTCGCCCTCGTCGCCGAGGACCAGCCGCTCGTTCTTCGCCACGCCGGCGAGGATCGTCTGCGCCGATTGCTGGGGCGTCTGCGCGTCCGGGGGCGGCTCCTTGCCGCCCGCAGCCCAGATCGCAGTGGCCGTGGTGCCCGGCGTGGCCGAGGTCAGGCGGATGTTTTCGTCCCAGAACTCGTAGCGCAGGGCGAGGGTCAGCGCGTTCAGGGCGGCCTTGGTGGCGGCATACATGGACTGCAGGGCCATTGGGCTGAACGCGATCCCGGAGATGACGTCCACGATGTGGCCGCCGCCCTGCGCCCGCATGATCGGCAGCACGGCGCGGATGCCGTACAGCGCGCCGTAGAAATTCAGCGCGAACGCCTTTTCCCAGTCGGCGTTCGACAACCGGTCGAAATATCCGGCGAAGCCGGCGCCGGCGTTGTTGAACAAGAGGTCGATGCGCCCGCCGCCGAATTCCGCCGCCTGCCGGATCATGCCCTTGACCTCGTCTTCCTTCGTGACGTCGCAATGGAGTCCGAGGGCCTGGCCGGGATAGGCTGCGTTCAGGCGCGCGGTTTCCCGGGTCAGATTCGCGTCATTGAAGTCGGCGAGGACGACCTGCTTCGCCCCGTAGGACAGCATCGTCTCCGCCAGGGCCAGCCCGACGCCCGAGGCGCCGCCCGTCACGACGGCGACCTTGTCAAGGTAATACTCACTTCCTTCGCTCATGGGAATGACCTCCTTTTTCTTTTGGATTGGTCAGGGCTCGAACACGAAAGCCTGTCCGTAGGCGTCTTGGGTGGCTTCCAGGATCCGCCCGCCGCGGGCCGCGTCGCCGACCACCCGCGCGTCGGGGAAGGCGGCCCGGAAGCGGTCCACCACCTCCCGGTTGGGGCGGACGCCCAGGGCCAGGATCACGGTGCGCGCCGGGACGGAGACGGTCCGGCCGCTTTCCACGCACTCGAGCTCGACGCCTTCTTCAGTGACTTTCCGCAGCCTGTGCCCCGGCAGGTAGACCGGATCAAAGGGCGCCATCCGCTGCTTGATGTCGAGGATCACGATGATCTCCGCGCCGGCGCCGATTTGCGGCAGCATGTCCACCACTGTCGTCTTGTGCCCGGCCCGGAGCACCACCTCCGCCGTCTCGAGGCCGGTCATGCCCGAGCCGACGACCACGCAGTCTCCTGCCGCCGCGGCCCGGCCCAGCAGCACGTCCTCGGCGAGGACGACGTTCTCCCCGTCGATCCCTGGGATGGGCGGGACGATCGGGCGGGCGCCGCAGGCGATGAACACGCCGCAGGGGGAGAGGGCCTGGACCTTCTCCACCGTGGCCTCCGCGCCGAGGCGCAGCTCCACGCCGCTGTCCAGCACCTGGGCGGTCAGGGAGTCCACCAGCCGCGTGATCTTCTCCTTGTCGACGCCCTTGTCGGCCACGTTCAGCGTGCCGCCGAGCCGCGGGGACGGGTCGAACAGGACGGCGCGGAAGCCCCGCTCCTGCAGGGCTAGGGCGGCCGTGACCCCCGCCGGGCCGCCGCCCACCACCGCCACCGGTCGTCCCGCGCCGTTGCGGACGGGGCGGGCGAACTCCCGCTCGCGGCCCGTGGCCGGGTTGACGGAGCACTTGACGTGGCGGGCGTGTTCGATCTCGTCGAAGCACACCAGGCAACCGATGCACTTGCGGATGGTCTCCGGCTTGCCGGCCTTCGCCTTGCGGCACCACTCCGGGTCCGCGAGATGCCCGCGCGCGACGCCCACCAGGTCGCAACACCCTTCCGCGAGCATCGCTTCCGCGACCTCCGGCTCCTTGATGTTGGCCACCGCGATGATCGGGACCTTTACGTGCTTCTTGATCTCGGCGGCCATGTACTTCTTCCAGCCCTGTTCGACCGTGCCCGGCTCGATGCAGGCGGTGAACTTCGGGCTGTCGGGGATGGTGCAGCTGATGTCGAGGAAGTCGACTCCGGCCTTCTCCAGCTCGACGGCGATCCGGCAGGTGGCGGCGAGATCGTTCCCCTGGTCGCCCAGGAACTCCTCGGCCGAGAGGCGGACGCCCAGCGGGAACCCCTTTCCGCAGGCCGCGCGGATGCCCGCGAGGATCTCCAGCAGGAACCGGAGGCGGTTCTCGAAGCTGCCGCCGTACCGGTCGTCGCGCCGGTTGAGATAGGGCGAGAGGAAGCTGTTGATAAGGTAGCCGTGGGCGCCGTGCAATTCGACGCCGTCGGCGCCGGCCATCTGGGCGATGCGGGCCCCGCCCACGAACGCCTGCTGGATTTTCCCGATCTCCGGGATCGTCAGGGCGCGGGGGGCTTCTCCCGTGAGGGGGTTTTCCACCGCCGAGGCGGAGACGGGCTGCTCGCCGCCGACTTCGATGTGGCCCTGCCGGCCGGGGTGGTGCAGCTGGATGAACATCCGGGCGCCGTACTTGCGCACCGCGTCCACCATCCGGCCGAGCCCCTGAATGTCCGCCCCGCTTCGGGCCGCGATCTGGCAGGGCTCGCCCGCTCCCGCGCCGTCCATGACCCGGCAGATCTCGCTGACGATGAGCCCGATGCCACCCCGGGCCCGCGCCTCGTAGAACGCGATGATGTCGTCGTTGACTCCGCCGCCCACCGCCGCCAGGCCCACGCCCATGGGGGTCATGGCCACGCGGTTCCGGATCTCCAGGTTGCCGATGCGCACCGGGCTGAACAGATGGTCAAACATGTGGCTTCACCTCGTGATCTTCCGCTCAAGATTTTGTCAAAGCCGGATCAACAGTCGAACCCCACCCACCACCGCCCGCGCATCCGCCTTCAGGGGCGGCGTGACGACCTGCAGGTCCAGAGTCAGCTCGAGCCAGGGTCTCAAACCCAAATTGTAGTATGCTTCGAATCCCCGGTCGTTGCGCAGCGAGTTCTGCAGTTCCGGCGGGACGTGCTTGCTGGTGGCATCATAAAAATAGCCGACGCCGAAGGAATCCGCCGGCCGCCCGGGCCACACGCCCCGCCCGCCCAGGCCGAAGCTGTAGAACGCCTTCGTTTTGTTCGTGTCGGGATTGCCGAGGCCGAACCGCCCGAAGACGCCGAACCCCCGGCCGGGCGCATCCCGGTCCTGCCGGAGGTATTGGTCGAAGTCATAATTGAATCCCCAGTCGCTGGATACCGTCTCCGGGTACTGCTCCGGCGAGATGAGACCTTCGAGCGTGGGCCTGACCTTGTTGCTCCAGGTCCCGCCGATGCGATGGTGCCCGGGCAGGTCGGCGATCTTCATGGAGAAGGTGGTGGAGGTGAACAGCGTGATCCCCCGGTTGTAGTCGGTACCGGGTTTGTCCTCGGCGGCCGGGGGGCCGGCGTCGAGCACGGCGGTGATCAGCGAAAACCACGGCGCGGGCTGGACCAGCAGCGAGGCGAAGAGTGTCTGGCGGGGAAAGGTGGTGTTGTACGCCGGGTTATTGTTGAAGGCGGCGTTGAGGAACTGGGTCGTGTCGTCGGACGCGAAGACGTTGGAATCGCGGGACGTGATTCGCCCTCCGGCGACGGAAAGCAACCCGCTCAGTTTCTGGAAGAGGATCGCGTCGGTGAGCGTGGTGGGGGCATCCCCGTCGCCGGCGTCGACCGCGGCCCAGTCCACCTGGTTGATCACTCCCTGGCCGGTCTGGTCGTTGGCGCTCCGGCCGCAGCCCGTCTGGAGCTTGATGGTGACGGAGCCGCCGCGCCAGAGGCCGGCGGCGGCGGTGTCCACCTCGACGCCGTAGCGGAGCGACCCGTAGAACATGGGCTTCTGGACCAGGCCCCCCGAAATGTTGCCCTGCAGGATCGGCAGGAACAGCGCGTCGATGTGTATACCGTGATTCAGGATCTTCTCGCGGCCGCCGTCCCAGTCACCGGTCAGGGCCGGGCGGTGGGCAAAGTCGCCGGGGGAGCCGTTCTGGGCGGATGGAGGCTGGCCGGAATCGCGGATCTTCTGCTCCGGCCCGGGGGCGCCCTCTTCGTCTGGCAGGGTCTCCCCCGACTGTCTGCCGCCCGGATTGCCGGAGGCATCCTGCGTGTCGAAGCTGGCATAATGTGTTGCTGGGAGGGCGGGATTCACCGCGGGCAGGGCAGGCGCGCTGAGCACGAGGGCGATGAGATGGAGGAGAATGAATGGCATCAGTTTCCCTGTGCGAATCCTCCTGAAAATAAACAAACTTTGAAATATTAAAATGTCAGCATACTTGGAAGATAACCGGGATGGATTGGGGAATCAAGGAAAAACTGGGCATGCTCCGGTGTGAACGCGGGATTATCCCCTCCCAAGGGGATAAGGAATGGTGCCAGGCTTCGTCACAACCGGCGTTCAATCCGGATAAGTAAGGAATGGTGCCAAGAGATGGTGTCAGGCTCTGTCACAAACAAGCGATGGTGTCACAAGTGATGGTGTCAGGCTTTGCCACAAAAAGAAGGGAAACTTGGGAACGGTCACACCGGGAAGTGATCCCCATGAATTGTGATGAATTGTGATGGAGCCTGGCACCAGCCCCGCACTTGTGTTGATGATCCAAACCGTGTTCCGGGACCGGCGGACCCGGGGCACATGTCGGCTGGAAGTCGGCGCTCCAATCTCGCCAGATTATGACAGATGCTGGATCGTGACAGAGCTTGTCACCATTGCATTATTAGAAAATGTACCACAGCTGGATCGATAAGGGCGGCGGTGATAGTCAGTACCGAGAGGCGTCAGCCCTCGGCGCGGGATGTCACTCAACTATCAGATCATCTTGAGGATGCGAATCGTCTCCGCCAGTTGAGTCAAGCGGCCCGCCGGCAGCTGACGCTTGCCGGTACTGACCGCCTACCGGTGTCCGGGCTGAAACAGAGTCCGGCACCATTTCATTCTGGTGTTCGTTCGGCGTATGGGCGAGGTCAGAATTGCCTGCGGCTGTCCAGGAGGAGGGTGACCGGGCCGTCGTTGACCAGCTCGACGTCCATCATGGCCTGGAACTCGCCGCCGGCCACCGGGACCGGCCCGGACGCGGCCAGGCGCATGAACTCTTCGTACAGGCGCTGGGCGGCGGCCGGCTCCATGGCATCAGAGTAGGAGGGACGCCGGCCCTTGCGGCAGTCGCCGAACAGGGTGAACTGGGACACCACCAGCAGCGAGCCGCCCGCCTCGACCACCGAGCGGTTCATCTTCCCCTCGTCGTCCGGGAAGATGCGCAGCTCCCAGGCCTTCTTGAGGATGTGCTCGGCGTCGACGAGGGTATCGTCGCGCCCGATGCCCAGCAGCAGGAGGATCCCCGGGCCGATGGCGCCGGCGACCCGTCCGCCGATCCGCACCTCGGCCCGGCTCACCCGTTGGATCACCGCCCGCATGATCGGTGCTCCGAGAGATATGGGTGGGCGATGGAAGGAAACGGCGAAACGGCGAAACGGCGAAACGGCGAGCCAGAAAGAGAGGGAATCGGCGAAACGGCGAGACGGCGAAACGGCGATCCAGCCATCTTGCCCAAATCGACTGAGAAAATCACCGGGATCTTACTCAGAAAGACACCCCTTAATTGGATTCCTCTTAGTGCCCTTTTTGCCTTTGTGGTGAATCCGGCTCTGCCTCGGCGACGAAGCGGCGGACCTCGGCGCAGAAATCAGCCACCAGGTTCGTGTTCGGGATGCGCTTGACGACCTGCCCCTTCCGGATGACCAGCGAGGCCTTCTGGCCGCAGGCCATGCCGATGTCGGCCTCGGCCGCCTCACCGGGGCCGTTCACTTCGCAGCCCATGACGGCGATCTTGATGGGTGCCGTCAGGTCCGCCAGCTCGCGCTCCACCGCCTCGGCCACGGCGATCAGGTCCACTGCCGTCCGGCTGCAGGAGGGGCAGGAGATGAACCGCGGCCCCCGCAGGCGCAGCTCCAGCACCTTGAGGATCTCGAAGCCGACCCGGACCTCCTCCTCGGGCGGCGCGGTCAGGGAGACGCGGATCGTGTCGCCGATTCCCTCCAGCAGCAGCGCCCCGATGCCGATGGACGAGGCCACGGTGCCGGACAGGAACGTGCCCGCCTCCGTGATTCCCAGGTGCAGCGGGTAGTCCGCGGCGGCGGCCATTTTCCGGTAGGCGGCCACCGTCATGGGAATGTCGGAGGCCTTCAGCGAGATCACGATGTCATGGAAATCCAGCTCCTCCAGCAGGGCCACGTGGCGCAGGGCGCTCTCCACCATGGCCTCGGCGGTCGGGTGGCCGTGGCGGCGCAGCAGGTCCTTCTCCAGCGAGCCGGCGTTGACGCCGATGCGGATGGGCACACCGCGCCGGGCGGCCGCCTCCACCACCGCCCGGACCTTCTCGGGGGAGCCGATGTTGCCGGGATTGATGCGGAGCTTGTGCACGCCCGCTTCGAGGGCGGCCAGCGCCAGGCGGTGGTCGAAGTGGATGTCGGCCACCACGGGCAGGCCGGCCTCCGCGACGATGCGGGGCAGGACGTCGGCGGCTGCGCGGTCGGGCACCGCCACCCGCACCAGGTCGCAGCCGGCCTCGGCCAGCCGCCGGATCTGGGCCAGGGTGGCGTCCGCGTCGCGGGTGGGCGTGTTGGTCATGGACTGCACCGCCACCGGGGCGCCGCCGCCGATGGCCACGCCTCCCACCCGCACCGGCCGCGCCGGACGACGAACAATGCTCATGGGCTGCCTCAACCGAATACTTTCAGCAGGTCGAAGAAGATGACGACCGCCATCAGCGCCACCAGGAGGACGAAGCCGACCCAGATGGCCCGCTCCTTCAGCCGGAGGGGCAGGTCGCGCCGGATGGCCATCTCGATCAGCAGCAGGAAGATCATGCCGCCGTCCAGCACCGGGATGGGGAGCAGGTTCAACACCGCCAGGTTCATGCTGACCAGGGCCATGAAGCTGAACACGACCGTGATCTTCAGGGTCCGCACCGCCTCGCCGGACGCCTGGGCGATGCCGATGGGCCCGGAGAACTGGCGGAAGGACAGGTGCCCGGTGACGACCTTGCCGAGGATCTTGCAGGTCAGGACCACGAAGTTGTAATTCTCCCGCAGCGAGCGTCCCATCGCTTCCAGGAGGCCGTATTTCTCCTCGATGGTGCCGATGTCGATGGTGAATCCGAGGACGCCGCGCTTCGGCCCTTCCTTGGCCTGCACCGGCACGGCTTCCAGATCCACGGCCCGGCCGTCCCGGAGGACCTGCAGGCGCATCGGCTTGCCGGTCTCGCCCTGGATGAGGCGGGAGATCTCGATGTACCCCCGTGCGGTCTGCCCCTCTGCGGTGATCTTTTCGATGATGTCGCCCGGACGCAGGCCGATTTGCTCTGCCGGAAAACCGGGCGACACCGTCTTGATGCGGGCCGGGATGAAGGGCATGATGCCGGTGATCTCGGACGGGTCCATCAGGGTTTCGCCCAGGGCCATGCTCCGGGTCAGCGTCTGCCCGTCCCGTCGGAAGACCAGGGGCACCGTCTGCCGGGAGAAGGAGATGGAGATCATCTGGAGGTCCGCCCAGTCCTTGACCGGCTGGCCGCCCAGGGAGAGGATCTCGTCCCCCGCCTGGAGCCCGGCCTTGGCCGCGGGGGAGCCTTCTACCGCGAAGCCGACCCGGGCCGGCTGCCGGTAGAAATCGGGCATCTCCACGCCGATGGTGTAGTTGGCGGTGAGCAGGCAGAAGGCCAGCAGGAAGTTCATGGCGGGGCCGGCCAGCATGACCAGCATCCGCTGCCAGCGGGGGCGCGAGAGGAACTCGTCGGGGCCGCCGTCGCGTTCCTCGCCGATGTGCTCTCCGGCCATCTTGACGTAGCCGCCCAAGGGGATGGCGCTGATGCGGTAGTCGACGCCGCCGCGCTCCACTCCCCACAACCGCTTGCCGAAGCCGAGGGAAAACACCTCGACGCGGATCCGGAACAGCCGCGCGACCACGAAGTGCCCCAGCTCGTGCAGAAAGATCATGATCCCGAGGATCAGGACGAAGGACAGGGTGTTGATCAGGATGTCCATGGGTGCTGTCACCTGTCGTGGGATAGGGTGTTGACGATCCGCTTGGCCTCGCTACGGGACTTTGCGTCCAGTTCGAGAAGCTCTTCGATGCTGCCGCACGGCGTCGGAATCACGGCGTCCAGGGTTCGCCGGATGATTTCCGGGATGTCCGGGAAGCCGATCAGCCGGCCGAGGAAGGCCTCCACGGCGATCTCGTTGGCCGCGTTCAGCACGGCCGGGGCGGTGCCGCCGTGCCGCAGGGCCTCGTACGCCAGCGGCAGGCAGCGGAAACGCGCGACATCCGGTTCCATGAATTCCAGCGCGCGGAGGCGGAAGAGGTCCAGCTCCGCCGTGGGGGTCGCCCGGCGCTCGGGGTAGTGGAGCGCATAGGCGATGGGCAGCTTCATGTCGGTGACGCCCAGCTGGGCCAGGATCGACCCGTCAACGAACTCCACCATGGAGTGGATGGTCGACTGCGGGTGGACCGCCACCCGGATGGCGTCGGGGGGCAGGCCGAACAGCCAGTGGGCCTCGATCACCTCGAGCCCCTTGTTCATCAGGGTGGCCGAGTCGATGGTGACCTTGGGCCCCATCCGCCAGGTGGGGTGCCGGAGGGCGTCGTCGGGGGTGATCGCCGCGAACTCCTCCGCGGGCCGGCGCAGGAACGGGCCGCCGGAGGCCGTCAGCCAGATCCGGCGGACGGTCCCGCGGTCCTCGCCGTGCAGGCACTGGAAGATGGCGTTGTGCTCGCTGTCCACGGGCAGCAGGCACACGCCGCGTTCCGCGACGGCCGCCATGACCAGGTGGCCGGCGGCGACCAGCGTCTCCTTGTTGGCCAGGGCGATGTGCTTGCCGGCCCGGATCGCGGCGCAGGTGGGGGCCAGGCCCGAGACGCCCACCATGGCGGCCACCACCATGTCCACCGCCGGCTGCGTGGCGACGGCGCGGGCGCCGTCGGGGCCGACGCCGATCTCCACGCCGGCCGGATCGAAGCCGTCCACGCGCAGCCGCTCCGCCAGCTCGGACCGGCAGAGGGCGTCCGCCACCGAAACGGCCGCGGGACGGAACTCGCGGACCTGGCGGGCCAGCTCGTCGACGTTCCGGCCGGCGGCCAGCCCGGCCACCCGGAACCGTTCCGGCCGGGCGCGGACCACCTCCAGGGTGCTCCGGCCGATGGAGCCGGTGGACCCGAGGATGGCCAGGGTCTTGGGCTTGTTCTCGTTCATAGGCCCGTCACAGGAACCAGCGCAGGCCGAGGTAGAACAGCGGGGCGGTGAGGAGCAGGGAGTCCATCCGGTCCAGCAGCCCGCCGTGGCCGGGGATGAGCCGGGAGGAATCCTTCACCCCGAACGCCCGCTTGAACTGCGACTCCAGCAGGTCGCCCAGCTGCCCGAAGGCGCCCATGAAGAGGCCGAGGACGGCGAACGGCCACCAGGGCTGCTCCGGGAAGACCGCCAGGGCCAGGATGGCGCCGACCGCGGCGCTGCCGACCAGGCCGCCGACGGTGCCCTCGACGGATTTCTTGGGGCTGAGCAGCGGGCGCAGCTTGTGCCGGCCGAAGGCGCTCCCGGCGAGGAAGGCGAAGGTGTCGCCGACCCATTGCATGGCCAGGAAGGCGATCAGCAGCCAGGCGCCGCGGCCCGGCACCAGGGCGAAGCGGATCTCGTAGACGAACGAAAAAAACACGTAGATGTAAACGAAGCCGGCCACAGGCAGCACCACCCGCCCGAAGACCTCCTCCACCTTCTCGCTGTACAGGACCGACAGGCAGGCCTGGAAGAGGAAGAAGAGGACCACGCCGAGGGTGCGGAACTCTGGGCAGACCGGATGGGAGACCACGAAACCGGCCACCGCGCTTCCCGCCAGGGGCAGCCAGGGAGGCGGCGCCGGCCACGACGGCCGGGCCATTTGCAGGAGCTCGTAAAAATTGATGGCGCCGAGCAGGGCGATCACGAGGGAGAACACCAGCGGCGGGGCCAGGAAGACGGCGGCGGTGACCAGCGGAATCAGGACGATGGCGGAGAGCACTCGTTGGATCATGCGGCGGTGGCGCGCCCCCTTTCCGTCACAGCCCGCCGAAGCGGCGCTCGCGGCGCTGGTAGTCGAGGACGGCCTCGAAGAGGTGGAGACGCCGGAAATCGGGCCAGAGCACCGGGGTGATGTGGAACTCGGCGTAGGCGATCTGCCAGAGCAGGAAGTTGCTCACCCGGGACTCGCCGCTGGTGCGGACCAGCAGGTCGGGGTCGGGGAAGCCGGCCGTGTAAAGGCGCTCCGAGATGGTCTCGGCTTCGATGGACTCGGGATCCAGGGTGCCCGCCTGCGCTTCGGCGGCCAGGCGGCGGGCGGCGTCCACGATCTCTGTCCGGCCGCCGTAGTTCAGCGCCAGGTTGAGCTGGAGGCCGCGGTTCCGGGCGGTTTTCTTCTCGGCC
Source organism: uncultured Acidobacteriota bacterium (assembly GCA_964412195.1). Taxonomy (GTDB): domain Bacteria; phylum Acidobacteriota; class JAAYUB01; order JAAYUB01; family JAAYUB01; genus CAYPNP01. The sequence continues at coordinate 176,036 of CAYPNP010000002.1, read as the reverse complement.
TGGCGGATCATCATCTGGACGGACCGGGCCAGCCCGCCGATGCGGCCGATGGCCCGGAAGCGGATGTCGTTCTCCATAAGGGTGGTGAGGTTCTTCCGGATGTACTGCTTGAGCAGCTCCATCAGCAGGTCGATCTCGTCCTTGGGCCGCTTCCAGTTCTCCACGGAGAAGGCGTAGAGGGTCAGCATCTCGATGCCCAGGCGGGCGCAGTTCTCGATGATCTCCTTGACCGAGTCGGCGCCGGCCTTGTGGCCCTCGACCCGGGGCAGCCCGCGGGCCTTGGCCCAGCGGCCGTTGCCGTCCATGATCACGGCGACGTGGCGGGGCAGGCGGGCGGGGTCGATCTGCGCCAGCAGGTGGCCTTCGGGGGAGTCGGGGGCGACGAGATTTTCAAAGGCTTTCCAGGTCATGTCGATCCTGTCGCGACGATCGGACGGGGAGCGGGAGCTTCTATTCGGCGGCCTGGACCGGGACGGCCGCTTCCTTCAGCACTTCCAGGGCTTTCTCCATCTGTTTCTGGTAGACCGATTCGATGTATTTGACGTAGTAGTCGTGGGCTTCCTTGCCGGTGGACAGCTCGTAGTCGATGTATTGGGACAGGGCGAAATCCTCGGGCGGCGACTTGATGTCCGCCTTGATGCCGGCCAGGTTGTACTTCGCGTTCATGATGGAGCGCTTGGAAGGCGTCAGGAACCGGGCGGTGGTCAGGTAGAGGGCGGAGCCGTCCTCCAGCTCGATCCACTTCTGCGTGGATGCGGTGCCGTAGGTCTTCTGGCCCACCATCTTGCTGCGGCCGTTGTCCTGCAGCGCCGCGGCGATGATCTCGGCGGCGCCGTTGGTGGAGCCGTTGATCAGCGTCACCATCGGGCCCTTGAACAGGGTGGTCTCGGGCTTCGCTTCGAAGATCGTCTCCGTGTTGGCCCGCGCCTGGCTGATGGTGATGGTGCCCTTGTCCAGGAACATGTCGGCGATGGCGATGGCCGCCTCGGAAGAGCCGTGGCTGCAGTCGCGCAGGTCCAGCACCAGGTCCTTCATCTCGCTGCTGGCCAGGGTGGTGAGCGCCTTCCGGATGTCGTCCGGGGAGTGGTCGTGGATCTGGATCAGTTTGATGGAGCCGATCCCGGGCTCCAGCAGCTTCACTTCCACCTGGGGCGGAGCCACCACCTCGCGCTGGACCGTGACGTCGGTCAGCTCGTCGTCGCGCCCCCGCTGGATGCCCAGCTTGACCGGGCTGCCCGCTTCGCCGCGGAGCAGGGCCAGCATGTAAGGATAGGACTGGTCGCCGACCCCCTTGCCGTCGACCTCTTCGATGACGTCGCCCGGATAGACCTGGGCGCGCTCGGCCGGGGACCCCGGCAGCACCTGCAGCACCCGGTAGTAGCCGGTGCGCGGCGACAGGACGACGCCGACCTCGGCCGGCTGCTGGTTCTTGTCCTTGATGAACTTGTACTCCTCGGGACTGAGGTAGGCGGAGAAGAAATCCACCCCCTCGGCCAGGCCCTTGAGCGAGTCGAGGGTCATCACCTGGAGGTTGGGCTTCTCGACGTACTCGTCCTGGATCTTTTTCAGCACGTCGCTGAAGATGGACAGGTTCTTATAGGTCTCATCCTTGGCCACCACCTTGCCCAGGAAACCGCCGATCACCACGTACAGGACGACCAGGGCCGAGAGGATGAGGATCGAAATCTTGCCGCGTTCTACCATGGAGCCTCCTGCGGACATTCGGGGGGATTATACTCGATGGCCCCCGGCCTGAAAAGGGATTTTTCCGGGACGGGCGGGCGTGTATAATGGCCGGTCGACGGGAGGAGGCGATGAAATACCTGGCGTTGGACGTGGGCGAGAAGACGATCGGGCTGGCGGTGTCCGACCCGCTGGGCCTGGTTCCACGCCCGCTGTCCACGCTGTCCCGGCGGGGCGCCCGGAGCGACGTGCCCGCCCTCGACCGGCTGGCGAGCGAGCAGGGGGCCGAGGCGCTGCTGGTGGGCTACCCCGTGCACGTCTCCGGGGAGGCCGGCGCCGCGGCGGCCCGCGCCGCCCGGCTGGCCCGCCAGCTCAAGGCGAAGACCGGCCTGCCGGTGCTGGGGATCGACGAGCGCTACAGCACCCTGGAAGCGGAGGAATTCCTGCGCGAATCGGGCAGCCGCCGCGGCCGTCGCCGGCCGGACGACCACGCCGTCGCCGCCGCCTTGATCCTGCGGCGATTCCTGGAAGAGGGGGAGGCCGTTGTCCTGGCGCGCTGGTAAGATCTGGCTCCTCGCGGCACTGGCGGCGGCTTCCGTCGCGCTGGCCCTCTGGGCGTCGCACGAGTGGGGATACTGGCAGCATTTCCTGTTTGAAGCCCCGTACCAGGGCTACCTCGAGGAGAGCCGGATCTTCCGGGTGGCCCCCGGCGCGCAGGCCGCCCGGGTGGCGGCCGACCTGGAACAGGCGGGCGTCGTCCCGCTGGCGCGGGTGTTTCTCTGGCGGCTGGAACGGCAGGAGCTGTCCCGCCGCATACAGGCGGGCACGTACCGCTTCGACCGCCCCCTCGCCCTGGACGAGGTCATCCGGACGCTGGTGGAGGGGCGGGTGGCCTCGGTGACGGTCACCCTGCCGGAGGGCTGGGCCTCGGTGCGGATGTTCGCCCGCCTCGAGGCAGCGGGCCTGGGCGCGAGCCGCCGCTACCTGGAGATCTGGCGTGACGCCGGGCGGGTCCGGGACCTCGATCCGGCGGCCGACTCGCTGGAAGGGTACCTCTTCCCCGACACTTACCGCTTCCCCCTGGACGCCGACGAGCACGCGGTCATCGAGGCCATGCTGGCCCGCTTCCGCGCGGTCGCGGCCCCGGCGCTCGCGGAGGCCGCGGCGGGCCCGGCCCGGCGGCAGGCGCTGACACTGGCCTCCCTGGTGGAGAAGGAGACGGGCGCGCCCGAGGAGCGCCCCCTGGTCGCCTCGGTCCTGGCCAACCGCCTCCGCCGGGGCATGCCCCTCCAGTGCGATCCCACGGTGATTTACGCGGAGTGGCTGGACCGGGGGGGATGGGACGGCGAGATTCACCGGAGCGACCTGCGCCGGGATTCCCCTTACAACACCTACCGCCGCAAGGGCCTGCCGCCGGGGCCGATCTGCAATCCCGGCCTCCCGGCCATCCGCGCCGCGCTCCGGCCGGCGGAAACCGGCTACCTCTATTTCGTGTCCCGCAACGACGGGCACCACGTCTTCTCCGAGGACCTGCGGGCGCACAACCGGGCGGTCCGCAAGTACCAGCGGGGCTCCTAGCTGGCGGGGTCAATCATCCGTTGGATGAGTTAATTGGAGGCGGGGGCCGCGGGGCCGGCTGCGTCCGGGGCGGCGGCGGGGGGTTGCGCCATGGGCCGGAGGATGTTCACCTTCGGGAGTTCTCTCCAGGTGTAGAAGATCCGGCTGATGACCGTCCAGTTGGACAGGATGGCGATGACCCAGAGCACGTGCTCCATCCGGTAGAACCAGGCGCCCAGGATCAGCAGGACGATCCGCTCGGGCCGCTCGAGGAAACCGACCTTGCAGCTCGGCAGCAGGCACTCGGCGCGGGCCCGGGCGTAGCTGGTCATCATGGAGCCCATGATGCAGATGCCCACCAGGACGATGTAGGTCATGCGGTACTGGTGGCCGTAGTGGATGATCAGGCCCAGGTAGAGCACGATGTCGGAGTAGCGGTCGATGATGCTGTCGAAGAACGCGCCGAACTCCGAGGCGGTGTTGGTGCTGCGGGCCACGGCCCCATCCAGCATGTCCATGGCGCCCGCGGCGAACATGATCCACCCGGCGGTGACGAAGTGGTCCCGGACGATGGCCACGGCGGCGCCGATGTTGATGACGAAGCCGAGCAGGGTCAGCAGGTTGGGATTGATCTTGATCCGGCTGAGCCCGGCCGTCAGCAGGTTCAGCAGGATGCGTCCCAAATCCCCGATCAGTTTGGTGAACATGGCGCCCTCGGTGTCGTTCGGCTGTTCACCATACCGGATCGGTCCGGCGATTGCAAGAGGAAGTTTGGATTTGACTCCGCGTGGGGGCGGTGCCATAATACGTGCAAATTGCAGTCTAGCAATTCTTTAGGCAAGGATGGCGAAGATGGGCATGCCGGCCGGTCCGCAGATACCGCTCGCGACGATGGAGTGGATTTCCTACGGCGTGCTGGGCGGCTGCCTCGTCCTCCTGGTGCTCGTGGCGTTCCTGTTCCGGAAGCTGTACCGCTTCGACCGCGATGTCAAGGCCAAGGAGCAGTCCCTGCAGGGACTCGCCGCCGAACTCGCGTTCAAGGAACAGCTCCAGGACAAGGCGTTCGGCGTCATCGCCGAGGTGGAAAGCGCCGTCCCCCAGCTGCAGGACCTGCTCGACTTCTTCGTCCGCCACCTGAAAATGGGCTACGCGGGCATTTTCTGTCCTGAGTGCAACGGGGGCGAAGGGATGGTGCTGCAGGTGCCCGTGCCGGCCGTGGTGTCCGAGAGATTCCTGGAATGGCTGCCGCAGCGCCTCTCGCCGGCGGCCGGAGGGACCCCGTCCCCTTTCCGGATCGGGACCGGGGAGAATCCGGAGTTCGTGAATCCCGAAGGGGGCCTGCCCGCCCAGCCCGCCTTGATTTTCCCGCTGTTTCCGCGGGGCACGCCCAGCGGGGCGATGGTCTTCTGCCTGCCGGCCGCGGAGCTGGACCGCCGGGAGAAGGAGCTCCACCGGATCGGCAAGCTGTTCGAGGCCCTGGTTTCCTACCGCCTGCTCCAGGGCGAAATCGCCTTCCGCACCGAGGAGGCCAACGTCGTCTCGGTCTTCCTGACCGAGATCGCCACCTTCGCTGCCCTCGACAACCTGTTCGACGCGATGTTCGATTACTTCCGGGACACCTACTCCCAGACCAGCGTCACCATCCTGTTGGAGCAGGAAGGCGAACTCCGGGTGCGAAACGGCGCCCTGATCGAGGAGGAGCTGGTCCTCCAGCTCGTTCCGAAGGCCCGGCAGGAGCTGGAGCGCGGCCGGCAGATGCTGTACGGCCCGGACCCGCTCGGGCTCGTCAAGAAGTACGCACTGCCGTACCCGCCGAGCGCACTGAAGGCGATCCTCATCGTGCCGCTGGTCACCTTCCACCAGATCTTCGGCTACATCGTGTTCGAGTCCCGGACGCCCAATCCGTTCCGGACCGGCACGCTCAGCACCATCATCCGCCTCGCGGAGATCGGCTCATTCGTGCTCCGGAAAATGATCTTCTTCCAGGAAGAGATCGGCAAAAGATCGGCCGAGGTCGAGCGGCTGCAGCAGGAGCTCTCGATGGCCCGCCGAATGCTGGAGGAGAACGAGCTGGTTCTCCGGGAAGTCACCAATTACAACGCCATTTTCAACCTGACGCAGGCGGTACGGATGAATGTGACCTCGCTGCGGGGCTTCCTGCAGCTGGGGGAGGACAACTTCAAGACCACCGCGCCGGCGGCCCACGACCCGGTCTTCTTCCGCAACTGCTCCGGTGAGCTGGACAAGATCGAGAAAAGCGTCCAGAAACTGGAACTGTCCCGCATCATCACCGATGGGGATTTCGTCTTCAGGACGGATCACGTGGACGCCAGGGAGTTCTTTGCCCGGGTCTTCCAGGCCGTCCGCACCAAGGCGGTGCTGAAGAAAATCGAATTGGAAACCCGTTTCGACACCCGCCTCCAGCGGCTCCGGATCGATCCCGACGTCACCGCCCTGGCGATGCAGCAGTTCTTGGAGCGGCTGTTGGATTTCGCCTCCGCCGGCCGGCTGCAGGCGGTGGGCGTGGCGAAGGAGGATCAGGTGGAGCTCCTGGTGAGGTTTCAGCCGGGCGAAAGCGCCGGGCGGGCGCCGGTGGCGGCCGCCGGGTTGCCGGACCTGCAGAGGGACTTCCACCACGTCCTGGCCAGCCGCACGATCACGCGGCAAGGCGGGCGGATGGAGCTGCGGGCGGACACCCAGCGGGGATTCCTCTTCCGGCTGAGCTTCCCCGGAGTGGCAGCGGAGTAGGAGGCGCGGTGGCGAAGTACGAACTGGAAACGGTGATCGTCGGCCCGCTGGAAGTGAATTGCTACCTGCTGGCGTGCGCCGAGACCCGGGCTGCGGCGATCATCGATCCCGGGACGAACGGCGAGGAAATCATTTTCCACCTGCGGGAGTTGGGCTGGAATCCGGCCATGGTGGTGAACACCCACGGGCACCTCGACCACTGGTCCGCCGACGCCGACGTGGTCGAGGCCTTCGGAATCCCGTTGTATTTTCCCAAGGACGACCTGTGGCTCACCCAGGCGGAGGACATCTTCGGCCTGGCCGTGATCCTCGGGACGCGGCCCTGCCCGAAGCCGGCCGGCCTGTTGGAGGAGGGCTCCCGCCTCACGCTGGGGCGGCTGGCGCTGACCGTGCGGCACACCCCCGGCCACACGCCGGGCGGCTGCTGCCTCCTCGTGGAGGACCTCTGCTTCACCGGCGACACCCTGTTCGCCGGCGGGGTGGGCCGGACCGACCTGCCGGGCGGGGACTTTGAACAGCTGCTGCACTCGATCCGGGACAAGATCATGAGTTTGCCCGACGAGATCCGGGTGCTGCCCGGCCACGGCCCGGCATCCACCGTCGGCGAGGAGCGGCGGCACAATCCGTACCTCCAGCTGGGCCTATGAGCCGGGACTTTTTCCAGGAGTTCCTGACCTACCTGGTGGTGGAGAAGGGACTCGCCGCCAACACCATCGAGAGCTATCGCCATGACCTCGACCGGTTCCGGAATTATCTCGAGCAGAAGGGCCGGGAACTGACCGAGGTCGAGCGGTTGGACCTGGTGGACTATCTCAAGGGACTTTATTCCGCCGGGTACAAGCCCGCCTCCATCGCCCGCGGCGTGGCCAGCCTACGAAGCTTCTTCCGTTTCCTCGCCGCCGACGGCCACATCCGCCAGGACCCGGCCGAGCTGCTGGAATCCCCCAAGCGTTGGCAGACCCTGCCGAAGTACCTGCGGCCCGACGAGGTGGACCGGCTCCTGGCGCAGGCGGATCCGGCCACGCCCGAGGGGCTGCGCGACAAGGCGATGCTGGAGCTGCTCTACGCCACCGGGCTGCGGGTGTCGGAGCTGGTCAAGGTGAAGGTGCAGGACCTCAACCTGCAGATCGGCTACATGACCTGCCTGGGGAAGGGGAGCAAGGAGCGGATCATCCCGGTGGGCAACCAGGCCCGCGACTGGATCCTGAGGTACATCCGCGAGGGGCGGAACCTGCTGCTGAAGGAGCCGGAGCCCTACCTGTTCCTCAACCGCCAGGGCAAGCCGCTGACCCGGCAGGGATTCTGGAAAATGATCAAGCGCTATGGCCTGAAGGCGGGGATCGTCAAGAACATCACCCCGCACCTGCTGCGCCACTCGTTTGCCACCCACCTGCTGGAGCGGGGGGCCGACCTGCGCTCGCTGCAGCTGATGCTGGGCCACGCGGACATCTCCACCACCCAGATCTACACCTTCGTCACCCAGTCCCGCCTGAAGGAAATCTATAAGAAGTACCATCCTCGCTCGTAATCGTGCTCGTAATCGACGGCTGACCGGTGACCGGTGATCGATCTTGCTCGTCATGGGGTCTGTCCGTCAGTCGCCGCCGGCGGCGAAAACGTCCAAAGCGGCGACGTTCGTCCGACTCCAACAAAAGCGTTGCCCCCGCTGAACCTGTCCGTGTATCATTAAGCACGAGATTCATCCGAATTCGGCCTGCGTGGATTGCCGATGTTCCTCAGCATGCTCATCGCGTTCGTTGTCGAGGTCCAGGAATTCAGCGTCCTGGCCGGCAAGGCCATCGTGAACCTCTTCCGCCGGCCGCGCTACATCCGCGAGACCCTGGAACAGATGGACCTCCTCGGGGTTGGCTCCCTTCCCATCATCCTGTTGACGGGATTTTTCACCGGCGCCGTCCTGGCCCTCCAGACGGCCAGCTCGCTGCGGTCGTTCGGCGCGGTGGGCCTGACCGGGCAGCTGGTCTCCGTCAGCCTGGTCCGCGAGCTGGGGCCGGTCCTGTCGGCGCTCATGCTGGCCGGGCGGGTGGGTTCGGGCATTGCCTCGGAGCTGGGTTCCATGATGGTGACCGACCAGATCAACGCCATGCGGGCCCTGGGCACCGACCCGATCAAGAAGCTGGTCACCCCGCGGATGATGGCCACGGTGTCCCTCGGGCCGCTGCTGACCGCCGTCTGCGACTTCTTCGGTCTGGTGGGCGGCTGGCTGGTCTCGATGTACGAGCTGAAGCTGCGGTCCTCGCTGTACTGGTCCGTGGCGTTCGACGGCTTGAATTACAACGACCTGATCGGCGGCCTGACCAAGCCGCTGGTGTTCGGTTTCATCGTGGCCCTGGTCGGCTGCCACCAGGGCCTGCGGACGTGGGGCGGCACCCAGGGCGTGGGCAAGTCGACCACCCGGTCCGTGGTGGTCGCCTCCCTGATGGTGATCATCTCGGATTTCTTCTTGAACAAGCTGATCCTGGGATTGACCGAGTGACGCGATGATCCAGCTGCAGGATGTCAGCAAGGAGTACAACCATGAGACGGTCCTGGACCGGATCAATCTCCGGGTCGGCCCGGCCGAAAGCCTGGTGATCTTCGGCGGCAGCGGCTCCGGCAAGTCGACGCTCCTCCGGCTGATCTGCGGGCTGGACCGCTGCGACCGGGGCCGGATCGTGGTCGACGGCGAGGACATCACCCGCCTGAGGGAGAGCCAGTTGATCCCGGTCCGCCTGAAAATGGGCGTCGTGTTCCAGGAGGGGGCCCTGTTCGACTCGCTCACCGTCCGGCAGAACGTCGCCTATCGTCTCTACGACGAGGGCGGCTGGGACGAGGGCGAAATCGACGAACTGGTGGCCCGCCTGCTGGGCTTCGTCGGGCTGGCGCACACGGCGGGCCTCATGCCCTCGGAGCTGTCCGGCGGGATGCGCCGCCGGGTGGCCATCGCCCGGGCCATGGCAGGCCGGCCGCGGATCCTGCTCTACGACGAGCCGACGGCCGGTCTGGACCCGGTGACCGCGCGGACCATCTGCGACCTCATGGTGATGCTGCGGGACCTCGAGGGGATCGCCTCGGTCGTGGTGACCCACGACCTGAACGCCGCCTGGTTCATGGCCAGCTACAGCGCCCTGGTGGACGGAGAAGGCGGCATCTCCCTGCAGCGGGAGGGGCCGGACTTCTGCTATTCGCATACCCGGTTCAGCGTGCTCCACGACGGGCGTTTCGTGTTCAGCGGGAGCCTGCCGGAGCTGCAGGAATGCCCGGACCCCTATGTCCGGGAATTCATTTCGTGACCAATCCTTCGTGCGAGGGGGTCGGACGGTGGCGGACAAGAAAAAGAAAGGCTTCAACTGGCGGGAACTGCGGGTGGGCATCTTCGTCATCGGCAGCTTCATCATCCTGATCTTCATGATCTTCCGGGTCAGCGGAGGCCGCGGCTTCTTCATCCCGAAGGTCACGGCCGTCTCGTACCTCCCCAACACCTCCGGCCTCAAGCTGGGGGCCCCGGTCTGGCTCAACGGCATCGAGATCGGCAACGTGGACGCAATCCGGCTCGACCCCACGCTGCCCGACACGGTTTCCAACCGGGATACTCTGGCGCAGATCGATAAGATCCAGAAGGACATGGAGCGGTACAACCGGACAATTCAGCAGTCCCGCGACCGGATCGCCGAGCTGGAAAAGCAGCAGGCGGTCGCCAAGCCCGGAGAGTTGAAGGAGTTGAACGACCATCTCGCCGCCGAGCAAAACCGCCTGGCCGCGTTGCAGAAGACCCGGAAGGGGCTGGACGAGGACCTCAAGACCGCCCGCGGCAACCTGCAGAACATCCGGCTGGTGCTGCAGATCGAGAAGGAGTACGCCGGCTGGATCAAGCGGGACTCGGAGGTGTCCATCGGCTCCATCGGCCTGCTGGGCGACAAGTACGTGGACATCAGCATCGGCCGCTCCGGCCAGGCCGCGCGGCTGACCCCCCAGGGCGACATCTTCATCGAGGGCGTCAGCGAGGCCACCGTGCGGCAGCTGATGGTCAGCGCCAACGACCTCCTGGCCAACTTCAGCGACATCTCGGAGCGCGTCAAGAGCATCGCGTCCAAGCTGGACGCGGGCGAGGGCACCATCGGCCAGCTGATCAACAGCGACCAGCTGCACGCCTCGCTGGTGACCACCCTCGGCAGCCTTGACCACACGGTGAAGAGCGCGGGCATGGTGATGACAGACATCCACGAGAGCCAGGGGACGGTCGGCAGCCTCATCCGCGACAAGACCCTGTACAACGAGCTGACCTCGACCACCACCGAGTTGCGGCAGTTCGTGCAGCGGCTGAACCAGTCCGAGGGGACGGTCAACAAGCTGATCAAGGACCCGGAACTGTACAACAACCTGCGCGATGTCTCGGCCAAGATCGACCGGGTCATCGCCCGGATCGACCAGGGCGAGGGCACCCTCGGGAAGCTCACCACGGACGACGCCGTCTTCGTGGAGACCCGCGACACCTTGAAGCGCATCCGCCTCATCCTCGAGCAGATCGACCAGGGGCAGGGCACCCTCGGGCAGCTGCTGAAAGACCGGCAGCTCTACGACAACCTGAACCAGGCTCTGTCCGAACTGGCCAAGCTGGTGTACGACATCCGGAAGAACCCGAAGCAGTACCTCCGGATCACCTTCAAATTGTTCTGATATGAAGTTTGTCCTGAACCACAATCCGGGGAAGATGGAAGGGATGCACGCGCTGGGCATCCTCGGAATCATCGGCCTGGTGCTGGCCCGGTTCTTTCCCTTCAAGGCCCTGCCGTTCACCCTCTGCCATTTCCGGGCCATCACCGGGCTGCCGTGCCCCACCTGCGGCATGACCACCTGCTTCATCCACATGACCCACGGCGAGTTCTTGCGGGCCCTGGCGGTCTCACCGCTGGGGGTCGCCGTGTTCTTCTACGTGCTGGGGATCATCGTGTTCATGATCGGGCACCGGATCTGGAAGTGGCCGGCGGTCCGGGTGGTGCTGGGGCGGTGGGAGAAGATCGCGGCGATCGTGCTGGCCATCGCCGTGGTGCTGCTGAACTGGGCCTACAACATCTTTCACGTCACCCTGCACAAGATCTGAGGGATCGGAGATCCGAACGTCGAACGTCGAACTTTGAACGCCGAACGCTGAACGGGAATCCTGAAACTCTTTTCTGCGTTCTCCGTTCAGCGTTCATAGTTCGACGTTCAACGTCCGACGTTGGATCGGAAGAAGGGTGGGAATCAGGCTTGTTCAGCGCCTGGATTGATGGAAGGGATGAGGCTTGTCGTGGACGGAGCGCCGCCGGCGCATGGCTTCGAGGTCCTCGTGCAGATAGAGGATGTCCTTTTTGTACACGAACCGGTTCGGCCCCCGGTCCACTGTGACACGGACGAAATACAGATCGTAGTACTCGATCCAGCCGCGGACTTCCTCGCCGCTCGTCAGCTTCAGGACCATGGGCGTGTGGTGGTCGCTGTGCTGCCGGAGGTAATTCACCTCATCGCCGGTGGACTCCGGCGGGGTGCGGACCCGGGCGACCATCGAGGAGTGGCTGTACTGTTTCTTCAGTTTTTCGAGTTCTTCCCGCGTGGGGCGGATCAGTTTGCGCATCATGCGGCCATTCTATGCTGCCGGGGGCCTGAAATCAAGGCCGAATCGGGCAGGCGGCCACCCGGCTTCCGGGGAGCGGCGGGGCGGCCGGATTCCCGGTGGATTCCACCTCTATTCTGCGGTACCATGATCTTCCAGATCGGCGCCGGCCAGAGGGATCCATGTTGAAATCGTATGCCATGCACGAGGAAGATTCCTGGGGGCGGCGTTTCCCCGAGGACCCCTTCGACTCCGAACGGGGACTGTACGAGCGGGACATCGACCGGGTCATCCACTCGCGGGCTTTCAAGCGGCTGGCGGGCAAAACCCAGGTCATCACGGGGCGCCACTCCGACCACCACCGCACCCGGCTGACCCACAGCATCGAGGTGGCCACCCTGTGCCGGTCGGTGGCCTCCCACCTGGGACTGAACCCCGACTTGGCCGCCTGCGTGGGTTTTTCCCACGACCTCGGGCACCCGCCGCTGGGCCACTCCGGCGAGGACGTGCTCAACGAGATCTGCCGCCGCTTCGGCGGGGCCTTCGAGCACAACCGTCACACCCTCACCATCGTGGACGAGTTCGAGCAGAAGTACGCGGGCTGCCCCGGCCTCAACCTGAGCTACGAGGTGCGGGAGGGCATCGTCAAGCACTCCGGGGAAAGCTTCCCGGAAGGCGATTCTGTGCTGGCCGGTTTCCAGCCGGAGCTTCACCCGCCTCTGGAAGCCCAGCTGGTAGACTTCTGCGACGAGATCTGTTACAGCCACTCCGACCTCGACGACGCCCTGGAGACCAAGTTCGTCACCCTGGAGGGCGACATCCTGGAACAGCTCTCCGCGTTCCGTCAGGTGTTCCTGGAGATGAGGAACCGCCATCCCCAGGCACACGCCAAGCTGATCTTCAACGAGACGCTCCGCCGAATGATGAACGCCATGGTGCGGGACATGATCGGCGAGATCCGGCGCCGGATCTCCGCCCACCGCGTCGAGACCGTCGACGACGTCCGGCGGGCGCCCGTCCGCTTGGTGGGGTACTCGGCCGAAATGGAAGAGTGGGTGCGCACCCTGAAGGGCTTCCTGCGGGCCCGCTTTTACAGCCACCCGCAGATCCTGGCCCGCCGGGAGGCGGACATGCAGAAGATCCTCCAACTGTTCGAGGTCTACGACCGGGAGCCGTCGCGCCTGCCGCGCCGCTACCAGGAGATGATCGGCACCGGCGAGATGCCGAAGTACCGGGTGATCGTCTACTACATCGCCGGCTTCACCGACCACTTTTTCGCACAGGTTGTGGAATCGTTGGGGATCTGAGCGGCGACCGATGACGGGTGACCGGTGACGGGTGGCCACCCGGATGGCTCAGGATTCTGAATTCGATCCACAAAAATAAAAATCCCCGGGGCCATGAGCTTGGCCCCGGGGAGAAATGTGCGGACGAATCCTTGGTCGGCCCGGGCCGTCAGGACTTGGCCGGGAACAGTTTCTCCAGCGTCGCCTGGTCGGGCGCCGGGGTCAGGTAGGACACCACCACCAGGGACACCAGGGAGATCGCCAGCGCCGGGTAGATGCTCGGGATGCCCCACGGGTCGGCGCCGAAGTAGCTGTCGGCCTTGGCGGCGACCATCACCGACGGGGCGATCCGGGGCAGCACGATCTCGAAGAAGATCGTGGCCAGGGTGCCGCCGACGATGGAGGCGAGCCCGCCCGCGCGGGTGGCCCGCTTCCAGGTCAGCGCCGCGAACAGCGCCGGGGTCACCGCCACGCCGTAGAGAGTGTAGGCGAAGTACGCGTACTGGAGCACCGAGATCTGCAGCTTGAGGGCGGTCGGGACGAAGATCATCAGGAAGGCGCACACGCCCATGACCACCACGAAGATCTTCTGCAGCGCGACCATCTTGGCGGGATCGAAGTCGGGCCGGATCATGCGCTGGTAGATGTCCCGCATCACGTTGGAGCTGGAGGAGAGCAGGTAGTTCATGCCCGTGGAGAGGACCACCGCGCAGGCGGCGCCCAGCAGCAGCACGCCCACCGGGACGGGCACCATATGCCGGGCGGCGTTCAGCACCAGCGACCGGGGGTCCCAGTTGGTGGCGTGCTCGAGGTTGTAGGAGCCGGCGAAGACGGCGATGGCGATGACGATGGTCTCGACCACGATGGTGCCCACGATCCAGATGGCCACGGCGCGCTTGGCATCCTGGGGCGACCGGGCGGCGTAGAACTTCTGGTACATGGATTGAACACCCATCAACAGCAGAAGCGTCGACAGGAAGTATGAGAAACCCTTCAGGGCGGGGAAACGGCCGAAGTCCGGCGAGAACACCTCGAAGTGCCCGGCCGGCAGGACCTGGTGGATGTGCGACCAGCCCCCCGCGGCCAGGACCACGAACGGCAGGGCCAGGCAGCTGGCCAGGATGATGATGATGCCGTTGGGCAGGTCGGTGTGGGCCACGGCCACCATGCCGCCGACTGCCACGAACAGGATGACGAAGGCGGCGGCGATCCCCTGGCCGACTTCCAGGGAGACTCCCCCGTCCGTCACCACGTTCAGGATGTAGCCGCCGGCCCGGAACTGGTAGGCCACGATGGTGGTGAAGGCGATGATCAGGGCGATGGCGCCGAACAGGCGGGCGAACTTGCCGTAGCGCACCTCGAGGATGTCGCCCACGGTGTACTGGCCGAAGGTGCGGATCTTGGCGGCCACGAAGTAGATGATGGCGATGCCGAGGAAGGCGCCGGCGGGCTGCCAGATGGCGCTCCAGCCGGCGTAGTATGCGTACTCCGCGCCGGCGATGAACGTGCCGGAGCCGATCCAGGTGCAGACCAGGGTGAAGACCATGGTGGTCAGGCTGAGCTGCCGCCCGGCGACCATGAAGTCCTCTTGCGTCTTCACGCGGCGGGACCGGTAAAAGTTGAACGCCGTCAGGACCAGCAGGTAGGCCAGGATCACGAACAGGAAGATGTAGCTGGACATGTGTGCCTCCTGGGGCTCATCCGTGGAGGACCTTCACCAGCTCCGCCTGTTGCGGGCCGGTGACGACCACCTCGGAATTGTGGTTGATGAAGACGTCGATCTCGGAGCGGACGCCGAACTCGCCCGGCAGGTAGATGCCCGGCTCCACCGAAAAGAGGATCCCCGGGACGAGACGCCGCTCGTCCTTGGTCTCCAGGTTGTCGATGTTGACGCCGTTGCCGTGGACCGCCTCCCCGATGGAGTGGCCGGTGCGGTGGATGAAGTAGCGGCCGTAGCCGGCCTTGTCGATGACCGTGCGGCAGGCGTCGTCCACCTCCCAGCCATAGACCGTCTTGCCGGCGGCGAATCGCTCCCGGGCGAATTCGACGGCCCGGTCGCGAGCGGCGCGGACGATCTGGAAGACCTCGTTGTACCTCGGCGGGATCGGGTCCCCGAGGTAGCCGGTCCAAGTGATGTCGAAGTAGATGGAGCGCGGCTGGTCCAGCCGGGCCCACAGGTCGATCAGCAGGAAGTCCCCCTCGCGGATCGGCAGGGCCTTCTCCGGGGTGGGCTCGTAGTGGGGGTCGGCGGCATGGGCGTTGACGCCCACGATGGGGAATTCGTTGTGGCAGGTGAGGTTGTTCTCCGTGAACAGGCCGATCATGAACTGCTGGATCTCGTACTCGGTCGGTTCCCCGCCGGCGAGGACGCGCCGGCGCACCTCGGCGAAGGTCCGGTCCAGGACGGCGTGGATGCGGCGACCGGCTTCGAGGTGGGTTTCGAAATCCTCTGGGGTGATGGCCGCCTCGAACATCTGGACGAGGTCGGCGGAGGAGACCACCTCCACGCGGAAGCTGCGAATCAGGTCGATGGTGCCGCCGTCCACGATGGAGATGTACGGGATGGCGTTGTTGGGGGAGTACTGCATGGCCACCCGCTTGGCGCTGCCGAGGAGCTGCCGCAGGAGGGCCTGCTGCTCCGTCCAGGGCAGGTAGACATGCTTGTCGCCGGGGAGGCTGTCCAGCTTGGCCGATTCGATGGCGTGGACCAGTTTGCCGGGGGCGCCCTGCGCCGGGATGAAATAGTACCACCGCCGGCTGGTCATCTTGGTGCCGTCCAGCCCCAGGATTTTATAGGCGAGCAGATCGCGGTTGTGGTGATCGTAGAACAGCCACCCGTCCAGCTTCTGCTCCCGCAGGGCGGCTTGAATTCGCTCCAGCTGCATGGGACCTCCTCCTTGTTGGAAATCGTTTCGTTACGGTAGCAAAACCGCCTTGCAAAAGCAACCGGCTTACTTGGAAATAGCGCTCTGCTCTCATCGGGGTCGGTATCGGTATCGGCATCGATTCACGAGTCGCCCCCGATTCCAATGCCGATCCCGACCCCGATTGGATCACCGTGTTGTTCATGACCGGTTGTGTACCTCAGAACCTGTTCACTCGTGCTGGAACGGGCTATCGCCTGATGGCGGGGGAACGCTTGCTTGTCCCCCAATCGCCGTTGGTGTACCATGGCGGTTGAAATCGAGATACCCTTGGCCCGGCGCACGGCACATGCCGCGGGATGTGGTGGGTTTCGGTCCGGGCCCGGGCGTTCGAGAACTCCAAGGAGGTTCGCCCATGCGCGGATGGATCCTGTCGCTGATTCTGGCCGCCGGATTCGGGCTTGGCGTACAGGCCCAGGACGAGCAGGCCCTGAAGAACCGCTTCGAGGGCCGGAAGGTGGCCGTCAAGATAGACTGCCCGGCCACCAACGCCGGGATCGATGTCGACGTCTTTCCCGGCGGCGGGTCCCAGCTGGATTACAACAGCTATGCCAAGCGGCTGAAGAGCTACGGCGTGGCCCTGGCCGACGGCGATTCCGTGCTGGTGACCAAGGTCAAGGCCAAGAAGGACATGATCGAGTTCCAACTGGGCGGCGGCGGGTACGGGACCGTGGGGGACGACACGGACACCAGCGTCCACTTCACCCCCCAGGAGAAATCCCAGCGGGAGAAGGACTTGGAGAAGGCCTTCGACAACGAGCAGGATCCCAAGAAGAAGAGCCTGATCAAGCAGGAGCTGGACGACCTCCGCTGGCGGAGGGAGCGGGACGACGATCGCAACCGCCGGGCGGCGATGGCCGATGCGGCGGCCCGGGCGGACCTCATCCAGCAGAAACGCCTGCAGGGCGGCTCCCGTTTCAACCTCTATTTCGGCAGCCGCCTCACGGCGCAGGACCTCACCCCGGAGCGGATCATGAAGGCACTCGAGCGCTGGGTGGACTTCTCCGAGCCCGGGAGCGGCGGGTCTGCCGCGGGAGCGTCCGCTAGCGCCGGGAAAGCCGTCCTGCCGGCGACCAGCGCGCCCGCCACGATCCGGAAGGGTATGTCGCGCGAGGAGGTGGAAGCGGTCCTGGGCAGCCCCGTCTCCATGTCCGAGAAGACGGAGGGCAGCCTGAACCTCCTGACATGCGTGTACCGGCAGGGCGGGGAGCGGGTGGAGGCCGTTTTCTGCGACGGCACCCTCATCCGGTACACCATCGCGTCGGAGTAGGGGCAAAAATACCGAAAAAAATGCTTTGGGACCTAAAAAAAGTGTTTGCTTTTTCTGGAAGAAGCGTATAATTCGGCGCGGAGTGCGCCCGGTAGGGCCTGCTCCAGACTATTTTTGTGACGTCCGCAAGTGCCTCGTGCCGGCGTGACGGTCACGCCCCAGGAGGCATTGCATGAAGATCTATGTTGGCAACCTGTCTTTCTCCACCACCGAGGATCGGCTCCGCCAGAAGTTCGCTTCGTTCGGCGAAGTGAGCGAAGTGGCCATCCCGACCGACCGCGACTCCGGTCGCGCCCGCGGCTTTGGTTTCGTGACCATGCCGAACGCGGAAGAGGCCAAGGCGGCCATGGACGCCCTGAACGGCACCGAGCTCGACGGCCGGCCGATCAAGGTGAACGAGGCCCAGCCCCGTCGCGACGAAGGCGGCCCGCGCAAGCGCTGGTAAACCTTTCGGGCCACACCCAGCCCGATCCCAGAATCAAGCGGACAGTCCCGTAGGCCCCATGATAGGGGAAGAGGGATTGTCCGCTTTTTTTATTTCCCACGGATCGTCCTCCAGGAATTGACAGGTCCCCCCGAACGAGTACAATTCAAGATATCACAGAAATCCATCAGACATCCCATGAGGCTCTCGCCTCTCCGGGGTGGCTGATGATCAACCTTTTGCATGGAGTCAGATTATGTCGCATCGTTGGAATCGGGTGGCGATCCTCCTTCTGGTCATCTGCGGATTTAGCGGCTCGGCTTGCCTCGCCATGGACGTGGCCGAGCGAGGCCAAGCCTTCCTCCAACTTGCGGTGTCCGGTGACGGCGTCGATGCCGCGGGAAAGTTATTTCAATCGGGGCATCTCGCCTTGAGTTTCACCGCGGGGCGCCTCTATCCCCTAAGAGTGGATGGGGCGGTGGTCGGCGCGTTCTTTGCGGGGCAGGGCACCTTCCGTTATGTTTCCGCTGATCCCTTGGAGTTGGCGGTCTTCAGGACTAACGCGGAGCGTGTCTCTAGATACCGGGTCGATACGGGGGGCGGGATCGGCGATCCTGTGGAGAGTGTCCTGATTCTCACCTCGGGGGATGGCGCGGTCCTCTTCGACGGCACGGCGCCCCCGGAATCTGCAGCCGGTTGTTCGGGTGCGGAGGCGTTCGCCCGCCATCAGTCCCGGTTCGCGGAGGATCAGGGCTTGAGCTATCCCCAGCTGATGGCCCAGGCCCGTTTGGAGACGATCTCCCAGCCGGTGATCGTGGCGGAGATCAAGGCCCAGCGGAACGATCTCCGGTATGTCTTCGATCCCCTGATCAGCGGCAGGGAATGGATCTCCGTGATGAACAAATTGCAGAGCCGCATCTCCTTCCTGAAGGATCGGCGCTATGACGACGAACTCAGCATCCAGCCCATCGGTAGAAAACGCTTGGAACCGTTCCCCCAGCGGTTTCGGCTCTCCTCGGTGGACCTCACTTTGGTGAATCCCATGGGTTTTCGGGCGGAACTGGAAGCCGTCGAGACGTTCCAGATCCAGTCGCCCCTCCGGACCCTGGGGCTTCGTCTCTGGAGCCGCCGCATGGGCACGTCGGGCGCCTCGGGGACGCCTGACGAGCATGAATACGTTCTGCATTCTGTCCAGCTGGACAGCGGGGAAGCCGCGCCGTTTTTCCACCAGAACAATTATCTCGTGGTGCAACTTCCCCGGACCTATGCCGCCGGCGAGTCGGTGGTGCTGAAATTCAAGGCCTCGGGGGATGTACTGTTCCGCCCGGGCAACGACAACTATTGGGAACTGGGCACGGCGCCGTGGTATCCGATGCCGCACCGGCTGGAGATGCAGGCGTTCACCTACCACGCGGTCTGCAAGGTCGCCAAGCCGTTCGTCCCGTTCACGAACGGCCAGACAATCCGGCAGTGGGAAGAGCAGGGATTGAATTGCG
This sequence comes from uncultured Acidobacteriota bacterium, assembly GCA_964412195.1. Taxonomy (GTDB): domain Bacteria; phylum Acidobacteriota; class JAAYUB01; order JAAYUB01; family JAAYUB01; genus CAYPNP01. The sequence goes on along the minus strand of CAYPNP010000002.1, from coordinate 157,058 downwards.
CCGAGTTCCGGGAGGAGAAGCCCGTTCAGCTACCCGTCATCCTGGCGGGGAAATACCGGACATACTCCGAGACCCGCGCAGGGCTGACGATCTCGGTATCCTCATACGCCATGGCCAACGACATGGCCACCAAGAAACTGGCGAACCTCACCTTCGGTTTCCTGGATTTTTATCGCCCTTATCTGGGAGATTTCCCCTTCAGGGAACTCAAGCTGATCGAGTTGAATGACTATGGCTACGGGCAGGCGCCGTCGGGAATCGTGTTCATCACCCAGGAAGCCTTCACGCCGATGCAGGACGATCTGAGCAAGCTGTTCTCTGAGGGCATCAACGCCCGCCTGGCGCACGAGATCGCGCACCAGTGGTGGGGGGATGTGGCGCTGCTGGGAGCCGATGAGGACCAGTGGATCTCCGAGTCGGTGGCGGAGTATTACTCCGCTGTGGCCATGGGCCATCTCCGCGACAAGGCCGACTTCGACAAGGCGATCCATGATTGGAAGTCCGGTTCTTCCCCGGTGAAAGAGAAGGGCACGATCTATCTGGCCAATCAGCTCTCGGGCGAGAAGGGGTGGGACGATCGGATCGGATTGCTCTATAACAAGGGGCCCCTGGTCCTGCATGCGCTCCGGCAGGAGATCGGTGACGATGCCTTCTTCATCGTGTTGAAGGCGTTCCTGAAGAATTTCCAGTTCAAATGCGCCGAGACAAGGCACTTCATCGGCTTGACCAACTTCGTCACGAAAAAGGACTACACGTCCTGGTTTGACCAGTACCTCCTGGGCACGGCCTGGCCGGCCAAGTGAGCGGCATGTGTCTGACGGTGGTGCCGGGCGTGATGATGCCAGGCTCTGTCACATAACGCAACTGTGCCGGGCTCTGTCACAGTTCCCGACCTAGACCGCGGCCCCTGGACGCAGGACGTAGTGGCGGGTCGCAGGATAGTTCGGTCAAGGCGGCAGCCAGATCGGCCCGCGCCGGGGCGGCGCGGTGTGCGCCGCAAACCGCAGCCCGGAAGCTCGATCGGTGGTTGACAGCGTCCATCCCGGCTGATATGGTCAGGAGCAATGGCCCGCTGGCCAGCCGGAGACGATCATGTCCGTTCCAACCGAAACCCGGCCGGAAGGCGCTCCGCCTCCTCCGGCACTTTTCCAGAGATCAAAGAGATGGTTTGTTGGACTGGTGCTGCCGTTGCTGGCCGCTTGGCTGCCGGGGCAGGTCCGGCCGAATGCGGCGGCGATCGTGGAAGCGGCGCATGCCTACATGCGGGGCGCCGCCTCCGTCGCCGTCGTCGACATGACGATCCATCGACCCGACTGGGAGCGCACCGTCACGATCAAGGCCTGGACCAAGGGGCGCGACGACAGCATCTTCATCATCCTCGCCCCGCCCAAGGACCAGGGTAACGGGACGCTCAAGAAGGGCGTGGAGATGTGGATGTACAATCCCAAGGTCGACCGGACGATCAAGATCCCCCCGTCTATGATGGCCCAGTCCTGGATGGGCTCCGATTTCTCCAACAACGATCTTGCCAAGAGCAGCAGCCTGCTGGATGATTACACCCACCAGGTGGTCGGTACGGAGACGGACGGCGGCCAGCCGGTTTACCTGATTCAATCCGTGCCCAAGCCGGGCGCGCCGGTGATCTGGGGCATGCAGCGGCTGAAAATCCGCGCCGACCACATCGTCCTCGAAGAATCCTTCTACGACGAGGACCGCCAGTTGGTGAAGACCTTGAAATGCTCGGATATCCGCCTCCTGGGCGGCAAGCTGTTTCCGCGGGTCTGGACCATGAGCAAGGCGGATGAGCCCGGGTCCTATACGCGCCTGGAGTACAAATTCCTGGATTTCCCCGCGGATCTGCCGGACCAGTACTTCACCCAGCCGGCTCTCCGCCATCCGCCCCGGTGAACTTCATGCCCCTCGACCGCACCCTGGCCTGGCGTAACATCTGGAGGCACCCCCGGCGATCCCTGCTGACGATGGGGGCCATCGCCTTTGCCTGCGTCCTGCTCGTGTTCATGCTCTCCTTCCAGCTCGGCAGCTACGACACCATGATCGATTTCGCCGTCGGGGCGTACACCGGCTTCCTCCAAATCCAGGCCAAGGGCTATCGGGCCCGGCCGGAGATCCGCCTGGCGATATCCGATCCGGAGGCGGTCGGCCGGATGTTGCGGGGGATCTCGGAGGTCCGTGCCTGGACGTTTCGGTCGCAGGCCTTCGCTCTGGTCTCCTCCAGGGACCGGACCCATGGCGCGCTGGTCATCGGCATCGACCCGGAACGGGAGGCGCAGGTCTCCACGATCCGGCGGCTGATCCGCCGGGGCCGCTACCTCGGGCCGGAGGATGCCGGCGGTGCCTTGGTGGGAGAGATCCTCGCCCGCAACCTGCAGGCGGGGATCGGCGATGAGCTGGTGCTGCTGGGCCAGGGACGGGACGGTTCCGTGGCGGCCACGACGGTCCGCGTGCGGGGCATTTTCCGCTCCGGCCAGGATGACTTCGACCGGTCGACCCTGGAGATCCCCCTGCAAGATTTCGAGGACGTTTTCAGCATGGCCGGCGGCGTCCACGAGGTGGTCGTGGCGGGGAATGACCTGGACCGTCTGGCGGCGCTCAAACGTTCCGTCCAGGAAGGATTGCGCCGGATCGATCCGGCGGGCCGCATGGTGGTCCTGGACTGGAAGGAATTGATGCCGGGGTTGGTGGAGGGGATCACCATCGACCTGACCAGCGGCTTGATCTTCTACCTGATTCTGGTGGTGGTGGTGGCCTTCAGCATCCTCAACACCTTTCTCATGGCCGTGCTGGAGCGGACGCGGGAATTCGGCGTCATGATGGCCCTGGGGACGGCCCCCGGCCGCCTGACCCGGATCCTGATGCTGGAATCCGTCCTCATGACCGGCCTGGGGATCGTCGCGGGGGTTCTGATCGGCGTGGCGGTCACCGCCTTTTTCCAGGCCCGGGGCATCGGGTTCAGCGACACCTCGGGCCTGTTGCAGCAATACGGCCTGCCCGATAGGCTGTACCCCCGTCTTTCCTGGCTGTCCCTGACGATCGGACCCGGACTGGTGTTCGCACTCACCCTGGTGACCGCCCTGCTGCCGGCGCTGCGCGTTCATCGGTTACGGCTGGTGGAGGCCCTCACCCACGCCTGACGTCGCTCGGTCTCCGGAGGAATGAGCATGCACCTGCAAATGGCCTGGCGGAACATCTGGCGCAACCCCCGGCGCACCGCCGTGATCCTGGCGGCGGTGGGCATCGGGGTGTGGAGCAACCTCAGCCTGGGCGCCCTCAGCCGGGGCATGGTGGCCGAGATGCTCCGCAACGGGATCGCCACCCTGACCGGGCACATCCAGGTGCATGCCGCCGGCTACCGGGACGACCCGGCCATCGAACACCGCCTGGAAACACCGGACAAAGTGGCGGACGTGCTGCGCCGCGACCTGCCGACAGGGGCACGCTGGACATCCCGGGTTCGGGTGACCGCCGTCGCCTCCAACGCCCGGCACTCCACCGGGGTGACTTTGGTGGGCATCGATCCGGCCGCCGAGGCAGGGGTGTCGTTCATCGGCCGTTCCGTGCGCGAGGGACGGTACCTTCGCGAGGACGATCCCAACGCCATAGTGATCGGCCGGGCGCTGGCAGACAAGTTCGAGACCCGGCTGGGACACCGGCTGGTGCTCATGTCCCAGTCGACCGACGGGCAGATCGCCTCCGCTTCCTTCCAGATCGTCGGCGTGTACCGGGCCGAACTGCAGGCCACCGAGGAGCGGTATGTCTTCGTGACGAAAGCGGCCGCCCAGCGGATGCTCGGCTTGGGGAACGCCGTGTCCGAATTCGCCGTGCTCCTTCCGAGGGCGGGTGCGGTGTCCGCGGTAGCCGGGCGTCTCCGCGGCAACCTCCCCGCCGGATGTGAAATCCAGACTTGGCGGGAATTGCTGCCACTGCTCGATGCCTACCTGGGCATTTTCAACGGATTCATGCTGATGTGGTATGTCGTGGTGTTCGCGGCCATGGGATTCGGCCTGGTGAACACCACCCTGATGGCCGTGTACGAGCGGATGCGGGAATTCGGCCTGATGCAGGCGTTGGGGATGCGCCCGTCCGGCATCGTCCGCGATGTGCTGACCGAATCGGCTCTCCTGCTCCTGGTGGGTGTGGCCCTCGGCAACGCGGCGGGCCTGGCCACGGTGGCCCTGCTGGCCAGGACGGGCATCGACCTGTCGGCGCTGGCTGCGGGATCGGAGTATTTCGGCATGTCCCGGGTGATCCGCCCGGAGCTGGCCTCCGGCGATTTCCTGGCGGCCAATCTCGTGGTGATGGGGCTCGGCCTGTTGGTGAGCTGCTACCCCGCGATTCGGGCGGGACGTTTCACGCCGGTGGAAGCCCTGACCCATCAGTGAAGAAGAGGAAGGGATCATGGATCGAGACGACGACGGGACATTGGTGGAGTGTCGGGAATTGTCCAAGGTGTACCGTCAGGGGGGCGTGGATGTGGCCGCCTTGAACGGCGTGGACCTGCTCGTCGGGAAGGGGGAATTCCTGGCCCTGGCCGGTCCCTCCGGTTCCGGCAAGACCACGCTGCTCAACCTGATCGGGGCCCTGGACAGGCCGACTTCCGGCCAGGTGCGGGTGGATGGCCGGGACCTGGGCGCGATGAGCCGGGGCGAGCTGGCCGGTCTGCGCCTCCGTCGGATCGGTTTTGTCTTTCAGGCATACAACCTCATCCCGGTCCTGTCGGCCCGCGAGAATGTCGAGTTCATCCTGGAATTGCAGGGGGTGCCGGCGGACGAGCGCCACCGGCGGGCCGCCGAGATCCTCGACGAAGTGGGGCTGGCTGGATTGCACCGCCGCCGGCCGCACGAGTTGTCGGGGGGGCAGCAGCAGCGGGTGGCCGTGGCCCGCGCGCTGGTGGCCGAGCCGGCCCTGGTGCTGGCCGACGAGCCCACCGCCAACCTGGATTCGGCCACCGGTTCCGCCCTGCTGGAGATGATGCGCCGGATGAACGAGGAACGGCGGGTCACCTTCGTGTTTTCCACCCACGATCCCATGGTCATGCACTTCGCCCGCCGGTTGGTCCACCTCAAGGACGGCCGGGTTGCCGGCGACGAGGGGCGCGAATGAGACGGCGGCGGACCGGCCGGGGCCGGATCATTTCCCTGAGCCTGCTCCTGCTGCTGGGGACGCTTGTCGCCGGTCCGGTCAGGGGGCAGGATTCGCCCGCGAGCCGGCCCCCGGTTGATGAATCGTCCTTGACGGCGAAGCCGGTCCCCGGTTCGTCTTCCGATTCGGGCTCCCCGTCGAAACAGTCGGATGACGGCGGGAGCACCCAACCGGCGGACCCGGCGTCATCTGCGGACACTATCGGGAGCGGTTCCTTCGGCGAATGGGGCGGCCATCTGAAGCTGCGGGGCAGCGTCAGCTGGATGCCGGACGACAGCATCTTCCAGCCCGTGGGAACCGGCGCCTACGGCGACGGTTACGGGGAACTGCGGCTCAAGAACCACCTGTACTTCGGTTCCTGGGGGGAGTTCGAGACCCATTACGTCCTGGCCGCCGCCGGCGGCGACACCTGGACCCGGAGCCGGGAGCTCAGCGACGGGGGCATCTCCTGGCCGGGGTGGAACGCCGGCCGGCCGCCTTCCGACCAGCGGCAGCTGCTGGACCTGACTTGGGTCATCACCGACAACGATCGGGGCGCGGCCTATCAGCGGCTGGACCGACTCCGCCTGACCCTGAAGCCTGATTGGGGCACCGTGCGGATCGGGCGGCAGGCGGTGAGCTGGGGCAACGGGATGGTCTTCAATCCCATGGATATCTTCAATCCCTTCGCCCCCACCGATTTCGAACGGGACTACAAGGTGGGCGAAGACATGGTGTCGATGGAGTTGCCCTTGGGCGGCGCCGGCAGCCTGCAGTCGCTGGCGATCCCGCGGCGCGATCCGGCGAGCGGCGGGATCCGCGCCGACCAGTCCTCCCTGGCCGGCAAGTGGCATTTTGCCCGGGGCACCACCGAGTTCGATGTTCTGGCCGCGGCCCATTACGGGCAGCCGGTCCTGGGCGGCGGCGCCGTGGGCTACGCCGGCGGGGCGGCCTGGCGGGTGAACGTGACCTGGACCCGCGTGGACGATTCGCCGCGCTTGGACGGGTTCTGGTCGGCCGTGACCAACATGGACTATTCCTGGACCTGGGGCGGGCGGAATACGTACGGGTTTGTGGAGGCTTACTACAACGGCCTCGGCGGACCGCCCTATGCCGAAGCCCTGGCCGACCCCGCCCTGGTGGACCGCCTGCGCCGGGGCGAGCTCTACACCATCGGCCGGATGTACCTGGCCGGCGGCCTCCAGGTGGAAACGCACTCCCTGTGCAACCTGTATTTCAGCGTCATCGTCAACGCCGATGACCCTTCGGCCGTCTTCCAGCCCCGCGTGGTCTGGGACGCGGCTCCCAATGTGCAACTCACGGCAGGCGCCAACCTGTACGCCGGCGCCACCGGCAGCGAGTTCGGCGGCATCGAGGTTCCCGGGAGCAATCTGCCTTTCCGCTATCCGGCGAACGTCTATCTGTGGCTGTCCCGGTTTTTTTGATGTAGACTCCCGAGGATTTGTTGTTTTCGAAGATGGAAGAGCGGATTTCCGGAAGGAGAACCCCATGAACCAGACCGGCGGACACCGCACCCGAAGCTGCCAGATCTGCGGCAGCACACGCGCCGCGGACCTGCGGCCCGGCGTTCTGGTCCGCCCCGCCGTGGCGGAGCAGATCATTAGCGAGACCGGCAAGTGGGTGGAGGATGGCTGGATCTGCCTGGACGACCTGCAGCGCTACCGCCACAAGTTCGTGCAGGCCATCCTGGAGAAGGAAAAAGGCGAATTGACCGATCTGGAAAAGGAGGTCATCGAAAGCCTTCGCCAGCAGGAAATTCTCTCCCGCAATCCGGAGGAAGACATCCAGGCCGGTTTGACCGTCGGACAGCGGTTGGCCGACCGGATGGCCGATTTCGGGGGGAGTTGGCGCTTCATCCTCGGATTCGCGGTCGTTCTGGTCCTCTGGATCGCCGTGAACACCTGGGTGTTGACCGTGCGCCCGTTCGATCCGTACCCGTTCATTCTGTTGAACCTGGTCCTGTCGTGCCTGGCCGCCATCCAGGCGCCGATCATCATGATGAGCCAGAACCGGCAGGAGAGCCGCGACCGCCTCCGGGCCATGCACGATTATCAGGTCAACCTGAAAGCCGAGCTGGAAATCCGCCATCTGCACCAGAAGATCGATCATCTCCTCTCGCACCAGTGGGAGCGGCTGGTGGAGATCCAGGAGATCCAGATGGAGCTGATCAACGAGCTGCGCCGGCGCCGGTAGCCGCTGGAGGGACGTGCGCCCGGCTCCCGCCGCGTGGCGGTTCCGTGTCGGCTGACCATCCGATTGGGTGATGAATTCATTTTATTGAACAATCCGGCCGTTTGCCTCGTTTATCTGAACTGAGGGTATCACTATGCAGGGTGATTTATGCCTGGGGAGAACCCGCTGCACCCGTAGGGTGACGGGCGGAGTGTTTCTTCTGACCATCCTGCTGGGTGGATGGACGACGGCCCAGTCGCGGTTCCCCGGCACGATTCGGCAGGTCTGGATCCACAATCCCGGTGGGGATGTGAGCGTCCGCACCGGGGATGAGGCAGAAATCCTGATCCAGGGATTTCCATGGGGGGCCGGTCCCGAATCGGGGCAGGAGCCGAGGGATCCGGATCAGATGGTTGCCCAGGCAATCGGCTATTCCCGGCCATCACCCGACGAGCTGCAGGTTTGGGTGCAGCCGGGATTGCCGGCCGGCGAACTGATCCGGTTGGAGGTGAAGGTGCCCGCGACCACGCGGGTGGACATCCGGACGGAATCCGGCGCCGTGCAGATCTTCGGATTGGCCGCAGGTGTGGTGGCGGAGACCGATTCCGGCGCCATCCTGTGCCGGCTGGCCTCCGGCATGGATGCCGACGTCGCGGTCCGCAGCCTCAGCGGCACGGTGGATGTGCGCCTGCCGCTGGAGCTTTTTGGCCCGGGAGACACTCATGGATTGTACGGCCGGTTCAACCGGGGCGGGACGCCGGTGATCCTGCGGTCCCGTTCCGGCGACATCCGGCTGGCGGGTGAAGAGAGCGCCCCGATGGAGAGCGCCGCCGCCGATCGGCCGGCGCCGGACCGGCCAAAGGGAGCCGGCGGTGTTCATGGCGAATCCCGGTCGGACGGCGGCTTCCGGCTCCGGGTGGATTCCCGCCTTGTGAACCTCAACGTGCGCGTGGCGGATGAAAAAGGAGCGTCCGTCGGCGGTCTGACCCGGGAGAATTTCCGGGTGTTCGAAGACGGCACCCCGCAGGAAATCACCCACTTCCAACCGCAGACGGCGCCGCTGACCCTCTTTCTCCTGCTGGACCTGAGCGGCAGCACGGAGAAAAAAACGGACATCCTCAAGCAGGCGGCGATCCGCTTCGTGGAATCACTGGCTCCGTCCGATCGGGTGGCCATCGCCGCATTCACCAGCCGCTACATGCAGGTGTGCGGCTTCTCCACGGACCGCAAGGCGCTGCGCGACCGCGTGAAAGGGATCAAGAACCGGGGCGGAGGGACGGCGTTTTACGACGCTCTCTGGTACAGCCTCGACGAGTTGGATGAGCAGAGCGGGGGGCGCAAGGTGCTGGTGGTTCTCTCCGACGGCGTGGACAACGTGCTCCAGAGCCCGGACGATTACACCACCAAGCACACGTTCCAGGAAGTCCTGGACCGCGCGGTCGGCGGGCAGGTCACGATCTTTCCGATCTACCTGGACACCGAGTACGAACAGGTCGTGATCAAGCGCAACATTTCCAGTCTCGCGTACAAGACCGCCCGGCAGCAGATCGACCAATTGGCGGAGGGGACGGGGGGCATCCGCTTCCAGGCCGATCGGGTGGAGGACCTGGAGGGGGTCTACCAACGCGTCGTGGCGGAACTTCGGACGCTCTACAGCCTCTCTTATTACGCCCCGGCGAAGCCCGGTGCCGGCCGGCAATGGCGGGCCGTCCGGGTCGAGGTCGACCAGTCGGGTGCCACCGTCCGGACGCGGCCGGGCTATTTCGCCGACAAATGAGGGAAATCGGGTAGGTTCAATTAGCGGCCCTGACGGGGGGACGGAGCAAGGGCGGCTGCATGGTGGTGGCCAACCAGGAACTGGGCAAGATCGAGGACGTGTACGGCCGGCCCAACAAGATGACCTTCTATAGAAATTTCAAAACTCAACTCGGATCCACACCGATTTTCCGAACGATGAACACGGATAAGAGCTCATTAAAGAGCTATCCAAGCTTCCGGATGACGGTGGTCGGGTGAATATGAAAGACAGCAAGATCTCTGTCTGGCGGATCATTCAATGGACGGTCCGATCCGTGTGAATCGGTTTGGAGATCCGTGTCCATCCGTGTTGAATTCTGGTGTGCCCCATCGGCGAGCGGGAAATCATCCAGCGGATGGAAGGCCGGCAGCTATCAAGACTATGTCGCAACCGGCATTGGACGTGTCTCTCGCCGAAGAGTCAGTACCGGCAGGCTCAGCTCTGTCGTGGTCCATCGTGCCGGCTCTTCAGGGCACACCGCGTCGTCCCGACGCGAGAGGATCTTGGCCGGGCTGCGAGCGAAGGTATCTGGCGATGCGGCACACCGACCCGCGGCCGGGGGCCGCGGTCTACGCCGGAGGCTGCAGTTTACGCCGGAGACTGCGGTCAACGACAGAGGTCTGGCCGGGATTCTGCTCCCATTAAAAAGGGCCTCCCCGCTGGGGGAGGCCCTGGTTTTCCTGATCAAACCGCGACGGTCGGAAAAGTGCTCCGCCGCCGGTGGCTAGAATGGCACGTCGTCGTCGGTGATGGGGGCGTCGGAGACGACGATCTCGTCCCGCCGCGCTTCGGCCGCGGGCTCGGGGTAGCTGCCGCCGGCCGGGTGGCCGCCCTCGCCCCCGCCGCTGCGGGGCTCCAGGATGCTCATGTCGTTGAGGACGATCTCGGTGGTCGAGCGCTTGTTGCCGCTCTGGTCCTCCCACTGCCGGGTCTGAATCCGGCCCTCCACGTAGACCAGCTTGCCCTTCTTGAGGTACTGGTTGCAGATCTCTCCCAGCTTGCCCCAGACCACGATGTTATGCCACTCGGTGCGGCTCTTCTTCTCGCCGCTCTTGTCGGTCCAGGCCTCGTCGGTGGCCAGGGAGAACTTGACCACCGACTGGCCGCCTTGGGTGTACTTCAGTTCGGGATCCCTGCCGAGCCGGCCGATCAGCATGACTTTGTTCAGTCCTTTCATGGTTGCCTCCTACTGTCTCTTCTTGGTTTTCACCGGTGGTTCGACGCCGAGAATCTGCAGTTGCTGGACGGCGATGTTGGCCTCGGGGGAATCGGGATATTTCAGGATCACATTCTTGAACTGTTCCACGGCGGAATTGTTGTCGCTCAGGTTCAGGTAGGCCAGACCGCTCTTGAGCAGCGCGGCCGGCGACTTGTCCCCCTTGGGGAACAGGCTGACCACCTGGGCGAACGCGCCGACGGCGTCCTGGTACTTGCCCTGGTTGAAGTAGCAGTCGCCGATATAGTACTGGGCGTTGTCGGCCAGCTCGCTGTCCTTGTAGTTGCCCAGGTAGTCCAGGAATCCCTGGATGGCCAGCTCGTAGTTGCCCTGGATGTAGTCGTTGTAGGCCAGGGAGTAGAGCTGGTCGGCGGGCAGCGGCAGGGGCTTGCCGTCGGGGCCGGTCTCCGGCTTCGGCCGGCGGGATTTCATGTCCTCGAGGGAGGCCTCGGTGGACTCCAGCTTCTTGGACAGGGTGGCGATCCGGGCGTTCTGCTCGTCGATCTTCGCCGAGAGGGTCCGGATGCCGTTCACCAGGTCCTCGATGTTCTCGTCGCCGGACCGCGCCTGCTCGGCCTGCAGGGTCTTGATGTCCTCCGCCAGCCGGTTGGTCTTCGTCATCAGGTCCAGGATCTGGTTGAGCAGCGTCTTGGTCACGGCGCCGTTCTCGTCGACGCTCTTCTGGAGCAGCCGGATCTGGTTCTGGACGTCCACGATGTCGCTCTGGAGCCGGATGTATTCCTCCTTGGTGCCGGCCCACAGCCAGCCGGCCAGGAAGAGGAGCCCCGCACAGAGTCCGATTGCGCGCTTCATTCCTTCCTCCGTTGTCACTTGGTCAGGACGAAGTGGGCCCGCCGGTTCTTGGCCCAGGCCTCCTCGGTGTGGCCCGGATCGAAGGGGCGCTCCTCGCCGTAGGAAATCGTCTGGATCCGGTCCGCCGGGACGCCCAGCGAGACCAGGAAGTCCCGGGCGGCGTTGGCGCGCTTGTCGCCGAGGCCGAGGTTGTACTCCTCCGTCCCCCGCTCGTCGCAGTGGCCCTCGATGGTGAACTTCACCTGGGGGATCTTGCGGAGGAGGACGTCTGCGTCCTTCCGGAGGATTTCCTTGGATTCCGGGGTTAGCTCGTACCGGTCGAAATCATAGAACACGTCCTGGATCTCGGCCTTGAAGATCCCCTCCTCGCCCAAGGCGCCCTCTTCGACGCCCGGCCGCTGCGTCTCCTGGCCGCCCGCGGTGCCGGTCCCCGCCGTGACGGTGATCCGGACCTGGGCGGACGCCGAGCCGCCCCGGCCGTTGGCGGTGGCCACGACGGTGGTGGACAGGGCCGGACGGGTCACGGTGGAGCCGTTGGCCGGGTACCGGCCGACGTTCTCGATGACCACCTCGTCGGCGTCGGTCGTGGTCCAGCTCAAGGTGGTGGTGCCACCGGCCGTCACGATCAAAGGCTCGGCGGTCAGCTGGATGGTCGGGGCGGGGTAGGACGGCTGGGACGGCGGCGGGGTGGGCGTGACCACCGGGGTCTTCTTCTTGCAGCCGCCGACGCTCAGCAGGGCCAGCGCGACCAGGATTCCCGCCAGGGGGGCGCGCAATCTCTTGACCGTCATGGGAACCTCCGCGTTTGTGTTTCAGCCTTTCAGGCTATATAACGGACAACCTGCCGTTTGTTCCGAAAAAAATGCAAACAATCTAGTTTCCTGCGATGTAACCGGACCAGTCCGGGTTCGAGCAGCCGCCCAGGTGGGTCAGCTGGCGGACCTCTGTGCCGTCGGCGAAGGCGCTGAAGATCTCGGTGGAGCCGGTCCGGTCCGATTGGAAGACGATGTGCCGGCCGTCCGGCGCCCACGACGGGTTCTCGTTGTTGCCGGCCCCGTGGGTCAGCTGGAAGATCTTCTTGGTGGCCACCTCGACGATGTAGAGGTCGAAGCTGTCCATTCGGGACGGCTTCCAGGCGAAGACGACGTAGCGGCCATCCGGCGACCAGTCCGGCGAGGAGGCGTAACCGCCCTCCTGGGTGATGCATTCCAGGTTCGCGCCGTAGGCGTCGCAGATGAACACCTGGGGGATCCCTTTCCGGTTGGAGACGAAGGCCAGCTGGTTGCCGGTGGGGTTCCAGCACGGGCTGATGTCGATCCCCGGGTTCTGGGTCAGGTTCCGCAGCCCGCCGCCGTCGAGGGCGGTGATGTAGATGTCGGTGTCGGAGGAGTTCTCCAGCCGGGCGGAAAAGGCCAGCTCCTTGCCGTTGGGTGCGAAGGCGGGCGTGGTCATCAAACCGCCCTTGACGGGGAACGGCTGGATCTGTCCGGAGGCCAGCGAAACGAAGTACAGCCGGGGGGTGCCCTCGTAGTAGGACGTGAAACAGATGGTGTCGTTGGTGATGTTCCACACCGGCGTCACGTTGATGGAGCCGTTGGAGGTCAGCGGCTGCTCCCCCGCGCCGTCGTAGTCCATCAGGTAGATCTCCTTGCCCGTGCGGGTCTTCCGCTCGAAGACGATCTGGCTGGAGGCGATTCCCTTGGAGGCGTTGGCCGACAGCAGGGCGACGATGTGGTCGGCAATCCGGTGGGCGATGGCGCGGGCGTAGCGCGGGATGGTCCGGAACTGCTTGCCCAGCACCTGCTCCTGGGTCTTGATGTCGTAGACCCGGCACTGCACCACGAGGTAGTTGTTCTCGATCCGGACGTTGCCCATCACCAGGAAGTCCACGCCCAGGTTCAGGTTCTGCCACTCCTTGAAATCGACGTCCTCTGGTTCCACCAGGCGGCGGGACGGGTAAAAGGACTTGCCGAGAAGCTTGAAGAAGGCCGAGTACTCGAGGTCGCTCCAGAGGGTCTCGTTGATGGTCTTGAGGTAATCGTCCACCGTGATGTCGGTATTGCCCGCCTTGGGCTGGAAATCCGACACCGCCAGGAGGGTCTCCTCCGCGGGGCGGGGCTTGATGATAATCGAATCATCCTGCTGGGCGGACAGCGCCGCGGCGAGGCCCAGCCACAGGATCGGGAGCCAAAAGAGTCGTTTCATCATCTTCCTCATAATCACGGGGTTGGGTATTCGAATATGGCCACGAACCGGATCCGGTTCCCCTGTATTCTATATTGATTGGGGAGGGGAGGCAAGGGATCAGATGCCTGCACGGCCCGGAGCGCCGAGCGGTTGAACGCCTCGGCCCCGGTGGTCTCAAGGATCTTGACGTCGCCGATGCGGCCGTCCGGCCCGACGGTGAACTCGATCACCACTTTCTGGTGGCCCGAGAACTGGATGCCCATGCGGGACTTCAACCAGTTGCTCCCCACCCGCTGCTCCACCTGGCGGGCGTACCACGAGTCGTAGAACCCTTCGCCGCCCCCGCCGATGGACACACCGTGGCCGGTGCCCTCGCCGCTGCCGGCCGCGGGGCCCGTGCCGCCCCGAACCCCCGGCGCGGAGTCGGCCGTGCCGATGGGGCCGGGCGGGGCAGGGGGCGCGTCTTTTTTGGCCTCCGGCTGCGGCGGGGCCGGCGTGGTATCTTTGGGTTTCACCGGTTTCTGGGTGTTTTTGGCCGCCTGCTGGAAATCGTCCTTGGCGGGCGTTTCGGGCGGAGGCGCCGACTTCACGGGCTGAGCCACCGGCTCGGGCGCGCGGAACAGAGGCTTGAAGAGCTCCGGCCCGGCGGGCAGGCTGGAGACCAGCCCGACGCCAATGGGCGTCCCGCCGCCGCCTCCGCCGCCGCCCAGCTTCAGCGTCCCGCCCTCGGGCGTCCACCAGCCCCAGGTCAGGAACAGCGCCGCCAGGAAGAAATGGAACAGGATGGAGGCGATGGCGAACTTGCGCCCATCGCCGGCCGAGACCAGGGAGCGGTAGTGGTAATAGTGCTCGGGCGAGGTCATGGCCGGCCCTTCGGCTCCACCATGGGGCGGGTGACAACCTGGATGTTGGTGAAACCGTACTCGCGCAGGACGTCCATCACCTTGACGATGACGGCAAAGCGCACGTCGCCGTCCGCCTGCAGGTAGATCGGCTGGTTCTTTTCGGCGCCCAGCTTGGCCTTCAGGGCTTCGCCCAGATCGTTGACGTTGAGCGGCCGGGTCATGAAGAAGAGATTGTTCTTCCGGTCGATGGTGATGACATATTGCTGGCGGGGGTTGTAGTTCTTGACGAAGCGGGTGCGCGGCAGGTTGACCTCGATGCCCGACTGGATGATGGGCGTCGTGACCATGAAGATGACCAGCAGCACGAGCATGACGTCCACCAGCGGGGTCACGTTGATCTCACTCAAGGAACTCGTCGTCCGGCCGTCGCTTCCGGTGAAAGCCATCGCGGCGCTGCCTCCTAGGTGAAGTTGCGTTCCACCAGGTTGATGAACTCGGTCGCGAAGTCGTCCAGCAGGGACGCCATGTGCTTGATCCGCGAGAGGAAGTGGTTGTAAAAGATCACCGCCGGGATGGCGGCGAACAGCCCGACCGCCGTCGTAATGAGCGCCTCGGCGATGCCGGGCGCGACAGCCTGGATGGAAGTGGTTTCCAGCTGCCCGAGGCCCTGGAAGGCGTGGATGATGCCCACCACCGTGCCAAAGAGGCCGATGAACGGCGTGACCGAGCCCGTGGTGGCCAGCCAGTTGAGGGACTTCTCGAGGCTGGTCAGCTCCACCGTGGAGGCCTTGCGCAGGGTGCGCTCGACGTTGGCGATGCTTTTGATCTGGAGCGATGGCGCCGATTCCCCCGGCGGCGCCGGTTTGGCGGTGAGCTGGGCGTTCAGCTCGCTGTAGCCGGCGAAGAAGATGCCGGTGAGCGGGCTGTTTTTATAGGCGTCGCTGGACTTGTAGATGTCCGAGAGCTTGCTGCTCTCGTGGAAGATTTTCAGGAAACCATAGGATTGCTTCTCCACCTTGCGGAAGAGGACCAGCTTGCGGAAGATGATGGCCCACGACAGGACGGAGAAGGCCATCAGGATGAGGAAAACGATCTGAACGATGAGGCTGGAGGTGTAGATGAGGTCGAGCAGGCCAGTGTCGAATGAGGCGGCCGTAAAGAGCATCGGAGATCCTGTCACGTCGTATCTCCTTCGTAGGATTGAACTTCTCTCTTAACATAGATTCAACTTCAAGTCAAATCCTTATTTTGCTATAATCCCCGTCTCTTGGGAGGATGCCACTCGCCGGCGGGAGGGCGAAAGCTTGTTACGTTTCCTGCACATCCGCAACATCGCCGTCATCGAGGACCTGGAAGTGGAGTTCGGGCCCGGCCTGAACGTCATCACCGGCGAGACCGGCTCGGGCAAGTCCATCGTCATCGACGCGGTGGGACTCCTGGCGGGGGCGCGCGCCTCGGCCGAGCTGATCCGGACCGGCGAGGCGAAAGCGACGGTCGAGGGCCTGTTCGAGGTCCCCGCCGATAGCCCGGTGTGGGGGATCCTGCGGGAACAGGGGCTGGACGGCTTCGATCCGGCGGACGGCCTGCCGGTCCGGCGGGAGATCTCGTCCTCCGGTTCCGGCCGCTGCGCCGTTGGCGGCCAGCTGGTCACCAGCGCCTTCCTCCGCCGCCTGGGCGAGAACCTGGTGGAGATCCACGGCCAGCACGACACGCGGCTGCTGCTCCAGCCGCGCTACCACCTCGAGCTGCTCGACGCGTTCCACGGCCAAGCCGGCCTGCTCCGGGAGGTGGCGGAGCTGTCCCGCCGCATTGGCGCCGCCCGCGAGGAGCGGGACCGGCTCGTCCGGGAGGAGCAGACGCGGCTGCAGCGCCTGGACCTGCTCAACTTCCAGGTGGTGGACATCGAGGCGGCGGGGCTGCGCGACCGCGAGGAGGAGAGGCTCCACGAGGAGCGGCAGATCCTGTCCAACGCGGAGAAGCTCTACCAGGCGGCCACCGACGGCTACGCGGTGCTGTACGAGAACGAGAGCTCTGTCCTCGGGGAATTGGGCAAGCTGACCCAGCGCCTGGAGGAGGCCGCCGCCATCGACTTCCGCCTGGCCCGGCCGGCGGAGGCCCTGCAGGCGTGCCGCTTCCAGATCGAGGACGCGGCCTTCGCCCTGCGAGACTACGCCGGCGCGATCGAGTACGACGAGCGGCGGCTGGACGAGATCGAGAACCGGCTCCTTTCGCTGGACCGGCTCAAGCGCAAGTACGGCGCGAGCGTCGCCCAGGTCCTGGAATACCTCGGCCAGATCCGGGCCGAGCGGGACCAGCTGCTGAAATCCGACGAGCGCAAGGCCGCCCTGGAGAAGGATCTGGCCACGCTCGCGGAGGAGTACCGGCGGAAGGCGGAGGAGCTTTCTGCGAAACGGCGCGAGGCGGCCGCCGCGGTGGAGAAGGGGATGGTCCGCCACCTGGGCGAGCTGGCCATGACCGGCACCCGCTTCCGCGTCGACCTGCGGCCGGCCAACGGCGGGGACGCCTGCCCGCCGGCGGGCCTCGACGCCGTGGAGTTCCTGGCCAGCCCCAACGTCGGCGAGGACCTCCGGCCGCTGCAGAAGATCGCCTCGGGCGGGGAGCTGTCCCGCATGACCCTGGCCCTCAAGCTCATCCTTAAGTCCGAGCCGGACGCCGCCCTGGTCTTCGACGAAATCGACGCCGGCATCGGCGGCGGGACCGCCGAGGTGGTCGGGCAGAAGCTCCGCCGCGCCGCCGCCGCCAACCAGACCTTCTGCGTCACCCACGTGCCCCAGATCGCCGCCCTGGCCGACCACCACTACCGCGTGGAGAAGAAGGTCGCCAAGGGCCGCACCGCCACCCGCATCCAGCGCCTCGACGACGAGCCGCGGGTGGAGGAGCTGGCGCGGATGCTGGGCGGCGTCAAGCTCACCGACATCACCCGGCGCCACGCCCGGGAGCTCCTGGAAAAGCGGTAATCCGGCTCCATGGACAAGCGCTTCCACATCCACACCTTCGGGTGCCAAATGAACGTGCTGGACTCCGAGAAGGCAGCCGGCCTGCTGTCCGCCCGCGGCTGGTCCAGGGCCGACGCGCCCGAGGCGGCGGACTTCATCCTGTTCAACACCTGCAGCGTCCGGGAAAAGGCTGCCCAGAAGGTCTACGCCTACCTCGGCCGCGCGCTGGCCCTGCGCCGCCGGCGGCCGGGCCTGGTGGTGGGCGTCATGGGCTGCGTGGCCCAGCAGGAAGGCGAGCAGTTGCTGACCGCGGTGAAGGGGCTGAACCTCGTGGTGGGGACCCACCAGATCCACCGCCTGCCGGACCACCTCGACCGGATCCTGGCGGGCGAGGCGGACAAGGTCGTCGACACGGAGATGGGCGAGGGGCCGCTGCCGGTGGAGATCGACACGGTGCTGCGGGAGACGCCCTTCCGCGCCTTCGTCACCATCATGGAGGGCTGCGACAACTTCTGCGCCTATTGCGTGGTGCCTTACGTGCGCGGGCGCGAGCGCAGCCGTCCGTCGGACCGGGTCCTGGACGAGGTCCGGCGGCTGGTGGGCCACGGCGCCGTCGAGGTGATGCTGCTCGGCCAGAACGTCAACTCGTACCGGGATCCCTCCGCGGCCGGGCTGGATTTTGCGGACCTCCTCGCGGCGACGGCCGCCGTCCCGGGTCTGCGGCGCCTGCGCTTCACCACCTCGCACCCCAAGGACTTCAACCTTCGGATCCTCAAGGTCTTCAACGAACACCCCACAGTGTGCAACCAGCTCCACCTGCCGGCGCAGGCGGGCGCCACGCGGGTGCTGGGGGAGATGAACCGGCGGTACACGCGCGAGGAGTACCTCGAGAAGATCGGCTGGATCCACGCCTCGCCCCGCCGGATCAGCCTGTCGTCCGATTTCATCGTCGGCTTCCCTGGCGAGACGGAGGCGGAGTTTCAGGAGACGCTGGATCTGCTGGAAGCGGTCCGCTACGACAGCATCTTCTCCTTCGTTTACTCCGTCCGGCCCGGCACGAAGGCGGCGGGGATCGGGGACGACATCCCCGATTCAGTCAAGAAGGAGCGGCTCCAGCGGCTCCAGGCGCTCCAGGCGCGCATCCAGCTGGAGAACAACCGGGCGGAGATCGGCTCCGTCAAGGAAGTGCTCGTGGACGGCACCGGCCGCGAGCCCGGCCAGCTCTCGTCCCGGACCACCGAGAACAAGATCGTCCACTTCGACGGAGACCCCGCTCTGATCGGCACCTTCGCCACCGTTCATATCACCGCCGCCAGTGCCCACACGCTGAAGGGGGAAAGGGTGAATCGGTGAATCAGCGGTAACCGTCTGCAACCCAGAACCACGAACCACACGAACCACACGAATGGTGTCAGACCGCAAGCCGCGATCCTAACCACGAAACAAAAGAAATGCACGAAAGGTTGAAACCGCAACCGTATTCAAGCGGAATCAACGTTCAGAAGATGGATTGCACTCCGCATTCCGCACTCCGCATTTTGCATTCTCTCCCTCTCTCCAGAATCATCCCCGTTGTGGTATCATCAAACCGTTCAAGAACGGGGGAGCCATGCTGAAGCCGAAGGAAATCGAGTTCACCATCAAGGGGATGATCCTCGACCCGGTGAACAACTCGCCGGTGGTGATCCTGCAGGACACCGCGGAGACCACCATCCTGCCCATCTGGATCGGCGTCTTCGAGGCCAACGCCATCGCCCTGGAGCTCGAGCACATCGAGACGCCCCGGCCCATGACACACGACCTGATCCGCTCCCTCCTGAGGCAGCTCTCGGCGGCCATGGAGAAGATCGTCGTCACCGACCTGGTGGACAGCACCTACTTCGCCGAGATCCACCTCAAGCACCACGGTGAGACCGTCATCGTGGACTCCCGCCCCAGCGACGCCCTGGCCGTGGCCATCCGCATGGGCGCCCGCATCTTCGTCAACGAGGAGGTCATCCGGAAGTCGCGCAGCTTCTCCATCGCTGACCGGGAGAACTGGACCGAGGACGATCTCAAGAAATGGCTGGAGAACGCTTCGCCCGAGGACCTCGGGAAATACAAAATGTAATTCTGCGGACATCGGACTTCGGACATCGGGGCTCGGGACTTGGGGTTCGGGGAGAGGGATTGCGAGTTGAGGATTCTTTGAGCGAGTGCTGGGGCCCTATCCTGCACTGAACAATAATAAAAGTGGTTTTTCAGCCAGTAAAGCCAGGTCTCCCCTCTCAAACCTTCGAGACCTCAAGCCACTCTCCGAGCCCCGAGTCCCGAACCCCATCCCCTAGTACCGAGCCCCGGGTCCCGAACCCCGAGCCCCGATGTCCGATTTCCGCAATTTCCCCTTGACTCTATTCCCAAAGGAGTACAATGGGGCATTGAAATTCTGCGCCGAAGGAGGCTGCGCGGGGCTGGTTTGGGTTCAACCGCAAATGATTGAAGAAATGACATTTGCCGGTTGTGTCGATTCCTTCTCCACCTGATCCGCGATGAAATCGATCCTCGTCATCGCCAAAGATCCCGACACGTGCCACACCATCAACCAGTCCCTGCGCGGCGACTACAAGGTCGAAATCGCCCCGTCGCTTGAAGCCGGCCTCGACAACCCCCGCAAGAAGCGCTTCGAGTTCATCTTCGTCGACCTGGACATCCTCAGCGGCAACCGGCTCACCAACGGCTTCAGCGACTACAAGACCGCGCTGCAGCCCTTCTGGCAGAACCACGCCATGTCGGAGCTGATCGTCATGACCTCGCCGGAACTCATCCGCGAGGCGGTCAAGGCGGTCAAGGCCGGCGTCAGCAACTACCTCACGTACCCCATCAACCCCGATGAGCTGCGCTACGTCAAGGAGAGCATCCAGGAGTCGGTCAAGGTCCAGTTCGAGCTGGAGTACCTCCGCGACTCCTTCTGGCAGGCCGATTCGCTGGAGCTGATCCGGACCAACTGCCCGGTGATGAAGGAGGTCTTCAACAAGGTGCGCGCCGTGGCGCCCACCAAGACCACGGTGCTGCTCACCGGCGAGACCGGGACGGGGAAGGGGGTGGTGGCCAAGGTCATCCACCAGCACAGCACCCGCGCCAACGCCCAGTTCATCAGCGTTCACTGCGGTGCCATCCCCGACCCCCTGCTGGAGAGCGAGCTGTTCGGCCATGAGAAGGGCGCGTTCACCGGCGCCATCAAGCGGAAACTGGGCAAGTTCGAGATGTGCAACGGCGGCACCATCTTCCTGGACGAGATCTCCACCGTCACGCCGGCCATGCAGATCAAGCTGCTGCAGATCCTGCAGGACCGGACCTTCCAGCGGGTGGGCGGCGAGGACGTGCTCGAGGTGGACGTGCGGGTCATCGCCGCCACCAACGAGGACCTCACCCAGATGGTGGACGACGGCACGTTCCGCCGCGACCTTTACTACCGGCTGAACGTTTTCCCCATCGAGCTGCCGCCGCTGCGCGAGCGGCTCGAGGACATCCCCGTCCTGATCAACGTGTTCCTGAACCGGCTGAACCGCTTCCACATGAAGGAAATCGTCGGCGTGCACCCGCAGGTCATGGAGGCCTTCATGAGCTACCCGTGGCCGGGCAACATCCGGGAGCTGGAAAACCTCGTGGAGCGGGCCTACATCCTGGAGACCACGTCGGTCCTGACGCCGGAAAGCTTTCCCAGCGAGCTGTTCACCGCCGGTTCCAGCGGCGCGCGCATCGCCGTGGACACCTCCCTGACCCTCAGCGAGGTGCGCCGGCGGGGGGTGGAAAGCCTGGAACGGCGCTATCTCAAAGAAATGCTTACGGTTCACCGCGGCCGGATCAAGGAGACGGCCAAAGCTGCGGGGATCAGTGTTCGACATATGAACAACATGATGTCGCGGTACGGGATCCGCCGGGAGGAATTCAAGTTCTTACCGCCACAGAAGAAAAAATAGGAACTGGGAGTTCCTGTTTTTCAAAAACAGGAACTAGTACTTCCTGATAATATTTCCAAGATCTTAAATATCAATTAAATACGGTATGTGTATGTATCTAAATATCGGGAAAATAACGAGAAAAGTGGAACCGGGAGCACCGGAAATTCCCGCCTTGTTTTCATAAGTACAATAAAATCAATAATATGTTAGTAAGGCATGGAAATTGCTAATAAGAATAAGTGCAGATGTTTGTGTTTGTAACGTTTTGAAAAGATTGGAGATCAGGAGAATTGAAGGAATCGGCGGACAGCGGTGAACCGCAAATACCCGGCAACGGGTCTCATTGGGCGAGGGTTTTTTTACTGGCACATCCTGTTGAAATGAGTCCGTCCATGGGCAAACAAATACGCCTATTTATATTCTGAGGATTTCGAAAGGAGTGAGATGAACGAAGACATCTGGCTGAACGGGGACGAAGAGCCTCCGAGTCCGAAAGCCGGCCTGGTGGAGGAGGAGGAAGAACCTCCGAGTTTTCGCACCGGCTTGATCCAGTCGGAGGAAGAAGCGACCTTTGCCCCGCCCGAGTCCCGCCGGGCCCGCGCCGACCGCGCCCCCGCGGCTTGGCCTCCCGCCTCCCGCAAACACCCCCGCGTCCAGTTCGACGTCAGCGAGCGTTCCGTCAGCTTCCTGCAGCGGTTCTTCCCCGACGCCAGCCTGGCCGACTGGACCGACTGGCATTGGCAGGTGCGGAACAGCTTCCGCTCCCCGGCGGAACTGGCCAAGATCATCTTCCTCAGCGAGGAGGAGCGGGCGGCCATCACCCGCCAGTCGGGCGGCTTGCCCCTGCGGGTCACCCCGTACTACGCCAGCCTGCTGGACCCCGTGGACGCGCAGCAGCCCCTGCGGCGCTCCGTGATCCCCGTGACGTCCGAGTTCGTGCTGACGCCGGGCGAGGCAGACGACCCGCTGGGCGAGGACGCCGACAGCCCGGTGCCCGGCCTCGTGCACCGCTACCCGGACCGCGTGCTCTTCCTGGCGACGGGCTTCTGCTCGACCTACTGCCGGTACTGCACCCGCTCGCGGATGGTCGGCCACCACGGCGACGGCTCGTTCAACCCGAAGCACTGGGAGCAGGCGATCGCCTACATCGCCGCGACGCCCTCCGTGCGCGACGTGCTGATCTCCGGCGGCGACCCCCTGACCCTGGCCGACAGCCGGCTCGAATGGCTGCTGTCCCGGCTGCGCCGCATCCCGCACGTGGAGTTCCTGCGCATCGGCACGAAGGTGCCGGCGGTCCTGCCGCAGCGCGTCACCCCGTCGCTGACCCGGATGCTGAAGCGCTACCATCCGCTCTTCCTGAGCGTGCACTTCACGCACCCCGACGAGCTGACGCCGGAGACCCGCCAGGCCTGCAACCGGCTGGCCGACGCCGGGATCCCGCTGGGCAGCCAGACCGTGCTCCTCAAGGGGATCAACGACGACGTCGACACCATGCGCCGGCTGGTCCACGGGCTGCTGAAGGTCCGCGTCCGGCCGTACTACCTCTACCAGTGCGATCCGATCAGCGGCTCCGGCCACTTCCGCACCTCGGTGGAGAAGGGCCTGGAGATCATCCGCGGCCTGCGCGGGCACACCACCGGCTACGCCGTACCGACCTACGTCATCGACGCCCCTGGCGGCGGCGGCAAGATCCCGCTGCTGCCGGACTCCGTCGCGGGACGGGACGGCGACGACCTGCTGCTCCGTAACTTCGAGGGCGAAGTCTTCCGTTATCCCGACAACGCCGGAAGCTGCGAATAGACATACCCGATCCTCTGTGCCGCCCGGCCCCCCAAGGCCGGGCGGTTTTCTTTTCGGCCGCCGGAATGGTATAATCCCGGCGCTTCGTTCCGGCGATAGTCAACACCAAACCAAGGAGCCGACCATGTTCCAGCCCGCATCCCCCGCCGTCACCCTGCGCACGAGCGTCACCCCGGCCGACGAGGAGAACGTCCGCCAGATCCTCGATTCGTCCGGCTTCTTCTACCCCGACGAGATCGACACGGCGGTGGAGCTGGTGTCCGAGCGGCTCCGCTCCGGCGAGGCCAGCGGCTACTTCTTCATCTTCGCCGACGTCGACGGCCGGACGGTGGGCTACACCTGCTTCGGCCACATCGCCTGCACCGGCGCGAGCTACGACCTGTACTGGATCGCCGTCCACGAGGAGTTCCGCGGCCTGAAGCTGGGGCGAGTGCTGCTCGAGGCCAGCGAGCGGGACATCGCCGCCCGGGGCGGCCGCCGCGTCTACATCGAGACTTCGAACCGGCCGCAGTACGAGCCCACGCGGGGCTTCTACCTGCGTTGCGGCTATGAGCAGGAAGCGCTGCTCAAAGACTTCTATCATCCGAATGATTCAAAAGTCATCTACGTCAAGGCGCTGCAGAGCTGAGCTGCATCGTCCCGATCGAACATCGAACATCGAACATCGAACGCTGAACGCAAGCCGCGATCCGCAAACTAAACCACGAACCACACGAACCACACGAAAGGTAGAAACCGCGAGCCGCAATCCGCAATCAGAACCACGAAAAACACGAAACACACGAAAGACCGGGACCACAATCCGCAAACCGGAAACAGAATCTGGAAATCAGGAATAGGATTCCAATCCGCAATCCGCAATCCGAAATCCGCAATCGATGATGGATTACTTCAAGCTTTCATTGCGGGAGGCTTCGTTCAGCGCCTGCCATTCCCGGGCCACTTCGCTGTCGGGGCTGAAGCGGAGCGCCCGCGCGAAGTACCCGGCCGCGGCGGCATAGCGCCGCTGCTCATGGAGGAAGATCCCGCGGTTGGTCAGCATGGAGCCGTAGAAATTGACCAGGTTGTCGGCGAGCTTGTCGTCCGGGCGGAAGGGCCGATAATGGAAATCGTCCCGGACCGCCGCATCCGGAGACGGCAGAGAGTCCCGCCGGTACAGCCGGAACGCCAGGCCCTCCGGGACGCGGAGGTAGTCTGCCCCGAACTTCGACGCGACTTCGAAGGTGACGTAGACCGGATGGCCGGGGAAGCTCCGGTCGATGAAGCTGTCGATCATCAGGGTATACCGCGCCTCGATCTCCGCCGCCTCGTAAGGGGTTTCCCGCTCGAATTTGGCCAGCTCTTCCAGGAAATCCCGAATCTCAGGCTCGGAGTCCCGGTACAGCCAGGGGTGCTGGCGGCGGAGCTGCCCCAGGTACCAGGACCGGCGTAACAATTCAGGATCGATGATGGTCACGTCCGGCCGCAGCCGCTCCACCTGTTGGTAATACCAGCCGGCCGACACCCAGTAGTCCCACTGGGCGGACAGGACGACGGCCCCCGGGCGCAATGACCGGAACATGTTCTTCGTGTAATCTTCCACCAGGTAGTTGCCCCGCTGGGACACCCGGCCGAAGTTGATTCCGGCCATCGCCGCGAGGACAGCCAGCGCGCCGGCGGCGGTCAGCCAGAAGCGCTTCGTCCCGAGGTGGCGGCCGATCTCGGCCAGCCCGTACGCCGCCCAGATCCCCGAGACCACATACGCCAGCAGGAAGTAGGAATCGATATCGTGGATGTCGTAGTTGATGGCGTACAGGACGCAGCTTCCGAACAGGAGGGCCAGGAACCATCCCACGGCCGGCTGGCGGCATAAGGCGGTCCAGACGCCGAAGAGGACCAGCGGCAGCAGGATCCAGGCGAACTCGGCGGGGTAGGCGGAGATGAAATAGGCGAGCTGCTTGCCGGCCGACTCGGCCCCGGAGAACATCCAGACCTGGTACTGCTTGCCGGAGACGTGCCGCAGGAAACGCTCCCAGGTGTCGGGGGCGCCCCAGTTCAGCGCCGGCCCGGCGGACGCGCGCAGCGGCAGATAGAGGTAGGGCAGGAGCCCGGCCAGGAAGGCCGGAGTCCCGAACTTCAGCCGGTCCCAGAGTTGCCGGTTGAAGCCGGTCTTCCAAACCAGGAGAACGAGGCACGCCGGCGCCAGCAGGATGGTCGACATGTGGTTGGTGAAGGAAAGCCCCGCCGCGAAGGCGAACGCCAGCCACCAGCGTCGCGCGAGGCGGGCGTCGGCGGACGGATCCAGCACCGCGCGGGTGAAAAGTCCCAGGACGAGGGCCAGGAACACGAGGTGGAGGGCGTAGACCTCGATGGACAGGGCCGTCTTCCAGAACGTCTCCGAGACGCCGGCGGCGAGGGCGCCGAAAACGGCCGCCAGCAGGCGCGTCCGTTCGTCCGCCCACGGTTGCGGCCGGCTGTCGTGCGCCTTCTTCGCCCGGCGCCCGGCAGCGGCATCGGTTCCCGGCGGAACGGGGATGCCGGTCAGAGATTGGATCAGCGTCACCAGCAGGCCGGCCGCCAGGGCGCACCAGATGGCGGAAAGCAGGTTCAGCCGCCAGATCACCGAATTGCCGAGAGGCAGATGGGACCAGGCTCCGGCCAGCATCGTGAAGAGGGGATAGCCGGTGGGGTGAGCGATGCCGAACGTCCAGGCGGCCGCGGCCAGCTCGCCGGCGTCGATGAAGTCCACCGACGGCGCCAGCGTCAGCAGGTACAGGACCAATACGGCGGCGCCGGCGGCCACGGGTGCCCAACAGCGGATGACGGGGGCATCCGTCATTCGGAGTCCTGCCGGATGCGGTACAGCTGGATGGGCGCCGTGACGCCGCGCAGCGGCATGACCCCGAGGCTGTCCGCGGGGAAGCGGTCGCCGATGAGCGCCTTGGTGGCCTCGCCGATGACGATCTCGCCGGACTTGGCCACGGACGACTCGATGCGCGAAGCCACGTTGACCGTGCTGCCGAGCACGGTGTAGTCGACGCGCTTCTCCGAGCCGATGTCCCCGGCCACCACCTTGCCGCTGTTGATGCCGATGCGCATCTGGAGGCGGTTCGGGAGGTTCCCGCCGGCGTTGATCTCCTCCAGCGCCCGGAACATCTCGATGGCCGACTTGACCGCCCGAACGGCGTGGTCGGGCTGGCTGAAGGGCACTCCGAAGACGGCCATGACCGCGTCGCCGATGTACTTGTCGAGGGTGCCCTCGTTCTGGAAGATGACGTCGGTCGTGGCGGTGAAGAAGCAGTTCAGCGTGCGGGCCACCTCCACCGGCTCGAGGCGCTCGGCCATGGGGGTGAATCCCACCAGGTCGGCGAAGAGCACCGTGATCTCGCGCTCCTCGGTGCGCAGGGTGGCGTCCTCGCCGGCGCCGATGATCCGGTTGACGACGGACGGCGAGTGGTAGCGCTCCAGCCGCTCGCGGATCCGCTTCTCCTGTTCCATGGCTTGGTTGAGCCGGTACTGGCCGATGGCGATGGCCGAGATGATGGCGATGGTGGACAGGAGGTCCAGGTCGCGCTCCTGGAAGAAACTCTCGTAGATCAGGCAGTCCACGTAGATGATGCCGATGATCTTCTTCTCGTCCCACAGCGGCACGCACATGCAGGAGCGGATCTGCTGCATCAGGATGCTCTCCTGCGAGCCGAACCGGCTGTCGCTCATGGCGTTGGCGGTGACGATGGCCACGCCTTCGCTGTAGACCTTGTTGACGATGGTGCGCGAGAAATTGATGGGCTTCTCGCTCTTGCCGCCCGGCTTCCGTTGCTTGACGACGTAGGGCATGAGCTGGCGCTCCTCCTCGTTGAAGAGCATCAGGAAGCCCCGGTCGGCCTTGAGGTACTCGAAGACCAGGTCCATCACGCCGGACAGCACCGCGTCGAGGTCCTGCGACCCCACCAGCGCCTTGGCGGCGTTGAAGATCACCTGGACCATCTCCCGCGGGTCGCGCTGCTGGATCGGCGAGGTCTTGCGCGCCGTCAGCGAGAACTGGGTGATGGGCACCGCAATGGTCATATTGGCGTCGGCGACGTACTCGTCTGAGAGGTGGACCTTGGCACTGGCCGGGTTGCGGAATGCCACCGTCACCGCGCCGAGGCGCACCAGGTCGCCGTCGCGCAGCAGGTGGGTCTTGACCGGCTTGTCGTTGACGAACGTGCCGTTGACGCTGCTGTTGTCCTCGATGAAGTACTGGTCGCCCTGCCGGTAGATCCGGGCGTGGTGCCGCGAGATCTGCGGGTAGGGCATGACCAGGTCGCTGTCGGGGGCCCGGCCGATCATGGTGCTGGTCTTCGGCAGGGTCAGTTTCCGGGTCTCGTTCTTCTCCTTCAGTTCCAGGTAGGCGTTTTCACTCAAGGTGGATCAACTCCCCGGCGAGGCAGATGTGCAGCGAGTGGCCGCGGATGGCCCGGATCTCCTCGCGGATCGCCTCGACGTATATGCTTTTGTAATGAGTCAGGAAAATGGGGACCGGGCGGTCCAGCTTCTGCAGCTCCACGCCCAGCAGCGACGGCGTCAGGTGTCCCGATGAAGCGGCCAGGCTCTCGAAGGCGTTGGGGAAGGAGACCTCGATGAAGATGCCCCGCAGGTTGTCGCACCGTCCGGCCTCCACCCAGATGGCGTCGCAGGCGGTGGTGTCCGAGCTGAACAGCACCTGGTGCCCGGTGGACTTTTCCTGCAGCACCACCCCGCAGGTGGGGACGGGGTGGTTGACGGGGAAGAAGCGGAACGAGAAGTCCGGGATCTCCTCCTGCGCGTGCGGCGCCACGGTCCGGAGCGAGTAGAACTGGCTGGAGATCCGCTGCAGGTCGGGCCAGAGCACGTCGTTGAAAACGTGGCGGCGCAGGGCCTCCAGCGTCGGGGCCGTGGCGATGATGGTCGGCGGCCGTCCCGGTTCGGCGATGCGGTTGTCGATGAAGATGGGCAGGGTGGCGACGTGATCCATGTGGCTGTGGGTCAGCAGCACCGTGTGGATGTGTTGCTGCTCGGCCGGGCTGAGGCCGATGCCCAGCGCCCCGGCGTCGATGGCCAGCTCGCCGTTGACCACGTAAGTGGTCAGGATGTAGCGGTGCGACCGCTCGCCCGGGTGGGTCCCAAGGATGTGCACGTCCATTCGGAGTCCCCTCGTCGTGGTGTTCGCACGGCTGCGGGCGCGCGCGGCGTCCGGATCTCATGAAACGGTTCCCCGGGGGATATTTAAGCAGAAGCGACGGGGAAGGGCAATGGCAATCCGAACATCGGACATCGAACATTGAACATCGAACTTTGAAGTCAATCCGCGGAGACTATCGGTTTCTGGTTCTTCTTCGGGATTGGTATCGGAATCGGGATCGGTATCGCAATCGGATATCGACGCGCAAACCGACCGCGATGACCGACCGCGAGGCCGATGGGGTGGCGGGTTTGACTTCAGCGCTCGATGTTCAATGTTCGATGTTCGATGTTCGTTTGGATGGACCGCTCAGCCATCTCTCCTCTACATGAGCGACCGCCTCGTCGCGGGTCTTCAGCTTGTCCTCGAGCTGCAGCGTCTCGATCTCCTCGAGGATCTCCTTGAACCGCGGCCCGGGCTTGAGGCCCAGGGCGATCAGGTCGTCGCCGGTGATCAGCGGGGCGGGGCGGATCACCTCGGGCGGCAGCTCGCGCAGCGCCTTGCGGCAGAAGTCGTAGTGGCCGAGCTTCCGGTGAGAGCCCAAGCAATCCAGCCGGTGCAGCTCCAGGTGCTCGTCGAAGTGGGGCTGCCGGAGAAAGCGCTTCAGCCGGCTGGGGCGCATCTCCTGGACATGCATGAAGACCAGGTGCTGCCGGACCAGCTCCTCCACCCGCTCGATCACGTCCTTGCTGAACTTCAGGCGGGCCAGGATGCGCCGGGCCATGTCCGCGCCCACGTCGGCGTGGCCATGGAAGCGGATCCGGTCGCGGACCTGGAAGGTGGGCGGCTTGCCCACGTCGTGCAGCAGCACGCCCAGGGCCAGCGTCGGTGTCAGGGGGTAGCGCGCCTCGTCGAACATCTGTTTTACGTGGATGAAGACGTCGCCCTCGGGGTGGAACGTCTCGGGCTGGGCCACGCCGGCCATGGCGGCGGCTTCCGGCAGGACGGCCGCCAGCAGGCCCGAATCCAGCAGTAGCTGCAGGAAGGCGGAGGCGCGCGGCCGGGTCAGGCCCTTGACCAGCTCCTCCTGGACGCGTTCCACGGCGATATCCCGGATGGACGGGGCGTTGCGCCGGACGGCTTCCCAGGTCCCCGTCTCGATGCGGAAATCCAGCGTGGCGGCGAAGCGGACGCAGCGGATAAGCCGCAGGTGGTCTTCCTCGAAGCGGCAGTCCGGCGAGCCGATGGCCCGGACGACCTTCCGCCGCAGGTCCTCCATCCCATGGACGAAATCGATGACCTTGCGCGCGGACAGGTCGTAGAACATGCCGTTGATGGTGAAGTCGCGCCGCTCGGCGTCCTCTTCGGGGGTGCTGAAGCGGACTGCCTCGGGATGGCGGCCGTCGCGGTAGGACAGGTCGGTGCGGAAGGTGGCCACCTCGAACAGGTGCCTGCCCTCCGGGACCAGCACCACGCCGAAGTGGGCGCCTACGGCCCGCGTGGCCGGGAAGAGAGCCTGGACCTGGGCAGGCGTGGCGGAGGTGGCGATGTCGATCTCCTCGATGGGACGCTCCAGGATGGCGTCGCGGACGCAGCCTCCGGCGAGGTAGGCGGTGTGCCCGGCCTCCGCCAGCCGGTCGACGACGCGCCGGCCTGCCGCCAGGAGCGCGGGCGGGAAGCGGGACTCGAACAGCTTGGCGGGGATGGGGCGGGCCATGGCGGCATCAACCGGTCGAGTCGGGGTAGACCGTCAGCATTGCGGCGCGGACCCGGCCGGCCAGTTCGCCCACGCTGCGGGCGTCGAAACCGGCCGCTTCCACGGGTGGCAGGACGGTCATGGTGAGCGGGCCCGGCTGGATTTTCATGGAGTGCTTCGGCAGCCGGAACCGGCTGTTCTGGATGGTGATGGGCACGATGGGGCAGCCGGCGTAGGTGGCCAGCAGGAACAGGCCGTTCTTGAATGGCTGGAGGGTGCCGTCGGGGCTGCGCTCGCCCTCGGGGAAGATCAGCACGGAGACGCCGCCGCTGATCCGGCGCGAGGCCTCGCGGATCGAGCGGAGGGCCTTCTTCGGCTCGCCGCGGTGGACGGGGATGTTGCCGCTGCGCCGCAGGTGCCAGCCCAGGAACGGCACGCGGAAGAGCGATTCCTTGGCGGCGAAGCGGAACTGGACCGGCAGGCGGGCCAGCAGCACCCAGATGTCGAAGAAGCTCTGGTGCGTTGAGGCGAAGAGGCATGGCCGGTCGAGGGGCACGTTTTCTATGCCGTCCACCATCACCTCGGCCTTGCTGATCCGGAGGATGAAGCGGGCCCAGTGGCGGGCGCAGCCGTGCTGCCAGCGGCCCGTGCCGTCGAAGACCGAGCCGAGCACGGACACGCAGGACATGATGCCGGTGTAGGTGATGATGATCGGGTCGATCCAGACGTAACGGTACGATTTGGACATGCGCGCCTCGGGTTCGGTATCGCCCCCGCAGTCTATCGCAGTTCCGGCCTTCCCCGCAACTGTTCGTGCTTTGGCTCGTGATCGGTCCAGATTCAGGGACAGGGGCCTGGCCGGGTGCCTCCGCTCCCGGTCGCCGAGCGGCCCGTCCATGCGCCCCCACTCAATAAGAAACTCACCACAAAGACACAAAGGATACAAAGCCCAAACCAATACTTGGTAATCTTTGTGATCTTTGTGCCTCTGTGGTGAATGATTTGGGGCGGGCACGCCGCCCCGGGTTCAGTGCGCTCAGCCGAAGCGGTGGCCGCAGCCGGAGCCGGAGGACGGTGCCGGGTTGGGCGACCCGCCGGGGGAGAAACTGGCGAAGGCCGACAACTCGCGCTCGACCTTCTCCGATCCGCAGTGGGGGCAGCGCACGCCGGAGTCGTCCCCACTCATCGGCCGCAGCAGCTCGAAGGAGCGGTCGCATTGCAGGCAGTGGTATTCGTACAAAGGCATTCCAAAACCTCACATGATAGTCAGTCGAGCGTTCATCCCTCCGGTCCGGAACTCACTCGTCTCCGACCGACTGGGCAGGCGGTTCCGCTTTCCGCTCTTGTTTCTGACCCCGGGACCCGGGGCCGCAGGATTGGGACATTCAGGTGCTGAACCCCAGCCTGGGCAGGATGACCAGCTGGAGCAGGAACCAGATCGCCACGAACAGGATCAGCCAAAGGTAATCGGCCATCACGCTTCCTCTCCCATTTCGTTTCAAGGTTACCTCTAACGCCAGGATATTTCAATCCAATTCACGCGGAGGCGCGGACCCGCTAAGGGCAATGCACCGGCCCAGGACGCGGGTTTCCGCGGATGATCGCGGATCAAGCCAACATGGATGGGTGCGCCTGACAACCATGGGATCCATCTGGGGAAATCCGCGTTGATCCGCGTCAACGATCAGGGTTTTCTGCGGCCCCCTGCCGTTTCTGCGAGCTGTTCCCGGACTCGGCTCAGGCGTTGCTCTTGACCAGGGTCTCGGGCACCCCGAGCTTCCGCAGGATGGTGATCATCGGGCACCAGTTGGTGAACGCCGACTGGAACAGGTTCAATCCCACGAAGGCGGTGAAGTAGAACCAGTTGGGGTGCACGAAGACGCCCAGCGCCACGCTGAGCATGATGAAAAATCCGGCGATCAGTCGCAGGTAACGGTCGATGGTCATGTCATTCCTCCTTGGAATTTCCGCCCGCCGCCCGGACCGGTTCCGGTCGTGGCCGGGCGGTGGAATGTCGTTGGATGATCCAAACCTCCGGTTCGAATCAGGTTACGGGCACAATCAGCACCGGGCAGGGGGCGTGCCGCACGATCCGCGCGGCCGTGGCGCCCAGCACAGTGGCGTCCCAGAAGATCTTGTGCCGGGTGGCCAGCACCACCAGGTCGTTGCCCTGGACGGCGGACAGGATCTGCTCGGCCGCGTCGCCGCTCCGCACCAATTCCTGGATTTCGCAGTGGGCGCGGGCCTCACCGGGCACCCAGGCGCACAGGCGGCGCTGGTCCTCCGACGGGTCGGTTCCGCCGGCTTCGGCGGTCACGTGCAGGACCTGCACGGCGGCGCCGAACTTGCCGGCCAGCTCGGCCGCCAGCCACACTGCCCGTTGCGAGGCGTCGGTCAGGTCTACCGGGCAGAGTATGCCGCGGATTTCGGGCATCGCGGATCCCCCGCCGGATTCGCCCTTCACCACCAGCACGGGGCGGTCCGTCAGGCGAAGGACTTTCTCGGTGACCGAGCCGAGCATGATCCGCTCGAACCCGCTGTGGCCGTGGGAGCCCATGACCACCAGGTCCGCCTGCCGCTCGCGGGCGACCCGCACGATGGCCGGCACCGCCATCTCCTCCTCCACCAGCAGCTTCGTAGTCACGTCGGGGGGGACGAATCGCCGGACGGTGGCGGCCAGGGTGTCCCGGGCCACCTGCCGGGACTTGTCGAGTTCCTCCAGCAGGGAGTCGATCTGCCCCGAAGTGAAGTGGGGCGGCGGCAGGAACCGGTCGGCGTACAGGGCGATCAGACGGGCGCCGAGCCGCCGGGCCAATTCCCCGGCCCAGCGCATGGCGTGGGCCGCGGGTTCGCTGAAGTCCGTCGGACACAGGATGACGGAGGTCGTTTGCGGGCTCATTTTCCCTCCTGAATGGCCGCCGTGAGGACCGGGTGCCGGCGGCGGTTGGCCATGAAGTAGACGATGGGGACAGTCATGCGCGACAGGGCCAGGGAGGCGATCTCCCCGGCCATCAGGGCGATAGCCAGACCCTGGAAGATGGGGTCGAACAGGATGACGGCCGAGCCGACCACCACCGCGGCGGCCGTCAGCATCATGGGCCGGAACCGCACGGCCCCGGCGTCGATGACGGCCTGGTCCAGGGGCATCCCCTCGCGGAGCCGCAGCTCGACGAAATCCACGAGGATGATGGAATTCCTCACCACGATGCCGGCCCCCGCGATGAAGCCGATCATGGAGGTGGCCGTGAAGAAGGCGTTCAGCAATCCGTGGGCGGGCAGGATGCCCACCAGCGAGAAGGGGATGGCCACCATGATCACCAGCGGCGTGTCGAACGACTGGAACCAGCTCACCACCAGGATGTAGATCAGGAGCAGCACGGCGGCGAAAGCGATCCCCAGGTCGCGGAACACCTCATAGGTGATGTGCCACTCGCCGTCCCACTTCATGGCGTAGAGTAAGTCGTCGAACGGCTGGTGGGAGGTCAGCTGCTCCAGGGTGTATCCCCCGGGGACCTTGATCTGATCGATCTTGGGGGCCAGGTCCAGGATGGCGTAGACCGGGCTCTCCATGGCGCCGGCCACGTCGGCGGTCACGTAGGTGACCGGCATCAGGTTCTTGTGGTAGATGCTCTTGTCCTCCACCGTCTTCTCGTAGCGGACCAGCTCCCGCAGCGGCACCAGGGTGCCGTGCGGGGACATGATCTTGAGTTCCAGCATGCGCGACAGGTCGGAGCGGGTGGGCCGGTCGAGGCGGATGCGGACGGGGACGTCCTCTTTCTCCTTGGCGTCGTGCAGCAGGCCCGGGACGCCGCCGGCCGAGGCCAGGCTGAGGGTCCGGGCGACGTCCCCCTCGGAGATCCCGCTCAGGGCGGCCTTGACCTTGTCGACGGTGAGCTGGTACTTGGGCTGGTCGTCCTCCACGTACCAGTCCACGTCCACCACGCCGTCCGTCTGCTCGAAGATGGACTTGACCTGGCCGGCAATGCGTTGCCGTCCCTCCTGGGTGGGGCCGTAGATCTCGGCCACCAGGGTCTGCAGCACCGGCGGCCCCGGCGGGACCTCGGACACCTTGATGTTGGCACCCAGCTCCCGGGCGATGGGGGCGATCCGTTCGCGGACCTTCTTGGCGATGGCGTGGCTCTGCAGGTCACGGTCATGCTTGCCCAGCAGATTGACCTGGATGTCGGCCACGTTGGCGCCGCGGCGCAGGAAGTAATGCCGCACCAGGCCGTTGAAGTTGTACGGTGAGGCAGTGCCCACGTAGGTCTGGAGGTTGGTCACTTCCGGGGTCTTCAGCACCTCCTCGGCCAACCGTCGGGTCACCATGGCGGTCTCCTCCAGGGTGGTTCCCTCCGGCATGTCGATGATCACCTGGAATTCGCTCTTGTTGTCGAACGGTAGCATCTTGACCTTGACGTAGCCGATGCCCACCAGGGCCATGGCGCCCAGCAGGAGCAGCACGACGCCGGCCAGGAAGCTCAGCCGGAAAAGCTTCACGTGCAGCAGCTTGCCCATGAAACGGCGGTAGAGCCGGGTCAAGACGTCCTCCTCTTCCCCGTGCCCGTGCCCTTCTCCCAGCTTGAGCAGCCGGACGGCTGCCCAGGGGGTGACCAGGAAGGCCACGATCAGCGAGAAGATCATGGCGGCCGACGCCCCCACCGGGATGGGCCGCATGTACGGCCCCATCAGCCCGCCCACGAAGGCCATGGGCAGGATTGCGGCGATGACGGTCATGGTGGCCAGGATGGTCGGGTTGCCCACCTCGTCGACGGCCTCGACGGCCACTTCCATCAGCGGCCGCCCGCGGTTGGCGGGCATGCGGGCGTGCCGGACGAGATTTTCCACCACCACGATGGCGTCGTCCACGAGGATGCCGATGGAGAAGATGAGCGCGAACAGGGTGATCCGGTTCAATGTGTAGCCATAGAGCAGGAACACGGTCAGGGTCAGGGCCAGGGTGACGGGGATGGCGATGAAGACGATCCACATCTCGCGGACGCCCAGCGTGAAGCCGATCAGGATGCTGACCGAAATCACGGCGATGGCCATGTGGAAGAGCAATTCGTTGGACTTCTCCTCGGCCGTTTCCCCGTAATGGCGACTGATGGTCAGGTCCAGGTCCGCGGGGATGACGGTCCCCTTGAGGTCCTCCACCCGCTGCAGGACGTGCTCGGCCACGGTGATGGCGTTGGTCCCCTTGCGCTTGGAGACGGCGATGGTCACGGCCGGTTCGAAACCGCTGCCGGCGGCATGCTGGACGTACTGGGCGGGTTCCTCCCCGCCGTCGCTGATCTCCGCCACGTCCCGGACATACACCGCCTTGCCGTTGGCCACGCCGACGACGACCGATCGGACGTCATCGGCGGTCTGGAGAAATTCGCCCGTCTCCAGGATGAAATCCTGGTTGGCGCTGGCGAACCGGCCCGAGGGCAGCCGCTGGTTGGATCCCTGGAGCATGCCGTACACCTGCGCAGGCGAAATGTTGTAAGCGGCCAGCTTGCCGGCATCCAGGGTCACCAGGACTTCCCGGCGCTGCCCGCCGATGATCTCCACGGCCGAGACGTCGTTGACCTGCTTGATGGAGTCGTGCAGCTGGGCCGCCACGCGCCGCAGCTGGTAGTCGCCGTACCGCCGGCTGTGCAGGGTCAGCGCCAGGATCGGCACGTCGTCGATGGAGCGCGGCTTGATCAGGGGCTGGGAGCAGCCGGGCGGGATCAGGTCGAAATTGGCGTACATCTTCTGGTTGAGCTTGACGATGCTGTCTTCCTCGTCCTCTCCCACGTAGAACCGGACGATGGCCATGGACATGCCCGGGCTGGAGGTGGAGTAGATGTACTCCACGCCGGGGATCTCCCAGAGGAGCTTCTCCATGGGCTTGGTGACCCGCTCCTCGACTTCCTTCGCCGAGGCGCCGGGCATGGAGACGAAGATGTCCAGCATCGGCACCTTGATCTGGGGCTCCTCCTCGCGGGGCAGCTTCCAGACCGAAAAGGCGCCGATGGCCAGGGACGCGACGATGAAGAGGGGGGTAAGCTTGGAATTGATCCAGGCGCCGGCCATCCGGCCGGCGATGCCGAAGTGGGGTTTGTCTTTCACTGCCGGACCTCCACCTTGGCGCCGTCGGCCAGCTCATGCGGCACGGGGGCGACCACCGTCTCGCCGGCGGCCAGGCCGGACAGGACTTCCCGGCGGCCGTCCTGCGTGTCGCCGAGGGTGACCAGGCGAGCGTGGGCGAGGCCGCCCTCCACCACGAAGACCGACTGGAGCTGCCCGCGCTCCACCACCGCGGCGGCGGGCACGGTCAGCACGCTGCGCCGGCCGGTGTCGAACATCGCCCGGCCGAACAGGCCGGACCGCAGGGCGGCCTCCGCCGGCAGGTCGATCTTGACGACGAAGGAGCGTGAGGCGGCGTCGACCGCCGGGACGATCTCGCTGATCCGGGCGTCCACCTGCCTGTTCAGGGCGTCCAGGGAGACCTTCACCGCGTCCCCCGTATGGAGGAGGGGCAGGCGGGATTCCTCCACCGCCACCTCCAGGCGATGGGCGCCGGCCCGCTCCACGGTGAGCAGCGGCATGCCCGGCGACGCGAGGTTGCCGAGCTGGACGGGCTTTTCGGTGACCACGCCGTCGAACGGCGCGGTGATGGTGGCGTAGCCCAGCGCCACCTTGGCGGCCGCCAAGCCTTCTTCGGCCTGGCGGATCTTGGCGTCCACCTGGGTCTTCTTGGCCCGGGCCATCTCGTAGCCGGACTGGGCCATCTTGTAGCGGGCCGAGGCCTCGTCAAACTCCTGGTTGGAGATGGATTTCTTCTCATGCAGGTCCTTCATCCTCTGGTACGTGACCTGCGCCAGGTCCAGCTGGGCCTGGGCCGCGGCGATGGCGTTGTCCACCTCGCCGGCCGCCGCCTGGGCCTCGTGGAGGACCGCCTGGGCCGCTTTGTGGCCGGCGTCCAGATCCCGGGCGTCCAGCACCAGCAGCACCTGGCCGGCCCGGACGCGGTCGCCGGTGTCCACCTTGATTTCCTGGACGTAGCCCATGACCTTGGCGGCGATCATGGCGGTCGTGCGGGCGCGGACGGTGCCGACCGCCTCGTAGCGGGACGGCCAGTCGGCCTGGGCCACAGCGGCGGTCTGGACGGCGACCGGCGTTCCGGCGGCCGCCTCCGGCTTCTTTTCCGCCGCTCCCCCGCAGGCGGCGAGGAGGGTGATGAGTCCGGCGAGGCTCCACAGGATCAGGGTATGGGTGCGTTTCATGATTCGTTCCTCCAGGATCATGGGTTAATCGAACAGGGGGCTGGTCAGGTCCAGCCGCCCGGTGGCGAGTTCCAGGCTGGCGAGGGACAGGTTCTGCTGGTAGAGCGCCTGGCTGACGTTGGTCCGGGTCGCCAGCAGCGAGGTCTCGGCGTTGAGGAGGTCGATCAGCGGGGCCAGGCCGGCCTCGTAGCGGTTCTTGACAATGCGGAGGCTCTCCTCGGCCTGGGTCACGGCGGTCACCGCGACGGAGTGCTGTTGCCCGGCGGTGCGCAGGCGCAGCCAGGCGTCGGTGACCTGCAGGCCGACCTGGTTGGCCAGGTTCTGCCGCTGGGCCTCGAGCCTGGCGGCGTTGGAGCGGGCCTCGGCCACCCGGGCGCCCTTGGCCTGCCCGTCATAGAGGTTCCAGCGCAGCTGGACGCCGAGCATGTAGTTGCCGCCCTGGTTGTCCCAGTCTGTGCCGAAGTTGTACTCGAGCGTGGAGAAGAAGCCCACGCCCGGCTTGTAGTCACCCCGCGCCTCATTGGCCTGCTCGAGGGTCATCCCCTCGGCGAGCTGAAGCTGCAGGATTTCGGGACGCTGCTGCACCGCAGCCGCCTTCAGCTCGTCGAGCCCTTCCCGGGGTGCCGCGCGCAGGGCCAGCGGAGTGGCCGGCTCGAACGCGGGGGGCAGGGCGTGGCCGAGGGCGACGTCCAGAGCCGACTTGCTGAGCTGGAGCTGGTTTTCCGCCTCCAGGACCTGGCGCTGGACGTCCGCCACGTGCACCTTCATCCGGAGCAGGTCCGACTCCACGACCATCCCGCTGTCGAACATGTTCTGGATCCGCTGCCGGTTGGCCTCGGCGGAAGCCAGGGCGTTTCGGGTGGTGGCCAGGTTCTCCTCGCTCAGCTGGACGGCGAAGTAGCTCTTGACCACTTCGAAGAACAGCTGCTGGCGCGCCTGGGTCTCCTGGCGTTCCTTGAGTTGCTCGTTCATCCCGGCCATCCGGTTGCGGGCCTGGGTCTTGCCGCCCTCCCAGATGGACTGGTACACCGTGACCTCACTCTTGAAGTTGGTCAGCGGATCAGGGTGGTTCAGGCGGTCCAAGGCGAAGTCGGCGGCCGTGAAGGACCGCTGGTTCAGGAGCGAACCGAAGGCGTAGACGGGATTGTTGCCGTTGGTGAAGGTCTCACGGAAATCCACCCGCGGGTAATACATCGATTTGGCCTGACGGGTCTGCTCCCTGGCCGCCTGGCGGTCCAGCGCCGCCGCCTGCAGGGCGGGGTTGTGCTCGACGGCCAGTTGGGCGGCTTCCTTCAGCGTCAGCCGGGCGGGGGCGTCCTGCCCCGCAGACCACGCGACCGCCAGCCCGAAAAACACGAGGAACCCAGTGAGGCGGGTGAGATGGATCATGACACTCTCCTGAAAAGGCAGTCTCAAGATTTCCGAGCGCATGGATTTTTGGAAGCGTACGCTGTTCATTCTATCATTCCTTTTGATCGAAGGTCTTTCATGGTTTCCTGACAGAGGGCGATCTCCGCGACGTCGTCCAGCAGCACCGCCAGCACCAGGCGGCTGTAGACGGAAGCCCGCCGGTCGGCCTGCCTGCACATCTCCGCGAACCGGAGGGCGCCGCGCTGGAACAGGTCTTCCGTGAACCGCTGCCGGTACTCCCGGATCCGATTCAGGTCCAGCGCGCCTTCCCGGCGGAGAATGGCGGCGGCGACAGGGACGGCGTCCGCGCACTGACCCGACAGCGAGTAGCAGACGATCAGGGAATACAGCGTGGCGAGAGACGCCGGGTCCTTCCGAAGTTCGGATTCGAACAGCTCGATCGCCTGCCGGATCTGCCCGTCGACCAGGTACTTGTTGGCTAGCATTGCGTTCATGGTTTCCTCCAGCGGTTCCGCCCGGGCGCTACTTGCATATCGGATGCCAATCAGACAAGTATTTGTTAACAAGCGGAATAATAAGAACATGATAATAGCAGCCCCGTCGCTGCGTTGCGCTTGATTGTTGCATATGTTGCAAATATCTGCAACATGCAGCGTCGTTTGCAACGAATGAGTCAAATCGGGGAGAATCCTCTTCCGGCAGGTAGGAGGGAGTTGTGCCGAGGGTGGCGATCCAGCCTGGTGGTATAATAAAGCCAATATCAGCTGCCGGGCGCGCCGCCGGGAGGATCCGTTCCTCCCCGATCCGGCCGGTCCCGGATCCTTCCGTGGAGAGGTCGACCATGAAAACCGGGATTCTGTGTCTCGCGGGCTGGCTTGCGGCCGGCATCCTGCTGGCGGGAGGTGACGCCATGCCGACCATGGAGAAATACGTGTCCACCGAGGCCAACTTTGTCCTCTACAAGCCGGCGGGCTGGACGGTGCAGGAGCAGTCCGGCGAGGGGATGTGGAGCTACACCGTGCTGGATCCGGCCGGCGGAGGCCTGTTGACCCAGGTCTGCCTGAAGAACCGCTTCGGGCCGGACTCCTTCGCCGTGGTCAAGACGGTATCCGCCAACGCCCGCTCGCGCTTCCCGGACATGAGCTTCAACGACCTCCGGCGCAGCGCCGACGGCACCCGCCTGGCGTACCGCTTTGCCTATTCCTTCCAGGGCGGGCGGCGCGAGGGGCAGGGCTGGATCACCATGAGGCCGAAGCAGTGCCTGGTGTCGGTATGCGAGGCCCCGGCCGGCCGGCTCGAAGCGGAGAAGCCGCTCTTCCTGACCATCCTGGCCAACGTCCGCATTATCAAGGGAGGTTTCCCCGAGGGCGGCGCGGGGGGCGCGGCGCCGGCCGTGCCCGCCGTCCAGTGGCAGACCTGCCGCCTGGGGGACGGCTCGGCCTCCTTCACCATCCCGCAGAACTGGACCTATAAGGATTTCGGCACCTGCTCGTTCCTGGCGGGGGACGCCGCCGCCGGCTTCGGCTTCATGGTGGCCAACGTCCAGCTGATCACGCCGCGCCTGGGCGTGTCCCCGCCCAACGTGCCGGTCTCGCCGTTCCTCTCGCCGGACCGGGCCATGTACTTCCTGGCCGCCCGCCCCGGGCTGCTGCAGGGCATGCAGTTCCTGACGGTCAATCCGCGGCCGGAAATCGCCGCGATGATGCAGCAGGCCTATGCCGGCCCGGTGCAGGTGGCGGACATGACCTACACGTTCACCTCCGCCCAGGGAGTGCCGAGCAAGGGCTGGACGTTCGGCGTGAGCTTCGGCTCCCAGTCGGACACCAACTGGCGCTTCTGGCACATCACCGTGACCGGCCCCCAGGACCAGTTCGACGCCTGGGTGCCCCACTACATGCAGATGGTGTCTTCGTACAAGATCAACGACCAGTTCGCCCAGGAGTACATCGCCCGCGGGATGGCGCACCTGCGGGAGCTGCAGCGCCAGACCGCCCAGGTGATGGCGCGGACGCGGGAGGAGATCCACTCCATGATGCAGGCCGCCTACGACGAGCGGCAGCGCAGCCAGGACTACATCGACTACCAGCGGACGCAGTACATCCGCGGTGAGTCGGACTGGATCTCGGACATGGAGGGCGGGACCGTCTACCACACCGATGCGTGGGGTACCCGCAACACGGCTACGGGCGAGACGTGGGAAGGGAAGCCGTACGACTATTACAACTACACCGGCCAGAATCCGAAGTACAACGAGCAGATGCAGCCGGTCGACTCCCGCGAACTGTACGAGTATCTACGGCGCAACCAATAGGTTTGCCGCCATCCCTCGTGCTCGTGCTCGACGACTGACCGGTGACCGGTGACCGGTGACCGGTGAAACCGATCGTAATCGTCGATCGTAATCGTCCTCGTAATCGTAATCGAATCAGGAAGTTCACAC
Organism: uncultured Acidobacteriota bacterium; assembly: GCA_964412195.1. Taxonomy (GTDB): domain Bacteria; phylum Acidobacteriota; class JAAYUB01; order JAAYUB01; family JAAYUB01; genus CAYPNP01. The sequence continues at coordinate 116,287 of CAYPNP010000002.1, read as the reverse complement.
AGAGGCGCGGAGGACGCAGAGCCGATTTGTGACAGAGCCTGACACCATCGCATTTTCAATCCGTACAATCGACAATAGACAATTACTCTCGGTATGATGGAGGTGCCGCGACAGGCCAGGAGCAGTGCGATGTCTCTACTGATAGAGACCGGTCCGCGAAATGGCGGTCAGGCACGTCAGGGGGCGGCCATGACGTCCGGCCGGTGCTGGAGCAGGAGGGTCACACAACTCACCTCCGATTCCAGTACCGCGTTTTCCCGGCGTTGATTATCCAGGTACGCCTGAAAGATTGGCCGCATTTCCGGGTGAGCCCGTTCCAGCTCCATCACGCGGATCTGAATTTGGTGAAAGAAGGCCGCGTCGGTCGCGTGCTGCTGTTCTTCCGTGCTGACGATTTGATCGATCACCTCCAGCCGGGCTCGCCGCAGGATCCGGAAGAACTCGTTCTGGTCGAGATACACCGGATTGCTGCAGCGGCTCCCTTCCCGGACGTAGGCGTCATCCACCAGGATGTACCCCCCGGGCCGGATGATCCGCCGGATGGACTGCCAGGTGGCGTCATAGGTTCCCCATAACGGACCGGTGGCGCCCAGGATGGCCACATCGAATCCGCTCATCTGCCCTGCCCAGTCTCGAACGTCGCCCGCTTCAAACCGGCACCGCTCGGCCACGCCGTGTTCCACGGCTTTCTGCCGGGCCACCCGGATGAACGACGGCATGCCGTCCACGCCGAAGACCCGTGCACCCAATTCGGAGGCCAGGGTGATGGATACCGCCCCTTTGCCGCAACCCAGGTCGGCGATGCGGAGATCCCGGGCCCCGTGCGGCAGGTTGGCCTTCAACAGCTCCAGCATCTGCCGGGGTGACGCGCCCATCTCCCAGAAGTCCTGCAACAGGTAGTCGAGATAAGGCATCACCTCCGGATTCCGGCCGCCATCCAGGGTGTGGAGAATCGACTCCTCCAGTGATTTTTTCACGTTGCCTCCGCCTGCCGATTGCCTTCCTTGGGAGAATTAGACCATACCCGCACCGGTATGACCACCGGGAAGTTGCCAGCACCGGTTCGGGACGCCGCGGGTTTGACCGACGGCACCCCGGGGGAGGTGGAGGTGACGGATGGGATGATCCTCCTTCAATTGCGGGGAGAGAATCTTTGAATCGTGCCCGGCACGTCGGGAAGAACACCTTGCCGCAACCCTTTCAGGAGATCTTGAGGTGGCTTGAGTCTCGCGCGGCCCCCTTTCCATGAATCCCTTTCCTGGAAATTCAGTCCAACAGGCCAGGAATTTCCAACTCACCCCCGCGGGCTCGCCGGACGGTGCCGTCCGCGACCCGCATAGGGACGAAACATCTGGAGGGAATCACGATGAACATCGTCGACAAGGCGTTCGAGACCCAATTGAAGAACATCCAGACCCGGACCGGCAAGTCGCTGGAGGAGCTGTTCGCCATCCTGCGGCGCAGCGGCTTGTCCAAGCACGGCCAGTTGCGCGACCTGCTCAAGCAGGAGCTGGGCATGGGCCACGGCGATGCCAACACCCTGGTCCACACCTACCTGAAGTCGGCGGCCGGCGAAGCCCCGGCTGGGGGAGCGCCGCCGCCGGCCGGCGACGTGCTGGACGGGATCTACAGCGGCGGCAAGGCGCACCTGCGGCCCATCCACGAGCGGCTGATGGCGGCCATCGGGAGGTTCGGGGAGTTCGAGATCGCTCCCAAGAAGGGTTACGTCTCCCTGCGCCGCAAGAAGCAGTTCGCCATGCTCGGACCGGCCACCCAGACGCGGGTGGAGGTGGGTTTGAACATGAAGGGCGTCGCCGGCACGGAGCGCCTGCAGGCACTGCCCCCCGGCGGCATGTGCCAGTACAAGGTCCACGTGACCGACGCCGCGCAGGTGGATGCCGAACTGATCGCCTGGATCCAGATCGCTTACGACAGCGCAGGATAGCCGTACCTCGAGACATCTGGGCGCGCCTTCGCTCCGAAGTCTGGATTATCGCGCATAGGCGCCAAGGGCGCGAGGCAATAACCGGAAATCCCCTCATCAAAAGAACAAGGACCTGGGGCCGCTCTCAGCCCCCAGGTCCCAGGTCCGATTTCCGAAGTCCGATGTCCGTGCTCAATCGTCGATTATGATCACGATTACGATCACGATTACAATCCTCGATTACGATCCTCGATTACGATCGGTCACCGGTCACCCGTCATCCGTCGATTACGAGCACGAGCACGATTCCAATCCGCAATCCGCAATAAGCCCTACTCAGCTTCGATCCACACACTTCCGGAGTGGCTGTTGAACTCGGGGGCGTACATGCACTGGATCTCCGCCACGCCGCTCTGGTAGCGCCCGCGGTGCTGCACCCGCAGGGTGTACTCGAACACGTACGTCCCCTTGGGCAGGTAGTCGATGAAGAAGTGGCTGGCGGTGTCCTTGGTGGACTGGTAGTACGCCAGGCCGTCCTGGAAGCGGTAGCCCGACAGCACCGACGTCGGCTCCAGGCCGCTGCCGCGCAGGTCCTTGAGGTGGACGTATTCCATGTCCCGGTCCACCCGCAGGATGACCCGCACCGTGAGCAGGTCGCCCACCTTCACCGGGCCGGCCACCGGCTCGATCACCGGGCCCTTGGGCGTGTCGCGGTTCACGAAGAGCTTCTTCTCCAGGCTCAGGTTGGTGGCGTGGGGCGTGACCTTGGTCATGTCCTCGAAGTACTGGAAGTGGACGCCGCCCCAGGCGATGCCCTTGTCCTCCTTGACCATGGTGATCTGCGACATCTCCGGCTTGATCGCGCCATCGTAGTACTGCTTCTCGTAGAAGCCGGTGCCGGCCTCCACCTGCTCGGGGACGACCTCGGTCCCGCCCAGCGAAACCCTCACCAGCTTGTCGCTCGCCAGCGGGTTGTCGCCGCGCAGCACCAGGGCGTAGACCGCGTCGGCCGTGGCCACGGTGGTCTTCCAGTCCTGGGTCTGCTTCTGCTTGAGCAGCCACACCTTGCAGTCCTCCACGGCGGCCGTGTCGCCGGTGACCTCGGCGAAGGCCTCGATCATGACGGCCTGGGTCTCGATGGGGGCGCGGAACCACCACCAGGACAGCTCCAGCTCCCGCCAGAACATGCCCATCTCCTCGTTGGAGACGCTGCGCTCCTTGATGGAAGCCATGATCTTGCGGGCGGTCTCCTTGTCGCCGAAGCGGTTCAGAGCCAGCGCCAGGTGGCCCTGGCTCATCCGGCAGTCCAGGTCCAGCCAGTACTTGCGGGCCTGGCCGAGGAAGTAGTCCACGGCGACCTTGGCGTCGGCGCCGATGGGCTGCTCCTCCAGGTAGAAGCTGCGGCCGTACAGGTAGAGGGCGACGATGGAGGAGAGGTGGTTCAGCTCCTTGTGCTGGATGTCGTCGTAGTAGCGCCGGATCCAGCCGTCGAGGTAGCCCAGCGCGCGCCGGGCCGGGGCGTTGTCCACCTCCACGCCGAAGTGCTTCATCTTCCCGTAGCCGGTGACGATGTAGAGGGTGATGTAGTCGGACGGCCGGCCGCCGGGGAACCACGGCCAGGCGCCGTTGGACAGCTGCATGTCGGTGAGCTTGCGCACGGCCGAGTCGAGATTGGATTGAATGGTGTTCTTCTCGAAGAGCAGCCCCACCCGGCGCTTGGCCGCGCTCTCGCCCTGGGCGTCCAGCACCCACGGCGTCTCGGCCAGCAGCACCGACTTGAGCTCCTCGTTCTTCTCCAGGTTGGACTTCAGGGCGTCGGTGCCGCGCCACTGGGCGAAGATCCGCTCGATCTTCGGGTCGGAGTTGGCGATGTGCCGGGCCAGGGAGTTGGCGTAGAGCCGGTTGAAGACCTGCTCCGAGCACTCGTACGGGAACTCAATCAGGAAGGGCAGGGCCTGGATGGCGTACCAGGCGGGGTTGGAGGCCACCTGCACCGTCAGGCGGAACGGCTCCAGGGTGTCGGACGTGCCGATCTGCTTCAGCCGGTCGAAGGTGAAGTCCTTGGTCTCCGGCCCGCGGATGTGCAGCGGCACCGACTCGGTCAGGAAGATCCGGCTGGGCAGCACTGGCACCGTGCCGGTCTCGCCGTCGGAGAAAGACTCGGCCCTGGCCACGACGGTATAGCTCAGCGGGCCCATGCCCAGCGGGACTTTGATCGTCCAAGTGAATCCGGAAGAGGCGCCCGCCGCAATTTTGAAGGCCTGGGTCGCGTCCTGCAGGCCCAGCGCGGCGTCCACCACCTGGTCGTTGAGGGCGTTCCTGAATTCCAGCCGCACCGCGCCGGACAGCTCCTTGTCCGACATGTTCACGACCTTGGCCGAGAAGAGCAGGGTGTCGCCCTCCCGCAGGAAGCGGGGCGGATTGGGCTGGACCATCAGCTCCTTGCGGGTGACCACGAAGTCGGTCAGCAGGCCGTTCTTGCAGTCGGGCGTGTGCGCGAAGCCGAGGAACTTCCACTTGGTCAGGGCCTCGGGCATGGTGAACTGCAGGGTCACCCCGCCGTCGGCGTCGGTCAGGAGTTGCGGGAAGAAGAAGGCTGTCTCGTTGAGGTTCTTGCGGGCCTGCACGCCGGAGAGGTCGATCGCCGCCGGAGGCGCTCCCGATCCCGACCGGGTTTCACCGCTCCCCGTGCCGCGGCCCACGCCGCCGACCACGCCCGTCGCCATGTCAGCGGCCTCTTCCTTCATCGCTTCCGGGGCTGCGGCCGCCGGGGCGGCGGACGGCATGGGCGGCGGTGGAGGTCCCGCCCCGGCGGACTTCATGGCCATGTAGCGCCGCTCGCCCGGGAAGCCGTAGCCGAACAGGTACTCGGTGACCGTCTCGGGGAAGTGCAGGTAGTCGATCTCGGGCATGCCCATGTACGCGTTCCAGTTGTCCCGCCAGGTGTTGAAGCCCGAGGCGTTGATGACCGGCTGGTACCGGAGCTGGGACCAGTCCTGCCAGAAGAAGTTGAAGCCCGACCAGGCGTGGGGGTAGAACTGGTCGAGGGAGTAGTCATACATCGCCGCGGCCATTTCGGCTGCCGCCAGTTCGCCCTTCTTCCCCCGGATCTTGACCCGGAAGGTCTCTTTCGCGCCGGGCTCCATCTTGTCCCGGAAGGTCTCGAAGGAGAGGGCCAGCTCCTTGTTGTCCCACGGCACGGTCACGTGGAGGGAGTTGACGTAGTCGCGGTTCTCGCGCACCTGGGTCACGTGCAGGGTGAAACCGCCTCGGAAGTCCTCGCCCACGGGCCATTGGATGCGCTGCTGGGTGGCGCCTTTGGGCGTCCAGTAGCGCTTGACGATCTCGCCGCGGTGCTCGATCTCCACGATGGCGCGGCCCTCGTCGTAGCCGGTGCCCCAGAGCGCATCCAGCGTCCCGCCCACTTCCACCGTCCCGCCTTCGGGCAGGGAAACGAGGTTCGGCAGGCGCAGGCCGAATCGGATCGAGCCCCGTTCCGGCAGGACCATGAGCGGCAGGAAAGCCTTGACTTCCTTGCCGAACGCGTCTTTGGCGACGGCCTCGATCTTGTACAGCCCCGCGGGCAGTTTCACGGGGGCAGAGAAGGGATTCTGGCTGTCCGTCTGAAAAGTAGATTCTTTCACGGCCCTGTCGACGGGCCAGGTCCGCCAGTTGTCGCCGAACTCCGGTTGCTCCGTTTTCGGTCCGCCGCGCCGTTCCGACCAGATGTCGCGCCGGATGGGGGCGGGGGGCTCCTTCAGCCGGAGGATGCGCCAGGCGCCGGACGCGGCCAATTCCTTGCCGTCCAGGGTGGCGGTGCCGATGGAGAGGGAGAACTCCCGGTTCGACTCGGCGGTCTCGCCGGCGTTCAGGTTGATCGCCAGCGCGGCATAGCCGAGGGTCACCCCGGTGCTGCCGGAACGGGTCTCCCCGGCGTTGTCGGTGACGTCGGCGAAGACCTGGAACACGAAGCTGGGGTCGTCCGATTCCGGGATCGTCGGGTCCGGCTTGGCGGTGAAGGGGACGACGAACTTGCCCTCGGCGTCGGTGGCCACCTTGCCGTGGGCGATCTCCTGGGAACCGCTGGGCTTCACGTCGAAGTACCACGACCACCAGTAGGGCCAGCGGGCCTGCCGGACCACCCGGTAGCGGACCATCGCCCCGTCCACCGGCGCGCCGGTGTAGGCCATGGCCTTGCCGGCGACCTCCACCTCGCCGCCCAGCTTGATGGCGGTGGCGGGCGGCTCGAGGGTCACCTCGAACTTCGGCCGCTTGTACTCCTCCACCCGCAGCTGCGTCGCGCCGGTGCGGTCCGCGGCCTCGATGGTCATCAGCCCCGTCAGCCGGTCCTTGGGTGCCGTGAACTGGCCGGAGATGCTGCCGAAGTCGTTGGTGACCAGGGCGAGGTTCTCGATCTCCTGCCGGTTCGGGTCGAGGAATTGCACGGCGACGTTCCGTTTGGGCAGCACCTGGTAGTTCTTCCCGTCGGCGTCGATCTGCACGCAGATGCCCTTGAAGTACACCGTCTGGCCGGGCCGGTAGAGCGAGCGGTCGGTGAAGAAGACAGTGCGTACCTGGGTTTGCCGTACGGGCCGCTCGGAGCTGTACACGTTCTCCGCCTGGAACAGCTCGTCGGTCCCCTTGCGGACATGGACGTGGTTGTCCCAAGTGTTGCCGGGGCGGAGGATGGCGAAGTGGCCGTCTGCGTCGGTCCGGACCTTCGGGCCGTACTGGTACCGCGGCCCGCTCCGGTAGATCAGGGACACGTCGGCGCCGGGCACCGGTTCGCCGGAGACGGCGTCCAGCACGAAGCCGTCGATCTGGCCGGGCTGGGGCCGGGACAGCAGGGTCACGGCGGAAACCCAAATCCAGGTGTGCTGGACGAGAGGCGAACTGAGGAACTTGGGCTCGAAGCTGGCGAACACGCGGTAGTAACCGGCCGGCAGGGCGGGGACGTCGATGTCCTCGGTGCGCTCCTTGTAGTCGGGCGTCTCCGGCAGCTCCACTTCCCAGGCGCGCAGGGCCTGCCCGGCCAGGAGCTGGCGGACCTGCTTGTCGTTCAGGTTGTTGGGATAGGAATATTCCTCGTCGAAGAAGGCGTTCCAGCGGTCTGGGTACACCCGCAGGTACAGTTTGCGGAAATTCTTGTAGGTCAGCCGCAGGGCAGTGGGCCCCGGCGGCACGGCCTGCTCGCCTTGGATCCGCAGGGACTTGGCCTCGATCCGGGCCACCACGCTCCGGCAGGCCTGCCCGCCGAGGGACTTCGGGTACTTCTCCGCGCCGGCCAGCGCGATGGATCGGGCTTTGACGAGGTCCCCCTCGTCCGACCAGGCCTCCGCCAGGTGGTACCGAATCATGGAGGAGAAGTCGAGGTCCTCGCTGCCGGCCAGCAGCTCTTCGAGGCGCCCCCGGAAGCGACGGTTCTTCTCCTCACCGAAGGCCTCGTTCTTGACATAGACCAGCCGGTGGAGGTCGGCGTCCAGCAGCGCCTCGCGGTTGCCGTTGGCGAGGTGGAAGGACAGCAGCCCCTGGTAGATCCGCAGCGCCTTGAGCTTGGGCGAGTCCTGGTCCTCCGTGCGCGGCGCGTAAGCCAGGAACTCGGATCGCTTCGCCAGGGCGGCCGACTCGGCGTCGATCTCGAAGGCGTCCTCGGGCTGGGCGCCGGCCTGCTCCGCGCTGGTGTAGAAATCCAGCGCCTCCCAGGCCACGAAGTCATAGAGGGTCGGCCGCAGCCGGTCGGGCATGGTGCCGGATTGGAGGAAGTCGGCATAATGGCTCGCGGGGATCTTCTGGAGTTTCTCCCGCTCCTTCAGGAGGTCCTGGTACAGGTCGTCGATGGCGCCGAAGATCTTCCTCAGGTCCCAGGTGGTGAAGTCGGCCTCGTCCGTCTGGTCGGTGGGCGTCCGGTTCATGAAGCGCCAGCGGTTCCGGGTGAAGTAGTGCCAGTACCACTTCGCCAGCACGGCCCGCAGCAAGAGCCGCGCCTCGGGGCCGGCCGATTCCATGGCCGCCTGCAGCCTGCGGACCTTCTCGGCGGGCTGGTTGCCCTCGATCGTCCCCTCGAGGGCGATCTTCTCGCTCAGGGCGCGGAGCCACTCCCCCGTGCGGTGCGCCTTGCCGGAGGCGGCCATGATTTGTTCCAGCTTGGCCACCGCGGTCTTGGGGAGGCCGTCCTGCTTGGCTTTTTCCACTTCCTTCCACAGGGCCGTCGTGTCTTGTGCGCTCATAAAACTCACCATGATGAATGAAATCAGGGCCAATGCGCAGAGTAAACGATTCATGGCTTTCTCCTTGGGCAAGAAATCGGCGTCGAAACGGAGACGCAGGGGGGTGACTTCGCTTGCATGGAATCTTGGACACGAGGAAACCGATTCGGTTCGGAAGGCCGTGTACGGGCCACGCTCCCCTCCCTGGTTCGGCGCCCCGGCGACGGACGGAACCTGTGCGGCCCGTTCCGGTCAGAGCGACCGGGTCTTCCGGTAGATCACGTCCTTCAGGAACTCCTTCAGCTCCTGGTTGTTGGGGCTCAGCGGGATGAGGGAGTTGACCGTCTCCAGGGCGTCGTCGATTCGGTTTTCCTTCACCGCCTGGCGGGCCCGGAGCATCTCCTGCCGGATGTGCTCGTTCTTCTGCTTCTCCATGTCCAGGCTGTCCTGGAGCTCGAGCAGCTGCTTCTCGTCAGGCACCAGCTTGATGTGGGACTCCAGCAGGGCGGACGCCTGCTGGAGCTGGCCGGCGGCGACGGCCTTTCGCACCTGGCCTTCCAGCTGCAGGACGAACCGCTTCCTGATTGCCCCGTACAGGGTGGGGAGCGTCTCTTCGGCGGGGAAGTGCTCGCTGAGCTGGCGGGCCTTCTCCATGGCCATGGCCAGTTCCCCGCGCTTGTCGAGCTCGTCGAGGGACTGCAGCCCGCGGATCAGCTCCTCCTTCTCGCGGGTCTCCTTCTCGGCCTTGATTTTCAGGTAATTGGTGTACAGGAACGTGTGCTCGGGGTTGGCGGACATCAGGTCGCGGATGATGTCCAGGGCCTTGTCGTACGCCCCTTTGCCGGCCAGGTTGACCGCGTTGGCCAGGCGGGACTGGGCGCTCTCCAGCGCGTCGGCGTTGGTCCGGCTGAGCCGGAGGTGGTCCAGCTCGTGCTGCAGGATCTCGATCTGGACCTCGCCGGGGTAGGCCTCCCGGAGGATCTCGAAAAGCTCCTCCGCCCGGGGCAGGTCCTCCTCATCGATGCAGCCGCGGATCTCCTCGATGGACTTCTCGAAGTCGAGCCGGTTCTCGACCTCGATCATCTTCTCCTCGAATTCGGCGGTGCCGGGGAATTTCTCCAGCAGCACGAGGAGATAGTTCTTCGCCTGGCCGTACTGCTGCGACTTCAGCAGCAGGTCGACGATCTTCAGCTGGTCCTGGGAGAACTGCTGCATGGACAGCTGGCGGTCGTGCTCGAGCTTCATGCTCATCAGGTGGTTGTATTTCTCCACCAGCTCGCGGTTGCGGGAGTAGCGCCGGAGGAACGGCCGGATCAGGTCCACCGCCTCCTCCCACCGGTCGGCGGTCTCCAGCGGCTGGATCTGGAGCAGGACCGCCTCGATCTCGACCTTCTCCCACTTGGTGAGCAGGAGGTCTTTCCGGGCGGTGAAATCCTTGATCGTGCCGAAGCGCTCGTCGCCCTCCTCGAGATGGCGGACCATCATCGCGTGGTCCTTGGCCAGGATGATCTTGTCGCCTTCCTCGGACCACTCCTGGATCTGCCCGAGCAGCTCGGCCCGGGAGATCTGCTGCTCGAGCTGGCTGATCAGGGGAGAGGAAGCGTCGATCTTCAGCAGCGTCTCCATCTCCAGCCGGGCCAGCTGGAAGTTGTCCTCCTTCAGCAGCCGGAGGGCGTCCTGGTAGTGCTTTTGGAACAGGGCCCGCTTGTCGAGGGATTCTTTCTCCTGCCGGAGGTTGCGGAAGTAGGTCTGGAACTCGGGATCCTTTTGGTAGAGCTTGTAGTGCTCCTTCATCAGGTTGAAGGCCTCGCCCAGGCTGCCCGACTGGTGGAGCGCGCGGCTCTGCGAGAGCACTTCCCCCATCGAGCGCCACGCGCGGGTGTCGGCCTGTTCGCGGGGCTTCGGCGGTGTGGTCGATGCCAGCGTGCCGGTGTCCGGGTTGCTCAGGATCAGGGCGCGGGCCGTGCCGTCGGCCGTGGTCATGGCGCCGTAGATCACCGTCAGGTCCCGGGCCATCTCGTCCAGGTGGGGGTAGCGTTGGTCCCGCTCCTTCTGCAGTGATTTCAGCACGATCTGTTCCAGGTGCTCCGGGCAGTCCGCGCGGACCTGTCGCAGCGGCACGGGGGGCTTCTTCAGGATCGACTGGATCGTGGCCGTGATGTCCTTCTCCAGGAAAGGCTTCACGCCCGTCAGCAGCTCGTAGAGGATCACGCCGATGGAGTACTGGTCCGCCCGGCCGTCCACCTTCTCGCCGATGATCTGCTCCGGGGCCATGTAGCCGAGGGAGCCCAGCAGCATCCCCGCCTGGGTCATGGTGGAGGACAGGACGTGGGCCACGCCGAAGTCGAGGATCTTGACGATGCCGTCCTGGCAGATGAAGATGTTGGCCGGCTTGATGTCCCGGTGGACGATGCCCTTCTGGTGGGCGAAGTGCAGGCCCTTGGCGGCCTGGATCATCACGTTTAGGATCTTGGCGAACGACCAGGTGGTTTCCGACTGCATCATGGACTTGAGGTCGGTCCCCTGGAGGAGTTCCATCACGATGTACGGGACCTGGCCGTCCTCGCCCATGTCGAAGATGGTGATGATGTTGGGGTGCCGCATGTTGCCCGCGGCCCGGGCTTCGGTGTAGAAGCGCTTGCGGAGCTGGGGGTCGTTCATGACCTCGCTGGTCATGGTCTTGATGGCGACCTTCCGCTGGAGGGCGTCGTCATAGGCTTCGTAGATGACGCCCATCGCGCCCTTGCCGATGACCCGGTCGATCCGATACTTTCCCAGAACCTGGCGTTGCATGTGCTTTTTCAGCGGAATGTTGGCATTACAGAGTCGTTTTCTATTATAGGCAAAACCCGTATTCGAGACAACGGCTTTCGGGAGAATTTTTACCGGACGTCGCTTGACAAGCCTGGGACGGGCCGATAGAATCGGGCCGGTTATTTGCATTCCGCCTGTCGACAGGTGCCTTCGGGCGAAACAGGGAAGTGTGGTGCGAAGCCACCGCGGACCCGCCGCTGTAACCGGGGACGAACGCCGCCAGAGCCACTGCTTGCATAAGCGGGAAGGGGCGGCCGGAGGACGATCCGGGAGCCAGAATACCTGCCTGTGGACGGTTCATGTCACTGGATTCTTCGCGGTCAAGGATCAGTGATTGACGTTTGCCCGTCCTTTATCTACGTCCAGGAACCCGCAAACATCAATTGCTCCGGCCGGGGAATCCTATTCAACGCCCGCCGCGCGGCCGTGCGCCGGCGCGGGCGCTTCATCCGTGAATAGGAGGACTCATGGCGCTTCGGTCGTTCGGCACTCTTCTCCCGATTCTTGTCTGGTCCGTCTCCCTTTCCGCCCAGGCGGGCGGGAATTCCTCCGTGCCTCCGTCCGGCTCGCCCGCCCGCTTCGAGGAGGAGGTGGTCGTCACGGCCACCCGCTCCGAGGCGGGCCTGCACACCATCGGCAGCTCGGTCACGGTCATCACCCGGTCCGAGCTGGAGCGGCAGCATTTCCAGACCGTCGAGGAGGCCCTGGCGACGGTGCCGGGACTCCAGATGGTCCGTTCCGGCGCCCGCGGGCAGGTGGTCAGCGTCCTGATCCGCGGGGCCAAATCCGACCAGACCCTGGTGATGGTGGACGGCGTCGAGCTCAACGACCCCATGAATCCCTCGCGGGGATTCGACCTGGGCTGGCTGAGCCTGGCCAACGTCGAGCGCATCGAGGTGATCCGCGGCCCCCAGAGCACGATCTACGGCTCGGACGCCATCGCCGGCGTGATCCACATCATCACGCGCGCCGGGACCGAGAAGCCCGCCTTCACGCTGGCGGCGGAGGGCGGCAGTTTCAACACCTGGAACTTCCGCGGGGAGGCGGCCGGCGAGCACAAGAACCTGCGCTACTCGCTGGCCGTGGCTCAGGCCTATTCCAGCGGCTTCTCCGCGGCCGACGAGCGCTTCGGCAACACCGAGGCGGACGGCATGCGGGACACCTCGGCCAACGGCAAGTTCCAGTACGTCTTCAACCCGCAGCTCAACGCGACGGTGACGTTCCACTTCAGCGACGGACGGGTGGACCTCGACAACTGGGGCGGGCCGTACGGAGACGATCCCAACTACCGGCAGTGGCAGCGGCGGTCGTCGGCCCTGGCCGAGCTGCACTATGCCCACCCGTCGGGATACTGGCAGCAGTCGGCCCAGTTCTCCTACGCCGGCACGGACCGGGACTACCGAAACGATGTCGACCCGGACCACCCGTTCGACCGGAGCGAGGGGAACTACACCGGCATCCTGCGCAAGGTGAGCTGGCAGAACCTCTTCTTCCCGGTCAAGGGCCACGTGGTGACCGCCGGCTACGAGTACGAGGAGGAGACCGGTTCCTCCTACTACCGCTCGGAAGGCGCCTGGGGGCCGTACGAGGAGAACTTCCCGGGCCGCAGCGCCTCCATCCATGGGGTGTACTTCCAGGACCAGCTCCAGTCCGGCGAGACGTTCTTCCTGACGAGCGGTGTCCGGCTGGACCACCACAGCCAGTTCGGCAACGACTGGAACTTCCGGGTGGCCCCCGTGCTGATGGTGCCCTCCACCCGCACCCGCTTCCACGCCTCGGCCGGTACCGGCTTCAAGGCGCCGACGCTCTACCAGCTCTACGCGCCGCCGTCGGAGTGGGGTCCGATCGGCAACCCCGGCCTGCAGCCGGAGCAGAGCTGGTCGGTGGACGGGGGCGTGGAGCAGTACCTCTTCGGGCAGACCGTCTGGGTCGGCGCGACCGGATTCTACAACCGCTACGACGGCCTGATCGATTTCACCGACGGCTACATGAACGTCGGCCGGGCCCGCACGGCCGGCCTGGAGCTGACCGCCCGCTGGGCGCCGGTGAAGCCGTTCCGCACCGGCTGGAGCTACACCCTCACCGAGGCCCGGAACCTGGATACCGGGGAGGAGCTGCTCCGGCGCGCCCGGCACCTGTTCGCCGGCAATTGGGAATATGCGCCGTGGGACAAGTTCAAGCTGGCGGGGCAGGTGGTGGTCAAGGGGCCTCGGTGGGATATGGATTATTCCGTCTTTCCGTATGAGCGGGTCCGGATGGGCACCTCCGGCGTCGTCGACCTGCTCGTCTCCTACCAGCTCCGGCGCGACCTCGAAACCTACGTGAAGCTGCAGAACCTGCTGGACAGCCGGGCGGAGGAGATCTACGGCTACGCCACACCCGGCTTCGGCGCCTACGGAGGAGTCGTTTGGCACATCCGCTGAACGGGAACCGCATGCGGCGATGGGCAGCGGCCGCCCTGGTCCTGGTCGGGGCCGCGGCGGCGGCGAACGCCGCGGAGCCGGCGCAACAGGGCGCCCGGCGGGTCGTGTGCCTGGCGCCGGCCTTCACCGAGATCTGCTTCGCTTTGGGGAAGGGGGACCGCGTGGTGGGCGTGACCGACTTCTGCGACTACCCACCGGAGGCCACGGAACGGACCCGGGTGGGCGGCTTCCTGAATCCCCGGCGGGAGACCATCGTCGGACTCCGGCCCGACCTGGTGCTGGCGGTGCCGGAGGAGGCCGAGCTGGCGGGGCAGCTCCGGCAGCTGGAGATCCGTTCGGAGGTCCTGCCGCTCTACCGGCTGGCGGACATCGACCGGGCGATCCGCCGGGTGGCGGGCTGGCTGGGCGACGCGGCCGCGGGCGGCCGGCTGGCCGGCGCGCTGGCGGCGGAACTGGCCGGCCTGCGGAAGGCGGACGCCGCCGCGCGGCCGCCGAAGGTGCTGCTGGTGGTAGGGCGGAACTGGGGGGAGCTGTCCAACATCTACGTGGCCGCGCCGGGCACCTTCCTGGGGGAGTTGCTCGAGGCGGCCGGGGGGTGCAACGCCTACGCCGGCAGGATCCGCTACCCGAGCCTGTCGCTGGAGGGGATCTCCCGCATGGATCCGGAAATCATCCTGGAGCTCTATCCCGGCCAGCACCTCGGAGACGGGCAGAAAGCCGCCCTGCGGCACGACTGGGACCGCCTGCCGGCCATCACGGCGGTCCGCAAAGGGCGGATCGTGATCCTGGATGAGTCCTACCTGGCCATTCCGGGGCCGCGGGTAGCGCAGAGCGTGCGGAGGATCCGTCAGTGCCTCCAGGAGGCGCGGAAGTGAGCCTGGACCAGGAATTCATCTCGGTGCTGGATCTCGCCTACACTCCGGAAGGCAAGCCCGTCCTCGACAAGGTCTCCTTCCACGTGGCGCGCGGCGAGTTCCTGAGCATCCTCGGACCCAACGGGGCAGGCAAGTCCACTCTCCTCAAACATCTGGTGCGCCTGTTGCCGGTCCAGTCCGGATCGGTGCGCCTGCTCGGCCAGCCGCTGGCGCGATACGGCCACAAGGCGCTGGCCCGCCTCATGGCGTACGTGCCGCAAGCCAAGGGGTTCATCGCGCCGTTCCGGACGCAGGAGTTCCTGCTGATGAACCGGTACCCGCACCTGTCGCCCTTCGAGCAGCCGGGCGAACGGGACCTCCGGCTGGTGGCGGACGTGCTCCGGGCGGTGGGGCTGACGGGATTCGAGGCGCGCTACCTGGACACGCTCAGCGGCGGGGAGCGGCAGAAGGTGTTCATCGCCGCGGCCATGGTCCAGGAGGCGGAGGTCATCCTGCTGGACGAGCCGGCCACCTTCCTCGACCCGCGTCACGCCCTGGAGGTGCACGGGCTGTTGCGGGATCTGCACCGGCAGGGCAAGACCCTCCTCGTGGTGACCCACGACGCCAACGCCGCCCTGGCCCAGTCCGGGCGGGTGCTCTGCCTCAAAGCCGGGCGGGTGCTTCACTTCGGGCCGCCTGGGGAGATCGAGCCGGGAAAAATGCTGGCCGAGCTCTACGATGTGCCATTCGACCGCTACGAGTGCGCTTCCCACGCCTCCCAGCCGCCGGCGTTCCTCGCCGGGGGAGGCGGCGCATGACGCCACGCACCCGTCGTAGGATCTTTGCCTGGACTGCCTTCGCCCTGCTGGCGGCCATCCCGCTGGTACTGCCGCTGCTGGGGGAGACGGTCGTGCGGCCGGGCCAGCTCTGGCAACCCGGCTTCGCAGACACGCCCATGGGGAAGATCTTTTGGGAGCTTCGCGTGCCGCGGGTGGCGCTGGGTTTCCTCGCCGGTGCGGCACTGGCGGTGGCGGGCATGGTGTTCCAGGCCATCTTCCGCAACCCGCTGGCCACCCCGTTCACCCTCGGCGTGTCGAGCGGCGCCTCGCTGGGCGTGGCGGTAGCGCTGAAGCTGGGACTGCTCTTCACGGTGGCGGGCTTCTCGGCGGTGAGCCTCTTCTCATTTGCCGGCGCGCTGGCCACGGTGGCGTTCATCTATTTCTTCGCCTCGATGCGGCGGGAGTTTTCCACCGAGGTGATGCTCCTGGCGGGCGTGGCGCTGAGTTTCTTCTTCTCCTCGGCGATCCTCTTCCTGCAGTACGTGAGCGACATCTCCGGCACGTACCACCTGGTGCGCTGGCTGATGGGGGACCTGAACACCGTGGGGTTCTCCCGCCCGCTGCAGCTCCTGGTGGTGCTCGCGCCCTGCGCCGGGGTGATCTTCTACTTCGTCCACGACCTGAACCTGATCCTGGCCGGGGAGGACCTAGCCCGCACGCGCGGAGTGCACGTCACCCGCGTCAAGATCGTGGTCTTCTTCGTGGTGTCGCTGCTGACGGGCGTGGTGGTGTCCTTCTGCGGCCCCATCGGCTTCGTCGGGATGATGGTGCCGCACTTCCTGCGGCTGTGGCTGGGGGCCGAGCACCGGCGGCTGCTGGGGGCCTGCCTGCTGGGGGGCGGGGCGTTCCTGGCGGTGTGCGACTTCGCAGCTCGGACGGCTGTCTCCCCGGCGGAGATGCCCGTGGGCGTGATCACGGCGCTGCTGGGCGGACCGTTCTTCCTTTGGCTGCTGATCCGAGGCCGCTACGACCGCTTCTACTTCTGATCAGACCATGGACCATTGACCGTAGACCATGGTCCATCGTCTATGGTCTATCGTCTTGCGTCAGGCCGGGTACTTCGCCGTGATGTAATCCACCAGGAACCGGTTCTCGGTCTGGGTGGCGTGGAGCAGGGCCTTCACCACGTCGCCGATGGAGATCACCCCAACCAGGTCCTTCCCCTCCACCACCGGCAGGTGGCGGATGCGGTTCTGGGTCATGACTCCCATGGCGTCATCGAGGGTGTTTGCCGGCGTCACGATGAGGATGTGGGTGGTGGCATAGGCATCCACCTTTTCGTGGCGCGGGTCCTTCCCCTGATGGATGCAGCGGCGCAGGATGTCCCGTTCCGAGAGGATGCCCCGGACGGCCCGCCGCTCGTCGAGGACCAGCAGCGCGCCCACGTTGTGCTCCACCATCTTCTCCAGGGCGTGCCACAGGGTGTCCTGCTGCAGGATGGAATAGGTCGCTGTCCCCTTGACGGCCAGAAGCTCTTTCACGGTCATGTCGTCCCCCGCCGGGCCTGATTTTCTCTCTTAGACTCAGGTGGGCCGCTCGTGGATTCCGGACGGTAAATCGGTGAATGGGTGAATCGGTGAATCGGCCAAGCGATTTCCCTCTTGCTCGTGCCCATCATCGTAATCGTGCCCGTAATCGTAATCGTAATCGGATGAAGAAGTTCACCCATAGAATCGATGGCGCAGAGCAGCGCCGGAGCGCGGACGTCCGCGTCCGTACGATCTCAGACAATAGCCGTGCACCGCGGCGCCCAACTGAGGGACGGTCCCGGTACCAGAAATCCAGGAGGTCAAGAGTTGTTCCGTGGCCGGCGGACGGGGAGTACCACCTGTCGCCCGCGGCGTCACGGTGGCCACGATCGAATCAGGCGGGTCATCTTCTTGCGATGAAGTAGGAAGGCTCTACTGTTTTGATTCTGCTGCTTCCCCGATGGCGGACGACACTTCGGCAATGAACGTTTCGATGTCGATGGACTCTCCTTCGTCCGTCTTCACGTCCGCCGCCTTGTCGCGAAGTGTCCGAAAGTGTTGATTGTATCGGATCACCCGGTTCTTGATCAGCCAAAAGCTGGAAAGTTTATCCACGGACCGATAGGAGCCGGTTCCTTGAAGATACTTCAAAAAGAGAAGATATCGACATCCTTGGTGAAACAAGGGCAAGTTCTCGTCGACAGCCTGGATGACATGGCCTTCCAGCAGCACGGTTCCGCCGATCCGGGTGACCGCGATTTTACCGGGGACCTTCAGGGGAGCGGTCGGGCACTCTTTCAAGACCCGGTCCAGGTCGAGCTGGTAATCGGTGAAGAGGAAGCGATCATCCTCCGTAAGCTGGGAGGCTTGCTCCACAACCTGGCCGATCACAACCGCGTCCGCTCCCGCCGCCAGCGCCTTCAGGGTGACGTGAAGTTTGGACGTCGGGCAAGCCGGGTCATACGACTCGTTGGATCCGCGACCGAATCGGAGAAATTGATTCGGTTGCAGTTTCGACAACTCCTCCGTGATGCTGGCGCCATAGGGATTTTTGAAAATGTCCAGCTTGCTGTGCGCTTTCTGTTGCGGAGTCATGACGCCGCGCTGGATGGGAGTCGCCTCCACCCGGGCGGAATCCTCCATGAACTTCAGAAGTTCCGCCTCGGTGACGATCCTTGTTTCCGTCATGATCTCCTGCGCCATCGCGGGATGGCCAGCGGCGAAGGCGAGGAACAGAATCTGGATCATCGACAGCATACGTCTCATGGGATTCTTTTCAAAGTCTGCGATCGGTCCAACGGATATTCGGCCGGTTGTCAGATCGTGCGCACGGGGACGTCCGCGCTCGGGCGATGCTCCGCGCCTCTGCCTCTCTGCGGGCTCTGCGTGAACCTCTTCATCCGATTACGAGCACGATGACGATCGACGAGTATGATCGGTAATGTTCTATTTTCGAGTAAGCACGGGCACGAGGGAAATCGCTTGGCCGATTCACCCATTCACCGATTCACCGTTTCCCCGTTCCAACCGAGAACGAGACAGGGCTTGTCGGCGATGTCGAGCCAGCGGACGGAGAACCGGTCCAGCAGGAGATCGGGGCCGGTGCGCCGGAGGTGCCCGTCGGACGCCTGGTACTGGAAGAACCACAGGGTGTAGCTCTGCGCCCCCGAGCGGGTGAAGGGGTACTTGTTGGAGAAGGAACCCATGGGCGTGCCGGTGCCGTCGAAGACGGTCAGCCCGGCCAGGCTGGACTCGGGCACCCAGCGGACGACACTGTTGGTCAGGGGGAACAGCGCGTCGGTCCGGACCGGCTGGAACAACTCGGCGAAGCTGACGGTGGCGGGCGTTCCCTTGGGGGCTTCCGGATCGGGGAGGGCGGTCTGCCGCTGCTCCATCCACGCCGCGACGTCGGCGATGCGCCGGTCGATGTCCTCGAAGCGCAGGAGGTGTTGCGGCCCGCGCACCTTGATCTTCTTCGGCGGGAACTGCTTCAGGAAAGCCGGCCGGGCGGCGGGATCGCCCGCGGCCGGCGCAACCGGGCCGGTTTGGGACAGGACCGTGCCCGCAAGCACGCCCAGGAGCAGGGACATCCGGATCCATTTCATGTATCGCACTGGGTTCACTCCTATGAATCGGCCTGGGAGGACGCGGGAAGAGGGCTTTTCCGCGGCAGCTCGAACACGAACCGGGCGCCGCCGTCCGGACGGTTCCCGGCCCGGATCGACCCGCCGTGGGCGTCGATGACGGCCTTGCTGACGTACAGGCCGAGGCCGACGCCGCCCTGCCGCGGTTCCCGCTGGATGTATTTTTCGAAAACGGCCTCTTCGTCGCCGGGTGGGAGCCCCGGCCCCTGGTCCTCCACCGTCACCCGGGCGCCGGCGTCAGTCGTCTCGACGGTGACGTCGACGGCGCCGCCGGCGGGAGAAAACTTGACGGCGTTTTGCAGCAGGTTCGTGAAGACGTGGTCCAGGCGCTCCGCGTCGACCTCCAGGACCAGGGGTTCTCCGGGCGCGTGCAGTTCGAAACGCAGCTTCTTGTTCGGGCTGGCGGTGCGGAAGTGGTCCAGCGCCGCTTCCGCCAACGAGACTAGGTCAGCCGGACGGAGATTCAGCTTCAGCCGGCCGGCTTCCATCCGGTTGAGGTCGAGGAACTCGGCAGCCAGCTTGTCCAGCTTCCGCGCGCTCTTGTCCAGCAGCCCGAGCAGCCGGAGGGACGCCTCGTCGCCGGCCAGCCCCTCCCGCAGCAGCTCCGACAGGCCCAGGATGTTGTGGATCGGCGCCCGCAGGTCGTGCACGATCATGTTGGTGAAGTCGGCCCGCTGCGCCTCCACGTCGTCCCGCATCTGCTTGAGCCGGAGCAGGGAGCGGATCTTGGCTACCAGCAGGTCGTCGGAGAACGGCTTGGCGATGAAGTCGTCGGCGCCGGCTTCCAGCCCGCGGATGCGGTCCTCGATCTCGTTGAGCGCCGTCACCATGATCACCGGCACGAACCGGGTCTTCGGCTGCCCGCGGAGCGCGCGGCAGGCCGCGAAGCCGTCCATGCCGGGCATGAGCACGTCCAGCAGGACCAGGTCGACCGGCTCCTGGCGGGCCACCCGCAGGCCTTCCTCCCCGGAGAGCGCGGTGCGGAGGGCATACCCTTCCGGGGCGAGGATCGCCTCCAGCAGCGCCAGGTTGTCCGGCACGTCGTCGACCAGCAGAAGGAGAGGCGGGTTGTTCATAAGGGATTCTCGCTCATGCGGACGATGTCCTTCCCGCGGGCGCCCGGTTCGAAGCCGGCCACCGGCAGGGAGAAGGCGAACGTGCTGCCCTTGCCCGGCGCCGAGTCCACCCAGACGCGGCCGCCGTGCAGCTCCACCAGCCGCTTGGCGATGGCCAGGCCAAGGCCCGTGCCCTCGCGCGGCTCCTGTCCGGGCAGGCGGACGAATGGCTCGAAGATCCGCTCCTGCTCCTCCGGCGGGACGCCCGGCCCGGCGTCCTGCACGGCGATACGGATCTCGTCGCCGAACTCGCCCAGGCCGGCGTGGACGCGGATCGACCCGCCGTCGGGGGAGAACTTGATGGCGTTGCCCAACAGGTTGAAGACCACCTGCTTGAGCTTGGCCCGGTCGGCCCGCACCGCGGGGATCTCGCTGCCGCAGTGCAGGGAGATCCGCTGGGACCGCTGGCGGGCCAGCGGCCGCAGCGAGCGGACGCACTCGTCCAGGAGGGACGTGATGTTGAGGTCCTGGGGGGTGAGCTCCAGCGAGCCGGATTCAATCCGGGACAGGTCCAGGATGTCGTTGATCAGCGTGAGGAGGTGCTCGCCGTTCTTGAGGATGAACCGGACGTACTCCTCCTGCCGCGGCGTCAGCGGGCCGTGGCCCTTGCGCCGCAGCACCTGGGCGAAGCCGATGATGGCGTGCAGCGGGGTCTTCAGCTCATGGGAGACGCCGGCCATGAAGACCGATTTCGCCCGGTGGGCCTTCTCCAGGTCCACGTAGCGCTTCTTCAGCGCCTCCGACTTGTACTTCAGCTCGCGGGCCAGGTCCACCGCCCGCTGAAGGGTCATGGCGTTGACGACGGCCAGGGCGATCTGCACCGACACCCGCTCCGCCAGGTCCAGGCTCTCGGCGGGGAAGCTGGCCATGCCGCCCAGCAGCAGCACGCCCAGGAGCTGCTCGGCGTGCAGCAGGGGCTGGGCCAGGATGACCTTGGGCAGGACCTCCAGGTCGCTGGTCCGGCGGATCTTGAAGGGGAAGTTGGCCGGGATGTCGCCCGAGACGAGGCGCTTCTTTTCCCGCCCCACCGACCCGACCAGACCGGCGCCGAGGTCGAAGGGGTGCAGGGGGCCGTCCACGTTGTGGCTGGCGAAGGGCACCAGTTTCTTCTCCTCGGGGGAGAGGAGGAAGATGATACCGATCTCGGCGTCGGCGGCCTCGCACAGGATGGCCAGGACGCGGCCGAGGGTTTTCTCCAGGTCGCCCGCCGACACCAGCTCGGTCACCGACTTGTTGTACTGCTCCTGGAAGAACTGCCGGCGCCTCAGCTCGTTCTCGCGGTTGAGCAGCCGGTGGTTGGAGGCGGCCAGCTCCTCGACCATCCGCACGAGCTGGGCGGCGTCGGGAGCCGGATCGGCCTTCGTTCTGGAGCTGCGCCGCGGCATGTCTCAGCCCTTTTCCAGCGCCAGGGCGGACCACTCGCCGTCACGGGCCGAATCGAGGAGCCGCCAGCCGGCGCCGGCAAAATGATCGCGGACGGACTCCTCCTCCTCCACCAGGATGCCGCTCAGGAGCAGACGGCCGCCCGGCGCCAGCATCCGGCCGAACAGGTCCCGGTTCCGGCAGAGGATCTCGGAAAGGAGATTGGCGAAGATGAAGTGGAACGGGGCCTCCGCGAGGTCGGCCAGATCTTGCTGCCGGAACTCCAGAGTCGGATCGGAGCCGTTCCGGTCCCGGTTTTCCCGGGCGGTGACGATGCTGGCCTCGTCGATGTCGATGCCCAGCAGCCGGAAGTCCCGCAGATTGCCGCCGCAACGGCGCCGGATCCATTTTTCCAGGGCGATCAGGAGGATGCCGCTCCCGCAGCCGGCGTCGCAGCAGCGGCGGAAGCGGCAGTCGAAGTGCTTTTCCATCAGGGCGATGCAGAGTCGGGTGGTCTCGTGGGAGCCCGTGCCGAAGGCCTGCTGGGGATCGATCTCCAGCCGGATCCGTCCGCCGTCGGCAGCCGGGATCTCCCAGGAGGGGTGGATCAGGAAGTGGTCGCCCACCGGCGTGGGGTGGAAGTAGTCCCGTCCGCGGGCGACCCAATCCACGGCCCCCAGTCCGCGTCCGGTCACCCGGAAGCCGCCGGCTGGCAACAGCACCTTCAGAAGCCCCTCGGCCAGCGCCGCCATGCCCGCCGGCGTCGACACGGGCGGGAAGTAGCCCGTCAGGCGGATGCGGCCGCCGGGCAGGGGGCACAGTTCGCTGGCGGTCGACCCCAGGCCGGTCCAGATCCCCTCGGCGGCTTCCACGTCGCTTTCGGGAAGCTCCACTTCCAGGGTCACCCACTCGAAGGACTGGTCGTCCATGCGGTCCTCACCTCAATTCGGCTTGACCTGGACGGTCGATTCCCGGATCTTCTGGTTGATTTCCTTCTGCGCGGCCTGGACCTCGCCGTCGGAGAGGCGGGCG
Organism: uncultured Acidobacteriota bacterium; assembly: GCA_964412195.1. Lineage (GTDB taxonomy): Bacteria > Acidobacteriota > JAAYUB01 > JAAYUB01 > JAAYUB01 > CAYPNP01. The sequence goes on along the minus strand of CAYPNP010000002.1, from coordinate 94,105 downwards.
AACTCCTCCAGGAGCTTTTTCTGCTCCCGGCTCAGTTTCCGCGGGACCTGCACCTTCACCCGGACGTAGAGGTCGCCCCGGCGGCTGGAGCCAATCTCGGGGATGCCCTTGCCCTTGATCCGGAAGACGGTCTCGGTCTCCGTGTGGGCGGGGACCTTGACCTTCTCGTCGCCGTAGGGCGTGGGGATGACCATGTCCGTCCCCAGGGCGGCCTGGGCGAACGAGAGGGGGTATTCCAGGTACAGGTCCAGGCCGTCCCGCTGGAAGTAGGGGTGTTCGTCCGCGTAGATCAGGATGTAGAGGTCACCCGGCGGGCCGCCCTGCACGCCGGCCTCCCCCTCGCCCTGGAGCCGGAGCCGGGTGCCGGACGAGACGCCGGCCGGGATCTTGACTTCGATCGTCTTTTCGCGCCGGACGCGCCCCCGGCCGTGGCAGTCGCCGCACGGGTTCCGGATGATCCGGCCGCTGCCGTTGCAGTGGGAGCAGGTGCGGGAAATGGTGAAGAACCCCTGGCTGTAGAGCTGCTGGCCCCGCCCGCCGCAGGTGGGGCAGGTGGTCGGCCCGGTGCCGGCGGCCGCGCCCGAGCCGTCGCAGGCCGGGCAGGTTTCCAGGACCGGGATCTTGATCTTGGTGGAGGTGCCGAAGGCAGTCTCCATGAAGGAGATCTTCAGCTCGTACTGCAAATCGTTGCCCCGCTGGGCGCGCGTCCGGCCGCGGGCGCCGGACCGGCCGAACAGGTCGCCGAAACCGAAGAGGCCGCCGAGGATGTCGGAGAAGTCGGAGAAGATCGCGGAATCGAATCCGGCGTCGAACGGCGTCCCGCTCACACCGGCGTGGCCGAACCGGTCATAGTTGGCCCGCTTCTCGTTGTTGCTGAGGACGCTGTACGCCTCGGCGGCTTCCTTGAACTTTTCCTCCGCCTCGGGATCGTCGGGATTCTTGTCCGGGTGGTAGCGGAGGGCCATCTTGCGGTAGGCCCGCTTGATGTCCTCCAGGTTCGCGTCCCGGGAAACTTCGAGAATTTCGTAATAATCGCGCTTCGTCAAGTGAATCCTCCCGAGCGGCCTCGGCAGGCCGGCGGCCAATTATAGTGGAAAATCGTTCGGGTCTCAAGGAGTCGGTGGGGCCGGCGTTCCGGCGATGGCCGCGCCGGCGGGATGCGGTTTCCCTCGAAGAACCACCCGCGATTCGCGGTGTGGGACTACTCCTCCGGTTCTTTCGGCGACATGGCCTCGCGCAGGAGCTGCTCCATCTGCTTCTGGGAGTCGCCTTCCGCCTTGGCGGCCATGCCGGGCGTGGCCAGCATGGCGTTGGTGATCTCCATGGCCGTCGTCTCCAGGGTCTGGTAGGCCTGATCGACGATGTTCACCGGAGCGTCGCTCTGGGCGAGCAGCCGCTGCGCCTCCATCAGCACGGTCTTGACCTGGTTGGATTTCTCCGGGTTGAGCAGGTAGCCGTACTCGGTGAAGGAGCGCTGGACGTTCTTCGTCAGCCCGTCGAGGCGGTTGAGGGCCAGGCGTTTCTCCTTCCGCTCCTGGTCCTTCTGGGAGAACATCTTGGCCTCTTCCTTCATCCGCAGGATCTCGTCCTGCGACAGGCCGGACGACGGGGTGACCTTGATCTCCTGCAATTTGCCCGATTTCTGGTCCTTCGCCGACACGTGCAGGATGCCGTTGGAGTCCACCTCGAAGGTGACGTCGATCTGCGGCACGCCCCGCGGGGCGGGGGCGATGCCGACCAGCTCGAATTTGGCCAGGGAGCGGTTGAACTCGGCCAGCTCGCGCTCGCCCTGCAGCACGTGGATCTCGACGGTGGTCTGGTTGTCGGCCACGGTGGTGAAGGGCAGGGTCTTCTTCAGCGGGATGGTGGAGTTGCGGTCGATGATCTTGGTGAACAGGCCGCCGTGGGTCTCCACGCCCAGGGACAGGGGGATGACGTCCAGCAGGACGATGTCCTTCACGTCCCCCAGCAGGACGCCGCCCTGCAGGGCCGCGCCGACCGCGACCACCTCGTCCGGATTGATCTCGGTGCTGGCCGGTTTCTTGAAGAAGTCGGTCACGATCTGCCGCACCCGCGGCGTGCGGGTCTGGCCGCCGACCAGGATGACCTTGTCCACCTGGCCGACGTTGAGCTTGGCATCGAACAACGCCTTCTCGCAGGGCTCCAGGGTGCGCTCCATCAGGTCCTTGACCAGCTCCTCCATCTTCTGCCGGCTCAGCGTCCGGTCGAAGTGCTTCGGGCCGGTCTCGTCGGCGGCGATGAAGGGCAGGGAGATCGCGGTCTCGGTGACCGTGGACAGCTCGCACTTGGCCTTCTCGGCCGCCTCCTTCAGGCGCTGCAGGGCGAGGATGTCGTTGCGGAGGTCGATGCCGGTCTCGGTGGAGAATTCCTGGATGATCCAGTCGCTGATCCGCTGGTCGAAGTCCTCGCCGCCGAGGAAGCTGTCGCCGCAGGTGGAGAGGACCTCGAAGACGCCCTCGTTGATTTCCAGGATGGACATATCGAAAGTGCCGCCGCCCAGGTCGTAGACGGCCACCTTTTCGCTCTTGTTCTTGCCCAGGCCGTATGCCAGCGCGGCGGCGGTGGGCTCGTTGATGATCCGCTTCACCTTGAGGCCGGCGATCTCCCCGGCGTCCTTGGTGGCCTGCCGCTGGGAGTCGTCGAAGTAGGCCGGCACGGTGATGATCGCCTCCAGGTCCTGGGTGCCCAGGAATTCCTCGGCGCTGACCTTGATGTACTGGAGGATCATGGCCGAGATTTCCTGGGGGGAATACATCTTCTCGTGGATCTTGATGCGGACGTCCCCGTTGGCGGCGGCGACCAGCTGGTAAGGGAGGAGGTCCTTGGCGCGGGTGACTTCCGGAGAGTTGAACTTGCGCCCGATCAGCCGCTTGACTGCGTAAATGGTGTTGGCGGCATTGGTGATCGCCTGCCGTTTGGCGATGGTTCCGATGAGCCGTTCGTTCTTGTCCGTGAAGGCGACGATGGAAGGCGTGGTCCGCCCGCCGAGGTTGTTGGTGATGATCTGCGTGGTTCCGCCCTCCACCACCGCGGCGCACGAGTTGGTCGTGCCGAGATCAATACCGATGACTTTGCTCATACAGATCCCCTTGAAAAACTTGGACGTATTCTGCAATCAAACGGCAAAAAAAGTCAAAGCAAATCCTACTCGGGCGACCGCTTCGGCGGAATGCCCACCTTGACCATGGAGGGCCGCAGGAGGATGTCCTGGTAGGTATACCCGGTCTTGAGCTCCTTGATGATGACCGGGAAGTTGAAGGACTCGGACTCCTCCGCCTCGATGGCCTGGTGCAGGTTGGGATCGAACGCCTGGCCCTCGGTCGGGATCCGGGTCAATCCGATCTTCTCCAGCACGGTGGCGAGCTGCCGGTAGAGCAGGTCGAACCCTTTCCGGTAGCTGTCGACCGTGTGGCTGAATTTGTCGGACGTGAACGTGTTGTTGGCAAAATCAAACGTGTCGAGGATCTCCAGCAGCTGTTTGAGCAAATCGCTGTTGGCGCGCAGGACGGCGAACCTGGACTGGCGATCGGTCCGGTCCCGGAAGTTCTGGAAGTCCTGCTCCAGCTGCTGGTAGCGCCGCTGCTGTTCCTCCAGGTCTTCCTGGGCCTGGGCCAGCTTCAGCTCGATCTCGCGGGCGGGCGCCGGCTCGGGCGGCGCGGTCTTGGTCCGCTCGTCCTTGTGGTCCTTCTTGGAGTGGATGATCCGGTTGACGGTCTGTTCGGCTTCCTGGAACAGTTTCTCCAGATCAACGTTGGTCGAGAATCCGGTGGTCTTGGCATCCAGCGCGTCCAAGGCCTCGAGTTCAGGGTCCCGCTCGTCTGGAGTGTTCGGCGTAGTCATCAGTGTCCCTGTGGATTTTATAGCATCCCAAGGAAACTGCTGTCAATGAAAGAGTTATTCTTTGGGTGCGAAATAGCCCTTGCGGTGGCGGACGATGTAGTCCTTGTTCTTGACGGCCACCCGGAAGGTCCGGAACGTCCCGTCGCGCTTGTTGTTGGACGGGCGGTAGCTGAGGCTGTACTGGCTGCGGAGCTCCTGGTCGATCTCTTTGAAAGCCAGGCCGAGGTCCTCCAGTTTCGCGGGGTAATAGACCTTTCCGCCCGCGGCGGAGGAGAGCTGCTCGAGGACCGCGTCGCCCTCCTCGCTGCCCTTGATGCCGAAGTGCCCGCCCTTGTTGGTGGAGATGGCGAAAATGGTCACCCCGGCCCGCTGGCACATCTCGAGGGCGTCCTCGAAAGTGACCGTGCTGACGGTGTCCTCGCCGTCGGAGATCACGATGACCGTCTTGCGCCTCTCGCCCTGCTCCCAGAGCAGCTTCTCCTCGGACACGAGGTACAGGGCGTCGTAGAGGGAGGTGCCGCCTGCCGCACGCAGGGACTTGAGCTGCTTGGAGAGCATGTTCGGATCGTTGGTGAAATCCTGGATCAGGGTCACGCCCGTGTCGAACTCCAGCAGCAGGGCCTTGTCCTGGGCCCGGATCACCTGGAAGAAGAACTCGGAGGCGGCCTCCTGCTCGAATTTCAGCTTGTTGGCGACGGACGCGCTCGTGTCGATCAGGAAGGCGATGGTCAGCGGCAGCTCGGACCGGGCGGCGAAATTCTCGATTTTCTGGGGGACGTTGTTTTCGTAGATGACGAAATCGTCCTTGGTCAGGTCGGTGATGTATTGCCCCTTCTTGTCCACCACGGTGCAGAGGAGCTGGACCATCTCGACCCGGACGGCGATCTTGCCCTGCGGCGGGGCCGGTGTCTCCTGCCCCGGCAGTTGTGCCAATCCGGCGAGGCCGGCGAGGAGCAGGACCCACCCGAACCGGCGGGCGCCGCTGGACGTTCTGGGGTTGGGGGGGGATATTGTCACGCCGGGAAATCCCTTTCCATCGAAAGTTGCGTAGGTTATTATAGGTTCATGCATCGGACAAGTCAACAAGAGCGACGGCGACTTCCCGCCCCGATGGTATCGCTCTGGAGGCTGGTCCCGGCGCTGCTTCTGATGTGTGCCTGCCGCCAAGGACCAGCGGTTGCCGGGTCTCCGCCGCCGGCGTCCCCCGCGGCCGCACAGGCAGGCCTCCCGGCCGGTGGGAAGCTGGCGCGCCAGGTGGATCCGGTCCGCCTGGGCGAGGCGTTTGCCGCGCTGAGCCGCCTGGCTCCCCGCCCGCCGGCTTCCGGGGAGTTGGCGGCGTGCCGGGCCCTCATCCAGGAGAGGCTGCGATCCGAGGGACTGTCGGCCCGCGAGGAGCCTTTCCGGACCCTCACGCCGGCCGGCGCCATCCAGATGGCCAACGTCATCGGCGAAAAGCCCGGGCGGTCCGGCCGGATCGTCTACCTGGCCACCCACATCGACACCAAGCGCATCCCCGGCATCCGGTTCGTGGGGGCGAATGATTCCGGCTCCTCCACCGCCGCGGTCCTCGAGCTGGCGCGGGTGCTCGCCGCCGCGGACACCCGGCACACCTACCGGTTCGCGTTCTTCGACGGGGAGGAGGCCATCGGCCGCGACATCACCGAGACGGACGGGCTGTACGGCAGCAAGGCGCACGCCCGGGGGCTGGAGCAGCGCCGCGAGTCCGGGCAGGTGCGCGCCTTCATCCTGCTGGACATGATCGGCGACAGGGAGCTGAACCTGGTGGACGACCAGAACTCCGACGGCGCGCTGCGCAGCCTCCTGGCGGACTGCTGCCGGCAGCTGGGCGACACGGCCATGCTGGGCGGGGCGTCGGGCGCCATCGTGGACGACCACGTGCCGTTCCGCGAGCTGGGCATCCCGGTGCTGGACATCATCGATTTCGATTACGGCTATGGGAACAGCTACTGGCACACCCGACAGGACGTACCGGAAAACGTCTCCGTGGACAGCATCGCCCGGGTCACCCGGGCGGTCCTGTGCATGGTGGAATACTTCGAGTCGGAATGATTTCCCGAATTCAGGCGGAGGTGCTCACGATGCGGTTCAGATCCGGGTTGGTCACGGCGGTCCTGTTCGCGGGCGCGATGTTGATTCTGGCCGGCGGGAGCCGGCTGGCGGCGGAGGAGCGGGCCATGGAGAAGATCGGCGCAAACGTCCAGGCGGACACGATCGGCAAGCTGGTCGGAAAGTACGGCGAGGCCCAGAAGCCCCGGATCGAGGCGGGCGTGCGCCGGCTGGCGGAACTCTGGCGGCCCGGGGACGGATCGCCGGACGAGTTCCAGGCGTTCTGCCTGGAGCAGTACATCGCCGACCCGCAGCGGCTTTCCGAGACGCTGAAACGGTTCGACCAGAATTTCGAGAGCATCTATGGATACTTCCACCAAATGCGGCGTGACTTGGCGGCGCCCCTCGACCTGGACCTGGGGACGCCGCTGCCGGTGGACTACCTGTTCGCGAAGTACTCCCCCTCGGCCCACCTCTCCGAGGACCTCTTCCGGCAGCGCATCGCCGGCGTCGTGATCCTCAACTTCCCTTACTACCCGCTGGCCGAGAAGCTGGCGCGCGGCAAGGGCTGGAGCCGCGAGGAGTGGGCGATGGCCCGGCTGGGCGACACCTTCATCGCCCGCGTCCCGGCGGAGGTCAACCAGAGCCTGGCGGCCGCCTACGTCGAGGCGGACAACTACATCAGCGAATACAACATCTTCGCCGGGCAGCTGGTGACGGCGGACGGCCAGACCCTCTTTCCGGCGGGATTGAAACTGCTGAGCCACTGGAACCTGCGGGACGAGCTGAAGGCGCAGTACGGTAACCTCAACGGGCTGGCGCGCCAGGAGATGATCCGCCAGGTCATGGAGCGCATCGTCGACCAGAGCATTCCCCGGCAGGTCATCAACAATCCCGAGCTCTTCTGGGACCCATACGCCAACAAGGTGTTCGCCAAGAAGGACGGCAAGCTCGCACCGTTGGCCGCCACGGCCGAGGGCGGCGCCCGGTACGAGAAGTGGCTGGGGATATTCCACGGCCAGCAGAAGCTGGATCCCTACTTCCCGGACGTGCCCACGCTGATCGACCGCCGCTTCCAGCTGGACCGGCAGATCCCCGAGGCGGAGGTGGAACGGCTGCTGGTGTCCGTGCTGGAGTCGCCGCAGGCCGCCCGCGCGGGGGCCCTCATCTCCGCGCGCCTCGGCCGGGAGCTCCATCCCTTCGACATCTGGTACGCGGGATTCCGGCCCAAGGGGCAGCGCAGCGAGGAGGAGCTGGACCGGATCGTGCGTGCGAAATACCCCACCGCCCTGGCATTCCAGCAGGACATCCCCTCGATCCTGATCAAGCTGGGGTTCACCCCCGACAGCGCGGCCTTCATCGCCAGCCACATCGTGGTGGACCCGGCCCGCGGCTCCGGCCACGCCATGGGCGCCGGGATGCGCAGCGACAGCGCCCACCTGCGGACGCGGGTCATGCCCGACGGCATGAACTACAAGGGCTACAACATCGCCGTGCACGAACTGGGGCACAATGTGGAGCAGGTGCTCTCCCTCAACGGGATGGACTACTACCTGCTCCAGGGCGTCCCCAACAACGCCTTCACCGAGTGCTTCGCCTTCGTCTTCCAGAGCCGGGACCTCCAGCTGCTCGGGCTGCAGGCGACGGACCCGCAGGTTGGCGCCCTGAAGACGCTCGACACGTTCTGGAACACCTATGAGATCGCCGGCGTGTCCCTCGTGGACATGCGCGCCTGGCGCTGGCTCTACGCCCACCCCCAGGCCACGCCGACGGAGTTCCGGGCGGCGGTGATCGCCATCGCCCGCGACGTGTGGAACCAGTACTACGCGCCGGTGTTCAAGGCCCGGGACGTCACCATCCTGGCCGTCTACTCCCACCTGGTCGACGCGTCGCTCTACCTGCCGGACTACGCCGTGGGCCACCTGATCTCGTTCCAGATCGAGCGCTACCTGGAGGGCCGGAACCTTGGCGCCGAGATGACGCGCATGTGCCGGCAGGGCGGTCTCACGCCGGGGCAGTGGATGGAGGGCGCGGTGGGCGGCGGCCTGTCCGCCGAACCGCTCCTGCAGGCGACGGAGAAGGCGCTGGACGAGCTCCGCTGACGCCACCCGCCGGCAGAAAAAATGTTTGGTGGAACTGACGCTTTTGATATATGATGGCACAATCCAGTTGGTGCGACGGGAGACGACATGTCCGACATCCTGCTCATGACCTTTTTCCTGATGGTGATCGTCATTGTCTTTTTCCTCACCATCAAGCTGTTCTAACCGGCCCGCCCGCGATGTCCGGAACCTTCATCGACGGGCGTAATTGTCTGTTTTGCCGATGGTTGCAAAAAAAGGGGTCTTGACAGGAAATTCGTCCATCAATTATCATTCGTTTACGGCAATGGCTATCCCATTTTATGGCATGACAGGAGAGATCGAATGAGCGAGCGTCCTGACACCGAGAAGAAGCTGGCGTCCTATCTTCACGAGATGCTCAAGTTCTATGTGGGATCGGTCCAGACGACCCTGCGGCCCTTCTCGACCCGGGGGAGGGACATCATCCGAGATCTCGAGGGCAGCCTGGCAGAATGGGATCGCCAGATCGAAGGGCTTTCGGCCGCCACCCTGGAGCAGGAAATTCTCCGGGAAGTGGAGGGCCAGGTCAGCTCCCTGGAAGGGGAGTGGGCGCGGCGGTTCAACCTGCATGGCGAGGGCATGCTGGCCATCGGCAAGCTGACCGCCAGCCGGCAGCAGCGCGACGTGCTGGAGGCCCTCCTGGACGTGGGTCAGGTCCTGTCCGACCGCTGCTTCCTGCTGCTCGTGAAGCGGGGGCAGGCGTCCGGCTGGGCGGGCCGCGGCTACGACGAGCACTTCCTGGCCGAGGGTCTTGGAAACTACAGCGTCCCGGTGGCGGGAGACGGCGTCCTCGCCCCCCTGGTGGAACAGCAGGCCGAAGCCGTCTGGTCCCGCGAGGAGCTCCCGCCCCACGGCCCCTGCCTGGACATTCCCGGATTCGCCAAGCCCGGCCGGTTCATCCTGGCGCCGCTGTGCCTCTTCGGCACGGTGACGGCGGCCCTGTTCATCGACGGCGACTACCTGCACGTGGAGGCGGATGAGGCGGTCCGCCTGGCGAGCCTGGCCATGACCCACGCGGCCCTCTGGCTCGAGAACGCAGCCATGCGCCGCAGCCTCGGCATCGAGGCCGGGGAGGCCCTCGCGGCCCCGGCGCTGGCGTTCGTCGCCGCCCCCGTGGTCGCCGAAGAGCCGGCACCGCCCGTCATAGAGGAAGAGGCGCCGGCCCCGCCTGCGCTTGGGCCCGCGCCGCCGTTCGACGAGGCCCCTGTCGCGGAAGCGCCCCCCCCGGTGGATGCCTTCGTCGCTCCCGAGCCGGTCGAGGAGTTGCCGGTGCCGCCCGCCGAGTCGGCGTTCTCCCTGCTGGAGCAGGTCTTCGAGACGCCCACCGGACGCGCGGTGGTGCCTGAGCGGCCCGTCGAGCCGGTCCTGATCGAGGAAGTCCAGGACGAGATCATCATCGCCGAAGAGGCCGAGCCGCCCACCGTTCCCGAGGTGCCGGCGGCGTTCACCCCGCCGGTGCAGGAGATCGTCCTCGAGGAAACCTACGATCCCGGCCGGACCGTGATCGAGGAGATGCCCCCGTTGGCGCCGAGCGAGCCGGTCCCGATGGACCTGCAGGTGGCCGGCTTCGGCGCGGCCGACGAGGAGATCGTGCTCGAGGAGAAGCCCCTGGAGGAACTGGTCCTCGAGGAAAGCCCGGTCATTGAGGAGTACAAACCGCCGGTGCCGGCGCCTCCCCCTGTGATCGAGCCCCCCAAGCCGGTGACGGAAGTGAAGGGACCCCTCTGGACGACCCCGGAGGAGGAAAAGCTTCACAACGACGCCCGCCGGTTCGCCCGGCTCCTCGTGTCGGAAATCAAGTTGTACAACGAGGACGCGGTGACGGAAGGCCGGATCGAGAAGGACCTGTTCCGCCGGCTGCGGAAGGACATCGAGCGGAGCCGCGAGATGTACGACAAGCGCGTGGCGCCCGCGGTGGCCCGCAAGATCGACTACTTCCACGAGGAATTGGTCCGAATCCTGGGCGAGAGCGACGCCGCCAAGCTGGGTCCGGACAATCCCGGCCCCATCCTGCGAAAATGACGGCGGGGGGCGGGAACCGAGGTCCTGCCGAGCGTCCCATCCCACATCCAGGCGAGATCGATGCCGCCCCCGCGAATCGGGGGCGGCCGGCTGTTATCCCGGGATCGGCGCCCCGCCGCCGCCCCAAGTGATCCACGAAGGGAGGGTAGATCCCGCATGAACCGCCCGGCCGCCGCCATCGTCCTGTGCCTGTCGCTGTTTGCGGCGCTGCCGGCCCTCGCGGCGGCCGATTGCCTGTCCGGCGGTCCCACCCTGGCGGATTGCGTCGCGGGGCAGCCGGACCTGGCCAGGCTCCAGGGCGACCTGGTCGGCCTGGCCGGAGTGGGGGACAACGAGCTGGGCGGACGAATCCAGGCGCTCCTGGACGTTTACGTCCGCGACCGGAACGACCGGAGCCGGGGTTTGCTCTGCCTCTGGTACGGCCATCGCCTGGCGGGCGCCGCGCCGGAACGTGCCTTGGAATTCCTGAGCGACCGGGACCTCCACCGCCACACGGCCCTGTCGGAGCTGGCGATGGGGCGGATCCTGGACATCCTGGAGGCACGGCCGGACCTCGCCGCCCCGCTCGATCCCTTCTTCCGCGAAATGCGGCTTCTGCCCGATTATCCCCCCGCTTATGCCCGCCGGCTGTTCGAGGCCTATTGCGCCGCCGCCTGCTGGGGCGTAGCGCAGGCATGGCTGGACGATCCCGCCGCCCAGCCTTCGCCGAGCCAGGCGGTGTGGCTGGCCTATGCCCGGGCCGAGCTGGGAAGCCGCGATCCCCGGGATGCCGCCGCCCGCGACGGCGCGATCGAGCTGTACCGGAAAGTTCTGCAATCCCCGGAAGAGCCCCGGTTGTGGGACCGCGCCCTGGACCGGCTGGCCGCCCTGACCGGCCAGGACCCCCTCCAGTCCGTGAAAGAGCCGGATCGCCTGGACCTGGCCGTCCGTTTCCTGGCTCGGGGGGACGGCGAGCGCGCCTGGCGCTGCCTGCAGGCCTCGCTGGCGGGGAAGGCCCGGCGCCCCCCCTCGGATCCCCTCTGGCTGGCCGCCGGGCGGGCCGAAACCCTGCGGGGCAACACCGCTTCCGCCCAGGATTATCTGGACCGGGCCCGGCCCCGCCTGACGGCGGACCAGGTGACCCGGCTGTACCTCCTGGCCCTGGCGGACCGCCGGCTGGGCCATCCGGAGAAGTTCCGGCTGTGCCTGCGGCAACTGGGGCGCCTGGCGCCGCGGTCCGACGAGCACCTCAAGCTCCTGCAGGTGGCGGCCTTCGAGGCGGAGGTCGGCGGCCAGATCCCGGAGGCCCGGAAGCAATACCAGGCCATCGTCCGGTGGTTCGACCAGGGGCCGGCGGCCGCCGAAGCATGGTGGAAACTGGCCTGGCAGGAGTACGTCGCGGGGCGTCTCCAGGCGGCCGACAAGAACTTCCTGACTGCCTTCGAACGGGACGCAGGGGGCGAATTTTCCTCCGCCGGCCTGTACTGGCACGGCGTCTGCGCCCACCGGCTCGGCCGGGCGGGGGAGGCGGCCGCTTCCTTCGACGCCATCCTGCAGGTCTTCCCTTTCTCCTATTACGCGGAGCTGGTCCGGCAGCGCCCGGTGGACGGCCGCCCGCACCCGGATCCGGCGCCGTCCGACGCCGCAACCGCCTGGGCCGGGCGCCTGCGGGCCAAGTACGCGGCGGCGGAGGCGGACCCGCGCCCGTGGGACCAGTCCGCCCCCCCCGCCGACCGCTCCTTCGCGGTGGAGGCTTTCGCCGCGGGATTCGCCGACCAGGCCGAGGAGCGGCTGCTGCAGGCGGCACGGCGGGACGGGAAGGCTTCCCTCTACGTCCCGCTGGCGGCGCTGGCCCGAAGCCGGCAGGACACCTACTGGTTCATCTGGTACGCCAACCGGGCCTGCCCCGGCATGTACATGGGCGATTTCAGCCAGTTCCCCGACGACGTCTGGCGGGACCTGTTCCCCCGGAAGTATGAGGATGTCCTGGCCGGGGAGCTCCGGAGCTCGCCGCTGGAGCCGGACCTCGTCCTGGCCCTGATCCGGCAGGAATCGGCGTTCTGGGAAAAGGCGCGGTCCGTCTCCAACGCGGTCGGGCTCATGCAGCTGCTCCCCTCCACAGCGGCCGCGGAGATGGGGGTCCGGGGCGACCCGGCCCAGGTGGTCCCCCAGCTGGAGGACCCCCGCGTCAACCTGGAGCTGGGCTGCCGGTACCTGCTGAAGATGCTGCACGGCCTCGGAGACAGGGTTCCGCTGGCCCTGGCGGCTTACAACGGCGGAGCGCGGCGCGTCGATGCAGCGTATCAGCGCTACCACAGCCGCCTCGACATGACCGGGATCATCGAGATGATCCCCATGGCGCAGTCGCGCAACTACGTCAAGTCCATCTACCGGAATTGGAATTATTACTCGCGGCTCTACGCAGGAAAACCCGCCGACATCCGTGCCTTCCTGGGCGATCCCCCCACCAATACGGGGGACTGAGGCTGCCCTCCAAGTTGGAACGCAACCCATTTGCCATTTGCCATCGGCCATTTGTCATTGGTCATTTCGGACGGGTGCATTCCTGGAATTCTCAATAGGGGAGTTTGCGGAGGCCTCCTCCGGTTCCGGGTTGAAATGAAAAATGGCAACTGACAATTGACCAATGACAAATGGATTGCCTGGATCCTCCAAGGGGGTCTCAGGGATTGTCGACACCGCCTTTGTTCCAGGGATTGCAGCGGAGGAGGCGCCATGATCCCTTGGCGAGGCCCTTGTACAGCCCGTATTTCAGGAGGCACTGGCGCGTGTACTCGCTGCAGGTGGGCGTGAAGCGGCACATCTGGATGCCGTGGCCGAGATGGATGATGGGGGAAATGAACCGCTGGTACAGCCCAATCAGCCCGGCGAGCCCGTGGCTGACAATCTGGGATTCCGGCGGACGGAAACCGTCCGCCAGAACCAGCGCGAAGAGAAAAATCAGGAAGTATTTCAAATACTTCGGCGGAAATCTCAATTCTACTGCTTGACCACCATCGTGCCGGCGGTCTTGTCGCCCCAGCGGATCCCGTTCGGGTCCTTGGTGATGGTGATGATTTCCCACACCACGAACGCCAGCACCGCCAGGCCCACGATGATCTGCAGGATCCAGAGCAGGACGCCGGCGATGCAGCCGAGGACCGGGATCATGGTGACGATGGAGGAGATCAGCCACAGGACGGACGTCAGCGCGAACACGATGTTCCGCTTGATCGACTGCATCATGTCGATGGGGCCGCCGGCGGTGTTCACCACCTTGATCTTCATCACGTGCTTGCCGATGCTGTTGCCCTTCAGCAGGAAGTCCCGCAGCAGGATGTACCCGCACATGATGGCCGCGCCCGCCACCTGCACGAGGCCCCCGAGGACGGAATTGATGATCCCCGCGACGATGCCGATGATCGAGAAGACCACGCCGATGGCGATGGCGATCCCGACGTCGATGCCCATGGCGATGAAGCGGTTTTTCTGAAGTTCCTGGTCGGTCATGGATGTACGCTCCTTGGATTGAATTTACTCGACCTTGCGCTCGATGACCATGGTGTTGGCCCACTTGTCCCCGAACCGGAGGTTGTCCTTGTCGACGAACACCATGACGGCGTCCACCAGGCTGAACACGGGGATCATCAGGCTCACGTTCCGGATCACCGATTCCATCATCTTGCAGGGGGTCAGGGTCTGGGAGTTGATGACTTGCAGGTCCATCATCTTCTTGCCGATGCTCCGGCCGTCGTACAGCGTGTCCTTGAGCAACGCGTAGGCCAGGCCGGGCAGGATGCACAGGATCATGCCGACGGAGACGATGACCCAGTCGATCAGGGCGGCCAGCAGGCGGTTGACGGGTTCGGCTTTCTTCACCTGATCGCGCGGGATCGGGACGTTTTTGGCTTCATCTCCCATCCAAATGCCGGGTTCTGCCATGGATGAACTCTCCTCGTATAGATTGATTTTGCCAAAATATACTGGAAACAGGACATGTTGTCCATGAAAAAGATGGACAGGCCGGAGCGGTCCGTAAGCCGGATTCTGTCTCTCCGCTGAAGCGGAGCGGCAAACATTCATCTGGGATCCGGGTCACCCCGGACCTCGAGCGGCCTACCCGAAGGCATCAGCCGGGCCAGCCTCGAACGCCTTCCTATTTGGCCTTGCTCCGTGCGGGGTTTGCCGAGCACCCGGTGTTGCCACCGGGTCTGGTGGGCTCTTGCCCCACCGTTTCACCCTTGCCTGAGCCCTCGCGGGCCATCGGCGGTCTGCTCTCTGTTGCACTTTCCGTAGGGTCGCCCCTCCCTCCCGTTAGGAGGCGCACCGCCCTGTGGAGTCCGGACTTTCCTCCCCCGCCCGGGGGCGGGAGCGTTTGCCTCAACCGCTCCGGCCTGTCCAATGCAAAGATCCCTTAAACGCAACGTCCCTCTCCAGACGCGGCGTATAATCTGCAATCATTGTACGCCCGTGGGATAAACGCGGCAATGAAGAAAAAGGGCGGCCCGGCGGGCCGCCCTTCGGCAGTCAGTTGGCCGGAGTGACTAAAACTTGTAGCCGATTCCAGCCACAGCACCCAGGTACCTGCCCGTGGAGTCGAACAGGTAAGGGGTGTTGTCATCGTAGTTGTTGTGGAAGAAGTACGTCTTCACGAACCAGTTGTCGGTGACCGCATAGTTGAAGCCGTACTTGCCCATGATCTGGCGGGTCGACACGTGGGAATACTCGCCGAGGCTGTAGAGCAGGTCGTAATCGAACAGTCCGCCTGGCGGAACTCCGGCGATCTGGGTCATGTCCCAGTTGATATCGCCGAGACCCTGGTCGGCCTGGGTGTAGGTGAACTCGCCGAAGACGCTGAGTTTCGGGGTAGCCGCGAAGTCGACGTTCAGGAAGGCGTTGGTCTCATGCCCCTTGTGGTCGAACATGTCGTATAACGAGCCAAACTGGCCCGTCGTTACGCCGCCCGCTCAGCCATTCCAGACGGGGTTGACCAGGAGGGTCTCCGTCTTGGAGTCGGCATAGGTCGCGCCGGCGGTGAACGACACCCGCTGTTCCGGGATGTAGTACACGCTGCCGCCGATCATCTGGTAGGTCTGGCTCCAATCCGAATAATTCAGCTCGTCGTTGGACAGGTGCCGGTAGATGTAATGCCCCGTCACGCCGGCGTTTTTGACCGGTTTCCACGTGGCTGACACGTCCAGGTTGTGGCTCCGCGTTGGCCGGTTGGTGAGGTTCGCCAGGCGGGCTTCGTAGAGGGTGAAGTACTGGGTCCCGCCGAACGGCACACCGCCGGGGGAGGCGTAGGGCTGCAACACGGGCTCTATCGCGGCCTGGTTGTTGATGAAGGGGTTGTCGGTCATCTCGAAGCGGTACCGGGCATTGACGGAGAGAGGCTTCCGCGGGTCGCTGCGGAATAGGACCGTGAAACGGTGCTGGTCGGTGGCATCGAGATCGTAATGGGTCCGGTCCGTGCGGTGGAACGCGTAGGTGAAACCCAGCTTGTTCCGGTCCGGTAGCGGTACCAGCAGGTCGGCAGCGATGTCAACCTCTTCCCGGTTGAGCGAGGAGTACCGGATGAAGTCGGCCGATCCGAACGTCGGGTAGGCCTGCGCGTATGTGCGCCCGGCCTGCGGGCCGGCGTTGGCGACCATCTCGACAAGGTCCACGTAAACATCCTCGTTGTCGCTTTCGCCGTAGCGGACCCGGGCGTTCAGGACCATGTTCTTCGGGAGGAGCGTGGTGAAGCGGCCGGTATAGTATTGGGAAGTGGTGCTCAAGCCAGTGGACTGGTTCTCCACTTCGGCATACGAGGCTGAGCCCAGCAGCCGGGTGGAGTCGTTGATGTTGAAGTAAGCCTTGGCGTAATGCTGCTTCTTCTCGATGTCGGGCACGGAATTGCCGGGAAGGGGACCGTTGGTGTTGTCGTACAGCACCCGGTTGGTGAAGACGTCGAGCAGGGTGGCCGGGTGGATCGCCGGATCGTAGAGGTAGTAGATGCTGTCGGTCGCTTCCTGGTTCTGGCGGTACAGGAACGAATACTCCACGCCGAACCGTTCAGTGCTCGCCGCGACGGTGGCTTTCACCTCGTTCAGCGTCTCGTCGACGGGCCGGGGCTGGGTCGTCACGTGGCAGCCATAGCACTTGGACAGCGAGCTGCCCTGGCGGTCGCCTTCGCGGTCCAGGCGGCGGTAATCCACATGGACGCTCAGCCACTCGAGGGCCGGGATGCGGATGGTGTTCTGGGACACGATCTCGCTGACGTCGTTGCGATACTCATGGGCCGGAGCCAGGTCATCCGCGTAAGAGATCAGGGCCCCGGAGCGCTGGGTGGTGTCCATGTTGGCGTAGGGATCGTGATCCAGCCGGTGGATGAAGTTGTTGATGAGGAAACGGGTCGTGAACACCCGGCCGGCCTCGAGGTTTAGCCGGTAGAACTGATCCCGGGCGTTGCCCCGGTTGATGACGTCGAAGTCCAGGTACAATCCCTTGGTGGTGGCGGAGCCGTGGGCCTTGAGCAGGGGAAGCACGCCCTGCTGCGCTAACTCGTACTCGGCCACCCGGCCGAGGTAGCCGTCCGTGTCGGTGCCGGTGATGCCCAGCAGGAACTTGCCCTGGGCATCGTCGTCGGATGCCTGGCCCATGGCAGTGGAAGCCGCCGTGGCGATCAATCCCACAGCCAGGAGAAGGGCGAGCCGCTTCAGTGTGATGTGCATGGTGTGCCTCCTCCTTTACCGGGTCATGGCTCTGCCGCGGCCGGGCAGGGATTGGGAAGGATAATCCGAACCGTGGATCTGGGAGTGGCACTGGGTGCATTTCGTTCCGTAGGCCTTGACCCACCCTTGGGCGCCCCAGGGGTTGTCGGAAGTCCCGGGATTGATGGTCTGAGTCCCGGTGTCACCGACGCGGCCGGTGTGGAAATGAAGGGAATGGCACTGCAGGCAGACGAAGGGTTCGTTCTGCCGCAGCAGATTGTTGGCCGCCGTGCCGTGGGCATCGTGGCAGATGCCGCAATCTTCATTCACGGGGGCGTGCTCGTAGACGAACGGGCCCTGGTATCGGCTGTGGCAGTTGTAGCACAAGTCGTTCTTCCGCTCGGCTGTGCGCAGGCTGCCGGCGCCGTCGGTGCCGTGCGGGTTGTGGCAGCTGGTGCAGAGCATCTTCCCTTCGCGCACCGGGTGGTGCGAGGGAAAGAACATCTGCGCCCGGACGTCCTCGTGGCATTTCCCGCAGAGGGCGAGTTCGTCGGTGGAAGGTTTGCCGCTGCCTTTATGCACGGAGTGGCATTCCGTGCAGGCCAGGCCGTTGCGGGCATGCTGCCCGTGGGCCCAGCTGGAGAAGTCGCCGGTGCGGTGGCATTTACCGCACAGGGCGTTGATCTCCACAGCGGATTTTTCCCCGAAGGAGATGATGTCCGCCTTTTCTCCGGAGTCCAAATGCTTCTGGGCGCGTCCGTGGCAGGCTTCGCAGCCGCCGGGAGTGCCGGCATACTCGAAGCCCTTGAGCCGGGCATGCACGTTGCCCATGAAAGACTTGTAGACGTCTTCATGGCACTGGGCGCAGGCGCGGCTCAGCTCGGGCAGATTGCCCTCCATGGGCGGGGGCTGGTCGGTCGCGAGCAGCGGACCAAAGAGGCAAAGGAGCAGGAGTAAGGCCGACAGGATGACGGATGGCGATCGCATCATGTCATGGCCTCCATGAAAGTATGAAATGAGAGGTAACAGACCAGGTTGAATTTAGGAAAAAAGCAGGGTGCGGCAGGCTCCCCCCCGGAGAGAGGGGAGGGACTCGGGCATGCAGTTCGAGATGGGACTTTGTATTCACGCAGTATGAGCTCTCGCGATATGGATACCATAAAATATAGATACTGAAGCAGCGAGTCAACATTTTTTTCACCTTTATAGTTGACGTAGACGCTTGACTACAAGAGACTTTGGGGGATTTCTCCACTCCCAACCGGCACCGGCGTGCGTCCCGGAAACGGCCGCGTGGGGTTAAAAACATCCTGCAATACCCGGCGCCGGCCATCGTCTCTCCAGTGTCAAGGATAGGCCTCCATTGCCGGGAGATGTTATAATGTCATCGGGCCGGGAACTTTTCCCTGGATTTCTTGTCTATTAGGACAGGTGAGCGACTGGGAGAGGCCGGCCATGGCAGAACAAGGACTGACCTTGAAAGACGCCACGGAATCCAAACTCTTCCTCCCCTGCCAGGACGGCGAACTCGTCCTGGGCCAGGAAGAGGTCCTTGAGCTCAGCTTCGAGGAGGTCTTCTCCCGCTATCACCACACCATATTCCAGCTCGCCCACAGGGTATTGGGGAATTATGACGACGCGCTGGAATTGGCCCAGGAGGTCTTTCTCACCGTCTACCGGAAGCTGCACACGTTCCGGGGCGAGTCCTCGCTCAAGACGTGGCTGTACCGGATCACGCTCAACAAGGCGTCCAACAAGATGCGTTGGTGGAAGGTCCGCCGGAAGCATATGAGCGTATCCATCGAGGGCATGAACCACGCCGCGCTGATGACGCTCCACCTGGCCGGCAGCCACGCCATCCGGACACCCGAACAGTGCGCGATCGGCAGCGAGGTGGCGGAGGGTTTCCAGCGGTGCCTGCTGAAGCTGGCCGTGAAGTACCGGCTGGTGGTGGTCCTCCGGGACCTGCAGGGGCTCAGCTACGAGGAGATCGCCGCCGCGACCGGCCTGTCCATCGGCACGGTGAAAAGCCGCCTGGCCCGCGCCCGCGAGCAGTTGCGGGAGCTGTTGGACCGATATCTGTGAGAGGGTCGACCATGAACTGCAAAAAAATGAAACTGCTCATCCACGCGAGCCTGGACCAGGAGATCGATCCCGGGCGCGAGGCTGAGGTCCGGCGTCATCTGTCGGAATGCGCGGCCTGCCGGATGTACCGGGAGCGGATGGCGGAGTGCCGGGACCTGGTGCAGTCCATGCCCCGCGTGGAGGCGCCGCCCGTCCTGTTTTACATGGTCAACGCCCGGCTGGGCTACGCCTCGGGTCTGCTCCAGTCCAGCTGGTTCGCCACCCTGCAGTTCCGGATGATGGATTTCAATCCGTTGGAGAGCCTCCGGGCGGCGTTCCTGGCGGTCCCCATCGCGGCGCTGTTCTTCATCATCATCGCCATCCAGGTGTTCTCGCCGCAGGGCATGGAAAACCTCCTGCGGTTCATGGACCCCAGCCACGGGAACTACATCGAGGAAAACCTGGTGGAACGCCAGTACCTCGAGAACTTCTTCGAATTCTCGCCCGAGGGGCTCAGCTCCCGGGAAATCTACCAGCCCCGCATCAGCACCGTTCCGGTGAAGATGTTCGTGGAAAACGACTTCCAGAAGCTGCAGACCAACCATCTCGGCATCCTGACCCGGGTCCGTCCCGACGGCAGCACCGAGGTGGAATCCATCTCCGGCGGCGACCCGAACACAGCCCGGAAGGTCCAGAACATGTTCGAGTCCTCCATCGTCCTGCCCGCCATCGCCGGGGGAAAGGTGATCGATTCGAAGGTGCTGTTCACCTTCGAGAAGGTGGAAGTGAAGGGGTAGGGGCTGGAATACGCCCCCCCGGACGGGGATCCCCGCCCGCGGATTTTCAATAATCCATTATTAATGAGCTATTTGCCCGATTGCTTGTGGCGCAGGCGGTAATCCGGACCGTCCAGGACCACGTCCGTGCACCGTTCCATGATGCGGGAGTAGAGCCGTTGGGTCACTCGCTCGGCCAGGACGTACCCGGTGGCGACCAGGGGCGGGCCCGACCGCTCGGTGACCACGGCGAGAGAGTCGTAGTCCGCGGCGGCCGGGGAGCGGCGGGCGGCGGTCTCCACGCGGTCGCCGTAGTTGGTGGTGAAGAGAACCGAGATCTTCCGGTCGAAGCAGGAATTGATGATGTCGTACAGCTTCACGAACACGAACTCGCTGGGCCGGGTGGCGCCCAGCTCGTCCAGGACCACCACCTGACACTGCCGGAGATGTTGAAAGAGGCGCGATTCCACCTGCTCGGCGTCCGGCTCGAAGCTCTTCTTGATCTCCTCGATCAGATGCACGAAGTTGTAAAACTTGCCGGTGAAGCCCCGCTCGATCAGCGCCTGGAGCACCGCCACCGCCAGGTGGGTCTTGCCGACCCCGACGGGGCCCCGGAAGAGGATGCCGCGGCCCCAGACCTCCGGAGTCTCGAAGTTCTTGATGAACTTCTCGACGAACAGCTTGGCGTCCTGCTGGTTCCGGTTCTGCGGGACGAACCGCTCGATGGTGCAGCGCTGGTAGGACGGCGGGACCGCGGCGAACGCGCGGCGGTGCCCGGCTATTTCGCGCTCGAAGCAATCGCAGCGGCGGGCCACCCCGTCCTCCACCACCCAGCGGGAGCCCTGGCAGAGGGGGCAGCGGCCGGCGAACTGCGCCTCGAGAAGCTCCCGAAGTTTATCTGATTCAGCCATGTGCGTTGATTCGCCTTCGCGATTCCTGTACAATTGGGGTCACCTGAAGGAACCACGGGACATTATATGAGAACCATCGCGACGTTACCAATCCTTTTTGTCCTCCTGCCGGCGCTCGCCGCGGCGGCCCCCGCGGCCGACCTGATCCTGCGCGGCGGGACGATCCACACCCTCGAGCCGGACCGGCCCGTTGTGACGGCCCTGGCCGTCCGGGACGGGCGGATCGCGGCCGCCGGCGACTGGTCGGAGGTGGCGCCCCTGGCCGGCGCCGCCACCGTGGTGGTGGACCTGGACGGCCTGGCCGCCTATCCCGGTTTCGTCGACGCCCACGCCCATGTCGCCGGGTTGGGCAAGAGCCTCGAGTCGGTGGACCTGACGGGGTGCCGCAGCGAGAAGGAGGCCCTCGAGCGGGTCCGGACGGCGGTCGGCCGGACGCCCGCCGGCGGCTGGATCTTCGGCCGCGGCTGGGACCAGAACCGGTGGCCGTCCCGGCAGTTTCCCACCCACCAGGCGCTCAGCCGGATCGCGCCCGACCACCCCGTGTTGCTCACCCGGGTGGACGGCCACGCCATCTGGGTGAACCGGAAAGCCATGGAGACCGCCGGCATCGGGGACAAGCCGGCGGAGGTGCCGGGCGGGGAGATCGTTCGGGACGCCGACGGCCGTCCCACCGGCGTCTTTGTGGACAACGCCGCCGACCTGATCCTCCAGAAGGTTCCGGACGTGTCCGACGCCGACATCGAACGCCGGCTCTCCGCCGCCATGGAGCGATGCGTCGCGGCGGGCTTGACCCAGGTCCATGACGCGGGGGTGGGGCCCCGGGAACTGGCGGTCTACGAACGGCTGCGGCGCGGGGGCCGGATGCCCCTCCGGATCTGGGCCATGCTGGAAGGGCCGGAGCCCTGGCTCCGGGAAACGCTGGCCCGCGGCATCGTCCTGTCGCCCGACGGGATGCTGACCGCCCGCAGCGTCAAGATGTACGCGGATGGCGCCCTGGGCTCCCGGGGGGCCTGGCTGCTGGCGCCCTACAGCGACCGCCCGGAAACGTGCGGGCTGCCGGTCAACCCGCCGGATTACCTGGAGCGGATCGCCCGCCTCTGCGCCGAGCGGGGCTTCCAGGCCTGCACGCACGCCATCGGCGACCGGGCCAACCGGGAGGTCCTGGACGTCTACGAAAAGGTCCTGGCGCCGCTGCCCGACGGCAAGGCCCGGCGGTTCCGCGTGGAGCACGCCCAGGTCCTGACCGCCGCGGACATCCCCCGGTTCCGCGCCCTGGGGGTGGTCCCCTCGATGCAGCCCACCCACTGCACCTCGGACATGGCCTGGGCCGGCGAACGGCTGGGGCCGGAGCGCAGCCGGTACGCCTACGCCTGGGGCAGCCTCCTCCGGGACGGCAACCACATCCCCATGGGCTCCGATTTCCCTGTGGAGGAGGTCTCCCCCCTCCTGGGCTTCTACGCCGCCGTCACCCGGCAGGACCGGAGGGGGCAACCGCCCGGCGGCTGGTTCCCGGCCGAGAGAATGAGCCGGGAGGAGGCCCTCCGGTCCATGACGAGCTGGGCGGCCGAGGCCGGCTTCCTGGAGCAGGAGGTCGGTACCCTGCGCCCCGGGAATCGGGCGGACCTGACCGTGTGCGACCGGGACATCCTCAAGGTTCCGGCGGCCGAGATACCGTCCACCCGGATCGTCCTGACGATCGTCGGGGGCCGGGTGGTCCACGACGGCCGGCTGAAGGGCAAGGCGCCGGCGCCATGACGCATTCCCTGGTGATCCTGCTTTCGGTCTGGAACCTGTTCGGCCTCCTGCCGGGAGACAAGGTGGAGCTCCGCGACCTCGCCTGCACCTACCAGGACCGGAGCCTCGTCGTGCGCTGCCGCCTGGCGGGCTTCGACGGGACCGCGCTCCGGCAGGCGCTGGAGTCCGGCGAAACCGTCCTGTTCGACTACCAGGTCGAGCTGCGGCGGGAGCGCGACATCTGGTTCGACGAATTCGTGGAAGAATATCACTACCAGAAGAAGCTCTCGTTCGACACGCTGACCCGCCAGTATTTCGCCATCTCGGAGGTCGGGTCCGCGCGGAGCGAGGCCATCATCATGGACAACCCCGAGAAGGCCGTGGAGTGGTTGACCACGCTGGACCGGTGGGAGATCCCCGTCCTGCTGGACGACAAGGAGGGGCAGACCTACATCCGCAGCCGGGTCGTCCTGCGGCGCCGGAAGCTCCTCCTGGTGATCCCGTTCGAGACGTCCACCCCCTGGCAGCGGACCGCGGTGGCCTTCCCATGAATCCCGACTCCCCACAACGGTCCGCGCGCCGGATCCTGCTGCTGGGGGCGATCCTGATCTTGGCCATCCTGATGCTGGTCTTCGTCCGCTGGTACCTCGGCGGGGGCGGGATCGAGTCCCCCTCGTTCAACCTCCAGGCGGTGATGCTGGCCGTCCTCACGGCCGTCAACGTGCTGTTCATCCTGACCCTGGTGCTGGTGCTCTCGCGCTACCTGGTGAAGCTGTTCTTCGAGAAGAAGGGCAAGCCTTTCTTCGCCAGCGTCCGGACCAAGCTCACGGTGGCGTTCATGGCGCTCGCCATCGTGCCCACGGGGCTCTTCGTCTTCTTCTCCTGGGAGGTCATCAACCAGAGCGTCATCCAGTGGTTTTCCGCGCCGGCCGAGGAGCTGCTGCGCAGCTCGGAGGAGCTGGCGCGCGGGTACTATTCCGCCACAGTCCGGCAGACGCAGCGCCTCATGGAAATCCTGCTGGAACAGGGCCGGGAGGGGACGGCCGGGCCGCCCGACCTCGAGCGGTACCGGGCGCAGAGCCTGCTGGACGCCATCCTCCTGATGGACGCCGGGGGGCGGGTCCTCTATCGCACGGAGGCGCCGGGGGAACGCCCCGCCCCCTTCACCGTGGAGGACCCGAAGCTGCTGGCCCAGAACGCCCTGCTCGGCAGGATCTCCTACTTCGTGGAGAACCACCCCGCGGAGGACGTGGTGATCTGCTTCACGCCCGCGCCGTGGGCCCCGGACCAGATCCTGGTGTTCGCCAAGCGGATCCCGGGATCGATCGCCTACCGATCGTTCCTGATCAACGAAGCGTACCAGGAATACTTCCAGCTCAAGAACCAGGTGGAGCTGATCCGGCTGAACTACTTCTTCATCGTCGGCTTCGCCGGGGTGGTGCTGCTCTTCGGCTTCGTGTGGTTCGGGCTGTACATCTCCAAGCAGATCACGGTGCCCATCCAGGCCCTGGTGGAAGGCTCGCGGCGCGTGTCGCAGGGCGACCTGTCCAGCCCCATCAGCTGCGAGGCCAACGACGAGCTCGAGGTCCTGATCCAGTCCTTCAACCACATGATGGAGGACCTGCAGCGGAACAAGGTGCTGCTGGAGGAGGTGAACGCGAACCTCCAGCGGTTCAACGAGGAGCTGGAGCACCGCAACACGTTCATCCAGACCGTCCTCAACACCATCGCGGCCGGCGTGGTGACGGTGGACCGGGACCTGACCGTCACCATCTCCAACCCCGCCTCCCGGCTCCTGATCAAGCAGCGCCACGTCCAGGACGGCCAGACCCGGCTCCAGGACGTCATCCCGCCGGAGAAGATGCCGGACCTCCTCCGCCTGCTGAAGGAGACCGAATTCCACCCCCGGGTGAGCCGGGAGATCACCTTCTGGACCGGCAAGCGGACCATCCATTTCGCCGTCACCGCCTCGGCCATGCGCTCCCCGGAGGGCGAGACCACCGGCTACGTCATTGTCTTCGACGACGTGACCGACCTGATCAAGGCCGAGAAGGCCGCGGCCTGGCAGGAGGTGGCCAAGCGGCTGGCCCACCAGATCAAGAACCCCCTCACGCCCATCCACCTGTTCGTGGAGCGGATCCGCAAGCAGTTCGGCCGGCTCGAGGAGAGCGGGGCGCTCCCGCCGGTCGAGCCGGTGGGCCGCTTCCGCGAGATCCTCGACGAGGCCCTGCAGAGCGTCCAGTCCGAGACCCAGAACCTGAAATACCTGGTGGAGGAATTCGCCCGCTTCGCCCGGCTGCCCAGCCCCAGCTTCGCCGCCATGGACCTGAACGCCCTGGTGGAGGAAGTGGTGGCCGCCCGCTTCCCGGGAGCGGCGACCCCGGTGGAGATCGTGACCCGGCTGGACTCGGGTGTGCCCCAGATCGTGGCGGACCGCGACCTGATCCGGAACGTGCTGGTCAACCTCGTCGACAACGCCATCGAGTCGATCGCCGAGGTCTCGGAGCACGGCCGGGTGAGCATCGAGACCGCCTTCGACCCGGTTTCGCGGCGGGTCCGGCTCACCGTGGAGGACGACGGCAAGGGGATCGCGGAGGAAATGAGGGAGAACCTGTTCCTGCCGTATTTTTCCACCAAGAGCCAGGGGATGGGGCTGGGCCTGACCATCGCCAAGAAGATCCTGGACGACCACGAGGCCGCCATCCGGGTCGAACCGGTCAATCCGAGGGGTTGCCGCTTCGTGGTGGAGTTCAGCGGAGTGCAGGCCTCCGAATATGGACCGACGCCCGTTTGAAAACGACTACCGGCTTGTCCAGCAGGTGCTCAGCGGGGAAAAGAGCGCCTGGGATGCACTCTTTTCCGAAATCCTCCAGCCTTATATCAACGGACTGGCGGGAAAGGCGTTCCTGCCCAGGCACCCGGATCTTTTCGAAGACGCCGTGATGGATGCGATCTACCGGATCTACTCCAACCTGGCCAAGTTCCGCGGCGAGGCCAAGATCACGACCTGGTCCTACTACTACGTGATGAACGCCATCAGCCGGAACTGGAAGGTGCTCAAGGAGCGCCGGGCCAGCCAGGAACTGGAGACGGTGGACCAGCGGAGCGGCCCCCGGCAGCACAGCCCGGAGCAGGAGCTGGAGCAGCGGTTCCTGATGCTGAAGGTGGACGAGGTCCTCGGCGGCATGAATCCGGTGTACAAGCGGGCCATCGAGCTGCAGGTGCTCGAAGGGCTGTCGGCCGAGGAGATCGCCGAGCGGGAAGCCGTGAGCATCCACACCGTCAAGTCCTGGCTCAAACGGGCCAGGAAGAAGCTGCACGAGCATTTTGAGCGGGGAAGGAAAGGCAGACATGTTTGAGCGAATCCGGCACACGCGGCACCAGGATCGGATGGTCCGTTTCGCGGGCGAACTGATGCGCGGGAGCGCGGCCCCCTCCGTCCCGGATTCCTGGAACCGCTGCCCGCTCTGCCGCGAGGAGGTCCGCCTCCTGGCCGAGGCGCACGAAGCGGCGGGACAGGGGCAGCCCGCCCCCGCCGACGACCGCTTCTACCGGGAAGCCGTCCAGTCGCTGGCCCGGCTTCACCGGACGGACGGCTTCCGGCAGGCCCTGCTGCCGGCCGCGCCCGTTTCCGCCCCCGCCTTCCAGCCGGCGTTCCGGTACGCGCTGGCGGCGGCCGCGGCGATCCTGCTGCTGGTCGTGCCGGTGCTGATCCTGGTGCAAGAAAAGGACGGCGCGCCGGTCCGCACGGCGGCCCATCCGCCCGCCGTACGGACGCTCTCTCCGGCCCCGGCCGCGCCTGCTCCCGCCGTGACGGCGGAGCAGCCCGCTCCGGCGGCGCCCGAGACACGGATCGCGTCCGCGCCAGCGCCGCGCGCCCTGCCGCGCGCGCCCAAGGCCGCCCCTGTCCCGGCCGTGGAGCCGCCGCAACCCCCGGCGGTCGACAGCTCCCAGATGGTGGTCATGATCAACTACCTGTCCGGGAACATCTCCGACCACGGCGCCCCTTATTCGGACCTCAACTCCGACGGGCGGTCCGGCGCGGTCGACCTGGCGATGATGCTCAACCTGAGCGTCCAGAACATCCCCACCCAAGGGGTCCCGCACTCCTGAGATCCGGCCCTGCAGATCCGTCCCGACTCAACGGTCACCCGTCACCCGTCTTCAGTCACCGGTCGCCGGTCACCCGTCACCGGTCTGCTGCCCCACGACTTTTCCGGCATCCCGATTCGATTTGGTGTAGAATTCCCCTTCGCTTCCGCGTATAAGCTCTCAACCCCCGAAAGGAGATGTCCATGAAGCAGAGAATTCACGATTACTTCGCGGCTCACGAGCCGGAAATCCGGCAAGGGATGCTGGCCCTGCTGGCGGAGATGGTGCGGGAGCGCACCGTCAACGTCGTCACGGAGAAGCTGGCGGAGCACCCCTACCTGAAACTTCGCGGCGAGGAGTACCGCGTGGCGCAAATCGTGAAGCGGGAGCTGGAGCGGCTGGGCATCTCCTCCGACGAGCACGCCCGACTGGAGGGCCGCCCCAACGTCATCGGCAAGCTCGGCCTGGACCGGAGCGGCCAGCGGCTCTTCATGGCGGCCCATATGGACATCGTGCCGGCGGGCGAAGGCTGGTCCACGCCGCCCTTCGAGATGACTGTGAAGGGGGACATGGCCTATGGCCGCGGCGTCCTGGACAACAAGGGCCCGCTGGCCGCCATCCTGGCCGCCGCCCGGATCCTCAAGGAGGTCGTGGGCGAGAAATCGATCCGGGGGCAGCTCCAGATCGCCGCGCTGGCCGACGAGGAGGCCACCGATCCCGACGGCGTGGACTATGGCATCGGCTTCCTGATCGACGAAAAGAAAATCAATCCCACCATGGCCATCATCCCGGACATCGGCGAAAACATGAAGAAGATCGACATTGCCGAGAAGGGGCGGGCGGTGATCAAGGTCACGGCCTACGGCAAGCAGGCGCACGGCTCCACTCCGGAGCGGGGCATCAACGCGGTCTATCGCATGGCCCGGCTGGTCCGCGAGATCGAGGGGCTGCAGCTCGAACACCAGCGTCACCCGCAGCTGGACGTCCCCACGCTGAACCTCGGCGAGATCCACGGCGGCGCGGCGCCCAACATCGTGCCCGGCGAGTGCGTGATCTACCTCGACATCCGCACGGTCCCCGGCATGAGCCGGGAAGGGCTCCTCCGGCAGCTCCAGGGCTGCTGCGACCGGGTGGAGGGGGAGTTCAAGATGGAGGTCCAGGCCTGGACCGAGCCGCACCAGATCTCGCCCGAGACCCCCCTGGTTTATGCGATCCAGGACAACTGCCAGGAAGTGCTGGGCTTCCGGCCGGAGGTGTTCGGCATGGGTGGCGGCACCTTCGCCAAGACGCTCAACCTGGCGGGGATCACGGCGGTGGGGTGGGGGCCCGGGGACGACGAGGCTTTCCACATCACCGACGAGTACGTGGACATCCGGCAGCTGGTGGCGTTCTGCCGGCTCACCTGCCTGGTGGCCCTCGACCTGCTCGCCTGAGGGGAGGAATCCCCCGGCGGCCGGGGGCATCGATGGGACGGCATCCCGCAACCGCCGGGCGGCGCCCGATAATCTGAAACCCGCACCGCGGCCAAACGGTATAAATCATTTACGTTCTTCCAAGGGAGGATCAACCCGAATGAAACAGCGATTTCTGTGGTTGATTCTGGGTCTGGTGCTGCTCGGCCTGTCGGCCGGCGCGGCCTTCGCCCAGGAAAGCATCCCGGCGCTCGTCGCCGGCGTGGACGCGTCCAAATACCCCGGCCAGGACAAGGTCATGGTGTTCGACCGCACCCGGGTCGAGGTCCAGGAAACCGGCCTGAGCGTCATGAGCATGCACCAGCTGGTCAAGGTGCTCACGGCGAAGGGGGCGGCCGAGGAGATGACCCGGATCTTCGAGTACGACCCGAAAAGCTCCATGGTCGACATCCGCCGGATCTGCCTCTGGCGGGACGGCAAGCCCGAGGAGCAGGACCTCTCCAAGGGGCAGGACATCCCGGCGCCGGCTTTCATGATCTACTGGGGCAACCGGGCCAAGGTGTTCCAGCTGCCCCGGCTCAAGGAAGGCGACGCCATCGAGCTGGAGTTCACCCGCAAGGGCTTCGTGCTGGCGCTGCTGCAGCAGGAAGCGGACGAGGAGCGGTACATCCCGCCCATGCGCGGGCACTTCTACGACATCGTGCCGTTCTACGCGGACTACCCGGTCGCCGAGAAGACCTACACCGTCCGCATCCAGAAGTCCAAGCCCCTCCAGTACAAGTTCTTCCACGGCGAGGTGGAGACCGAGACGCGCCTCGACGGTGACTTCCTGGTCTACCGCTGGACCAAGCGGTCGATGGCGCCGTGGAAGTCGGAGCCCAGCTCCGTCGCCCCCGACGACGTGGCGCCGAAGCTGATCGTCACCACCACAGCCACCTGGAACGAGAAGTCGGCCTGGTTCTACAAGGTCAACGAGGACTACCCCGCGTTCGCCGTCACCCCCGAGGTGAAGAAGAAGGTCGACGAGTTGCTGGCGGGCGTGACCGACGAGGAGCGCAAGATCGAGATCCTGACCCACTGGTGCGCCGAGAACATCCGCTACAGCGGCCTGTCCATGGGCAAGGGCGAGGGCTACATCCTGCACCCCGGCGCCATGACCTTAGCGGACCGCTGCGGCGTCTGCAAGGACAAGGCCGGCATCCTGGTCACCTTCCTGCGGGCCGCCGGGTTCGAATCCTACCCGGCCATGACCATGGCCGGTTCCCGCATCGAAGACCTCCCGGCCGACCAGTTCAACCACAGCGTCACCATCGTCAAGCGGAGCAACGGCCAGTACCAGCTGCTGGACCCCACCTGGGTGCCCGGCGTGCGCGAGCTGTGGTCCTCGCTGGAGCAGGAGCAGCAGTACCTGATGGGCGTGCCCGAGACGGCGGGCCTCATGACCACGCCATGGAGCCCTCCAGAAAAGCATTTCATCAACGTGAGTTCGGAGTGTTCCCTTGATGAAAAAGGTGACCTCTCCGGCCGGGTCCGGATCGACGCCGACGGGCAGGGCGACGCCGCCATCCGGCGCGTACTGCTGCGCAATCCGCTGCCGGCGATCAAGTCGTTCGTGGCCACGGTGGTCACCTCCTGGTACCCGACCGCCGAGATCGGGGCGGTGTCGTACCAGGACCCCAACGACATCTCCAAGCCCATGTTCATCTCGGTGGAATTCCGCTGCCCCGGCTTCGCCCGGGTGGCCGGCGATGCCATGTTCGTCTATTCACCCGTGCTGAAGCAGTACCTGTCGGACCCCGGCACGGCGCCCTTCCTGCAGTGGAGAATCGATGCCAAGGAGCGGAAGACGCCGCTGTCCGGGCGCTGTACGGCGACGTACCGCTGGACGGAGACGCTCCGGGCCCCCGCCGGCTACGCGCTGAAGAAGGTGCCCGACCCGATCAAGCTGGACGGTGACGCCGCTGCCTACGAGCGCACCATCGCCTGGAAGGACGGGGCCGTGCAGGTGGACGGCAAGCTCGTCCTGAAGAAGCGGATCTTCCCGGTGGAGACGTACGCGAACCTCAAGCAGGTGCTGGACAGCGTCCGCGAGGAGCGCAAGCGGACCCTGGTGCTGGAAAAGGTGGAGGTGCAGTGATGGCCAAGCGCATTCCGATTCGTAAATCCCTCTCCATCATGCTGTTGCTGGCGGCCGCGGCGTGGCTGGGCGCCCAGTCGGCGGCGCCCGCCGCGGACGCGGTGGTCCTCAAACAGGTCCGGGAGTACACCCTGGCGCCCGACGGCGGCATCGTCCTGCACGTCTACGAGCAGAAGAAGCTGCTCACCGGCTTTGCCATGAACCGGCTGCTCGGCGAGACCTTCATCCCGTACGCCGAGGGGTGGCAGGAGCTGAAGATCAACCAGTGCGTCACGACCCAGGTGGACGGCACGAAGGTGCCCACGCCCGCCAACGGCTACAATCCCATCACCCATCCGGAAGCCTATGAATTTCCGGAACTCTGTTACCTGCGGGAGATGGTGGTCTCGCACACCGGCCTGGAGGTCGGGGCGGTGATCGAACTGGATTACACCGTGACGTCCAAGCCGGGCTTCCAGCCGTTCCTGGAAGGCGCCGAGGCCTTCGGCGGCACGCTGCCGGTGCAGGACCTCACCGTGGCCGTCACCGTGCCGAAGGCGGCCGCCCTCGCCTGGTGCGCCACCGGCAACCTGCCCAAGCCCTTGGTCAAGCCGGCGGGCGCCGCAATCCGGTACGAGTGGCACGCGGCCAACGTGCCGGTGTACCCCGAGGAGCGGCTGTCGCCCGACCGCTGCCTGGTGGTGCCGACGCTCTATTTCACCACCGCCAAGTCCTGGAAGGAGCGCCTGGACAAGCTGCCGGCGGCCGCCCTGGACGAGACCTCGGCCGAGGCGGCGCTGGGCGGGCCGGTGGCCGAGCCGCCCTCCATGGCGCTGCTGCTGAAGGCCGCGGACCGCGTCTCCGAGGGCGTGCGCACCGTGAAGCTCTCTCCGGCCGCCCTCGGCGGGGCCGTGGCGGATCCCGCCAAGGTCCACGCGCGCTGCTACGGCACCGGCCTGGAGAAGGCCCTGTATCTTGAAGCGGTGCTCGTCGCCGCGGGCTTCAAGCACGCCCGGCTGGCCGCGATCCTGCCGGCGGACAACGGCTTCGCCAAGGACGCCTGCCTGCCGGCGGTGAAGGAGTGGCGGGTCCGCGTGCCCGGCCCCGACGCCGACGTCCTGGTCGGTGTGGACGGCGATCTGGCCGCCACGAACGACCCAGGCGCCTGCCTGGTCCGGGACGCCCGCACCGGCGAGCCGCTGTCCAAGCCGGAAGCCCGGCCGGCCCGCCTGGCCTTCCAGTGCCGCGCCAAGGACTGGGAAGGTGGGCGCTGCAAGCTGGAGGGCACCCTGGAGCTGTCCGGCCGCCTCTTCAAGCCGGAGCGGATGGCCGCCGACGCCGGCAAGGAAGCCGAGAAGATGGTGGGCGACCTGCTCCACGATTGGGGCGCCGAAAAGGTGCAGGTGAAGGTGCACGGCGGGGGAGTGCAGGGGTTGTCCTGCTCTTTCACCGCGGAGACCTCCAGCCTGTTCCGCGCCACGGGCGACTTCCGCTCCCTCTCGGTGCCGGTCCCGGCGTGCGTGTCGGCCTGGCGCGACCTCTACCGGGTGCCCGAGCGGCAGACGGCGATCCAGCTGCCGGTGGCGCCCCTGAGCGTCCGGATGGACCTGACGCTGGACCTGCCGCCCGGTGTGACGCTGGAGTACGTCCCGGGGACCCTGACGGCCAGCAATGTCGCCGCCGGCTTCTCCCAGGAAGTGTCCGCCGACGGCAAGCAGATCACCCTCCGGCGGACCACGGACGTGCCCAAGGCGACGCTGCCGGCGGCCGAGTGCGCCGGCTTCAAGAAGGTGATGGCCTCGTGGTTCACCGACTCCCAGAATGAGATCATTCTGAAGGCCGCCAAGTAGCGGCCGGATCCACCTCGAAACACACGAAAGACGGCCTCTTTCCCCTTTCGTGTGTTTCGTTTTTTTCGTGGTAGTCCGCCGGGTTTTTCCGCAGAAAAAATGGGTTGACAGCCCCGGACCCCTTTGCTATCATCCGCATTCCATTGAGCGGGAATAACTCAGTGGTAGAGTGCAACCTTGCCAAGGTTGAAGTCGCGGGTTCGAATCCCGTTTCCCGCTCCAGATTTTTAAAGTACCATGAGCCCGTCCGGGCTCATTTTTGTCCCTGGTTCTTTGAGGCGGCGTACCCAAGTGGCTAAGGGAGAGGTCTGCAAAACCTCCATTCAGCGGTTCGAGTCCGCTCGCCGCCTCCATTCTTTTTTCCCCATCAGAACCATTCCACCGCAAAGACGCACAGGGCGCAAAGGTATTTCCATTGCCGGAAGCCTTGGCTATAATAGGCCCGGCATCTATCTCGCGCAGGGCGATATAAACCAATACCTGGCTTGGACTTTGCGCCCTTCGCGCCTTTGCGGTTTGGTTATTGTATTGCCGATGTGGTGGAATTGGCAGACACAAGGGACTTAAAATCCCTCGGGGCGCAAGCCCTGTGCCGGTTCGAGTCCGGCCATCGGCACCAGATAATACGGGCATTTCGGAAGAATCTGAAATGCCCGTTTTCCTTTCTAACTTTCAGGAGAGGGCGAATTTGGGCCAATTTGTTCCTGATACGATCCAAGCAGACGGACAGCTACTCGTGACCCGCCGGTTGCGGGCGCGACCGGCGCGCTTGGCTGGCCGGCGGCCGAATGTAGTGGAAACTGACCGGCGGTCCGTCCAGCGGCCGGAACGTACGGAAGGGAGACCACGATGAATGACGAACAGGCGGCACCGGAGACGAAAGGTGTTACGGTGAAGCTGCTGGCAGCGTTGGACCTGGGCCCTGAAATCGAGGGCATGGCCGGGCGCCAGCTTCGTATGCGCATGGTGACCATCGAGCCGGGAGGCGTCTTCGGCCCGATTCATAACCATATCGACCGGCCGGGCATGGTCTACATCCTGCAAGGGACGATCACTGACCATCGAGATGGAGTGGCGAAGGAGTATGGGCCGGGCGTGGGCTGGCCCGAGGATCGGAACACCACGCACTGGCTGGAGAACCGGGGAATGGTGCCGGCGGTGGAGATCTCCGTCGATATCGTCAGGCAATAGTCCGCTCGGGCCCGGCATTTACCCCGGCCGCCGCCGGCGTTTGATATGGAGTGCGGTGATGAGGCACCCGGCAGGCTCATGGTGATTGGAGCACTGAATGGGTGCCGAATCACCGCCTTAAAATGGAAAGTGAAATCCGCCAGCTGATTTCTCGCTCAGATCTGGTCGACGGTGGCGTCTCCGCTCCGCTGCCTTTCAAAGCGGTGACTCGGCGTGCGTTCAATCCCGGCAAGGGAGAAATCCTGCGGTCGCGCCTCGTCACCGCACTCCAGAGTCCAACCCGGCAGACCGGGCGCGCGCATGCCGGCTGGAAGCCGAGGCTCCAAGAGGAACGGCCCTGGGCGAGCGCAATCTCCACCGCATGAAGGAGCCGGTTGTTTTTATGGTATCCTTAGATCGTCTCTCAGCGGATATTTCAACTGGGCAAACGGTTGTCGGGGCGGTCGGCTGGAGGTGAATTGATTTTATCCCTGGCTCTCTGGATCGTGGTCGGGCTCTTCCCTGTCTCCGAGATCGCTCTGGGCGTGCTCAAGCGCTCGGATCGACAATCCATGCAAGCCCAGGATCGCGGTTCGCTGCGTTTGCTGTGGATCGCCATCACCCTGGGCGTCGGCGGCGCGATTGCCGCTCAATGGATTCCTCTCGCGCGCATCCCTGTCGCCTTGCAGACTCTCCGGATCATCGCGCTGGTTCTTCTGCTCGCGGGCCTGGCACTCCGCTGGGCGGCCATTCTCACCCTCGGCAGGCTATTCACGGTGGATGTCGCGATTCACCCCGGACATTCCGTGGTGGAGTCCGGATTGTACCGCTTCGTTCGTCACCCTTCCTATACGGGTCTGCTCATTGCGTTCCTCGGCCTCGGCATCGTCTACGCCAACTGGCTGAGCATCATTTTTCTTCTCGTCCCGATTACGCTGGCGGTTGTCAATCGCGTGATCAAAGAAGAGAGCGCGCTCCTTGCGGCGCTCGGCGCTCCCTACGCCGACTATTGCGCCCGAACCAAGAGGTTCATCCCGAAGTTGCTTTGAATTCATGCAAAAGGCTTTTCGAGAACGGCAAACCGCAGGCAGAACCACGAAACACACGAAATACACGAAAAGGAATCCCAAACCGCAACCTTCAATCTTCCATCCGGGATCCTCTCACGCAGAGGTGCGGAGGGCGCGGAGCTGGATTGGACCCAGAACAATGAATTCAGAAGATGGATTCTGCGGGTCCTGCCCAAGACTTAATCAGCGTGAATCATAGGGAATCAGCGTCAATCTGCGTTGAATTCTGCTTTTCGTCCCAACCGGAAGGCGGGGCGTCAGTCCGTCCCGGCAGGATGGACGTCCCCGTGCCGGCTGAAAGCCGGTATGCTGAACATTCCGGTCACGGAGACAATTCCAGCAGCGCGATGTGGCCGGCGGGCTCATAGATCCGAGTTTGCAGATTCCGCATGGCGAAGGCCCGGAAACGTTCGGCTTTCCGTTCCAGTGTCCCGTTCGGATCCGGGGTGGCCGTCCAGAGATTCAGGTCCAGGATGAAAAACCGGATTCCCAGGGTCCGGAAGCGCTCGCGGGTCAACCGGTCGTCCTGTTCCCGGTCGATGTTGGCGAACAGGTCCAGATAGTTATCCTCCACCAGGCGCCGGTCGTTGTCCCGGATGAAATAGGGAATGGAGCTGCCGATCCGCCAGACCCGGTTCGGTTGCTCCGGCTTTGGGATGGAACTGTGGATGACATCGGCGATTTCCCGGTACCCCGGAAAGATTTCATCTTCGAAGGTCGACTTCGAGATCAGCCCGCCCCCGTACCGGATGATCGAAGCGTGGCCGAAGCGGCTGCCCTGCAAGGTCAACTGGGCCAGCAGCGAGAGGATCCACAGTGTGACTGCCAGTCGCCGGAACCAGGGCGGGACCCCCGGCTGTTCCAGAAACCGGGCAACGATGACCGCCAGGATGGCAAAGCCGGGCAGCGCATACCAAGGGATCCCCCGTCCCAAAACCACCCAGGCCAACCCATAGCCCCCGGCGAAAATCAGGGCGGCCAGGGTCCAGCGGTCGGGCGGGATCCATCGCAGCAGGGCCAGGAACAGGGGGACGAAGGCGAGGTACTGGAAACCGATGATCACGTACCGGCTGTTGATGAAGGTGTTCATGGTCATGTCCCAGGGCAGGCGCGCGTATTTCCAGAGACCAGTCAGGTGGCCGGTGTAGCGCTCCACCTCCTCCTGCCAGATGGTCCCGGCCACAAGCTTCGGCTCCAGGCCTAGGCGGCGCCACTCGGTGTCCGTGGCCAGGATCCGGGCGGAATGCTCGCTCCAGGCGGTCTCCTGCAGCGTTGTGGGCCATTGCCAGTGGCGCGTGGACATGTTGTAGGCGAACCAGGGCGCGATGGGCAACAAGGCAATCAGCGCCGAGCCGGCGAGGGCAAGGATTTTCCGGGAACGGGGCAGAGGCCATCCGGCCAGGCTGGACAGGGCCGCCAGGGCCAGCCCCACCCAGAGGAAACCGGCGGTTGGCTTCATCGTCCAGGCGACCCCGGCCAAGAGTCCCGCCAGGAGGAGCCAGGCGGTTTGATCCCTGTCCCGGAGCCACTCCCACAGGGAAACGATGGACAAAACCGAGACGAGACAGGCGGTGACGTCCACCTTCAGATCCTGGGAGGAGAGGAAATTGACCATGGGCATGGAATAGAAGGTGACCGCCGCCAGCCAGCCGGTCCGGCTCGACCAGTGGCGCTTGCCGAAATGGTAGATGCCGAGGATACAGAGCAGCCCGCAACCCCAGCAGAACGCCTGGGAGGGCATTGCCGAATCGAAGAAGAGGTAGCCGCTCGAGATCAACAGTTCGACCGGAAACATGAATCCGCCCGGCACCAATTCGCCGCGCGCGGCCATGAGGCGGGCCCGGTTCTGGTATTTCTCCATGTCGTCCCACCCCACCGGGGTCGGCCGCATGATGTCGACCAGGTTCATGGCCAGGGACGCCAGCAGCAACACTGCGGCGATCCATTCCGGATCCGTCCACTTCCAGCGGATCACCCATCGCCAGCGCCGCACGGCGGACCACAGCCTCCGCAGGTCCGGGAAGCCGGCCAGCACGGCGAGCAGGCCGATCAGCAGCAGCGCCCACCAGTTCAGGAGATGCAGCCAGCCCAGCAGGAACAGCAGCAGGGAGGCCAGCGACAGGCCCAATCCGATGGCCAGGACCGACCGCAGCGCCTCCGCTTCCAGTTTCACCCGGAAGCCGCGCAGCACCGCCGCGCCCAGGCCGCAGGAACTCACGGCAATCGCCAGAAGCCACAGGCCGATGGCGCCGGTCCGGACGAGGACCATCCCGGCCGCACCGGCCAGAGCCCCGATGGATGGCGCTTCCATCGGGAGCGGCCGGACAAGGCCCAGGGCCGCCAGGCTCCAGAACAGGAGCACCAGTGCCTGGAATGGAGCCAGGAGGTGGAGCAGAGAGCCGGAAAGACGGATTGCGCCCCGGTCGGTACCGCGTCTTTCCCGGCGGATAAACCAACCGATCATGGCCAAGCCGAGAGCGACTCCAACGGGGGCCATCGCTCCCCCCAACAGGCCTTGTTCCCATAAGAACCCGAAATGGATGCCGACCTTCTGGCCGTTCCGGGTCATGACCAGATGGTGATAGAACCAGACTGAGGCGATGGCCACCATCCAGACCGCCCCGGCGGCCGGCAGCCAACCGGGTAAGATCGGACGGGGACGTTCGGGCTGCGCCCGACGCTGCTTTCGGTTCATGTCGGTGGATCCCCGGTCATGATACTTGACTTCTCCACCGATTGAACATAAAATTTACATAATTGAATTTGCATCCATTAATTTTTTGATCTGTTCCCAGTTACATCCGCTCAGTAGCTTCGGGTCTGGAACGAAGAGAGGGAACGAAGCGTACTCGGAAAACGTCAGGATGCCACTCCGGTCATGGAGGGAAGGTCATGTCCAAATTCAGGCAAGAACGATGGCAAGCCATGGTCTTTGGAGCGTTTGCGGTGGGGATCGTGTTTCTGCTCGCCCCGTCGGGCTGGGGATTCGGAATGTTGAAGGGGGACCTCAACGGCGACGGGATTGTTAATGCCGTAGACGAGGTGTTGCTGGCCAACCACCTGGCGGGAAACCTGCCGTTCATCTGTCAGGCGGGAGATGTCTGCAAGATCCTGCCCGTCGTGGGAGAGATGATTTACGTGCCGCCCGGCACCTTCAACCAGGGATCACCGGACGATGAACCGTGCCGCGTCGCGTTCGGTTCCGGGGGCGAGCTGCAATTCAGCCATACCCTGACCCGGACCCTCGCAGTGATGCCCACGGAAGTCACGCAGGGGATGTGGTCGAGCCTGCGGGCATCCCAGCCCACTCTGCCGACTGATCCCTCCGATCTCAGCTATGGCTCGGGATCCACCCATGCGGTTCAGAATCTCACCTGGTCGGAGGCGGCCCTGTTCTCGAACTTGCTTTCGGTCCGGAACGGCCTGGACCGCTGTTACTATACGGACTCCGGTTTCACCGTGCCGGTGACTTCAGCGAACTACACCAGCTATCCCCTGTACTGCGATTTCGACGCAGACGGATTCCGACTGCCGACCGAAGGGGAATGGGAGTACTTCTGCCGGGCGGGAACGACGACAGCCTTCTCGGTGACGGAATGGCAGTATCTCGACTACACCTGCGATTCATGCGACCAATTTACTTTGCGGTCCCTGGAATCAGTGGCGATTTTTTGCGCCAACACTCCTCCCATCAGCGTGCCCGTGGCTTACCAGAAACCGAATCCCTGGAACCTCTATGACGTGCATGGGCACGTGTATGAATGGTGTTGGGACACTCCCGCCGATTATCCCACCGGCAGCGTCACGGATTACTGCTCGAGTCTGAGCATTACACCCAGGATCTATCGAGGCGGGGCTCGGGACAGCGTTCCCTACCAATGTCGATCGGCCTGGAGGGGAAATTATGCCAATTATTCCAGCCGTTTGAACACCCGTGGATTCCGCCTGGTCCGGACGTTGGAATGAGGCCCGGCTGGCGCGATGCTGGGCGGTTGGATTGGACATTGATCCCCCAGCCCGAAATGACCACGAACCATACGAACCACGCGAAAGGAATCCCGATCCTAAATCCCTAATCTTCAGACAACCACGAAACACGCGAACCACACGAAAAGGAATCCTGATCCCGAATCCGCAATCCGCAATCCCCAATCCCCAATCCCCAATCCGCAATCCATTTCATGCAGAGGTGCAGAGGTCGCAGAGCCGATCCGGAACGAGAATGGATGTGCAGAAACTCAGGATCGATGGGGCAAGGTCAAGAAAGGACAAGAGATCCGAGATCCGATGCCCGAAGTCCGATGTCCGCTACACTCGGATTTCAATTCGCAATTGAATTTACTCGGCGGGGCGGGCGTCGGTCTGGCGGGCCTTCTTGCGCTCGTTCTCCGTCAGGAGGCGCTTGCGCAGGCGGATGTTCTTCGGCGTGATCTCCACCAGCTCGTCCTCCTCGATGTACTCGAGGGCCTCCTCCAGCGTGAAGGTCGTGGGCGGCGCCAGGATGATCGCCTTGTCGGCCGAGGCGGCGCGCATGTTGGTGAGTTTCTTGGCCTTGGCGATGTTGACCACGAGGTCGTTGTCCTTGGCGTGCTCGCCCACGATCATGCCCTCGTAGCACATCTCGCCGGGGCCGACGAAGAGCTTGCCGCGGGGCTCCAGCGCGTCCAGGGCGTAGGCGGCGGACTTTTCCGTGCTCATGGCGATCATGGAGCCGTTCATCCGCGAGGCCAGCGGCCCGCGGTACGGCCCGTACTCCGCGAACATGTGGAAGAGCATGGCCTCGCCCCGCGTGGCGTTCAGGACGCGGGTGCGCAGCCCCATGATGCCCCGGGTCGGGATCTTGAACTCGAGGTGGACCCAGTTCTCCCGCTGGGCCATGTCGGTCATCTCGCCGCCGCGGCTGCCGAAGATCTCGATGACCTTGCCGGCGGACTCGCTGGGCACGTCCACCACGGCCTCCTCGATGGGCTCGAGGGTCTGGCCGCCCTCCTCCTTGAGGATGACCTGCGGCCGGCCGACCTGGAACTCGTAGCACTCGCGGCGCATGGTCTCCATGAGCACGGCCAGGTGCAGGACGCCGCGGCCGGCCACCTCCATGCCGTCGCGCGCGGGCGTCTCGGCGATGCGCATGGAGATGTTGGACTGCGCCTCGCGCAGCAGCCGGTCCTTGATCTGGCGGCCGCCGACGATGGTCCCGTCCTGGCCGACCAGCGGGCTGGTGGAGGGCGCGATGACCACCGACATGGTCGGCTCCTCCACCCGGATGGGCGGAAGCAGGACCGGCTCCGTGCGGGAAGTGATCACGTCGCCGATGTCGGCGTCCTCCACGCCAACCACGGCGCAGATATCGCCGGCGTGCACCGCGTCGGCCTCGACCCGGCCCATCCCCTCGAAAGTGAAGAGTTGCTTTATGTTTGCCTGGTATTGGCGCCCGTCGTTCTTGACCACCAGGATCCGCTCGCCGCAGCGCACGGTGCCCGAGAAGACACGCCCGATGCCGATCCGGCCGACGTAGCTGGAGTAGCCGACGGTGCAGACCTGCATGGCCACGGGGCCGTCCGGATTGCAATCCGGCGGCGGCAGGCGGTCGAGGATGGCGTCCAGCAGCGGGAACATGTCCATGTTGCCGTCGTCAAAGGCGGTGCGGGCGAAGCCGTACACCGCGCTGGTGTAGACCACCGGGAAGTCGAGCTGCGCGTCGGTGGCGCCCAGCTCCACCATGAGGTCGAAAACGCCGTCCACCACCTCGTGCGGGCGGGCCCCGTCTCGGTCGATCTTGTTGATGACGACCAGCGGCTTGAGGCCGCGCTCCAGCGCGTGCTTCAGGACGAAGCGCGTCTGCGGCATCGGGCCCTCGAAGGCGTCGACGATCAGCAGGGCGCCGTCGGCCATCTTCAGGACCCGCTCCACCTCGCCGCCGAAGTCGGCGTGGCCGGGCGTGTCGATGACGTTGATCTTGGTGTCCCGGTAGCGGATGGAAATGTTCTTCGCGAGGATCGTGATGCCGCGCTCGCGCTCCTGCTCGTTAGAGTCGAGGACGCGCTCGGCGACCTGCTGGTTCTCCCGGAACACGTGGGTGGCGTGCAGCAGCCGGTCGACCAGCGTGGTCTTGCCGTGGTCGACGTGGGCGATGATG
Organism: uncultured Acidobacteriota bacterium; assembly: GCA_964412195.1. Taxonomy (GTDB): domain Bacteria; phylum Acidobacteriota; class JAAYUB01; order JAAYUB01; family JAAYUB01; genus CAYPNP01. The sequence continues at coordinate 54,030 of CAYPNP010000002.1, read as the reverse complement.
GCGATGTTGCGGACGTGAGCCTGGTTGTTGGACATATGCTCCCTGCCGAAAACAAAAGAGCGGATTGTAAGGGGCGGGCCGGGGAAAGTCAAAGGAATATCGCGGCCGGGCGGGGGATCAGCCCCTGAATTCCAGCACGATGAGGGTGACGTCGTCGGCCTGGGCAACAGGGCCGCGCCAGGCGGTGAAGCGCCCGAAGAGGTGGTCGATGATCTCCTCCGGAGGGCGCCGGCCCGCCGTCTGGAAGTATTCCGTGCAGCGGCCGTAGTCCAGCATCTCGTCCGCCTGGTTCATCTGTTCGATGTATCCGTCGCTCAGGAGCAGGACCTTGTCGCCCGGCTTCAGGGTGAACCGCTCTTCCTCGTCGAGGGGAATCTGGAGATCGGTGCCCAGGAACATGCCCTGGAGCAGGATCTGGTCGACCCGGCCGCTGTCGGCGCGGAAAACCAGGATGGACGGGACCGCCGCGCCCAGCGTCCGGACGTCGGCCCCGGCGATCCGGAGCAATCCGAGCCCCATGAACATCTGCTCCATGCCGAAGCCGATCAGGGTCCGGTTGCACTCGTGGAAGATGGTCCGCAGGTCGGGCTCCGCGCACAGTCGGGCGAAGAGCGCCTTCATGATGGCCACCATGATGCCGGCCCGGGTGCCGTGGCCGGTGGCGTCGCCGATGGCCACCGTCAGGACGTGGTCGTCGTCGAGGTGAAAATCGTAGTAGTCCCCTCCCACCTCGGTGGCCGTTTCCATGCGGGCGGCGATGGCGAAGCGCGGATGCTCCGGCAGCCGGGTGGGCAGCATGGAGAGCTGGAGCCGCCGGGCGTTCTCCAGCTCCTGGGTCTTGCGGTCGTTCTCGACCTTGAGCGCCCGCGCCTCGGCCTCCGCCGTGCGGGACTGCAGCTCCGCCGCCCGGGCCCGCAGCTCGGCGGCCACCAGCCGGCCCTTCTCCCGCTCGCGCCCCTTCACGAACTGCGTGACCAGCAGGACCAGCCCGACCAGCGCCAGCGCGTACGCCGCGAACGCCCAGTTGGTGCTCCACCAGGGCGGCCGGACGATGAGGGCGAGCGCGGCCCCCGTTTCGTTCCAGACGCCGTCGCTGTTGGTGCCCTTCACCCGCAGCGTATACCGGCCGGCGGGCAGGGTGGTGAACATAACCCGGCGGTGGGTGCCGAAGTCGATCCAGTCCCGGTCGAGCCCCTCGAGCTTGTAGGCGTACCGGTTCTTCTCGGGGGTGGCGAAGTCCAGCGAGGCGAACTCGAAGGAGACGACGCGGTCCCGGTAGCCCAGCTCGATGCGGTCGGTGTAGGCGATGGAACGGGTGAGAAGGGTCCGGCCGTCGGGCAGGGGGCCGAGGGGGACGGCGCGGTTGAACAGCTGGAAATCGGTGAGGACCACGGGGGCCCGGTAGCGGTCGTCCGTGATCAGGTCGGGTCGGAAGACGTTGAAGCCGTTGATGCCGCCGAAGAACATCTCGCCCCGGCGGTTCTGGTAGAACGACCCGCCGTTGAACTCGTTGCTCTGGAGGCCGTCGGCCATGGTGAAGCTGCGGATGGAGCCGCCGGCCGGGTTGTAGCGGGTGATGCCCGAGTTGGTGCTGAGCCAGAGGTTGCCGTGGCGGTCCTCCAGGATGCCGTAGACGACGTCATCGGGCAGGCCGTCGCTCTTGCGGAGGGCGGTGAAGGTCTCGGCGGCCGGGTCCATCCGGTTGAGGCCGCCGCCGTATGTGGCGATCCACAGGGCGCCCGACGGGGCGGGATGGATGCAGAACACGAAGTCGTTGGAGAGGCTGGCCGGGTTCCGCGGGTCGTTCCGGTAACGGGTGAACTTCCCGGTCGCCCGGTCGAAGCGGTTCAGCCCGCCGCCGTGCGTGCCGAACCACAGCCGGCCGTCGTCGTCCTCGAGGGCGGTGCGAACGTAGTCGTTGGAGATGGTAGCCGGGTCGGCGGGGTCGCTGCGGTAGTGGACGAAGCCGCCGGTGGCGGGGTCCCACCGGTCCAGCCCGCCGCCGTATGTCCCCACCCAGATGGTGTCCCGGCGGTCCCGGAAGACCATCCGCAGCTCGTCGTGGCTGAGGCTGGCCGGATCCGCCGGGTCGTGGCGGTAGTGCCGGAAGACACCGGTCTTCGGGTCCAGCCGGTCCAGGCCGCCGCCGTTGGTGGCCACCCAAATGGTCCCGTCGCGGTCCGGCCGGACCATGCGGACGGAATTGTGGCTCAGGGAGCGCGGATCCGCCGGGTCGTGCAGGTACCGCGTGAAGCGGCCGCCGGCCCGGTCCAGACAGTTCAGGCCGCCGTCGTTGGTGCCCACCCAGAGGACGCCATCGGGTTCCTCCCAGAAGCACCAGACGATGTTGTGGCTGAGGGAATTGGGATCGTTGGGGTCGTGGAGGTAGTGAACGAACCGCTTCTTGTGGAGGTCGCAGCGGCTGAGGCCGTTGCCGTAGGTGCCGATCCAGAGGATGCCGGACCGGTCGAGATAGAGCGAGTAGATGCGATTCCCCGGCAGGCTGTCCGGCCGGTTGGGGGCGTTCAGGTAGCGGGTGAAAGCGCCGTTCCGGGGGTTGAAGCGGTTCAGGCCCCCGCCGTCGGTGCCCGCCCAAAGCGTCCCGGCTTCGTCCAGCTGGAGGGCCATCACGTTGTCGCTCGCCAGGCTCCGAGGGTCGCGGGGATCGTTCCGGAAATGGCGGAACTTGCCGGTGGCCGGGTCAAGGCAGTCGAGGCCGCCGCCGAACGTCCCGACCCACAGCGTCCCGTCGGGGTCCTCCCGGATGGCCCGCACGTCGTCATGGCTGAGGGATTGGGGATCCGCGGGATCATGCCGGAAGCGGGTGAACCGGCCGGTGACCGGGTCCAGCCGGTTAAGGCCTCCCCCCGCGGTGCCGACCCAGATCCTTCCCGCCTTGTCCTCGTACAGGGTCCGGACGTCGTCGTGGCTGATGGACGCGGAGTCCCGCGGGTCGTGCCGATACCGCCGGAAGGCGCCGGCGGCGCTGTCCAGCCGGTTCAGCCCGCCGCCGGTGCCCACCCAGAGCCGGCCGGCCCGGTCTTCCAGGACAGCCCAGACGATGTCATTGCTGAGGCTGGCCGGGTTGGCCGGGTCGTGGGCGAAGTGGGTGAACCGGCCGGTGGCGGGATCGAAACGCTCCAGGCCGCGGTAGAAGCTGCCCACCCAGAGGATGCCGTCGCGGCCCGCGCAGATGCTCTTGATCTCGTTGTGGGCGAGGCTGAAGGGGTCCTTGGCGTCGTGCTTGAACACCGTGAACGTGTATCCGTCGAAGCGGTTCAGGCCGTCCTCGGTGACGAACCACATGAAACCCTTCTGATCCTGGAGGATGGCGTCCACGATGCTCTGGGACAGGCCCTGTTCGATGGAGGTGTTGGTGAAGGCGAGATCGCCCTGCTGGGCCGGGAGCGAAACGCATCCCGCCAAAAAGAGGAGAATCAGAATGAGGCGGCGCTGGTCGACGTTCAATGTCTCTCCCGGGTTGGAGTTCCGACAAACCCGCTCAACCGGGCGATCCGGCGGTACACGGAAAAAGTTGTCTTATTGTAGCACGATTCCACCTGCCGGCCATCGGGGGCGTCAACGGAGCGGCGGGCGAGGGGTGTCGTTTACTTCGTCCGGGCCTGCCGGGGGACATCCGGTGAGTGGAGGGTGATCCGGAGAATCTCCGCCGGATGCCAGAGGCGCATCCGCGGCCCCCACGTGCCCGTGCCGCGGCAGACGATGACCGGCATGCCGCCGACCTCATACCGGCCCGCCAGCAGGGGGTACATGAGGCGGATCAGGTATCCGAGGGGCCAGATCTGCCCGCCGTGGGTGTGGCCGCTCAGCATCAGGCCCGCGCCCGCCGCGGCAGATCTCTCCGCCTCCCAGGGGGTGTGGGAGAGCAGGATGGCGGCCCCCGGCGGCCGGCCAGCCAGCGCCTGCCCGACGGGATCGCCTCCTTGGCCCGAGCGGCGCCGGCTTGTCAGGTCTTCCACGCCCGCCAGCACGAGACCGGGCGCGACCTCCACCCAGCGGTTCCGCAGCACCTGGATCCCGGCCTCCGTGAGCAGGCGGGAGGTGGGCGCGTCTCCTCCATGGGACTCATGGTTGCCGGGGACCGCCCACACGCCCAGCGGGGCGGCGAGCCCGCGGAGGGCGGGGAGGAAATCCGCCTGCGGCCGGCCGTGCCCCTCCACGATGTCTCCCAGGAGGAGGACCATATCGGGCCGCAGCTCCCGGATCTGGTCACACCGGGCTTCCAGCCAGTCCGGTCCGAGCAGCGTGCCGAGGTGGAGGTCGGAAACGGCGACGAGGACCACCCCGTCCTTCGCCGGCGGCAGTTCCCGAAGGCTCACCTCGTGATCATCCACCACGGGCGGCCGGAGACCCTGGACCATCGCCAGGACGGTCAGCAGGGTGCCGGCCAGCAGGGCCCAGCCGCGCAGGGAAGGCACCAGGCGGCGGAAAAGGTAGCCGAAGGCCGTGAAAACGTCTACCGTCAGCAGGCACACGAAAAGGAGAAACAGCGAGCCCAGCCAGTCCATGCTGATGAATTCGAGGGCCGCCTCCGGAACCCCGCCGCCGGAGCGCCCGACGAAGCGGGAGGCGAGGAAGGTTCCCCAGAGGCAGAGTCCCACGGCCAGAAGGACCTTCCGGGGGACGCGGCGGGCGATGGCCGGCACGGACGCCGCCCGCCAGAAGACGTACGCCTGCATCAGCGTGCAGGCGGCAAGAAGGATGATTCCGAACAAGGCGCCTCCCGGGGAGCAGGCTGTGGATCAGTCGTTCCCGTAACGGCCGGATGCGCCGGATTCGTCCGGGGGGGGTGTTGTTCCGCGCAAGGCCCGTCGGATGAAGCCGCGGCCTGGCCCGCGGGCCCTCAAAGGCTGCCGGCGTTGAACGTGTCGCCCTGGGACATGTCGCCGGTCTCGAAGCCGCGGCGGAACCAGCGCACGCGCTGGGCGGAGGTGCCGTGGGTGAAGGAATCCGGCACGACGTAGCCCTGGCCCTGCATCTGCAGCCGGTCGTCGCCGATGGCGTTGGCCGCGCCGAGGGCCTCCTCGATGTCGCCCGGCTCCAGGATGTTGCGCATCTTCTGGGCGTGGTTCGCCCAGATGCCGGCGAAGAAATCCGCCTGCAGCTCCAGGCGGACGGACAGGTCGTTGGCCTCCTCCTTGGAAACCCGCTGCTGCATGGCGTGGACTTTGTCGCTGATCCCCAGCTGATTCTGGACGTGGTGGCCGATCTCGTGGGCGATCACATAGGCCTGGGCGAAATCGCCCGGCGCGCCGAACCGGTCCTTCAATTCCTGGTAGAACTGGAGGTCGATGTACACCTTCTCGTCCCCGGGGCAGTAGAAGGGTCCCACTGCCGAGCTGGCGAACCCGCAGGCGGAGTTCACCTGCTCGGTGAACAGCACCAGCTTGGGCTCCCGGTACTGCCGGCCCATGGACTGGAACTGGGCCCGCCAGACGTCCTCGGTGTCGGCCAGGACCACCGAGACGAACTCCGCCAGGCGGTCCTCCGCGGGATCCCGCTGCTGGACCTGCGTTTGGGACGCCGTCTGGTCCGCCGGCATCTGCTGGAGCAATTGCTGCGGATTGACGCCCAGCAGCAAGGCGATCACGATCAGGATGATGCCCCCGATTCCCCCACCCAGAGCGATCCGCTGAGGCCGCATGCCGCGGCGGTCCTCCACGTTCTCGCTTCTCCGGCCCATTTCCCAGCGCATGGCATTGCTCCTTATTCTTGAAGTATCCCAATCCGGATTGTACCCGCTGCGAACGGCCTTTTCAATGGCGAGGCGACCAATGGACCGGAACCGCGCCGGAGGTCGAATATGCCCCCCCCGCCCGGCGTCGGATCAGGGATTTGCATTTCGGCGGGCAAGTGGTATCATTCCCTTGTTTTACCATTCCCCAAGAGGCCGGATCGGAGGCAGGCACCATGTCCGGGAAATTCACCCGCACCGTCGAGTTCGCCAGGGAGCTGCTGAAGCTGTACCAGGCCCAGGGACGGGAGGAATTCCTGCATACGCTGGAGGCGCAGGCCGGGATCGTGGCCGACGACGCCCGGGGGGACGCGAAGGAGATCAACAGCCGCTTCGTCACCATGGTCTTCGGCATCCTCTCGGTGCTGTATGTCCACGAGGCCGAGCGGATCATCCGCAAGCAGCTGACCATCACGGAGAACTTCGTCAACGAGCCCGAGCCCCGGGAGAAGATCCGTTTGTTCATCGCCGACCTGGGAGCATTCCTGGAGGAGTACGAGGAGGAGAAGAAGGACCACGTCTTCTCCGAACGGATCCTGCTGCAATTGTCGGCGTGTTCCCAGGAAGCGCTCCGGAAGACGACCGTCGCGTCCCTGGCCGAGAAGTTCGGCTACCACCCCAACTACTTGTCCAACAAGTTCAAGAAAGAGCAGGGGATCACGCTGCAGGAGGCCCTCCTCAACGAGAAGATGAACCGGGGGTTCCTGATCCTGAAGGACGGGGAGTCGCGGACGACCGTGAAGGAAGTCTCCTGGGAGCTGGGATTCGCCGACGCGGCCTACTTCAGCCAACTGTTCAAGCGGCGGTTCGGGATGCTGCCCACCGAGGTCCAGCCGCACTGACCGCGGGCGGCGGACCGGGGACGTCCACGCCACCAACCGAGAGGTGACGCTCCGATCATGAATCTCCGCAGGGTACTCCGGCTGGCGGTCGGGCGCCTGGCCCTGCTGGCCGCAGGGCTGGCCGGGTGCGGCTCCGCCTGGGCCGCCGGGGCGCCGGACCGTCAGGTCCTGCTGTGCGACCGGGTGTCCGCCGCGGAAGGGCTGACCCAGAGCACCGTCCGGGGCATCCTGCAGGACCAGGCCGGCTTCATCTGGATCGGCACCGAGGGCGGGCTGAACCGCTACGACGGGCAGCGGGTCGTCGCCTACAAGCGGGACGTCCGGAACCCGGCCAGCCTCAGCCACAACATCATCCGGGCCCTGTGCCCGGGGAGGGACGGCGCCCTCTGGATCGGGACCGAGAGTGGCGGCCTCAACCGCTTCGACCCCCGGAGCGAGCGCTGCACCCACTTCCGGAACCGGGAGGGCGACCCTTCCAGCCTCAGCCACGACATGGTCCAGGCCCTCTGCCTGGACAGGGCCGGCGTCCTCTGGGCCGGCACGTCGGAGGGCGGTCTGAACCGGCTGGATCCGGCGGCCGGGCACTTCACGGTTCTGCGGCATGATCCGGCCCGCGCGGACAGTCTCCCCCACGACAGCGTCACCGCCATCTGCGAGGACAGCCGCGGCTCCCTTTGGGTCGGCACCATGGGCGGATTGGGCCGGCTCCACCGCCGGACCGGCCGGTTCGCCGTGTACCGGCACGATCCGGCCGACCCGGCCAGCCTCGTGGACGACCGGGTGCAGTCGCTCTGCGAGGGCCGGCCCGGCGAAATCTGGGTGGGCACCGAGGCCGGCCTCAGCCGGTTCGATCCCGCCCGGGAGCGGTTCGAGACGTGCGCGTCGCCGTACGTCGCCGCCGGCCACGTGCCCTTCCACCTGGCGCGCGCGCTGCTCCGGGACCGCGCCGGACGGATCTGGATTGGGACCTGGGACGGGCTGTTCCGTTACGATCCCGCCGCCGGCCGCTTCACCGCGTTCCGTCTCGCCACGGGGGACCCGGACGCGCCGGGCGCCCAGGAAATCCTCAGCCTGTTTGAAGACCGCTCCGGCGTGATCTGGATCGGCACGTCCTTCGGCGGCGCCCTGCGGTTCAACCCGGTCAGGGAGCGGTTCCGCCACCACGAACCCGGCCCGGAGCCCGACGGCTCGCGCAAGCAGGGCATGATCGCCGCCCTCGCGGCGGACCCGGACGGGACCGTGTGGCTGGGATCTGCAGGCGAGACCCTGCTCCACCGCCTGGACGGGGCCGGCACCATCGTGGACGTCCCGTTGTCGCCTCTGGCCGGGGACCTGTCTCGCTATCCGGTCTACGTGATCCGGCCTTCCCGTAGCCGCCCGGAGATCCTGTGGCTTGGGACGGCCGGCGGGGGATTGTTCCAGTATGACCGCGGCCGGGGAACCACCCGCGCTGTCGGGCCGCCACCCGGCCGGGGCGGAGGGTTGTCAGGGAGCTATGTCTGGGCGGTCCACGAGTCGACGGACGGAACCCTCTGGGTGGGCACCGTGGGCGGAGGGCTCGATCGCTGGCTGCCCGACCGCCGTGAGTTCCGGCACTACCGGCACGATCCGGCCGATCCCGGCAGCCTCGGCAACGACAACGTCCTGTGCATCTACGAGGCTCCTTCGCAGCCCGGCGTCCTGTGGATCGGCACGGCCGGCGGGGGCCTGGACCGGTTCGATCCGGCCACGGGGCGTTTCCGGCGCTATGGCAGCGATCCGACGGATGCGGGCAGCCTCAGCGACAATTCGGTGGCGGCCATTCTCGAACCGCCCGGTCAGCCCGGAATCCTCTGGCTCGGTACCGGCGACGGGCTCGACCGGTTCGACACCCGCACCGGGCGCTGCCGGCGGTACGACCGGAGCGACGGGCTGGCCGACACCGCGGTGGCGGGGATCCTCCCCGACTCGCTCGGCCGCATCTGGATCGGCACGCTCCGGGGATTGTCCTGCTTCGATCCGAAGTCGGGGCGGTTCCTGAACTACGACGCCGCCGACGGGCTCCGCAGCGGCGAGTACAACCGGGCGGCCTGCTGCCGGACCCCCGACGGCACCCTGTACTTCGGCGGGATCCGCGGCGTCACGTCCTTCCGGCCGGAAGACATGGCGCCCAATCCGGCGGAACCACCGGTGGCGCTCACCGCCTTCCAGGTATTCGAGCGGAGCATCGGGACCGCGGGGGAGATCCCCGCCCTGAAATCCGTCACGCTGCCCTACGACCGGAACTTCCTGTCCTTCGAATTCGCCGCCCTGGATTTCCGGGCCCCCGGCCGGAACCGGTACGCCTGCCGGCTGGAAGGCCTCGACCGGGACTGGGTGGCCTGCGGCACGCGGGGATTCGCCCGCTACCCCGGCCTCGAACCGGGCCAATACACCCTGCGGGTGCGGGCCGCCAACAGCGACGGCGTTTGGAACCGGACCGGCCTGGCCCTGCCGATCTCCATCACGCCGCCCTTCTGGCGGACCGGCCCGTTCACCGCGCTGGCGGTGCTGGCGTTCGCCCTCGTCTCGTACGCCGGGATTTCGCTGGCGAAAAAGTATGCCATGCTGTTCGCGTACTGGAAGCGCCGGGGGCACGTGGGGCGTTTCCGGATCGTGGAGGAGATCGGCCGGGGCGGCAGCGGGACGGTGTACAAAGCCGCCGATCCGGCAGGTGGTGAGCCGGTCGCGCTCAAGGTGCTGGACATGGGGCTGATCGACGAGGCCGGCCGGCGGCGGTTCATCCAGGAGGGGCTGATCTGCGAGCGGCTGCGCCACCCGAACGTGGTGAAAGTCCTCGCACGGGGCGAGAGCCAGGGGAAACTGTTCTACGCCATGGAGTTCGTCGACGGCGTCACCCTGCGGCAGTGGATCGCGGAACGGCGGCCGGCACCGCGGACGTCCCTGGCGATCTTCTCCGGCCTGCTCGACATCCTGTGGGAGATCCACCAGGCCGGCATCATCCATCGGGACGTCAAGCCGGAAAATGTGATGCTCACGGGGGCGCGGGAGTTGGACGAAAGCGCGGCCTGGCCGGAACTGCTCCCCGCGGCGCGGCAGCGGCTGAAGATCCTGGACTTCGGCTTGGCCCGGATCCAGGACGCCGCCACGCTCACCCGGACCAGCCTCTTGGCGGGGACCCTGCAATACGTTCCGCCCGAGCACCTATTCGGGAAAAAAATCCGCGAGACCGGCTACGATTTCTACTCCCTCGGCGTCATGGGCTACGAACTGGTCACCGGCCGCCCGCCGTTCCAGGCGGAGGAATCCTTCGAGGTCATCGCCGCCATCCTCCGGGAGGAGCCCGTACCGCCGGTGGAGCTGGTCCCCGGAACACCTCCGGCGCTGTCGGAGCTGGTCTTGCGCCTCATCGCCAAAAAGCCGTCTGCGCGGTGGCGGGACTATGACCGGATCCGCGCCGCCCTGGACGCCGTCATCGACGGCTGGGGATAAGCCGCCCGGCGCCCGGCTCCGGCCCGGCGGGCGATCCACATGTGATTTGTCCCAGCAGTTCTTGGAAGTCTCCAGATTGTAAAATTCTGAAATCGGTATATCCTGCAGCTATACGCAACAGCAGGAGAGAGAGCATGGGGCATCATCCGTGGAATCCCCGGTTTCTGTCGACCGGCTTCGCCCTGTTGGCAGGCGCGTTCCTGACGGTTCGAGCGGCGGCGCCGGACCTGATCATCACGGACATCTGGGTGTCTTCCGGACAAGTTTACTACCAGGTGCGCAACGTGGGGGACGGCCCGGCGCCCGCCGGCCACCTGACCGGCCTGAACGTCGACGGAGCGGCGGCGGCCTCCGATACCGTTCCGGCGGTCCTGGCGCCCGGGTCCCGCCTGACCCGCCATTTTACCCAGTATTCCTGGAATTGCTCCTGGCCGGTGGATACGGTGAGAGTCACGGCGGATGTCCTGAATGCCGTGGCCGAGGTCAGCGAGACCAACAATTTCCGGAGTGAAAACTGGAAATGCGACAACCTGCCGCCCGTCATCACCGCAGGACCGACGGTGTCGGATATCACGAAAACCTCGGCCCGGATCCAGTGGTCCACCGACGAGGATTCCACCGGCACGGCGTACTATGGCCGGCGGGCGAAGGTTTACGACGGGCAGTTCTTCCACACCGGCACCGCCAAGGACCACGACGTGACCCTCTCGGGATTGACGGCGGGATCCACCTATCATTTTGCGGTGGAATCGGCCGATTCCAGCGGGAACAAGGTCGCCAGCGCCGAAGGCTATTTTGTGACATTGCCGAACACCGGGGCCAACCTGACCACAGAGATCCTGGCGGACGCCGCCCGGAAGGCGCCGCCGGAGTTCACGGCGGAAGCGAAGGACAACGAGGGGGTCGACCGGATGGAATTCTACGTGGAGGGCGCCCTGATCGAGACCGACTACTCGGCGCCGTTCCAGTGCACGGTCGATCCGGTGGACCTGGGCATGACTCCGCTGCAGTTCTACCAGGCCCTGGATGTTCAAGCGGTGGCCCGCGACGCGGCGGGAGCCTTCAGCGCCAGCTCCATGACATTCCTGGTGGAGCGGCCCGACTGCTTCCCGGCGGAGCTGGACTTCGACTCGCCCCGGGATGACTACGAGATCGTCCTCACGTCCGGCAGCACCGTCCCCCCGGGCGAGGTGGTCCGCATCTCGGTGGAGGCCAGCGAGACGCCGTGGGAGGAGCGGGAAACCCGCTGGGGGACGTGGGTGTCCGGGGAGAACGTGGAGCTCATCGAAGTGTTCCTGGATGACGCCCCGACGCCCCTTTTCACGGCTTCCGAGACCACCTCCCTCGACGAGGACTGGGACGCCGGCGGCCTGGCCGAGGGCGTCCACCACGTCAAGACCCGGGTCTGGTCCCACGACTGCGGGATCCCCCTCACCGAAACCCACCACCTGTTGGTGACGCCCTACGAGGAAAAGCTGCTGGTCGAACGCCGCGACATCCTCCCGTCCGCCTCCGGCAACGTTCTGACCGTCCGCGTCCGCATCCGGAACATGTACCTCCATCCCATCACCCTGGACGGGCTGCACGACGACGTGACCGGATTCATGCCCATCCCCGAGTCCTACGCCGACTATGATGTCGAACCGGATTACTTCTGGTCGACCAAGAGCGCCAACGTCTACCTGGACTTCCAACCGGGCGTGACCGTCGCCTTCGGGGCCACCTACAATTTCGAGTACCGGGTCGTGCCAGTGCTCTACCCGGGTTTCGACGATTACGCCGTGGGGACGGATCCGGCCATGGTCGTTTTCAGTCCCAGTGGCGGAGCCATCACCTCGTTCACGGCGGACTTGGGCCGGTCCGGTGCGGAACTGCAGGATCAGGTCCTGGATGCCGCGGCGACCGCCGATTACCTTCTCTTGACGAATCCCAAGGCGTTGTACGCGATGTACGCAAGCGACGACGTGGGCCGCCTCCTGGGCAAGATGGCCGAGCTGGCGGCGGTCCGCCAGGGGGTGCTCGGCTTCTGCCAGACGTTCGGCGTGGTGCCCTCGTCCGTCGGCGCGGGCGATCAGCTGGCGGTGGGCAACGTCCTGCGGGAGGACGATCACGGTGGGGGAGAGTTCGTCGTGCTGGACGTGGAAGCGGCCCAGCTCAAGATCTACGGGGGGACCGGTTCATTGAGGAACTTCGACCTCGCCGGACTGTCCACCGACGACGCCCTGGCGGTGGGCGACGTGTTCGAGGATCCGGACGGAGTGGCCGACTACCAGGAGGAGATCGTGGTGGCGTCCGGCACCTGCCCGGACGGCACGGTCAAGATCTACCAGTTCCGGCCGGACCCCAACCGTCTGGAGGAGGCGGAGTCGTTCACCAGCGACTTCGAGCCGGGAGACCGGATCGCCTGCGGCGAATTCGCCACCATGCTGGATCCCGACGATTGGGACGAGGTCGCCGTCATCTATGGGGTGGACGGCGACGTGGAGATCTATGACGCCCCTGCCGGCAGCACCGGAATGACGCCATGGGGATACCTGAGCACCGCCTTCCGGACCGGCGACGGATTCGCGGTGGGGAACGTCCTGTCCTGGGCGAATGACGAGTTCGTCGTGGGCGACATCGACGCCGACGAGATCCGGATCTACCGGGGGAACGGGATGTCCCGCAGCTTCAGCCAACCGCTGACTCCGGGAGACCGCCTCCTCGCGGCCGACATCTGGGGCGACAGCTGGGACGAGATCCTCCTCTTCAAGCGCGATGACAGCCCGGGTTGGCCGGGGCAGCACATCTACGCGTTCACTTGCAGCGTGGACGCCGACTCCGTCCTGACCACCCGGCTGGTGACCAGCTGGCCCTATTCCCTGTCCGACATGGACCGGGTTGCCGCGGGCGACCTGCTGCCGCGGCTAGACAAGGATGAGGTCCTGGTGGGCCACGGCTGCCGCCTGGACGGCCACCTGGCCGGCGAGGTCGACGTCCTGAACGGGACCGGCGACTCGGCGCTGGACCGGGACATCCTGGACGACCTGATCGACGAGGGCGGTGAGTGGGCCGAGAAGCTCGCCTCCGGCTGGGCCGGGAACGGGTACCTGCTGATCGTGGGGGAGACTCCGGTCATTCCGGCGTTCTCCCGGCGTTACGAGCTGTACGACACCCGCGACGTGGGGTACACGGACAATTATTACGCCTCCACGGATGACGAGGTCCACCACCCGGACCTGGCCGTGGGCCGCATCATCGGCGGCAACGTCAACCGGCTGATCGAGCCGATACAGGCCAGCTTGGACCTCCTCTCGGGCGCCGCGGAGCTGACGGACGAGTCCGCCGCCGTAATCAGCGGCCTGGCCCGGGGGCCGGGCGGAACTTCCGACGAGATCGACTTCACCGTGGAGCGAAACGACGTCGCGGACCTGCTGGACGACCTGGGTTTCACCGCCTACGAATTGCACGAGCCGACAGAGGACGAGTTCTTCGATTACGTGAACAACCGGGATTTCATCTACCTGGCCGGCCACGGCGGGTCCGGTGGATGGGACGTGATCGCCTGGGACATGATCGACGACCACTTCGATCCGGGCGGCAAGCGGCCGGTGGTCTTCGGCGCCTCCTGCAAGACCGGGAGCTATTTTGCCGGCTACAGTTTTGCCGAGACGTTCCTGAACGGGAACGCCGGGGCCTACATCGGGGCGACGGCCAACGCCACCTCGCCGCATTGCGCCAACCTGGCCCGGCGATTCTACAGCGAGCTGGAACCCGGCCGGTCCGTGGGGGAGTCCTTCAAGTTGGCCAAGGACAGCCTGGTGGACGCTGGGGATTCGGACGACCGTGGGTACAACCAGTACAACTCGGCGGTTTTCCACTTCTATGGCGATCCCAAGATCGAGGTGGACTGGAGCGCCCGGAAATGGTCTCCGGGGGTTCGCGCTCCGGGCCCGCTGGACGGGACCCTTCTCGGCGGGCCCGTCGCGGCCCTGACGGTGTCCGTGCCCATGTACACGGTGACCGCCAGCGGAGGCATCGATACGGTCCAGATCCCCGGCGGATCCGTGTTTGCCGAGCCGGGCCACGCCGTGGTGCCCAACTATACCGTCCGGGTGGACTACCCGGCCGGCACGCAGGTCCGAAGCGTCACCCTCGCCGAACTGGGCCAGCCGGTCACCCAGGCCAACCTCAGCCTGGCGCTGGCCGAGGTCCTGGAGCCGGGGGAGGAGCCCGGCCGGACACCGGACTTGGCGCCGTCGGGCGATGAATGGTGGCCGCGGCGGGACTTCGATTGGGAGGTGCTGCCCCTGCCCGGCGGCGCCAGCCGGCTCATCCTGACGATCTACCCGTTCTTCTACAACGCCAACACGGCCGATGCGCAGTTCTACCAGAGCTACAACTTCACTGTCACCACGGGTCCCGGCAGCGTGGCCGCCCGCCGGCTGAAGGCTGCGAAGCCCGTCTTCGGCCTGGGCGAGATGGTCTCGGCGGAGCTGTTCCTGACCGAAACCACAGGGCAGTTGCCGGACGTGCTGGTGGAGACCTTTGTTTCCGGCGGCCCGGCGGGGGGCCTGGAGGCGGGCTTGCCGCTCCGGAAGCTGACCGGAGTCAAGGGATTGACGTCGTGCGCCTTCGATTGGGACAGCACCGGGGCGGCAGCCGGCGACTACCAGATGGAAGTCAACTTCCGCAACAGCGCCGGAATCCTGCTTGGTACGGCCTCCTGCCCGTTCTCGCTGGGACGGTCGGCCGGCGCGATTACCCGGCTCGACGCCGATCCGGTCTGCTTCGAGGAGGGGCAATCGGTGGCGCTCAAGGCCGATTTCACCAACACCGGCGACCGGACTGTGTCCGGGATCCTGTACCTGGAGGCCCGCAAGGAGAACCAGAACGTCTTGGCTCATTTCGAAGCGGAATTCACCGGCCTGGCTCCCGGCGCGACTGCCAATCTGTCGGCCAACTGGGCTCCCGTCTCAGCGGGCCGGCAGTACTGCCAGTTGGTCGCGTGGGCGGAATTTGACGGCAACGCCTCGCCCGCCCGCGTGGAGGCGGTGCCGGTCCTCGGCGACCTGAACCAGGACTGGCGGGTGGGGGCCGACGACCTGGCCATCCTGCTGGCCGCCTTGGCGGGCCACCTGCAGCCCGGATACGGGGCTTTCAGCGCCTGCGAGTTTGCGGGGGACCTGGACGGCAACGGCGTGCTGGCGGCCGCCGACGCGGTCCTGCTGGCGAATCACCTGGCCGGAAACTGGTAGGGCATTCGTTACAGCGGGCGTCCCGGGGATGCCCGCCACCGGGCGTCCAATCCGAGGCTGGACGTCCGGCCCGCCGGGCCGGACTGCCGCGATCACCCGGCCGCCTCCATTCCCTGACCGCCCCCGCGCCAGCCGCTCTGGGCATTGCCTCCGCTCACCGCCCGCTCGCCGGCGTCCGGGCTGTGACAGAGCCTGACCCCATCACGGGAGCAGTGTCTTCCGGGCAGTTTGTGACTTTCGGAACTTATTGATACATAAACGACTGAAAACCCGTCGACATATTGACGGACAGAACGGTGATATAATCACAACAACGATCATTTTGTGACAAAGCTTGGCACCATTGCACTCCGCACGCCAGCGCAAGGTATTCGCCATGAGCACTGTGGCCCTTCAACTATGAATCGTAATTCTCATCGGGGGGGAAAGGCATGAAAAAGTCTGGATTGGTTTCCGGCTGGGCGTTTTTTCTGCTGCTGCTCGTTCTGTCAGCCGCAAACATCGGGGCTGCTGAAATTCTGCAGGGAGATCTGGATGGGTCGGGGATCATCGATGCGGCAGACCAGGTGATTCTATCGAATTACCTTGCCGGCAATCTGGACTCGATTTTCGCTCAATTTGGACAATTCTACGATTACGACTCCATCGTGCAGATCCTGCGACTGGTGCCAGGAGGGACCTTTCCCCAGGGATCCCCATTGGACGAGCCGTGCCGCTGGGTTGAAGAAACCCAATTTACCCACACCCTGACCCGGAACCTGGCGGTGATGGCCACGGAGGTGACTCGGCAGATGTGGGCGGACCTGAAGGCGGCGCAGCCGACGCTGCCCGCGGATCCGACATCCACAGACTACGGCGCGGGGATGACCAACCCGGTGCAGTACGTCACCTGGTACGAGGCGGTGCTGTTTGCCAATCTGCTGTCGGTCCAACGGGGGCTGACCCGGGCGTACTACACCGACGCGGGATTCACGAACCCGATCACCGCGTCGAACTACACCACCGGGCCGTTCTACTGCGACTTCGACGCGGACGGCTACCGGATTCCGACAGAAGGGGAGTGGGAGTACTGTTGCCGGGCGGGGACGGCGACACCGTTCTGGATCGCGGAGCCGAATTACGCGGTGGCCAATTGCGGAATTACGTCCACCTCCGGCATGTACCCGGCGCTGGAGACGGCGGCGTGGTTCTGGGGCAATAGCAGTTCCATCTATGCCACCAGCCCCGCGGGGACGAAAGCGCCAAATCCGTGGGGCCTGCACGATACTCATGGAAATGTTTGGGAGTGGTGCTGGGACTGGTATGGGACCTACCCATCGGGGAGCGCCACCAACTACGCGGGGCCTGAAACGGGCTCCACCCGGGTGGTTCGCGGCGGCGGCTGGTTCGGAGACGCCAATTACTGCCGGTCGGCCTTTCGCTACAGCTTCGCCTCCGGCTACCGCAACTTCAACCTGGGCTTCCGCCTCGCCAGGTCGTTACCATGACCCCTTTGACCATTTTGCCCTTTGCCTCCGGGATGAACAGATTCGCCGGCGAGCGGGGCAGGATGTTGTGGATGATTGAGTCGCGCGGCGAGCGGCGGGCCACCGCCAGCGCAAGCCGGCGGACCGGAAAGGGCAACCGGGAATCCCGGAAGGCGGCATTCATCCAATCATCTCTCCCCCCCCCCGTTGCGACACAGCCGATGAAACGCCGGGCTGAGGGGGAAAGCCCGCTGAAGCGGGCTGGCGGATTCGTCCGGATGCGGATCGCAGTTCATAGCGACAAAGCTTCCGGCGTCTGCCGGTGCTGAATGCTTGCCGGCAGTCGGGCTGTGACGAAGCCTGACCCCATGGACCGTGACAGAGCTTGACCCTTCACTTCCAATAATCCGACCTTTGCTTGACGGGCAATCTAGAGAGCCGGCTTCTTCAGCGTGTCGATCCAGAGGCGGTACAGCACCTGGAACAGCTCCTTGGTTTTCGCGGCCAGCACCTGCACGTCGTCGTCCATCCCCTTTTCGACCGCCCAGAAACCATACGACCGGTCCGGCGCCTCGACCCGGCAGGCCATCATGGAGCTCGGCCCGCCGATGCCGGTGGGACCGAGCCCGGGGACCGGGCCGAACGACCTGGACACGGACTTGAGCGTGCGGATGGGGATCCGGAAGACGTCCTGCTTGTCGTCGCTGGTGTACTCGATGGTGTCGGCGGTGACCGTCAGCGTCCCGATGCAGGATCCGGCCCGGTGCTGGTGGACTGCCCGGAACACCGCCGGCAGCTGGGGCGGGGGTAGCACCAGGGGCTTCATGGCCACGACCACCAGTTCGGTTTTCCCGGCAGTGACTGTGACCGCCTGCTCATGGGCCTCGTAGCCGTCCTTGACGAGGGCCAACCGATGCGGCCCCGGCGCCAGGCTGCGCAAGGTGGTCGGAGTCGTTCCTTTCTCCTCTCCGTCAAGAAAGAGCTGAACGCCGGTGATGTCGGTTTTCACCCGGAGCGCGCCCGACGGCTCCGGCGAGGTCGGGGCGGGGGAGGCCTCCTGGCCCGGGCACACCGGGGAGGCGAGCCACAGGAGCCAACCCAGGGCCAGGGCGGCGAGAGCTTGACGGCAAATCATGGGCGCCTCCCTAGAACCGGGCTTTCTTGATCTCCAGCTGGATCTTCTTGCAGATGTCCTCCACGAGCTTGTTGACCCCTTCCTTCAGGCCCTTCTGGTTGTCGGCCTGCAGGTCCGCCACCTTGCCGGGCAGGTCGATCCGCTCGTACCACTTCTTCTCCCAGATCTTCTGGCGGCCGGTCTTGTCTGTCATCCGCATGTTCACCAGAAGAATGAACTTGTCGGCGGCCAGGTCGGCCACGAGGGCGCCGTACTGGATGATGTCCACGAGGAGCAGGCGGTCCGCCGCCACGCCCGCCGACACCGTCGCCTTCTTGTTCCAGACCTTGACGACGTCGATTCCCTCCTGGCCGGTCGCCTCGACCCACTCCGCCCTATGGTCGTCGGCCAGCGCGTTGAGCAGCTCGTCGGTGAACGCCACCCTGAAATCATAGTCGGTCAACGGGATCTTCTTGGTCTCGCCCTTGTTGTAGAACACCCGGTATTTCATTTCCAGGACCGTGAAATCGGGGTCGCGGAGCTGCACAACCACCAGCACTTTCGGCTTGGCCGGGGCGACGGGGGCGGCTTGCGAATCCGGCGGGGCAGCCGCCGCAGGGAAGCAGGCGGCGGCAAGGAACAGCGTGATGCAAAGCCGGGAGATACACATCCGGGAAAATGAGATCCGACTCATGAAAAATCCTCCTGCACTGAAAAAGTAAAATTTAAATGGACAGAGGATAAAACGGGAGGGGGAATCTTGCAACTCTTTATTCATGTATCCGGGAAAACTTCCGAAGCCGAATTAGGACGGCCCGCGAGGAACGCGTCCATCCCGCCCGCGGCCCTCCAAAGCCGGGTGAAAACCGGATCGAGGATTGGGTTTGGCCTCAGTTCCAATGCTTCAGGCGGGGCCAGAGAGTCTGGAGGGGGACCTTCGGTTCCCGCACCACGAGGATGTCGAAGTGCTCCTCGCCCATGGCCCAGGGGTGTCCCACGCGGCCGGCGACCTCCACCTGGCCGAACCAGCGCTCGGCCGACTCGCGGTCCCACTGCAGCAGGATCAGGACCTCGCCCGTGGCGTCGCGCGGGCCCCAGAAATAGTAGCCCTGGTGGGCGCAGATCGACGGGGGCAGCCCGTGGCGGGGCCCGAAGAAGTCAACCGCCCCGGCCTCGCCGTAATTCCCCGCCAGTATCGCTGCGCGTGCGCGGTCGACTGGGGGCAGGGATTGCCAGACCCGGGCGACTTCCGCCACCATCTCCGGCCAGCCGAACATGTCGCCGAAGTGCTGGGGCAGGGGGCCTTCGTGGGCCACCTCCGTCTTGGGCGGAGCGATCCCCATCGTTTCCTGGAATGAGACGAGCCGGGCCGGGGAGAGCACCGGCAGGGCGATGGGGAGGAACAGCGCGCCGGTCGCGGCGAGCATTCCCGCCAGCGCCCGGCGCGGCCAGCGCTTCGGTGTCAGCTCCTCCCACCACAGGCCGCCTGCCGCGAACAGGGCCGGATAGATGGGCGCCAGGTAGTAGTGCTTGGCTTTCAACACGATCATGATCGCCAGCAGGGCCAGGTAAGTCCAGCCGATCAGCCGCAGGCCGCCGGCGCCGCGGCGCAGGCAGCGCCAGAGGCCAGCGACCCAGACCAGGGCCGTCGTCGGCAGGAGGATGAACACCTGCTGCCCCACGAACGCCCAGGGGGTGAGTTCGACGTTCTTGTGGATCCGCCTCACGTTCTGGAGCAGCTCCAGGGTGGCCCAATTGTGCAGATACTGCCAGACTACGTTGGGCAGGAACAGCAGGATGGCGATCCCCAGTCCGGCCCACATCCACGGGTCCCGAATGACGCGCCACCGGCCGCTCAGCAGGATGCCGGCGGCGAGGGCCACGAGGAAGAACGCCGTGGAGTGCTTGTTCTCCAACCCGAGGCCGGCGAGGATCCCCGCCCAAATCCAGAGGCGGGAGTCGCCCCGCTCCACCGCCCGCCAAACCAGCCAGAGGCAGCCAGTCCAGAAGAGCGGCTCGAAGGCGTTCATCGACAGCAGGGTGTTGCTGATCAGGTAGACCGGGGCGCAGATCACGCCCAGGCAGGCCAGGAAGACCGCTCCGCCGCGCCCGCCCATGTCCCGGGCCAGCATGCCGGTCAGGAACACCATCCCCGCGCCGGCCAACGCGGGCAGGAGCCGGATCGCCTCGAGGCTCCCGTCCAAGATGTGGCGGGTGGCCCAGGCCACCAGGGCGATGAGGGGCGCGCTGTCGGGGTATCCCCAGTCCAGGTGTTCTCCCATGGCGAGGTAATACAGTTCGTCCCGGAAGTAGCCGTATTGACCGTTGGTCAGCAGGTGCAGCAGAAGCTTGGCGGCCGCCATGTACGCGGCGATGGCGACCGGAGAGGTCCACGGGGTTGCGGGGACAACGGTTTTCACGGAGAGAGGGATGGAACCCGTGGTTCCGGGGGACCGATCGCCGCTGATGGAATGTTGGAAAAACCAACGGACATGTTGGGAAACTCTACACAAAATTTGGCCATTTTGGGAATCTTTATTTCGTCTCAATTTGCATCTCCAAGATATGTAATGCTTTACATATGGGTGACCAAAGAGACTGACAACGGCATCCAATTTGCATTCAAAGGATCGGATACCTTAGCGAAAACTGCGTTCGATCTTGATCTGGTATCCAGAAATTGGAGGAAGCTCAAGATGGAAAGCCCCGATGTGTTCTGGCTGAACGTCACGAATGCCGCTCTCGGCGTCGGATTCCTGGTTTGCCTCGGGATGATCGTGGTCGGCATCGTTCAGGACTTCGCCCAGCGATTCCATCACCACGGCCCGCGCTCGCACTGAGCCTGATCTCCGCCGGACCGGGGAGCCACCCGGGACCGGTTGCGTCCCGCCGTCCGGCAGTTTCCATCAATCCAGCGCGCCCTTGCGCCTCTCCACGGGGATCCCGAACCTGCGGATCCGCTCATAGAGCGTGGAACGGTCGATGCCCAGGGAGGCGGCGGCGGCCTTGATGTTGCCACCCAGGCGCTGCAGGGTGGCGAGGATCACCTGCTTTTCCACGTCGGCCAGGCTCATGTTGCCGGGGGCCTGCCAGTCGGCAGGGGGGGCGGCCAGGCGGGCGAGAAAGCCGAAGTCCGCCTCCGTCAGCTCCCGTCCCCGGGCCGTGATCATCGCCCGCTCGATGGCGTTCTCCAGTTCGCGGATGTTCCCCGCCCAGTCATAATCGAGCAGCAGCTTCAGGGCCCCGCCGGAGATGTCCTCCATGTCCCGGCCCATCTCGTGGCCCAGGCGCTCCATGAAATACCGGGCCAGCAGCGGAATGTCTTCCCGGCGCTCGCGCAGGGGAGGGATGTGGATCGCGACGACGTTCAGACGGTAGAAGAGGTCGTCCCGGAATTTTCCTTCCCGCATGGCCTGCCGCAAGTCGACCCGGGTCGCCGCGATCACCCGGACGTCGACGCTGACCTCCTCCGATCCGCCGACACGGAAGAACTTCCGCTCCTGCAGGACCCGGAGCAGGTCCACCTGCAGCTTGGGGGAGATGTCGCCGATCTCGTCCAGGAAGAGCGTCCCGCCGTCCGCCAGCTCGATCTTGCCCTTCTTGCGCTCCTGCGCCCCGGTGAACGAGCCCTTCTCGTATCCGAACAGCTCCGACTCCAACAGGGTTTCCGCCAGGGCCGCGCAGGGGACGGCCACGAAGCGCCGCCTCGAGCGGGCGCCGCTGTTGTGGATGGCGCGGGCCACGAGTTCCTTGCCCGTCCCGCTCTCGCCCTGGATCAGCACGTTGCTGCGCAAGTCGGCGATTTCCCGGATCAGGTCGAAGATCTCGTGCATCCGCGGGTTCTTGCTCAGGAGGTCCTGGAACTCGTACTGCCGGGCCAGCTTCTTGCGCAGGATCACGTTTTCCCGCTGCAGGTTTTTCATCCGGATGATCCGGCTGACCATGAGCGAGATCTCCGTGGGATTGCAGGGCTTGACGATGTACTCCTGCGCCCCTTCCTTCATCGCCAGGATGGCGGTGTCCACGCTGGCGTAGGCCGTGATGATGATGACGGAGGAATCCGGGTGGATCTGGCGGATCGCCCGCATCGTCTCGATCCCGTCCGGCCCGCGCGGCATCTTGAGGTCGATGAAGCAGATGGCGTACTCCCGCTGCCGCGCCATGTCGATGGCGATCTGGCCGGATTCGGCCGTGTCCACGGGATAGCCGTCCTCGCGCAGCCAGGCGGACAGGGAGACGCGCATGACGTCCTCGTCGTCGACAACCAGGATCGGCCAGTTCTTAAGCATGGGCGGTTCCCTCCGCCACCGCGTTCAGGTCCGTGGGGGTCGCCATCGGCAGGATCACCCGGAAGGTGGTGCCCTGGCCGACCTGGCTGTCGACCTCGATGTCCCCCTCGTGCGAGTCGATGATGCCGTAGACGACGGCCAGGCCGAGTCCGACTCCCTTGCCCTCCTCTTTGGTGGTGAAGAAGGGATCGAAGATGTGCTTCTGGATCTCCGGAGGGATCCCGGCGCCGTTGTCCTGCACCTCCAGGAGGACCTGGTTCCCCTGGTAAACGGGCCGGGTGCGGACGACGATCAGGCCGGCCCCGCGGGTGGCCTCCGCCGCGTTGAGGAGCAGGTTCAGCACCACCTGCTGGATTTGGGAGGAGTCGCAATAGACCGAAGGCAGAGGCTCCGACAGCTCCAGTCGGACCTCCACCTGGGCCAGCTCCAGCTTGTGCGTGATGAGGGCGAGGGTGCGCTTGATGATGGCGTTCAGGTCGGCCAGGCTGCGCAGGGGCTTGGTACGCCGGGAGAAGGCCAGCAGGTCGGAGACGATCCGGCCCACCCGGCTGGTTTCCTGGATCACCTGCTGGAGGTACTCCCGGTACTCCTTCACCCGGTCGGGCGGGATCCCGTCGTCCCGCAGGATCCGCTGCATCAGCATGGACAGGTTGAGCACGCCCGAGATGGGGTTGTTGATCTCGTGGGCGACGCTGGCCGCCAGGGTGCCGAGCGAGGCGAGCCGGTCGCTGGTTTTCAGCTTCTCGTGGGCGGCCTGGAGTTGGACCGTCCGTTCCTCCACCTTGGACTCCAGGTTCTGGGTGAGCTCGGCGTTTCTTTCCACGGCCTCCTGGAGCCGCTCCCGCATCCGGTTGTAGGAGCCGGCCAGTTCGCTCAGTTCCCCGCTGCTCCGGATCTCGATGGGCTCGTCCAGCTTCATCGCGCTGATGGCCTGGGTGCCTTCGATCAGCTTCCGGATCGGCTTGCTGACGAAATGCCGGGTGAAGAAGGCGATGAAGATCCCGATGAGGATGATCTCCAGGCAGATCATCAGGATGGTCCGTTCGCGGATGGCGGCCATCTCGACGTCGACCCGCCCGAGGTCCATGTCGATGTCCAGCACGCCGAGCACGTTGACGTCGGCGGGGTGGGCATGGCATTCGGCCCGGCTGCAGGCGGGCTCGTTGTAGATGGGCGTGATCATGCCCAGCTTGCGCCGGCCGTCGGCGCCCCGGAAAACCCGGGCGCGGCTTTGCACGCCCGGCTTTACCAGCGGCCGTTCCGAGAGGTGGCAGGGGGCGCAAAGTTCGGCGCTCTTGTCCAGCCGGGTGATCTCGTTGGACGCGGTGGAGAACATCAGCCCGCCGTCCCGGTTGAAGATGCGGATGCGGTCGATGCCCTGCTTGAGCGCGATCGTCTGCATCACCTTGTAGGCCGCCCCGCGCTTGTCCAGCAGCATGGCCTCCCAGGTGGCGCTGGTGATGCTGCGGGAGAGCTGGTCGGCGGCGAGGATGACCTCGTCCAGGAGCTGCTGCTCCTGGGTGCGGCTGGTGATCACCTGGGAGATGCCGGCCACGATGGCCACGATGAGCGTCAGGGAAAGGATGAGCTTGAAGGCCAGGCGGCTGGTCCAGGGCCGCGGGCGGTTGCCGTGCGCCTCGGCGCGTTCGGGTCTGGAATTGGTTTCCTGGTTCATGGCTGCGGAGCGTCAGTCGCCAGACGATCCGGGGGGCGGCCAGGCTGTGTGCACGCGGTCGACCACGCCCAGGATGCAGGTGTCGGCGGGTACTTCCTCCGGTTCGAAGGGGAAGGCCGCCTCCCGGGCCGTCACGTAGAAGACCAGCTCCGCGGCCCCCACGCCCGCCACGTCCAGTGCGGCGAAAGGCTCGCCGAAGGGCTGACCGTGCTCGTCGGCATCCCGGATGAGCAGGATCCGCTTGCCGGTGAGGGCCGGATTTTTGACGGTGGCGACCACGGTGCCGACAACCCGCGCGATTCTCATGACGACGCACTCTCCGTGCCCGGATCATACCACGCCGGGATTTTTATTGTCACCCTGAAAACCCGTTCCGCCGGATCGCCGTTTCGTCTCTCCGCATCGGGCGGCGTGTTGTACGGACGCTTCATGGTACCCATCATGGTGTCAGGCTTCATGGCATTCAAGATGTTGTTGAATCGTGCGGATGTAGGTGCCGCGCTCGTGCCGATGGGTGGCAAGGTACCATGTTGCCAGGCTGCGTTTGATTAGAGAGCCGACCATTCTTTGAGAAAACCTGACACCATCGCATTGATATTCAAGACCGTCGCGTTTGCCTTCTGAACCGGAGCGTTCGATGGCGCAACTGACAACATCATGAGTAGTGACACCCTGTCAAACCTCCTTCGAGCCATCCGGTTGCGAGGCGCGATCTTCTACCACATCGAAGGTGTGGCGCCCTGGATCGCGGAAGCTCCCCGTGGCGCCGAGATCATTCCGGCGATTCTTCCCGGCGTGGAGCATCTGATGGAGTTTCATGGTGTCGCGCGCGGTGCATGCTGGGCCGGCATCGTCGGCGAGGAACCAATTCGGCTCGACACCGGCGACCTCGTGATATTCCCTCAGGGCGACGCCCACGTCATCTCGAGCAGCCCGGGCCTCCGCGCGGAGCGTATGGATCTCGGAATCTACTACGCCCCGCGACCGCCGCAGCTTCCCTACACGCTGCAGGCGTCCGCGCGCGGAATCGCGGGGGGAGCACCCGGCACCGACGAATCGGCCGCCACGATCGTATGCGGCTTCATCGGATGCGACGCGTACCCCTTCAATCCGCTCCTGGCGGCGTTGCCACGAATGCTGCGGGTGCCCAGGCAGGCGAACGGAGGGAGTCCGTTGCTCGCCAGCGTGCTTCAGGCCGTCGTCGAGGAATCGAATGACAAGCGTCCGGGTGGCGAGGCCGTGCTCGAGCGCATGACCGAGATGATGTTCGTCGAGGCCCTGCGCCGCTATGTCGACACGCTCCCAACCGGGGAGATTGGCTGGCTCGCAGGGTTGGGCGACGCCGTGGTGGGTCGGGCACTCGCGCTCCTTCACGAGCGTCCCGCGGAACCGTGGACGCTGGAACGGCTCGGAGAGGCCGCCGCGGTTTCACGCTCGACTCTCCATGAGCGGTTCGTTCGCTTTCTCGGTCAGCCGCCGATGCAGTATCTGGCACAATGGCGCATGCAGCTCGCCGCACGCTGGCTCCGAGACACCGACGCCAAGGTCCTGGAGGTGGCACTCGAAGTGGGGTACGAGAACGAGACCGCGTTTGCACGGGCCTTTCGGCGCGCAACCGGAGAGTCGCCCGGCGCATGGCGCCGTGCTCGACGCTTGCGCCCCGGACGACGCGGGGGCGGTGAAACCCCCACGCCGCCGGTGCAACCGCCGCGCGCTACCGCCTGAGCGCCGCTCGGATGCCGGCGAAGTGATGGAAGCTGTGGCGGACAGCGTGATCCTCCAACATGAACTGGCAGGTCAGCGGCGCCCCGCTGTAGAGCGAATTCGGCGCCACCTTGTCCAGGTCGGCGTCGGACATGGCGCGGACCGCCTTCGCGGCCGCCGCCGCGTTCGTCCGCAGCAGGGCGACCGCCTCCTCCCGCGTGACGCCGTCGTATTCGAGCGCATGGCGGGCGTTCATCTCGTGAACCGCATCCCAGGTCACATCCGTCAGCGCGCCGCCCGCGGCGAGCTTCTGGGCCAGCTCAATCTCGAGGGGGTAAACGCTCGCGACGTGGTGCACGACGACCCCGACTTTGCGGCCGTCTCGCGGCAACCGCGTCTCCCATTCCATCGGGGTCAAGCCGGATGCGAACGCCGCGAGGGCGTTGGCTCCCGTCTCCAGAGTGGAAGCGAGGATTTCAGTTCGGGTGCTCATGGTTTTCTTCTCCTTTCGTTCGTTCGAAGCGCGACGCATCATGCGTGGCGCTAGGAATACGGTAGTCGAAGCGTCGTTTAGGGACTCTGCCGAGAGTCCGCAGTTCTGTGCCGGGATTCCGGAAGCTCGAATGACGGGGCTCCTGCGCCGCAGGAAAAGGTGCCAGGCTCCGTCACCTGCTGTATGGTCGGGCTGGAAAATTTACCAATCCCGACTCGATGTCCCGCGGGGTTTGCCGGTGAACAGCACCAGCTCGTTCGGCTGGGCGGGGCCGTTGATCAGCTCGCCGTAGGGCATGGCGTCGTAGACCGGCCCCACCGTGGTCGTGCCGCCGGGGACGTCCGCGCTCCGGCAAGATCAACGATATACGCTCATCACGTATCTGTGACTGAGCCTGACACCCTGGCTCCCGCGGCCGTGGATTCCAGCAGGTTCCCGGCCACGTCGTGGAGCTTCCCCGTCAGCCGGTTGGTGGCCCGGTCCACCGCCAGCCCCAGCGTCTCCGGCAGTTCCGGAATAGCCCGCGGCCCCCGGCCGCGGGGCGGTGTGGTGGATAGACGGATCCCACCGGCCTCGGCAACAGAGAGAGATCCCCGTGTGCCTGGCTCTGTCATTAATTTTAGTAACCTTCGGCTGTCATGGTGTATCTTTCTGATTGATGAGAAAAGTCAGGAGCATTGGGCAAATCACTGCCGTCATCATCGGACTGACTACGGTGGGGATGATGCGGATCGCCGCGGAAGGAGCCTATCCCTGGCTGTCCAAAGTTCCTCCCGGGCAGTCGATCCAGGAGCGCATCTCGCCGCCTGACGGCTATGTTCGGATCGTTGCCCCGGCGGGGAGCTTCGCCGCCTGGCTGCGGGGATTGCCCCTCCGGCCCGGCCGCCCGCCCGTCCGGCTGTACGACGGGCGGCTCAAGGTGCGGCAAGACGTCCACGCGGCGGTCGTGGATCTGGATCCGGGGAGGAATGACCTCCAGCAGTGCGCCGACACCATCATCCGTTTACGGGCGGAGTACCTCTGGGCCGCTGGCCGGAAGGACGAAATCCGTTTCCAATTCACCAGCGGCCATCCGGCGGCCTGGCCGGATTGGGCGGCTGGCTCCCGGCCGCGGGTCGCCGGCAACCGGGTCGAATGGCGGCCGGCCGCGGCGGCGGATTCCAGCTATTCCAACTTCCGGGCCTACCTGGAGCGGGTATTCCAGTATGCCGGGACCATCTCGCTGCGCCGGGAGCTGTCGCCGGTGGCCCCTGGCGGAGCCGTCGAGATCGGCGACATCTTCGTCCAGGACGGAAATCCGGGCCACGCCGTCCTGGTGGCGGACGTGGCGGTCAATCCGGCTGATGGCCGTCGCGCTTTCCTGCTCCTCCAGGGATTCATGCCCGCTCAGGAAGCCCACATCCTGGTGAATCCCCACGACCCCGGCTCGGGCCCCTGGTACGACGGGACGATCGGTCCGGTGCTGGAGACCCCGGAATGGAGTTTCCGGCGAAGCGACTGGATGCGTTTCCCGGACAGAAAGTCCCGCGAAGAGGGAAGGGGAGCCCCCGGCCGCTGACCGCCATCCGACTGAAATGCCGAGCAATCCCAAAAAGGAATCCGCCCCTACGGAGGGGCGGATGCGGGCTGTATCTGACCGTCCTCGGACTGCCGGTTTTCAGGCCGGCGGCTGACTCGGTCTAGCCGACGATCCGGCGATGGATCTTGGTCGCAATCAGGTCCGCCGCGTTGTGCGAGGTCATTTCGTTCTGCATCTTCTGGAACTCGTTCTGGGTGAGATAGTCGCGGCCTTCCGACACGGCCTTGGAGGCATACTTGTCGTAAATGTTGAACATCTCCTTGGCTTCCGGCGTGAGTTTGCCCCAGTTGCCGGCGGCGTACTCGGCGATGTCGCGGTACTCTTTGCCGGCCGCCTGGGCGTCCAGGTCCTTGGTGGCGTTGACGATCATCTCCTGCATGTCGAAGCCGCTGACGGGGCCCGGCTTGCCCATGAGGTTCTCGATGGCCTGCGCCGCGCCCGCGTCCTCGTACCCGGCCCCCTGCATCTTCTGGAGCATCTGGTCGTACTTGGCCTGGGGGATGCCGGTCTGTCCCTGGGCGATGGACTCCAGGGCGGTCCGCTCGTAGACCCGGAATTTCTCGCGGGCGTCAGGCGTCATCCGGTCCCAGTTCTTGTCGGCGAACTCCTTCAGGTCGCGGTATTCCTTCCCGGCGGCCTGTGCGTCCAGGTCCTTGGTCGCGTCGATGATCGCCGTCTGCATGTCGGCGCCGGAGATTGGGCCGGACTTGTCCTGGAGCTTCTCGATGGCCTGGGCGGCGCCGGCGTCCTCGTAGCCGGCCTTCCCCATCTCCTTCACCATCTTGTCGTACTGGCCCTGGGGGATCCCGGTCATGCCGAGGCTGCTGAATTTCTCCGCGTAGCCTTCGTAGACCCGGAATTTCTCCTTCGCGTCGGGGGAGAGCCGGTCCCAGTTCTCATCGGCGAACTTCTTCAGGTCGGCGTACTCCTTGCCGGCAGCCTGGGAGTCGAGGTCCTTGGTGGCGTCGACGATGGCCTTCTCCATGTCGGCGCCGGAAATCTCGCCTTCCTTGGACTTCAGCCCCTCGATGGCCTTGCCCGCGCTGGCGTCGGCGTAGCCGGCGGTTTTCATTTCCTCGACCATCTTGTCGTAATCCGCCTGCGGGATGCCGGTCATGCCGTTGGCCTTGGCCTCGTTGACGTGGTTCTCGTAGACCCGGAATTTCTCCCGGGCGTCGGGCGAGAGC
This sequence comes from uncultured Acidobacteriota bacterium, assembly GCA_964412195.1. Taxonomy (GTDB): domain Bacteria; phylum Acidobacteriota; class JAAYUB01; order JAAYUB01; family JAAYUB01; genus CAYPNP01. Next base: position 25,218 of record CAYPNP010000002.1, on the reverse strand, counting down.
TTGTCCCAGTTCTGCTCGGCGTATTCCTTGAGGTCGTTGAACTCCTTGCCGGCGGCCTGGGCGTCCAGGTCCTTGGTGGCGTCGATGATGGCGTTCTGCATGTCGTCGCCCGAGATGGGCGCGGCCTTGCCCTTCAGCCCCTCGATGACCTGGGCGGCCCCGGCGTCCTCGTAGCCGGCGGTCTTCATCTCCTCGATCATCTTGTCATAGTCGGCCTGCGGGATGCCGGTCATGCCGTTGGCCCGGGCCTCGTTGACGTGGTTTTCATAGACCCGGAACTTCTCCCGGGCATCGGGCGAGAGCTTGTCCCAGTTCTGCTCGGCGTATTCCTTGAGGTCGTTGAACTCCTTGCCGGCGGCCTGGGCGTCCAGGTCCTTGGTGGCGTTGATGATGGCGTTCTGCATGTCGTCGCCGGAGATGGGCGCGGCCTTGCCCTTGAGCCCCTCGATGACCTGGGCAGCGCCCGCGTCCTCGTACCCGGCGGCCTTCATCTCGCCCAGCATCTTGTTGTACTCGGGCAGGGGGATGCCCGTCATGCCCTGGGCCTTGAATTTCTCGGCGCAATCCTGGTAGACGCGGAACTTTTCCCGGGCATCGGGGGAGAGCTTGTCCCAGTTCTCGTCGGCGTACTTCTTGAGGTCGTTGTACTCCTTCCCGGCCGCCTGCGAGTCGAGGTCCTTGGTGGCGTCGTAGATGGCCTTCTCCATCGCCTCCCCGGAGATCGGCGCCTGCTGCCCCTTGAGGGTCTCGATGGCCGCGCCGGCGCCCTTGTCCTCGTACCCGGCCAGCTTCATCTCGCCGATCATCTTGTTGTAGGAGCCGATGTCGATGCCGGTCTGCCCCTTGCCGCGGGCTTCCATGGCGTACTTCTCGTACACCCCGAACTTGGCCTGGGCCTCGGGGGAGAGCTTGTCCCAGTTGGCCGACGCCCACTTCTGCAGGTCGTTGAACTCCATGCCGGCGGCCTGGTTGTCGAGATCCAGGGTGCCGTTGAGGATGGCCTTCTCCATGGCCTCGCCGGAGATGGGCACCGGCTGGCCGCGCAGCTCCTCGATGGCCTTGCCGGCGCCGTCGTCCTGATAGCCGGCGGCGTGCATCCGGTTGACCATCTGGTTGTACTCGCCCTGGGGAATGTAGTTCATGCCCCGGGCCTTGCAATCCATCACGGTGTCCTCGTAGACCCGGAACTTTTCCCGGGCGTCGGGGGACATGCGGTCCCAATTCCCGTCGGCGAACTTCTTCAGGTCCGCGTACTCCCGGCCGGCCGCCTGCCCGTCGAGGTCCTTGGTGGCGTCGACGATGGCCTTCTCCATGGACTCGCCGCTGATCTCACCCGGCTGCGCCTTCAGGCCCTCGATGGCGTTGGCGGCGCTCTGGTCCTGGTAGCCGGCCAATTTGATCTCGCCCACCATGTTGGTCCAGTCTTTCATCGGGATGCCGGTCATGCCCTCGGACTGGGCCTCCTGCGCGTATTTATCGTAGATCCTGAATTTTTCCTTGGCCTCGGGCGTGAGCCGGTTCCAGTTGTCCTGGGCGAACTTCTGGATGTCCCGGAATTCGGTCCCGGCCGCCTGGCTGTCCAGGTCCTTGGTGCCGTTGATGATCAGGTTCTCCATGTCGGCGCCGCTGATCGGGCCGCCCTTCTCCTTCAACCCCTCGATGATGCCGCCGGCCCCCTTGTCCTCGTACTCGGAGAATTTGAGCTCCTGGAGCATCTTGTCGTATTGCTTCACCGGGATGCCCGTCATGCCTTTGCCCTGGGCGTCGAGGGCGTATTTCTCGTAGATGCCGAACTTCTCCCGCGCCTCGGGCGAGAGGCGGTCCCAATTCTCCTGGGCGAACTGCTTCATGTCGGCGTATTCCTTCCCGGCAGCCTGGGAATCGAGGTCCTTGGTGGCGTCGATGATGGCTTTCTCCATGTCGTCGCCGGAGATGGCCCCGGCCTTGTCCTTCATCGCCTCGATGGCCTTGCCGGCGCCGGCGTCCTCGTAGCCGGCGGTGTGCATCTCCTTGAGCATTTTGTCGTACTGGGCCGTGGGGATGCCCGACATGCCCTGGGACTTGGCGTCCAGGGCGTATTTTTCGTAGGTGCGGAATTTCTCCCGGGCGTCGGGAGACATCCGGTCCCAGTTCTCGTTGGCGAATTTCTTCAGGTCGCCGTACTCCCTGCCGGCGGCCTGGGAGTCCAGGTCCTTGGTGGCGTCGGTGATGGCTTTCTCCATGGCCGCGCCGCTGATTTCCCCCGGTTGACTTTTCAGGCCTTCGATGGCCTTGCCGGCGCTGGCGTCCTGATACGGAGACGGGCCTCCGACAGGGAACGCGGAGCCGGTCGAGTCGATTTTCACCATGAGACAACCTCCCTTGGTAAGGTTTATTTCTTTGCAGTAATTATCGGAGCTTGTTGCGGAAAGTTGTCAATAATGATGACAATGGATATGGCTTTCTTTTCCGGGGCCGGAGTTGGAATCGCAGTCGGGATTCGATGGCCGGATCGATTACGGCGACCGAATGCTATGGCAGGGACGCACGATCACCGGGGAAGGTCAGAGGGACTGGGCCTTGCGCACCCGGTAATAGGAAACCAGCGCGGTGAGGAAGCCAATGGTCAGGATGCCGATATCGTCAACCCAGCCGATGGGGCCCAGGATGTCGGGGATGAAGTCGATGGGAAACAGGGCGTAAAGCACGCCCACGGCCAGCAGGGCCATGGCCAGCCACAACTGCCGCTTGGCGGACCGGATCGTCTCTTCGGATTGCGCCATAGGCTCCCCCGCGGTTCCAGGTTTCCGTCCATCCCGGATGGACCGTGGACAAAGGATAGCAGGGAATCGGGCACCGGGGAAGCCCAAATCGCCAGCCGCCGGTTGACGCGGCCGGCCCGGCGTGGGATACTTCCCAGCTGGCAGCCGCCCCGGTCCGGGTGGGCTCCGCCACATCTTCGGGCAAGGAGAACCCATGAACGCCGATGCGAAGACTCCGCTGGTCCGCCCCCCTGCCGATGCGCCCGCCAACCCCGTCCAGCGCGCCCGGGGCGCCCGCATGGCCGTGCTGATCGGGCCGGAGCAGGGGGCCCCGAACTTCATCCTGCGGCGGTTCTTCCTGGCCCCCGGCGGCCGGATCCCCACCCACCTGCATCCCGAGATCGAGCACGAGCAGATGGTGGTGCGGGGGGAGATGGTGCTGGGATCGGGCGGTACGGAAAAAACCGTGAAGGCGGGAGACGCCGTCTTCATCCCCGCCGGGACGCCCCACTGGTACGAGAACCGCGGCCGGGAGGAAGTCGAGTTCCTGTGCATCATCCCCGCCACGGCGTCCTACGGCACCGAGTGGCTCGAGGACCCGCCCGCGGGCGCCTTCCCCGGCTGAGGAGTTCACTCCTCCACGGGCTCGGCCAGGGCGCGGATGTTCCGCAGGACCTCCTCGGTAAGCTTCTCGTCGACCGCCCGCCGCGCGTCCTCGTAGCGGTGGAAATCGAAGAAGGTGAAATCGCCCATCTCCGGCTCCACCACGATGTGGGCCCGCCGGAGATCGTCCAGGAATGTCTCGCACCACACCGCATCCATCATCCGGTTGAGGAACTGCCCGAGGGTGCGGGTGTAGCGGGTGTCACGGCGGGGGATGAACGAGAGGTCCACCGCCACCACGTTCTCCATGTGAAAGCGGTCGAGGAGTACGTCCACCGGGCAGTTGACCTTCAGGCCGCCGTCATAGAACCGGTCGTTCAGGCTGCGGAAGATCATGGGGAAGGTCATGGAGTAAGTGACGGCTTCGGCCACGTCTCCGTCAAAGAAATAGCCGGTGCTGTTTTCCTGCAGGTCGGTGTAGGAGCAGGTGAAGGGGATCTTCAGGTCGGCAAAGGTCGCCCCGCGGAAGATATCGGAACGGAGGTAGTCGCGGAACTTCTCCAATCGGAAGAGCCCCAGCTTGAGGTTCCGGATCTGCAACAGGCTGAGGTTCAGGTTCCGGTACTTCTGCCGAACGATCCGCTTGAACCGCGGGCTGTCGACGATTCCCCTCATCTCGCCCGGTGTGTACCCGAACGCGATCATGCCACCGAAGAGCGCTCCGGCGCTGGCGCCCGCGATGGCGTCCACCCGGATGCGCTGCTCGAGGAACCGTTCCCAGACCCGGATGTGCGCGATTCCCTTGGCCGCGCCGCCGGACAGGGCCAGACCCAGCGACATGGATCACCTCCTCAAAGCTTGCCGGATTCCATGCAGCCGCCGGCTCAGAATTTCAGGACGCCGAGAATCAGGTCGCCGAAGACGTACAGGACGCCCACCGTCAGGAGCCAGCCGGTGATCTCCAGGAAGAAGCCCGCCTTGATCATCGCGGTGATGGAGACCCGCCCGGTGCCGTAGACCAGCGCGTTGGGGGGCGTGGCCACCGGCAGCATGAAGGCCATGGAGGCCGCCACCGCCGCGGCCACGGAGAGAGTGGTGGGATCGACGCCGGAGCTGCGGGCGATGACGATGACGACCGGCACCATCATCGAAGTCACGGCCGTGTTGGAGGTGACCTCCGTCAGGAACGCCATGAGGATGACGATCATGAACGTGAGCAGCAGGGTGCTGGGGTGGCCCACCAGGCCGATGAAGCTGGAAGCGATCCAGCCGGCCAGGCCGGTCCGGAAAATGGCCTCCGACAGGGCGATCCCGCCGCCGAAGAGGAGCAGCGTGCCCCAATCGACGGCCTTGCTGTCGGACCAGTCGAGGGCGAACTCCCGCCGGCGCCAGTTGACGGGGATCACGAAGAGGAGCACCGCCGCCAGCAGGGCGATTGTGTACTCGTCCAGGCCGGTGAGGCGCTTGACCGTGGTTCCCGGCAGCAGGTATCCCAGGAAGGGATTGGAAATCCACAGGACGACCGCCAGCAGGAAGACCGCCAGAGTCGCCTTCTCGCCGGCCGACCAGCGGCCCAGCTCGCGCCGCTCCGCGAGCAGGGCGTCCTTCCCGCCCGGAATCGATTGGATCTCCGGCGGAAAGATGATCCGCAGGATCAGCCAGGCGAGGGGGATGGTCAGCAGAACGTACGGCACGCCGAATTTCATCCAGCCGAGGAAATCCGGGTGGGGGATGCCGGCCCCCGCCAGGATGGAGACCGCGATCCCGTTCGGCGGAGTGCCGATCAGGGTGCCGACCCCGCCGATGGACGCGGCCCAGGCGACGCCCAGCATCAGCGACGTGCCGTAGGGAGAGCGTCCCGGCTGGATCCCCGCGCGGGTCAGGATGCCCAGGGCCAGGGGCAGCATCATCGCGGCCGTTGCGGTGTTGGACACCCACATGGACAGGAAGGCCGTGGCGGCCATCACGCCGAGCAGGATGCCGCTGGCATGGTTGGCGAGGTTCCCGCGGGTGAGGATCCAGAGCGTGAACCGGCGGTCCAGGCCCCATTTCCCCATGGCGCCGGCGATCAGGAAGCCGCCGAGGAAGAGGTAAATCACCGGCGAGGCGTAATTGGCAAACGTGTTCTTCGGCGTGAAAAGGTACAGCTTCCCGCCATCGGCGCCGCAGACGTGCAGGATGGGCAGGACCACTCCGGGAAGCAGGGCGGTCACCGGCAGGGGCACCGCTTCGGTCAGCCACCAGATGACCACCAGCAGCACCAACGCCAGCGCCGAGCGGGTGCCCGCCGCCAGTTCCGCCACGTCGGAGGGACTCGCCGCCGGCCCCAGGGCCTCATGGGCGAGGGTGGTGAAGGTCTGCGGAACGGGCAGCAACAGCACCCCGAAGAACAGGATCAGCCCGAGAAAGAGGCCGACGGTCCGGCGGACCCGCTCGAAACGGTCGCTCCCGTCCGCAATCGGATTCACGGATTCGGCTGGCTGCGCGCTGGCCACCGGGACACTCCTGGGATGAGGATGCGGAAAGGATAGCATATTTCGCCGCCGGCGCCAGCCGGTTTCTGTCCGGTACGCACTTGATATTGCAATTGAATACGCGGCGAAATTTTTGTAATATCCCACTTTAAATCCATCGAGACCTGTTTGCCGGGGCGGTTGCTCCGGAGACGCGAGCCGGGGATGCTGTGGGAGGTGAGTTGATGCGCCGGATGATCCCTGTGGTCCTCTGCCTGATGGGGGCCGGAAGCCTTCTCCTGGCGGCGGATGTTCCGAACTTTTCCTTGAAGACGCTGGACGGGGCCACCTACCGGCTCAGCGACGACCTGGGCAAGAAGATCATCATCCTGGACTTCTGGGCCACCTGGTGCGAGCCGTGCAAGAAGTTCATGAAGCGCCTCCAGGAGATCCAGGACAAATACCCCGGCGTGACCGTCGTCGCCATTTCGGTGGATGATTCCTCCGCCTACGCCAAGGTCAGCCAGTTCATCAAAGGGAAAGGATTCAAGTTCACCGTGCTGCTCGACCCCGACAGCCAGGTGGCCAAGGTCCTCAATCCCGAGCTCAAGATCCCGTTCACCGTGATCATCGACAAGGCGGGGGCCATCGCCTACACGCACACCGGCTACGCTCCGGGCGATGAGCAGGAAGTCGTCAAGAAAATCGAGTCCCTGTCCCGATGAAGAAGCTCGCCTTTCTCGCCCTGGCCCTGTTGACGTCCCCCCTGTACGCCTTCGACTACGGGAAGTTCACCTTCTTCTTCACCAACGACTTCACCTACCAGAACAACCAGCTGGCCAACGGCGGGAACCAGTACTACAACTCCCTGTCCTTCTTCGGGAAATACGGGCGGTGGTCCGGCGGAGTCACGCTGCGGGCCAACAATTTCTACGAGCAGAACCCGAACCTGACCCTGGAGGACGGCAACCTGGACCTCTACCGCAAGTACGTCCAGTACAGCACCGAGGACCTCAACGTCCAGGCGGGGGACTTCTACGCCATGCTGGGCCGGGGCCTGGTCCTGTCGGTCCTCCAGAACGACAAGGCCTTCCGCGAGCGGACCATCCTCGGCGGCGACGTCCGCTACGAACACAAGTTCCTGCGGATCCGGGCCCTGGGGGGGACGGTGGAGGACGAGCTGGGCAGCCAGAAGTGGGCGGTGTACGGCACCGAGGCCGACGTGGAATACGTCAAGAACAACCGGGTCGGCTTCCAGCTGAGCTACATCGACGATGTCCGGACCTACTGGGACCTGGGGCCGCGCACGACGTACTCGGTCAGTTTCCAGGGGGCGAACCTGCTGGGCATGTTCAACTACTACGCCGAACTCGCCCGCCTGGATTTCGACCACGAGGACATGAAGGACGGGACCGGGGTCTACGCCGATCTCGAGTTCAACCGGGACCGGTTTTCCTGCCTGGTGGAGTACAAGAACTATGACCACTTCGACAACGGGATGAACAATCCGCCCGTGGTGGACCGGGAGGACGAGGTCAACATCCTGAGGAATACGTCCGGTGTCCGGTTTTATGCCCAATACTCCCTCTTCGAACCGGATGTCGTCATCTTCGCGAACGTGGGCAGGATCCGGGAATACGATTCCGCGGGCTACCACGTCTACGGCGGGGTGCGGGCCGAAGACCTGCTGCATGAGAAGATCAATGTCAGCTTCGCCTACGGAGTCCGGGACCTCAATTATCCGGTCAAGAAGACGGAGGCGGATTTTCTGTACCGATTCACCGAGACCCTCAGCCTCGAGATCCAGGCCCGGGACAAGCGGTATGGCAACTCGTATTTCAAGTTCAACGAGCAGGATTACGTGACCCAGTTTGCCTGGTCTCCTTACGGTTCCGTGTATTTCCAATACCAGTATTCGGAGCAACTGATCAACGACCGCCACGATTTTTACAGCGGGGGCGTGCGGGTGAACGTGCTGGAAGGCTCCTACGTCGAACTATCGGGTGGCACGGTCCGCGGGGGCGAGGTCTGCGCCGGCGGACAGTGCATCTTCATGCCGCCGTTCGAAGGATTCAAGATCGGGGTGTACACGACAATCAAGTGAACCGAGTCTCGCTTGGGAGGATGCCGAATATGCGAAAACATCAACTCTGGTTGGGGGTGGTCATCCTGGCCTGCTCGTGTTGCCTGGCGCTGGGCGCGGCGACGCAGCAGAAGGTGGTGGTGGCGGAGGATTTCACCGCCACCTGGTGCGGCTACTGCCCGAGCGCGGCCCTGGGCCTTGGCCAGCTGGACGGGGAGCAGGATTCCCGGCTGGTGGTCATCGCCTACCATGCAGCAGACGGGGATCCCTTCTATATCGTGGATTACACCACACGTAAGAATTATTACGGCGTGTCCGGACTCCCCACGGTCGTGTTCGATGGCGTGCAATCCGTGGTCGGCGGCATTGCCGGCGGCAACATGTACAGCGAGTACCTGCCGGTGTTCAACGCCCGGAAAGCGGTTGCGAATCCGATTGATATCTTTCTCAGCAACGAGGCCAACGACGTCGTCAAGGCCCGCATCGTCAACACTTCGGGCCAGACGGTCAGCGGCAAGCTGCATTTCGCGTTGATCCAGAGGCACATACCGTTTGCCTGGATCGGCATGACCGAGCTGGACTACGTCAACCGGGGCATGCTGCCCAACGCGTCCGGGACGGACATCTCCGTCGGCCCGGGTCAAAGCTATGAAACCACGCGCGCCTTCACCATCCAGCAAAGCTGGGACCGCAACAATTGCCGGATGGTGGTCTTCGTGCAGGGCTCCAACCGGCAGATCTACCAGGGTGCCGAGATTGCATTGCCGCTGGTCGTGCCCTACCTGCGGCTGACCTCGCCCAACGGGGGTGAGATCTGGGAGGCGGGCACGCGGCAACCCATCACCTGGGATGGGGATTATTTTTCCGGAGACGTGAAAATCGAGTATTCCCCCGACGGGGGTTCCACCTGGGAAGTCATCGACGCCGGCGCCGACAACGACGGGAATTACTCGTGGGAGCTGCCGGATGAGATCTCCCAGGACTGCCTGGTCCGGGTCAGCGCGCTGGACGGCGCCCTCAGCGACGTCAGCGATGCCCCGTTCCGCATCCTGGGCCGCGGGGACATCAACGGTGATGGATTCACGGACCTCGATGATGTGGTTCTGCTGGCCGATTATCTTGCGGAAATCCTGGCGGGCTCCCTGGAAGCGGATCTGAACGGCGACGGGGTCACCAACGCGGTCGACCTGATGATCCTGTACTTCGAAATGGTCGGTTGATCCGAGGCCGGAGACTCAAGTCTCGAGCCTCGCCGTCAGGACTGCTTGAACCGGAAGATCTTGAAGCCCAGCTTGATTTTGTCCCCGTCGGCCAGCGCGGAATTGTCCACCTTCCGGTTGTTGATGTACACGCCGTTCGTGCTGCCCAGGTCGCGGATCATGAACTGGTTTCCTTCCATGTAAATCTCGCAATGGTGGCCGGAAACCGCCTTCTCGTTGGGCAGGGCGATGTGGTTGTCCTTCAGGCGGCCGATCTTGGTGAGCGGCAGGGCCAAATTGAAAATCTCCTGCGCGCCGTCCGCGGTGTAGGAGATCAGTTGCGGGGCGGCCACAACCACCGTGGCTTCAGCGGCGACCTGTGTGTCGGTGGGTTTCGGCAGCACCGGCGCGGATTCCCGGGGCATCGCGCGGCCGCAGGACGGGCAGGTCGAGGCGTCTTCGGCCACGGGGGACTTGCAATTCGGGCAGAACCGGGTGTACGCCTTGACGCCGCTCTGGATGGGGAAGCCGCAGACCAGGCAGAATTTGCTGTCGGCGTCCTCGATGGGTGACTGGCACGCCGGGCAGGCGCCGGCGGCGGGAGGGGCGGCAGTCGGCGCGACGGTCGGGCGGAGGGGTTCCGGCGGTGCCACGGGCGGAGCGGGAGCCGCGGGAGCGGGCACCGGGATCGGCGCCAGCGGCGTGATGTTGACCGGCGGCGTCAGGGGCTCCGGGCGGAGCGGCGGCGCCGCTGCCGGCTCGAAGGCGGGCGCCGGGGCCGGTTCGGGCGCCGCGGCGGCCGCGGCTTGGGCGCGCAGCTTCTTGACCACGATGGTGCCGGCGATCTTGTCGTGCAGGCCGCGGCGTTCGGGATTGAACAGGATCATCAGGTACCCGATGTTCAGGGTCAGCCCGCACACCAGGCGGCCGACGATCTCCCGCATCAGGAGCGTACCGAAGCCGGCCTTCTCATAGTCCGCCTTGATGATCTTGATTCCCATCAGCTTCTTGCCGATGGTTTGGCCCGAGCTGAAGAGGAGGATCAGCTGGAGCAGGGTGAAGAGCAGGAGCACTCCCCCTGGGACGGCCATCAGGATCATCGCCTGGTCCTGGCTGAGCAGGAACATGAGCGGTACATACAGGCCGGCGAACAGGATCGCCGGAATGAGGATATCGAAGAACAGGGCCATGATCCGCCGGAAGATGCCGGAGGGGAGGGGAGTCACGCTCCGGTCAACGGGTGCTTGGCAGTTTGGACACTGGGGGAAGCCGGCGGGCGCATCCTTCAGGCAGAAGGGACAGATCATGTTCTCCTCCCGTAGTGCTCAATATTGGTTGCACTTATACAATGAAATATTATGAAAATCAAATAGTTCATGATGCGCCCGGCCTTGACTCCGGAAGCTCCCCCCGGTAAGATGGGACCTTGCCAGCGCCTGCCCGACACAGAGGGGTGTTCACATGGCCATGTTCGAGAAGAGCGGCAAGTTCCGCCGGAGGGAAGCCGAGCCCCACCGGGTGACCACGGAGGGCCAGTTCCTCAAGTGCCCGGATTGCCAGGCCACCCTGTTCATCCGCGAGCTGGAAGAGAACCGGATGGTCTGCCCGCGCTGCCGGCACCATCTCAAGATCTACTCGTTGCAACGTCTCCAGTTGCTCTTCGACGACGGCCAGTTTGAGGAGTTCGACCGCGACCTGCGCTCCCCGGATCCGCTCCATTTCGTCGACCAGAAGGAATACCACATCCGGCTGGCGGACGCGTACCGCAAGACCAGCCTGCTCGACGCCGTCCGCTGCGGGCAGGGCCGGATGGGCGGCATGGACGTGATCGCCGTCGCCATGGACTACCAGTTCATCGGCGGCAGCATGGGCTCGGTGGTCGGCGAGAAGATCACCCGGGCCATCGAGCGGGCGCTGGACCGGCGCGTGCCGCTCATCATCGTGTCCGCCTCCGGCGGCGCGCGGATGATGGAGGGCATCCTGTCGCTGATGCAGATGGCCAAGATCAGCGCCGCCCTGGCCCGGCTCGACGACGCGGGCGTGCCCTACATCAGCGTGCTGACGGACCCCACCACCGGCGGCGTCACCGCCAGTTTCGCCATGCTGGGCGACCTCAACATCGCCGAGCCGGACGCCCTGATCGGTTTCGCCGGCCCACGCGTCATCGAGCAGACCATCCGCCAGAAGCTGCCGGAAGGCTTCCAGCGCGCCGATTTCCTGGTCAAGCACGGCATGCTGGACAAGGTGGTGCCGCGGGCGGACATGCGGGAATTCCTGATCAAGGCCCTGAGGTTCTTCGCCTCCCCATGAGCAATCCGGAATGGGCGGCGGCCGCCGATTTCCTCTCTTTCCTGGACGGGCTGGGCAACGAAGTGGCCGGCCTGCGCTACGACCTGTCCACCGCGGCGGCCGTCATCCCGCGGCTCAATCCCGGCCGCTTCGCCCCCGCCGTTCTGGTGGCCGGCACGAACGGGAAGGGGAGCGTCAGCTGGTGGCTGGCCCGGGTGCTGGAGCGGGCGGGGTACCGCGTCGGGTTGTACACCTCGCCGCACCTGCTGGACCTGCGCGAGCGGATCCGGATCGACGGGGAGCCCATCACCCCGGAAGACCTGCTGCTGCATGCCCACCGGGCGCGCGCGGCCGTGGAATCGCCGGCCGGCCGGCTGGACCGTCCGCCGACTTACTACGAGTGGGTGACGTTTGTCGCCGCGAGCTATTTCCAGTCGGTCGCGCCGGACGTCCACGTCCTGGAAGTCGGCCTGGGCGGCCGCCTGGACGCGGTCAACGTGGCCGATCCCATCCTGTCGGTGATCACCACGGTGGGCCTGGACCATTGCCGCATCCTGGGCGCCACCGTGGACGCCATCGCCCGTGAAAAAATGGGCATCCTGCGGCCGTCGGCCCCGGTCGTGCTGGGGCCCCAGGACAAATGGGCGGCTTCGCTGGAGGCGGAGCTGGCCCGGGGCGCCGCGGAAGTGGTCCGGGCGAAGGCGGTGCTGGAGGCGGAATTGCCGGAGACGACCGGCGCCGGGCGGCCGGGCTGGACGCTGGGCCTGGCCGGGCGGTTCCAGCGGTACAACGCCGCCACCGTGATCGCCGCCGTCCGCGCGCTGCGGTCGATGGGCTGGCGGATCGGCGAGGAGGCCCTGGCAGCGGGTCTGCGGGACGGCGGCTGGCCGGGACGGATGCAGCGGCTTTCCGAGAGGCCGGAGATCCTCGTGGACGGGGCCCATAACCCGGACGCCATGGAGGCCGCCATCGAAGAGCTGGCTGCCCGGGAGCAGCCGCCCGTGGTAGTTTTCGGCGCCATGAAGGACAAGGACTTTCCCTCGATGATCCAGAAGCTGCTCCCCCATGCCCGCAACATTGTGCTGACCCGGGTGCCTTCTCCGCGGGCGGCCGGAGCGGAGGAGTTTGCGCCGTTCATGCAAAAATATGCGTTGAGTTACCGGGAAGAACCCGCGGATGCCCTGACGGAGGCTCTCCGCTTGAGTGGGGGCGACGCGGCGGTCTATGTGCTGGGCTCCCTGTACCTGGCCGCCGCCGTGATGAAGATCTGGGAAGAAAGGAGCCGGCAGCGGCAATGATGTCCTATCCGCCCATGATGTCCAATCCGAATCCGCCGGCGGGCGTCCAGGCGCTGACGGTCAGCGAGCTGACCGGCCGGATCCGCGCCACGCTGGAGGCCGACTTCGAGAGCGTCTGGGTACGGGGGGAGATTTCCAACTTCGCCGCCCCGTCCTCCGGCCACTGGTACTTCACCCTCAAGGACGCCGGCGCCCAGCTGCGCGGCGTCTGTTTCCGCGGCAGCCAGCGGCGCGTGGCCTTCCAGCCGCGCAACGGCATGGAAGTCCTGGCCCGGGGGCGGATCTCCGTGTACGAGCCCCGCGGCGAATACCAGCTGATCGTGGAGGAGATGCTGGAGTACGGGCTGGGCAACCTGCAGCGGGCCTTCGAGCAGCTCAAGGAAAAGCTCAAGCAGGAAGGGCTGTTCGAGGCGGCCCGCAAGAAACCGCTGCCACTCCTGCCGGGCCGGGTCGGCGTGGTCACGTCGCCCACCGGGGCGGCCATCCGGGACATCCTGCAGGTCCTGCGGCGGCGCAACAGCGCGGTCCAGGTCCTGATCTACCCGGTCAAGGTCCAGGGGGAGGGGGCGGCGCTGGAAATCGCCGAGGGCATCCGCTGGTTCGACGCCAATCCCGTCGTGGACGTCCTCATCGTCGGCCGGGGCGGCGGCAGCCTCGAGGACCTCTGGGCCTTCAACGAGGAGCCCGTGGCGCGGGCCATCTTCACCTGCCGGATCCCCGTCATCTCGTCGGTCGGGCACGAGATCGACTTCACCATCGCCGATTTCGTCGCCGACCTGCGGGCCCCCACACCATCGGCCGCCGCGGAGATGGTGGCCGGGGCCGCCGAGGAGCTGTCGCGCCGGGTGGATGCCTGCCGCAAGACGCTGCTGATGTCCATGGAGAACCGGCTCGCCGCGCACCGCAACCACTTGAAAGTGCTGGTATTGAATCGGGCCCTGACCGCCGTCCCGCACCGGGTGCGGACCATGATCCAGAAGGTCGACGAGTGGCACCTGCGGTTGCAGTACCTTGCCAACTCGCTCGTCCAGTCGCGCGCGCGACGCCTGGCCGACCTGCGCCAGAGGCTGCTCGCGGCCAGCCCCGCCCGGCGGCTTCAGGAGCAGACTCACCGCCTCGCCATGGGGCGGGAGGCGCTGCGCGTCGCCGTGTCCGCGCTGCTGGCCGCGCGGCGGAAGCGTCACGAGCTGGCCGGACAGCGGCTGGCCGGCCTCAGCCCGAAGGCGGTCCTGGAACGCGGGTACGCCATCTGCCTGGACGGCGGCGGCCGGGTCATCCGGCGCTGGCAGGCCGTCTCCTCCGGCCAGCCGGTGGACGTGCTGCTGGGGGAAGGGGCCCTGGAGTGCACCGTGGAAACGACCCGGCCGGAGCATGGGAAAGTGAGGAGCGAGGAGTGAGGTGTCTGCAGTGAGGGATTCGGACTTTGGACATCGGGTTTCGGACATCGTGTTTGGGTACCGGGAACCTGGATGGTATGCAAGATTCTTGATGTCCGATTTCCGACGCCCGAAACCCGAAGTCCGATGTCCGAAGTCCGATGATTTCGCAACGAGGTGGGCACGATGAAGAAAGAAGCGTACAAGGATTTCGAGAGCGCGCTGTCGGCGCTGGAGCAGAAGGTCAAGGCTTTGGAGGAGGGCAACCTGCCGCTCGACGAGGCGCTGAGGGTCTTCGAGGAAGGCATGGGCATCGCCGACTTCTGCGCCCGGAAGCTCCAGGAGGCGGAGCAGAAGGTGGAGATCCTCCTCAAGAAACCCGACGGCAGCGTGAAGAAGGAGAATTTCGGCGCCGCCCCGGCCGGCAATGCAGAAGGGGGCGCCGACCCCGACGGCGACGTGCCTTTCTGAGAGAGGGCAATCATGGCGATCGACTTCCATGCCGTCTGGCAGGAGCGAAAAGTCCTGGTGGACGCCTGGCTGGACCGGCTCCTGCCGCCTGGGAGCACGCCGCCGGCTGTGATCCACGAGGCCATGCGGTACAGCGTCTTCGCCGGCGGCAAGCGACTGCGAGCGGTGCTGGCCGTCGCGACCGCCGAGGCGCTGGGCAGCGGCCACCCCGAGCGGTTCGCCCCGGCATGCGCGCTGGAAATGATCCACACCTACTCGCTGATCCACGACGACCTGCCGGCCATGGACGACGACGACCTGCGGCGGGGACAGCCCACCAGCCACAAGAAGTTCGGCGAGGCGGTGGCCATCCTGACCGGGGACGCCCTCCTGACCCACGCGTTCCTGGTACTGTCCCGCCATCCGTCCGGAGAGGAAGCGGCGTTGCTGCGGTGCCGGCTGGCCGCCGAGATCGCCGAGGCGGCCGGGACGCCTCTCGGCATGGTCGCCGGCCAGGTGCTCGATATCACCGCCCCGGCCGGGCCGACGGAAGCGGAGCTGCTGGGGGACATCCACCGCCTGAAGACAGGGGCGATGATCCGGGTGTCCGTACGGACCGGGGCGCTGCTGGGGCAGGCGGACGAGGCCGTCCTGGGGCGCCTGACGGAGTACAGCGAGGCCATCGGGCTGGCCTTTCAGATCACGGACGACATTTTGGACGTCACCTCCACCCGGGAGGCCCTGGGCAAGACCCCGGGGAAAGACGCCGCGCAGCACAAGCTGACGTTCCCCGCAATCCATGGGCTGGACGGCAGCCGGAAGCTGGCCGCAGATACGGTCGAAAAAGCGCAGGCAGCGCTGAGGGCCCTGCCGCCGTCGGTCGACACGGGGTTCCTCGCCGAAACCGCCCGCTACATCCTCAGCCGGAGGAGCTAGAACGCACCACAAAGGCACAAAGCGCACAAAGACCATATTTGATTTGGCTTGGCATTCGCTATCTGTTATGTTCAGCGTACTGAACCGCAATAATACAAGTGCATTTCTTCGTGTCCTTTGTGCCTTTGTGGTGAATATCTTATCGAGGAGGATTTATGGCTATTGAACTTCCACCCCTGCCGTATCCCAAGGATGCCCTGGTGCCGGTGATTTCCGCCCAGACGCTGGATTTCCACCACGGCAAACACCACCAGGCGTACGTCACCAACACCAACAAGCTGATCGCCGGCACGGAGCTGGAGTCCGCCGACCTGGAGACCCTGATCCGGAAGGCGGCGGGCGATCCCGCCAAGGCGGGCCTGTTCAACAACGCCGCCCAGGTCTGGAACCACACCTTCTACTGGCATTGCCTGAAGCCGAACGGCGGCGGGAAGCCTGCGGGCGCCATCGCCGGCCGGATCCAGGCCGATTTCGGCAGCTACGACAAATTCCTGGAAGACTTCAAGAACGCCGCCGTCACCCAATTCGGCAGCGGCTGGGCCTGGCTGGCCCTGTCCGGCGGGAAGCTGGAGATCCTGAAGACCGCCAACGCCGACACCCCCCTGGCGCACGGCAAGAAGGCCCTGCTGACCGTGGACGTGTGGGAGCACGCCTACTACCTGGACTACCAGAACCGCCGGCCCGACTACGTCGCCGCGGTCATGGAGAAGCTGGTCAACTGGGAGTTCGTCAATAAGCAGCTGTAGATCGATGAATTGGAGGAGACGAAGGACCATAGACCATGGACGATGGACCATGGTCTATGGTCTATCGTCCATGGTCACCCGTCGGCTTGGGCTCGTAGCGCCCAGGGCTGAGGATGCGGTTGGGATCGAGGGAGTCTTTCAGCCGTTCCAGCAGGCGGTCGGTGTCATCCGACGATGGGGGAAGAACTCCCATGGACTGGATCCCGAGCCGGAAGGGGTAATACCCGATCCGGATCAGCTCGGCCAGGATCTCGTCGTGGCAGGCCATGGCCCGCTGATCCTCTCCCGGCACGTCCCGGTCATAGATCACCGCGGGCAGGAAATACAGGCACCGCGGGGAGATGGCGATGCCAGCCAGGTTCGGCTCGAAGCCGTGCCGGCGGAATAGGGGCAGGACCGTTGCCTCCGCGCGCTGAAGATCGCCGCCCCGGAAGGGCAGCGCCATCGAAATCCAGATGAATCCGCAGCGGTCCCGGTCGGGATCGGTCGTCTCCCGGAACTTCCCCTTCTTGCGCCAGTAGGCGGTGGCCAGGTTCCGGTCGATCGGGCAGCCGAGGAACGGGTTGCGCTCGCGGTACCGGGCGATCCGCTGAAGGTCGCGGCCGGTCGCCCGGCGGTAGGGCGCCCGGATCCAGCCGGCCAGCCGGGAAACCAGCGGGGTAACGAACACCAGCCGGTCCGCCTTGTCCCGCAGCGCCCGTCGGACGAGGCTCTTCTCGGCGCGTCCCACCCGGGCGCTCGGGCTGTAGAGGGCACCGCAGACAGTCCAGAGCCCGCCCCAGCGGCGGTGGTGGAACTTCTCCAGGATCTCGTCCGGCAGCGGCGTGCGGCCGCCGGCCTCCTCCCAGGGGTAGCGGCGCAGCAGGCTGAGGGACTTCACGTCGTTCCAGATATAGAACGGGGCGGAAAGCACCCCCTGCAGGCTTAAATCCTGCAAGGCGTCCGCGAACGCCTCGAGCCGATCCCTGGACCGGACGTTGGCCACAAACATCTGGAAATAGCGGGGCAGGGGGGACAGCCAGAACGTCATCCGGGTCACGACGCCCAGGCTGGACTGGCTGAACAGGCCGTCCAGGGCCGGACCCGCTCCCCACGGGTGCAGCGGGGCCGCTTGGGCGCCGGGATATCGAGCCAATCCGGTCTGAACGCACTCCCCCGTGGGCAGGACCACTTCCAGGGCGCAGGCGTGCCTGAAGATGTCGCCGAGCGGCCCAGTGCCGTCGCCCCGTTCCATCGCCGTCCCGATCAGGCTGGCGTCGGGGGACGACCCCGTGGCGGCCATGAACATCGGCGCGTTCTTTTCGGCGAGGAACTGGTGCAGCTGGCGGAAGGTGACGCCCGGCTCGACCGTCACCCACGCCAGCTGGGAATCGAAATCCACGATCCGGTCCAGCCGCGACAGGTCCATGAGCGCACACCCGTCGCGGGCCGGCACGCGGGAGCCGTAGCCCCAGTTCTTCCCCCGGCTGACGGCGTAGACAGGCACACCGTGGATTTGGGCGATTCGCAGGCAGGCCTGCACATCCTCCCGGCTGCCGGGGCGCAGGATCGCCGGTACCCGCTGGAAAGTGGCGAAAGTGGCGCTCTCAGCCAAGGCGAGGAACGCCGGGGCGGTCAGAACCTGCTCCGGACCGATGGCCTCCCGCCAGCTCGCCAGCGCACTCTCCAACGCCTCCATGCCGGCCTCCCACCGATTCCATCTCACGGAAGTCTGCTGCACTGTACCATGGAAGCGGTTGGAAACATAGATCCTGCGGACCAGGAAGTGCTCAGCCACGGAGGCACGGAGAACACAAGAAATCCGCGGATATTTGTGAATGATTGTTGCTTGAAGGATTGCCTCTGATATAACCAATAACAAATAAACGATATCCAATCACCAATCCGATCCCAGCTTCCTCCGTGTCTCCGTGCCTCCGTGGCTGAGGTTTTGGCGCGTTGATCTTGCCCGGTGGCTCTGGTAAGATGGGCGGCTGAAACTCACGCACGAGGTCTCCCATGCCCCCCACGCTGCTCGACGGGAAACGGATCGCCGATGAACTCCTCAGCGAGGTCCGCGCGCAGGCCGCCGCTGTGTCGGCCCGCTTCGACGTCGTCCCTACGCTCGCCACGCTCATGGTCGGGGAGGATCCGGCCTCCCAGGTCTATGTGAAAAAGAAGATCAGGACCTGCCACGAACTCGGGCTGGAGTCGCGCCACCGCCAGTTCCCGGCGGACATCCCGCGCTCTCAGGTCGAGGAAGCGATCCGCGAGTTCAACGAGGACCCCTCGGTCAACGGAATCCTGCTGCAGCTGCCTCTCCCCGCGCAGTTGAACGCCGAGAACCTGCTCGAGCAGATCCACCCCGCCAAGGATGTCGACGGTTTTCATCCCTTCAACGTGGGGCGGCTCCTGCTGGGGCGGCCGACGTTCGTGCCCTGCACGCCGGCGGGGATCATGGAACTTCTGGCCCGCAGCGGCATCTCCCCAATGGGAAAGACCGCCGCGGTGGTGGGACGCAGCAACATCGTTGGCAAGCCCGTGGCGGCCCTGCTGCTCCAGCAGCACGCCACCGTGATCCAGTGCCACTCCCGGACGCGGGACCTGGCGGCGGTTTGCCGGCAGGCCGACATCGTGGTGGCCGCGGCCGGCAAGCCGGGGATCCTGACGGCCGACCACGTCCGGGAGGGGGCGGTGGTGATCGACGTGGGCATCAACAGCGTGTCCGACGCGGACGAACTGCGCCGCGTCGTGGGCGAAAGCGCCGAGCACTGGGCCAACTTCCAGAAGAAGGGGCGGGCGCTGGTGGGGGATGTGGAATGGCGGACGGTGGCGCCCCGCGCGGCGGCGATCACGCCCGTGCCCGGCGGCATCGGCCCGCTGACGATCGCCATGCTGATGCGGAGCACGGTCCAGGCGTGCCGCTGGCAACTGGAAGGAGCACCCGAGTCATGAGACGCCTTCAGATCATCACGTTGGCGTTGCTGGTCCTGTCCGCCGGGGCGGCGGCGCAATGGGCGCCGGGCGCGGCGGTGAAGGTGGGCAAGGCGCCGAACTTCATCCGGCTCACCCCCGACGGCCGGCAGGCGGTGGTGGCCAACTACGGCTCCAACGACCTGTCTGTTCTGCGGGTGGACGCCGCCAAACCGGAGGACCGGCGGGTCCCGGCCGGCTTCGGGCCGCTTGGAATGGCCTTCGGGGCGGACGGAAACGCCCTCTACGTGGCCAACAAGGACTCCGGCCTGATCAAGGAGTTCCGGCTGCCCGGCTTCGAGATGGTGGACAGCTACAAGGTAGGCAACATTCCCACGGATGTG
The DNA here is from genome assembly GCA_964412195.1 of uncultured Acidobacteriota bacterium. Classification (GTDB taxonomy): domain Bacteria; phylum Acidobacteriota; class JAAYUB01; order JAAYUB01; family JAAYUB01; genus CAYPNP01. The sequence continues at coordinate 5,748 of CAYPNP010000002.1, read as the reverse complement.
GCGGCCACGCCCGACGGCTACTCCCTGCTGGTGGCCAACTTCGGCAAGGGCAAGTTCGGCCGGGTGGACGTGCTGGACTTGCAGAAGAAGCGGGTGGTCGAGTCGATCCAGGTCGGCGTGCGGCCGCTCGCCATCGTCACCAACCCCGGCGGGTCGGTCGCCTACGTGGCCAACAGCGCCAGCAATACGCTATCGGTGATCAGCCTGGAAGTCAACAAAGTCCTGGAGACAATCCCCGTCGGCGACGGGCCGATCGGCCTGGCCATGAGCCGCAACGGGCGGAAGCTGTTCATCGCCCACTCGCGCTCCAACGACCTGTGGGTGTATGACGTCCGCCGGAAGACGGTCCTGCACAAGATCGCGCTGCCGGAGGGGCCCTTCCGGATCGCCGTCTCACCCGACGAGCGCCTGCTGGCCATCCCCTGCTTCGGTGCCAACGCCGTGGCCCTGGTGGACAGCGACGCCTCGGCCGAGTCGAAGGTGTACCGCCTGGCGGTGAAGAAAAACCCCGTCGAGGCCGTTTTCCTGCCGGACGGGCTCAGCCTCCTGGTCGCCTGCGAGGGGGACGAGCGGGTGATGAAGGTGGCGGTGCCTGCCGAAGCCCGGCCGGCCCCGGCGAAGGAGGGTGCGGGCAATGATTGACGACCGCCGCCTGTCCAAGGACGAGTACTTTGCGGTGCTGGCCAAGATCGCCGGCGCGCGGTCCATCTGCCGGCGGCATAAAATCGGAACCGTCATCGTCAAGGACGGCCACGTCATTTCCACCGGCTACAACGGCCCGCCCCGGGGCTATACCCACCAGTATTGCGCCCCCTGCATCAAGGACCAGGAGAAGCTGGCCAGCAACCAGGGGCACTCCCTCTGCCCGGCCACCCACTCGGAGGCCAACGCCATCGTGCAGGCCGCCTACCAGGGGATCTCCACCAAGGGCGGCGTCATGTACACCACGCTCTTCCCGTGCGACCTCTGCCAGCGCCTGATCATCAACGCCGGCATCGTCGAGCTGGTCTACCTGTACGACTACCCGGCCCTGCGCGACATGCTGTCGGAAGTGGGCATGACCGTCCGCAAAGTCGACCCCCCAAACACCTTCAACTTCGAGGAGCTGGGAAAGTGAATCGGTGAATCGGTGAATGGGGGAATCGGTGAATCGGCAGAACCAGTGGGAACGATAGGCCAGGGGAACTCCCGGGCGCGGACTCCCCGTCCGCACGATCAGAAGCATATCTTCAAATCCAAGGTCAGTCCGTGATCCGGCGCTGCCTGAATTCCAAATTTTAAATTTGATATTCAGAGATTGTGCGTCAGCTCGCGAAGATGGACAAGAGGTCCGACAGCATGGCGTGGCCGGTCTCCTTCTTGCCCGTGCCGGGGCCCTCGATGTAGAGCGTCCCCAGCGTCTCCGTCTTGATCTGGATGGCGTTGCGGGTCATGGGGACGTGGTAGAGCGTGTCCTTCGCGTCGATCTTGAACGGCCCGACCTGGCCCTTCCACACACCTTCCTCCTTCCAGGCGTGGGCGACCATCTTGTACCGCACGCCCTTGTCCAAGGCCAGCTGGACGTCCTTTGGGGTGATGTTGGTGATCCCCTCGCGTAGGACCTCCTTCGGCGAGAACGGCGTGCCGGTGAGCATGTTCACCAGGATCACCAGCTTGGCCATGGCGTCGTAGCCCTCCAGGTCCAGGGCCGGGTTGGCCTCCAGCAGGCCGATCTCGTCGGCCTCGGCCTGGGCGTCCTCGTAGCTGCGGCCCTGCTCCATGGCGCCGAGGATGTAGTTGGTGCTGACGTTGAGCAGGCTGCGGATCTCCAGCACCTCGTCGATGCGGAACGAGCTGGCCATGACGCTGAGGATGGGCGTCCCGCTCATCAGGGTGCCGCCGAAGAGGAACTTCACCCCGCTGGTCCGGGCCAACTCACGCAGCTCCCGGTAGTGCAGGGCGACGGCCCCCTTGTTGCTGGTCACGACGTGCTTGTGCTGGGCCAGCGACTGGCGGATGTAACCCGCCGCCGGTTCGCCGGTGTCGAGGTTGGAGTAGGTGCACTCCACCACCACGTCAGCCTGGCTCATCTCGATCCCCGCCAGGACGTCCAGCCCCTTGACGCACGCCTGGTCGGCCGGGTGGTAGTCCAGCAGGCTGCCGCCGTCCTCCAGGATGGGCAGGATCTCGGTGATCTTCAGGCCGTTGGGAGCGAGCAGCGAGCCGGCCATCCGGTCGCACACGGACACCAGCTGGAAGGCGATGCCGTAGCGGGACTGGATCTGCTCGCGCTTCTTCCGCAGCAGCGCCAGGAATCCCTGGCCCACGTACCCGGCCCCGACGAGCGCGATTTTGACGTCCATGGGAGCTCCTCGCTCAGCTTTCGATCTTCCGGATATTATACAACGTGTCCCGCTCCACCGGAATCCGGCCGGCCTCGCGGATCAGGTGCACCAGCTCCGACCGCTTCATCCCCTGGGCGGTGGTGGCGCCCGCGCTGTGGGTGATGCGCTCCTCGATGACGGTGCCGTCGATGTCGTCCACGCCGAAGGAGAGCGAGATCTGGGCCAGCTTCGGCCCGATCATGATCCAGAACGCCTTGATGTGGGGGAAGTTGTCCAGCATCAGCCGGGCGACGGCCAGGCTCTTCAGGTCGTCGTAGCCGGTGGTAGACAGGCTGCCCTCGACCTGAGTGTTCTCCGGGTGGAAGGCCAGCGGGATGAAAGCCAGGAAGCCGCCGGTTTCGTCCTGCAGTGCCCGCAGCCGGAGCAGGTGGTCGACGCGCTGCTCCACGGTCTCCACGTGGCCATAGAGCATGGTGGCGTTGCTCTGGATCCCCAGCTCGTGGGCCGTCCGGGCCACTTCCAGCCAGCGGTCGCCGGAGATCTTCTTCTCGCAGAGCAGCTCCCGCACTTCCGGCGCGAACACCTCGGCGCCGCCGCCGGGAATCGAGTCCAGGCCGGCTGCCTTCAGGTCGGTCAGAGCTTCCCGGACCGACTTGCCGCCGATCTTGGCGATGTGGTCCACTTCCACCATGGTGAACGCCTGCAGGACCACCCCGGGCAGGCGCTCCTTCAGTCCCCGGAGCATGTCAAGATAGTAGTCGTAGGGCAGCGTCGGGTGCAGGCCGCCGACGATGTGCAGCTCGCTGATCCCCTCGGCGGCGTGGGCCAGGGCTTTCCGGAAGACCTCCTCCAGCGGCATGGTGTAGGCGCCCGCCTGGCCCTCCTGGCGGTAGTAGGCGCAGAAGCGGCACTGGTTGGCGCAGACGTTGGTATGGTTGATGTGCCGGTTGACGATGAAGTATGCGTAGTTGCCGTTCAGCCGCTCCCGGACGGCGTTGGCCAGGCAGCCCAGACCCAGGAGGTCGGCGGTCCGGTAGAGGGCGACGCCGTCCTGGAAGTCCAGGCGCTCGCCGTTCCGGATCTTTTCGGCGATCGGCCACAACTCGTTTGAAATCAAGTCAGTATGCAGCATGGCAGCGTCCGTTTCAGAACTTGGGGAACAGGAGCACGTCCCCCAGAATCAAGATGAAGAGCGAGATGCTGAAGATCCCGTTCAGGGTGAAAAAAGCCATGTTGACCCGGGTCAGGTCGTTGGGGCGGATCACGATGTGCTCGTAGACGAGGATGCCGGACAGGGCCGCGATGCCCGCCAGCGAGAACCAGGACAGCCGGAACGTGAAGTACACCAGGAAGAGGGCGGCGATGGTGAGAATGTGCAGGCCGAAGCTGATCACCAGGGCGCGGGGCACCCCCCACCGGGCGGGGATGGAGAAGAGACCGAACTTGGAGTCGAAGCCGACGTCCTGGCAGGAATAGACGATGTCGAATCCCGCCACCCAGGTCACCACCACGAGGCAAAGGAGCAGCACTTCGGGGTCCAGTCGGCCGGTCACGGCGATCCAGCCGCCGACCGGGGCGATGCTGAGGGCCAGCCCGAGCAGGACGTGGGAGAACGAAGTGAACCGCTTGCTGAAGGAGTAGGCCAGCACCAGCGCCAGGGCCGGGAAGGCCAGGATGAAGCTCAGCGGGTTCAGCATCCAGGCGGACAGCAGGAACATGCCGGAGCAGACCACCACGAATCCGGCGACGTACGTCCGGCTGACCAGCCCGCGGGGCAGGGCGCGGTCGCGGGTGCGCGGGTTGCCGGCGTCGATGCGGGCGTCCACCAACCGGTTGAAGGCCATGGCGGCGCTGCGGGCCCAGATCATCGCCAGCAGGATCCAGACGCACGTGCGCAGGGAAGGGAGGCCGCGCTGGGCCAGGATGGCGCCGATGAAGGCAAAGGGCAGCGCGAACACCGTGTGCTCGATCTTGATCATCTCCAGGGTGATGCGCAGCTGCCGCCACACCGACCGGATCATGGCCGCCCCTTCCAGCCGTGGTCCGCGGGGACGGGCAGCCCCAGGACCGCGAGGATCCGCCAGGAGAGGTGATCGATCAGGTCCTGGATCGAGGCCGGCCGATGGTAGAAGGCGGGCATTGCCGGCAGGATGACGGCGCCGGCGTGCGCCAGCCGGAGCATGTTCTCGAGGTGGATCGCTTGCAGGGGCGTCTCCCGCGGCACCAGCACCAGCGGGCGCCTTTCCTTCAGGGCGACGTCGGCGGCCCGGTGGATCAGGTTGCGGCCGGCGCCCGAGGCGATGGCGCCGAGCGTCCCCATGGTGCACGGGGCGATGACCATGGCGTCCACGGGGAAGGAGCCGCTGGCCACCGGGGCGGCGATGTTCATCTCCTCCAGCCAGATGGCGCGGGGGAAGCCGGCGGCGGCCAGGTCGGCGGCGGAATTCAGCCGGACGCCCGCCTCTTCCTGCAAAACCTGCCGGCCGGGACCCGAGACGATCAGGAAGAGGTCCCCGACGGCCGGGGAGTCATGGAGTTTCCTCAACAGGTCCAAACCGTACGGGGTACCGCTGGCGCCGGTGATGGCGAGGACGATGTTCTTGCGGGGCAGCTCGGCCATAGGGCCGCATTGTACCGGATGGGCGGGGCAATTGCAACGACCGCCGGGCGGCCGGATTGCGTCCGGGCAACGCCGTCTTCGTGCCGGCGCCTTCGGAGCGGTTAGGGGAGTGCCTGAGCGCGCTGGAGCGGTTTCTCCACAAGAATGCAATGGTGTCAGGCTCTGTCACAAATGCAATGGTGTCAGGCTCTGTCACAAGCGAGGCATATTTCAAATGGAATGCAATGGTGTCAGGCTCTGTCACAAGCGAGGCATATTTCAAATGGAAGAACCTCATTTTCCGATTTGATCTTTCTATGGCGTCCCGGTGGCATGATCGGCGGGTGGGGAGGCGCACACCGGGAGCGGCGGCCCGCCCCGATTGCCCGTTCTGCTTGAATGAGATTGGATTCCCGGGACGGACAGTGCAGATTTACGGATCATTCAGCTGATAGCTGGGCACCGGACCGCGAGCGTGGTCGGATTCAATGGTGTCAGGCTCTGTCACAAGCGAGGCATATTTCAAATGGGAGAGTCTCATTTTCCGATTTGGTCTTTGTGCGGCGTCCCGGTGGCACGAGCGGCGGTTGGGGAGACGCGCACCGGGGGCAGCAGCCCGCCCCGATTGCCCGTTCTGCTTGAATGAGATTGGATTCCCGGGACGGACAGTGCAGATTTACGGATCATTCAGCTGATCGATGGGCACCGGACCGCGAGCGTGGTCGGAGTGAATGGATCATCAGTAGATGATCTGGCACATCGGCAGGAGGAGCATGCTGTAGCGTTCGACCTCGAGCTTCCAGCTGCGGAGGTTCAGGGTCCGGA
>CAYPNP010000001.1:0-496013 GCA_964412195.1 uncultured Acidobacteriota bacterium | reverse complement strand
AGCACTCCGCCGGTTCCATAGACGTAGTCCACCACCCGCCCGGAGGGGTAGGTCATCTGCTTCCGCCCGCCGGTCCGGTCGAAGCAGGCGTAGCCGGTCAGGAACGCCTGCCCCGTCACCGTGTCGCCGCTGACCGTCCCCAGCACGTCGGCCCGCTGCCGCGGCTGGCCGTGCCACTCGTAGTCGAAGAACCGCTCCACGGCCACGGCGTCGGCGTGGGTCAGCCGGTCCCGCACCAGCCGCCCCCAGCGGTAGGTGGTGAAGGAGAACCCCGCCGGCGGCGTCTTGGCGGTGGAGTCGTAGTCGTACTGCGCGGCCGTGGTCACCCCCGCCAGGGTGGTGGAGCGGGTCTTGAGCCGGCCGAAGGAGTCGTAAGTCATGGCCTCGTCGTAGCCCAGGGCCGTGCCGGCGGGGCTGGAGGTGTCCCGCAGGCTCTTGGTCAGGACGTTCGCCTGGTCGTCGTAGGTGAAGTGCAGGAACTTGTTGTTGTACTCCGGCAACTGAACATAGAGCAGCCGGCTGAGGGCGTCGTAGCTGAAGTTGCGCGCCTGGCCGGTGGTGTCGCCGGCGCCGCGCTTGTCCACCTTGGTCAGGTTGTCCAGGACGTCGTAGGTGTAGCGGGTGATCAGGTCCGAGCCGCTCACCGGGGCCTGCTCGTCCACCCGCAGGATCCGGCCGAAGGCGTCCCGGTAGATCTTGGGGTAGAATGTCATACAGAATGTCAGCGAAACAAGTTAATTATGTTGAGATTCCACAAAGTTAACCCACTCTTTCGTCAAGGGTGGAAGAAAAGCAGGTAGTAAGACACCTTCGCATCGGAACCAATCATAAGCGTGTTTGCCGATGTAGCCTCCCAGTTTGGTGGGATTTTTGATAAATGACTTTTGAATATATCGAACGATTGAGTGATACCATCGCTCAAAATCAACGCCTTTACCTTGAAAATTCCCAAAAATTCGACCTTGTAATAGAGCAGGCTTATCGTTCCAGACAGTGAGGTGAGAAAGGTTAAACTCTAAAACAGGTAAAGTAGTTTCATCGACTCGATATGATTTTGATTTCGACTCGGGAATCACCTTTCTGGTTAATTCTTTCATTATAAGGTGGTTCCATAAACAAAGAATCTGACCTGATTGCTGTTCCGGTTTGATTGGTTCTACAAGCGGGGAAGTGCCAAACATCTCCACAATTGAGACATCGGCATCTTTCCGAATAAAATCATAAAGCGTCTCAAAGTCTTCCTGAAAAAGATGGAGTCGGATCTGTTTTCCCATAATTCAGCACAACCCCTTTCTTAAATGCGTGAATTGGAATTCCGCTAACTTTTCGGTTTCTCAGACTGAGTAGCCCGGACAGGCACCATTCTAGGTTGCACCCCAGTCGCATTTTGGATATCGGTTGCTGCAGTAGTTTCACGTTTCGGAATATTCCCGCCAGAAGTAGGACTATACACTTGTACTGCGTCTACTATTTTGCCATTCGCATCCTTTTTTGCAGCATCTAATTATCTGTATCCTTTCTGTCCCCCGGGAGTATCAACACGAACTTCCTGCTGGCCCCCCATTTTCTCCGCTTCTTCTGCGGCAGTCTGCTGATGATCTGGTTTACCACGTGTACCAGGCCGATCTGGGTTTGGTGATCCACTGCCCTTTTCGGCTTGGCCTCCCTTTCCAGCAGAGGCCATGTTGACGCCGTTTGTAGCATAAGCGCCAGCCGCGCAGCCTGGAGGACAGCTTGCCGCAACTTGATCGGGATTTTCAACAATAGCTATGGTGGCGACAACTACTGCGGCAACCACTATTGCCGGTACCGCGACTTCCGCAGTTGCCCCCACGAAAGCGGCGGTGCCCGCAAATGTAATCATTTGCGGGGCAGGTAATACTCCTTCTAGTCCTAGTCCCATCCCGTTGGGATCAGTGTTGTTGATTGGGTTATTTCTAACGTATGTAAAGAGATTCCAACTTTGCGGATTTTGGATGTCTATATCTGCAAATGGTTGATCGGCGCTGATCCATCGGCAGCCCTGATTGAAGTAGTAACGTGCTCCGAAGAAATCCATTCCGCTTTCGAGATCTCTCGGCTTGCCGGTGAACAGCACCAGCTCGTTCGGCTGGGCGGGGCCGTTGATCAGCTCGCCGTAGGGCATGGTGTCGTAGACCGGGCCCACCGTGGGCGTGCCGCCGGGGAAGGCCAGCTCCCCCCGCGTCGTCCCCAGGTGGTCCAGCAACAGGAACTTCGGGTCGTACGATGGCGCCGGCTGCACCTGGAGGCCCCGGTCCTGCTCCCCGATCAGGTCCTCGCCCTCGTAGAAGTAGTAGCTGCAGTTGGCCGTGATCGAGGTGACCCCGCTCACCGCCTTGGCCTTGATCCGCCGCTTGCCGTCCGCGTCGTAGTAGTAGCGGTAGAGCAGGGCGTCGGCGCCGTCCTTCACCTCCCGGACGTGCCCCTGGTCCAGGTAGGCGAGCTTCCGGCCGGCCCCCGCGGCCGTGGATTCCAGCAGGTTCCCGGCCACGTCGTGGAGCTTCCCCGTCAGCCGGTTGGTGGCCCGGTCCACCGCCAGCCCCAGCGTCCCCGGCAGCTCCGGCCGACCCCCAGCCATCGTATGGATTGTGACGTTGACCAAGCCAGGGGGCCCGGCTTTATAACGGTCGGTTTTGTCACAATTGATAAGAGCCTATTCAGACTTTGGCCTCATTTCGACGATGAATGCATAAGGTGACCATCTCTTTTTCAATCGCGGATCAGAGAAGATCCGTTCGCTAAATCTGGCAAAAACAACACCGGTAGAATCATTGTTTCCAAACTTCAGGATAGGTCCAGCATCATCCAGTGGGACCTCCTGCACAACGAAACCCAGCTTTTCGAGCCTTTTAACAAGAACATCTGTAAACAGTCGATCAACATTGATGGGTGCCAAGTGAAAGAATACAAATTTATCCTGAACTTCAAATCGATTTGGAAGAGGTAATTCTCTATCAGGATCCAGGTTGTTGATCTCCGCGCTGATATCTCTCACCGTCCCTGCATAACTAAAGTCCGCCATCGCTGTCCGGAGTATCGTTTCCCGTCGATCCTTCACGATGTTGGTGCAATTGAGATGGCATATCACAAGCAAACCGATGACGATGCTATCAATAACCTTATACATCTTATTCTCTCCCTTAATGAACAACGCGATAGGCCGCATTCGGATCATTGACCTGTCTCGATATTTTCTCCAATTCCAATGCTGAGTTGTTGTTTTTAGACTTGTCTCTTTCGTAAACGTCGGCGAAGAAATAATACATCAAATGCCCCAACTCATGTGCTGTCACGGACCCTGCGGTGTTCACTCCTGGTTTCCCATCGCTCATCCACTCTCCGGGGGTGTTAGAGTATCCTTCGCTTGGATCTTTCAGAAACACCCAGAATTGCGTACTGTTTTCGCCTCCTATGTAGGTGGAGACAGCGTTCGCGTTAATATCTTTCAAGGATTTTCCAATTCCATTCTTGCTCAAACTCGCTACAGGCAATTCCTCTGTTGAGCTCACAAGCTTCATATGAGCCACTTGCGGATCTTTGATAATCCGGGCAATATCGGAAGCGGCACCATTGATTTTTTCGAATGAGGAGCCTTTTCCAGAAGGACCATTCGAGTAGATCCCCACATAGTATTTGCCATCTTTCCCTTTATTCTCGTACAAATATCCTTCTGCCTTACTCCCCACAGCAGCCTTGATAGCGTCAAGCTGCTTCTTCCGTTCAATTTCATCACCTGTCAATTCAATAGCTTTACCCGTCGGATCAATATACCGAAGTGGATTATCTCTGCCATAAGTAAACAGGTTAAAACTCTGAGGATCTATCGTCATTCTTGCTTGGAACACTACTCCGTCAATGCTCATGAATCTTGAAAGCATTGATGAATAATATCTTGCTCCTAAATTGTCAGCTGCAGTTTCGTAGTCCCGCTCTCTCCCTGTAAACAACACTTGCTCACTCGGCTGGGCGGGGCCGTTGATCAGCTCGCCGTAGGGCATGGTGTCGTAGACCGGGCCCACCGTGGGCGTGCCGCCGGGGAAGGCCAGCTCCCCCCGCGTCGTCCCCAGGTGGTCCAGCAACAGGAACTTCGGGTCGTACGATGGCGCCGGCTGCACCTGGAGGCCCCGGTCCTGCTCCCCGATCAGGTCCTCGCCCTCGTAGAAGTAGTAGCTGCAGTTGGCCGTGATCGAGGTGACCCCGCTCACCGCCTTGGCCTTGATCCGCCGCTTGCCGTCCGCGTCGTAGTAGTAGCGGTAGAGCAGGGCGTCGGCGCCGTCCTTCACCTCCCGGACGTGCCCCTGGTCCAGGTAGGCGAGCTTCCGGCCGGCCCCCGCGGCCGTGGATTCCAGCAGGTTCCCGGCCACGTCGTGGAGCTTCCCCGTCAGCCGGTTGGTGGCCCGGTCCACCGCCAGCCCCAGCGTCCCCGGCAGCTCCGGCGGCCCGCTGGTCTTCGTCTGCGCCGTCACGTTGCCGAACTCGTCCAGGCTCCAGGTGTAGGCGGCGCTCGACGCCCCGCTCCCCGGCGGCGTCAGGGTGAAGCCGGCCGAGGCCAGCCGGTTCAGGTTGTCGTAGCCGTAGCTGAACAGCAGCGAGCCCTGGCCCGCCCCCGCCGTCTGGCGCGAGTAGCGGTTGGCCTGCTTGATGTTGCCGTTGGCCTCGTACTGCGCCGCCGGGTACTCCAGGCCGAACAGCACCTGGGCATCCGTCACCGGCGTGGCGGCGCCGATGCCCGTGCCCGCCTTGATGTGCTCCGGCCACAGCCGGCAGTTGAACGTCTGCCGCCACGAGGTGGAGTAGCTGCCCGAGCGCAGGGTCATGGACTCCACGCTGCCGTGCGGCGCGTAGCCGAGGCCGTCGAAGACCGGCGAGCCGCCCTGCTGGATGCCGGTGAGCACTCCGCCGGTTCCATAGACGTAGTCCACCACCCGCCCGGAGGGGTAGGTCATCTGCTTCCGCCCGCCGGTCCGGTCGAAGCAGGCGTAGCCGGTCAGGAACGCCTGCCCCGTCACCGTGTCGCCGCTGACCGTCCCCAGCACGTCGGCCCGCTGCCGCGGCTGGCCGTGCCACTCGTAGTCGAAGAACCGCTCCACGGCCACGGCGTCGGCGTGGGTCAGCCGGTCCCGCACCAGCCGCCCCCAGCGGTAGGTGGTGAAGGAGAACCCCGCCGGCGGCGTCTTGGCGGTGGAGTCGTAGTCGTACTGCGCGGCCGTGGTCACCCCCGCCAGGGTGGTGGAGCGGGTCTTGAGCCGGCCGAAGGAGTCGTAAGTCATGGCCTCGTCGTAGCCCAGGGCCGTGCCGGCGGGGCTGGAGGTGTCCCGCAGGCTCTTGGTCAGGACGTTCGCCTGGTCGTCGTAGGTGAAGTGCAGGAACTTGTTGTTGTACTCCGGCAACTGAACATAGAGCAGCCGGCTGAGGGCGTCGTAGCTGAAGTTGCGCGCCTGGCCGGTGGTGTCGCCGGCGCCGCGCTTGTCCACCTTGGTCAGGTTGTCCAGGACGTCGTAGGTGTAGCGGGTGATCAGGTCCGAACCGCTCACCGGGGCCTGCTCGTCCACCCGCAGGATGCGACCGAAGGCGTCGCGGTAGATCTTGCGGTAGCGGGACATCTCGTCGCTCACCGTTTCCAGGGTCAGCTTCAGGGTGGTGTTGATTGAGTAGGCAGTGTTGCTCGAGCAAGTGCCGGAACCGCTCGGCGTGGGCTTGGTGATGGAGACCACGCGCCCCAGCGCGTCGTAGGCGTACTGGGTTCCGAGGGCATTGGGGCTGTTTGTGCTCCGGTCGCCGGCGTTGACTTCCTTGGGGTAGTACTCCACCGCCACCCGGCCCAGGATGTCGAAGTCCTTCCGGACGAAGCTCTCCTTGGCCGTGCCGCCCTTGACCCCGATGGTGGTCCAGGTGAAGGCGGGCCGGTCCATCACGTCGTTGCGGGTAGTGGTTTCGGTGTAGTTGCCGGAGTCGTCCTTGTACTCCTTCGCGGTGACGGTGAACGGCGTCGTGGTGGAGTAGGTCCACTGGGCCAGCGTGCGGTCGGTCCCGCCGTGGCGGAGCTTGACGTCGGACAGCCGGTTGCACGCGTCGTAGCCGAACTGGACGTAGTCGTCGCCGCTGGCGGTGAACAGCTTGTCCCCGTTGCGGTCCCCGTTGCGATCCATGCGCTTGAGCAGCAGGCCGGTGTAGCGGTCGTACTCCAGGCACATGTACAGGGTGGGCGTGGTGTCGGTGGACAGGTAGCCATCGACGCGCTTCAGCAGCCCGTAGGTGTCATAGTCGTACCCGATCTTGTTGACCAGGGTGCCGCTGTTGTAGCTGGTCACGGTCAGCAGCCGTACGGGATCGGTCGTCCGGCAGGCGTAATCGGTTTGGGTCCAGGTGGAGCCGGTCTTCCAGGCCTGGCTCTGGATCGGCCGGAAGTCCTTCCGGGCGTTGACCTGGGAGTCGGTGGTGGTGCGGTAGACGTTTTTCGAGGCCGCCTTCTGCGTGGTGCCGACCTTGAGGGTGGTCTGGAGCGGCAGCCCCAGCACCCGGGCCGGCAGGCTGGCGGGGAGGGTGGCCGGCCAGTAGTCGAAGTAGGTATAGTTCTTCGTCCGGTAGATGGAGGTGGTGCTGCTGTAGTCGTATTCCGCCTCGGTCAACAGGGCGGCGTTCTTTTCGGTGGCGGTGCTGTTGTCATTGGCGACGTCTCCATAGGTGTAGACCACCTTGGAAGTCAGGGGAGTGGTGCTGTTTTCGTAGACCTTGGTCAACTTCTGGGTGACCACGGTGTTCCACTCCGGCGTGTAGTAGTTGGAGAACGGAAGGGTGCTCCACGTGCTGGTCCCGGAGGGGATGACCGTGGTGTAGAAACCCGCGATGGCGTACTGGGTGCAGCCGCTGGTGGTGCAGTAGCTGGCCGGGAGGGTCCAGTGCCAGCCGGCGTCGTAGTTCTGGTAGGTGGTTTCCTCCTCCCGCTTCAGTTTCACCGTGGTGGGGACGTAATAGTCCCGGATCTCCTGAAAGGAATAGTGGGTGAACTGGCCGCTGGTGTTGAGGCGGAGGAAATACCGTTGGAACAATGGATCGTCGAGGGGCCGGGCCGTGCGATCGTATGACTTGACCCGCACCAGCTTGCCCGTCTTCCAGGAGGGCTGTCCGAATTGGAGCAGCTCCCGGTACTCGACCATGGATTCGGACTCGGGGTACTGGTGGATCTGGATGCTGCCGTCCCCGAGGCAACTCAGCGTTTGGACGTACTTCACGCCGTCGGAATCGGCGATCGTGTTGTTGTAACCGCTGTAATAATAGGCCCGCTCCAGCACGTCTCCCGCGCCGGTGTTCTGGTACACCAGGCTCACGCCGCCGAAGGGCGCCTCGCCGGCCCGGCTGCCCGGCCAGCCGTAAATGGTGTGGCAATCGTCGTTGTAGGAGCTGGGATCCAGGGTGCTGCCGTATTGGTAGCGGCGGGACCCGCCGTCGGGATAGACGATCCGGGCGAGCTTGCCGGCCTGGTTGTACTCGAACTTGTAGCTGATTGGATCGATCGTCGTGTTCGGCAGCCGGATCTCCGTCAGGACGTAGATCTGGGCGTTCCGCAACCCGGCGGCCGGCGGGTTGTCGTCGCTGAACACGCGCCCGCTGAGGTCCACCGGTTCCTTTCCCGGGCATTGCAGGACGGGGCCGAAGAACAAATCGCCGAAGGTGATGGGGCTGACCGGCGTGCCTGAATTGAGCGCTGCGCCGAGCAGCTCGTATTCAAAATCATACGTAACCTTCGCCGTGGTGCCCACTCGGGGGGCTTCGATCTTCTTGAGAAGAAGGATTTTGATGTTCGCAGGATTGCCGCTCGGATCGTAATTCGTCAAGGTCAGTTGATCGAAGTAGACCTTCAGCTCCGCGGTCGTCGGACCGGTGTAGGTCAGGACTTTCTGACTTCCCACAAGGCTCCAGGCGACGTTGATGCTGTTGCCGTCCCGGTCGGTGATCTTCTTGATCATCCCCTGGCTGGAGCCGGCGGCGGTCTCCAGCTCGTAGCAGGTGCCGTCCTTGGAGTAGACCTTCGCCTGGGACTCCACGTAGTAGTAAAAGCTGCCGTCCACCGAGTGCCAGATCCGCGCCGTGCCGCCGCTGGCGTACCTCTTGGGCAGGCAGAGAGTGGTGGGCGGAGAGGTCGGGGTGAACTGGCAGTTGGTGGTGCAGAGGACCTCCGGCAGAATAACGCCGATGTGGGAGAAGAACGGCCGGCTGGAGGTCTCCATCTCCACCAGCAGGTGGCTGGAGCCGTCCGGCGCGACGAAGTACTTCTTCTCCATCACCGCTTCCAGGCAGGTCGGCGGGAAGCCCATGCCGTCGATCGGTCCGGCGGCCTTCACGAATTCGGTGTACACGCCGCCGGTGGTGAGGGTCCAGCCCGGCATGGCGTGGGGGCGGCCGATGGGGGAGAAGCGCACCCAGGCGTCGTTGCCCCAGTAATCGGGCAGCTTGAAGTCCGGCTTGTTGATGTCCGGCGGGGGCAGGGCGCCGGCCTTCTGGAGGTCGCCACCCACTTCGAACTTCGAGTAGACCGGGGCTGCGTAGCTCCAGATGCTGCTGTTGTAGAGGAGGACGGGGGCGAAGGCCGTGGTCTCGCTCCACGGGATGCCCGGGAGCTGGAAGGAGACGTTCAGCTTGCCGCTGTACAAGTCCACGTTCTCCTGGACCGTGCCGCTAAGGTTGGCGTACGGGTCGGCGCCCCGCTTGAATTCGGGGTAGTTCTTGAAGTAGGGCACCACGCCGAACTCGTAGCGCGCCGGATCCTGGGCCGGCGCGAAGCCGGCCAGGCCGAGGAGAATGCAGAGGATGATCAGGGCAGGGTTGAATTTTCTGTTCATGGTGTGGTTCCCTCCGCCTTACCGGAAATCGACCGCGTACTGCTCGGCGGCCCTGCGTCCGGCCTGGGTGGTCTGGGTGACCACCAGGGTGTCGGTTGCCCTCGAGCCGTCCGCCTGATACAGGTTGAGCAGATCCTGCAGCGGCACGCCGTCGGGATCCAGCGCCAGGACGGCGTAGCTCTCCAGCCGGTGGGTGGCCAGGTCCACCACCACCGTTTCCTGGAACACCCCGAAGAGCTGCTCTTCGGGGTCCGCCAGCGGGACTATCTCCCAGCGGTCGAACACGCCCCGCCCGTCTTCGGTCGCCTCGAAGGTAAACGCATTGAAGTCCCTTCGCACATGACAGAGCACCCAGTAGGGATCCAGCGAAAGGTACCGGCGGAAGCCCTTCACCTCGGCGTACGTGAGCGTCCGGTTCTGCTTGCCGTCGGCGCGGGTGATCGCGTGCCCGCGCCCGTTGGGATCGGCCGAGACGGTGAAGTTCCGGCATTGGAATTCGGTGAGCTGATCGCCCAGGAGCTGAATCCGGACGCTGGCCGCCTTTTCCTGCGGCAGGGTGACGCGAAACGCCCTGGCCGAATCGAAGGAGGCGGCCTCGGTGTTCAGCAGGGTCGTCACGCAGGACTGCAGTTCCTGCCAGCCGCTTTCATCGGCTTGGCCGAAGGCGGATCCGGGCTGGATAAGGCACAGGAGCAGGAGGGTGAAAGCCAGGGTAACTTTATTCATGGTCCGATTCCTTTCCGGTCGTTGTGGAGACAGTCGCCGCTTCAATCCGATCAAACAGCATGGTCGTGGAGGATCCATCAAGACGGGTTTCCTGCAACCGGGTTGGGCACCAGTATCCCGCCTGGTATTCGTAACCGCCCGCTTCCAGCGTGCCCAAGTTCACCACCTGTCCGTCCCCCGACTCGACGAACGCTTGAATCCGGGCGATCCGGCCGGAGCCGGGATCCAGCGTCAGGAGCCACCAGTGGGTCTCGTCGCCGTCGATCCAGAGGGAATAAACCGGCCGGCCTCCGCCATACTTATTGGCCGCTTCCGACGTCTGCGCCTGCCAGCGATAGGGAGACGGAGCGCCTTCGCTCCCGCCGGCCAGCTCGGCCATGGTCGCGTCTTCGGTCGGCGTCCCGGCATCCTTCCGCATCATCACCCGGCAACCGGCCTGGCGGCTGAGGATCACGTCCAACTCACCCGATCTGGATGTCACACCGGTGGTGGCCGAAAAGCTGCCCCACAGCCGGATCGCTTCCTGCGCTGGTCCGGCCGTGTTTGTGGAGGCACCCGCCAGATGGTCATTCCACTCCAGCAGCCGCAGCAACTGGTGGCCGCAGCCTTCCGGATCGCTGAGCGGGGCCGTGACCGCCTTGCCGGCCAGCGGATTGGACATCTTGGCCGAAACCGTGCTGCCGACGGTGTAGGTGACGCCCGGCCCCTTGATGTAATCCTTCCACTTGGTCTGGCCGGCGGCGAAACTGGCCAGCAGCAGGAGGACGAAGAAGAACGGCAGAACGGAAACGAGGCGGTAACGATTGCGGATGACACCCATACAGTTCTCCCTGGATTGTGATGATCGGTGTACGGCCGGACGAGCCGAGGACTGGCCGGCGAACGGATCGATGACGGTTTCGCATGAAAAACCCTGTCTGAAGGTTGCGTTTCCCATCGTCCCCTGCGATCCCCGAAGTCGGTGACGATCTGAGCGGCCAAACCTGCTGGGAGAATAAGGATGCACTTTTCTACAAAAGACGGAAATAAGTCAATATATTTTTTCGAAATTATGTTGATTTTCGATATTCCGAAAATATCTGCAATTTTTTATATACATTTTCATTCTTGTACATTATGTAACGTATTGATATATATGGCCAGTTACAAATTTGTGTTCGGAAAACCGAAAATTCGGACCCGCGGACGGCGAAATGACTGATTTGCTAATTTTGGAAGTTGCATCCACAGGCACGCACTTGAGCCATGCGCTCTGGTACCAGAGTTCCACCTCCCTGGTGTCAGTGCACCCTGGGCCCATGAAACCGGATGGAAGGAAAATGCCGATCGTGCCGTTTGGGAGGGAATGGGATCAAGAACCGGTCGCGAACGGCGGGCGGCCGGACAGGCGGGACTCCATGGACTCCAGCGACTCCCGGATCTGCTCCAGCAGCGCCTGGTAGCCGGCGGCAGCCTCCCGGCACAGCTCGCCCGGCCGGATCGGGTCGCCGTAGAACACCTCCACCCGGAACCGCTTCAGCCGGCTCAGCCGGAACAGCCGCGGGAACTTGATCGCCTTGGGGAAGACGTCGTAGGTGCCCTTGATGTAGACCGGCACCACCGGCACCCCCAACTCGCAGGCCAGGATGGCCACGCCGTTCTTCAGCGGCTGCAGCCGGCCGGTGGGCGAGCGCGTCCCCTCCGGATGCAGGTAGAGCACCTTGCCGTTCTTCAGCACGCGGGCGCCGGAGACCAGCGCCTGAAGGATGTCGCCGGCCCGGTCCACCGGGATGACCCGGTGGATGGCGCTGAGGACCCGCCCCACGATGTTTCCGTACACCTCACGCTTGCCGATCACGTAGGCCTGCCGGCGCAGCCGGGCGGGCAGCGTGCCCACCACCGCCGGGTAGTCGAAGTTGCTGACGTGGTTGGGCGCCAGGATGAACGGACCGCCCTCCGGCAGCGCGTTCAGGTTGTGCGCCCGCAGCCGGTAGAACACCGCGCCGATGAACTTGATGAAGCCGTAGTCGAGCGGCTCCAGCCACGCCGCCAGCTTGCGGATGGCCGGCCTCACCGGGATGCCGTCCCAGCCGGCGGTCACCTCGCGCAGCGCCGCCCGCCAGCCGGCGATGGCCTCCGGCGGCGCCGCCTCCGCCGCCCGCACCGCGTCCAGCAGGTCGGCCAGGGTCTGGATCCAGCCCACGTCGTCGGTCTGGAGCTTGATCCGCTGGTCCGTCTCCAGCAGGTTCACCGCCTCCAGCACCATGATGGAGTCCATCCCCAGGTCCAGGTACAGGCTGGTCTGGGGCGAAAGCCGCGCGGCGTCCAGCGGCCGGCCCAGCGCCTGGGCGCAGGCCCGCACCACCGCGGCCATCTCGTCGCACTGCATCAGCTCGCGCTCGGCCAGGGTCAGGCGCACCGGCGGGGCGGCGGGCCCGGCCGCCGCCTGCCGCTCGACGGCCTCCAGCCAGGCGCGCAGCTCGACGCGCCGCACCTTGCGGGTGGTGGTCCGGGGCAGCGGCTCGGTCCGGATGGTGATTCCCTGGGGCCGCTTGTAGGAGGGCAGCGCCTGGGCCAACCGCTCCATGTCCCGCCGGAGCGCCGCCGCGGCCTCGCCGGGGGGCAGCTTCTTCGCCTTCTCGGCGGGTGGCACGGCCACGAGGTGGATCCGCTCGGCCCCGGCCGGGCCGGCGCCCACCACGGCGACCTCGGCCGCCAGGGGCGACCGGGCGAAGTGGAACTCCAGCTCGTCCGGGGAGATCTTCTTGCCGGAGGCCAGGACGATGATGTCCTTGGCGCGGCCGGAGATGGTCAGGCAGCCGGTCGGGTCCAGCCGTCCCAGGTCGCCGGTCCGGAACCAGCCGTCGGTGGTCTTGGCCGCCGCCGTCGCCTCGGGGTTGCGGTAGTACTCCTTGAAGATGGAGCGGCTCCGGATGGCCACCTCGCCTTCACCGTCGGGGCCGGGCTCCAGGATGCGGACCTCGGTGTCGCCGAAGGGGCGGCCCACCGAGCCGATGATCCGGTGGCGGGTGGGCGGGTTGATGATGCAGCCGCCGGAGGTCTCGGTCAGGCCGAAGCCCTCCTGGAAATCGTACCCCAGCGCCAGGAAGCCGCGGATCGTGGACGGGGTGGCCTTGGCGCCGCCGCAAAAGAACCGCTGCTGGCACGGGGCGAACTCGGCGTGCAGGTGGCGGAAGAGCTTGCGCGAGGCCTCCACGCCGCCCAGCTTGTAGAGCCGCCAGCCCGCCGCCTTCAGCCCGCGGAAGATCAGGTGCACCAGCCGGCCGCGGCTGCGGACCTTGAGCAGGATGCCCTTGTAGAAGGCGTCGAACAGGAGGGGGATGCCGGCCAGGTGGGTGACCCGGTGGTCCTTGAGGGCGGCCACGATCCGGGCCGGCTTCAGCGAGTCGATGAAAACGGCCTTCGACCCCGCCTCCAGGAGGCAGATCAGGCCGACGAAGACGAAGATGTGGTTCAGCGGCAGGATGGCCAGCAGGATCGACGTCTCGTCCACGGCGATGGCCGGGATGTTCTGCCAGCTCTGGTTGATCAGGTTGCCATGGGTCAGCACCACGCCCTTGGAGCGCCCCGAGGTGCCGGAGGTGTAGATGATGGAGGCCGGCGTGTCCGGCGTGGCTGGGGATTCCGTCACCGGCGGATGGGCGCGCAGCGACTCCAGCCAGGCGCCGTCCAGCACCTGGAAGCGGCGGATCCGGCCCGCTTCGGCCAATCCCGCGGCGAAGCGGGCGAAGCCGGGCGAGACCAGCAGCAGGCCGGCCTCGGTCTCCTCGATGATCGCCAGGATCTCCGCCTCTTCCTGCCGGACGTCCAGCGGCACGGCGGTCGCGCCGGCGGCCACCACGGCGTAGTAAGCCAGGATCCAGAGCGAGCTGTTCTCCGCCAGGATGCCCACGTGGGCCGGCTGCGCCCCGCCGAGGGCCTCCCGCACCCAGTCGGCCCCGCGGGCGACCCGGTCCCCCACCTCGGCAAAGGTGAACTCCCGCCGCCCGTCCTGGAAATCGTCCACCAGGTGGACGGCCGGGCCGAACTGGGCGCAGCTTTGCCGCAGGGCGTCGAACAGGTTCGCTTCGGGGTGTGTCGCCTCTTTGTCCATGCGGAAGTCATCATAGCGAAATCCGGCGGTTTGTCAAACTTTGTCCGCCGACAAACGTATCTTGAATACAGCGAGTCTAATGTCATAGAGAACTTGTTTCCCTGGGGGTCTTATGAGATGCAAGTTGATGGCATTGTGCGCGTTCCTCTTGGCTTTCATAGTGTTCGCCCTGGCTGCGGACGAGAATCCGGCAGCCGGCCCGCCGGTGATCTTCCTGGTCCAGCAGGACCTCAACCCGCCGATCTCTCCGCTGAAGATCGGGAAAGGCCTGGAGTGGCTGCTGGGCAAGCTGCCGCCGCTCCAGCCGGTGGCGTTGTACCTCTTCCATCTGGACCACGCCACGCTCGTCCTGAACGGGCCGGCGGTGGAGATGAAGGGCCGGGTCAAGGACCTGCAGTTCGTCTCCCAGTCGGACAACACCCTGCCGCTGGAGATCCTGCTCGCCTTCCTGACCGTCCAGAAGCTCCACGACCAGACGGTCTACCTGGTCTCCAACGGGCACTCCCAGGCGATGCAGCAGCAGATGCACTTGGAGGGAATGTCCGACTGGGGGCACAGCTCCATCCGGAATCCCAGCAGCGGCGGGCAACCCACCATCATGCAGCTCCGCGACTTCGACCCCACCAAGTACCAGCCGCTCATGGACCTGCGCCAGTACTGCAAGGATCACAAGGTAGGCATCACGACCCTTTTCGTGGCCGAGACGCCCGTTCGCACGCAGCGGATGGAAGAACCGGGCCAGGAGGGCTACTTCTTCCGGGGCGATTCGACCTCGGTGGCCCGCCGCACGGACGCGAAGAAACTGGCCGAGGACTCCCTCGGCTTCACCGCCGTCCAGTGGTTGTCCCAGGAATCCGGCGGGCAGATTTTCTTTGATTTCAACTCGTTCCGAAGCCTGTTCGAGTCGATGCTGTCCAAGGGGCAGATCCATCCATAGAGGGTGTGTCGCAAAGTCCGGTCATTCCACCATCGGAAGGATGTCGGGCCCTGTCACAGCCCGGACACCGGCAGGCGGTCAGCACCGGCCGGCGTCCGGGGTTTTCGCAAACAACCCATGACAGCTGCATGACGCGTCGTCTTGGTATAGAATCACACCCAAACCCAAGTCTCCTCAAGGAGCCGACATGAACAGATTCTGCGTGGCGCTGGCGGTGTTCGCACTCCTGGCCGGATGGGGCGTCGCCGCGGACGAGCCCGCCCCGGCGGCCGAGACGGTTCGTTGCTTCGCAGGCCAGGGCCGGGCGGTCGCGCCCAAGGACGGGGAGCCCGGCCAGACGGTGGGCGGGATGACGCTGCTCCTGAAACGAACCTGCCGGCCGGGCAGCCAGGAGATCGACGAGGAGGCGCTCATCGCCGAAGCGGGCAAGGCGGCGCAGGTGTTCGGCAGCGTCTCGACCGTGGCGGGCGCGGACTACATCCTGCGGGAAAAAAACAAGCGCTACCAGGGTCACGGCCGGCTCGTCGGAGCGGCCTGGCACTGGACCGGCTGGACCCTGGAAGCCACCCTGCCCGACAGCCGGAAGCTCACCGGCACGTTCGTCCAGTTCGACGACGGGCTGGGGGCCGTCCGGCAGCTCTTCAACCTGGATGGTTCCGTCGCCATGCTGTTCTTTGAAACCTACCGGGCCGTGACGCCGGAAGAATACGAACGCCGCAAGGCCGAAATCCTGGCGCCGGTGCCGCCCCCGGGCGACAAGTCCGGTCTGGAGAAGTCCCTCTCGGAGCTGAAAATCGCCGACTGGAGCGACGCCCTCGACAATCCGAAGGAGCACACCGTCATCGGCGACTTGAAGATCATCGACCGCTTTCCCATCCCGCAGCTCCACCGCCTCCGCCGGATCTGGATCTGGCTGCCGCCCGGTTATGAAGGTTCCGACAGGCGGTACCCCGTCCTGTACATGCAGGACGGGCAGAACGTGTTCGACCGCAAGACCTCCTACGCCGGGGAATGGCAGGTGGACGAGTCGTTGGCGGCGATGCTCGGAGCGGGGAAGGGGCCGGCCGCCATCGTGGTGGCGGTGGACAACGGCCGGGAGCTGCGGATGCGCGAGTACGTCCCTGCCGCCCTCAGCGGCCGGGCGGAGGATGAGGGCGAGCCGTACGCCGAGTTCCTGGCGCACACCCTCAAGCCGTACATCGACGCCCGGTTCCGGACCCTGCCGGACCGCGACCACACCGCCGTGGCCGGCAGCTCGGCCGGCGCGGCCATCTCGTTCTACGCCGGGGTGAAGTACCCGGAGATCTTCTCGCGGGTGGGCGCGTTCTCCTTCGTCATCTCGAAGGACTTCATCGGGAACATCTTCCAGCTCCAGAAGCTGTTCCCGCGCAATCCGGCCCTGCCGATTCGGTTCTACCTCCACGTGGGCACCGAGGAGGAGATCCACGGCCCCGGCTCGAAGGAGATGTTCGTGACCAACCTCCGCTGGCTCGCCGGCGAGCTCCGCGCCATGGGATACGGCAAGGATGAGATCCGCCTGGACGTGGAGCCGGGCGGCGTGCACAACGAGGGCGACTGGGCCAAGCGGTTTCCTCCGGCGTACGAGTGGCTGTTCAAGTAATTGCGGATTGCGGCTTGACCGGTGACCGATGACGGATGACCGATGATCGGACACCCGTCGCCCGTCACCGGTCAATGCTGTCGATTCACCCATTCACCGATTCACCGCTTGATCGTGCGGACGGGGAAGTCCGCGCTACGGCTTGCTCTGCGGACTCTGCGCCTCTGCGTGACATTTTCGCTTCCGGGCTTGACTTCGGACAGCGTCAGGACTTAGTTTCGTTTCACGCGAACGCACACATTCATTGGAGGACGCATGAAGAAGATCCTGATCGCGGGAATCCTCGGCGCCGTGGTGGCCTTCGTGTGGAGCACCTTCGCCCACATGGTCCTGCCGACCGGCGACATGGGCATCCGCAGCCTCCCCAACGAGGACGCCGTCGTGGCGGCGATGAAGCAGTCGATCCCCGAAGCCGGTTTCTACTATTTCCCGGGCATGGACATGAGCCGAAAGCTCACGCCCGACGAGGAGAAGGCCTGGGCCGCCAAGTACGCCGCCGGCCCCATCGGCATACTGGTCTACAATCCCGCCGGCGACACGCCCATGTCCCCCCGCATGCTCCTGGTCGAGTTGCTCAGCCAGCTCCTGGCCGCGCTCCTGATCGCCTGGGTGCTCTCGCAGACGGCGGTCACACTCGGCCGGGGCGCGGTGACAGCCGCCCTGCTCGGGCTCTTCGCCTGGCTGTCGCTCAGCGTCAGCATGTGGAACTGGTTCGGTTTCCCGGGGGCGTACCTCGTGACCGAGGCGATCGACCAGGTGGTCGGCTGGGGGTTGGCGGGCCTCGTCATGGCGCTGGTGCTGCGGCCCAGGGCCGCCGCCGCGACCTGATGCCCCCCGGCCGGCGCGGTCCGTGCCGGAGAAGAGGAAGAAGACCGGTGACGGGTGACCGGTGACCGATCGGGCTGGACGGTCGCGATCGGAATCGGGGCTCGGTACTAGGGGTTCGGGACTCGGGACTTGAAAATCAGGCCGCCTGCCCAGATCGGCCGAGTCCCCAGCCCCGAGTCCCGGAGACGGACCGTGGAGAGACTCGGAGACAGAGGAGGACGGATGGACCGCATTGCTCCGAAGGTGGACGAGATCCGGGCGTACTGCGAGGCCCACGCCGATCCGGCGCTGGTGCGGAAGTACGCCCGCTATTTCAAGGAAGGCTACGACGCCTACGGCGTGTCCCTGCCGCTGTTCGAGGCCGGCCGGGACCGCTTCCTGGCCGAGTGGCGCGGGGAGCTGGGCCTGGCCGGCTTCCTGGAGCTGGGCGAGGCCCTGGTCCGGGACGGCAAATACGAGCTGCCCAGCTTCGCCATCTCGTTCGCCCGGGCGTTCCTCGACGAATTCACGCCGGCGGAGTTCCAGCGCATGGGCCGCTGGCTGGCCGACGGCGTGGGCAACTGGGCCCACTGCGACTTCCTGAGCGGGGAAGTCCTCTCGCCCTGCCTGATCCGGGGCGTCGTCCCCATGGAGGCCATGGCCGGCTGGCGGGCGTCCGCCTCCCGCTGGCAGCGGCGCGCCGTGCCGGTGGCCCTGATCAAGCCGTTCAAGCAGACAGGCGCCATCCAACCCGCGCTGGCTTTCATCGAACCGCTCATGCCCGACGCCGAGCGGGTGGTCCACCAGGGCCTTGGCTGGATGCTGCGGGAGGCCTGGAAGAAGCAGCCGGCGCCGGTGGAGGCGCTCCTGCTGAAGTGGAAGGATACGGCCGCCCGCCTGATTTTCCAGTACGCCACCGAGAAGATGACCCCGGCCCAGAAGGAGCGCTTCCGCCGCGCTCCCACCAAACCCCGAACACGACATTAACCACGAACCACACGAACCACACGAAAGGGCTCAATCCACAATCTGGAATCCACAATCCAACAGGAACCAATAATCACGCGAGGCTCAATAAGGGGCGTGCCACAAGCCAAAAATAAGGCCGATGAAGCGGCGGCCGGTTTCAGCGTACGGTCATCTCCTGTTTTTCGTGTGGTTGGTGTGGTTCGTGGTTTGGCTTGCGGCTTGTCTATTTGCCGCGGAGGTCGCTGGCCCGGATGGTTTGCTCCCAGCGCGGGGCGCCGTCGGAGGCGAACACCCGGATCCGCAGGCTCCGGTCCGTGCGCGGCCCGGAGACCGTCAGCAAGGCGAAGTTGCGCTCGACGACCAGCGTGCCGGGCACCCGCAGCGCACCTTCCTTCGGATCGGGCTGGGCCGGCCCGGCAGTGAAGGGCGAGACGGTCAGGTCGTAGAGCGGGTAGGTGCCGGGGCGGTCCAGCCTGGAGAGGACCGTGTGATGGCGATCCCCTGTCAGGAAGATGACCCCGTCGATCCCCTCGTCGGCGATGGCCTTCAGGAGCCGCTCGCGCTCCTCGGGGAAGGTGGCGTAGGTTTCGTACACAGCCTCGGGATTGAGCACCTGGCCGCCGGTGGCGACGATCTTGAAGGGGGCCTTGCTGTAGGCCAGGGCATCCAGCAGCCACTCGAGCTGGGCGTCGCCCAGCATGACGCGCCGGCCCGTCCGCCGGCGGTCCGGCGTACGGAACCACCGGTCGTCCAGCAGGAAGAACTGGACGTCGCCCCAGACGAAGGCGCCGGTGATCCCGCCCCGGCGGGTGACGTCATGGACCGGATTGGCCCAGAACAGCTTGAACGCCTCGAGGGTCCAGCCCTTGCCGGGGTAGCTCCGGTCGGAATCGTTGGGGCCGTAGTCGTGGTCGTCCCAGATGGCGTAGTGGTGGACCGACCCCAGCAGCGGCTGCAGCTCCGGCAGGGCCCGGGTGTGGCCGTACCGCTGCAGGACGCCGGTGCGGCTGCCCCAGTCCGGCTCGCGCAGGTAGCAGTTGTCCCCCAGCCAGAGCATGAAGTCGGGGCGGTTCCGGGTGATGGCGTCGAAGATCTCGTAGTGCCCGCCGTAGGTCTCGCCCGGCCGGTCGGTCCCCGGCTCGTTGATGTAGGCGCAGCTGCCCGTGGCGAAGGTGAAGGCGGGCGGGTCGGTGCGGTATTGCCACAGCGGCAGGGTCTGGAACCGCAGCGGATAGGGCCGCGGCACCGGGCGGCCGTTGATGCGCAGCTCGTATTCGTACCGCCGGCCCGGCTCGACCCGGTCGGCCAGGAGGTGGGCGGTGCAGGCGGCGGCGTCGCGGGTCTCCTGCACGGCAGTCGTTCGGGCATCGCCAGGCTTTCCCTCGGGCCAGTAGCGGATCTGGACGCGGGCCGGGGCGGTGGTCTGAACCCAGAGCATCACCTCCCGCATCTCGGCGTAGCCGACCATCGGGCCGGAGCGCAGCAGCGACGTCTCCGTGCCGGGCCTCGCCCCGATGCCCACCGCCAGGAGCAAGCATAAGCCCACGATCTTCAAGAGAGTGAACTTCATCCAATCCCCTCTTCAATAAATATCTACACGCAGAGGCGCAGAGTCCGCAGAGAAGAACGGGCTGCCGGAGATTGCTCTGCGCTCTCTGCGTCTCTGCGTGAAACTGCCCGATGCCTCAAGTTTCTTTTGGAGGGGAGCCGGCGGAGGCGCGGGCGGTGATGGTGATGCCGCCCCGGGGCTTCTGGACCACCATCACCGTCACCCACTTCGGCCGGCAGGCGGCGGCGACGTCGCCGGCGACCCGGGCGGCCATCGCCTCGCAGAAGAGCCCCTCCTCCCGGAAGCTCCAGAGGTAGAGCTTCAGGCTCTTGCTCTCCAGGCACAGGCCTTCGGGCGCGTACTCGATGGTCACCGTGGCGAAGTCCGGCTGGCCGGTCACCGGGCAGAGGCTCGTCACCTCGTCGCTCGCCAGGGTCACGCGGTCCACCCCGTCCGGGGCGGGAAACACCTCCAGCCGCCGCACCGGCGCCCGCACTTCCTTCCCCAATGATTCAAACTCGGGATATTCCATAGGCCGCTCCAAGCCAAACATCGAACACCCAACATCGAACATTGAACATCGAAGTCAATCCGTGTTCAATCTACATTTGCGTGCGCTGAAAATTGCTATCTGACTTCGATGTTCAGTGTTCGATGTTCGATGTTCGCTTGCTCTACTCCAGGCCGGCGTCCAGCTTCCCGGACCACAGGTAGTGCCGGGTTTCGTCCACCAACACGCGGCTCAGCAGCAGCAGCCCCACCAGGTTCGGCAGGGCCATCAGCGCGTTGGTGATGTCGGCGAACGACCAGACGATGGGCAGGCTCGCCACCGAGCCCACCATCACCACCGCCACCCAGATCCAGCGGTACACGGGGATGGCCTTCGGGCCGAAGAGGTACTCGGCCGCCTTCTCGCCGTAATACGACCAGCCCAGGATGGTGGAAAAAACGAACGTCATCAGGCCGATGGTGAGCACGAACGGGCCGACGACGGGCAGGTCGGAGAACGCCGCCTTAGTCAGCCGCGCGCCGTTCAGGCCGTTCATCCACTCCCCCGAGTTGACCAGCACCAGGCCGGTCATGGCGCAGACCACCACCGTGTCCCAGAACGTGCCGGTGGACGACACCAGCGCCTGCCGGACCGGGTTCTTCGTCTGCGCGGCCGCCGCCACGATGGGGGCGCTGCCGAGGCCGGACTCGTTGGAGAACAGTCCGCGGGCGATCCCGTAGCGCATCGCCTCGCGCATGCCCGCGCCCAGGAAACCGCCTACCGCGGCCTGGCCGGTCCAGGCGCCCCGGAGAATCACCCCGATCGTGTCGGGAATGCGCCGCCAGTCCATGGCCAGCAGGATGATGCAGCCGAGGACGTAGAAGATGGCCATGAACGGCACCAGCAGCTCGCACGTCCGGGCGATGGAACGGATGCCGCCCAGGATGACCACTGCAGTCAGGATGGTCATCACCCCGCCGGTGATCCAGGGGGAGATGCTGAAGGTATCGTGGACCAGGGTGGAGATGGAGTTGGCCTGGACCATGTTGCCGATGCCGAAAGCGGTCACGGCGGTGAATCCGGCGAACACCATCCCCAGCCAGCGCTGTTTCAATCCGCGCTCCAGCACATACATCGGTCCGCCGGCCATGAGTCCCGACGGAGTGACTACCCGGTACTTCACCGACAGCAGCGCCTCGGCATACTTGGTGGCGATGCCAAAGACGCCGGTGAGCCACATCCAGAGCACCGCCCCGGGGCCGCCCGCCGCCACGGCGGTGGCCACGCCGACGATGTTGCCGGTGCCAATGGTGGCCGCCAATGCGGTGACCATGGCCCCGAACTGGCTGACGTCGCCCTCGCCCTCCCGGGAGCGGCCCAGGGAGATCCTGATCGCCTTGCCGATGTACCGCTGGATGAAGCGGAGCCGGAACGTGAGGAAGAGGTGGGTGCCGAAGAGCAGGACCAGCATGGGCGGCCCCCAGACCACGTTGCTGACCTGCTGGAGGATCGATTCCAGTTGCGCCATCATGGGCAGTGCCTTTCCCGTGGATTAGGAGACCATTTCACCACAAAGGCACGAAGGACACCAAGCATTTTCGGGTTCAACCGGAACGTCGGCTTCGCGGCCGGGGAACCGTCACTTCCTTTTACCGGAGGGGTCGACGGTGACGGCGCCGAAAATCACCAGCACCTTCTGTTTCCCAAACTTGGTGACCTTGAGGGGCTTCGGCTTGAGCTTGAGGACGGGGTCGAAATGGTCCCCCTTCCATTCGTACACCCGGAAGATGAAATCCGGCATGGTCTCGGTGCGGATCCAGGGGAAATCGTTGAAGGTCTCGGGGCCGAAACCCAGCCGGAATTCCCCCTTGCCGGTGGTCACGACTTTTCCGATGAAATCATCCTCGAGGATGTCTTTGTCCAGGACCTCGAGCTTGTGGAATTCCAGCGGCTTGCCGTCGGGGCGCTGAAGGGTCCCCTCGATGATGTAGTCGTTGCCCTTGATTTCCACGTCCGAGATGGCCACCCAGATCTCGTCCTCATCGCCCAGCGCCCTGCGCAGGGCGTCCTTGACCTCGGCCCACTTGGCCGGGATCTTCCGGAGCAGCTGGCTGTTAACCCGGATGCGGTCATGCTCCACCAGTTCGCCGGCCGCGTTCTTGAGCTCGTACAGGAACTCCCAGTCGACCGCCGCCACGTCGCGGCGTCCGTTCATGTCCACCAACAATCGCATGGGCCCTCCTGGGGATGGGATTGCCGCCATTGTACCCGCCAGCCGGGCGAGGGACAAGAGACAAACGGGATAAGACAATTGCGGATTTCGGATTGCGGATTGCGGATTGAAAACCGGGGATTTCTCCGCGTTCTCAGCGCCTTGTATAACAGCGCTCTGCGTGTAAATTCTTGGTCCGATAACGATTCCGAGTACGATGACAAGCGACGAGTACGATCGATGAAATAATCTCAAGTGGGTCGACATTCCATGGATCATCGTCAATGGTCCATGCTCGGATCGGCGGTCACCCGTCACCCGTCACCGGTCAATTCGCAATTGTCAGGAGGCGCGCCGGCTTTTCTGCAGCGACGTCATGGCGGATTGGATCATCAGGAATTCGCCGACGTTGTCGGCGGTGAGCAGGCCCGCCAGGCGGCCGAGGCGGTACACCGGCAGCGCCCGGCAGTCGCAGCCCTGCAGCCGCTGGAACGCCGTCTCCAGCATCTCACCGGCGTCGGCCGACTGGATGTCGCGCCGCATCACCGCCCCCACCGGCGCCTCCGGCCCGCGTTCGGCCAGGGCGCGCATCAGGTCCTCCCGCGTCAGGACCCCCACCACCTCGTTGCCCTCGAGGACCGGGAAGTCGTGCTGGAAACCTGCCAGGATCTTCTCCACGGCCGCCGACAGCGGATCCCCCGGCAGGAGGACCTGGAAGTCCGTCAGCATGGCCCGGCTGACCGGGATGCCGGACAGGGCGGACTTCATCTGGGTCATGCTGGCCTCCTGCGCCGCGCCGATCCAGACGAAAAAGGCGATGAACAAAAGGAACGGGTTGAACAGCAGCCCGAGGAACCCGAACAGGTAGGCCATCCCCTGCCCCAGCAGAGCGGCGATGTGGGTCGCCTTGGTGTACTCCATGCGGGTGGCCAGCAGCGCCCGGACCACCCGGCCGCCGTCCATGGGGAACGCCGGCAGCATGTTGAAGAGGACCAGGAAGACGTTCACGACCAGCAGCCGCTCCACGAATGAACCCTCGGCAACCGCGAGCTTGGACAGCGGCTCGAGGGCGTTGGTCACGGCCAGCCAGCCGAACAGCGCCGCGGCGATGACGACGTTGACCGCCGGGCCGGCCAGCGCGACCCAGAGCTCCTGCCGGGGGTCGTCAGGCATGCGCTCGAGGCGCGCCACGCCCCCGATGGGCAGGAGGGTGATGTCGCGCGTCCTGATGCCGAAGCGCTTGGCCGTGAGGGCGTGGCCGAACTCGTGCAGCAGCACGCAGGCGAAGAGCGCGAGCATGAACAGGACGCCCTCCGCGGTGACGGCCAGGCTCTTTCCTCGAAGCCAGTGGGTGAGCACCACCCAGCCGATGAGCAGGAGGAAGGTCGCGTGGATGTACACGCCGATGCCGGCATACGATCCAACCCGCCAGGACCACTTCATCGTTGCACCCTCTGATTTGGAGATGTCGGGGAGAACCGGGGGCGCCCGTCCACGCGGGCACCGTCCGGTCGATCCGTCCCCGGCACCTGTTTGGATGCGCCACCCGGCGAAAGGATCCGGGCCTCCCGATGCAGGGAAGGTCGCCGGAGCGCGGTTTTTTCCAACCCTTCGGTCCGATTTGTCGTACAATGACGGGCAGAAACCGGCTCAGGAGGTCGGCCATGCGTCTCCCCACCTTCGTTCTGGTCGCGACCCTCGCCCTCGGTCTCGCGGGCGCAGCCGCTGCCCAGGAAGCCCAATCCGCTCCACCCGGCACCGCCCCGTCGAGCAACGTCCACCTCGAGAAGGCCAAGGTCAAACTGGCGCTGAAGCACTACAACGAGGCCCTGGAGGAACTCCTGCTGGCCCTGCAACAGGAGCCCAAAAGCGCCGAGATCTGCAACTACCTCGGCCTCACCTACCTGCAGAACGGCCAGCTGGACGCCGCCCGGACCTACTTCAAGAAGGCGAGCAAGCTCGACCCGAAGTACGCGCGGCCCTACAACAACCTCGGCGCGGTCTACCACGTCCGCAAGCAGTACAAGAACGCCATCAAGGCGTACAAGAAGGCCATCGAGCTGGACCCTCGCTTCCTGCTGGCGTACTACAACCTGGCCAACGTGTACTTCGCCAAGAAGAAGTACCTGCAGGGCATCGACACCATGCACAAGCTGGTCCAGCTGGACCCGGAGTATCTGACGCGGGAGCGGCCCGGCGGCCTGGAGCTGGGCGCCGCGAGCTTTGAAGACCAGAAGCGCTTCTACTATTACGCCAAGTTGTACGCCCAGGTCGGGGACGTCGACAAAGTGCTCTACTTCCTGCGGAAGAGCTTCGAGGCCGGGTTCAAGGACACGAAGGAAATCCAGGAGGACAAGGACTTCGCGCCGTTCCTGCAGGACCCGCGCTTCCAGGCGCTCCTCTCCGGCAAATCCTGATTCGGAGATCAACCGCAAAGGCGCAAAGAACGCAAAGCGCAAACCCATTGAGGGCCAAAACCAAGCATCCATGTAAGGCAATCTGATACCCTCCTGACGGGTTGGTTTCCAGCCGGAAAAATCTTTGCGTCCTTTGCGCCTTTGCGGTTAATATTCGATCGGAGTTGGTCCTTTGGAGGTGTCGTTGAACGAGAAGGTGAGGTTGACCCAGTTCGTGCGCTGCGCCGGCTGAGCGTCCAAGCTGGGCCCGGCGGAGCTGGGCCAGGCGCTGGAGGGCCTGCCGGCCTTTCCCGATCCCCGGCTGCGGGTGGGATTCGACACCGCCGAAGACGCGTCGGTGTTCGAGGTGCAGCCCGGCCTGCTGCTCGTGCAGACCGTGGACTTCTTCACCCCGGTGGTGGACGACCCCTACCTCTTCGGCAGCATCGCCGCCGCCAACGCCCTGTCGGACGTCTACGCCATGGGCGCCACGCCGGTGACGGCCCTGAACATCGTCACCTTCCCCAAGTCGCTGGGACTGGAGCACCTGCGGCAGATCCTGCGCGGCGGGCTGGACAAGGCCGCCGAGGCCGGCATCGCCATCGCCGGCGGCCACACCGTGGACGACCCCGAACCCAAGTACGGCCTGGCGGTGACGGGCGTCGTCGCGGAGGGCCGCCTGGCGCTGAACCGCAACGCCCGCGCCGGCGAAGCCCTCCTGCTGACGAAGCCGCTGGGCACCGGCGCCCTGACCACCGCCCTGAAGGCAGGGAAGAAGACCGAGGACGACATCCGCCCCTGCATCGAGACCATGGCCCGGCTCAACGCCGACGCGGTGCCGGTGATGCACCGCCACGGGATCCGCGCCGCCACCGACGTCACCGGCTTCGGGCTGCTCGGGCACTTGTGGGAGATGTGCGCCGCCTCGGGCGTCGGGGCGGAGATCCGGGCAGGCGCCGTGCCGGTGATGCCCGACGCCCTGCCGCTGCTGCGGGAGGGGAAGATGCCCGGCGGCAGCCTGGCCAACCGCGAGTACCTGCGGCCCCACGTGGAAACCGCCGACGGCCTGGATCCCGGCATTGTGAACGCCTTGTACGACGCCCAGACGTCGGGGGGGCTGCTGCTGGCCGTGCCCGAGCCGGCGGTCGCGGCCGTGCTGGCGGAGCTGCAGCGGGCCTATCCCTGGACACGCCGCATTGGGACGCTGCGGGAGCAACCCGGCATTTCGGTAATCCCGTGAGCCTGCCGCGTTCCATGGGACGGGGAGACGGGGAGACGGGGAGACGGGGGGACGGGGAGACGGGGAGACGGAAACGGCGAAACGGCGGTGGGGCGAATCGGCGACAATCATCGAGGCCGGCAAGCGGTCAGTACCGGGAGCGTCAGCGACCGGCGCGGCACACAGCCCTCGCCACCTCGTCAGTACCGGCAGGCGTCAGCCGCCGGCGCGATGCGTAACCCCCGCCAGGATGTCGGCACCGGGATCATCCACAACCGGCGCGAGTCGTCACTCCGATATCTGTTTGTCTTGAAGACGCCGATCGTCGTCGCCAGCTGAGCCAAGCTCCCCGCCGGTGGCTGACGAGACCATGTCGTAACACTCATCCCGAGTGGATTGAAAGGAAGGCGTCAGCCCGGAAGGCGCCCTAAAATAACCTCATGCGTGAGCATGGGGCGGGACGTGCGAATTCCGCGTGCTCCGGATCTCCTCTCTGAGCCCGCTCTGGGGCGGCATAATCTTAGGCTGTCCGGCGCCTCGCGCCAAAGCCGGAAGTCGCATGTTCGGTGTGTTGTATGCCGCCCCTGGGCGGGGCTCAGGGGTTGGAAATCTGAAATACTACTCACGCTGCGCTGGGCCCCATGCTCACGCATGGGGTTATTTTAGGGCGCCCTCCGGGCTGGAAATCCGCGGTCTGCGGGAACAGGAATAATTGCAGTTGGGACAAAGCCTCTGACGCCCACCGGTACTGACCTCTGTCCGGCGTCCGGGTCGTGACAGAGCCTGACGCCATCTCTTTTCGTAAGCTTTCCGATTTCTATAGGATAGGGAGACGGGGGGACGGAGAGAGAGAAACGACGAAAATCAGGGATTCTAAGCAGGCAATATCCAGTCAATACTCAGTGACTCTCGCGTGCGGCTCGGGACCCATAAATTCAACACTTGGTTTGGCAGGGCCTTACGTCTTCTGAATCTGTTCTTCCCACCACTCTTCTATCTGATTACGAACAGCGTCGGATACGGACCACTTTGTCCAAGGTCCAATCTGCAGCTTTACTCCGTATTCATTGGCGACGGCCTGGAGCGTCTGTCGAAACCAGTCTACGTAGGACCAACCTCTCTGCTGTGGCGAAGGCGACACGAGGCAGCGGCTCGACTGGTCCCATCTGATTTCCATGGCTGCTCGGTAAATGAACTCGAAGTTCTCCCTCCGTGGAAGCACAGGCATGACCAACAATCGACCTGCGTCGTCAACCTTGATCTCGCCTATGGGTATGTTGGATGACTGATTAAGTTTGCGTCGATTTTTTCGCCCGTCGAAAACGGCTAAGGGCAGCCCAACCAAAATTGACCAGGTTATCAGATTCAATCCGAAAGAAATTATATCAAAGACCGTTCCTTCAATCGCTTGGCCGTCATACTCAAGTTCAAGTGGAGCTGGTCCATGACCGGGATGAGTCATAGCGAAAGGGAATCCTCTTCCGTCGCCAGACATGCAGTATTCATATTTGACAAACCACGAAAGACCAGTGCAAAAGATTGCCGATACGAACAGAATTAGAAAGAATCTTTTCATGGTCCAGATACTCGTAGATTTAGTTTACCAGTTCCATGGCGGGGTACTATTTTTTCTGAATCCTGACATGTTTCTCTGACTGCTTATTCTATCAGCAGGATCGCGTCGGGGGTGAGGATCCAGACGCCGCGCCAGGCGCTGTCGTAACCCGGCGAGCGCCGGAACCGGGCGGCCTCCTCCGCCCGGGCGTAGTCGATGGTCCGGCGGCCCAGCGCCTCGCAGATCCCCTCCTCCACCAGCTCGCCCCGCACCCGCCGGAAAGTCTTCCCCATCCAGTGCACCACCGGGTTGTCCGGCGATTCCGCCCGGCACAGCGCGGCCAGCCGCCCCGGCAGGTCGGGCCGGTCGCCCTTGGCCCTCTCCTGCTTCGAGGCGGTCCGCGCCGCCGCGCCGCCCTCCTCCCGACCCGCCAGGTTCATCTTATCCTCGGAGGCGGCCCCCGCCCCCGCGGCCGGCACAGGCGCCGGGGACGCCGCCGGTGCCGGCTCGGCCAGCCGGGATTGGACGACGGCCTCGTCCTTCTCGCGGTCCCGCGCGGCCTGGTTCCTGGCCAGATCGGATGGCGCGGCCGGAGCCGGAGCGGCCGGTTCGGGAGCGAACTCGTCCCGGCGGGCCTTCTTGGTTTCTTCGGCCGGGGTTTCGGCTTCCGCCTGCCGCTCGGCCAGCATCGAAGGCTGGATCCCGCCGACGGCGCCGGGGGTTACGGTTTCCTTCTTGTCCGCGGCGGCCCCACCGCCCTTCGCCCCGGTCGCTGCGAATCCTTCGGCCCGTCCCCGCTCCGCTGCAGGTGCTGCGGGCGCCGGCGCTGCCTTCGATTCCGCCAGCGGAGTGGATGGAGCTCCCGCGGGCGCCTCTTCCGCGGGCAGCTTGGCCAGTTCGGGTGCCTCGCGGACGCTCAGGCGCTGGTAGGTGACGCCGCCCAGGTACAGCAGGCCGGCCACGAGGGCCAGCGCCGCCGCCGAGGCCAGCGGCCGCCAGGCCGGCGACCACGCCCACCGCGCCGGGCCGGGCTGGAAGAGGGGCTCGGACGCCCGCCCTTCCAGCTCCCGCAGCAGGAGCAGCTTCTCCATGCAGGCGGGGCAGCGGGAGGCGTGGCGGGCGGCGCGCCGGCGCCCGCGGAACGGCAATCGCTCCCCCGCCGCCAGGGCGGCCAGAGTGGCCTCGTCGAGGCAGTCCCGATCCGGCTCCGTCCGCCCGAGCAGGCCGAGCAGGCTCCGCGTGAATTTTTCCAGCGCCCTAGGATTCATCGTCGTCCTCCCCCGGCTTCCCGGAAGCCGGAGTGCCGGGACCGGGCCGCTGCCCGCCGCCCCGGCCGCCTTCATCGGTAAGACGCGGATTCCCCCCGCGCTTGCGCGAAAAATCTTCGTCCAGCGTCCGCCGGATCTTCTCCAGCCGCCCGGCGAAGTAGCCCAGGCAGCGTTCCAGGAACTCGGCCAGGTCGGCCTGGGTCCAGCCCTTGCGCCGCAGCAGCAGCCCCCGCAGTTGCTTGCCGATCCGGGCCAGGATCTTGCCGTTCCAGCGGCTGGCTGACGATTCGTGCACGCCCAGCAGGGCGGCCGCCTCGGCCAGGGTCCGGCCCTGGAAATAATACAGGTTGAGGAACGCGGCCTCCCGCTCGGGCAAGCGCCGCAGCGAGCCGGCCAGCTCGGCGGCGACCTCCTCCAGCAGGGGCCGGCGGAAGTGCTTCTCGCAGTCGCCCTCGTCCCGCTCCTCGGGGGCGGGCAGGGAGAGGTTGTCCGGCAGCTCCTCCAGGCGGTGGCGCTGCTGCTGCCGACGGCGGTCCAGGAAGAGGTGGACCGTCACCGCCCGCAGCCAGCCGCGCAGGTTGCCCCGGCCGGCGTACTGGGCGATCTTGCCCGCCAGCAGGGCCGTGACGATGTGGGAGGCCAAATCCTCGGCGTCGGCGGCGTTCCGGGCCAGCCGCAGCGCCACGTGGTCCAGGAAGGGCCGGTAGGCGCGGAAGAAGTGCTCCCAGGCCGCCTCCGACCCGGCGGCGCAACCGGCGGCCAGGGCCAGGTCGGCGCGCAGCTCCGGCGGCAGCCGACCCGGATCGACCCCGTGCCGGGCGGCGTGGTCGCGCAGCAGCTCGGCCGGGCATTGGTAGGCCCCGGCGGTGGCGGGATGGGAGGGGGGCGGCGCGCTCACGGCCGCACCTCCGGCGGATCCAGGAACACCGGGATGCGGCGGCCCAGGCTCATGCCGGCGGGGCTGACGGCGGCGGTGTAGGCCAGCACCTCCACCCCTTCGCGGTAGACTTCGCGCAGGGCGCGGGCGAAGGCGGGGTCGATGCCGCCGTGGGGCCGCAGGGCGCAGGCGTCGGCGCGCTGGACCAGAAACAGGACCGTGCCGGCGTAGCCCCGCGCCGAGGCTTCCGCCAGCTCGCGCAGGTGGCGCGCGCCGCGGGCGGTGGGGGCGTCGGGGAAGAGGGCCAGGCCGTCCGCCACCAAGGTGGCCGACTTGACCTCCAGCAGGATGTCCATACCGCTGCCCACCAGCTGGAAGTCGAAGCGGCTGCGGCCGAAGGGGACCTCGCGCCGGGCCACGGCGTAGTCGCGGAACTCGTGGATCGCCCCCGCGCGCAGGCACTTCTCGACGAACCGGTTGGGCAGGCCGGAGTCGATGGAAACCCACCCCGCGCCGGCGCGCACCAGCGCCGCGGTCCAGGCGGTCTTCCGGGCCGGGGCGCCGGGGGCGGCCGGTTTCAGCCGCAGCTCGGCGCCCGGCGCCAGCAGCTCCCGCAGCCGGCCGGGGTCGTGGAGGTGCGCCCGGACCGTCCGGCCGTCCAGCTCCGCCTCCACCAGGAAGCGATTCGGGCGGTTCCGGAACGTCGCCGCCACCAGCTCCTCCTCGAATGGCAGGTGCACCGTCATCGCGAAGCCGCCTTCACTCCCATGATCGTGTTCCGATCTATTACACGCAGAGGCGCAGAGGCCGCAGAGAATTTAAAATCAATTATTTGTGCTTTCTCTGCGTGCTCTGCGTCTCTGCGTGCAATTTTCATGCTTCAATCAACAGACCTTCTTTGCTGCCCAGAATCCGCAGGTCGATCCGCTCCGGCCGGCTCTGCCCCAGGCCGAACTTCGTGTCGGCGGCGGCGATGTGCAGCGGCGGCGGGCTGATGGGCCGGTCTTCCTTGAAATACTCCCGCCGCCGCGCCTGGATGATCCGGGCGCCGGTGGCGTCGGCGGCGACGGGGTCGCGGCTCACGATCAGCCCGCCGTAGGTCCACACGTAAGTGGGGCTGAAGCTGTGCGGCCCGACGCCGTGGAACTGGGGAGTCAGCATCACCAGGATGTTGAGCCGGGTCTTGCCCGCCACGTGGGGCTTGTGCCAGATGGCACCCAGGTTCTCGCAGGAGTTGGGATGGTACGCCGGCGGGTCGGGCACGAACATGATGTAGTTCTTGACGCAGGTGCCCAGGCCGGCCCAATGGTGGGAGCGCATCGGCCGGGCGTTGACCAGCACCGTGGACTTCTGGAACACCGGGTGGGACAGCACGCCGCGGTCGTCGGCGGCGAAGTCGCCCGGCTTCACTCCGACGGCCGCCAGCCGCTCGCGCACTGCCTCGGCCAGGGCCGGCGGAGTGGGCAGCGGCGTCCAGACATTGGTCTTGAAACCCACCACGTCGGCTGTGCCAGCTACTTGCCGCCAGGCGTCGCGCGGGTCCCTCACGTCGAAGAGCGCCTTCATGGCCTCGTCCAGCATGGCGCTCAGCCGCGCCGGATCGGTCTGCCCACCGGCAGTGACCACCTGCGGGTCGCGGATCAGGATCACCCGGCTCTTCCCGCCGGCCGCCGCGGCAGCCGCCGCGCCCGGCTGGGCCTGCGCCGCCGCCGCGGATCCCGCACCGGCCAGCCCCAGTCCCGCCCCCAGCGCCGCCAGCGACCCGGCCCGGAGGAAATCCCGGCGGGTGAAATGGTCGTCTCTCATTTCATCACTCCTTTCTTCTATCACTCCTGGTAGAAGCGCTCCCGTTCTTCCACCAGTGCCTGCAACATTTCCTCCTCGCTGATCTTTTCCCCTGTCATGATCCGGGCCATCCGATCGCCAGATTGCTCAACCTGGGAAATCCTTCGCGTTAACAGCAAGCAGCCTTCGCCCAGATCCACCAAGGTGAAAGTGTCGCCTTCGGCCAGGCCATATTTCTTTCGGACCCGCGCGGGGATCGTCACGTGGCCCTTCCCTCGAATCCGTATGGTCGCCATCGAATCCTCCCGCCCATTATTCCGGAAAAGAAGATACGAAATTCGTAATTTCTGAATATTGCCGCCAGATCCTTTCACCGGTTGCCATGAAGCCAATGTTCATGACACGGCATCAAGCCTTCGTCGAAACCCAGGAAAATCCGATTATGGTCTTCAAAATACCACTCTCCGTCTCGGAGATATGCTGCCAATTCAGTCGCATTGTAAATCGGAATCAACAAATCCCGATCTATCGCCGGTAGGATGCCGGCGCTCCATGACGTAGCCCGCGCCGTTCGCGGCGCGGGAGGAAGTACCCGCCGGTTCGTTCCATCGTACACGCGCCCGGAGGGCGCGAGGTACGGCGGCGGTCCGGCACGCGCCCGGAGGGCGCGAGGTACGGCGGCGGTCCGACACGCGCCCGGAGGGCGCGAGGTACGGCGGGCGCTACCGCAGCGCCTCCTGGAGCAGGTCCCGCGCCGTGACCGGCGAAGCGGCGTCCAGCACCACCGCCAGGCGGCGGCCGGCGCAGCCCACCGCCGTCCAGGTGCCGTCTTCGGCCCGGGCGAGCCCCGCGTCGGCCTGGTCCTCCAGGTAGGCGAAGGCGAAATCCGACCGCACCTGCGCCGCCTGGGCCGCGGTCGGGTAGACCACCAGCAGCAGCTTGGCGGGCTTGGCGGCGGGTTCCGGGCCGTCCCGCCGGTACTCCGCCAGGACCGCCGGCGTCCGGGGCGAGAGTTGCAGCACGGCGGTGTCCTCCAGGTACAGGTGGGCGCTCAGGATCACCGGGTGGTGAAAGTACACCACGCGGCCGGCCGCCAGCCCGCCGGGGGGCAGAAGCGACAGGATTTCCGGCCGGCCGCCCTCCCGCGGGATCAGCGCCGCCAGACGGCGGCCCAGCTCCCGGACGGCCTCCCCCGCCTCCGGCGTCTCGGCTTCGGCGGTGACGGAGACGTAGAACCGGCCCTGCCAGAACGTCAGCCAGCCCGGCCGGTAGCGCGAGTCCAGGCCGATGCCGGCGGGCTCGCCCTCCAGGTCGTGGGTGAACACCCCGTAGGCGTCCGCCGGCCGGCCCATGTCAAAGAGGTCCAGCAGCAGCGCCGGCTGGCCGGCCCGCTCGTAGCGGCGGGCCAGGCAGAGGCGCATGCCGTAGGCCCGGTAGACCTCGCCGCCGCCGTCGATGTACTGGAAGATGGTCTGGTCGTCGTATTCCCGGTCCCCGCCGGCGGCCCGCCAGCCGGCCACCTCCGCCGGCAGCCGCGGCCGCAGCTGGCGGTAGGGATCTTCCTGGACCGGCGTCATGGCCAGCCATGCCGCCACGCCGGCGGCGAGCAGGACTCCCGCCGCCACGGCCAGGCCCAGTCTTTCCCTCGGGAACATGGGGGATGCGCTGGAATCGGATCGCGTCATGGCCGGATTATAGCAGAAACCTCCGCCGGCAGACCCCGGGAATCCCTTGCCCTGCCCGGACGACCGCAGTATATTGAATGAATGCGATCGTCCGCGCTCTCTATCGCGGAGGAGGCGGTGATGCTCAGGCTTCTCCGGACCCTCGATCCCTGGTTCCAGCGGCGTTCCCCGCAGGCCATCTTCGCCCTCGGCCTGGTGCTGACCGGTTTCATCGGCTGGATCGATCTCATCACCGGCTACGAACTGGCCCTGTCCATCTTCTACGTCGCCCCCGTGGCCCTGGTGGCCTGGTACGGCGGCCGCCCCCAAGGCATCCCGACGGCCATCATCGCCGCGGTAGTCTGGTTTTTCGTGGACATCTCCTCCGGCCACCCCTATCTGAATCCCTTCATCCCCCTGTGGAACACCGCCGTCCGCTTCAGCTTCTTCTCCATCATCGGCTGGCTGCTGGTGCTGGTGCAGGAGCGGATCCGGACGGAGGCGCAGCTGGCCCGCACCGATCCCGTCACCCGCATCCTGAACTCCCGGGCCTTCGAGGAGGAAGCCGGCCGTTATTTCCTCCTGGCCGGCCGGCTGCAGGCGCCGTTCACCGTCATGTACATCGACCTGGACGACTTCAAGCTCGTCAACGACACCCGCGGCCACGCGGAGGGGGACCGCTTGCTGCGCGCCGTCGCCGAGACCCTCCTGGCCTCCACCCGCCGGGCCGATCTGGTAGCCCGCCTCGGCGGCGACGAATTCGCCCTGTTCCTGCCGTCCACCGACCTGGCTGGCGCCCGCCGGTTCGCCCCCAAGCTCCTGGACCTGCTGCGGGCGGCCATGGAGGCGGGCGGCTGGCCGGTCACGGCGAGCCTCGGCGCGGTGGCCTTCGCGGCGGCCCCGGCCACCCTGGACGAGGCGATCCACCTCGCCGACCAGACCATGTACCAGGTGAAGAACGCCGGCAAGAACGGCTGCCGGGTGCTCGCCTGGCCGGCGCCCAGCCCGGCCGATCCCAGCCAAACTACTTGAGGGGAATCCTTCGATACTCGGCGTGTTGGAGTTCAGCGTTCGACGTTCGACGTTCGAGGTTCGGCGTTCGGCTCCCGCAGCAGCCGGCCGGCTTCTTCCTCCAGTTCGGCCATGCGCCGCTCGATGGCCTCGCGGTGGGGACCCAGCGCGGCGCGCTCCAACGGAGGCACCGACACCTCGGCGCCGGTGATGACCACGCGGCCGAACGGCTTGACGATCTGGAAGCGGTCCCACGAGTGCAGGGCCCACTTCCGGTCGGCGGCGAACAGCACCGGGTAGATCTTCTTGCCGGTGATCGAGCCGAGCAGGAGGAAGCCCTCCTTGAACCGGCGCGCCGGGCCCTTGGGGCCGTCGGCGATCAGCACGATGACCTCGCCGGCGTCCAGGTGCCGCTTCAGCTCCCAGATGGCCTTGTCGCCGCCGCGGGTGGACGAGCCGCGCACCGGCCGGTAGCCCAGCCGCTCCGCCACCTGGGAGGCCAGCTCCCCGTCCCGGTGGAGCGAGATCAGCGGCCGGAAGCGGTACTTGCGGAAGTACCAGGCCAGCAGCATGAGCTGGCAGTGCCAGAGCACCACCACGCCGCCGGTCTGGCGCAGGCGGTCGAGCTCCTCCCGCTTGTCGAAGCGCACGCGCAGGGTCATCCCCCACAGCCGCACCAGCGGCGCGATGATCCAGCTCAGCAGCCTGGGGCTCACGCGAATGCGCATCTCATCTCCCGGAACTCAACCACGAAATATACGAAACACACGAAAGGGATCCAATCCGCAATCCAGAATCCGAAATCCGCAATTAACCACGAACCACACCAACCACACGAATGGTTTTCAATCCGCAATCCGAAATCCGCAATCCGAAATCCGCAATCAATCTGAAACTCAGGAACTCAGGAATGTAAAGCAGCCAGGGCAGAGTTCCTTGGCTAACGGGACACGAGGCGGGCGGCGGCGTTGACCGCGGCGTTGACCGCGTTGCGCTCGCCCAGCTCCAGGTCCGCCGCGGTGATGTGCTCGCTCACCGCCCGGTTGACGATCACGCCCTCGACGCAGCCACCGCGCAGGCCCATGGCGCTGCAGAGCGTCAGCAGGGTGGCCGCCTCCATCTCGTAGTTCAGCACGTGCAGCCGCTGCCACTCCTCGGTGGCGCCCTGGAACCGCCGCGGGACGTAGCCGGTGAAGGAGTCGCGCCGCTCCTGGCCGGGGTAGAACGTGTCGCACGAGGCGGTGATGCCTACCTGGCAGGGGATGCTCTGGGCGATGCAGGAGTCCACCAGCGCGGTGACCACCTCGTGGTGCGCCACCGCCGGATACTCGATGGGGGCATAGTGGGTGGAGGCGCCGTCGAGCCGGACCGCCCCGGACGTGATGACTACATCGCCCACCTTGACGTGGGGCTGGATCGCCCCGGTGGTGCCCACCCGCAGCATCGTCCGCACCCCGAGTTGGGCCAGCTCGTCGATGGCGATGCTGGCCGAGGGGCCGCCGATGCCCGTGGAGGTGACCAGCACCGGCACCCCGCCGGCGTAGGCGATCCAGGTGCGGTACTCCCGCTTGTCGGCCAGCTCGCGGGCCTTTTCGAAGGGAGCTGTCTTGGCGATCTTCTCCACGCGCTTGGGATCGCCCGGCAGCAGCGCCACGGCGGCGCCCTCCAGCATTTTCTCGTTCAGGGCCAGGTGGTAGACTTCACGGGGCATATCCTCTCTCCTGTTCCGATGATTTCAGGCGCATCGACGGGCCGGGACGACCGGGATCCTGGGGGATTATACGGTCCGGCGGCCGTTCCGGCAATGCCGGATTTCCGCCTGGATCGCCGGAGGTCCCGCCTTCCGCGTCCCGCTTGCCTCTCCGGGGCGGTCGTGGTATATATGCAACCGTCGATCCTGCGGGGTACTAACAAATAATGGATTTGGAAACCACACTCTTCCTCGAATTGGCGGGCGCCCTCGCCGTCCTGGTGGTGATCACCGTCTACGCCGTGGTGGAAAACACCCTTTCCCGGATGACCCGGGTGGACATCAAGCTGCTGCTGGACCGCATGAAGAACCGCCTGCCGGACCGCGTCCTGGCGCAGCTGGCCAAGGGCAAGTTCCGCGTCCTGATCCCCCTGCAGTTCTTCCTCCACTTCCTGCAGGTCCTGCTGGCGCTGGTGATCTTCTCCATCCTGGAGCTGCTCCAGGTGCCGCTGCGGCTGCCCCTGACCCTCCTGATCATGCTGGCGCTGGTCCTGCTGCTGCACCAGTGGATCCCCTGGGCCATGGCCGGCGCCGAGCCGGAGAAGACCTTCGCCCGCCTGATCGGCTTCCTGCGCCCGGTGTATTACATCTTTTCGGCGCTGGGCTTCCCGGCCATCCGGCTGGCCGCCCGCCGGCACGAGGCGCTGGAGGAGACGGAGGACGGCGAGGACGAGATCTCCGACGAGGAGGTCCAGGCCTTCCTGGACGTGGGCGAAGAGGAGGGCATCTTCGAGCAGGAAGAGAGCAAGATCATCCAGCAGGTGGTGGAGTTCGGCGACACCATCGTCCGGGAGGTCATGACCCCCCGCACCGACATCGTGGCGGTGAGCAGCACGGCCACCCTGGAGGAGCTGCGGCAGCTCATGGTCCAGTCCTTCCACAGCCGGATCCCGGTGTACAAGGAACGGATCGACTCCATCGTCGGCGTGGTCTACATGAGGAACCTGCTGGCGCGCTACACAGCGGAGGCGGCGAGCGAGCCGATCGACGAGCTGATTCGCCCGGCGACCTTCGTCCCCGAGACCAAGCGGGTGTCGGAGCTGATGCGCGAGATGCAGCAGCAGGTGGAGCACATGGCCATCGTCGTGGACGAGTATGGCGGCGTAGCCGGGCTGGTGACCCTGGAGGACCTGATCGAGGAGATCGTCGGCGAGATCCGCGACGAGGACCAGCCCGAGGAGGTGACCATCCTCCACGAGGGCGACACCTGGACCATGGACGGCGACACGGAGCTGAGCGACATCGAGCAGGCCGTCGGGGTGGACCTCTGGGACGAGGCTTACAACACCGTCGCCGGCCTCATCATCAAGCAGCTCGGCCGGCTGCCCCAACCAGACGAGACACTGGTCACCAACGGGGTGCAGATCCAGGTGCTGGAAGTGGACGACCGCAAGATCCAGCGCGTCCGGCTGCGCCTGATCCATGAAGACAATCCCTGACCCGATGCGCCGGGCCTTCCGCCTGGCCTGCCTCGGGACCGGCCGCGCCAGCCCCAATCCCCTGGTGGGCGCGGTGGTGGTCCGGGACGGCCGGATCGTCGGGCAGGGCACCCACACCTACGCCGGCCGGCACCACGCCGAGCGAATCGCCCTCGGACAGGCCGGCGAGGCCGCCCGCGGGGCCGACCTCTACGTCACCCTGGAGCCCTGCAGCCACCACAAGCGGACCCCGCCCTGCGCCGAGGCGGTCGCCGCCGCCGGAATCCGCCGGGTCGTCTGCGGCATGGTGGACCCGA
Organism: uncultured Acidobacteriota bacterium; assembly: GCA_964412195.1. Taxonomy (GTDB): domain Bacteria; phylum Acidobacteriota; class JAAYUB01; order JAAYUB01; family JAAYUB01; genus CAYPNP01. The sequence continues at coordinate 458,488 of CAYPNP010000001.1, read as the reverse complement.
ATCCCCTCGTCTCGGGGCGCGGAATCGAGTTCCTGCGCCAGCGGGGCATCGCGGTGGAGCTGGCGCCGGATCCCGGGCCGTTCGAGCGGCTCAACCGCGCCTTCGTCAAGCACATCACCCGCCGGCGGCCGTGGGTGGTGCTCAAGGCGGCCCTGTCGCTGGACGGCCGGATCGCGCCGGCAGCCGGCCCGGCCCGCTGGATCACCGGGGAGTCCGCCCGCGCCGCCGCCCACGGGTTGCGCTACCGCTGCGACGCCATCCTGGCCGGGATCGGCACGGTACTCGCCGACGACCCCGCCCTGACCTGCCGGTACAAGCGCCCTCGCCCGACGCCGCTGCGCCGGATCGTGCTGGACGCGGCGCTGCGGATCCCCCTGGAGTCCCGGCTGGTGAGGACGGCGGCGGAGCATCCCCTGGAGATCTTCTGCGCGGCGGCGGCCGATGCCGAGCGGAGGCATGCCCTGGAGGCCCGCGGGGTGAAGGTGACGCCCCTGCCGGGGGGTGAGGTTCCGGAGGCCCGACTGCCGCTGGACCTTGTCCTCGAGCAATTGGGGGCGGAGCAGGTCACCTCGGTGCTGGTGGAGGGCGGGCGCGACGTGCTGACCGCCTTCGTCCGGCAGGGCCTGGCCAACGAGGCTTGCTTCTTCCTGGCGCCCAAGCTCTACGGCGACGGCGGACTGCCCCTCCTCGGTGACCTGGGTCCCACCACCGCCGACGGCTGCCCCCGCCTAGAGGTGGCGGAAGTCCGCCGCCTCGGCCCCGACCTCCTCATCCAGGCTTTCTTCCCCCCCTCTGGCTGAAGCCTCACAAAGGCGGTTGGGAATCCATTTTCCATTAGACATTTGACATTTGTCATTTGACATTTTTCGAAGGATGATCCGTTACTGTCCGAATGGATCATCGCAGTTGGCTTGGTCCCTTTGAAATGGAAAATGATAAATGGCCAATGGCAAATGACAAATGGCTTGCTTTGCGGCCTTTGCGCCTTTGCGGTGAGGATTAGCGGAGTTCGACTTCGTTCGGCAGCTCGTTGACGTCGTCCGGGCGGATGGGGAAGCGCTCGGCCAGGATCGCGCCGATCCGCTCCAGCCCCAGCAGGATCCCTTCGCAGAGGTTCTGCTCCCGGGCGGCGGCAGCGACCTCCCCGGCGACCCGGTCCCAAGTCTCCTGCCCCACGGCGGCGTGGATCCCCTTGTCCCCGTAAATGTAGAACTGGCGGTCTTCCAGCAGGAAGTAAAGGATGACGCCGGTGCGTTCCCGGGTCTTCTGCATGCGCAGGCGGTAGAACTCCTCCACCACCAGGCGGCGCAGCGACAGGCGCAGGAGCTTGGCCACCCAGTCCTTCGTCTCGCGGATGACGACGCGGATCTCGCCGGAGGTCGACTTCTCGCATTCGCCCACTTTCCGGCCGATCCGGGCCAGCTGCTCCTCGTCCAGGAATTGCCGGATCAAGTCTCCCTTGGCCATGCCGCCTCCTCAGAACCGGCCGGAGGCGCCGCCCCCGTCGAAGGAGCCGCCGCCGCCGGAAAATCCGCCGCCGAATCCGCCGCCGGAAAAGCCTCCCCCGCCGGAGAAGCCCCCGCCGATCCCACCGCCGCCCACGTGAAAGCCGCCGCCGCGTCCGGTCATGGTCAACGCCGCCCCCAGTGCCAGGATGGCGCCCATCACGATCCCCGTCAGCCCAAAGAAGAGGAAACCGGCGATCGCCCCGACGAGGACGGCGACCCAGACCTTGAGCAGCCGGCCGAGGAAGCCCAGGACGAAATAACCGACCGCCAGCAGCACGGGGATGTTGGCGGGCGCACCCACCAGGCCTCCGCCTCCGGAGCCCTTGTCCGCGGCCTTGTACTCGCCGACGGTGGCCTGGGCGATGGCCCGCACGCCGGCCCAGACGGCCGCGCCCCACTGCTCATGCCCTTTCGCCAGGAGCGGCGCCATCTCGTTGCGGATGATCCGGCTGCTCTGGAGGTCGGTCAGGGCGCCCTGGAGGCCGGTGCCCACCTCGATCCGGATCACCCGGTCCTGGACCGCCACGATGAGCAGCACGCCGTTGTCGTGCTCTTTCGTCCCCAGGCCCCACTTCCGGGCCGCCGCAATGGCGTAATCCTCGATGGATTGCCCCTGCAGGCTGGGGACGATCAGCACCGCCACCTGGTTGCTGGTCTTGGCCTCGAAGTCGGCCAGGAATTTCTCCATGGCGGCGGCGTCCTCGGGTGAGAGTACCCCGGCCAGGTCGTTGACGCGCGCCTTGAGCGCCGGCACTTCCACGGCTGGGAACGCCAGAGCGGTCGACAGCGCCAGGAATACCGCCAGGAACAAGAGGTAGAATCGCTTGGGCAACGGTTTTTCTCCTCGTCCGGACCGGCCCGGATCCCGCGGGCCGTTCAATCGATCAACAGGATGGCGTAACGGTTCATCGGCTGATCGTAGTCCTTGACAACCTCGATGGGCAGGCCGCAGCGGCGGACGGTGGTGAAAACGTCCACCGCCAGGGCCTCCGGAGTCGGCCGGGCCGAATAGGTGTTCTGGCACTCCTCCCGCCGGCCGGGGCACTCCTCGCAGAGGCCGCAGGAGTCCATGAAGAGCAGGAACGCCTTGGGATAGTCCAGCAAGAAGACGTCCCGCTCCAGCTTCAGCAGGGCCTGGTTGATCCCGGCGGACCAGGCGTGGCGCTCCTCGGGGTCCGCCAGCGTCTTCTGGAAGTGGAAGATCGCCGCCAGGGTGTACTCGTCGAAGAACTGGCGGCACTCCGCCACGGCGGGGACGTTGGGCGGGCAGCAGGCGTTCTGGCCGTAGCCCGGACAGCCGTACGTGCACTTCATGCGTACCCACTGGCCGGTGGCGATGTTGCCGGGCTGAACCCAGCGGAACTCGGCCAGCCCGTGCTTCGCAAACAGCGCCTCCAGCTCTTCATACTTGTTCATGCCCCTCACCTTCCCTTTAGGGGATACACCCTACCGGACGGAGTTGCCGTTCGACTTCAATGTTCGATGTTCGATGTTCGATGTTCAATGTTCGGTTTTAGAACTTCACCTTGGGCGCCTTGTCCGCGCCGGCCTCGGCCTCGAAATACGGCTTCGCCGGAAACTTTCCGCCGAAGAAGATGTTCACGATGAACTTGCGGGTGTAGCTGTTGTAGCCTTGCACCGCCTCGTTGTAGTCGGTGCGGGCCTGCTTGATCCGGTTCTCGGTCCCCTCAAGCTGGGCCTGCAGATCCAGGAAGTTCTGGTTGGCCTTGAGGTCGGGATAATTCTCCACGACGACCATCAGGCGGCTCAGGGCCTGGCTTAGGGAGCCCTGGGCGGCCTGGAACTGCTTCAGCGACTCGGCGCTGTTGAGGTCCACCTTGGTCTGGGTGGCCTGCGCGCGGGCCTGGACCACCGCCTCGAGGGTGCCGCGCTCGTGGGCGGCGTAGCCCTTGACCACTTCCACCAGGTTGGGGATGAGGTCCGCGCGCCGCTGGTACTGGGCCTGGACGTTGCCGAACTTGGCCTTCACGTTCTCGTCCATGGTGATGATGGTGTTGTAGGTGGACTGGTAGATGAAAAACCCGATCAGCAGGACGCCGACGATGACGGCGCCGATCACCGCGGCAATGATGCACCCTTTCGACATGGTTCTCCTCCTTAATAATCTCTCCGGTCCGGAGTTTCGGCAGTGGCCCATTTATAGCAGAAAATGCCCGGACGGGCAAGGCGGGGGGAAGGAATTGCGGATCGGGATCTATCCGTGCTCGTGCTCGTGCTTACTCGGAAATACCCCCCTGTTCCCATCGGGGTCGGTATCGGGATCGGTATCGCTATCGATTCCAGAGCCGACCCCGATCCCGATACCGATCCCGACCCCGATTCAGAGATGACAGCTATTTCAATCACCGGGTGCGTGCCTTGGAACATGTTCACTCGTGTTCGTAATCGACGGATGACCGGTGACCGTTCGAATACACGATCGCTATCGAACCTGTATTTCGCACAGAGACGCAATGAGCGCGGAGAAGAGCCTGTCGATGGATTGCCGCCTATCACTCTGCGAACTCTGCGCCGCTGCCTGAAGATGCATCGACTCGCATTTCAAGGCAACTCCCGCAGCACCCGGCGGAGGGTGAACAGGGCCGCCCCCCAGAACGCCGCGACCACGGCCGCCCCGAGGCGCAGGATGTTCCACTCCAGGGTGGTGTCGGCCTCGCCGTGGGCGATGTCGGTGAGCGCCAGATGGCATAGGAGCCCCGCCAGCAAGGCGAGGGCGCCCAGGGCCATCGTCCATCGAATCTGCTTCTTCAGACTGTTCATCGGTCCTCCTGGCAAATGCCTTGTTCCAGTGCCCCGGGGCTATGCTGCCGCACCTTCATCGCGCCGGCAGTCACCGGGCGATCGCCACTTCGCTGATCTGGATGAGGGGAACAACGTCGGTGTAGTTGGGGATGTCCGCCTGCAGCTCGGCGGCGTGCGCGCCGAACGTGTCCTGGAAGTCCGCCAGCGACTCGAACCGGAAATGGCACAGGGCGATGAACGCCGGCGCCGTCCCCGGCGCCCCGCCCGCCAGGCCCCGCTGGACCTCCACGCCCCGGAGCGCCCGGCTCCGGCCCAGCCGTTCGAGGCACAGCGGGATGTGGGAGCGGAGGTAATACTCCATATCGAACCGGGCGCCCGGCTGGTTGGGATACAGCACACTGACCTGGATCATGGTGGCTCTTCTCCTCTCTTTCAAGATGCCCACCGAAACGGCCTGCCTCGGGTCCGGTCCGACATCGGGATCCGGACCCGTCCCGGGGCGGCAGTCCTGGCGGTCCGCCCGTTCTGGCCGGCTTGGTAATCAGGCCTCCGGCGAACGGATGAAGGTGCCGGCGCGGTACTCTTCGAAGGCGATGTCCAGCTCCTCCTGGGTGTTCATCACGATCGGGCCGTGCCACGCGATCGGCTCCCCGATGGGGCGCCCGGAGACGAGAAGGAACCGGACCGGCTCATCCCCCGTCTGCACGACGACCTGGTCCCCGTCCTCGAAGAGGATCAGGTTCCCGTCTTCCACCCAGGGATCCCCCGACGCCTCGCGGCGCTCTTCATCCCCGCTCCCCGCCGCCGGCGGTCGGGTCCCCTCGCCGCACCATGCCCGGCCCCCGATGAAATAGGCGAACACGGTGTGGCCGGGGGGCGTCGGGTGGACGAACCGACTCCCCGGCTGCAGCCGCACGTCGAGATACGACGGGGCGGTGACGATGTCCCGGACCGGCCCCCGCGTCCCCGCCAATTCGCCGCAGATCACCCGGATCACGGCGCCCCCGCCCGTATCAACCTCGGGGATCTGGCCGCTCTTCACTTCCCGGTAGCGCGGCGGCATCATTTTCCGGCTGGCGGGGAGGTTGGCCCAGAGCTGGAACCCGCCCATCCGGCCGGCCGGGTCCCCCTTGGGCATCTCCATGTGGATGATCCCACTGCCGGCGGTCATCCACTGCACGTCCCCCGGGCCGATCGTCCCCTGGTTTCCCAGGCTGTCGCCATGCTCGACGTGCCCCTCCAGCATATAGGTGATGGTCTCGATGCCCCGGTGGGGATGCCACGGGAATCCGAGGAGGTAGTGCCGCGGGTTGTCCGCCCGGAAATCGTCCAGCAGCAGGAACGGGTCGAACGCCGGGACCTCCCGGTAAGCGAACGCGCGCTTCAGGCGGACGCCGGCGCCCTCGATGGCCGGCTGGCTCCGGAGAATCATCCGGATTTCGCGGGTGTTCCCCATGGGATGCCTCCTTCTCGCAGCGCCTCCGGACCTTCCTTGTCGTGGAGGCATCCGGCGCCTGCGCCCCTGTTTCGTCATGCCGGCAAGGCGAATGTTGGCAACAGAATAGGTCAGGCCGACCCGGCGATTCAAGCACTATTTGATCGGCGGCCCATCTTCGGCGCGGCGGTGGCGCCCGGGAACCGGAATCCAACGTCTGGGGGCTTCTCTCCATCGGTCGATCCGCCGCCACACAACAATGCGGATCCTGCCCAAGAGCACCCGGCGAACATCGGCGGCGCCGCGGCCGGCCCGGCCCTGTTCAGTGCGCCCGTGCCGAACGGCCGCCTTCCCGTCGGCGCTCGAGAAGCGCCCGCGGCTACTTCAGCCACCAGTAGACGGCGAATGCGACCGCGGCCGCGGCCGCCAGCGCCAGGCCGGCCAGAAGGGCCAAGCCGAACCGCAGGTTGCTGGCCGCCTTTCGCCTTTGGTCGGCGACGGCCTTCTCGAACTGGCCCAGCACCCGCCGGACTTCGGGGCGGTCGGGCCCCCGCTTCATCTGGAGCACGAGCGAGGAGAGCCGTTTGGCGGCGGCATCGGATATCTCGATCCGATCGCTCTCGATCAGGGGCAGGCAGCGGATCCCCGCCTGGATCAGCGCCTCCTCGTCCTCGGGCATGAATCCGCTGAGCAGCAGGCTGACCTGGACGTCAGGTACTTCCTGCGCCACCCGGGCATGGTACTCGTCCAGTTGGGCCAGCTCCAGTTCCCGCTCCGCCATGGCTCCCTCCTGATCCGCACCGCCCCCGTCACTCCGGGACGCAGCCGACCGGCGGCGGTGGTCTGCTCTCCGATACGGTTTGGGTGAGTCGGCTGATGATATCACAGGGATTACTCCGTCCTGTGACCGAAGCCGGTTCCCAACCGGGGGCCGCCTGCGTATAATGATGTGAACGCTGGCGAGGAGGGACGGGCGGCGCCGGTCCCCCGAAACGAACTATTTCCGCGTCGCCGGCATCTGTGAATCCGGATCCTGTCTCGTCGAGGAGAGAATGACGCTGATCGCCAACACCCCAACGCCCACTTCCCCCGCTCCGGATCGCCGGCGCCGGGCCGGACGCCGCGCCCGTCTCGTCGTCGCGCTGGCCCTGGCCCTGGCGCTCCCGTCGGCCGCGCTGCCGGCCGACGACCGGCAATCGAAAGCCGCCGCGGAGGACAAGGCTTTGGCCGAGCGCTACAAAAACTGGGCCGACGAAGTGAAGTACATCCTCACCGAGGAGGAGAAGGACACCTTCAAAAAGCTCACCACCGACGAAGAGCGGGACAAGTTTATCGACAACTTCTGGAAGCGGCGCGATCCCGACACTCGCACCGTCGAGAACGAATACAGGGAAGAATTCTACCGCCGGATCCAATATGCCAACGACCACTTCTCCACCGCCATCCCCGGATGGAAGACGGACCGCGGCCGCACCTACATCGTGTTCGGCCCTCCCGACGACATCGAGAACCATCCGGCCGGCGGCACCATCCGGCGGGAGGTGTACCAGGGCGGCGGCTTGACGCAGTCCTATCCCTACCAGGTGTGGCATTACATGCGGATTCCCTGGATCGACGGGCCCGTGGAGATCGAGTTCGTCGACAAGAGTTACTCCGGCAACTACACCATGGTGATGGACCCGGCGGAAAAGGACGCCCTCCAGCATACGCCGGCGGTGGGCATGCTCGGTGGGGACCTGCTCACCCACTATGACACGAAGGACCTGACCCTGCTGCCGCTGGACAGCAACCAGCCCATGAACCGTTACCACGAGCGCCTGATGCAGTACGCGGAGATCCAGCATGCGCCCATCATCAATTTCAACGACCTGCGGACCCGCATCCAATCCCGGGAGTTTTACCAGAGCTTCCCCTTCCAGATCCAGTGCTACCCCCTCTGGATGACCGCGGACCGGGCCGCCGTCCCCATCAGCCTGGAGGTGGAGAACAAGTACCTGCAATTCGTCAGCAAGTATTCCGTGATGCGGGCCCAGGTGGACATCTACATCCTGGTCGAGAGCCTCGACGGGCGCGTGGTCGCGGAATTCGAAGACCAGCTGACGTCCGACTACACCGAGGACACGTTGGACCGCGGGAGGGCCGAGAAGTCGGTCTACCAGCGCATCGTGCTGGTGCCGCCGGGCCGCTACAAGGTGAACGTGGCCATCAAGGACGACGCCAGCGGGACCACCTCCCTGAAGGAGTCGGGGCTGGTCATCACGGCGCCGACGCCCGGCTCCATGGCGCTGTCCAGCCTGATCCTGGCGCGGTCCATCACGCCGGTGCAGGGCGACAGCACCGCTCAGGACCCCTTCCAGATCGGCGACCTGCGGGTGATTCCCAACGTCAGCGGCTCCATCCGCAACGGGGAGAAGGTCGGTGTGTACGGGCAGATTTATAACCCTTCCACCGACGCCCGCACGCAGGCGCCCCGGCTCACGGTGAATTACCAGATCCTGCGGGAAGGTCTGCTGGTCGTGGAATTCGAGGACGACGCCGGGAAAAGCCTCCGGCCATCCGGCAAGGACCGCTACGTGTTCGTCAAGGCCCTCCCGCTCCAAGACCTGGGTCCCGGCAAATACCAGCTGCGGGTGACCGTGAAGGACGGCTTGGCGGACCGGGCCGCCACCTCCGCCACCCGCCTGGAATTGCAGTGATGGCGTCCGGTCGCGTCGTCCTGCGCAACTGGCAACGGCGTCTCCGTCTGCCCACCGGCGGCTACCGCCGCCTGGTGCTGGCGGCCCTGCCGCTCCTGGGGGCCGGAGGCGCCCGGCTGACCGTCGTTTACTGCACCGCGGCCCGCATCCACAGGCTCAACCGCGACTACCGCGGGATCGACACGCCGACCGACGTGCTCTCCTTTCCCGACGGCGAGCGGGAGGCGGACGGCTCCACGTACCTGGGCGAGATCTTCATCGCCCCCGACGTCGCGCAAGCCAATGCCCGGGAGTACGGCGCGCCGTTCGCCCGGGAGATGGCCGTGCTGCACCTGCACGGTTTGCTCCACCTGCTTGGCCACGACCACGAGACCGACGGCGGGGAGATGCTGGCCCTGCAGCGGCGGCTGCTGGGCCGCCTGGCGGACCGGATCCCCGACATCCCCGCCGCCGGCTGAGCCGCGCCCGCCAGCCCGCCGCCGGGCGCCCGGCCACTCCCCCGGAGAACCGCCCCCCGAGCAGAAAAGAAAAGCCCGGTCCGTTGGGGCCGGGCAGATTGGAATCTAGGGAGCTGAGGCTGGATCCGGGACCGTCGGGTCCGCCCGATCAGATCTCCCAGCGCAGCAGGGAGCTGCCCCAGGTGAAGCCGGCGCCGAAACTGGCCAGGACGATGTAGTCGCCCTTCCGGATGCGGCCTTCCTGGCTGGCCTCGTACAGGCAGATCGGGATGGTGGCCGAGGTCGTGTTGCCGTAGCGGTCGATGTTCACGATGACCTGGTCGTCCCGCAGGCCGAGACGCTCGGCGCAGGCGGAGATGATGCGCATGTTGGCCTGGTGGGGCACGTACAGCTTGAGCTGATCCGCCGTCATGTTGTGCTTCTTGAGGATTTCCTCGGAGATGGCCGCCATTTCGGTCACGGCGAACTTGAACACCTGCCGGCCCTCCTGGTGGACGTAATGCATCTTCTTGTCCACCGTCTCGTGGGAGGGGGGATTCAGGCTGCCGCCGCCGGGCATGTAGAGATACTTGCCGCCGGCTCCGTCGCAGCGGGTGAGGAAATCGACGAGGCCCACCTCGTCGTCTGCCGCTGGCTCCAGCAGGGCCGCCCCGGCCGCGTCGCCGAACAGGACACAGGTGGCCCGGTCGGTGTAGTCGATGATGGAGGACATGACCTCCGCCCCCACCACCACCACCTTGTCGTGGAGGCCAGTCCGCACATACTTCTCGGCGACGGACAGGGCGAAGATGAAGCCGGAACAGGCGCCCAGGAGGTCGAAGCCCCACGCTTTCTTGGCGCCGATCTTTTCCTGGATCACGCACGCCGTGGAGGGGAAGAACATGTCGGGCGTGACCGTCGGCACCACGATCATGTCGATGTCGGCCGGCTCGATGCCGCGTTTGGCGCAGAGCTTCCGGATGGCGCCGGCGCCCAGGTCCGACGCCGCCTGGCCTTTCTCGACGATGTAACGGTTGTGGATCCCCGTGCGCTCGAGGATCCAGTCGTTGGTCGTATTCACCATCTTCTCGAGGTCCTGGTTGGTCAGCCGGCGCTCGGGCACGAACATCTCGATGGCGCTGATTTTGACTTTTCTCTCGCTCACGATCATACCGCCTTTCTTACTATTGGATCGTAAAATTTAATTACTATCAAATCCTGGCGCGCTTTTCAATTGTTTTCTCCCCTTGGAGGCGCACCCCGCCGGCGGGCCGGTGCTCCCGCGGGGAGGAGCGGGATTCCTGTCAAACGATCTCGAAGTGTTCTGATGGCTGCCCGTTCGGCCGGCCATACCCCGGAGCGGCGGCTGGAGTGGCCTGCTTACGTCCGGAGGGACTCCGCGTCCCGGGGGCCCCGGCGGGAAGTGATCACGCAGCGGCGGTGCCGGGCGACCCAGCGGTAGGCAGCATCGCGCAGGGTCGCCGGAACCGGCGCCAGGAGGCCCAGCAACCGCCAGGGGAAGCGCATCCGCCGGACGACGCGCAGAAGAGCGCCGGTGAAAAAGTGGATGGCGCCCCGGTCCAGCACCACGATCGAGTCCGGCCAGGGAGCGGGGACGGGAATCCCTGCCGTCAGCCTGATCGCCTCGTCCGAGCCGATGGGCACCGGGCGCACTTCGCCCTCCGGAACATGCCGGACCAAGAAACGGATGGAGGCTCGGCAGAGGGCACACTCCCCGTCGTAGAAAAGGGTCAGCGGCGGCCGATTGGACGGCTTCGGGGGCGGAATCCCACTTTTCATTCTACCTCCTTCCCCGCGGCGGGACAGGCGGCTGAATGGGATGGCCGGGAGTCGGCACCGGGTTCGGAATCCGGAATACGGGTATCCCATTCCGAACCGGATCGTGTACAATCACCGGCATGCGGCTGATCCTCCTGTTCTACAACCTGGCCCTGGGGCTGCTCCTCCCCTTCGGGGCGGCGTATTTCCTGCTCCGCCGCCTGGCCACCGGCCGGGGCTCCGCACCCCTGGCCCCGCGGCTGGGCCTGCGCCTCCCGCCGGCCCCGCCGCAGGGATCTACGCCGCTGTGGCTCCACGCCGTCAGCGTCGGCGAGGTGCTCGTGATGGCCCCGCTGGTGGAGGAGATCCTCCGCCGCGTCCCCGGCGCCGTCATCTACTTCTCCACCGTCACGCCCACGGGCCAGGCCACCGCCGCCCGGACCTTTCGGGACCGCGTGCGGCTCTTCTACTGCCCGTTCGACCTGTACTGGCCGGTCGGCCGCGTCCTGCGCCGGATCCGCCCCCGCCAGCTGCTCATCGCCGAAACCGAGCTGTGGCCCTCCCTGCTCGCCCGGGCCCACCGGGAGGGCGTGCCCGTCAGCGTGGTCAACGGCCGGATCTCCGACCGCTCGCTGCCACGCTACCTGCGGGTCCGCCCCCTGCTCCGCCCCTTCCTGGCCCTGCCGGAACGTTTCCTGATGCAGTCGGAGGAGGACGCCGGCCGGATCCGCCGGATGGGCGCCCCCCCGGACCGGGTGACCGTGACCGGCAACATGAAATTCGACGCCGTACGCCACATTCACCCGAACGACGCGCTGGCGGAGGCGATCACGGCCCTCTGGGGGGCACCGGCTCCCCGGGTGCTCCTGTGCGGCAGCACCATGGAGGGGGAGGAGGAGATCCTGGCGGACGTTTTCACCCGCCTGCGCCCCCGGCATCCGGACCTGCGGCTCCTGGTGGCGCCGCGCCACCCCGAACGGTTCGCGAAGGCCGCCGAGGTTTTCGCCGGGCGCGGCCTGGCGATGTTCCGCCGCTCCCGCCTGGGGCAGGAGACACCGGCCGGAGCGGTGGAGGTCGTCATCCTGGACACCCTCGGCGAGCTGGCCTCGCTCTACCCGCTGGCCTGCGCCGTCTTCATCGGCGGGACCCTGGTGCCCACCGGCGGGCACAACATCCTGGAACCGGCGTCCGCGGGCCGGGCGATCCTGGTCGGTCCGTCCATGGAGAACTTCCGCGAGATCGCCGACCTGTTCCTCGGCGCCGGGGCGCTGCTCCAGGCCCGGGCCGCAGCGGAGTTCGAAGCCCTCCTGGAGCGGCTGCTGGAACATCCCGCCGAACGGGAGGAAACCGGCGCCCGCGCCGCGGAACTGCTTGTCTCCCGGCAGGGCGCCACCGTCCGGAACGCCGACCGCATCTTCGGCCCGGCGCCGGCCACGGCACCTGGCCCCGCAGCGGAGGCGCCGCGATGAACCCCTTCGATCCCCCGCTGCTCTGGTCGCTGGCGGCCCGCCCACTGGCGGCGCTCTACCGCGGCGCGTCCGTCCTCCGGGCCGCGCTCTACCGGGCCGGCTCGCGCCGAGTGGAGCGACTTTCCCGCCCGGTGGTGTCGGTGGGCAACCTGACCGTCGGCGGCACGGGAAAGACGCCGGTCACCGCCTGGCTGGCCCGGGAGCTGATCGCGGCCGGCTTGACCCCGGCCATCCTGAGCCGCGGCTACGGCGGCGAGAAGCCGGCGGGTTACACGAAGGATCGGGTGCTGCTGGTGTCCGACGGCGTGAAGATCCACCTCGGCCCCCGCTGGGCCGGGGACGAGCCGTACTGGCTGGCCTGGAAGCTGCCCGGCGTGCCCGTCCTGTGCCACCCCGAACGGGCGCGGGCCGGCCGCTGGGCGGAGAAGAACCTGGCCGCCGACGTGTTCCTGCTGGACGACGGCTTCCAGCACCTGGCCCTGCACCGCGATTTCAACCTGCTCCTGCTGGACGGCGCCGCCCCCTTCGGCAACGGACGGGTCCTGCCGTCGGGGCCGCTCCGTGAACCCCCCAAGGCGCTGGCCCGCGCCGACGCCGTTCTGCTGACCCGCTTCCGCGAGACCGGCGGCGGCCCCGTGGCGGAGGAGGTCCGCCGGCGCGCGGGCGGCATCCCCGTCTTCACTTCGGAGTTTGCGCCCACACGCCTGTTGCAGGCCGACGGGACGCCGGCCGGCACATTGGCCGAATTCTCCGGCCGCCGCGTGGTGGCCTGCGCCGGCATCGCCCGGCCGGAACAGTTCTTCCGGATGCTGGAGGGAGCAGGCCTTGAGGTGGCCGACCGGATCGCCTTCGCCGACCATCAGACCTTCGGAGATGAGGAGGCGCTGCGGATCGCCGCCGCCTGCCGGGCGGCGGGCGCCGAGATGGTTGTGGCCACCGAAAAGGACCTGGTGAAAATGCAGGAGCTGAAGCTGGACGTCCCCCTCCGGGCGTTGGAGATCGAGCTGCGGCTCCACCAGCCCGGCCTCCTCCCCCTCCTCCTCAACCGGATCCACGCCACAGAGGCACAGAGATCACAGAGCAATCCAACGTTGAACATCGAACGCTGACCGCCGAACGCTGAAACCCAATCCAAATCAATTCTATTGTTTCTGATTCTATCTGCGTTTCCCGTTCAGAGTTCAGCGTTCGACGTTGGATGTTCAGCGTTCGGATTGCCTTTGCGTTCTTTGCGCCTTTGCGGTGGATGTCTACGGGGTGATCCGGCCGGTGACCCACTCCAGCGTGACCCGCGCCACCAGGTAGTCGTGCTTGGCCCGGGACAGCGCCACCCTTGCCTCGTTCAGGTTCTGCTGGGCGTCGTCCACGTCCAGGCGCGTCTTCACGCCGTACTCGAAGCCCTTCTCCGCCATGAAGACCAGGCGCTCCGCCTGGGTCACGGTGCCGGACATGGCCTGGACGATCTCCCCAGCGGTCCGCACCGCGTCCACCGCCTCGCGGACCTGGAGCGAGATTGAGTCGGCCAGCTTCGACTTCTCGATCTCCAGGGACGACACGTCGCTCTTGGCCTGGATCAGGCGGCCCTTGGTCCGGCCGCCGTCATACGCCGGGAAGGTCATGTACACCCCGGCGGTCCAGGCCAGGCCGTCGGCACTGTCGCCGCCGATGCCCAGCCAGCGCCAACCCATGCCGCTGCGGAAGTCCAGCCGCGGCTTGTTGCCGGCCGCGGCGATCTTGACCACCTCCCTGGAGATGCCGATCCGGTGCCCCACCTCCCAGAGGTCGGGCCGGCTCTGGAGCGCGATGGCTAGCTCGTCCTCGTAGCGGGGGTAGCTCCCCACCGGGGCGTCCAGGCTCCCGCGGACGTCCACCGGGCCGTCGAGGCTCAGCAGGAAGCGCAGCCGTTCCTGGGTGTTGAGGATGGCGTTTTCGGTGCGGAGGACCTCCGGCTGCGCGTTCTCGACGGTGACCTGCGCCGCCAGGACGTCGAAGTCGGTGGCGGTCCCGGAGTCGAACTTCCGCTTGGCCTCCTCGAGGTGCCGCGACTTCTGCTCCAGGTTCTGGCGGGCCACGGCGTTGAACTCCTTGGCCAGCAGGACATCGTAGAACGCGGCGGTGACGTCGCGGGCCACCGCCTGCTGGTAGACCCGAATCTGGTCATCGGCGTCGGCCAGCCCTTCCTTGGCCGCCCGGATCGCCGCCCCGACCTGGCCCCAGGTGAAGAGCACCTGGTTGACGCCCACCTCGGCGTTGTAGAGGGTGCTGGAGATCGGGAAATTGGGGAAGAATCCGCCGCCGAAGGCCTTCTGGCTCTGGTCGCCGCTGTTGGCGGCGCCCGCCACGCCCGTGACCTGAGGCAGCGCGGCGGCGCGCTCCTCGTAATACCGGCCCATCACCCGGACCTTGAACTCCTTCGCCTTCTGGATGTCCTTGTTCTGCTCGGCGGCGATCTGGAGCGCCTCGGCCAGCGTCAGCACGCGGGGCGCCGCCGGTTCCTGGGCCATCGCGATGCCCGCCAAAACCACCACCAACAGGAGGGAAACGGCGAAACGGCAAAACGGCGAAACGGCGCGGAGGCCATACGGACATCGGACTTCGGATCTCGGACCTCGGCCTTTCCGAACGGAACCGATATCCGATGTCCGAAGTCCGAATTCCGTCGATTTCAATCCGCAATCCGCAATCCGCAATCCGCAATCGGCCGTCACCGGTCGCCGGTCGCCGGTCATCTTGTCAACTCTCCACATGTTGCACCTCTTCCGCCTCCACTTCTACAGGAGACTCCTCCGCTTTCTTGCCACCCCACAGCCGCTTGAACCAGGCGGCGAAGTCGTCCAGCACCGAGTAGACCACCGGCACCACCAGCAGGGTCAGGAAGGTGGAAGTGATCAGGCCGCCGACGACCGCGCGGGCCATGGGCGCCCGCATTTCGCCGCCCGCCCCCAGGGCCAGCGCCAGCGGCAGCATGCCGAAGATCATCGCCAGGGTGGTCATCATGATGGGCCGGAGCCGGGTCCGGCCGGCGGTGATGAGCGCCTCCCGGCGCGTCATCCCCCTGGAGCGCAGCACCTTGGCGAAGTCCACCAGCAGGATGGCGTTCTTCGTCACCAGGCCCATCAGCATGATCAGGCCGATCTCGGACATGATGTTCAGCGTGTCGCCGGTGAGCAGCAGCATGCCGGCCATGCCCACGATGGACAGCGGCAGCGACAGCATGATGGACAGGGGGTCGATGAACGACTCGAACTGAGCCGCCAGGATCAGGTAGACGAAGATCACCGCCAGCAGGAGCGCCTCGGCCATGTGAACGTTGGTCTCCTCCATCTCCTCGACCTCGCCGGAAAACACCACGTGGTACCCCGGCGCGAACTGGTGCCGGGAGACCGCCTCGGACACCCGCTCCACGGCGGTGCCGAGGGGCAGCTGGTCCAGATTGGCCGAGATCACCACCTCGCGCGACAGGTCCGTGCGGCTGATCTCCGAGGGGGTGGTGCTCATCTGGTACGTGACCAGGTCGGCCATCGGGATGAGCATCGGCGGGCTCATCGGCCGGAGGACTGCCAGGCGGAGCTTCTCCACCTGGGCGGGGTCCTGCCGGAGCGCCAGCGGGAGCCGGACGCGCACGTCCACCGCGTCGCCGTCCTCGTCCTCGTAGGTGCTCACGGCCTGCCCGCCCACCAGCGCGCCGATGGTCCGGACGATGTTGGCGGACATCACCCCGGAGTTCAGCGCGCGCTGCCGGTCCACGATGATGCGGTACTCGGGGATGTCCTGCTCGAGCGTGACGTCCAGGTCGACGATGCCCGGGATCCCGTAAATGTCCCGCTTCAACGCGGCGGCGTACGCCTTGAGCTGGCCGATCTCCTCGCCCCGGACGCTGATCAGCAGCTGCTTCCGGGTGTCCATGCGGCCGGCCTCCTCCACGGAGGGGATGATGCCGGGAATCTTCAGCAGCCGGTTCCGCACGTCCCGCTGGATGTCGAACTGGCCGCGCCGCCGGTCCTTCCGGTCGGCCAGCTTGACGTAGACGCCGGCGTCGCGCACCGTGTCCCAGTCTCCGGCGCCGATGGTGGCGTACGTCAGCCGCACCTCCGGCACCTGCTTGAGCTGGCCGAGGACCGCTTCGATCCGGTTGCGGGTCTCGTCCAGGGAGGCGTTGGGGGCGGTCTTGAACTTGATCTGGAACTCGCCCTGGTCCACCACTTCCATGAAGTTCTTCTCCAGGATGGCGAACACCGTCAGGCCGCCGAGGAACGCCAGCGTGGCCAGGAGCAGCACCGTCTTGCGGTGGTCCAGCGCCCAGCCGATCAGGGCCCGATAGCCGTCGGCGGTCCGATCGAACCAGTCGTTGAAGCGGTCCAGGATGCGGTTGAGCAGCCGGCGCCGGCCCGTGCGATCGATGTCCGGGTCGTGCCAGATGGAGGAGAGCATGGGGTCCAGGGTGAAGGACACGAAGAGCGAGACCATCACGGCGAAGGCCACGGTGATCCCGAAGTGGAAAAAGAACCGGCCGATGATCCCCTTCATGAAGGCCACCGGCACGAACACCGCCACGATGGAGAAGGTGGTGGCCAGCACCGCCAGGCCGATTTCGGCGGTGCCCTCGCGGGCGGCCGTGTAATGGCCCTGGCCCTTCTCGAGATGGCGGACGATGTTCTCCCGGACGACGATGGCGTCGTCGATGAGCAGGCCGATGGCCAGCGAGAGGGCCATGAGCGTGAGGACGTTCAGGGTCATGCCCATGAAGTTCATGATGATGAACGAGGAAATGACCGAAATCGGCAGGGTCAGGCCGGTGATCACCGTGGAGCGCCAGGAGTTGAGGAACACGAAGACGATGAGCACCGTCAGCAGACCGCCCAGGACCAGGGTTTCCTGCACGTCCTCCACCGACTGCCGGATCCAGATGGAGGCGTCGCGCACCACTTCGATGGTGGTGCCCGGCGGCAGCTCTGCCTGGAGCTTCTGGATCGCGGCCTTCACGGCGTCGACGGTGCCGACGGTGTTGGCCCGGGACTGCTTCATGATGTCGATGGCGACCGCCGGCACGCCGTTGACCAGCGCGAGCGACCGCTGCTCCTCGATGCCGTCGCGGATGTCGGCCACCTCCGACAGGGGAATCGGGCGGCCGTCCCGCTGCCCGATGATCATCTGATTGAACTCGCTGACGTCCTTGGGCTTGCCCGCGATCCGAAGCGGGTACTCCGAGCCGTTGCGGTTGAGCCGGCCGAGGGGGGTGTTCACGTTCTCCGACTGCAGGCCCAGCACCACCTCGTCCACGCCCATGCCGAGGGCCTCGAGGCGGTCGGGCTTGATGTCCACGCCGACCTCGCGCTTGGACTCGCCCACCAGGTCCACCTTGCCGACGCCGGAGATGTTCTCCAGCCGGCGCTGGACCTTCTTCTCCACCAGGGTGGTCAGCTCGCGCGGCGGGAGGGTGGCCGAGCGCACCGCCAGCGAGACGATGGGCGCGGAGGCGAAGTCCAGCTTCTGGATGATGGGCTCCTCGATCCCCTGGGGCAGCTCGCCACGAATGGCGCTGACCTTGGCCCGGGCCTCCTCGGTGACCTCGTTGATCTTGACTTCGAGCTGGAACTCCACGACCACCGTGGACACCCCCTCGCGGGAGGTGGAGGTCACGTGCTTGACGCCGGCGATGGGGTTCACCGCCTCCTCGATCCGCTTGCTCACCTCGCGCTCGACCGTCTCCGGCGAGGCCCCGGGGTACACCGTCACGATGGACAGGACCGGGATCTCCACGTCGGGGAACATGTCGATGGCCAGCTGGCGATAGGAGAAGATGCCCAGCGTCACCAGCGCCAGCATCATGACCGAGGCGAAGACCGGGCGCTTGATGGATAGGTTGGAAAGGAACATCTTACTCTCCTGTCACCTGCCCGACGGCCAGGGGGTCGCCGGCCTTGACGTTGAAGACGCCGCGGGTGACGACCCGCTCGCCGGGGCGCAGGCCGGAGACGATCTCGACCCAGTCGCCCCCCGCCGTCCCGGTGCGGACCTGCCGGGCCTCCGCCGTAGTCCGGTTCGCCACGTAAACCGAGCCGGTCTTCGTGTTGACGTCCCAGCTCACCAAGGCGACCCGCGGCACGCGGAGCACTGAGGCGCGCTCCCCCGTGATGACGCGGCCCTTGACGAAGAGGCCGCCCTTCAGCACCTCCGGCACGTTGCGGACCTCGGCCACCACCTTGACGGACCGGTCGGCCTCGTTGACCGACGGGTTGATGAACATCACCTTGCCGGTGAAGGTCTTGCCCGGCAGCGCATCGGTGGTGAAGACCAGCTCCTGCCCGAGGCGGACCTTCTCCATCTCGGTCGAGGGCACGGTGACGGTGAGGTCCAGCAGACGGTTGTCCACGATCTGGAACATCAGCTTGGGGGAACCCATCTCGCCGGCCAGGTCGCCGACGTTCACGCCGCGCATGGCGACCACACCGTCCAGGGGCGAGCGGATCAGGGCCTTGTCCAGCCGCGTCCGGGCGTGCCGGACGTCTTCTTCGGCCGCCGTCTGCTGGGCCTGGGCCGCGCGGATCTGGGCCGCGGCCGCGTCCCGGGCCGTGGCGGCGTCGTCCACCATCTGCTGGGTCACCAGGCCCACTTCCTTCATCTTCAGGGCGCGGTCGTACTCGCGCACGGCCCGGTCGCTGGCCACCTGGGCTTGCAGCAGGGACGCCTTGGCCATTTCCACGGCCGCCTGGGCCTTCTGGAGGATGACCTCGCCCTCACGAGTGTCCAACCGGGCCAGCGGGGCGCCGCGCCCGACCCGCACCCACTCGGTGACGTAGACCTCGGCGACGATGCCGGTGTACTCGGACTTCACGTCCGCCTGGTACTTCGGCGCCAGGGATCCGACCACGTCGATCCCCTCGGCCATCTCGGCGGGAGCGACCACCGCCACGTCCACCGCCACCGGCGGCCGGACGGCCTCCGCCTTGGCGGGCGCCTTGTTGGCCCCGGCGTTGGAGCAGTTCCAGGCGACCCCCAGGGCCAGGGCGATCGGGACCCAAGTCAGGATTCGCTTATTCATGAGTGCACTCCTTTGCGTTCGGTTCGGCGGCAGCGATCCCGCGGCAGATCAGGTGGAGGATCCGGGCCAGCCCCTCGCGGCCGGGTGCCAGCTCGGGATGGCACAATTGGATATCCATGCTCATGGAGACCGGGCCCATGACCGCGAAGAGGATGTCCTCCGGGCGCTCGGACCGAAACTCGCCGGTCCGGACGCCCTCCTCCACCAGCCGGGCGAGGGCCTCCTGGAACGGCATGTGAAAAAGTTCCAAGTCCATGGGCGGCGCCCCCTGCGGCGGGCCGTAGTAGATGGAATGGAACAGCCGGGCGATCTCGAGATGGGCCGAGTACAAGTCGTAGATGCGCCCGCACAGGTCCACCAGCCGGTCGATGACCGGCAGGTCCGGGTCCTGGGGCGCCTGCAGGGCCTCCCGGAACTGCCGGAGCGCCTCGCCGAAGATCTCCTGGAAGATGCCGGCCTTGTTTTCAAAGTAGTAGTAAAGCACCGGCTTGGTGACGCCGGCCGCCTCCACGATCTCGTTGACGGAGGTGGCGGCGTACCCCTTGCGGGCGAACACGTCGGCCGCCACATGCAGCAGCCGGTCGCGGACCGACCCTTCCCCCGCAGTGGGCAGCTCTGCCTCGGGCATCCCCTTGATTCCAAATTGCTTCATCACAGCCTCCTCGCAACAGACCATCTTACCGACCGGTAAGTATATTCATCCGCCAATCGATGTCAAGAAAAATTATACCGACCGGTAGGTATATACAGAGCGCTGAAATGGAAAGTCCCTTCTTCGCCTGTACGGTCCACAGTTCGCAATTCAGACCACTCGAGGGATCCCGCTTCACACCCTTGTCCACTTGCCTCTCATCCCCGCCTGCCGTCCAGCTACCGCCATCGGCGAAATCGTGATACAGTGGGGCCGATGACCCAACCGAAGATCCTCACGCGCGACCTGCGGGCCCACGCCACCTACCTGCGCCTGCTGCTGCAGGAGTTCCAGTGGACCCTCCTGCTGGCGGCGGGCATCCTGCTGGCCGGCTCGCTGCTCTTCCATTTTTTCCAGGAGGATCCCGCGCGCCACGCGCACCCCGACTACGCCGAGTCGCTCTACCGGACCTTCCTCTTGATGTCGCTGAACATGCCGGACGACTTCCCGGCCCACCCGCTCCTGCGCGCGTGGTGTTTCGCGGTGCCATTCCTCAGCTTCATCGTGGTCTCGGAAGCGGTGGTCCGTCTGGCGGTCCTGCTTTCGAGCCGCGCCAATTCCGGAGGGAGGTGGATCAAGGCCATGGCCGCAGTCTATTCCGATCACGTGATCCTGGTCGGCCTGGGGCGCCTGGGGACCCGCATCCTGGCCGAGCTGCGCCAGATGGGCAAGGACGTGGTGGCCATCGAGAAGCGGGCCGAGGCGTTTGGAGTGGCCGGCGCCCAGCGCCAGAACGTGCCCGTCATGATCGCGGACGCCCGGGACGAGCAGGCGCTCGTGGACATGGGGATCCGCAAAGCCGCGGCGGTCATCGCCGCGACCAACGACGACATGGCCAACCTGGAGATCGCCCTCGACGCCCGCGCGCTCCACCCGGGAATCCGCGTGGTGATGCGGATGTTCGACCAGCGCATCGCCGAGAAGATCGCCCGCAACTTCGACATCAAGCTGATCTTCAACACCAGCGCCATCGCCGCCCCGTCGTTCGCCGCAGCGACCGTCGACCGGCACATCGTGAACTCCTTCTACATCGACGACAAGCAACTGCAGACGGTCAAGTTGCTCATCGGCGCCGGATCGCCCCTGATCGGCCGGCCTCTGCGCCACCTGCAGGAGGGGCGCCAACTCAGCATCCTGTCCCACCGGCGGCTGAACCGGGAGGCCAGCCTGTTCCCCCCGCCCGACACGATCCTGGAGGAGGGCGACAAGGTCACCATCCTGGCCCAGAGCTTCGTCGTGGGGCAGCTCCACGAGATGAACCGTCCCCCCGCCGCTTCGTAGTCTCTTCCGGGCAGAGCCGGGCGCCGGGCGGATTTGGACTTTGCTGCGGAGAGCCCGCCGCCTATAATGAAACCGGCAAGGTCTCAGGAAGGAGCGAAATGCCCATGTTTTCCCGACATATCCTCTGGATGATCCTGGCGGCCCTGGCGTGGCTGACGTCCCCGGCCCGCCTGGCGGCGCAGGCCACTCCCACCCCGGAAATCGTCCCGCTGGGCGACCTGCTGAACAAGGTCGGCCAGTCCCAGCACCGCGGCGGCTGGTTCCGGGACCGTTGCGTCTATTACCAGCGGGTGTACGTGGAACGGTTCAAGAACCGTTCCGCCGACGGCAACTTCGAGGACCTGTTCTACCAGCGGCAGACCGTGGCGGAGGTGAGCGCCGACCAGGACCAGGAAGTGATCGCCCGCGTCGTGTCCGACACCGACGGCGAGCTGAAGCCCAAGAAGGTCAGCGGCAACACGCGCAGCCTGTTCGGCGTCCCCCGCTTCCTGGAGCTGCTCTTCTTCCCGCTCTACCCCGAGCTGGTCGGCAAATACGAGATCACCGACCTGGGCGTCTCCTCCCAGGGCGGGAGCACCGTCCGCATCCTGCGCCTCTACCCAAAGCCCGGCACCGACGAGCAGCCGCTGGTGGAGGGCCTGATCTACCTGGATCCAGCCACCGGCGCGCCCCTCAAGCTGGCCATCGACCGGCTGCACCACTTCGAGGCGCTGGATTCCAAGCTGAAGGGCCTCCTCGAGTTCGGCGGCACGGTAACCTACCGCACCCTGCCGAACGGCGTGACCGTCCCGTCCAAAGCGGAAGGCCGGGGATTTTCCAAGATCACCCGCTGGAACGGCTACTTCCGGTTCAAATTCGAGGAGTGGGGCTACCACGCCAATCCGCTCTACCCCGACGTCAACCCCTGGTTTGACAAAATGCCCGGCTTCCAGGACGGCTCCCCGCCGGCGGCCGATGCGCCCGAGGGCGCCGATTCGCCCGCGCCGCCGCCGGACGGAGACCGGCCATGAGGGTGATCGCCGGCCGCCTCCGGGGGCGTCGGCTCTTCGTCCTGCCCGACCTGTCCATCCGGCCGACCATCGGCCGGCTCCGCGAGAGCTTCTTCGACATCGTCCAGGACCGCATCGACGGCGCCCGGTTCCTCGACCTGTGCGCCGGCAGCGGCTCCATCGGCATCGAGGCGCTGAGCCGCGGCGCCGCGCACGTCACGTTCGTCGAGAAGAGCCACCGGGCGGCGCAGGTGCTGCGGCGCAACCTCGACCACTGCGGCCTCACCGACGGCTACCGGCTCCTGCAGGCGGACATCTTCCAGGAGATCCCCCGCCTCGCCCGCGACGGCGAGCCGTTCGACCTGATCTACTTCGATCCCCCGTATTTCCGCGACCTGTACCACCGCACCCTGGAGCTGCTGTCGGAGTGCGCCCTCCTGGCGCCGGAGGGACTCCTGGCGGCCAACCACTTCAAGAAGACGCCCCTGCCAGACGCCTGCGGCCGGCTGCAGTGCGTCCGGGAGGTCCAGCACGGCGACTCCGTGCTGAGTTTCTACGGCTGGTCGGACGGGGCCGGGGACGCCGGCACACCGCCAGCTTCGGGATTGTGACAGAGCCACCAATCCAATCCTGCTCCGTTCCGCAGAAAATGATTCCTGACTGTTTGGTAAATTCCGCACAACTTTCTCCGCTATCCGGCGATAAATAGACAGAACCATCCACACGACTGTTTTCGACAATTTTTTGGCGGAGGTGACGGCGTATGATTGAATTCAACACCAACACGTTCATCCAGAATCCCATCTTCGACCAGGTGCGCTCCCCCGGCATGCAGCAGCTGGGCCAAGGCATCAGCCAACTGCTGGCGGGCGCGGCCCACCTGCTGGAGTCGGCCGCCCAGATCATCCAGAACGGCGGCGCGCACCAGTTCGGACCGGAAGTGGTGAACAACCCCTTCACTCCCGTCTCGCCGCCCACCCTGGAGGACAGCGCGCCGCCATCCGGCAGCCTGTCCACCGAGGGCGGCAAGGTCACCACCCCGGGCGGTTACCAGATCGAGCCGCTCGGGCAGTACGAA
This sequence comes from uncultured Acidobacteriota bacterium, assembly GCA_964412195.1. Lineage (GTDB taxonomy): Bacteria > Acidobacteriota > JAAYUB01 > JAAYUB01 > JAAYUB01 > CAYPNP01. Next base: position 435,320 of record CAYPNP010000001.1, on the reverse strand, counting down.
TGGAAAATCACGGGTCCGGACGGCAAGTCCACCCGGGTGTGGGGCGACCCGCACGTGGCCGAGGGCGACGGCGGCAAGTGGGATTTCAAACGCGACTCGACCTTCGTCCTGGGCGACGGCACCCGGATCAACGTGAACACCAAGCCCTACAACGACATGACCGTGACCAGCAACCTCGAAATCATCAGCGGCAACGACCGGGTCAACATCGGCGGGATCGACAAGGGCAAGGGCCAGATCGGCGACGTGACCCACGACGGATTCCAGCGCGTCAACGCCTTCGGCGGCAAGGACGTCTTCGTCATGGGGCAGGAGACCGACGACTGGTCCTTCCAAGGCAAGGAGATCATCGGCAGCGAGCACGGCGGCGACACCTTCAAGCTCGGCCAGGATCTGGCCCCGCTGGTCAACAAGCCCAACAACTTCGGCGGCGCCGAGGAATGGGCCAAGGCCATCGGCGAGGCGCTGGCCAAGGCGCTGCAAAACTACCAACCGCCCACCCACACCGGCGTCAACCCGTACGGCAACGGCGGCAGCGGCGGCTTCTGGCAGGGCCCCCAGTCGATGGACGTCGGCCGCGTCATGGACGGCATCTCCAAGTCGCTGGGGTCGATCGGCGACATGTTCGAAGGCCTGCAGAAGATGTTCGACCTGAGCGAGCACCTGGCCCTGGCCCGCGGCCGGGCCCAGATGGCGTGAGAGGAGGGGCACCATGGCGAAGAAAGTGAATCCGCCCGAAGTCCGGATCCCCGAGGAGCTGTCCACCCGGCTCGTCAACGGCGAGATCAACCTCGGCCAGTTCCTGGGGCTGTCCCGCAGTGCCCAGTACGCCATCGCCCAGCTGGCCGACAACCTGCTTGCCTCCGGGCAGTACGCGCGATCCAAGCAGATCTTCCAGGGCCTCGTAGCCGCCGATCCCTTCGACAGCGTGTTCCGCTGCCACCTCGCCGCCTCCCACCAGCGGCTCAACGAGCGGGAGGAGGCGCTGGCGGCCTACACCGAGGCGCTGAAGTTCAACCAGGTCAACGTGGACGCGCTGGCCGGCCGCGGCGAGGTGTACCTCTCGCTGGGCAAGCCGGCGGAGGCCGTCAAGGACCTGACCCAGGCGATCGCCCTGGATCCCAAGGGCATGAAGGCCTCGACGGTGCGCGCCCGCGCCATCCTGCTGACGCTCAAGACCGTCGCGCAGAGCCAGTAGCTGAACGGCACTTCCACAACGACTCCACGGGCACCCGGGACCCGCTCCCGGGCGCCCATCTTTTTCACCGCCGCGCCGCGGAGACGCAGAGAACAAACATTTAGGTTTCCAAACCAAAGCGTGGATTCACTCCGCGGCTCCGGGTCGCCGCGGAGAACATTCTCTTGGAAAAATACTTTTCTATGGAATGGAGTTCAATCGAAGACTAGATGATAATATTGCCCGGCTCGATTTCGAACGATTCATACTGTGCGCTATCATCGAATACCGTCAAGATGCTCCCATCCTCAAAGAATAGGGAAAAAGAGTCCGGCGGGTCGCCCTGGGTTCTTGTGACGGTCTTCCCCAGCAGTTTATGAACGCGGTACTCCGAGCGGGCTGACGGCCCCCCTTCAATGGACTGGTCGATCAACTCCCCTGCCGGACCATGCGCTTCCCATTTGCCTCTGCAACAAACAGAACACTTCGGAAAAAAAATAAAATCAATCTGATATCGACAGACCGCAAGCTGGTCCAACTCCGCTCCGACGAACGGCGTTAAATCAAGATCTTTCGGCACCCCATACATGGGATCACCTCCGCTCGGTCTCTTTGCCCTCTGTGCCTCTGTGGTGAATCCGGTTTCAGGATTTGCGGTATTCGAGCCCGACCTTCCGCCGCACTTTCCGCAGCGTCTTGACGGCAATGTGGCGGGCCTTCTCGGCCCCCTCGGCCAGGATTTTCTCGACTCCCTCCCGGTCCATGGCCAGCTCGGCCCGGCGCGCCCGGTACGGAGCGAACTGGGCGTTGATCTTCTCGAAGAGCATCTCCTTGGCCTGGGCGTAACCGAGCCCGCCCTGCCGGTAGGCGGCGGCCAGGGCGTCGAACTCCGCCGGCGTGGCGAAGAGCTTGTAGAGGGCCACCACGGTGCACTTGTCAGGGTCCTTGGGCGCCTCCACCGGGGTGGAGTCGGTGACGATGCTCATGACCCGCTTGCGCAGGGCGTTCTCTTCGGCGAAGATCTCGATGGTGTTGCCGTAGGACTTGCTCATCTTCTGGCCGTCCAGGCCCGGCACCGTGGCCACGTCCGGGTCGATGCGCGGCTCGGGCAGCACGAACGTCTCGCCGTAGAGGTGGTTGAAGGTGCCGGCGATGTCGCGGGCGACCTCCACATGCTGCTTCTGGTCCTTGCCCACCGGGATGAGGTTGGCCTGGTAGAGCAGGATGTCGGCGGCCATCAGCACCGGGTAGGCAAACAGGCCGTGGTTCGGGACCAGGCCGCGGGCGACCTTGTCCTTGAAGGAGTGGCAGCGCTCCAGCAGGCCCATGGAGGTGACGCAGGACAGGATCCAGGTCAGCTCCACCACCTCCGGCACGTCCGACTGCACCCAGAAGATGGACTGGTTCGGGTCCAGCCCCAGGGCCAGGAAGTCCATGGCCGCGTCGAGGGTACCCTGGCGCAGGACCTTGCCCTCGGTGACGCTGGTCAGGGCGTGGTAGTTGACGATGAAGCAGAAGAGCTGGCTGTCAAGCTGGAACTCGATCATGGGCTTCATCATGGCGAAGTAGTTGCCCAGGTGCAGGTTCCCCGAGGGCTGGATCCCCGAGAGCACGCGGAGCTTTTCCTGTTCCTGTGGTTCGGTCATGGCCGGCCTCCCAATGGTCTCAAACCGCCAAGGATATTGGATGCGGCCGCAATTGTCAAAGGCTGAATCGGGTGGGATGACGGATGATGGACGACAGGCGGTGTCGCTGGTCGACCGCCTCGGAATAACACCCCTGACCGCCCGGCCGGCGGAGAAGCGGGAGACAGGTTCCGGCCGTGCTGCGGGGGCGCACGGCCGGGTTCGAGTTGGGCTGCGGAGCCCGGCTTACTTCTGGGCCTTCTTCTTTTCCTGCTTTTCCTTCCGCTTTTCCTTCAGGCTCTTCTGAGCGGGTTTCTTCTTGGATTCCTTCTTGATGCTCTTGTCGGCCATGGTTCAATCTCCTCAACGAGTTGTTGGCCCAGTATAGCGCATCTCCCCCCGCGCATCAATCCCCTCTGCGCTCGTGCTCGTGCTCGACGGATGACCGGTGACCGGCAGCAATCCGACGATGGACCATGGACGATGGACCATGGAGGACCATGCGATTCCACCCGATCGTACTCGTCGATCGTAATCGTAATCGTAATCGAATGAAGAAGTTTACGCAGAGCTCGCAGAGGAGCAGAGGCGCAGAGAAAGCTGGAGCGCGGATGTCCCCCTTCGCACGATCAGACGGTGAATCGGTGAATCGGTGAATGGGTGAATCGGTGAATCGGCAGAAAAACGGTCGCGCCGATCACCGATGCTCCAGGTATTATCACAGGGCGAACCGGATCACTGGCCGCCGGTTCGCTCCACCGCCGTTTCGCCGTTTCCGTCGGTATACGCCCGGAACAAGTGAGATAAGGCCCGCGTCGGGGCGACGCGGGGTACGGGGAGTCCTATTTCCGCTTCTTCAGCGAGATGCGAGCGATGGGCTGGATGTGCAGCTCCGGCGACAGCTCCTGGTAGGACAGGACGGCCAGGTTCTCGAAATCCATCTCCACCAGCCGCCGGACGTAGCGGCGGATCTCCATGTCGGTGACAATCACCGGCCGCTGCGCCGTGGGCGGCAGGCTGCCGAATTCGTGGCGGAAGGTATTGAGCACGTCCTGGGTGGTGTCCGGGTCCAGCGCCAGGTAATTGCCGGTGGTGGTCCGCTGGATGGCGCCCGAGATGGTGTCCTCGATCTCGGGGTCGAGCAGGTAGACTACCAGCATGTTCTTGCCCTCGGCGTACTTGTAGCTGATGTAGCGCTTCAGGCTGGAGCGGACGTACTCGCACAGCATGACCGGGTCCTTCTCCACGCGGCCCCATTCGCTGAGGCCCTGCAGGATGGAGCGGATGTCCTTGATGGAGATGCCTTCCTGGACGAGGCGCTGCAGAATGTCGGTCAGGGTGTGCAGGCTGACCACCTTCGGCACCACCTCCTGGACCAGGGTGGGGAAGGACTGGCTGAGCAGATCCAGGATAATCTGGACCTCCTGCAGATCCAGGAACTCGGCGGCGTACTTCTTCATGAAGCCGGACAGGTGCAGCATCAGGATCTCCGGCGTCTCCCAGACCCGCAGGCCTGCGCCGGCGGCCTGGGCCTTGTGGTCGTCGGGCACCCAGCAGGCCGGCTTGCCGGTGGCGGGGTTCTTGGTCTCCTCGCCGGGGATGTTGAAGATGCCGAGGTTGGCCTTGGCTTCGTTCACCAGGACGTGGCCCGGCTTGAGCGCGGCGATGCTGACCGGGACCTCCTTCAGCCGGATCATGAAGCTGTGGGGCGGCAGCGGCAGATCCACCCGGATCTGGATGCCCGGGTAGCGGATGCCCATCTCGAAGTACATGGCCTGGCGGAGCGCCGGCATGACCTCGTTGACCATCCGGTCCTCCTCGCCCTCCTTCGCCCGGATCTGCTGGGTGACCTCCTTGGAGAGCTCCAGGGCCAGCGGGATGGTCAGGGAGAACAGTGCGTCGGGCTTCTTCTTCTGCTGCCCGGGCAGGGCCGGGGCTTCTTTCCCCCCCGCCTCGCCGCCGCTCCCGGCTTTGGCCGGCAGCGGCTTGGCGCCGGGCCGGGCGAGCGCGGACTTGGTCTTGAAAAGCCCCCAAGCCATGGTCCCGACCACGCCCGCCATGATGAAGAAGGGGATCATCGGCAGGCCGGGGACGATGCCCAGGGCGACGAGGATGCCGGAGGAGATGGCGAAAGCCTTCGGTTGCGCGATCAGCTGGCCGCCGATGTCCTGGGCCAGGTTGGAGTCCTCCTCCTCCGAGGCCACCCGGGTGGTGACCATGCCGGCCGTGACGGAGATGAGCAGCGCCGGGATCTGGCTGACCAGGCCGTCGCCGATGGTCAGCAGGGAGTAGGTCTGCGCCGCCTCCTCCATCGGCATCCCCTTCTGGAGCACGCCGATGATCAGGCCGCCGATGATGTTGATGCCGCAGATGATGATGCCGGCGATGGCGTCGCCCTTGACGAATTTCATGGCGCCGTCCATGGAACCGTACAGCTGCGACTCGCGCTGGATGGCGGTGCGGCGCCGGCGGGCTTCGGCCAGATCGAAGGCGCCTGCCCGGAGGTCGGCGTCGATGCTCATCTGCTTGCCGGGCATGGCGTCCAGGGTGAAGCGCGCCGCCACCTCGGCCACGCGCTCGGCGCCCTTGGTGATGACGATGAACTGGATCAGGGTCAGGATGAGGAAGATGACCGCGCCGACGATGTAGTTGCCCGCCACCACGAACTTGCCGAACGAGTTGATGACCTCGCCCGCGTACGCGTACAGCAGGATCAGGCGGGTGGAAGAGACGTTCAGCGCCAGGCGGAACAGCGTGGTCAGGAGCAGGATGGTGGGGAAGGAGGCCAGCTTGGTGGCGTCGGGGATGTACATGGACACGAGCAGGAGGGTCACCGCCGTCGTGATGTTCAGGGTCAGCAGGATGTCCAGCAGGAAGGTCGGCAGGGGAATGATCATCATCCCGATGATCATCACCACGACCAGCGCCAGGAGGATATCGCCGTACTGGTTCAGGATCCCCTTGACGTTCCCGGTCTTGAAGTCCTGCATGATCCCGTCGAAGACGCCTTTGACATCCAGTGCCATGCCGTTCTACCTTTCTCCGGACAGAAATAGATGGAAGATGCCGCCTCCGGCATCTTCCATCAGGCTGTAACGTTGCAACGACCGATCCGGCCGTCCACGGGTCTGGACTACGCCCTCTTCTCTTTCGCTTTCTGGGCGATGGCGGCCAGTCCCACGAGGATCAGCCGGGCCCGGTTCGCGGCCGGGTTCGTTTTCTTCGGGTCCATCTCCAAGGCCTTCTTGAAGTCCTTGGCCGCGTCGTCGATGCGGCCCAGCTTGAACAGGACCTCGCCCCGGTTGACGTACACCCCGATGTCGCTCGGATTGAGCTTGGCGGCCTTGTTCAGGGCCTCCAACGCCGGCTCGTTGGCGCCCTGGCGCGTCAACAGCGCCCCCAAGGCGGCGTGGACATACTTGTTGTCCGGGTCGATTGCGGCGACACCCTCCAGGATGTTCTGGGCGGTGCCCTCCTGCCCCTGGGAGTAAAAGAGGGCGCCGGTGTGCAAGAGGGCCAGGATGTCGGCCTCGGACAACTTGACCACGTCCTTGAGAGGGATCTTGCCGTCAAACTTGCCATCGAAAGACATACGCTCTGCCATGATGTGCCTCCTCTTCCTTTCCGCCCATCAACCCTTGAGGTTCCGGATGATGGCCATGTTCATGTCGTCTTTGTTCTTGATTACGCTGGTCATCGTGTTCATCATTTCCTTGTACTGGTCCATGGCCATCTGCAACTTTTTCAAGTCTGTCTCTTTGGGCGGATCCCCCAGCTTGTTGATCGAGTTCTCCAGGTTCGCGTACGCCTTGTCGCACTTCTCGGCCAACATCGTCAGCAGAGCTTCGATCCCACCTCCGCTTCCGGCACCGCCGGTGCCGCCGGTCCCGCTCGTTCCCCCCGCGGTATCCGCGCCGGCTGCCGCGCCCGCGCCGGCTGCCGCACCCGCGCCGGCCGCCGCGCCGAGGCCGCCGAGGCCGAAGTCAGGGAAACCCGGGAGCTGTGGCAGGAACGGGAACGGCTGCATGATGTCGATCGGGGGCTTGAAGGGCGCGCCGCCGAAGAGCCCGCCGACGATGTCGCCCAGGCCGCCCATCAGCCCGCCGGCACCGCCCAGGAGCCCGCCGGCGCCGCCCAGGACGTTGTCCACCAGACCGGTGGCCATGTCGAAGATATTGCCGAGGCCGCCGATCCCTCCGCCACCGCCGCCGCCGAGGACGCCACCCAGGACCCCCTGGGCAACGTCACTGACGATCCCCATGGGATTCAGGGCATCCATCACCCCGCCTAACGCATCACCGATTCCACCAATTACATCACCCATATTGACCTCCTCCTTTGGAAGTTGCAGTTGGTTAATTCACCATACTTATCGGAGGTCACCCGCTATTGTTGTCAACAAAGTGTCATTATTTTTTAGCCATTTTATAGACCCAGTTCAGGACCTCGGCGACGGCTTCGTAGAGGTTTTCGGGGATCTCGTCCCCGATCTCCAGGTTCTCGAGCGAGTGGGCCAGTGGGACGTTGCGCATGATCGGCACGCCGTACTGCTTGGCCACCTCGATGATCCGCAGCGCCCACAGCTCGCGCCCCTTGGCCGTGACCTGGGGCGCGCCCATGGTCTCCTTGTCGTACGCCAGCGCCACGGCGATGTGCTCCGGGTTGACGATGACCACCTTGGCCTTCTTCACGTCCTCCACCATGTTGTGCATGGAGATCTCCTGGTGGATCCGCTTGCGCTGGTGCTTGATGTGGGCGTCGCCCTCCTGCTGCTTGTGCTCCTGCTTGACCTCTTCCTTCGACATCATCATGTTCTTCATGTACATCTTCTTCTGGATGAAGAAGTCCGCCGCGGCGATGACCAGGAACAGGATCGCCACCTGCACGAAGAGCTTGAACATCAGGGTGCCCACCAGCAGCGCCGTCTCGTTCAGGGGGCGCCGGGCGGTCAGGACGATGTACCGGAAGTTGTCGGAGATGATGAAGTAGACCAGGGCGATCACCGCCACCATCTTGATGATGGACTTGATCAGCTCGATGTAGGAGTTCGGCTTCAGGAAGATCTTCTTCAATCCCTCGATGGGATTGAGCTTCTTGAGGTCCGGCTTCATCGAATCGAAGGTGAAGATCGTGCCCACCTGGATGTAAGTGATGAAGAGGGCCAGGGCGAACATCGTCCCGAGCACCGGCGCCGAGATCTCCAGGATCAGGCTCCCGCCGCGGCCCAGCATCTCGACCGCCCGGAGCAACGCGGAAGCGTCGCTGCGCGTGCTCTCCGTGAAGCAGTACGCCATGAACTCCCGCATCCGGTCGGCGAACTTCGGCAGGATCATGGCCGTCACCAGGAAGCCGCCGATGAACACGGCGCCGCCGGACAGGTCCTTGCTCATGCAGACCTGGCCCTTCTTCTTGGCCTCGCGCAGCCGTTTCGCCGTGGGTTGTTCAGTCTTGTCGCCGGACACCGTTCGCTCCCCGGTTTACTTCGCGACGCTCCGATAGTTCTTCAGCAGCGCCTGCACCCGCTGCCGCTGTGGCGCGCGGGGATGGTGCAGCCGGAAGAGGGTCTCCGCTTTTTCGAGACAGCCGAGCGCCCGCTCCAGCTCCCCCTCCGTGAGGAGGATCTCGCCCATGTTGGCCCAGACCTCCGGCTCGCTGTCGTTGAGCTTGAGGGCCCGCTGGTAGTAGCGGATGGCCGTGTCGTTCTTGCCCATGCGCTGGGCCACCGCGCCGAGGGCGCGGTAGAAGTAGGCGTTGTTCATGTCCAGGGCCACCAGGCCCTCGAACAGGACGCGGGCCTCCTCGTAGCGCCCCTCCTGGAAGAAGGTGTAGGCCATCTCCGTCAGCATCACCATCTGATCGGGGCCGAACTTCATGAGGTCACGCAGCTGTTTGCGGCCTTCGAACACCGCCGCCAGTTCCTTGTCCAGGTTCTGCTCCGCCATGATTCGATCCTCTCAGGACTTGTGGTCCACCGCGATTTTTCCCAGGATGTCATCCTGCGTCCGCAGGACGCCGTCCAGCAGCTGCACCATGGAATCCACGAAGCCGAGCCGGTTCTTGACCGCCTGGGCCTCGGGGCGCTCCGCCTGCAGGGCCGGGAGCTGCAGCAGCTGGTTCGTGTTGAATTCGGAATTCAGCACCAGCTTCCGGAGCTGGCCCCGCACCTGCGGGCCCGACTGGGCCGACAGGGAACTCTCCGTCAGCGGTGGCGCCCCCAGGGAGCCGGCCTGGGCGGGCACGTCCAGCAGGCCGAGCAGCTCCTCGAAGCCCACCACCGGCTCCATCTCCAGGGCGGCCGCATCCATCGGCGGGGCGAGGGAATCCAGCTGCTCGAGCCCCTCGCTGCGGGTCAGGTCGTAGACCGGCCCCATCGCCGACGCGTCAGTCCGTTGAATGTTCACCATGGCACACCTCAAAACATGCGGATAAAGTGATTGACGTCCCGGATCATGCCCACGAAATAGACCTTCATCTGGTCCGTCAGGAAACCGATGCAGAACAGCACCACCACCAGCCCCGCGATCATCTTCACCGGCTGGGCCATGAAGAACACGTTGATCTGGGGCGAGACCCGGTTGATGATGCCGAAGACCAGGTCCGCCAGCAGGGTCGCCACCAGCACCGGCGCCGCCAAGAGCAGCGCGATCACGAACACCTGGCCGGACGCCCAGGCCAGGAACAGCGCCGAGGTCTTGGCGTGCTGGACGAAACCGGGGAAGTCCTCGAGCGGGACCAGCTCGAAGCTCTTGAACAGCGCCCGCAGGAAGAAGTGGTGCCCGTCGAGGAGGAAGAACAGCACGATCGAAAACTGGAACTGGATCTCGCCCATGAGCGAGACCTGCTCGCCGGTCTGGGGGGCGAGGATGTTGGCCATGTTGGCCCCGCGGGCCAGGTCGAGGATCCGGCCGCCGGCCTGGATCGCCAGGAAGACCAGCGAGGAGAGGTAGCCGATGCAGGCGCCGAAGACCAGCTCCTTCAGCAGCAGGGCCATGTAGGGCAGCGTGTCCAGCGGGATGGGGTGGGCGAGGTTGGCGGTCAGCGGCTTGTAGACCAGGGCCGCGATCAGGATGGCGAAGCCCGTCTTGACGTTCTGGGGCATGACCTGGCCGCCCAGGAAGGGGTTCATCATCAGGATGGGGAGCATTCGTGCCATGATCAGGCCCACGACCAGGATGAAGGCCTGGAAGGACCCCGCGATGCCCATCTCCCTCAGGATGACGTCCCCGTTCATGGCCCCTCAGCGGTACAGGTACGGAATCAGCGCGAAGATCGCGGCGGTGAACTTCACCATCTGGCTGATCATCCACGGGCCGAGGACGGCCAGCGACAGGAAGACCGTCAGGATCTTCGGCACGAAGGTCAGGGTCTGCTCGTGGATCTGGGTGGTCGCCTGGAACAAGCTGATGATCAGGCCGACCAGCATGCTGATGATCATCGGGCCGGCCGACAGGATGAGCACCATCATCAGGCCCTCCCGGAAGACGCGCAGAACGAGTTGCTCCACCATGGATCCACCTCTCAGAGATAGCTCAGCACGAGGCCTTTGACGATCAGGTACCAGCCGTCCACCAGGACGAACAGCAGCAGCTTGAAGGGCAGCGAGATGGTCGTCGGCGACAGCATCATCATGCCCATGGCCATGAGGATGTTGGAGACGATCATGTCGATGACGATGAAGGGGATGTAGATCAGGAAGCCGATCAGGAACGCCTCCTTCAGTTCGCTGATGACGAAGGCGGGGACCACCACCTGGAAGTCCCGGCCGTTGATTTCGCGCGCCTTCTCCGGGTCCTTGGCCAGCCGCTGGGCCAGCTCCACGAACAGCGCCCGGTCCTTGGGCTGGCAGTGCTTGAGGAGGAAGGTCCGCACCGGCTCCTTGCCCTGCTCGGCGGCGGCGAAGACGTACTTCACCGTGGCCTGGGAGAACATGTCCCCTCCCCCGGGCATGCCCTTGACGCTGTCGTAGACCTCCTGCCCCACCGGCGCCATGATGAAGATGGTCAGGATGAAGGCCAGGCCGGTGATGACCTGGCTGGGCGGGACCTGCTGGGTGCCGAGCGCGTTCTTGAGCAGCCCCAGTACCACCACGATCTTGGTGAAGGAGGTGATGAGGATCAGGACGAACGGTGCCAGCGACAGCGCGCCGAAGACGATGATCAGCACCATCGGGTTGCTGACCTCGCCGCTTCCGCCCTGGGCCAGGGCGGGGGTGCAGGCGAGCAGCCCCAGCAGGAGGGTCAGGAGCGCGCGCCGGGGGGCCGGCGGACGGGCCGGGGACGGGGGGGATGTTCTCATTGTTCCTTCCTCAACAGGACTTCGAAGGGGGTCTTGGGCGGGGCCTTGTCGGCCGTCTCGCCGGGGCGGTCCTCCGGCAGGGCGGGCAGCCCTTTCTCCAGCCGGGCCAGGAACCGGATCTCCCGCTCGGAGGCGGCGAGAAGGAAGTTCTCCTCGCCCACCTTCACCAGCAGGAGGCCGCGGTGGGCATCCAGGCGGTGGTGCTCGATCACCTGGATGTGGTGCGTTCCCGCGGGGCCGGTCGAGCCGTAGAACTTCGGCAGCAGCCAGCGCAGGCTCAGCCAGGCCAGTCCGCAGATCCCGGCCAGGATCGCCACCAGCTTCAGCAGCATGAACGCGTACTCCGCGGCGGGCATCAGCGGCTGGTCGGCCGCCTTCCCGGCCTCCGCCGCAGGGGGGCGCTCCGGGAAGAGGAACAGGCCCGCCAGGACGAGCGCCACCAGGACCAGAACGGGTAGGTACCGCCGCAGCGGCTGCGGGATCATGCTCGCTCCTACTTCTTGAGGGACAGGATCTTCACGCCGAGTTCGTTGTTGATCCGCACCAGTTGGCCCCGTCCGACGGTCCGTCCGTCCACGCAGAGGTCGACGGGGTCGCCCGGGGTCTTCTCCAGCTGCAGCACCTGCCCCGGCGACAGCCGGAGCAGCTCCTCCAGGCTGAGCGGGATGCGGTCCAGCTCCACCACCAGGGTGACGGTCAGGTCCTTGACCAGTTCGCCGGCGCTACCCGGCTTGGCCGCGGCGGGTTCGGGGGCCGGTTCCGTGCCTGGTTTGGTCGGCGGGTTCTGCGGCATAGGTTCCTCCGTGGTTTCGTAGACAAATTCCTTCAGCGTCACCTGGTACGCCCCGTCTTTCGGAGACAGCTGCGCGTGGCCGCGGAGGGCGCACGCCGAGTGGAGGCAGAGGCGGACCTCCCCGCTCAGCCCCTCGTCCGGGTTGCCGGCAGGGCCACCCGGCGGGAGCAGGATGACGTCGCCCGGCTCCAGCGACAGGAGTTCCGGCAGCGTGAAATCGACGCCGCCCAGCGTCACGGAGGCGGGAGTGGCTACCCAATTCCACGGCTCGGCCAGGCGGCGCCAGTAGTCGTCGCCGGGCGCGGCGCCGAAGCCGGCGGGGGCCAGGCGTTCGGTCCAGCCGTCCAGCGCGGCCTCGGGGATCAGCACGCGGAGGTCCCCCTGCCGGTCCTCGAACCGGAACAGGAAACGGGCCACGGCTGTCCCGGTGACGGGCAGGCTCGCCGGGGGGGGCGAGTCGACCGACGCCAGGTAAAGCCCTTCCGCCTGACCGGGCAGCAGGTTCCGGTGGGCGGTCTGGATGAACTTCAGGAGCAGGAACTCGTAGAGGCCCCGCTCCACGTCGCTGAGCGGCTGCTCCAGAGCCTCCCCGCCGAAATGGGTCCCGACCAGCGACTCCAGCCACACCCGCACCAGCGAGGAGGGGGCCAGCAGGTGGAGCGTGTGCGGGCTGCCGACCACGCCCACCTGGGCGTCGGTCAGCGTGCGGGCGGGCGGCAGGCGTTCCGGCGTCTCCAGGCCCACGAACAGGAAGGAAACCTGGGGCGGCCCGATGACCGGATCGGGGATCTTGAACAGGACGTCGGTGCTCATGATGGTGATGACGTCTCCGCTCTTGAGCGCCTGGGGCATGCTTTTTTCCAGCCACTTCCCGTTGACTGCGGTGCCGTTGACGCTGCCCGGGTCCAGGATCTCCCACCGGTCGGTGAACTGGAGCTGGGCGTGGAGCCCCGACACGCCGACCTCCGGCAGGACCAGGTGGTTTTCCCGCTTGCGGCCGATCGTGAAGGGCGAGGCGGTCACCCGGGTTTCGGCCGCGGGGGGTTCTCCCTTTTTCAGGATCAGCACGGGCGGCTGGATCGTCTTGACCTTGCAATACTTCTGGAACATCTCCACGGCGGCGGCGCCGAGATCGTGCGCCTGCAGCACGGGGCCCCACAGAGAGGTGACCCGGCGCAGAAGGGCGCTCCCGGGCGCGTGGACGACGGGCAAATCCTGGTACACGTCAGGAGTCACCTTGGCAGAGGCGCTGTTCACGATCTTCAATCGGCTGGTCATACCTCAGTCCACTTCCGTTCGAGTGTCAGCTCTGGTCTTCCTCGTCCTGATACTGCCGGCCCCGGGATTGCTGCTGCTGTTGCTGGGACTGGTCCTGCTGGCGGCGGGGCTCCTCCTTGAATTTGACCTCCACCTCTGCCGCCGGCAGCCCGCGCTGCTCGAGGCTGTGGATCAGTTCGCCGAGGTGGGCGTCCAAGCGGTTCTTCACGTCAAAGGTGGCGGCTTCCAGGACGGTCATCACCTTGCCCTCGTGGATGCTCACCCGGATGTTCAGCCCGTCCAGCACGGTGGACTTGAGGTCGAACTGCATCTCCTTGTCGCCGAGCTTGTTGACGCCCAGCCGGACGGCCTGCACCACCTCGTCGACCATCTTCCGGGGCAGGGCCCGGTCCACCTTGATCTCTTCCACGCCCGACGGCCGCTCCATGGTCTGGGTGCGAAAGCGCAGGAACTGGGACAGGTCCCCGAGCGGCACGTCCTTGTCGGCGGTCTTGGCCTCCTTCTCCTTGACCCGGCCCTCCTTGGAGCTGGTGCGGTGGGAGTCGTCCCGCTCCTCCCCCGAGCCTTCCTTCTTCTCCATGACCTTGTCGAAGGCGGAGGGGCTCGACTTGGGTTCGGCGTCCGGAACCGGTCCGACGCCGGACAGGTTGTCCATGGGGGCAGTCCCCCCCGACCCGCTCACTTTTTCAGGGCTCATTTTGTTTTTCCGCCCTCCGTTTCATGAATTGGATCATGCCGATCTCTTCCATCAATTTCTGTTCTTTCTTCTGCTCCTCCGTCGCGATCTGCTTCAGCCACTGCTCCTTGTGCTTGGACATGGCCTCGAATTCCTTGGCCTTCTGGATCAGTTCGCCCTTGACCTTTTCCACCACCTCCGCCGCGCGCTCGATGGCCTTGCCCTGCTTGTAGATCTGGATGTCCAGCTCCTTGCGGCGCTCGTGCAGGCCCTGGATAAACTGCTTGTAGGTCTGGGACTCCTGCACGGTCAGGTCCCCGGCCATGGCCTTCTGGTCGCGCTTCTCCTTGGCGTCCTCGATGCGGTGCAGGACGTTTTCCTTCTCCTGCTCCAGCGCCCGCTTCTTCTCCTCCTCCTCGCGCAGCTTCCGGTGGGCCTCCGCCAGCGCCTGCTCGGCGTCCTTCTTGGCCTTCTCCTTCTGGTCCAGCACGGGCTGGAGCCGGTATTTCGGTTTCGGAGCCATGCTCAGAACAGGTCCTTCAGGCGCTTGACGGTCTCCTCGAAACCGATCTTCTCGTCGGTCGGCTGCTTCAGGAAGTTGTTCACGGCGTCGATCTTGTCGATGGCGAAGTCGACCCGGGCGTCGCTGCCCTTCTGATAGGCGCCGATCATGATCAGGTCCTTCTCCTTCTCGTACGTCGCCAGCACCTCGCGCAGTCTGCCGGCGGCCTTCTTGTGGTCGTTGTCCACGATGGAGCTCATGACGCGGCTGACGCTCAGGGAGACGTTGATGGCCGGGTAGTGGCCCCGCGAGGCCAGGTCGCGCGACAGGATGATGTGGCCGTCCAGGATCGAGCGCACCTCGTCGGCCACCGGCTCGTTCATGTCGTCGCCCTCCACCAGAACGGTGTAGAAGGCGGTGATGGAACCCTTGTCGGACATGCCCGCCCGCTCCAGGAGCTTGGGCAGCTCCGAGAACACCGACGGGGTGTAGCCGGCGCGGGCGGGCGGCTCGCCGCAGGCGAGGCCGACCTCGCGCTGGGCGCGGGCGAACCGGGTGACCGAGTCCATCATCAGGACGACCTTCTTGCCCCTGTCCCGGAAGTACTCGGCGATGGCCGTGGCGACGTAGGCGCCTTTCAGCCGGACCAGCGACGGGGTGTT
Organism: uncultured Acidobacteriota bacterium; assembly: GCA_964412195.1. Lineage (GTDB taxonomy): Bacteria > Acidobacteriota > JAAYUB01 > JAAYUB01 > JAAYUB01 > CAYPNP01. The sequence continues at coordinate 420,312 of CAYPNP010000001.1, read as the reverse complement.
GGACGTGGCCACCACGATGACCGACTTGGCCAGGCCCTCCGGCCCCAGGTCGTGCTCGAGGAAGTCGCGCACCTCGCGGCCGCGCTCGCCGATCAGGGCGATGACGTTCACCTCGGCCAGGGCGTTGCGGGCGATCATGCCGAGCAACGTGCTCTTGCCGACGCCTGCGGCGGCGAACAGGCCGATGCGTTGCCCCTCGCCGCAGGTGATGACGGCGTCGATGGCCCTCACGCCGACGGTGATGTGGCTCAGGATGCGCCGCCGCTTCAGCGGATCGGGCGGCTCGTTGTAGACCGGGTACTCGTCATCGTACTTGACCGGACCGCGCTCCTGGATGTCGATGGGCTCGCCCAGGCCGTTCAGCACGCGGCCGAGCATGCCGTCGCCCACCTTGACCGTCAGGGCGTGGCCGGTGGGGATGACCTCGCAGTTCATCCCGATGAAGCGCATGTCGCCCAGCGGCATGAGCAGGACTTCGTTGTCCAGGAAGCCGACCACCTCGGCCTTGATCGGTGCGGGGGTGTGGGGCGTCTTGACGAGGCAGAGCTCGCCCACCCAGACGTTGGGGACCACCGCCTTGACGATCAGCCCCACGACCTCCGTCACGCGGCCGCGCACCTCGACGGGGGACAGTTCCTCCAGCTCGTCGAAGTACTTGGAAAAGTCGATCTGGGAGCTGATGTCTTCCATGGATCCCGTGCTCTCAGCCCCGGTTGGTGCCCGCCATCTGCATGCGGAGCTGCATGAAGCGCTTCTTCTCACCCTGGAGCTTCACCACCATCAGGATCAGGGAGATGACCAGGATGAGGACGACGGCCGCCAGCCCGATGATGACGGCCATGGTCTCCTGGCCGCCCAGGACGCCGCCGGCGCTCTTGGTCATCTGCTCCAGCCGGATCTTGTCGATCAGGATGGGCTTCATGACCACGGCCACCTGCCCGGCCTCCAGGCCGTCCACGGAGTGGGCCACGATCTGCTTGATCTCCTCGACCGTGAGCGGCTCGTGGTCGCCGCGGTACTTGATGAACACGCTGGCCGAGGGCTTGCTCTGCGGGTTTTCCGCCAGGGGGTCCTTCTCGGGCAGGACGATGTGCACCCGGGCCGAGGCGATGCCGTCCACGGTCTGCAGCGTCTGGGCGATCTCCCCCTGCAGGGCCATCAGCATCTTGGCCTTCTCCTCGGTGGCGGTGGGGATGAGGCCGCCCTGGCTGAAGATGGCGTCGAGGCCCTTGGGCTTCTCCCGCGGCAGCTCGTATTTCTTCAGGATCTGGTTGGCGCTGTTGGCCTGGCTGCCCGGCACCTGCACGGTGTAGCTGGCCTCCTTGCCCTCGCCGACCTTCACCTTCTTCGCGTTCAACCCGTACTGCTGCAGCACCACCACCATCTCCTGGGCCTCGCTCTCGGTGAGGCCGGAAGCCAGCTCCGCCGATGCGCAGGCCAGCAGGAACAGCGCAATCCACAGCACAGCCAAGGAGAGGGAGACCCGCTTCCAGGTCCCCTGGGAAGGGCGCACATGTTTCATACCGACTCCCGGGAGTTAGAGTTTTATCAGACCTGGGTCTTGAGAAGGGTCTTCAGCCCCTCGGCGACCCTGTCCACCACCTTGCTCACCAACTCGATGTTCTGGTTGATGCCGTTGAGCTGCACCTGGATCTTCAGGAGGTCCTGCATCGAGTACTGGCGGTCGCCCGACGAGATCTCCTTGTAGAGCGAGTCCAGCTTGTTGAAGCGGGATTCGGCCTCTTTGAAGTAGTTTTCCACTGAACCGCCGAGTTCGCTCTTCTGGACCGAGGGGACGGCGGTGCGGGTCTTGTCGAGGTGGCCCTGGACCTTGGCGATCTGCTCGGAGAGCACGTCCAGTTCCGATCCCTGGCCCCGCTGCTGCACCTCGCGCATGAAGTCGTTCTGGACCTTCCGGACCTCGGAGTGGCTTTGGATGTTGTCGTTGTATTGGATCTGGTCGGCCTTGAGGCCCGTCACCTTCTCTTCCTGCTCGAGCTTCTCCATCCGGAGCTTCTCGAAGTCCGACGTCTTGCCGACTTCCTTCGTGGTCTTGGTTTCCGTCGCGCCAACCCCCTCCACGCCCGTCTGGGCGATTTTCCCGAGGTTCTGGATATCCATGTCTCCTCCTTGGCGGATGCATCCTCAACGAATTATCGGTAGGCCCCGGAAATAATTGCTAACAAATTATAACACGGGCCGGCCGGCCGCCCAGCGCAAAGTGCCGGCTAATTTCCCGGCGGATCTCCGGCTGCCGCCGGAGCTTCCCGCGCGGCCCCGGGCGCGGCCCGCTCGTGTCCCACCACCAGGATGTAGAGGCCGCCGATGATGACCAGCCCCCCCGCGATCTCCTTCAGGCCGGGCACGGTCTGCAGGAAGACGGCCGCGTTGAGCAGGACGAACAGCGGCTGGGAGGCGCGGACCAGCGAAGTCTTGGATGCGTCGAAATGCTTCAGGGAGTGAAAATAGAACAGGATGTTGAGGAACGGCCCGAAGAGCGCGCCGAGGGCCGTCGGCAGGAGCAGTCCCGCGCCCATCGGCTGGTACCGGCCCGTGACGAAGGTGTAGGCGTTGAGGATCAACATCAGGGTCACGGCCCGGTAGAACGCGAGCACCAGCGGCGGCACAGCCGGCAGGGTCTTCTTCACGAGGATGACGGTGCAGGAGAACAGCCCTGCCGACGCCAGGGTAAGGAGCATCCCGACGACCACCGGCTGGGCCGAGCGGTAGGAGATCAGGAGGATGCCCGCCAGCGCCACCGCCGTGCCCAGCGCCTCGACGCGGTTGAAGCGCTCCTTCAGGACCGCCGCGCTGAGAAGGATGATGGCCAGGGTCTGGGAGTTGTTAAAGAAGGAAACCAGCGTGGGATCCATCATCCGCACGGCCGTGTAGAGCGCGATCACGCTGGCGCTTTCCAGCAGCCCGATGGCCAGCACGATCTTCACCGCCCCGGCGGACAGGCGGGCCTGGCGGAAGCGGCCGCGAACCGCCAGCCAGGCCAGATAATAGGCGGCCGCGAAGATGTAGTAGAGGCTGCAGAACGTCTCGGGATTGATGAAGCGCAGGACATGCTTGCTGAAGATGAAGAGGTAGGCCCCGCTGATGGCGGACAGCAGGGCGAACAGGAAACCTCGCTTCGGGTCTTTCTCCATCTTCGATATCCGCCGGCTCCCGGAATCCGGGAACCGTCCAGGGTGGGTGTCGTGGAAACAAACGGGGCCACTATACCCGATCCGACGGGGAAAGGGAAGCCGCCCCCCGGGTGGCGCCGGAGCTCGCGACCTCCGGGCGCGTGTCGGTCTGGCCCGGCGGGCGCCGGCAGATCGCTCGTGCCTTCCTCACATTGGAAGATCGCCTCCGGCCGATGGTTCAAAGTATTTCGTTGACATTTCCCGGCCGAAAAACTATGGTGAATGGCTGATTTTTTCATGAGGGACACGGTCATGGCGAAACCGAGCAGGAAGAAAGGCAAGGGCGCGGCGGCCGCGCCGGAGGCCAGGGAAGCGGCCAAGGCGAAGCCGAAGCAGTCGTTCGCCGAGACGGCCCGGGAGTACCTGGTCGCCATCCTGGTCTGCCTGGTGATCGCCCTCTTCGTGGTGACCTTCGTCGCCCATCCGATGGCCGTGCCCACCCCCTCCATGGACACCCCGCCGGAGCGGCAAATCCCCGGCACGGACCAGACCCTGGGCGACTACAACCTCCTGGTGGGCGACCGCCTGATCGTGGACAAGCTCACGGTCATGGCCAACCACTTCCCATTGGCCCGCTTCCTGAAGCTGAACCACCCGATCCGCCGCGGGGAAGTGCTGGTCTTCAAGGCGCCCGACCGGAAGAACGGCCACTACCTGATCCCCTACGTCAAGCGCGTGATCGGGCTGCCGGGGGAGACCATCGAGATCCGCCAGAACCAGGTGTTCATCAACGGCTGCAAACTGTTTGAGCCGTACAAGTACCACGGCTTGGGGGAGGAAAGCCTCACCCCGTTCTCGACCCTGCCGCCTCTCCGGATCCCGGCGGACCACTACTTCATGATGGGCGACAACCGGGACTTCAGCTCCGACAGCCGCGACTGGGGCACGGTGCCCTACGACTTCATCTTCGGGAAGCCGCTGTTCATCCTGTGGTCCTTCCCGGACAACATGGTGCTCCAGAAGATCTTCCCGGACGGGCGCTACCGCGGCGTCCACGAGGTGAACGAGCCGATGGACGTCCTGCAGCTCTACCTGTTCCGGATCATCTACTTCTACGAGACCCGCTGGGGCCGGATGTTCCACTTCATCCCGCGCGGCATGTACTCCTTCGAGGGCGCTCCGACGCCCGGCCTGCCCATGCCCTCCTGATCCGCCATGGAGCTGGATTCCCGCGTCAAGTCACTGGCCCGGCGGGTGTTGCCCGCCGGGGTGGTGCGCCGCCTCGACCCGGTGGAGGCCCGCATCGCCGACGCCGTGCGGGACTTCGGCGCGGCCCGCCCGGCGGGCGCGGTGGTGCTGGATGCCGGCTGCGGGGAGAACCGCTTCCGGGAGCGGTTCTCCCACTGCCGCTTCGTCGGCTACGACCGCCGGGTGGGCGACGCCCGCTGGGATTACTCCCGCGTGGACGTGGCGGGCGATCTGCACCGCCTGGCGCTGGGCAGCGGCCGCTTTGACGCGGCGATCTCCGTCGTGACTCTGGAGCACCTCGCCCGGCCCGCCGAGGCGCTGGCCGAGCTGGCCCGGGTCCTGAAGCCGGGCGGGGAGCTGCTGCTGGTGGCGCCCCTGCTGTGGGAAGTCCACCAAGCCCCCCACGACTATTTCCGCTTCACCCGGCACGGCCTCGCCCAGCTGCTGGGGTCGGCCGGCTTCGAAATCGAGCGGTGCGACCCGCTGGGCGGCTTCTTTGTGCTGATGGCCCGCCGCTGCGTCAACGCCCTCGCCTTCTTCCAGGGCTCCTGGCGCTGGGTCCTCTTCGTGCTGCTGGCCCCCTGGCTGGGGTTCCTGCTGCCCCTGTTCCTGGGCGCCGTCGACGGCCTGGACCGGCAAAAGGAATTCACCCTGGGCTACGTGGTGCGCGCCCGGCGGGCGGACGGTCCCGGGCCGGCCTGAGCGGCCGCGCCGGCCAGACACATTTTCGCAACACTATCCCATTGAAAACCAACGTCTTAAATGTGCCGGCGATTGACAGCCGTCCTTTTCTTCTGGTATAGTCCATCCGGCCGATTCCGAAGGAGGAGCGACAGCCATGCCGGAAACCCTAAAACCCGTCCAAGGGATCGCCTGGCGGAAGTTCCAGGATCAGGGCATTCTCATCCACCCCCGCCGCGAGGTCATGATCGGCCTGACCGGCGCCGGGTACGCCTGGTGGGAAGCCCTGGCCAGCGGCCGCCCTCCGGCGGAATCGACGCCCGAATGGGCCGGTTTTGTCCTGTTCCTCCAGGAGCAGGGCCTGCTGGAGCCCGAGTCCCCGGCCCAGCCACCCTCGCCGTCCGGCCCTCTCCCGGCCGAGGTCGCCTGGGTGGAAGCCTTCCGCCCCCTGGCCTACACGGCCTCCTGCGGAAGAGTCGCTGGCGCGGGCGGTCCGTGCGAACCGTCCCCCTCTTCCTAGGGGCCGGGCGCGGTCCGGAATGACCGGCCACCCACTCACCCCCGTCTCCCTGATCATCAGCCAAGTGCCCCTGCGCCTCCGGATCCGCGAGGACCTGCTGGACGCGCCCATGGCCCTGTACCGGGTGCCCTCCGAAGCAGCCGGCGTCCGCGCCGCCTTCGAGCTCACGGTCACAGACGACCTGCCGCCGGCCCCGCGTGCGGAGGAGGCGCCTGTCCCCATCCGGCTCGAGGGGGAGCGGGTCTGGCTCCGCTCGCCCCACTACGAGGGGTGCCTGGACTGGAGGGCGGGAAGCGGGGTCTTCCGGCAGAGCCCGGGGACCCGCTTCTACCGCGTGCCGCTCCAGGTGATCCTCGTCCACGCGCTGCTGGAATCGGACGCGCTGCTCGTCCACGGCTGCGGGCTCGCGGGGCCCGCCGGCGGCCTCCTGTTCGCCGGCCCCTCCGGCGCGGGCAAGAGCACGGTCGCCGGCCTGGCCGGTTGGCCGGTCCTGAGCGACGAACTCTGCGCCGTGGGCCTGGGAGCGGACCGGGAGATCTGGATCGCCGGCACCCCGCTGGGCCTGAGTTCCGATAACCGGACCCTGCCGCTGGCGGGGCTGTACTGGCTGGAGCAGGCCCCGGACGACGGCCTCGTCCCGCTGAGCGCGGCGGAGGCGGCCCGCCGACTGCTGGGGCAGACCGTCACCGGCGGGTTCGACGACACCGCCATGGGCCGCGCCTTCGGCCTGGTCGCCGAGCTGGTGGCGCGGTGCCCGGCGTACCGGCTCCGCTTCACCCTGAGCCGGCGCTTCCTGGACTCGATCGGCGGGGAGAGTACCTGAGATGGGCGGGGAGCAATACGCCGCGATGATGGCGGCGGCCGAGCGGGACCACATCCCTCTGACTGTTCTCGCGGAACTCACCTGGCGCTGCCCGAACCGCTGCGTCCACTGTCACTTCTGGCCGCGGGCCGACGCGGGGCGCGAACTCTCCACGGCGCGCTGGAGTGGGATCTTCGGCCAGCTTTCGGAGGCCGGCACCCTGTTCCTGTCCCTCTCGGGCGGGGAGCCCCTGGCGCGGGCCGACTTCTTCGAGATCCTCGCCGCGGCCGTCCGGCAAGGGTTTTTCGTGACCGTTTTGACGAGCACCCATCCCCTGGAGGACGAGGGCGTCCGCCGCCTCGCCGGCAGCGGCGTGGCCATGGTGCAGGTCAGCCTGTACGGCGCGGACCCGGAGGTGTACGAAGCGGTGACCGGGGTTCCCGGCAGCTTCGGGCGCCTCCTCCGGAACCTGGAGCTGTTGCGGGAGCTGGGCGTGCCTCTGTCGCTCAAGGCCCCCGTGCTGCGCTCCACCTGGCGGTCGCTGCCGGCCTGCTTCGAACTCGCCGCCTCGCTGGGGGTGCCCTTCAAGCCGGAATTCGCCCTCTTCCCCGACTGCCCGAATCCCGGCGGCCACCCGGAGGACCTCGGCGAGGCCGAGCTGGCCGAAGCCCTGCGCCTGTGCCGGCCGTACCTCCCGCCGCCGGTGCCGGGCGCCACCGGACCCGACGATCCCCTCTGCGCCGCCGGCATCCGGTTCGCCGCCATCGCCCCCGACGGCCGGGTGTTCGCCTGCCCCTACCACCCCGAGTGCGCCGGGGACCTGACGGAGCGGAGCTTCGGGGAGATCTGGCGCGACTCGCCCGTCCTGGAGAACTTCCGGCGGCTGACCCGGCGCGAATGGACGCGCTGCGCGGGGTGCCCGGACGAGCCCCACTGCCGGCGCTGCCCCGCCCTGTCAGCGCTCACCGGCGGGAGCTTCACGGAGATATCGGACTATCTCTGCCGGGTGAGCCGCGTCCAGTCCCGTGCGCTGTCCGAAAATTCATAACATCCACCGCAAAGGCGCAAAGGACGCAAAGGCAATCCGTAAAACGGGTTTAAAACCAAACGTTGAATGTTGAACGCCGAACTTTGAACGGCAATCCCAGGATTCCGGATTGGGATTCCCGTTCAGCGTTCAGAGTTCAACATTCAACGTTCGGCTGTTAAGCCTATTGATATGATTGCCTTTGCGTCCTTTGCGCCTTTGCGGTGAAATCTTTGTTTCATGGACCAAGGAGGGCGGCGGCGTCGGCGACGAGTTCCTCCGGCGCGAGCGGCCGCCGGAAGATCTTGACCTGTCCGATCGCGCCGCGGAAAAACTGGCTGCGCCCGCTGTCCATCGCTCCGACCTGGGTGCGCATGCCGGCGGAGTCGTACTTGAAGTTTCCCTTGATCTTGCCGTGCCCCACCTTCCGGCCGTCCACCCACAGCTCCAGGATCTCCTCGTACGACCGGTGGACGCCGGCGAAGACGTGGGGCCGGCTGAAATCCAGGCCCTGGACCGGCCAGGTCACCTGGATGATCTTGGGGATGTCCCGCCGGAAGACGAGCTGGCCGCCGGTGAATCCGAAGCTGTACGGATCGCACCCGCCCCGCTCGTCCCCGCGCCAGACCATCATGAAGAACCCGCCCGCCGCCGCGTCCGCCGGCACCGCGGCCAGGACCTCCACGGTCAGGTCGCCGCGCCGGTCCAGCCACGGCGAGGGCTCCAGCTCGATCCAGCCCGTCTGGCCGTCAAACTCAATCGCCGGCCGGCCCGCCAGCTCGGCCCGGCGCAGCTCGCCGTGGGGCACCGAGCGGATCGCGTTGGGGCCGTTGTCGACAAGCCCGGCGGCGCCTGCCGGGTCCGGCGCCAGGTGCAGCACCAGTCCCTCGGTGACGGCTGCGGGGACGGCTTCCGGCGCTCCAGCCGCCGGCGGGACGGGCGGCTCCTGCGCCCAGGCGACGGCGGCCAGCGCCAGAAGCACGCCGAACGGGATCGACAGGATGCGCGGCATTCGGGTACGGTGCTCACCGGTCATGCCCATCCTCCGGAATGGAAATCGCCCATCTGCTCTTCGGGAGTCGGGATCGGACGTACCTTTATTGTAAGCGATGCGTCCAGGCTTGCCAAGGGGGTGCGGCGTGGATGGCCAGCGCCCCGGATGTCTTAGAAGCTATGTCGCCTCTCCCGGCCACGTGTGGATTACACTGGCGGCGTCAGCCCGAAGGGCGCCCTAAAATAGCCCCATGCGCTAGCATGGGGAGTGCGAAGTGTAGGGAGAGTTGCGGTTCTACCTGCTCCGAGCCCCGTACCGGGGCGGCATAAGAACACGAATCAACCTCATTGTATATTTGCCGGTCAAGAGAAGTGGAGCCGGATGGGGCCGGGTATGTCGCCCCCAAGCGGGCTCAGGGAGGAGACACAGAACACACGGGGTTTTCGCGCCCCACCCCAGGCTGACGCCTGGGGCTATTTTAGGGCGCCCTCCGGGCTGCAATCCCAAAATCGGAATGAAGTGGTGGCAATGAATGAAATAGTGATGAGGATACCCAATGGGCGTTCGCTCATCTATAATTCAGTTGAATTCCGTGACAACAAATTTTTGTATTTCATCGATCTGATTTAGCGGGAGGAATAGAAGATGACTCAACAGGGTGAAGCTTATAGCTATCCGCAGTGTTTTATCTTGACATACACCCTCGTAATCTCTTTTCTGTTCGGCTTTACCGAAATCAAAGGAACGTCAGAATACACCTATGAATTACGAAAAGAGGTGGTCAGGCAAATCGTACTAGATCCTAAAACACCCTCAATAATATACGCAGGAACGAATCTCGGCATTTGCAAGAGCACCGATGGTGGGAAAAGCTGGTCGGATAGAAGCAAGGGCATAGAGATTCCAGAAATTCATGCACTTGCGATCAATCCTACGAATCCATCCATTTTGTATGCAGCGAGTTATCATTTATACACCAGCAAGGACGGAGGGAAACACTGGACTCGAGTGGATACTGGGCTCACTGACGAGATATGGACACTTGTCTTAAACGGGCCTTGCCCCGAGACTCTCTATGCAGGAACCTATCACAGGCTACTCATGTATCAAGTAAGCGTAAATCGTTGGGATCGAGTGCAGATGAGTGGAATCGTGTATGCAATCGCGATTGATCAAGGCAATCCTGTAACTATGTATGCAGGAACGCATCGTGGAATTTTTCGAAGTGCTGATCGGGGAAGAAATTGGGTTCCTTCCGGTCTTGAACTGCAGACTATACAGTCGATAGCCATCGATCCCTTCTGTTCAAATACTGTCTTTGCTGTAACAAATGGTTCAGGAATTTTCAGATCGACTGATAGTGGTCTTACGTGGAAGGAGACTAATTCGGGACTGACGGGTGAAAATGTAACCTGTATCACCATGAATCCCAGGCAGAGTGGCCTACTCTACGTTGGGACGCAACTCAAGGGTGTTTTTATAAGTAGTGATGGAGGAGAGAATTGGCACCCTAGTAATGAGGGACTTTCCAATCTGACAGTCAACGCAATCAGTATTGTCCCAGACAACTCCCTCATTATCTATGCTGGAACTTCAAGCGGCATCTATAAAAGCGAAGACGGTGGAGCTACATGGATTGAACTAGGTGGCTTTAAGAAGTTTGCCAAGAGAAAATGAGAGTGATAGAGTTTCCGTATGGTGAACAGTCTATCGCATAGAACTTGGAATTTCCCGCAGCCTGAATACCCCTGCTGACGAGCTAGGCACATTGAATGAAATGGTGCCAGGCTTTGTCACATTTCTGGGCTCGCTGCGCTCACCCTGGGCTGTCAACGGCCGGCCCTGCGGGCCTCCCCAGTCGCGACACAACCTCCTCAGTGATTAGCCAAGAGGCGTTCCAGGTAGCGGGATTTCATCTGTCGGCTGGCCAGGCCCTGCTTGATCGGAGGCAGGCGCAGGATGACCCCCAGGATGGCGGCCATGGCCCGGTGGCTCCACAGCGCCTGCTGGTCAAACACGAGGTTCTGCAGCTGGCCCCGCTCGATGGCCATCAGGACCACCCGGTGGGCGGAGTTGAGCGGCGTGATCACAGGCCGCGGCCGGGGACGCAGCCGGATCGCCCCCGCCGCGCAGGCCCGGGCGCACACGCCGCACCCCAGACAGGCATCGGCCTCCAGGCGGGCCTTGCGCCGGTTCGGCCGGCGCGGGTCGTTGGCCGACACCAGCCCCATGGCCTCCACCGGGCAGGCCCCGGCGCATTTCCCGCAGCCGGTGCAGGCCTCGCCGTCCACCTCCGGCAGGTAGTTGGCCGGGTGGACGGGCTTGAGGAAGCCGAAGCGGCGGGCGGCAATCATGGCCTCGCAGCAGCAGCCGCAGCAGTGGCAGATGAAGTTGACCCGCTCGCGGACGTTCTCGCCGAACTGCACCAGGAGGCGCTCCCGCGCCGCCGCCAGCAGCTCAAGGCCCTCGGCGGCGTCCACGCGCCGGGCGATCCCGTGCCGGATCAGCGAGCCGGCCGTGCTGTTGAAGGTCATGCAGATGTCCTGCGGCGCGTCGCAGGCGCGGCCCAGGTGCTCCATCTTGTGCCGGCAGTAGCACCGGCCCACGCCGATGTGCGAGGCCGTGCGGACCACCTCGCTGGCGCGCTCGTGGTCCAGCACGTGCAGGTCCTCGCCGGCCGGCAGCTCCCCTTCGTGGACGAAGACGCGGCCGAGCTGGGTCTCGCCGCGGGTGAACAGCTCGCGGACGAAGTCCTCCTCGACGTTGAGGTACTGGTAGAAGAGCTCGGACAGCGCCTTCTGGTCCACGTCGGCGCGGGTCCGCATCAGCGAGAACTCGAAGAAACCGGCCATGGGCGGCGGCAGCACATAGCAGGTTCCCCCCGGATCGTCGCCGTCTCGGCCCACATCCAAAAGCAGGCCGCGATCGGCCAGATTGTCCAGGAGGTTCCGGGCCTCCGCCTCCGGCTTCCGCCAGACCTTGGCGGCGGTCTTCACGGAGAAGGGCCGGATGGGCAGCCGGGCCACCAGGCCGGCCTCGTCCTCCTTCATCAGGGTCTGGAGAATCCGGAACAGCAGCTCGCCCGGCGGCGCCCCCTGGGGGAAGCGGTTGAGCCGCTCCACCAGCTGCCGGTACCCCCCTCGTGCCGTCGCATGGGCCATAACCTCACCCCTCCTGGCCGTGAGCTGGATTTATTCTATCTCACCGATCTGCGTTTTCGGCGGGATATTCAATTGCGGATTGCGAATTGCGGATTGCGGATTTGGAACCCGCGATCCAGGGAATTCAACGCAGATCCACGCAGATGGATTATGATTGATTATGATCTGACCTTGGATTGGATCATAACGGATCATAATAGAGCAGCGTCGATCTGCGTTGAATTTCCTGGCGGATCGGATGGTTTGCGGATCGGAACCAGTTCGTGTGGTTCGTGTGGTTCGTGGTTTCTGATTGCGGATTGAGATTGGAAATCCGCAATCCGCAATCCGCAATTGTTCAGAGGACGGTGACCTTGAACTTGCACCGCTTCCCGCCCCGGAGGACGGATTCGGTCAGCTCGACCTCCACCGGGCGCCCCAGCTTCAGCTCGTGCATCGCCTGGACGTAGCCCAGGGAGCAGTCGCAGTAGCTGCCCGACAGGCCGGCCGGCTTGGTTTCCACCAGCGGGCAGAGGCAGGCGCTCTCCTCCGCCGGCAGGCCGGTCTCCGCCGCGGTGGAGAACTGCATGGTGATGACGTTGCCCTCCACCCGGGTGGAGCCGTCCTTGACGCGGGCCTTCACCTGGGCGGCGTACTCCTCCAGGGTCACCGGCTGGACGGTGCGGCCGATCTCCTTCAGGTACGCCAGCAGGCAGGCTTTGCCGTTGGCCATCATGACCTTCCGCCGGGTGCCGGCGTCCAGGGTGACGTCCAGGACTCCCATGAAGCGGCCGACCCACTTCTCGGCGAACTCGATCCGCTCCTCCGCCCGCGGCCGCTTGGGCTCTTCCGCCGTCGGCTCCGGGGGCGCGGCAGGCTTGGCCGGCGCGGCCGGCTTCGTCTCATCGGCAAACAGGCTGGACAGGCCGAACACGCAGACGCAGGACCCCAGGCCGCACCGCGTCAGGAACTCCTTCCGGTTCATCGTCTGGCTCATGGCGATTCTCCCCGCTGGATTTGTTGAGGAATTCTACGAACGGGGCGCCGGTCTTGTTCAGGCAAGTACCTTGCGCATCGGCCGTGGCTGGAATCCAAGGGCGGGGCGTGAAGTCGGAGGTGGATTCAATCCGCAATCCGCAATTCGCAATCCGCAATCCATCAAGCCCTGGAATCATCACGAAAACGCTTGAGCAGCAGGGAGTTGGTGACGACGCTGACGGAGCTGAAGGCCATGGCGGCGGCGGCGAACATCGGCGTCAGCAGGCCGAAGGCCGCCAGCGGGATGCCCACCACGTTGTAGACGAACGCCCAGAAGAGGTTCTGCCGGATCTTGCGCAGGGTGGCGCCGGACAGGGCGATAGACAGCGGAACCAGCCGCAGGTCCGGCCGCACCAGGGTGATGTCGGCCGCCTCCATGGCGATGTCGGTGCCGCCGCCCATGGCGATGCTGACGTCGGCGCGGGCCAGGGCCGGGGCGTCGTTGATCCCGTCGCCGGCCATGGCCACCGTCCGGCCCTCCCGCTGCAGCGCCTCGACGTGCGCCGCCTTGTCGGACGGGCGCACCCCGGCGACAAAGCGCTCCACCCCCGCCTGCGCCGCCATCGCGCGGGCCGCCGCCTCGGCGTCGCCGGTGAGCATGACCACGTCGATCCCCAGGCGGCGCAGCCCGGCCACCGCCTCGTTCGCCCCGGGCCGGAGGGTGTCAGCGACAGCCAGCAGCCCGGCCGGGCGCCCGTCCACCGCCACGAAAATCATCGTCTGCGCGGGATTCGCCAGCCGGGCGGCCGCCGCTTCCAACTCTGCCAGCGGCGTGCCGAGGGCGGACAGGAGGGCGGCGCTGCCGGCCGCGACGGCCGCCCCGTCCACCTTCGCCGTGACGCCCTCGCCCGGGCGGTAGGCGAAGTCCTCCGGATCGGGCGCCGCCAATCCCCGCGCCTGCGCCGCCGCGACCACCGCCTGCCCCAGCGGGTGCTCGGAGCGCCGCTCGGCCGCCGCGGCCAGCGCCAGCAGGCGGTCGGCGTCCCAGCCTTCCAGGGGGACGACCTCGGTCACGGCGGGCACGCCGGAGGTCAGGGTGCCGGTCTTGTCCAGCACCACCACGTCCACGCGGCGGGCCCGCTCCAGGCTCGTGGCGTTCTTGATCAGCACGCCCCGCTGCGCCCCCACCCCCACCCCCACCATCAGGGCCGCCGGCGTGGCCAGGCCCAGGGCGCACGGGCAGGCGATGATCAGCACGGCGATGGCGTGGACCAGGGCCGGGGCGAACCCGCTCCCGGCGAAGAAGAACCAGCCGGCAAAGGTCGCCAGGGCGATGCCGATCACCGCCGGCACGAACACGGCGGCCACGGCGTCGGCCAGCCGCTGGACCGGGGCCTTGGATCCCTGGGCCTGCTGGACCAGCCGCACGATCTGGGCCAGCACCGTCCGCGACCCCACCGCGGTGGCGCGGAAGTCGAAGCTGCCCGCCCGGTTGACCGTGCCGCCGATCACGCCATCGCCCGGAGACTTGTCCACCGGCAGGCTCTCCCCCGTCACCATGGACTCGTCCACGGCGGAGGCGCCGGCGGTGACCACCCCGTCCACCGGGATGCGCTCCCCCGGCCGCACCACCACCACGTCGCCGGCGCGCACCTCGGCCAGGGGCACGTCGGCCTCGGCGCCGTCCCGCCGCACCCGGGCGGTGCGCGGCTGCAGCCCCATCAGCTTCCGGATGGCCGCCGAGGCACGGCCGCGGGCCCCCGACTCCAGCAGGCGCCCCATCAGGATCAGGGTGATGATGACAGCGGCGGTGTCGAAGTAGAGCTCGGGCATCCTTCCGGCCTGTCCCAGCCAGCGCGGGAAGGCCACGGCCAGGGCGCTGTAGCCGAAGGCGGCGCCGGTGCCCACGGCCACCAGGGTGTTCATGTCGGCGGTGCGCTGGCGGGCGGCGGCCCAGGCGCCGGCGAAGAACCGCCGGCCGCTCACGGCCATGACCGGCGCGGTCAGCAGGAGCAGCAGCCAGCCGGTGGCCGGCTCCGCCAGCAGCCACGCCTGCCGGAAGGCTTCGGACATGCCCAGCATGCTGAGGGCGGCCACCGGCACGGTCAGGGCGGCGCTGAGAATCAGCTCGCGCCGCAGCCGGCGCCGGTGCCGCTCCTCCGCCTCCCAATGGGCGGCCAGCGGGTCTTCGGCCTCGCCGGGTTCCGGCAGGACCAGGGTGTAGCCCGCCGACTCCACGGCCGACCGCAGCGCTTCCGGGTCAGTGCGGCCCGGCTCGTACTCCACCGTGGCCTGGCCGGCCGCCAGGCTCACGCTGGCCTGGCGCACGCCGTCGACGGAGGCGAGCGCCTTCTCCACCCGCCGGACGCAGGCGGCGCAGGACATCCCCTCCACCGCCGCCGCCAGGGTGGCGGAAGCCTCCGCCTTGTCGCCGGCCACGCTCACCGCGCCACCTCGTAGCCGGCCGCCGCCACCGCCGCGCGGATGCGGTCCTCGCTGACCAGGGCCGGGTCGTAGCTCACCGTGGCCGAACCCAACTGGACGTCCTCAACCCGCAGGCCCGGGACGCCAACCAGCGCCTCCCGGACGGCCTTCACGCAGTGGGCGCACCCCATCCCCTCGATCCGGAACTCGCGCCGGATGAACGTCTTTTTCTCTCCCATACTATCCTCTCCTTATGACCGGTGACCGGTGGAATCCGACCGGTGACCGGTGACCGGTGACCGCCGAACCGACCGGTGACCGGTGACCGCCGGGATCGACAGTTCACCCGACATCGGTCACCCGTCACCGGTCTCCCATCACCGGTCAATTCTCCCACCATTTATATAAGATACGACAAGTTTCCTGCAAGATGCAGCCGCGGCGTCGTCTACCGGGGCGAGAGAACTGATCTTTTCGCCGGATCCGGCATCTGAACATCCAGCGGATCCACGGACAATCCGGCAGCCTTTAATCACTTCAAACCGAGAGGGAGGAGCCATGAACCACCTGACGAACCGAATCCTGGTGGCGCTGCTGCTGGCGGCCCTGCTGGCCGTCCCCGCCGCCGCCCAGTCCGCCACCGAGGTGAAATCGAAGCCGGAGGCCCCGCGGATCCAGATGGCCATCCTGCTGGACACCAGCAACAGCATGGACGGCCTCATCGACCAGGCCAAGTCCCAGCTCTGGAAGATCGTCAACGAGCTGGCCCGGATGAAGAAGAACGGCGCCACCGCCGACCTGCGTGTCGCCCTGTTCGAGTACGGCAAGAGCAGCCTCCCGGCCGGGGAGGGCTACATCCGCATGATCACCCCGCTGACCGCGGACCTGGACAAGATCTCCGAGGAGCTGTTCGCCCTCCGCACCAACGGCGGGGACGAGTACTGCGGTCAGGTCATCCAGTCCGCGGTGAACGGCCTGCAGTGGACCCCCGGCGGCGACGGCATGAAGCTGATCTTCATCGCCGGCAACGAGCCCTTCACCCAGGGCGCGGTGGACTATCGCGCGTCCTGCCGCGCCGCCGCCGCCAAGGGCATCGCCGTCACCACCATCTTCTGCGGCAGCCAACAGGAAGGCGTCGCCACCGGCTGGAAGGACGGCGCCGACATCGGCGGCGGCCGGTACCTGAGCATCGACCAGGAGCTGAAGGTGGCCGCCGTCACCGCCCCGCAGGACGCCGAGATCGTCAAGGCCGGCGAGGAGCTGAACCGGACCTACGTCGCCTACGGCGCGGAAGGGAAGAAGGGCGCCGAGCGGCAGAAGGCCCAGGACGCCAACGCCGCCTCCGTCAACGCCGAGGCCCCCGCCCAGCGGGCCATGGCCAAGGCCTCCGCCGCGTACCGCAACACCGGCTGGGACCTGGTGGACGCCGAGGAGTCCGGCGCGGTGAAGGTCGAGGAGATGAAAGCCGAGGACCTGCCGGAGAACATGCGCAAGATGACCCCGGCCGAGCGGCGCGCCTACATCGACCAGATGAAGGCACAGCGGGCCGCCCTGAAGGCGAAGATTCGGAAACTGCAGGCCGAGCGGGACAAGTACGTGGCCGAGGAGATGAAGAAGCAGAGCGGCGAGGCCACCCTGGACAACGCCCTGCTGAAGGCGGTCCATGAGACCGCTGCCGAGAGGGGGTTTAAATGAACACGGACCGGAGACCGATGACCGGTGACCGGCGACCGAGAGCGCCAGTTGCGCCGGATTGCGGATTGCGGATTGCGGATTGCGGATTGGAATCAACGGACTTCGGACTTCGGACCTCGGATATCGGTTCCGATCGTGATGACCGAGGTCCGAGATCCGATGTCCGATGTCCGGATGGCTTCCGCGCCGGTTCGCTGTTTCGCCGGTTCGCCGTTTCCATGGCGCTCCTGGCGATGCTGGCGACAGCGGCGCTGGCGGACGGGATGATCGTGGTCCCGCCGCCGCCCGGCCGGCCCGCCGACAGTCCCTACCCGCTCGAGGTAAAGGAACACAACGTCCGGGTCACCATCGAGGACCGGGCCGCGGTCACGTACATCGACCAGGTCTTCCACAACCCCACCGACCGGCGGCTGGAGGGACAGTACCTCTTCCCGGTGCCGGCGGGCGCGGTCATCAGCCGCTTCAGCATGTTCGTCGATGGGGCGGAGCTGCAGGCCGAACTGCTCGACGCGGCCAAGGCGCGCAAGATCTACGAAGACATCGTCCGGACCCTGCGCGACCCGGCCCTGCTGGAGTACGCCGGCACGGACGTGTTCAAGGTCCGGATCTTCCCCATCGAGCCCCACGCCGACAAACGCGTCAAGATCAGCTACCGCGAGGTGCTGCCGGTCGACGCCGGCACCCTGGAATACGTCTACCCGCTGAACACCGAGAAGTTCTCCGCCCGGCCGCTGGACCTGGCATCCGTCCGGGTGGACGTCCGCACCGCCGAACCGCTCCGCACCGTCTATTGCCCCACCCACGAGGCCAGCGTCACCCGCCCCTCCGCCCACCAGGCCGAGGTGCGCTGGGAGGCCCGCCACGTCACGCCGGACACCGATTTCAAGCTCTACCTCGGCACCGCCGCCGCCCCCGTCGGCATGACCCTGCTGGCCCGCCGCGAGGCCGGGGAGGACGGGTTCTTCTTCCTCACCGCCAGCCCGGGACTCGCCGGGGCGGACCTGGCCGTGGCGCCCAAGGACATCGTCTTCGTGTTCGACACCTCGGGCAGCATGGCCGGCGAAAAGCTGGAACAGGCCAAACGGGCGCTGCGCTTCTGCATCGACAACCTCAACCGGGGCGACCGCTTCGAGATGGTGCGCTTCTCCACCGAGGCGGAGGCCCTCTTCCACGGCCTGGCGCCGGCCGATGACACGGATCTGAAGAAAGCTCGCGCCTTCATCGATGGCCTGCAGGCCATCGGTGGCACCAACATCGAGGAGGCGCTCGCCCTGGCGCTGGCCCCCGGCGGCGCCGGCGACCGCCCCCGGATCGTCATCTTCGTGACCGACGGCAAACCCACCATCGGCGAGACCGACGAGGATCGCCTGCTGGAGCGGATCCGGCAAGCCAACGCCGCCGGCGTGCGGATCTTCACCTTCGGCATCGGCAACGACATCAACACCCACCTGCTGGACCGCCTGACCGAAGCCACCCGCGCCTCCCGGGCCTACATCGCCCCGCAGGAGGACATCGAGGTTAAAATCTCGGCTTTCTACAGCAAGGTCCGCTCGCCCATCCTGACCGACATCCGCCTGGAGTTCGGCCCCGGCGTGGAGGTCTTCCAGCTCTACCCGCGCGAGCTGCCTGACCTCTTCCAGGGCTCGTCCTTGACCGTATTCGGCCGGTACCGCGGCGACGGCGCCGTCCGGGTCACCCTGCGCGGCAAGGTGGGGGGAACGGCCCGTCAGTTCGAATTCGACGGCCGGCTGCCGGCGCGCGGCGGCGAGCGGAACGACTTCATCCCGCCGCTGTGGGCCTCCCGCCGCGTCGGCTACCTGCTGGACCAGATCCGCCTCCACGGCGAGGACAAGGAGCTGGTGGACGAGGTCGCCCGCCTGGCCCGGCTCTACGGCATCATCACCCCCTACACCAGCCACCTGATCGTGGAGGACGAACGCGGGCGCGTCGCGCGCCGTGAAATCACCGCCGACCAGCAGACGCTGGGCCGCACCGCCGCCGCCGCCCCCGAGCTGGACAAGAAGGCCGGCGACGAGTACGCCGGGATGCGAGCCAAGAGCGGAGCCGGCAGCGTGCAGGCCAGCTCGGAGGTGCAGACCCTCAACCAGGCCGTGAACGTCACCCAGACCCGCCCGGGCGGGGAGAGGTTGAACTACAAGGACGCCGATGGGAAGGAGCAGAACGTCGGCCGGCAGGTGCGCGTCGTGCAGGGCCGGAGCTTCTACCAGGAAGGCGCGTTCTGGAACTCGGCCAACGTCGCAGCGGCGAAGGCCGATCGGACGGTGCGGATCCAGTTCGGCTCCGCGGAGTACTTCGACCTGATGAAGGCGAAGCCGGAGGCCGCCGCCTACCTGTCGGTCGGCCGCAACGTCCGCTTCGCCCTCGACAACCGCCTCTACGAAATCTACGAATGAATAGAACCGCAAAGGCGCGAAGTCCGCAAAGCCGGAATCTGAACGCTGAACATCGAACGCCGAACGCTGAACTTTGAACGAAAAACCATGAGGGCAAGTTCATGCCAGATTGAGGTCGGCGTTCAGAGTCGACGTTCGATGTCCAGCGTTCAGATTGGGATCCTCTTTGCGCTCTTTGCGTCTTTGCGGTTCGATTCGTCCTACTTGGTGGTTTGGCGCCAGGCGAAGTAGGAATACACGATCGAGAATACGGTCGCGCCGCCGATCCCGACTCCCAGGCACCAGGCGGCCGTCGCCCCACCCCACAGGGATCCGGCCAGGCCGAGCAGGCCGCCCAGCACCCAGGCCCGGCCGCTGGCACGATGCGTCCGCCGCCAGGCCTCCTCGCCGGACAGCGACCAGGGCGTGCGGATCCCCACGAACCAGTTGTAGCGCAGCCGCCCCATCAGGTTGCCCAGCACGATGAACATCACCGAGATGACCGCCGGCACCACCACCTCGATCCGGACGGCCACGCCGCGGGCCGCCGCCAGGGTCACGGCCCACAGGAGGGCGAATACCCCCACCACCAGGGCCCGGATCACGCGGTAGACGGACTGGAACTTGGGGTAGTTGTCCCGTCGCGGATCGATGAGCGGCAGAAACAGCAGGAGCAGGTAAACGGCCACGCAGATCCCCAGCACGCCGAAGACCCCGAAGCCCCGGGGACCCCAGCCGTCCACCTGGCCTTCGATGTTCCAGTGGGTCGGGATGCGCTCGGGCAGGGACGGGTAGACGATCGCGCCTGCCACGAAGCAGGCCGCCAGCAGCAGCCACAAGGGCCAGTCTTCTTCGACGATCCAGCGTCCCAGGCGATAAGTGGTTTTTTCAGTCCCGTTCATTTTGTCCTCCATCCGGGGCCCGGTCCGGCCCCGCCACATCCATGCACCAACCCAGCACCTCCTGGAACACGGTGGTGTTCAGGGAGTAGATGATGTTCTGCCCCTGCCGCTCGTCCTGGACCAGCCCGGCCTGCTTGAGCATGCCGAGGTGGTGGGAGATGCTGGGCTTGGACATGGTGAAGCGCGCCGCAATCTCGCCGGCGCTCATGTCCCCGCGGGCCAGCAGCCTGAGGATCTCCCGACGGGTGGGATCCGCGAGGGCCTTGAACGTCCGCGTCAGTGGCATGACTTGAATCCTCCGCACAAACTTAGATGTTTAGGCAAACATCTAAATATATCTCAAAGTTTATCGCCCCCTCTCTTCGCTGTCAAGGATCTTATATGTCCGAAGCAAAGAAGCCGCGGACAGAGAGCATCTTCGATCCTGCCACGGCCTGGGGGGAGACAATGAGCGCCATCCAATTTCTTCGACTGGATTCGACTGCCCGCATCGTAGCCTTGCTGGCCGCGCTCGGCTGGACCGCCGCGCTCGCGGCGCTCAATCTCTGGTACCGATCCAGCGAGGCGGAGCAAACCGCCGCCTTGGCCCGGCACGAGGCCCACGCGTTCTTTCAGCAGATCCTCCTCACCCGCAGCTGGAACGCTTCCCACGGGGGGGTGTACGTCTTCGCCGCACCCGGGACGCCGCCCAATCCCTACCTGACCGACCCGGACCGCGACCTGCGTACCGTGGACGGGCGGGTGCTGACCAAGCTCAATCCGGCCTACATGACCCGGCAGCTGTCCGAGCTGGCCGGGCGCGGCCAGGTCCGTTTCCACATCACCAGCCTCCGGCCGATCCGTCCGGCCAACGCGTGCGATCCCTGGGAGCGGCAAACCCTCACTTCCTTCGAGGCGGGCCGGGAGGAACGGGCCGAGTTCATCTCCGCCTCCGGCACCGAACCGGTGTTCCGCTACATGGCGCCGCTCTGGATGGAGCCGTCCTGCGTGAAGTGCCACGCCGCCCAGGGGTACCGCGAGGGGGACCTCCGTGGCGGGATCAGCGTCTCCATACCGGCGGCGGGCCTGATCGAAACCCAGGACAGGCACGTCCGGAACACCACCATGGCCCTCGCCTTGATCTGGGGGATCGGCCTCGCGGGGATCGCCCTGGGCTACCGGCGGGTGAGCCGGGTGGAAGCGGCCCGGGAGGGGGTGATCCGGGAACTTCAGGACGCCCTGGCCCAGGTAAAGGCCCTGAGCGGTTTGCTGCCCATCTGCGCCTCCTGTAAAAAGGTGCGCGACGACCAGGGGTACTGGCAGCAGATCGAGAGCTACATCAGCGCGCACTCCCACGCGGAGTTCACCCACGGCATCTGCCCCGAGTGCACCCGCCGGCTCTACCCGGACTTCGCCCGGAAGAACGGCCTGTCCTAGGACGCGGCGACGGTTCGGACCCGGCACCGGCGTTCGCCCCGGCTTCCTCTTCCATCCACGCCGCGACTGGTTTATATTCTCTCCATACCGGCACGACGCGGAAGGCACCGCCCATGGCCGACCGAAGGCTGGATTCCTGGAAGGAGATTGCCGCCCACTTGGGCCGGACCGTCCGGACCGCCCAGCGGTACGAGAAGGAGGCCGGCCTGCCGGTGCACCGCGAACCCTGCGGGTTCCACGAGCGGGTGTTCGCCTTCACCGGGGAATTGGACCGATGGCTGGAGTCCGACGCACTGCTCCGCGTCCCCCCGCCGGACCTCCTCCCCGGCAAGGGCGAAGGAGAATCCACCGCGGACGCGGACGGCCCCCGATGGAAGCCGCCCCTCGCCGGCCCCCGGAAGCCGTCCGCCCTCCGGCGCTGGGCTTTCCGCCTCGCCGCGACCGGCCTGGCGGCGCTGGCGTTGCTGGCCATCGGGCGGGGATGGACCGGCGGGCGGATCTGGCCGGCGCCGACCGGTGGGCGGGTGGATTCGATCCGCCTGGCCGGTTCCGGGCTGTCCGCGCTGGATGCGGCGGGACGGGTGCTCTGGCGGAAGGACTTTCCCGCCCCCCTGCTCTTGCCGGCATCGCGGCAGCACC
This sequence comes from uncultured Acidobacteriota bacterium, assembly GCA_964412195.1. Lineage (GTDB taxonomy): Bacteria > Acidobacteriota > JAAYUB01 > JAAYUB01 > JAAYUB01 > CAYPNP01. The sequence continues at coordinate 398,322 of CAYPNP010000001.1, read as the reverse complement.
CCTTCTGCCTCCCGCCGGAGGGACGGATCTCGGCCCTGGAGGACATCGACGGCGACGGCGCCCGGGAAGTCCTGGTCCTCACCGGATCCAACGACATCCAGCTCATCCCCTCCATCCTCCACTGCCTGTCGGAGAACGGCGAAGGTCGCTGGCAGTACCAGGCCGGCCGGCCGCTGGTGTTCGGCGACACCCGGCAGGACGGCTACTACCTGGCCAGATATTTCCTGCTGGAGGACCTGGACGGCGACGGCCGCCGGGAGGTCCTGCTGAATTCGTTCCACCACACCAACTACCCCGCCCTGCTGACCTTGCTGGATTCTTCCGGGCAGCGGCGGGGGGAGTATATCCACAGCGGCCACATCTGCTTCGTCACCACCGCCGACCTGGACGGCGACGGCACCCGGGAGATCCTGGCCTCGGGAATCAACAACGGCTATTGCAAAGGTTTCCTGGCCGTGCTCGACAGCCGGTCGGTCGCCGGCGCCTCACCCCAGCCCGACACGCCGGAATATCGCTGCCTTGACGCTCCGGAGGGACGCGAACTCTGCTATCTCCTGCTTCCCCGCGACTGCGTCAACCGGGTGACCGAGCCCTATGGGACGGCGGCCGGGATCCAGCTCCTGCCGGATGAAATCCGGCTCGGCACGGGATTCATCCTCCTGCCGCCGTGCCTGCAGGGCGGCGGCTTGACTTACCGGCTCGACCGGCAGTTCCGCCTGCGGGGGGTGGACGCCGACGCCGGCTACCCGTCCTACCACCGCTGCCTGCAGGAGCAGGGCCGGCTGGACCATCCCTTCTCCGAGTCGGAGCTGGACCGCCTGGATCCGATCCTGTATTGGGATGGACGAAGCTTCACGGACCAGCCCTCCTGGAATCCACTGCCGGCGGAGAAGTGACAGCCTCGGGCGCCGTTCCCCCGGGCGGGAATCCCCCCCCCTCCCACCCGGTCCTGCCGCCGCCGTGCCCGCGGTGCCTCTGGCATTCCGGCCACCCATCGCGTACAATAGGGGCAACACATCATCGCGAGACGAGGGAGTGGACTCGAAGAAGCTGGATTCCTGGAAGGAGATCGCCGCTTACCTGGGACGCTCGATCCGGACCGTGCAGCGGTGGGAGAAGGAGAACGGCTTGCCGGTGCATCGCGCCCCCGGGGAGGGAGTGGAACGGGTACACTCCTTCGCCGGCGAACTCGAACGCTGGATGCACTCCGACCGGACGCCGGACGCCGACCTGCCCCCGCCGGATGGATCCGATACTTCCGCCGTCACTTCGGACGGTCCACCGGCCGATCCTGCACCGGCCGCGACGGCGCCGACAGCGCCTGACCGGCCGGTGACCGCGGAAATCCCGCTGACAGCCGCCCCGCGGCGGAGGGCTTTTCCCTGGAAGACAACCTTCGCGGTGGGCCTGCTCCTGCTCGCGGCCACGGTCTGGCGCCTCACCGGCGGAACGGCCACCCCCGCCGTCGCCGAACTCCGCCTGGAGGGCCGGACCCTGGCCGCCCTGGACAAGGACGGCCAGGAACTCTGGCGGCGGAGTTTTCCCGAGCCCCTGCTCCGCTGGGACCCCCGGACCATGAACTATCCAATGCCGGAGGGAGGCCACCTGGATGCCCTGGAGGACCTGGACGGTGACGGCGCCCGTGAGATCCTGGCGGTCACCCAATCCGACCTGAATCCACTGCAACCGGCCATCCTGCACTGCCTGGACGAGCGGGGCGAGGGGCTCTGGCAATATCGTCCCGGCCGTTCCCTCGCCTTCGGGGACACCCGTTTTGATGGCGTTTTCATGATCCGCTTTTTCCGGATCGAGGACTTCGAACGCGACGGGAGAAAGGAGGTCCTGCTCCTCGCCTACAACCATTCCTTCTTCCCCTGCACCATCACGCTCCTCGACTCCGGCGGGCGGCCCCGCGGCCAATACATTCACAGCGGCCATTTCCTCACCATGACCACCACCGACCTGGACGGGGACGGGCGGTCGGAGATCCTCGCCGCGGGCATCAACAACGGCTACCTCAAGGGATGCCTGGCGGTCCTGGACGACCGGGCCGTCTCGGGAGCCTCCCCCCAGCCCGACACGCCGAACCACCGCTGCGCCGACGCCCCGCCCGGGCAGGAGCTGTATTACCTGCTGTTCCCCCGCGACAGCGTGAACCTCGCCACCGAGAACTACGGCCGTGCCCAGGAGATCCGGATCGGACCGGACTGGATCGGCGTCGACACCGGCTTCATCCTGCGTCCGCCCTGCCCGGTGGGCGGCGGCGTGACGTTCCGCCTGGACCGGCGACTCCGGCTGCTGGGAGTAGACGCCGGCCCCACCTACCTGGCCTACCACCGTTGCCTCGAGGCAAACGGCATGCTGGACCGCCCCTTCTCGAAGGAGGAACTGGTCGGGATGGAGCCCGTCCTCTATTGGAACGGTGAGCGGTACACCGCCGAGCCGACCCGGAACCTCCGCCGGGCGCCGCTGTCACGACCCTGAGATACTATCTATATTGTGTTTATTACATTCCGGTGGAATTTTCTCCCGACTTCCGCTACCATCATCCCCGCAGATACGGAGAGTTGGGAAGACCGTGGAGAAACGCCGCCTGGAATCCTGGAAGGAGATCGCCGCCCACATGGGGCGGGCAGTGCGTACCGTCCAGCGCTGGGAAAAAGAAGCCAACCTGCCGGTCTACCGTCTTCCCGGCGGAGGTCTGGAGCGGGTTTTCGCTTACACCGACGAGCTGGATGAATGGATGCACACCGCCAAGCCGGCGGGCAACGGCAACGGCGGCCGCTCCCTGGCGCATCCGACGGAGTCCAAAGAACCGGCCGCCCCGCCCGGTGATTCTACTGCTTCAGGTTCTTTTCATCGGGCGGATCGGTCGGATCCGACGGATCGGACCGATTCTTCCCGGCAATCCGGCCCGGTCTCTCTGCCTTGGCTCGCCAGGCTGCCCCGTGCCTGGCAGATCGGGTGGGCAATGGCCGCCTTGGGACTGGTCGTGGCCGGCGGATTCCTGATCTGGCAACCCGGCGGGCATCCCGCGGGGGCGGCCGCCACGGGCCCGGTCGTGGACAGCCTGCGCCTGGAGAGCCGGACCCTCTCCGCCCTGGACGCCGCCGGTTCCATCCTGTGGCAACGGCGCTTCCAGGCGCCCCTGATGCTGTCCCCCGAAGGGCCCGAGGAGATCACGATGCTCCGCGAGGCTCGGATGCAGGCGATGGAGGAACTGGACGGGGGTGGTCGCCGCGAAATCCTGGTCGTGACTGGCGACGCGCCGGAGGGCGGAGGTTCCTGCACCCTTCACGCGCTGGCCGATGATGGCCGGGAACTCTGGAGGTTCCAGCCCGGCCGGCCCTGGATCGTGGGGGGTGAACGACTCGACGCCTCGTGGAAGATCCGTTATTTCATGATCGACGATCTCGACGGCGATGGCCGCCGGGAGATTCTGGTCAACGCCTGCCACTCCAGCCAGTACCCGACGTGCCTCTTCGTTCTGGACTCTTCCGGCCGTGCCGTCGCCGAATATCCGCACGACGGGACGCTGACCATCCTCACCGCCTACGATATGGACGGCGACGGCTGGAAGGAGCTGCTGGTCGGCGGAACCAACCGGGACCTCCATCTGGGCTGCTTCCTGGTCCTGGACTCGCGCCGGCTACCCCCCGAACGGCGCGCGGAAAGGGTTTTCGCCAACCGGGCGGCCATCGGTCCCACGGGGAGGGAAATCGCCTGCTTGTTGCTCCCCCAGCACTGCCTGACCCTGGCCACGCGGTCGGAGGGCATCGTTCCGGACATCCGCGTCACCAGCGACGCCGTGATCCTGGGGACCGAATCCGCTCCCCGTCCGCCCTGTTCCGTCCCCGGCGGGCTCATCTACACGTTCAGCCACGGGCTGGAGCTCCAGCGGGTGGAAACCAACAGCGGCTACCAGGTGCAGCACCGCTGCCTGGAAGAGCAGGACTGGCTGGACCACTCCTATTCCGACGCCGAGCTTGAGCGGTTCCGCCGCATCCTTTACTGGGACGGGACGCGGTTCAGCGAAACGCCGTCCATCCGCTGGTGACGCACGGAACCGGTACGCCCCCCGGACTCCCCGATACAATCCCCCCCCTTTCCCGGCCGGAACGTCGCCTCCACGATTCTTCCGAAGTGTCCGCCTGGCGGCATCCGACAGACCCCGCCTGCATCCAACTTTATTCAATCCCACCGGCCGGCGCCTGACAAATCCGTCCATTCGCCAACCCGGGAGACAGGGAGGAGAACCATGAAGCCAGAACCCATGTTCCAGTGGGTGGCCGGGGCCCAGCCCCCGGGAGACCTGCCCGGCGCCCCGCCGGCCGCCCGACCGGAGGGGGAGCTCCTGGATGCGTACTCCCGGGCGGTGATCGGCGTCGCCGAGGCGGTCAGCCCCGCCGTGGTGAACATCGAGGCGCACGGGCGGGCGCCCTCCGCAAACGGGCGACCGTCCCGGAACCGTGGCGGCAGCGGATCGGGCCTCCTCTTCACCCCGGACGGCTTCATCCTGACCAACAGCCACGTCGTCCACCGCGCCTCCCGCCTGGACGTCACCCTGCTGGACGGGAGCCGGCTGCCCGGTGAGCTGATCGGCGACGACCCGGACACGGACCTGGCGGTGATCCGGATCGACGCCGACGGGGTCCCTCCGGTCCGCCTCGGCACGACCGCCCGCATCCGGGTGGGCCAGCTGGTTGTGGCCATCGGCAATCCGTACGGCTTCCAGTGCACGGTGACCGCGGGCGTGGTCAGCGCCCTCGGCCGCTCGCTGCGGGCGCAATCGGGGCGGCTGATCGACAACGTCATCCAGACCGACGCCGCGCTGAACCCCGGCAATTCCGGCGGCCCGCTGGTCAATTCCTCGGGCGAAGTCATCGGCGTCAACACGGCAGTGATCCTGCCGGCCCAGGGTCTGTGCTTCGCCATCGCCATCGACACCGCCAAGTTCGTCGCGGCCGGGCTCATCCGGGACGGCAAAATCCGGCGGAGCGTCATCGGCGTGGCCGGCCAGAACATCGCCCTGCACCGGCGGATCGTCCGCTTCCATGAGCTGCCGGGCGACGGCGGCGTTCTGGTGGTGGGGATCGAGGACGACAGCCCCGCCCGCCAGGCCGGATTCCGGGAAGGGGACATCATCGTGGGTCTGGAAGAGGAGGCCGTGGCCAGCATCGACGCCCTCCACCGGTTGTTGACGGGTGAGAGGATCGGCATCCCCGTAGCGGTCACCGTGCTGCGCGGAACCGAGCGGCTGCGACTGACGGTCGTGCCGGGTGAGTCGCCGGGACGGGGAGAGGACTGACGGTGGTTCCGGCGTTGCAATCCGCAGGGACGGGGCGTAAAGTGGAGTGTCTGCGTTGGGGTGACGGTTGCTATTCCGATTCCGAGCACGAGTGAACATGTTCCAAGGCACACAACCGGAGATGAAAATGATCCAACCCGCTGTGCTCCGGCTTCCCGGTTGGATCTGCGGGAATCCGCGTGCATCCGCGTCCAGGTTCGGCTCTGCGTCCTCTGCGACTCTGCGCGAACTTCTTGATCCGATGACGATTACGAGCACGATTACGATTACGATGACGAGCACGAGCACGATGGATTAGGGCGATGAAGGCATTAAAGGCATTGAAACCGTACCTGTGGCGGTACCGTCGCACGCTGGCGCTGGGTTTCGCCGCGGTGCTGCTGAGCAACCTGCTGACGGTGGTCCAGCCGCAGATCATCGGCCGCGCGGTCGACACGCTCCAGGACGGCTTGGCCGCCGGCCGCCCCATCGCCTTGCCGCTGTTCATTTACGGCGGCCTGGTGGTCCTGCTGACCCTCGCCGCGGGCGTCTTCTCCTACGCCACCCGGCAGACCATCATCGTGGTCTCCCGGCACGTGGAGTACGACCTCCGCAACGACCTGCTCGCCCACATCCAGAAGCTGTCGCTGTCCTACTTCCAGCGCACCCCGACCGGCGACCTGATGGCCCATGCCACCAACGACATCGCCTCGGTCCGCAGCGTGCTGGGCCCGTGCATCATGTACTCCGCCGACACGGTCATCATTTTCGTGATGACACTCGGCCTGATGTTCTGGAACAGCTGGCCGCTGACCCTGCTGGCCCTCATTCCCCTGCCCGCGGTGTCCTTCGTGGTCTTCCGCCTCGGCCGGACGCTGCACCGGCTCTACGACGCCCGGCAGGCCCAGTTCTCGCTGCTGACCAGCCAGGCCCAGGAGAACCTCTCCGGCATGCGCATCGTGCAGGCGTACGTCCGCGAGCCTCAGGAAATCGGCCGGTTCGGCGCCATGGGCGAGGACTACCTCCGGAAGAACCTCGCCGTGGCCAAGGTGCAGTCGCTGCTCTGGCCGCTGATGTTCCTGCTGGTGGGCGCCTCGCTGGTTATCACCCTGTACGCCGGCGGCCTGCGGGTGATCCGCGGACAGATGACCATCGGCACCCTGACCGCCTTCTTCGGCTACCTGATGATGCTGATCTGGCCCATGATCGCCTTCGGCTGGGTTGCCAACCTCCTGCAGCAGGGTGCCGCCTCCATGGCCCGGCTGACCAAGATCGCCCGCACCGAGCCGGAGATCGCCGACCCGCCCGAGAAGGCGGCCGGGATCGACTCCATCGGCGGGGAGATCGAGTTCCGGGGAGTCTCCTTCGCCTACCCCGGCGGCCCGGCCGTGCTGCACGACATCCGCCTGCGCGTGCCGCGCGGCGCGATGGTGGCCGTCGTCGGCCGGACCGGCTCGGGGAAGTCGAGCCTGGTCAACCTGATCCCCCGGCTCTTCGATCCCACCGCCGGCGAGGTGCTCATCGACGGCGTGGACGCCCGGCGGATCCCTCTGGAAACCCTGCGGGCGGCCATCGGCTACGTACAGCAGGAGACATTCCTCTTCTCGGACACCCTGGCCGAGAACATCGCCTACGGCATGGACGACGCGCCCCCGGAGGCCGTGGAGCGCGCAGCCGGCGTGGCCCACCTGGACCGTGACGTGGCCGAGTTCCCGGCCCGCTACCAGACCATGCTGGGTGAGCGCGGCATCACCCTGTCCGGTGGCCAGAAGCAGCGGACCTCCATCGCCCGCGCCGTGATCCGCGATCCGGCCATCCTGATCCTGGACGACGCCCTGTCGGCGGTGGACACCGAGACGGAAGCCCGGATCCTGCGGGAGCTCAAACAGGTGATGCGCGAGCGGACCAGCCTGATCATCAGCCACCGGATCTCCACCGTGCAGGACGCCGACCTGATCGTGGTGCTGGAGGAGGGGTGCATCGCCGAACAGGGCACCCACGCCGAGTTGCTGGCGCGCGGCGGGCTCTACGCCGACCTCTACAGCCGGCAGCTGCTGGAGAGCGAGCTGGAGGCGATGTAGGGAGAAGGACCTGGGATCTGGGAACTGGGACCTGGGGGCTCGGGACTCGGGACTCGGGGCTCAGGGCTGGGGACTCGGACCCAGGGAGTTGGAGCGCGGGAGCTGGACCAGGGAAACGGAGCGGATTCTGGCGGGCGTTTGAAGCGGTAGATTCCGGTCAGGTCCCAGGCCCCAGGTCCCAGGTCCGGATTGGAACCAAGGAACGAGCGATGCAAGAAGAAGAGGTACTCGGCAAAGCTTACGACCACCGGTTGATGCGGCGGCTGCTGACTTACCTGCGGCCCTACCGCCGCCACGTCGCCCTGGGCATCGCCTTGAGCATGGTGGTGTCGGGCATGGAGGCCTTCCGCCCCTGGTTCGTCAAGCGCGCCGTGGACGTCGACATCGCGCGGGGCGACGCCGCCGGACTCCTCTGGACCGCCCTCGGCCTGCTGGGCCTGCTGCTGGTTCGCGGCGTCCTGCAGTTCAGCAACAGCTACCTGACCCAGTGGATCGGCCAGCGCACCATTCTCGACCTCCGCCAGCAGGTCTTCCGGGTGCTGCAGGGCAAGGGACTGCGCTACTTCGACCGAAATCCCATCGGCCGGCTGGTGACCCGCGTGACCAACGACGTGGAGGTGCTGAACGAGCTCTTCTCCTCCGGCATCGTGATGGTGTTCACCGACGTCTTCACCATCGCCGGCATCCTCGGTTTCATGTTCTCCATGAACTGGAAGCTGTCGCTGGTGTCTCTCAGCGTGCTGCCGTTCCTCTTCTACGCCACCTTCCTGTTCCGGCGGAAGGCCCGCGAGGCCTACCGCGACGTCCGCATCCAGCTGGCCCGCATCAACTCCTTCATGCAGGAGCACATCACGGGGATGACGGTGGACCAGCTCTTCGGCCGGGAACGGAAGTCGATGGAGAAGTTCCTCTCCATCAACGCCGCCCATCGCAACGCCAACATCCGCTCGGTGTTCTACTACGCGGTCTTCTACCCTGCGGTGGAGCTCATCGGCGCGGTGGCCATCGGGCTGATCCTCTGGTACTCGGGCGTCAGTTCGATGTCCGGCGCCGTCACCCTCGGCACCGTCATGGCCTTCCTGCAGTTCAACGAGATGTTCTGGCGGCCGGTCCGCGACCTGTCGGAGAAGTACAACATCCTCCAGACGGCCATGGCGTCCTCCGAGCGGATCTTCAAGGTCCTCGACGACGACACGGCGGTGCCCGATCCTCCGGCGCCCGTGCCGCTGCGGCGCCTGCGCGGGGCCATCGAATTCCAGGACGTGTCCTTCGCCTACAACGAGGGCGAGTGGGTGCTGAAAAACATCTCCTTCCGGGTGGAGCCGGGCGAGACCGTGGCCGTCGTCGGCCACACCGGCGCGGGCAAATCGAGCCTCATCAACATCCTGTGCCGCTTCTACGAATTCCAGCAGGGCGACATCCGGGTGGACGGCGTGAGCATCCGCGACGTGGCCAAGGCCGACCTGCGGCGCCAGATGGCGGTGGTGCTGCAGGACCCCTTCCTGTTTTCCACCGACCTGCGCGACAACATCGCCCTCGGGCGGGACGGTGTGGACGAGGGGCGGCTCCGCGAATCGGCCCGGCTGGTGGGGCTGGACCGCTTCGTCGAGGCCATGCCCGAGGGCTTCGGCCACGCCATCCGCGAACGCGGGACGGGCCTGTCGGTGGGGCAGAAGCAGCTGGTGTCCTTCGCCCGGGCCCTGGCCGGCGACCCGGCCATCCTGGTCCTGGACGAGGCCACCTCCAGCGTCGACACCGAGACGGAGCAGCTCCTCCAGGAGGCGACCCGGACGCTGCTGCGGGGCCGGACCTCGCTGGTCATCGCCCACCGCCTGTCCACGGTCCAGCACGCCGACCGGATCCTCGTCCTGCACAAAGGCGAGGTGCGGGAGATGGGCACCCACGCCGAGCTGCTGGAGCGCGGCGGGATCTATGCCCGCCTCTACCGGCTGCAGTACCGCGACCAGGAGGCGCCCGTCGGCGGCTCCGCCCGGCCCGCCACGGCCTCCCCCGTCTCCGGCGCCCCCGAGCCCTAGCCCCAGCCGTCCCGGTCCTCCGGTTGTCGCTTCCGGATTCGAGGGGATGCCCGGCCGGATATTCGGAATCTCGAATTTTCCCAACCAACACATATATATGAAGTTAACTATCCATCGGGCCATCGCCGGGGACGAGATCCACCCATTTCCGGACGGGCGGCCCGGCGCCGTTTGGAATCTATCTCTCTTTATTTCAGTGACATAAGCTGACCAGTACCGGCGCGGATATTCGGAATTCCGAAAATCTCGCGGTACCCTTCTGATCTCACTACCATCCACGGTACGCTGAAGCCATGAGGGCGCAGCGCGTCCTCCGCCTCGTCCGGCGGAGAAGGAGGGCGGAAGCCCTGTTGGGGTGCGCGATGTTGAGCCTGCGCATCGTCCCGGCGCCGGGGCAGGCGGGCGGCACGCTGGCGCCGGTCCCCTGAACGGGCGGCCACTTCATTCCATGGGAGGAGGAATTGGTGGACAGCCGATACAGTTTCCAGGCGCTGCGGCTGGGAGTCCACAGCGGGCTGATTTTCCGCTGGCGGAAGGCGGCCGACCTGTTGGCCGGCCCGTCCGGCTGGCTGCGGAGGGGTTCCGCCGCGCTGATTCCGATCCGGCCCGACGAGCGATTCGACCGGTTTGTGAAGCAGCAGGTCGCAGCCTATGTGGAATGGGGCAGGCTGCCGGCGGGAGACGTGGCGCCCGGCATCCTCCGCCTGGCCGATGACGTGATGGCGGGGCGGGAACCCACCCTCCAGGCCGGCGACTACATCGCCATTCAGAACCACCTGCGCCAAGAGCGCCGCTAATCGGCCGGATGGAAGGATCTGGCCGCACCGCCCCGTTTCATTTGGGAGTCCGGAGATGGCTTTTGAAGGTTTTCCTTTCCTGATTGGCTGGGAGCTGACCCTCGCCTGCGACCTGCGCTGCCGCCACTGCGGCGCCATGGCCGGCGCCCCGCGCCCGGATGAACTGACCACCCTGGAGGCCCTGGACCTGTGCGGGCAGTTCCCGCCCCTCCTAGTCCGGGAGGTCGAATTCACCGGTGGCGAGCCGCTGCTCCGGCCGGACTGGCCGGAGATCGCCACCCGCCTGCACCGGCTCGGGATCGCCGTCCGGGTGCTCACCAACGGCCTGACGCTGGACGCCGCCACCGTCCGTCGCCTGGTCGAAGCGGGCGTCGCCGGGGTGGGAGTCAGCCTCGACGGCCTGCGCGCCTCCCATGACAGCCTGCGGTGCCGGGCCGGTTCCTTCGAGGCGGCGCGGGACGGCCTCCGCCGCGCGCTCCGGTCCGGTCTGCCCGTCTCCGTGGTCACGACGGTCCACGCCGACAACATTACGGACCTCCCCGGCATGCTGTCGCTCCTGCTGGAGTGGGGCGTCCGGAACTGGCAGCTGCAGCCGCTGTTCCCCTTCGGACGGAGCCGCGGCGCCGGGACGTTGTCCCTCGACTGGCTGGACTGCGAGCGGTTCGGCGCCTTCGTGGCCGCCTGGCGGGAGCCGGCCCTGGACCGGGGCCTGGACCTGCAGCCCGGCGACGGATTCGGCCATTTCATCGGACCCGATCCCCGGGACCCGCCCTGGCAACGCTGCCCCGGGGGCCTGCTGACCTGCGGCATCACCAGCGACGGCCGCGTCAAGGGCTGCCTGTCCCTGCCCGACGACTGGACGGAGGGCGACCTGCGGCAGCGGGAACTGTGGGACATCTGGTTCGACCCGGCCGCTTTCGCCCACACGCGCCAGTACTCCACTCAGGCCACCGGCTTCAATTGCCGCTGCTGCCCCCATTCCGCCCGGTGCCGGGGCGGATGCACCGTCCTGTCCTGCGGGGCGACGGACGAGGCCCACCGCGACCCGCTCTGTTTCTGGGGCATCCAGTGGCACCGGCTCCGCCTGTCCCCCCGCGCGCCGGAATCCCCCGGCCTGGCCCCTGGCGGCCGGCCACAGCCACCCTTGATCCGGCGTGTCCCATGAGCGGGCCCATTCCCCCTTCCATGGCCACCCCGCCCCCCGGGACCACCCAGCCCCGCCGGAAGCGCCCGGCGCCGCTCCCCTCCGCCCGTTTGCATTTGCCGGGGCGCCCCAGTATAATGCGTCCCAATTTCGGCGCCCAGGTGGTCACCGTGAACGAAAGCCAGGGGATCTCTCCGGGCCAGTGGCTGAAAACCATCCGCCTGCGACTGGCGCTGACCTTCCAGGACGTGGAGGAGGCCAGCGCCCGGATCTCCAAGCTGCTCGAGGACCCGCGCTACCACATCACGGCCAGCTCCGTGGCCGATTTGGAGAACCACGAGCGCATCCCCGGCGTGTTCAAGATCTTCGCCCTGGCGGTGATCTACCATCTGCCGGTGCGGGAGATGCTGCGGGGCCTCGGCATCGACGCTTACAAGGAAGCGGACTACAGCGCCTGCGTCCAGGCGAGCCGCCTGACCCGGCCGGTGGATTTCACCGGCGGCCGGGACGCCTGGAACCTGCCGATCCGTTTCGACCCAGCCTTCTCCACCCAGTCGACCGTCCTGCTGAACCGGACCATCCAGCAGTGGCAGGCGATCCCGCTGGAATTCTTCCAGGAGATGGAGTTCGACAAGTTCCTCTTCGCCCGCATCGGCGAGCACGAGAATTTCCTCTACCCGGTGCTCCCGCCGGGCTCCATCGTCAAGGTGGACCCGCGGCTGACCCTGGTGATCAACTGGGGCTGGAAACACGAGTTCGAGCGGCCCATCTACCTCGTGGCCACCCATGACGGGTACCATTGCTGCTGGTGCCAGCAGGAGGAGCGCGACCTGATCCTGGTGCCGCACCCGATGTCCATGTGCCGCTACATGCGGCTCCGGCTCCAGCAGGAGGCGGAGGTGATGGGCCAGGCGGTGGGTCTGTGGATGCCGCTCACTCCCCTGAGCGAAGCGCCGCCGCGGCCATGACGGCCTCAAAGTTGATGCGGAAATTCTCCAGCTCGAGCGCGTCGATGCCCGCCGGGGCCAGCAGGTTGTAGGAGAAATCCCTTTGCCAATTCTTCAGAAGGACCCGCCCGCCGTCCTCCCGGGCCGCCAGGAAGCGGCGGATCTGGGCGGCCAGCTCGGCCAGCGGCACGCTGCCCAACTGCCGGAACACCTCCTGGTGCGTCCGGGCGATCGCCGCCTGGGCCAGGGCGGGACCGTAGGTTTCCTCCAGCCCCCAGTGGACGTAGCGGTCGGTGGCGAGGTCCCGCAGCGACGCCAGGTACGCCAGGCGGCTGAAGTCGTCGGGCAGCTCCGCCAGCGTGGTCCGCGCCAGGTCCTCCCGCGCGTCGGCCAGGCGCGGGTCGTCCGGCGGCAGGGCGGGTTCCGAAGGGGCCATGGGGAAACTCCCGGGGGATCTGACCTCATTGTAGAGAAGGCGGGACGCGCGCGCAACCGGTTTTTCCCCATTCGGAATTCCGAAAAAGTGAGTTCCTTCTGTTCGCGCATCGTCCACCGCGAGTATGCTGGCCTCCAGAATCGCAACTTCAGGAGGTCAGCGCCATGTTTCAGACAGTATTATTGGGAGTTCTATTGCTGTTCAATTTCTACGCTTACGAGGGCCATAGCACGTCCGTTTCCGGACAGTCGATCCATGCAGCCGACCAGACCGTGGCCCAACAAAAAACGGATGGGGAAGCTGACTATCCACCGCCTCCCCCTCCTCCGCCTCCCAAGGGTTGACGAGACGAGGCTCCCAATTGCCAATCCATCCGCCCAGGAGTCCTGATTGATCTCGAACATTTTCGTTGTTCTCGAATTTGCCTTGTTGCTGCTGGTCTTGGCTCGGGATACCGCCAGACGATATGTGATTTTCGCGATCTATCTGGCCGTAGTTTTTCTGGGAGACGTATTCTGGAAATACGTCGGACCGGCCATGGGTTTCAACTATGAGATGACTTGGTATTACAAAATGTTCTGGATGAGCGACTCGCTGGAACATGTACTGAAGATCCTCGTCATGATCAGCTTCTACCGGATCGTCCTCCGGGGATATCGCCATCTACGGCTCATGGTGGACTGCTTCTTCTACGGGATTTCCGCCTTGCTCCTCGTGATCTTCCTGCTGAACTTCAACCCCTCCGCGACATTCCTGTACAACACCAGCATCTACCTGGGGAAGTACACCTTTCTCTTTGTCAGCCTGGTCTGCACCCTCCTGCTGGGGCTGGTGGCCCTGGCCGGCATCCGGGTCGAGAAGTCGTTCCTGCTGCTGCTGGCCGGCTTCCTGGTCTTCGGGCTGCTGCAGACCCTGAACTTCTTCTACCTCTCCGTCGACCAGAGTGCCCTGAGCGGGTTCTGGCGGTGGTGCTACCAGGTGACGTTCCGGATCCCGCTGCTGTGCTGGTTCGCGGCGGTCCTGGTCCCGCAGGAGGCTGAGGCCGGGGCGTTCCGCTGGGCCGGGGCCGAACTGCAGGCCCAGCTGGCCGCCGGCATGGCGGCCATGGACCGGCAGGCGGGCCGGATCTTGAAGTCGCTGTTCCCGGCGCGGCCCTGAGCCGCCGCCGGAGGAAAGAACCGCCGGATTCTCCCCGGGAGGCGCCGGCGGGCCGACCGAAGCACAGATCGAAGTCCACCCACCTGCGGGTGCGGTGAGTCATATCACGAGGTGATGCCCATGTTTCAAGCGGTTTTCATCACGGTCATCGTGCTGGCCCTGGCCGGGCTGGCCGCCGGGTCGCTGCGCCACCGGGCCGCCGCCCGCCGGGACGCGCGGGAGCGGATGTCCCGGGCGTCTCCGGAGCAGGTCTGGCGGGAGCTGCTGGCGCCCCACGCCGGTCTGGAGACGTCCCTGCGGTCCCTCTTCCAGGACGAGGACTACCGCTGGCTGCAGGGCCAGCCGGGCCTGCGGGAGGCCGCCCGGGACCTGAAGCGCCGCCGGATCCGCCTGGCCCGCCGGTACCTGGGCCGGCTGCGGAGCGACTTCAACGTGCTGCTGGCCCTGCACGCTCAGCTGGCCCAGGGCGGGTCGGTCCCCGCCGAGGCCCAGGACCGGGTGGCCGCCCTGGCGCTCCGCTTCCACGCGAAAATCGCCCTGGCCCAAGCGCTGCTGCCGCTGAACCACCTGCGCCTGAACCTGGCGCCGCTCCGCGAGTTCAGCACCCTGGCGGCGGCGTGGCCGGGCCTGGCGGCGACGCCCGCGGCTGCGCCGGCCTCCCGAGCATGAAACCTGCCGGCCCGCGAGGTTCCGCCGAATGGCGCGGGCCGGTTTTGCCGGTTTCCGCAGTCGATTGAGGAGCGATCCGCCCCCATGCCGAGCCGCTGATCTCGAAGCGGCATGGGGATGCCAGAAACGGGACTGAAAAAAAGCAAATATTTTATCACAAGCGGGAGGAGAATGTCCTTTTGCTTGTCATATTTTCGGAATTCCGAATGGACCGGCGGGTGAAACGGGCCTGGGAGTCTCGGTACGGTTCACGGGGAAAATTCTCGTGGCGGGCTGCCTGCCGGTCCGTTCCGCCACGTCGCTTCCCGCTTCAGCATTCATCAATCCAAGGGCCGTCCAAGCGACTTCCCCTGGCGTGGCCGGAAGGCGGTCGGTTTCGCAGGGTCCGCCGGCATGTTGTGGGAAGACATCTCCGGACGCACTCCGGATTCCTGGTCCGCCTATTCCCAGGCAAGTCAGAATGAAGATAGCCGGTTGCGGGGCGGGGCGCCATCAGGTAAGATACGGCAGCGGCCGTGGAGCCGGATCTTTCGGCCCGGGAACGCAAATCCGGCGCGGTGCCGGTGCGGCAGGGCTCCCGGCCGGCCCGAACAGCCGGCGAAAGGAACATCTCATGCCAACCAAGGGAACCGATATGGCGCGGATCCTGGCGATCCTGCGCGACAACCGCGAGCACGCCTTCCTGGCGACCTGCGACGAAGGGCAGCCCGACCTCCGGGTCATGGCCCCCTTCGTGGAGGACGACCTGACCCTCTGGTTCGTGACCCTGCCCAACGCCCGGAAGGTGGGGCAGCTGAAGCGCAATCCGCGGCTCAGCCTCTCCTTCGTGGACATCCCCGGCTACGCCCGCGAGGCCAAGGTCTTTGGAGAGGCCGTCTTCGTCACCGATCCCGTCGTCAAGCGGCACGTCTGGAGCCTCGGCACCGAGCTCACGCGCTACTTCCCCGGCGGGCCGGACTCCCCCGAGTTCACCGTGGTCCGGGTGGCCATCTCGCGCATCGAATGGCGCGACGGCCCGGGCGGCGAGCGCCGGATGTTCGTCCCGCCCGTCAACCCCTGAGCACCTGGCACTGACGGCACAGGACACCATCGCGAAAAGCAACGGCCTTGAAGACCTGCAAATTCCCGGCTTCGGCGAGACTTCGCCGCGGTTCTGGCGTATACTTCTCCGTTGCCTTGAAGCCCTGTTGACATCGAGGAGGATCGAATGCGCATTGTCCGTACCGTCTGCCTGACCCTGTTGCTGGCCGCCGGCCTCGCCGCGAGCGCCGGCGCGGCGGAAACCCATCCTTTCACGATCCATGACATGCTGGCCATGGACCGGATCTCCGACCACCAGGTCTCCCCCGACGGCCAAACCGTCGTGTTCGTGCTCCGCAAGACCGACCTGGAGGCCAACCGAGGCCGGACCGATCTCTGGCTGGTCCAGGCCGACGGCACCGGCTTGCGGCAGCTCACGGCCCACCCCGCCGGCGACTCCAACCCGGTGTGGGCGCCCGACGGCCGCTCGGTCTACTTCCTGTCCACCCGCTCCGGCTCCTCGCAGGTCTGGCGGATCGCCGTCGACGGCGGTGAGGCTCAGCAGGTCACCCGCCTGCCGCTGGACGTGTCGAACCTGCTGATCTCCCCCGACGGCAAGAGCCTGGCCTTCTCCCTCGAGGTCTTCCCCGACGCCGCGACGATCCAGGAGACCGCCGACCGGCTGGCGAAGCTGGAGAAGCGGCAGGCCTCCGGCATGCTCTACGACCGCCTTTTCGTCCGCCACTGGGACACCTGGATGGACGGCCGGCGCAACCACGTGTTCGTCCTGCCCGTCTCCGGAGGCGAACCGGTGGACGTGACGGCGAAGATGGACGCCGACAGCCCTTCCAAGCCATTCGGCGGCCCCGATGAAGTGACGTTCACGCCGGACGGCAAGGGGATCGTCTTCACCGCCAAGGACGCCGGGCGGGAGGAAGCCTGGTCCACCAATTACGACCTATTCTACGCCCCGGCCGACGGTGCCACGCCGCCGCGCAACTTGACCGCGGCCAACAAGGCCTGGGACACCCAGCCGAAGTTCTCCCCCGACGGCAAGACGCTGGCCTGGCTGGCCATGGCCCGCCCCGGCTTCGAGGCCGACCGCTACCGCATCATACTGCAGGCCTGGCCGGACGGAACTCCGCACCCGCTGACCGAAGGCTGGGACCGCTCCCCCCAGAGCCTGGCCTGGTCCACCGACGGGAAGTCCCTGTACGTGACGGCCGACAACTTCGGCCAGACCGCCCTCTTTTCGGTGGACGCCGCCACCGGCCAGGCGAAGCTGGTGGTGGAGAAAGGCACGACGGCGGGCCCGCAGCCGGCCGGCGACCGGATCGTCTACGAGCTGGACACCCTGAATTCCCCGGTGGAGCTGTTCTCGGTGAAGCCCGACGGCGCCGACGCGCGCCCGATCACCCGCATCAACGCGGACCGCGTGGCCGCCACCCGGATGGGCCGCGCCGAGCAGTACACCTTCCCGGGCTGGAACAACGAGACGGTCTACGGCTACGTGATCACCCCGTCCGACTTCGACCCAGCGAAGAAGTACCCGGTGGCCTTCCTGATCCACGGCGGGCCGCAGGGCTCCTTCGGCAACCACTTCCACTACCGCTGGAACCCCCAGGCATACTGCGGCGCCGGCTACGCCGTGGTCATGGTGGACTTCCACGGCTCCACCGGCTACGGCCAGGCCTTCACCGACGCCATCAGCGACCACTGGGGCGACCGGCCGCTGGAGGACCTCCAGAAGGGCCTCGCCGCGGCCGTCGCCAAGTATCCCTGGCTGGACGGCGACCGCGTGGCCGCCCTGGGCGCGTCCTACGGCGGGTACATGATCAACTGGATCGCCGGCAACTGGCCGGACCGCTTCCGCTGCCTGGTCTGCCACGACGGCAACCTGGATGAGCGGGCGGCCTACTACGACACCGAGGAGCTGTGGTTCCCCGAGTGGGACCACGCCGGCACGCCCTGGGACAACCCGACGGGCTACGCCAAGCACAATCCGGCCGACTACGTCGCCAGGTGGAAGACGCCCACGCTGGTGATCCACGGCGGCAAGGACTACCGCGTGGTCGACACGCAGGGGATCTCCACCTTCACAGCCCTGCAACGCCGGGGCATCCCCAGCAAATTCCTCTATTTCCCCGACGAGAATCACTGGGTCCTCAAGCCCGCCAACAGCATCCTGTGGCACGACACGGTGCTGGGCTGGATGGACCAGTGGACCAAGAAGTGAGCTTGAAGGCGTCGATCGGATAGGACCGGTATCGGAATCGGTATCGGGGTCGCAGTCGGAAATCGATTACGGGCATCGATACCGATACCGACTCCGATACCGATAGACAGAAAAACAGGCTATTCCTCGGCGTCTGTGGCAACGTCCAGGGCCGGCGGGGTGTCGCCGGGGGGCAGGGCCTCGACGGCCTTCAGCTTCCGCTCGATGGTCTTGGTCTTCCTGGCAGCGTCGTCGATTGTGTTGGAGGCTTCCTGCAGCTTCTTCTGGACCTTGCCGATGATCCCGCCGAATTTGCCGAACTCCTGCTTCACCGTCCCCAGCAGCGCCCAGACCTCGCGGGACCGCTGCTCGATGGCCATGGTCCGGAAGCCCATCTGCAGGCTGTTGAGCAGCGCTGCCAGGGTGGTCGGCCCGGCCACGATCACCCGGTGGTCCCGCTGCAGGGCCTCGCACAGGCCGGGCCGGCGGATGATCTCGGCGAACAGGCCCTCGGTGGGCAGAAACATGATGGCGAAATCGGTGGTGCCGGGCGGGTCGACGTACTTCTCCCGGATCTGCTTCGCCTCGTTCCGGATGCGCCGCTCCAGATCCTTGCCGGCCGCGTCCGCCTTCTCGGCGTCGGCGGCCTCCTGGGCCTCCACGAGGCGCTGGTAGTCCTCCTGCGGAAACTTGGCGTCCACCGGCAGCCAGACCGGCTGCCCCTCCTGCCCCTCGCGGCCCGGCAGGCGGATGGCGAACTCCACGCGCTCGGCGCTGCCGGCCCGGGTCGCCACGTTGGCCTCGTACTGCCCCGGCGCCAGGACCTGCTCCAGCAGGTTGCCCAGCTGGATCTCGCCCCAGGTGCCGCGGGTCTTGACGTTGGTGAGCACCTTCTTCAGGTCGCCCACGCCGGCGGCCAGGGTGTTCATCTCGCCCAGTCCCTTGTGCACCTGCTCCAGGCGCTCGCTCACCTGGCGGAATGACTCGGCCAGTCGGACGTTCAGCGTGGCCTGAAGCTTCTCGTCCACAGTAGTCCGCATCTGCTCGAGCTGGCGGGCGTTGTCCTCCCGGAGCCCCAGCAGCTGCCCGTCGACGGTGGCCCGCAACCGCTCCGACTGCTCGGCGCTCGCCCGCGTCAGGGCGGCGATCTGGTTGGCAAACGTATCCAGTTGCTGCTTCTGCAGGGTGGCGATCTCGCTCATCCGAGCCAAGGAGCTCTCCGTCGAGGCCCGCAGGGTCGAGTGGAGCTTCTCGTCCACAATCATCCTCACCTGATCCAGTTGCCGGGTGTTGTCTTCGCGCATCCCTTTCAGTTGGACATCCACGTTGGACCGCAGGCGCTCGGCCTGTTCGGCGCCGGTGCGGGTCAGCGTGGCGAGTTGTTCGGCGAAAATGTCCAACTGCTGCTTCTGCAGGGTGGCGATCCCGGTCATCCGATCTAGAAGAGAGTCGGCGAGGGCCCGCGTGGCCTGGGCGATCTCCTCCCGGTCCAGTTGCGCCTGGCGGAGAGACTCCTGCCGGTTCCGGGCCAGCTCGTCCAGGAGCAGCCTCTCGGCGCGCGCCAGTGACTTGTCCACCTCCCCGAGCTGGTCCAGCCGGCCTTGCACCTGCCGGACGGCCCGCCAGGCGGCCCAGGCCAGGACGGCCGACCCGGCCGCGACGATGAGGATGACGATGCTGAGGATACCGTCCATCAATCCGCTCTCCCGTGTGGGTTGTCCCTGAGGCTACGCCGGTTCCGCCGGAAACGCAACGGCGAAATCGCGCGGGCCCACCCCGCGCCGGAATCGCGGGCGCCCGGGGGGAATCGTCAGAAGTAGGCGGGCGGCAGGGGCTCGGGAGGCACCGACTCCCCGGCCTGCAGGGTGATCACGGGCAGGAACACGGAGAAGCAGCTGCCCCGGCCGAGCTCGCTCGTCACGGCCACCCGGCCGCCGTATTTCTCCACGGTCTTCCGGACGATGGACAAGCCGAGGCCGGTGCCGGTCTTCAATTCCTTCTTGGCGTTGGAGGCCCGGAAGAATTCGTCGAAGACCTTGCCCACCTCCTCCTCCGGGATGCCGATGCCGGTATCGCAGACCTGGAAGTGGAAAAAGTTGTCCTTCTCCATCGCGCCGGTCACGGTCACCACGCCTCCCGCCGGCGTGTACTTGATCGCGTTGCCGACCAGGTTGAGGAGGATGCGCTCCAGGTCCTGCATGTCCCCCCGGAAGATCACCGCCGGCTCGTCCATCCGGAACTCCAGGCGGATCCCCTTCTCGGCCGAACGCCCTTCCATCTCCTTGAGGATGCGGGTGATGGAGTCGCGCATGTTGATGTCGACCTTGTCTTCCTCGGGCAGCGCCTGGCCGCCCCGGACGAGGTCCAGCAGCTCGTTGACCAGGCCCAGCAATTGCAACAGCCGGTGCTCCGCCCGTCCCAGGAGCTCCTTCACCTTGGCGCTGACCTCGCCGGCGTAGCCTTCGGTGGCCACCTTGAGCAGGCTCTGCGTGGCGGCCAGCGGGCTGCGGATTTCGTGGGCGACCAGGTTGACGAACCGGCTCTTGGCGCGGTCCAGCTCCACCAGGTCGTCGTAGGCCCGGCTCAGGTCGTCCTGCAGCTCCAGCAGCTTCTCCTCCCGCTTGCGGAGCTGCTGGACCACCGCTGTCGCCAGGTACATGGTGCACAGGATCACCGCCGCGAACGAGTCCAGGAAGATCAGCAGGCTGGTCAGGCTCGCGTACCGCGGGTAGGAGCGGATCCCCAGCAGGGGCAGCGGCCAAACGTCGAGGTATTCCAGGAAGGCCATGGCGGTCATCAACAGGATGCCGAACAGGCCCTGGAGGAAGCATTCCCCCCGGGGGACGAAGATGGAGGCGAGCACCACATGGAGGAAGAAGAACAGGATGAACGGGCTCTCCACGCCGCCGGTGAAATGGCAGACGCCAGTGAGGGCCAGCCAGTCCAGCGCGATCTGGACATGGATGCTGACGGTCGGCGGCAGGCGGTGGAGGGTCAGGCGGAAGAAGGCATTGTAGAGGAGGATGGCGGCGGCGATGAGGGCCAGCGGCTCGCCCGGCAGCCCGGGCACCACCAGCGGGGCCAGCAGGCTCACGGCGATCATGCCCGACGCGGCCAGCCAGCGCAGTTTGACTAACCAGTGAATCCGCTCGGAAAGTTCCCTCTTGAATGGAATTTCCCGGATTTCGACCACGGCGAGCCTATTTCCGAAGCAACAACGTCTCGACTTTTTCCAGCAGCACCTTCGGCATGACCGGCTTGGCGATGAATTCGTCCACCGGCAGGAAATCGCCGTCGGTCTTGGGATCGAACCGCATGCCTTTCTTCTCGGAGATGGAGGTGATCATCAGCAGGGGGATGTTGCGGTGCTGGCCGAACTCGGACTTGGGATCGGTGTTCCGCAGCGCCCAGGAGACCTTGAAGCCGGCTGTGTCGTCCTCCATCATCACGTCGAGGATGATCAAGTCGGGGGAGACCTCCTTGACCCTGCGCAGGCCATCCTCGCCGGTGTAGGCCGTCTCCACCTCGTACCCGTGGGCTTCCAGGGTCATGCGCATGGCTTCCACGATGTCGAAGTCGTCGTCGATGATCAGGATTTTCTTGGCCAAGATAACCTCCGGTGCAGTCCTAATATACCCTTACGCTGTCAATCGATCAATCTCCGCGCGGACCGCCGCCGCCAATTCTCCCAGGCGGCCCGAGCAGTCCGGGCTGAGCTCCATCGAGGGAGCCAGACTGCTGGGCTGGACGCCGAAGAGTACCACCTCCCGGGGCCAGCTGCCCGTCGCACGCGCCAGCGCCAGCACGTTGAGAAGCCCCGTCTCGTGGAGGGACAGCTCCCGCCCCTGGCAGAGGTCCCGGACCTGCTCGGTGCGGAACCGCCGAAACGTGCCGGGCGGCGCCTTGAGTTCCGCCGCGTCGATGAAAATAACGGAGTCCGCATCGTCCAGGAAACCCAGCAGGCCGAGGCCGGCCGTGCCGCCGTCGACCAGCTCCACTCCGGGGGGGAGGGGCGCCCGTTCCAGCTCCCGGACCGCGTGCACCCCGACGCCTTCGTCCCCCAGGAGCAGGTTGCCCACCCCGATGACGCGGACCCTCATTCCACGAATTCCACGTTCAGGAAATGGGCCGAGCACGAGATGCAGGGATCGTAGGCCCGGACCAGCATCTCCGACAGCAGCCGGATCTCGTCCGGCGTCTTGTCCAGCACCTGCGGGATCAGCGCCCGCATGTCGTTCTCGATGTTGGCCAGGTTCTGCCCGGTCGGGATGATGCAGTTCGCCCGGACGATGCAGCCCTGGTCGTCGTAGGTGTACTCGTGGTACAGCACGCCACGCGGCACCTCGGTGGCGCCCACGCCGGTGCCGGCCCGCGGGGTCACCTCGATGGGCTCGCGCTTGACGCCGCGCCGCAGCACCTCGTCGATCAGCTCGATGACGTCCTCCAGGCAGTGCACGCTCTCCACTACCTGGGCCACCGTGATCATGTAGGGGTTGTAGCAGGGCGCCTTCAGGCCCAGCGCCTCGGCCGCCTTCTGGGCCTCGGGCCGGAGCTGGGCGTGGTTGTTGTTGAAGCGGGCCAGCGCGCCGACCTGGTAGCCGTCCATCGTCACCTTGCAGTGCTTGGCGCTGGAGTGGGCGACGATGTACTCGTTGGTCATGGCCCGGTAATTGTCGGAAGTCGTCCGGCCGGCCTCGGAGGAGAAGATGTCCCCGTTGAGGTAGGCATACTCGTCGTCCTTCTTCAGGGAGATGTACTCGGTCTTGCGCTCGAACGGGGGGATCTTGCCGGACAGGGCCTTGAACAGCTCCACGGTCTCGCGGAAGTCCTCGCGGGCGGCGATCAGCCGGGCTTGGACCTCGCGCAGCTTTCTGAGGTCGGGCACGTTGGTGAAGCCGCCCACCGCCGTGGAAATCGGGTGCACGTGGCGGCCGACCACCACGGCGCACAGATCGTTGGCCAGCTTCTTGAGCCGCAGGGCCCGCTGAACCACCGGCAGGTGGGTCTGGGCCAGCGGCAGCACGCTGCCCACGCCGACGAAGTCCGGCGCGGCCAGGTAATAGGCGTGCAGGACGTGGGACTGCAGCGTCTCGCCGTGCAGGGCGATCTTGCGCAGCAGCGTCGTCTGGTCGGAGACCTTCACCCCCATCGCCGCCTCGCTGGCCTGCAGCGAGGCCATGGTGTGGCCCACGGAGCAGATACCGCAGATCCGGCAGGTGATGTGGTGGGCCTCGGTGTACGGCCGCCCCTTCAGCATCGCCTCGAAGAACCGCGGGGATTCCACGATGTCCAGGCGGCACTCCTCCAGGACGCCGTTCTTGACATTGATCCGGATATTGCCGTGCCCCTCCACGCGGGTGACGTGGTGGACATCGATGGTGACATTGGCGTTGGCGCTCATAGTGATTCCCTCGTCAAATTTTGCGAACGATCAATCCAGGCTGGCGTTCTCGGCCTGCTGAATCTGGTCCTGGAACTTCCGGTAACCCAGGAACATGCCGGTCATCTTGCGGGCCTCCTCGTAGCTGAGGCCGTGCTCGTGCAGCACCGCGATCATGTACGGCAGGTTCGGGTTGGAGACGGTGCCGCGGCAGGCCTCGCAGGAGTCGCCGAACTCCGGGCAGATCGCGCCGCAGCCGGCGCGGGCGATGGGGCCCAGACAGACCTTGCCCTGGGTGAAGAGGCAGACGTTCTCCTTCATCCGGCACTGCACGCAGACCGGGTAGTCGGCCGGCCGGAAGGCGGCGCCCATCAGCACGCACTTGACCAGGCTGAGGAACTCGGTCCGGTCGATGGGACAGCCGTGGAGGTAATAGTCCACCTTAATGACCTGGTCGATCGGGCGCGCCTCGAAGGTCGGGAAGTAGTGCGCTTTGTCGCCGTACACTTCCTGGCGAACCCACTCCAGGTCGTGGAAGTTCTTCAGGCAGTTGATCCCGCCGATGGCGGCGCAGGCGCCCAGCGCGACCACGACCTTGGCCGTCTCGCGGATCTTCTGGAGCCGGGGGATCTCCGACTCGCGGGTGCAGGTGCCCTCGATGAAGGCGATGTCATATTCGTCGGACCGCTCGGTCATGATCTCGCGGAAGTTGACGATGTCGATATGGGAGACCAGCGCCAGCAGCTCGTCCTCGCAGTTGGAGACCGTCAGCTGGCAGCCCTCGCAGGAGCTGAAGTCAAAAAATGCGACGCGTGGCTTGGCCATTAGATCGCCTCCTCAAGTTTTAACGCTTCCGGATAGGTGAAGACCGGGCCTTTCTGGCAGACGTACACGTTGTTGATCTGGCAGTGGCCGCACTTGCCCAGGCCGCACTTCATCCGGCGCTCCAGGGACATGTAGATCTGCTGCTGGGGCACGCCCCGGCTCATCAGCTCCAGGAGCACGTACTTGTACATCACCGGCGGGCCGCAGATGGCGACGGCCGTCTTCTTGACGTCGAGGTCCACCTTCGGGAACAGGGTGGTGATGACGCCGATGTGACCGCTCCAGCCGCCCTGGGGCGCGCGGTCGACCGTGACGTGGAAATCGATGTCCCGCCGGTTCGTCCACTCGGCCAGCTCGTCCTTGAAGAGCAGGTCGTTCGGGGTGCGGGCGCCGAACATGATGATGACCCGGCCGAAAGCCAGCCGCTCCTCCAGGACGCTGTGGATCAGGGAACGCAGCGGCACCAGCCCGATGCCGCCGGCGACGAACAGGACGTCCTTCCGGCGGAACTGGTCCAGATTGAAGCCGTTCCCGAAGGGGCCGCGGATGGTCACCTTTTCGCCGACCTTCATCCGGTGCAGGGCGTTGGTGACGTTGCCCGCCCGCCGGACGACCAGGTCGAAGCTCTCCTTTTTGTTGGGAGAGGAGCTGATGGAGATGGGCGCCTCGCCGATGCCGAAGATCCCCAGCTCGACGAACTGCCCGGCCTTGTGGCCCAGCGGGGCCTTTCCCGGCAGCTCCAGCTCGAAGAACTTCTCCATCTCGGTTTCCTGGCGGATCCTTTTGAGGGTGGCCCATTGTGCCAGATAGGGAGAATGGGTCATCGCGCACCTCCATGCAGGCTTTTCTCGACGAAGTGGTTCACGGTGTCCACCACGCTGATGTGGACCAGGCAGCTGCGGACGCAGCGGCCGCAGGCGACGCAGAACGTCTTCTTGTACTTGATCACCGGGTACAGGAACTTGCGGTAGAAGCGGTGACGGTTCCGGTCGTTGCGGTGGTGCCGGAAGTTCTCGCCCCCGGCGACCTCGGCGAAGGGTTCCAGCTGGCAGCCGTCCCACAGCCGCCGCCGCTCGCCCTTCTGGAGGTTGTCGATCTGGACGTCGTCACGGACGTCGAAGCAGTAGCAGGTGGGGCAAACCAGGTTGCACGCGCCGCAGGACAGGCAGCGCTGCCCGAGCTCGTCCCAGATCTTGTCGTGGTATTCGCCCTCGAACAGTAGGGGCAGATGGTCGACCTCGGTTTTGACGGCCAGTTTCTGGTCCTTGGCCTTCTTCTCGTACCACTGGTTGACCTTGTTGACGTCGGACGCCGTGATCGCGGCGGTCTTGGCGAGTTTGTCCAGGATCTCCTCGCCCTTGATGGTGCCGATCTCCACGGCGTAGCCCTTCCCGATGTCGGTCAGGAACAGGTCGAATCCGCCTTCGGGCGGCTTCATCGTGCCCATGCTGGCGCAGAAGCACTGCTCGTCCGGCATGCAGTTCACGCCGATCAGCAGGGCCGATCCCCGCTTTTCCAGGTAGTTGGGGTCGGGATTCTCGTCCTCGAACACCCGGTCCAGCCGCTGGATCCCGTTCAGATCGCAGGGGTGGAGCCCCACCAGGGCAAGGGGCTTCTTCTCCACCACGGCCTCGATGAGGGGCTTGTCCCCCGCCAGGTCGAACTTGAGGAGCGTCTCCTCCTGGGGGAAGAAGAACTTCTTCGGCGGCAGGATGGTGTGCACGTAGTCCATGCGCAGCTCGGAGAAGTCGTCCAGCGGGGCGTAAGCCAGCTGGCCCGGTTCCTTCTCCACCGGCCCCACCACCGTGAACTCCTTGGCCAGTTTCTTCAGAAAGCCGAGGAAGTCTTTTTTGTCAATGACCCGATATGACATTCATCCTCCTCTTGCGCCGCTCCTCACCGGCGGCGGCGGGTTGATTGCACTTGGGGAAAACACAACAAACCAGACCCTTCAAATAACATCCCACGGGAAAAAAAGTCAAGGCAAATTTTGATATTTATGCAAATTTTAATATTAATGGAAATCCCGAGGAAGGCAAAAAAATAACCGCTCCGGCCATGCCGCCGGAGCGGTCCAAATCCCGATTCCCCGTCCGCCTACTGTACCGTGACCAGGTCCTTCAGCTTGGCGAATTTCTTCTCGCCGATCCCCTTCACCGCCATCAGGTCCTCCACCTTCTTGAACTTGCCGTTCTCCTGCCGCCAGGCAACGATCTTCTCGGCGGTCTTCGGGCCGATGCCCGGGAGGTCGACGAGTTCCTGGACCGACGCGGTATTCAGGTTGACCTTCTTGCCGGTCTCGGCCGCGGCCTTTGGGGCCGCCGCGCTGCCGCCTTCGGCCAGCACGGCCGCGGGGGCGCCGAGGAGCAGGGCCAGGCACAGGCACGCCGTCACAAACAGTTTCTGGGTCATGATCAAACCTCCGGTGTTTTTTTTCAGGAGCGGGAGGCCCTGCGCGCCGGGTGTCCCGCTGCCTTCGTCCCCCTTAAACGGGACTGGCCGGAGGTTTCCGAAATAATTCCGTTGCAAGATGAGTATAAGTATATAATATATTAAATAACAATAAGATACAGAACGGAAAATATGCTATAATTGCATCAGTTGTCCGCCCGGGAGCGAGGCGCCGGGTACTCCAGGCGCAGATTGTTTCCGAGGAACACCACATCGATCTGCCCGAAGTCATGAGTGGTCAGGTGCACGATGCCCCGCCGGTTCAGCCGTGCGACTACCACCGGCGACGGGTGCGAGAACCGCTCGGGCGGTCCACTGGAGATCAGCGCCAGCGCCGGCCGGACCGTCTCCAGGAGGCTTTCACTGGACGAGGTGCGGCTCCCGTGATGCGCCACCTTGAGAATCGCCGCTTTCGGAAGCCGTTGGGCCCCCGCCAGTTCCTGCTCCACCGGCAATTCGATGTCCCCGGTCAAAAGGAAGTCGGATCCGAATCCTCTCCCGAGGAGGACCAGGGAGTTATTGTTTCCCTGGGCCGTCGTCGGGGCCGCCGGCGGGTGCAGCACCCGCAAGTGAAGCGGGGGCAGGTCCAGGCAGTCGCCGGCCGCCAAGAGGCGGATCGGCACGCCTCTCTCGTCGGCTACCTCCGCCAGCCGGGCGGCGAGCTGGGGCTCCCGGGGCCAGTCAGCCGCCGACACGCACAATGCCCGGACGGGGAACACCCGCAGCAAACCCGCCGCAGAGCCGGCGTGGTCGAAATCCATATGGGTCAGAACCAGCGCGTCCAGCGACCGGATCCCGTTCTCCAGCAGCACCGGAACCAGCACCCGGCGGGACAGGTCCCCCCGGTCCAGGGCCGCCTCCGTCCGGGCACCCATGGGCGCCAAGCCGCCGGTGTCCACCAACACCGCCCGGCCGCCCGGCGCCTGGAGGAGGATCGCCTCCCCCTCGCCGACGTCCAGGACGGACAGCCGCGGCTCCAGGGATCCCGGGAGCGGCGCCCACAGGCCGACCGCCAGGAGCAGGGCGCACAGGCCGGCCGCCAGTGACGGGCGGAACCGGCGGCCGCGCAGCAGGTACACCAGGAGGACCAAGTACGCCGCGGTCAACGCGGCGCCCAGCGGCGGCAGCCAGAGGGGGACGGCGTCGACGCGGACCACTCCGCGGTTCAGGACCTCCGCCAGCGCGGCGGCCGCCCGGACCAGGACATCGCTGGCGGTTGGCCAGCCCGCCAGCGCCGCGGCCCCCACCAGCAGGACGAGGATCGGCCAGACCAGCACGAGGGCCGCCGCCGTGCAGGCCATGCCGGCCACCGGTACCGGAAAATGCGCCGCAGCGAGCAGCGGGACGGTCACCATCAGGACGGCCGCCGTGGCCAGCAGGCCCCGGGCCGTCCAGGTCGCGGGGGCCAGGCCGCCGCGGACCAGGCGGCAGAATGCAGCGGGGGAGAGGGCGTCCACCCAGAGAAAATGCAGCCTTTCCAGCCCGAAACGCAGCCGCCGTCCCCGCGCCTGTTCCGGAGCGGTGTCCAGGCTGATCCGTGCGGAGAACAGGCTTCGCCCAGCCAGGACCCACGGCCGGATCCACTTGCGGTCCATGGGCTCTGCGGCCCAGGCCAGGGCGAACACCGCCCCGAAAGTCAGCTGGAAGCCCGGGTCGGCAATCCACCATGGTTTGAACGCCAGCAGTATCAGCGCCGCCAGGGCGGTCGCATTCAGCAGGCCGGCGGGCCGGTCCGCGAGCGAACCGGCCAGGAAGAGCGCCACGATCAGGAACGCACGCACTACCGACACCTGCCCCTGGACGAAATCCACATACAAGGCCAGGACCGGCAGCAGGACCCAGGGTCGCCACCGCACCGGCAGGCGGGCGGCGGCCAGCAGGCCGCCGAAAAACAGGGCCAGCAGCGTGAGGTGGGACCCGCTGATGACGAGGAGGTGGTAGACGCCCGCGTCGATGTAAGCGTTGCGGAGATCGGCGGAAGTGACGTTCCGGCCGAGCAGGAGGGCTTCCAGCACCTCCGCGGTCCGGCGGCTTTCGACCAGTTCGCGAATCCTGCCCGCCAGGTTCCGGTACAGCCGGTCCAGCGGCCCCTCCGGTGCCTGCCGGATCCGTTCCAGCAGGGCCGCGGCCTTGCAGGATGCCAGGCAGACGATGTTTCGATTCCAATAGTAGATTTCCGCCGGCATGCTGCCGCGGTTGCGGAATCCCCGGGGCAGCGAGATCCTCGCCAGGATCTGGACCCGGTCGCCGCGGCGCCAATCGGTGGCGAGGGAGCCCGGCGCGTAGACGCGGACCAGCGCGGAGAAATCCGCCGGCACCACATCGCTGCGCAACCAGACCGTGTCGATCCGGACGATCGCTTCGACCGATTCCCCGTCGGGGCCGGGCTTCGGTAATTCTCCGGTGACGCCTTCCAGGCGGACGGTCTGGCCCGACTCGATCCGCGGCCGCAGCGGTCCCAGGGCCGCCCGGGCGCGCCGGAACCGCGCCTGTTCCCCGCTTTCCAGGGCCAGGCCACCGCACAGGAAAGCCAGAGTCAGCGCGATCAGGGCCGGCCACCGCCGCCGGCAGGCCAGGGCGGCCGACGCCGCTGCGAGGAATCCCCCCATGCCGGCTTGGAGAAGCTGGGCGTCGGCTACCGGGACGCACCGGGCAATTTCCAGGCCGGCCACCACCAAGGCCGCCGCCGGCAAGGCCGGGGAGAGCAGACCATATGGCGGGATCCGATCAGCAGGCGCCCGTTCCATGGAGCCGCGCCAGGCATTCGATGTGGAATGTATTGGGGAAGAAATCGAATACGGTCAGTCCCTCCACCGCGTAGCGGCCGCCTTCGAGCCAGGCCTGGAGATCCCGGCGCTGGGTGGCGATGTCACAGGAGAGGTACAGCAGATCCCGGAAAGCCTCGCGGGAAAGCCTTTCCCGGACTTCTGGTCCGAGACCGGTCCGGGGCGGATCCAGGAACATCGCGTCAAACTCGGACTGACGGCCCGCGTTGCCAGCCAGCCAGCCCTCCACGGACGACTCGACGTGCCGGACGTTGTCTGCTCCGGCGCGCCGGAGATTGTCGGCGAACAGCGTCGTGCAGCCGGGATCCCCTTCCACCGCCACGACAGACGCCGCCCGCCGGGCGAACGCCACAGTGAACAGCCCCATACCGCAGTAGAGCTCCAGGAGCCGCGACTTCGGCGACAGTTCGAGGGACGGATGGTCCAGCAACTCGGCGGCGGCAGCAGGGTGGGCCTGGAAGAACGTGGAGGCGTCCACCCGGTAGGGAAATCCGCCGATGGTCAGGTCGGTCCGCTGCGGCGTTTTCCCCTCCCCCTCCCATTCCACGGGATACGCCGCCCGGCCGGCGATCTCCTTGCGTTGGAGGCGGTCCACGGGCCGGCGGCAGTGCAGCCGGAGAATCGGCGGCGGATTATTTCCTACTACTATAGTAATTACGTCCGGTTCGATGCGGTTCCGGGAGAGCAGGGGCAGCAATTCCCGGCGGATCCAGGGGAACGCCTGCCGGATCGGGCCGGCGCAGACCAGACAGTCTTCAATTACTACTATATTGTTAGTATATATTCCCATGAACCCGATGCCGCGATTGCCTTCCAGCACGTGCAGCCGGACCCGGTGGCGGTATCCGAACTCGGTCCCGTGCCGGCTGCCCAGCGCGACGGCATGTTCCCGGCGCCAGAGCTCCTCGACGATGCGGCGCTTCCATTCCCGCTGCTCCGTGTACTCCAGGTGCATCAGCTGGCACCCTCCGCACCGCCCGTAGTACGGGCAGAGCGGCTCGCGCCGGGCGGGGGAGGGCGACAGGATTTCCAGCGCTTCCCCGGCGGCCCAGGACTTCTGCTCGCGAACGAGGCGGACCCGGACTTCCTCCCCCGGGCAGGTGTAGGGGACGAACATGGCCCGCCCGTCCGGAAGCCGGCCGAGCCCCGCCCCTCGGTGCACTAGCTTCTCGATCCGAACGGTCAGGTCCATGGCAGGTCCAGCAGGGAGAGGTCCGAGACCCCGAAGTGCTCCTTGATCCTCTTTTTCTGGAAATTGCGCAGGATGCGGGCGTACATCTCCTTGGCCAGGTTGCGCCGGTGGTGTCGCAGCTCCTCCTGGCAGGACGCCCGCAGCGCCCTCCATTCTGCCTCGGGCAGGGCGGCCTCCAGGGCGGGCACGAGCACTTCGTCCATGGCCGCCAGGTCGGCCTCCAGCCGCTCCGGGTCGATCCGGGCGCCGGCGTCCAACTCCTGCCGGAGGGCGTCGAGGCGCGCGGTCACACGCCCGGCGGCCTCCGCCACGGGGCTTCCGGGGTGCCTCTCCGCGAGGCGCTCCATCTCCGCACGCCGGCGGTCCAGGAACAGCTGGAGCCCGGCCCGCGCTGCGGCGGGAGGAGCCATTGCCGCCGGTGCCGCGCCCTCCTCCGCCTTCGCCGGCGGGGCCGCCGCAGCCATCCCCTCCAGGCTCGCCAAGTGGGCCTCGTGCTCCTCCAGGACGGCCTGGTTGCAGAAGAACAGCGTGTTGACGAAGCGGTTCCGGAGCTGCCGGGCCGCAAACAGGTCCATGGCCCGGTCGATCCCGCGCAGGGCCACGTGCAGCGGGATCCCCATCTGCTGCCAGGTTTCGATCAGGGTCCAGTCGAGCGGCGACAGGAGGATGTGCTTCCCGCGCTTGCGCACGAAGTGGTCCTCAATCTCGGTGAAATAGTTGAAATAATTGAAAGGATTACTCATCGACAATACTACGATATATATAGTACAAACCCTCCAGGGTCAAGTCCGGCTCCCGGGCGTCGAGCCACGGCGGGTCCCCGCTGAGTGCGTCGGCCAGGCCGCCCGTGGCGATCACGCGGGTCCCGGGGCCCAGGCTTTCCTTGAACAATCCCACCAGCCCCTCCACCAGGAAGAGGTGACCGTAGTACAGTCCCGACTGGATGCCCTCCAGCGTCGAACGGCCGATGGGCTGGGGAGGCCGGGCGAAGGGAACCCGGGGCAGTCGGGCGGTGCGGGAGGCCAGCACCTCCGCCGCCAGATGGATGCCCGGGGCGATCGCCCCGCCCAAAAAGACCCCGTCCCGGCTCACGGCGTCCAGGGTGGTGGCGGTCCCGAAATCCAGGACCACCAGCGGACCGCCGTGTTTCCGGTAGGCGCCGGCCGCGTTCACGATCCGATCCGCTCCGGCGTCCGCCGGCGGCCGGTAATCGACCCGGAGGATCCGCTGGTTGGCGGCGTTCACGAAGAGCGGCTCCCGTTGAAAGTACGCCCTGCACATCCGGTCGACCACCGCGTCCAGCGGCGGCACCACCGATGTCACCGCCACCTCCCGGATCGCCCCCGGCTCCAGGCCGCGGTGCCGGCACAGTTGCAAACAGTCGAGGCCGTACTCGTCTGCGGTGCGGTCCGCGCGGGTGGCCAGCCGCCACTGCGCCGCGAGCGCCTCCCCGCGGAACACCCCGCACGTGATGTTGGTATTGCCAATGTCGATGGCCAGCAGCACCGCGCGCCCCTCCCCTCAGGCGATCTCCTCGTTGATCCGTTCGGCCGTGCGGTCCACCTCCCGGATGCCCTGCCCGACGTTCCCGCTGCTGTCCAGCACCAGGACCATGAAGTAGTCCCCCCGGAGGTTCTTGGTGATGAACTTGGCGCTCTCGTACTCGGTGACGATCTTGTCGAGGCCGCTCACCCGCAGCTTGGCGATGGACTTCCGGATCAGGCCGATCAGGATGCCCTGGTAGGCCCCCATCAGCTTGTGCCGGAACGAGTCGATGTGGCCGGAGTACTGGACGTACTCGCAATCCCCGTCCAGGAAGATGGCCCCCTGGGCTCCCTCCACGGACTCGACCATCTGGTTGAGGATCTTGGAAAATGGCATCGTCAATGAGTCTGCACAAATTTGGGCTGGCTGACTTCGCCGGGCGGGGGCGGCTGGACGGACCCTCCCAAGTACGCCTTGACCAGCGCGTCCACCACCTTCTCGTCGAACTTCCGCCCGGCCATGCCGCGGATCTTCTCAAGCGCCGCCTGGGCGGTGAAGGGCTTCTGGTAGGGCCGCTCCGTGGTCATGGCGTCGAAGGCGTCGGCCACGCCGATGATGCGGGCCGCCAGGGGGATCTGCTCCCCCTTGAGCCCCCGCGGGTACCCCGTCCCATCCAGAGACTCATGGTGGTACCGCATACCCGGGATGATGGCCTCGAGCTGCTGGATCTGGCTCATGATGTTGCCGCCCAGCTCCGGGTGCTGCTTCATCACGGCAAACTCGTCATCGGTCAGCAGGCTGGGCTTCTGGAGGATGGCGTCGGAGATCCCGATCTTGCCCACGTCGTGCAGGAGGGCGGCAATCTGGATCTTCTCGATTTCCTCCGAACTGAGGCCGAGTTGCTGGGCGATCAGCTCCGAGTAGCGGGTCACCCGCTCGGAGTGGCCGCGGGTGTAAGGGTCCTTGGCGTCGATGGCCGCCGCCAGCGAGCGGATGATCCCCAGGAAGAGCTGCCGGTTTTCCTCGGCTGCCTGCTTCAGCCGCTCAATGTAGTTCTCGATCCACTCCGCCATCATGTTGAAGTTGTCGGCGAGGATGCCCAGCTCGTTGTTGGAGCGGATGTCCACCCGCTCGCTGAAGTTGCCCTCGGTGATGGAGAGGGTCTTGCCGGTGAGCATCTGGATCGGGATGCTGATCCGCTGGGAGAACAGGTAGCTCATGAGCAGCGCGAGGATGATGGAGAGCAGGATCCAGTACACCGTCTGACGCTGCATGTTCTGGACGACGACGTTGGCCACGTCCTCCGGCGTCTGGACGACGATCCCCCAGCCCACGTCCGACTCCGGGATCATGTACACCGTGCCGATCATCTTGACCGCCTCGCCGCCGGTGGTGTCGGTGAAGGGGATGGTGGAGATGGCGTGGCTGCGCAGGCTCTTCAGTTCCTGGAAGATGGAGCTCTTCGCGATGCTGATGTGGCTTCGGATGACCCGGATCTCCGGGTGAAGGATGATGGTCCCCTTGCTGTCCACGAGGAAGGCGGTGTTGCGGGACATCGAGACGCGCTGGATGGTCTTGTACACGCTGCTCATGCTGAAGACCACCGTGATGACGCCCTGGACCTTGTTGTTCACCAGCAGGGTGCGCCCGATGACGAAAACGATCTGGTTGAAATCCTCCGAGTAGTAGGGCCGGGAGATGTACGTGTACTGGCTTTTCAGGCACTGGTCGAGGACGGCGCTCATCTCGTCGGCCAGCTCCGAATCCTCGCGGATCCGGTACCCGGCCTGGACGCCCCGCCTGTCCAGGTAAAGTGCGCGGATGTTCAGGATCTGGTTGTTGGACTGGAACAGCGAGTTGAGCAGCTCCCGCGTCTTGCTGTCGTAGAAGACGTTCTTCGGGTCGGCCGGGTTGAAGCCCAGCTCGAGGGTCGACACCAGCGGCGTGACGGTGTTGAGGCAGGATTGCAGAAACAGGGAAATCTCGTCGGCGGTGGACTTGCAGATCTGCAGGTGCAGCAGCTGCTGGTCGGTCGTCAGGATGCCCTTGTTGTAGGAGATGAGGTTGTACCCGCTGATGATGAGGGGGATGGTCCCGACGATCAGCATCGTGACCACCAGCAGGTTGACGATCTTGCCTCTTCGCTTCGAGCGGTTCCAGAACATGCTCCGACTCAATTCGGAAGGTGCAGGCGACGAATTCGTGCCCAGTATACCATACTCCCCCGAGCCCAGACAGCCCGATCGCGGACTCCCGGCATCCGCGTCAAACCGATTCCCCCTGGTCCTTCAGGTACTTGGCGTACATGTAGTGGATCAGGCTCAGCGGGAGCGGCATCAGGAACTCCACCCCGTAGCCGTAGCGCGGCGGCGGGGTGGCGATGTGCTGGCGGCGCTGGATCCGGCAGGGGATCTCGATGGTGTGGAGGTGCGAGCGCAGCACGAGGGTGAAACGGCAAAAATCCAGCTCCTCGCGGGTCTCGAAGTAGGTTCCTCCCCAGCTGATGTTCTTGCAGACGACCGGGACCTGCTCCCCCTCCCCGGGATCGGCGAACGCCACGAACTCCACCGGGATCCGCTGGAAGGAGCGGAGGTTGTAGGTCTGCACCTCGATCATGCTCCGGATGGCCTGACGGTCGATCCGGCGGAATGGATACGGCTTCTTGCCGAACAGGAACGCCTTGTAGTCCGCGATTTTGTTGGCGGCATGGGTGACCAGGATGACCGGGACCTCGGCCCGCTCGTCCCGAAAGAAGAGCGCCGCGACCGCCAGGTAGTTGGTCATGAGGTTGCGCGATACGCCGACGAGGACGCAGCAGTTGCGGAAGTCCCATTTCTTCAGGAGCGCCTGGACCTCATCGACGCTGGCGGCCCGGTGGACCTCCAGGTCCGTCTCGTCGAACTCGATGGACCGGACGTCGAGGTTGAGGTAGATGCAGCGCGGGACGCGGACGCCCTCCCCTTCCGCCGGTGCGGGCGGATCGGGATGCTGGGACGGGGCGGTCGGTTTCGGTTTGGCCTTGGTCCTCATGCGCTCAGGGGGTTGTCCCGGAAATTAGACTGTATTGTAGCAACCTCTCCCGGCCCGTGCAATGGAAATGTGCCCGGAGACACCTGGGCGCCGGGGCCGCGCCCCGAAAAACAACGCGGCGGCCCGGAGGGGGCCGCCGCGTGGGTAAAATGGGGGAGATCTCCGCCTGCGGATCACTCCGTCTTGCGCGACTTCATCTTGTCGAGCAGCTCCTGCGGGAAGAGCTCGCCCAGCTTGGTGGCGGAGGTGGGGGCGTCGCGGAGGATGTACCGCTGCTCCTCGGGATCGCCCTCCCGGCGCGGCGGACGGCGGCCGCCCTCGCGGCGGGGACGGGCGTCGGAGCGGGGAGGGCGGTCGAACTGGGCCCGCGGGTCCACGCCGCCGTCTTCCCGGGCCGGGGGTTCGCCCAGGCGTGCGCTGAGGGAGATTTTCTCGGTCTCGGGATTGATGTTGAGGATTTTCACCATGACCTTGCTGCCCTTCTGGACGGCCTCGTCGATGTTGCGCACCGGGGCCCAGGACAGCTCGGAGATATGCAGCAATCCCTCCACCTGGTCGCTCAGGCGGATGAAGGCGCCATAGCCCATGACGTTGGTCACTTCGCCCTCGAGGATGTCGCCGACCTGGTGCTCTTCGGTGAAGCGGGTGAAGGGGGACGGCCCCACCTGTTTCAACGAGAGGGAAATCTTCCGTTCCGCCGGGTCCACGCGCAGGATGATGGTGTCCACGCCGTCGCCGACCTTCAGCAGCTCGGAGGGATGGTTCACGCGCTTCGTCCAGCTCATCTCGGAGATTGGGATCAGGGCGGTCACGCCCGGTTCCATCTTCACGAAGGCCCCGAAGGACTCGAGCTTCTCCACGACGCCGGAGACTTTCTGGCCCACCAGATAGCGGTTCTCCACCGTAAGCCAGGGATCGGAAACCAGCTGCTTCAGGCCCAGGCCGATGCGTTCCTTCTCGGGATCCAGCTCGATGACCTGGGTGTCGATCTCCTGGCCGACCTTGACGATCTCGGACGGCTTCTTGACCTTGTCCCATGACAGGTTGGAGATGTGGATCAGGCCCTCGATCCCGCCGATGTCGACGAACACGCCATAGCCGGTGATCCGGGTCACCTTGCCGCGGATGGTCCGGCCGACCTCGAGCTGCCCCCAGACCTCGCCCTTGACCTTGTCCCGCTCCTCCTGCAGG
Organism: uncultured Acidobacteriota bacterium; assembly: GCA_964412195.1. Classification (GTDB taxonomy): domain Bacteria; phylum Acidobacteriota; class JAAYUB01; order JAAYUB01; family JAAYUB01; genus CAYPNP01. The sequence goes on along the minus strand of CAYPNP010000001.1, from coordinate 362,192 downwards.
AGAACCCGGCGGGACACGACCAGCTTGTTCTGCTTGGGGAAGAACTTCATGATCCGGAACTGCTCGCGCCGGCCGACGTAGTCGTCGGTCTTTTCCACGTAGCGCAGGTCGATCTGGGAGGCCGGCAGGAACGCCTCGATCCCGTCGATGTTGACCTTCATCCCGCCCTTGATGGACTCGGTGATGGTGCCGGCCACCGGCGTGCCCTCCTGGTAGGCCTTGCGCAGCTGCCGCATCAGGTCCTGCTGCCGGGCGTTCCGGTAGGAGAGCCGGATGTTGAAGTCGTTGGCCGTGGATGACAGGATCTGCACCCGGATGGTGTCGCCCTCGGCGAACATCGGCTTGCCCTCGGCGTCCTTGATCTCCTCGACCGGGAAGATCCCCTCGCACCGGGTGCCGATGTCCACCAGGACGTCGTTGTCGGTGATCTTGATGATCCGCCCGTCGACGAAATCCCGGATCTGGATGTCGGGCATCTGCTGCCCGTAGGCCTCCATCATGCGCTCAAACTCGTTGGCCGAATCGGCCGGGGCCGCCTCAGCCGGGACCGCGCCGGTTTCGGACGCGGGGATCGGGGCCTCGGTCGCCGGGGATTCGGCCGGCTGGGCCGGGCTATATGCAACCGGTCCGGCCTCCACCGTCTGGCCGGCTTCCGTTACCTCCTGCTTGATCTCATCCTGGGGCTGGGTCGGTTCTTGGTACTGGTTCTCGTTCATCGGCACACCTCGACATAAAGACCTTGGGAAAGACTGACCACTTTACCCAAAACACCTCCTTTTGACAAGACTTTTTTCTCGTTGAAAAAAAGAATTGTCTCGGGGACAATTGGATTCCCGCGTCGGGGAAGGCTTTTCGAGGTGGCGTCGACATGTCTGCAGGCGATCTGTTGGCGTATGGAGCGGCCCGGTCCGTGGTGGGATTCGCGGCCGCGCTGCCCCTCCGCCTCGCCCTGGCCTTCGCCCGGGCGGCCGGCCGCGCGGCCTTCCGCCTGGACCGCCGGCACCGCGCCATCGCGGCCGTCAACCTGGCGATCGCCTTCCCCGGCCTCTCCCCGGAGGAACGGGTCCGCCTCGCCCGGGGCTCCTGCGAGAACATGGGCGAACTGCTTGTCCACGTCAGCCGATTCCCCCGCTGGCTGTCCCGGGAGCGCCTCGCCCGGCTGGTGCGCTACGAGAATTCCGGGGAGTATCTCCGCTTCAAAGCCGAAAACCGGCCGGTGATCTTCCTGACCGCCCACCTGGGCGGCTGGGAACTGATGGCTTTCAGCCATGGCGTCCTCCGCGGGCCGCTCCACTTCATCTACCGCCCGCTGGGCCAGCCCCGCCTGGACGAGTGGCTGCTCCGGCGCCGCAGCCTGTCCGGGAACACGCCGGTCCCGAAGCGCGAGGCGCTCCGCCGGGTGCTCCGCGCCCTTTCCCGCGGCGGAGACGTGGGGATCCTGGCCGACCAGAACGTCCAGCCGCAGGACGGCGTCTTCGTCGATTTCTTCGGCCGCCGGGCCTGCACGTCCGCCGCTCCCGCGGTCCTGGCCCTGCGCGGAAACGCCGCGGTCATCCCGGTGTTCCTGGTGCCGGAGCCCGGCGGCCCCGTCCCCTACGTCATTCACCTGCAGCCCGCCCTGGCGGTCCGCCGTTCGGGCGACTTCGCCGCCGACGTCCTGGACAACACCGCCCGGTTCACCGGCGCCATCGAGGCGGCGGTCCGCCGCTGGCCCGAGCGGTGGCTCTGGGGCCATCGGCGCTGGCGGACCCGGCCGCCCGACGACCCGGAAGACCCATATGCCGGCCTCTGACCTCCCTTCCCCCCGGCACGGCGACGCGGAACTGATGGCCGCGACGGCCCGCGGCGACGCGGCCGCCTTCGCCGAACTGGTCCGGCGCCACCACTCCCGCGCCTGGCGGCTGGCCTGCCGCTTCCTCGGCGACCCCGCCGAGGCCGAGGACATCGTCCAGGAGGCGTTCCTGCGGGTCCTGCGCGCCGCCGGCCGCTACCGGCCGACCGCCTCGTTCCCCACCTACCTGCACACGGTCGTCGGCCGGCTCTGCCTGGACTGGGCCCGCCGCCGCCGCCCCGACTACCCGGGCGAACTGCCGGACGCCGCCGCCGCGGGCCCGGATCCCGCCGAGAGCCTCGTCCTGGCGGAGCGCCGGGCCGCCCTGCGGCGGGCCCTGGCCGCCCTGCCGCCCGCCCAGCGCCTGGCCCTCCTGCTGCAGCACGACGAGGGGCTGGACTACGCCTCCATCGCCGGGATCATGGGCTTGTCGGTCCGCGCCGTGGAGGGCTGCATCCGGCGGGCCCGGGCCGCCCTGGCCGACCGCCTGGGGGATTCCGGAGCCCCGGAAAAAAAATCGTGAGCGCCGCGTGGGTTTTTCCCGCGAGCCGCGTTTAACTCAATCTGGAAGGAAACGATGAACTGCCGACGCATCCAACACCTGCTGAGCGCGTATCTCGACCGGGAGCTCCGGCCGGGCCGTGAGGCCTCCGTGCGGACCCACCTCGGGCTCTGCCCGTCCTGCCGGGAGCGCCTGGAGCTCCTGCGGCGCGCCGGGTCGCTGCTGGACGAGTCGGCGCCGGCCCCGCCGGCGGGGCTGGCCGAGCGGATCATCCGGGCGGCGGCCTCCGAATCCGTCCGGCCCGCACGGCGGCCGTTCGCTTTCCCGGCCTGGGCACCCCGCCTGGCCTGGGCGACTGCCGCGCTCGTGTGCATCCTGGCCGGGGCCTACCTGGGCGATCAGCTGGCGACAGTGCCCGCCGCCGCCCCCGCCGCGGCCAGCCAAATCTCCGGAAACGAGCCGCTGGCGCCGATCTACAACGAACCGTTCCGGCTGCTGCCGGCCGGCTCCCCCAGCGCCGAGTACGTGGCCCTGATCGAGGAAGGAGGCCGCTGAGATGCGCAGAATGGACGCCATCCCCGTGTGGGCCCGCTGGCTGCTCGGCCTTTCCTTGCTCTTCAACCTGGGGTTCCTGACCGCCTTCTCGGTCCGGTGGACCTGCAATCGGCTGTGCGGCGAGGCGAAGGCCCCGGCCGCCGGCTGCCTGCTCTACGACCGGCTCCGGCTGGAGCCTGGCCAGCGGGCCCGGGCCGAGCAGGAGAAGATGCGGCTGATGCAGGACATCCGTCAGCTCCAGGGCCGCCTGTCCGGCGAGCGCGAGGCGCTCATGGGCCTGCTGCTTTCGCCGGAGCCGGAACCCGCGGCCATCGACCGGCAGCTGGCCCGGATCTCCAACGCCCAGGCCGCCGTGCAGCGGCGGGTGGTCGACCACTTCCTGGCCGAGCGCCGCGAGCTGACGCCGGCCCAGCGGCAGGCGTTCCAGGAGTTGATCCGCGGCTGGGTCTGCCCCCGGGTGGGCGGCGGGATGGTCGGGGACGCCTGCGCCGGCGCGTGCGGCGACTGCGGACCGGCGGCAGCCCCGGAGACAGCACCCCCCTCTCGACAATCCGACTAAACTTCACATAAGGAGTGTTTGATGAAACGCAATCCGATCTTCCTCTTCAGCCTGTTTGTGTTGATCCTCTTCGTGTCCCCGCTGATGGCCGGCGACACCCCCGCCTGCCCCCACGCCAAGGCCGGCTGCTGCGGCATGAAGGGCATGACCATGAAAGTGGCCAACATTGACAAGGGCGTCACCGTCACCCTGACCGGCGAGAACGCCGAATCCGTCAAGGCCATCCAGGACCACGCCGCCAAGTGCGCCAGGCACGAGTGCTGCCTCTCCCAGGAGGGCAAAGAGGGCAAGGCCGGCTGCGACAAGGCCACCTGCCCCATGAAGGACGCCAAGATCCAGGTGTCCAACAACGACAAGGGCGCCGTGATCACCGTCACCTCCGACAAGCCCGAAACCGTGGCCGCGATCCAGAAATGCATGGCCGAGTGCCACTCCAAGGGCGAAGCCCATGGTCAGCAAACCGAGGCCCAGCCCAAGGCCAAGAAGGACGCCTGCGGCAAGTGCCCCATGAAGTCCGACTGCACCAAGCAGGCCTCGCCCGAGAAGGAGATCAAGTAACCGGGCACCACCCTCCGGGGGGCCTCCGGGCCCCCTTCTCTCCCGTCATTTTTCCGCTGGAAGTCTGGGTGATTCCTGCTATGATACCACGGTACAAGGTGCACCATTCTCCGCATGGGAACGTCACGCTGTGGTGGAGAATTCGCAATTTCAGGACATCATCGGGCCGGAGTCCAATGGGTTCGGGGACCATCTGTCGGAGTTCCTGAAGCACCTCCTGGCCTCCACCGGGGCAGCGGGCGCGGCCATCTACTCTTTCTTCCCGGAAAACCCTCTCATGTTCCACCTGGCCTCCGCGCATCGGCCGGAATTTCCTGCCGCGGCGCTGGAGCCGGTGTTCCTGGCGGACCGGCTGTTGCCGGCCGACTTCTTCCTGGCCCGCCGGCGGCTCAGCCTGCCGGGGAGCCGCTGGAATCCGCAGGGCTCCGACTGGAATCTCTGCCTGCTGCCGATTCAGGACCGCCCGCCCTACCGGCGCCTCCTGGCCCTTTTCCACGGGGAAACCGAAGCGGCCCGGGTCGCTGACTTCTGCGACGCGGCCTCATCGGCAGACGCCGTCAACGAGGTGTTCACCAGCCTGATCCGCTCGCGGCGCCTGCCCTTCCAGCAATGGACCGAGGACCTGTTTCACATCCTGCGCCGGCAGCTCTTCACCACCCTGTCGCATAACGCCGTTCTGAACCTGCTGGCCGCGGAGTATGCCACCAAGGCGGGGCTCTCGGGGATCCGCTTCTTCCTGGTCAAACCCGGCCGCACGGAATGGAAGCCGGTCTTTGCCGCCTGGGACAGCCCCGGCATCACGGGCACCGACCACTGGCACGTCCTGTTCCGGAGCCTGCTCTCGGGCGACGCGCGCCTCGCCGTCCTGGATTCCTCGCGGGACCCCCGGGTGCCGCTGGGCCTGCCGGTCTGCTACCTGCGGCTCGACCTCCCGCCCTACCGGTGCGACCTCCTCCTCGCCTGCGACTACCAGCGGGAGTGGCGGCCCGACCAGTTCCTCTCCCTGCAGGTCATGCTGGAGAGTCTCGGCACCTACCTCGACGAGATCGCCCTGCTGGACAACACCCTGCAGGACTACGCCCTCCAGAAGGAGCTGAACCAGCTTGTCCCCCGCCTGGTCGCGCTGAACGACCTGAAGGACTTTTACCGGCAGTTGCCGGATCTGTTGCGCGATTTTCTGCATGTCGAGAACGTGGCCGTCTACTACCGGGGGGAGGACGAAAATCGCCTGGAACGATTCGCCTACGCCGGATCCGCCGCCGCTCAGACGTCCCCCCAGGCCGTGCGGGAGGCCGACCCCGCCACCTTCCTGGGCCAGTGCGCCCGGGAGGGCCGGGCCCTGCTCAAGCCTCAGCTCCCGCCGCGCGAGCAGCGCCGGGTGGCGGACCATCGCGATTTCTGCTCCCTCCTGTACTACCCGCTGCTGGCCGGCGGCAAGGTGACGACCGTGATCAAGGCCGCCGAGACGCGGCCCGACCGCATCAACTTCTCCCACCTTCACCGGCTGTCGGTCCTGGAACCCGTCCTGGCGCAGATCCTGGCCAACAACCAACGCTACAGCCAGCTCGCCCGCCGCCTCTTCTACGACCTGGAGACCGGCCTGCTCAACCGGCGGGGATTCGAGGAGGAGATCCGAAAGTACCTGGCCGGGCTCTCCGCCGGCGGCCGCTACTTCTCGGTGATGATGGCGAGCGTCGACCAGCCCGATCCGGGCGTCCTGCAGAACCCGCTCCCGGCCCAGCGCCCCTACCTCACCGAGATCCACCAGTACCTCCGGCGGCAGCTGCCCGCCACCGCGGTGCTCGCCTATGCCGGCGAGTTCACGTTCCTCGTCCTCACCCCGGGCCTGGACCTCGATCAGGCCCTGGACGCCGGCCGCAAGATCTGCGTCCGGGCCCACGAAAGCAACTGGCAGGGAGGCGGCCAGCCCACCTTCTCGGTGGGCGTCTCCTCCTGCCCCATCAACGGCCTGACCGAGGACGAGCTGCTGCTGTCGGCCGAACAGGCCATGACCATCAGCCGCTACCAGGGCGGCAACATCGCCTCCATCATGGGCAGCCAGATCATCAAGAAGCTGGCGGTGTCGATCTTCTCCGGCTTCCTGGGCCGGACCGATTTCGAGACCGGACCCGAACTGGTCGACGGCGTGCTGCAGCGGATCACCGACGGGCCGAAGCGGGAGGGCCGGCTGACCACCCTCGAGATGATCAACTCCCTGGCCGAGGCCATCGACGCCAAGGACCCCTACACCCGCGACCACACCCTGGAAACCAGCGTCCTGGCCGTCCAGCTGGGCCGCCGCCTCGGCCTGGGCGAGCAGCCGCTGGAGCGCCTGCGCACCGCCGCCCGCCTCCATGACATCGGCAAGATCGGGATCCCGGAGCGGATCCTGCGGAAAAAGGGGAAGCTGACGGCCAAGGAGATGGCCATCATCCGGAAGCACCCGGAGATCGGGGCCAAGATCCTCCACCCCATCCAGGCGTTGCGCGACATCGCCCAGATCGTGGAAAACCACCACGAGCGCTGGGACGGCACCGGCTACCCGCACGGCCTGGCCGGCGAGGCGATCCCGGTGGAATCCCGGATCCTGGCGGTGATCGATTCGTTCCACGCCATGACCAGCCACCGGGTCTATCAGGACAACAAGACCCCGGCGTCGGCCATCGAGGAGATCGAGCGCTGCGCCGGCACGCAGTTCGACCCGCAGATCGCCCGGCTGTTCATCCAGATGTTGGGGGAGAGGGGCGGCGCCGCCGAATCCATGGCGGCCGGGGAAGTCCCGGCGAAATCGACCGAAACCTATATGTGAGCCCCGGGGAACTGGTCTCCGAACGCCGACAGGACCACCAGGTAGAACCGGGTCAGGTCCCAGCGCATCTCCGCGTCCAGCGAGCCTTCCTCCACCAGCTCCTCCAGGCAGGACTCCCAGGCGGTGAAGAAGAGCGCCGGCACCTCGATGCGGAGGCAGGGGAAATCCAGCCGGCCCACGTCCTGGAAATCGGGCGGGTCGGGCTGCTTTTCGAAGATGGCGTCCACCCGGTTGATCACGTCCAGCAGCTCCTCCCGCTCGATGGTCGACGGCGGCAGGTGAAGGACTTCCTCGTAGAACTTCTGGAGGGCGTAAACGTAGAAGGCCGCCTCCCCGAGGAACCCGGGGTCCACCTGGTTGGCTTCCTCGATCGCCACCAGCAGGTCCATCACCCAGGGTTGGGCGGTCTCGGAGAATTCCAGGAAGAGGGACTGGACTTCATCTTCGCTCAGGGCGCCCAGGCGCTGGTCCATCGCCTCGAGAAACTGGTGGACGACTTCGATGGGGGCTTCGGGCGGGTTGCTCATGGAACGGCTCCCGGTCAGGAGTTGGGAGTGCATCATACGGGATCGCCCGGCCGAACACAAGACCGTTTTTCCGCGGTCTTGACCGCCCGGCAAATCCCGCATACACTGGGGAGGACTGTTTCCGAAATTGACACCCGGACCGGGAGGTTCCGACCATGCTGTTCCGAACCTTCGATGAACTGGATGGGGCGGTCCGCCCCGTGCTGGCGTGCGACCGCCAGGGCGTTCGGGAGGTCCTGGACGGGGACGCGCTCCGGGCGGACCTCGTCGACCGGCTGGCCTACAACGCCGTCTTCCAGCCGGACGTGGAGATTAAGAGCCACGCCCGGTTCCTGATCCGCTCCGCGGCGGCCCGCCTGGGGATCGTTCCGTCCTCCCTCCACGCCCTCTACGCCGAAAAGAGCCGCGGCAAGCACGCCCACTTCACCGTGCCCGCCGTGAACCTGCGCACCCTGACGTACGACGGCGCCCGGGCCGTCTTCGAAACCGCCCGGGAGTTGGATGCCGGCGCGTTCATCCTCGAGATCGCCCGGTCGGAGGTGGCCTACAGCGACCAGTGGCCCTCGGAGTACGCCGTGGTGGTCCTCGCCGCCGCCATCAAGACCGGATTCCTCGGCCCCCTGTTCCTCCTGGGCGACCACTTCCAGGTCCGGGCCGCCAGCTTCTTCCAGGACCCCGAGCTGGAGGTCGAGGCGATCAAGCTGCTGATCGGCGACGCCATGAAGTCCGGCTTCCTCAACATCGACATCGACGCCTCCACCCTGGTGGACCTCCGCAAGGAGAACCTCACCGAGCAGCAACGGCTGAATTACGAACTGACGGCCACCTTCACGCACTTCATCCGCCGGCTCGAACCGGCCGGCGCCACGGTGGCCGTCGGGGGGGAGATCGGGGAGGTGGGCGGCAAGAACAGCACGGTCGACGAGCTGGAGGCCTTCATGGAGGGCTACCGCCTGTCGCTGGACAACCTGGAGAGGTACACCCCCGGCCTGAGCAAGATCAGCGTCCAGACCGGCACCACGCACGGCGGAGTGCCCCTGCCCGACGGTTCCGTGGCCCGGGTCAACCTGGACTTCCAGGCGCTGGCCGAACTGTCCCGCGCCGCCCGGAAGCTCTTCGGCCTGGCCGGCGCAGTGCAGCACGGCGCCTCCACGCTGCCGGCCGAGATGTTCCACCGCTTCCCGGAGGCGGGCACCGCCGAAATCCACCTGGCCACGGCCTTCCAGAACCTCCTTTTCGACCATCCCCGCTTCCCGGCGGACTTACGCGCCGAGATCTACGATTACCTGCGGGAGCAGTGCGCGCGCTGGCGGCGCGAGGGCCAGACCGACGAGCAGTTCCTCTACAAGAACCGCAAGCGCGCCCTCAAGCCCTACAAGCGGAGGCTCTGGGACCTGCCGGAAGAGGTCCGGGCGGCCGTCCGCGCGGACATGAAGTCGATCCTGCGCACCATGTTCTCCCGGTTGGGCGTGTCCGGCACGCGCTCCCTCGTGGAGGCCTGCACCCACCCGCCCGAATGGCACCCTTCCCTGGACCAGGAGCGGGAGCTGGTCAAGTAGCGGGTCCCGCCGGATCCCCTTCGGTCGGTCCTGCCCGCTGCCTTCATTTTTCGCTTGAATTCCACCTTTTTTACACCTATCCTTTGTCCGGCGGCGGGAAGGGGCCGGAATCCGCCCTCCCGCCGCCGATCTCATCCGCGAAGGAGGAACCATGAATCCGCTCACCGCCCCCTGCGGGCTCGACTGCTCCACCTGTGAAGCCTACCTGGCCACCCAGGCCGGCGACGCCGACGCCCGGCGCCGCGTCGTCGAGCAATGGCGCGAGCAGTTCCACGCGCCGGACATGCCTCTCGAAGCCGCCACCTGCGACGGCTGCGCCTCCGCCGGCCGCCACGGCGGGTACACCCCCCTCTGCCCCGTGCGCGCCTGCGCCAGCCAGCGGCAGGTGCCCACCTGCGCGCATTGCGGCGAGTACCGCACGTGCCCCACGCTGTCGGCCTTCCTGACCCAGGCCGCCTGCCTGCGCGAGAAGCTCGAGGCGATCCGGGCAAGCCTGGGCAACTCCTGAACCGGATGCCTCCGCCCGGGGCGGCCCGCTGCCGCACGGCGGCGTGCGGTCTCGGTCCGGATTGGAAATGAAGGGGTGTGCGGCCGCAGTCCGGCGGCCCGGGCTATTTCAGCGTATCCCGCACCTTCTCGTCGGCCAGCCAGGCGTCCAGGGCCGCGCGCTGATTGCCGGTATCCACCCTGGGGGCTTGGTTGACCTTCACGTACCATCGCCCGCGGATCAGCAGCCGCGCCCGGGTCTCGTCCTCGGCCGGATCCTGGACGATGTACCCCTGCCCCCAGGGACCGCTCCACTGGGTCAGGTTTTCCGGCGCGGCGCTGTCGCGCTGGTAGGCGAACTCGTTGAGGTGCATCGGCGAGCGGAGGGCGTCCACGATCTCGAAAGAGCCCTCTTTGGAGAAGTCCTTGGAGGTGTAGGAGGCGCCGGCGACAGCGACCTCCAGCTCGGCGATCCGCTGCTTGGACCACTCCTTGTCCGCCAGCAGGTTCATGCCCATCCACTGGAGCGGCAGCACCCGGGCCAGCATCTGGGGATCGGAGAGTTTCTCGGATTTCTTCTGGGCCGCCGCGCCGCCGGCGCACAGCAGGCCGGCGATCAGGGCTGCCAGGAACCTTTTCGTCTTCATGAGCCGTCTCCCAATGGATGCCGCGGGCGAGGCGCCGGCAGGCTCCCCGATATCCGGAAGCGGAGACTGCCGCCGGTTCAGCCGCGCTCGAGGCCCAATTCGCGCAGCCGGCCCCGCCAGCGGGCGTTCAGCGCGTCCCCGGCACAGCGCGCCGGTGCGGTGACCGACGCGGGCGCCGCGGGGACTCGGAGCTCGCCGCCGTGCGGGGCGGATCCCAGCAGCACGCCCTTCCCGTCCAGGTCGCCGAAGGACACGGCCTTCAGCGAGGGAACGGCATGCTTCATCTCCAGCTGGACCGAAGCCAGGCCGTCGGGCGCCAGGGGGACGTCCCACAGCCGGCCCAGGTCGAGGAGGATCTCGACGTTGGCCTTGCCGGCGGGCGGCGGCACGGCGGGTGAGAGCGCCTGGATCCGCCGCTCGGCGTTGAGAAAGGTGCCGGCCGCCTCGGTCCAGGCGGAGGCCGGCAGCACCACGTCGGCCATCTCCGCGGTGGCGGTACGGTAGAGGTCGCAGACCACCAGCAGCTTCACCGTGCGCTGCCCGCCCTGTTCGAAGAGGTCGGACAGGCCGGCGCCGACGGGATCCTCGCCGAACACGAACAGGCTGCGGATGCCGCCCTGGACCAGTTCCCGCGCCAGGTCGGCGTGGGCCAGGCCCGGGCCGGCGGGCAGCTCCGATCTCCAGAGCTGGGCCAGGGCGCCGCGGGCGGCCGGATCGGTGACCGGGCGGCCGCCCGGCAGGAAGGCGGGATGGATGCCCATCTCCAGCGCGCCCCGCGCATTGGCGCCGGCCAGCATCGGCAGCAGACCCAGGCTCCGGCCGCGGCCCTCCAGCATCAGGGCCAGGTCGCGGAAGTAGACGGCGGTTTCGGATCCACCCTCCTCCAAGTCCAGGACCACTGCGGCGTGACCGGCGCAAAGCCGATCCATGAGCCGGGTCGCATCCGCCGTCTCCAGGCCCAGCTGGCGGAACACGTCCGCCGGGCGGATGTCCCGGAGATGGTCCCGCAGGCCGGCCAGGCCCGGCATGGAATCCGGGGTCACCCACCGGTTCAGCGCATCGGCCAGCACCGCCCGGGCGAAGAGCGGCGCCTTCTCGGCGGGCAGGGGAATCCACCGCTGGGCCCGCTCGGCCAGGAAGGTCCGGTCGGGATGGAGGTAGAAAACCTCCGTCTTGCCGGACCGGGCCGCTCTCTGGAGCTTGAAGTCCAGGATGGGATATTTTTCCAGAGTGTTGCCGCCCAGCACGAGGATGAACTCGGCCTTGGCCAGGCGGCCGTAATCCGCGTCGGGGGCCGCAGCCGCGAGGTCGGCCGGATCGCTGTAGCCGAGGGCGGACAGGTGGGCGACGTGCGGCGTCCGCCACACGCCCCGGGCCAGCTTCTGCACCAGGTAGGCCTCCTCGTTGGTCAGCCGCGGACCGGCCAGGACGGCCAGCTTGCCGGCGGCCCCGTCGGCACTGACCGCCTTGGAGCGGGACCGGATGAACTCGTAGGCCTCCGCCCAGTCGACTTCCTCCAGCCGGCCGTCCTTGCGCACCAGCGGCCGGGTCAACCGGCCCTCGTTCAGCATGCGGAAGCCGAAACGCCCGTTTTTGCACAGGTTGCCGCCGTCGTTGACGGGGGCCTCATGGTTGGAGGAGACGCGGACGACGCGGCCGGCGACGGGCTCCAGCAGGACGCCGCAGCCCACGCTGCAGAAGTTGCAGACGGAGGGGACGCCCTTCAGCTGGAAGGGGCCGGGCTTGGGCAGGTCGGGCTTGACCATCAGGGCGCCGGTCGGGCAGGTGTCCGCGCACTGGCCGCAGGAGATGCAGGTGGTCTCGGTGAGCGGCTTCTCCAGCGCCGGACGGATGTGGGTGTCGAAGCCGCGCTTGACGAAGCCCAGTGCGGCCGCCCCGACGACCTCTTCGCAGATCCGGACGCAGCGGCCGCAGAGGATGCACTTGTTCAGGTCCACGCGGAGGAAGGGATGGCTCTCGTCCGGAAGCTCGTTCTGAAACTCGCCCCGGAAAGTCTTCTGCTCCACGTCCCAATCGGAACAGTGGCGCTGCAGGTCGCACTCGAAGAAGGCGTTGCAGCCGCATTCCAGGCAGCGCGCCGCCTCGGCGGAGGCCTGCGCGGCGCTGTAGCCCAGCTCGACTTCGATGAAGCTCTTGACGCGCTCCTCCACCGGCAGGGCGGGGATATGCTCACGGGGGGTCCTGGCCCGGATGAACAGGTCCTCCGGTGTCAGTTTCTCCCGCAGGTTCTCCTTCTTGCTGAGGAAGGGCGGCTTCAGGCGCGGGATGACGTGGCCGGTGAGGTAGTGATGGATGGCCAGGGCGGCTTTCTTGCCGGCGGCGATCGCTTCGATGGCCGTGGCGGCGCCGGTGACCATGTCGCCGCCGGCGAAGATGCCGGACACGCTGGTGGTCATGGCCTCGGGGTCCACCTCGACGGAGCCCCACCGGGTGGTCTTCAGCTCGGTCTTGAGGGTCGAGCCGTCCAGGAAGTCGTTCTCCTGCTGCTGGCCGACGGCCTGGAAGACCCAGTCGGCCTCGATGTCGAACTCCGAGCCCGCCACCGGCACGGGGCGCCGGCGACCGCTGGCGTCGGGCTCGCCCAGTTCCATCCGGATGCAGGTCACGCGTTGCACGCGGCCCTGCTCGTCCTTGTGGATGGCGATGGGATTGGTCAGCAGCTCGAGGCGGACGCCCTCATTTTCCATGTCCTCGATTTCGGCGGGGTGGGCCGGCATCTCCTTGCGGCTGCGCCGGTAGACCGTCGTCACTTGAGAGGCGCCCAAGCGCAGCGAGGTCCGGGCCGCGTCCACGGCGGTGTTGCCGCCGCCGACCACGATCGCCTTGCCCTTCAGAGAGGTCAGCTCGCCGCGGTTGACCTTCTCCAGAAAATCGATGCCGGCCATGACGCCCCGGGCGTCCTCGCCGGGGATGTTCATCTTGGTGGAGCTCCAGGCGCCGATGCCGAGGAAGATGGCTTCAAAGCCCTGGTCGAACAGTCCCTCCAGGGTGAAGTCGCGCCCGAGGCGCCGGCCGGTCTGGAGCTCGACGCCCAGCTTCAGGATGGAGTCCACCTCGTAGTCCAGGATGTCCTCGGGCAGGCGGTACTCGGGGATGCCGTAGCGCAGCCAGCCGCCGGTCTTGGGCTGGGATTCGAAAATGGTCACCGAGTGGCCTTCCAGGGACAGGTAATAGGCCGCGGTCAGGCCAGCCGGTCCGCCGCCCACCACCGCCACGCGGCGGCCGGTGGCCGGCTTCTGGTCCGGCGAAAACGGGTGGCCGCACTCCCGGTCGAGGTCGGCGGCGTAGCGCTTGAGGTAGTCCACGCCCACCGACTCATCAGTGATGTTGCGGCGGCACTGCCCCTCGCAGGGGCGGGTGCAGACGCGGCCGCAGACGGACGGCAGCGGGTTGGTCTCCTTGATCAGGGCCACGGCCTCCTTGTACTTGCCCAGGGCCAGCAGGGCGATGTAGCCCTGGATGTCCACATGGGCCGGGCAGGTTAGCTGGCAGGGGCCGAGGCAGTCGGCGAAGTGGTTGGAGACGATCAGCTCCAGCGCCATCTTGCGGGCCTGGCGCAGCTCGGCGGTGTCGGTCCGGACCACCATCTTGTCGGTGACCTTGGTGGCGCACGACGGCACGTAGCCGCGGCCGCCTTCCACCTCCACGACGCAGACGAAGCACGAGGTGAACGGCTCCAGCCGCGGGTCGTGGCAGAGGGTCGGGATCTCCTTCCCCAGCTTCCGCGCCACCTCCAGGATGGTCATGGAGCTGTCGACGATGAGTTCCTGACCGTCGATGGTTACCTTGACTTGGGCCATGGATGTCTCCTTGATCCTTTCTTCACCGGGTCACGGCGCGGCCGGGCTCAGTCCACCAGGACCGCATCGAAGTTGCAGCGGCGCACGCACTCGCCGCACTGGATGCACTGCGACTGGTCGATGACGTGCAGCTTCTTGCGCTCGCCGCTGATGCACTTCACCGGGCAGCCCTTGGCGCAGGCGGTGCAGCCCGTGCACTTCTCCTCGCTGATAGTGTAGGTCAGCAGCTTCTTGCAGTGGTGGGCCGGGCACTTCTTGTCCTTGATGTGGGCCTCGTACTCGTGCCGGAAGTACTTGATGGTGGTGAGCACCGGGTTGGGCGCCGTCTGGCCGAGGCCGCACAGGGACCCCTTCTTGATCTTCTCCGACAGGTCCGCCAGGAGGTCGATGTCCTCCAGCTTGCCCTCGCCATCCTTGATCCGGTCGAGGATCTCCAGCATGCGCTTGGTGCCCAGCCGGCAGAAGGTGCACTTGCCGCAGGACTCCTTCTGGGTGAACGCCAGGAAGAAGCGCGCCACGTCCACCATGCAGGTGGTCTCGTCCATGACCACCATGCCGCCGGAGCCCATGATGGCGCCGGTCTGGGTCACCGACTCGTAGTCCACCGACGTCTCGATCAGCTCGGCCGGGATGCAGCCGCCCGACGGCCCGCCCATCTGGACGGCCTTGAAGGCCTTGCCGTCCTTAATCCCGCCGCCGACTTCGTAGATGACCTCGCGCAGGCTCAGGCCCATGGGCACCTCGATCAGGCCGCCGCGGACGATCTTGCCGGCCAGGGCGAACACCTTGGTGCCGCGGCTGCGTCCGACGCCCATCTCGGCGAACTTGGCCGCGCCGTTGAGGATGATCCAGGGGACGTTGTTGAACGTCTCGACGTTGTTGATGCTGGTGGGGTAGTCCCACAGGCCGGCAGTGGTGGGGAACGGCGGGCGCAGCCGGGGCATGCCCCGCTTGCCCTCGATGGAGCCGATGAGGGCCGTTTCCTCGCCGCAGACGAAGGCGCCGGCGCCTTCCTTGACCTTGACGTCGAAGACGAACCCGCGGCCGAGGATGTTGTCCCCCAGCAGGCCGGCCGCGCGGGCCTGGTCGATGGCCAGGCGGAGCCGCTTGACCGCCAGGGGGTACTCCGCCCGGCAGTAGATGTAGCCGTGGGTGGCGCCGATGGCATAACCGGCGATGCACATCCCCTCGAGCACACCGTGGGGGTCGCCCTCCAGCACGGAGCGGTCCATGAAGGCGCCGGGATCGCCCTCGTCGCCGTTGCAGATCACGTACTTGTGGTCACCCTTGCTCTGGCGGGCGAAACGCCACTTCAGCCCGGTGGGGAAGCCAGCGCCGCCGCGGCCGCGCAGGCCGGAGGCGATCATCTCCTCGATCACCTGCTCGGGCGACATGGAGGTGAGGACCTTCTCCAGGGCGGCGTAGCCCTGGTTGGCCTTGTACTCGTCCAGGGACTCGGGGTTGATCCGGCCGCAGTTGCGCAGCACGATCCGCTTCTGCTTGGCGAAGAAGGCGTCGTCGCTGCCCGGCAGGCTGTCGCTCTTGACCAGCCAGTCGCCGATGACCTGCCCGCCGACAACGTGCTCGTCGAGGATGCGCGGCAGCTTGTCGGGGGTGATGTCCCCGTAGAAGAACGAGCCCTGCTGCGGGTCGCGCACCTCCACCAGGACCTCGCGGAAGCACATGCCGACGCAGCCGGTCTCGTCGACGGCCACGTCGAGGTTCCGCTTCGAAACCTCCTGCCGGAGGGCTTCATAGACCTTCTTCCCGCCCGCGGCGATGCCGCAGCTGCCCAGGCCCACCACGAGCTTGAGCCGGGCCGGATGGATCTCAGGGGGATGCAGTGACAAGGGCCACCTCCGCGATTATTGGGACTGGGAGCTTTTCTTCTGGGCGGCGACGATCTTGCGGACCGACTTGTCGTCCAGCCGGCCGTAGGTCTCGTCGTCGATCATCATCACCGGGGCCAGGGAGCAGCACCCCAGGCAGGCGACTGTCTCGATGGTGAACTGGCCGTCGGCGGTCGTCCCGCCCGGCGCCACGTCCAGGTTCTGGCACAGGGAGTCGGCGATCTTCTCCGCCCCGGCCACGTGACAGGCCGTGCCGCAGCAGACGCGGACCAGGTGCTTGCCGATGGGGTGGAGCCGGAACTGCGCGTAGAAGGTGGCCACGCCATAGATCTGGGCCAGCGGGGCGCCGGTGGCGGCGGAGATCTCCTCCAGCGCCCAGGGCGGCAGGTAGCCGTAAGCGTCCTGGGTCTCCTGCAGGATGGGGATGATGGTCCCCTTTTCCCCGCGGAATTTCTCCAGGATTTTCCGGAGAGGCCCGTAATTCGCCGGTTCCGTCCCCGTCGTTGCCGTCTGTGTCTGCGTGGCCATAGCTGCTCCCGAATGTGAAATGACGCTACAAAAATAGAAAAAAACTATAGCAACGATCCCGTGTCAAAGCAAGGGAGTTTTAGGGATAGGGATGCGCTGCCCGACCGGTGGCCGATGACCGGGGACAATCCGACCACGGACCATGGACGATGGACCATGGACCATGACAATCCAATCCGATCGTAATCGCTGATCGTAATCGTAATCGTGGTCGTAATCGGCGGATCTGGGACCTGGGGACTGGGACCCGGCCGGCCGGTCTCGCTGGAGGGAATGCAGCCCCCGGCACGCGGGAGGTCCCCCGACCGGCAGGGAGGGGCGCGAGGGACCGGCCACCGGGATGACGGGCGCGTGCCAACAAATCCGTCTGCGTCTTCGTCATTTCCTTCACTGGCCACATCGATGCGTCATCCGGACGGAGACAATCCAGCCGACCTCCTGCCTCAGGTGACCGGCGATGAATCCAGCGTCGGGCTTTGTATGCCCCGATTTCCCGAAGGGAAACCAGGCCTATCCCTTTGTTTGAAGTATTATTGCGACTAAACGGAGTTGCGTGGCACGCTCCGAGGACCCGGCAGCCAATCCCTCGCACCCCTCCCAGCCGGTCGGAGTACCTCCCGCGTACCGGCGGCTGAATTGTCTCCAGCACGATCGGATCGGCCAGGTCCCAGCTCCCAAGTCCGAGGTCCGAAATTCGATTACGCGCGCGATGACGAGCACGAACACGAACCAGGAGGTAACTACATCCTCATGCAGTGACTGGGCGGCCGTTCCCCCCTATCATGGCATTCACCTGATCCAATTTCTTGCTGATTGGAGGAACTTATGCCGGGCCGAATTCTCCTTGCCATCCTGATCCTGACCGCCGGCGCGGGCGCGTGCCTCGCCGACATCCCCTCCTCGGAGCGGGCCGCGCTCATCGCCTTCTACAACGCCACGGGCGGCGACGCCTGGACAGACAACTCCGGCTGGAAGACGCCGCCGCTCCACTCCGACGGCTTCGCCCTGCCCGGGACGGAAGGAACCTGGAAGGGCGTCACGGTGATCGATGATCGGGTGAAATACCTCCAGTTGTTCAACAAGCACCTCGTTGGGACGCTGCCCCCCGAGCTTGGTCAATTGACGGCTTTAACCTATCTTGCAATCAGCGACGCTGCCTTCAGCGGCTCCATCCCGTCCGAGATCGGCAATCTCGCGAACCTGGATTCGCTTTATCTCACGAATTGCCAACTCACCGGGGCGGTCCCGGCGTCCCTGGGCAACCTGTCCCACCTGCTCTACATCTCGCTGGACAACAACGATTTGTCTGGCACTCTCCCCGACAGCATGGCCAATCTCACCCAACTCCAGCGGCTGTCCCTCGGCAACAACGCCTTCACCGGCCCCATCCCGGCCTGGCTGGCCGGTTGCACCCAGATGGAGATGCTGTACCTCTGGGGCAACCAGTTCACCGGCGCCTTGCCGGCCTTCCTGGGCGGGCTGACCCAGCTGCGCTGGCTGGCCCTGGACAACAATCCGTTGTCCGGTCCCATTCCCGCGGAATGGGCCGCCTTGAGCCAGATGGAGATGATGTACCTCTCGGACATCGACATGTCCGGACCCGTCCCGGTGGTGATTGGATCGCTCCATGCCCTTCTGGTGCTCGACCTGCAGCGGTGCCACCTATCCGGGTCCATCCCCGAAGAGTGGGCGGCCCTCGCCAACCTCCAGTACCTCAACCTCTCGGAAAACCAGATCACCGGGACCCTCCCCTCCTGGATGGGGGGGATGGTTCAACTCACATCCCTGCTCCTGAGAAACAATCTGCTCAACGGTGCCATCCCGCCCGAACTGGCCAACCTCTCCGCCCTGACAACCCTTGCCCTCGAGGGGAACGCCCTCAGCGGATCGATCCCGCCGGGCCTGGGCGGACTGACGAACCTGAACCGCCTGAACCTGTCCGGGAACCAGTTGAGTGGATCCCTGCCGCCGGAGCTGGGGGGGCTGTCGAATCTGGAATACCTGGATCTCGGCGACAACCTCCTCCGGGGCTCCATCCCCACCGGGTGGGGCTCGCTCGCCAAGCTGCGCGAGTTGATCCTCCCCCGGAACGGGCTGACCGGGACGCTCCCGCCCGCCGTGGGCAACCTGACCGAGCTCCGCAAGTTGGACGTTTCGTCCAACGCCATGGGCGGCTACCTCCCCAACGCGCTGGTGAATCTCACCAAGCTGAACACCACCGGCCTGGACCTGGACTACAACGCCTTCTATGACGACGACCCGGACATGCTGGCGTTCGTCGACGCGCACAGCTCGACCGATTTCCTCGCCACCCAGACCCTGCCGCCCACCAATTTGAGCTTCACCTGCAGCGCCACGGGCGGCCTCCTGAGCTGGACCCCCATGGGGTACGCGGAAGGCAGCGGCGGCTACCGGGTCTACCGGGAGGGGGACGGCTCCTTCAACTCCGTGGGCGTGACCACCCCCAAGTCGGCCACCGGGCTCCAGATCGACAGCGTCGTGCCGGGCGTCCCCTACCAGTTCTATGTAACCTCGTACACGGAGCCCCATGAGCACAACGCCAACCAGGTCGGGAGCTTCATGAGCGACGCGCTGGACGTGCTCTGCGGCACGTTCACGCCGGCTGCGTCCCTGCTCTTCCCCCGGATGAGCTTCGTCCCCGGCGGCTGGACCGAGGGGTACGGCTTCGTCAACCCGGGCGCGGCCGACGCCGCCGTCCGCTTCACCGCCTACGCCGCGAACGGGCAGGCGGCGGGGCAGGCCGAGCCGATGGCCTGGTACGCGGGCGAGCAGGGTGCGACCCAGATCGACGGCGTGTTCGGGCTCTCCGCCGCCACGGACGGCTGGGTCCTGGCCGAGAGCAACCAGGCCGGCCTGCTCGGCTTCTTCCTGACCCAGCACTTCACCCCCGCCGGGCTGGTGGGGCTGGACGGGGCGGAAGTCCTCTCGGCAGGCGTTTCCGACGGCATCATTCCCCGCGTGGCCGCCGCCGGCACGAGCTCCACGGAGATTTTCCTGGCGAATCCCGGCGACACCGGGGTCACCGTGACCGTCTCCGGCCTCGACGGCGCCACGGAGTTTTTCGCCGCCCCGGCGGGCATCCCGGCGAAGGGGTTCTGGAAGTTCGACGCCGCCGCCTTGCTGGGCCACGCGTTCGACGGCTGCCTGCACGTGCAGTCCACCGGCCCCGTCATCGGCCACGCCACGGTGCGCGACGGCGATGCCTCCATTGCCGCGGTGAACCTCCAGCCGTTCACCGAGGCGTCCACGCTCCTGTACGCCGCCCACGTGGTGATGTTCCCGAACGTGTACACGACGAAGATCCAGCTGATCAACGTCAACGCCACGGCCGTGACCGCTACCCTCAAGTTCTACCTGGCCGACGGCTCGGCGTTCGGGACGCCCCTCCAGGTGCTGGTCCCGGCGCTCCAGGTCAAGTCGGTGAGCGACTTGGAGCTGGGTCTGCCGCCGGGGGAGAACACCGAGGGCTGGCTCAAGGTGACCAGCCCCGACCCGCTCATGGGCTGCCTGACGTTCGGCAACCCGGTGGACAACCACTACCAGTCCACCCTGCCGCTGCAGGCCGCCGGCAGCGACGACATCTACTTCGCCCAGGTGGCCAACGGAAACGTCGGCGGGGTGAACTTCTTCACCGGCCTGGCGGTGATCAACCCCAACACGTCGCCAGTGGAGATCACCATCCGCGTCTACAAGCCCAACGGGGACCGGAACGGCAACTCCGTGACGCGTACCCTGGCGCCGCGCGAGAAGTACGTCCGGCTGCTCAAATCCATCGAGGGGATCGGCAGCCTGCTCGATCAGTCCAGCGGTTACATCCACGTGACCGCCACCGGCGGGGACGTCTTCTCCTTCGTCCTGTTCGGCAATGACACGCTGGACTTCCTCAGCGCGGTGCCGGCGCAGTACCGGGAGTAGGCCGGGCAGGTCACTCGTGCTCGTGCTCCTGCTCGGCAGATGACCGGTGACCGGTGACAGAGACCGATCGTACTCGTCGATCGTAATCGTAATCGTGCTCGTTATCGACGGATGACCGGTGACCGGTGACTAATGACGGCCGACCGGCAAGAACGCACAGGGTCACGATCCTTTTGTCCTGCCCTGAGACAACGTAATCGCCGGCACGGGGGGAGTACCCCGACCGGCCGGGAGGGGCGCGATGGGCCGGTTGCGGGAATGGCGGAGTGGACGGCGCAGCTCCGTCCGCCACCCTCAGCGTGTCCTCGCCGGCCACAATCCCGGCGCTGCATCGCCCGGTTGGAAACAAACAAGCCGACATCCTGTCGCAGGTGACTGGCGATGCGTCCGGGAGGGCCCTGGCATGCCTGGATTTCCCGAAGGGAAATAATTCGATTCGCCCCGGGTGGCGGCCGCTCTGGGCCGCCACCCGGGGGAGGACGACGGATATTGCCTCGACTCCGCAAATCACCCTCGCCCCCGAAGCGGGGCGAACGGCATGGATCCCGGCGATCCTGTTCAGATGAACTGGTTGGATGATCGATCTGGTAGACTCCTCCGGAGTCCATTCTTCAGAATCATGTTCGGTTTGATTCTTCGCCTTGGTCCCGGGTGGCGGTCCCAAGCGGCCGCCTCCCGGGGCGAATCGAATTATTCCCCTTCGGGAAGGGGGACATGCCGCCATGTTTGGATTATCCAGTTCGGTGAAACGGAGTTGCGGGGCACGTTCCCGGCATGACGGCGGCTGCCCCCGCGCTCCCCTCCCTCCCGGTCGGGGTTTCTCCCGCGTGCCGGCGGCTGCATCGTGTTCGTGCCTACTCGGAAATAGCCTTCCGTTTTCATCGAGGTCGGTATCGGAATCGATTCATCAGTCGACCCCGATTCCGATCCCGATACCGACCCCGAGGGGAAATGCACTGGTGTCAGTTTCAGTTACAAACGCGGGGCGATCGTGGCCTACCTGGTATCCAGCGGCATCTCAAAGGACAACTTGGCGTTGCGGGGTGCCTTGCTGCTGAGGATGATCATGCCCGTTATCGTCTGCCAGCCCCTGGCCACCGCGCGGAAACAGTATTCGCCCTCGGGGAGGTCCGGAACGGAGAATTCTCCCTGTTCGTTGGAAACCACCTGGCGGACCGTTGCGTCCCCGGCCTTGGCACGGATTTCGAACAGGACCAGGACCCCCTCAGGCCACGGCCCGGCCTGGTTGGTGATGCTCCCTTTCACACGCCGCACCATGAACGGATCGGCGAAGAACTTCGTCATGTAACACTCATTCGGCTGGCCGAAGGTGTCGAACTTGCACAATTGATAATTGGGTTGGCCGTCGCCCTTGCCGATCTCGCATACCAACTGCGCCGGCACGAGTCCCATGATCCCGATCCAAAGGATTCCACCCATCAGCACACGATAGTAACGCCCACTCATGATGTCTCCTAGCTGCAGAGCGTTCACGATCCGACTTGCGTCTGCGGAATTCTCGTCCGATGTCTGCGTATCATATCACACCGCGGTCCGAAAACGTTCCAGGACACATGGGAGGGGAATTCATCGTCCCGGCCGGCCTCCGCGCGTCGGCGCCCACCTGGTAGAATCCGCCGGTGAATCTCACCATGATGAACCGATTCCGATCCCGATACCGACCCCGATGAATACGGCAGGTTATTTCCGAGTCAGCACGGAAAAAAGACGGAGGCTCCGGCGGGTGCCGGAGCCTCCGGTTGGAGACAAGCAGAATGACGATCTAGCGGGTCGGCGGCAGCTGGGCCGGGACCGCACTCAGGAAGTTGAGGGCGGCGTCGCCGAACAGCGCGAACGAGAACACGCCCCCGCCCGTCGAGGTCACGTGCATGTACCCGCTGGCCTGGGCCGGCAGGGTGACGATCCCCTCGATGTTCTGGATCAGCCGGACATACTTCTCGCCCGCCGCCAGGGTGCGGGTGGCCGAGCCGTACAGGGTGCCGTCGCTGCCGTAGACCTGGATGGTCACGCCCACCGGGACGAGGTTGGGGTTGACCACCGCGATGCCGGTGAAGAAGTCCACGCCGCCGACGTTGCCGTTGGCGACCTGGGCGAAGTAGAGGTCCGATGCGCTCTGGCGCTGCAGGGGCAGCGTGGACATGTAGTGGTCGTCCACCGGGTTGCCGAAGGTCAGGCAGCCCAGCAGCGGCTGGGTCGAGTTCACGTGCAGCCATCCTTCGGTGGACTCCCCGGACGGCAGGCCCAGCTCGGTGTCGCGCAGGGTCAGCACCTGGTTGGCCGGCACGATCACCTGGAACGGAGCGGTCACGGCGGAGCCGTCCGCGCGGAACGGCGAGATGGTGGCGGTGGCCGCCGTGCCATATGGATTGTACAGGTTGATCTCGGTGTAGTAGACGTCGGGGAACAGGACCACGTGGGAGGCATACAGGTCCTGGTCCGCCGCGATGAAAGGCATCAGGTTGAGCGAGCTGATGGCGACGGCGCCGTCCTTGACCAGGGCGTTGCCGATGCATCCCCCGCCGTTCGTCTCCACCCGCAGCGCGCCGTCGAAGCCCGTGCCGAAAGCGGTGGCCACGTTCAGCTTGATGAAACCGCCGGCCGGGATGGGGTGGGTGCCGCCGTTCAGGGTGTTGGCGCCGTCATATCCCGTCAGCACGGCGTCGATGGCCGCCGCGCCCGGATTGGCCAGGAACAGCTCGGTGGAGAACGTGCCGGTGGCCTTCACCATCGGCAGATAGGCATTGCTGACGGTGCCGGTCCAGACCTCGGCGCCGTCGAGGCCGGCCAGGCCGCCTCCGCCGAACTCCTGGGTCAGGAAGAAGCCCAGCATGCCCGGCTGGTCGGTCTCGGCCTTGACCCACGCGTCGGTGGCCTGGGTGACGCCCAGCAGGCCGTCGATCTGGTAGGCGCCCTGGCCGTGGGCCGGCCAGGTGATCAGGTCGGAGGTGCCCACCGTGCCGCCAGTGCTGTTGTAGCCGGTGAAGCGGACGGTGGCCGTGGACGAGTTCGGGTTGACGAAGCCGTAGCCGTCCGCCCAGGCGCCGGGCACGTAGGACATGCGCGGGAAGTACACCGTCTCGACGGGCACGAAGGACAGCGGCTCGAAGTGCAGGGTGGTGTTGGACAGGTCGAAGGTGTCGGTGTCGCGGAACGCCTGGTAGACCGGGGTGTTGGCCGGCATGTAGATCGTGCCGGTCTGCGCGGACAGGTCTGTCATGGCAGCGTTCAGCACCGCGCCGGGGCCGACGCCGACCACGCCCTTCCATTTCACGCCGTCCTCGTCCTCCTGGGACTGGCTCATGGTGCAGCTGCCGAAATGGAGGTCGATGCCGCCGTCCAGCCAGAGGGTGATGTCCACGGTGTTCGATCCCACCGGGGCGACCTGGGACCACTGGGCCAGGGCGGTGTAGTGGAAGATCAGGTGGTCGGCGAACGCCTCGACGGAGATCTTGTTGGAGCCGGGCACCTTGGCTAAATCGGTGTAGAGGCCGGCGATGCGCGGCATGTAGTTCAGGAACGCCGCCGGGTCGCGCCGCTGGTACTCGTAGCCGCCCTGGAAGGAGATGTTGCCGTCGGAGTTGATCCAGCAGTCGGTGTAGGTCTGGCCGTAGAACGGGAAGCTGAAGCCGCCCGGGAAGAGGTAGTGGTAGGAGTCGTCGTCGTCCAGGCCGGTGGGGCTGCTGGGGGTGATGCCCTTGGTGAAGTTGATGGTGTTGGACTCCAGGATGTTGCTCATGTTGCCCTGGGAGTCCACGAGGTTCATGCGCACCTGCAGGCTCTCGCCGATGTTGGTGGCCACGGCCATGAACGTGTAGACATAGTAGCCGGCCGTGCCCGAGGCTGAGGTGAGCGCGCCGGTCATGTCGATGTCCAGCGGCAGAGCGTTGACGTCGCGGCCGTTGACGGTGAAGTAGAGGTCCCAGGTGGTGATGTCGATGTCCGGGTCGTTGTAATTGAACTGCATGGCCACGGTCACGTACGTCGGATAGGTCGTGCCGGGCGTAGGCTCCCACACGTCGCCCTCGGCGATGACGAAGTTGCTGATGGTCGGCGGCGTGCTGGGCTTCACCTTGAGGGTGAACGGCCGGGAGAAGGTGCCGGCGCTGGCAGTGGTGACGTTCAGGGTGAAGTTGATGACCGTGCTGGTGGCCACGGTGCCGGCCACGGTGAAGGTGTAGGGCGAGGAGTTGCTCTTGGTGGTCAGGGCGCCGATGGAGCCGTAGGAGCCGTTGGCCGCCGTGACGTTGATGCCAGTTGTTGAAGTGGACAGTACGGCGGTGGTGGTGCCGGCGGCGCCGTTGCCGGTGTTCTCCAGCTCCACGGTCAGGTTGATGGTCTCGCCCGGGTCGATGACGCCGTTGTTGTTGCCGGCGGAATCGTCCACAGTGACGGACTTGATGTTCAGCACGGCCGCGGCCCGGAGGCTGACGCCGCCGGTGACCGCCAGGCCGAAGCCCTGGTTGAACTTGACGCCGTAGCCGGGCACGTTCGCGCCCTTGACGCGGACGGTGTAGTTGCCGGCGGCCGGGGACAGGATCAGGACGCCCTCCAGATTGTTGAGGGTGTCGGACCCCGCCGGGTTGGCGGCGGATTGCTTGGTGCCGCCGCTCAGCGCCCCGTTCCACTGGTTGCCGCGGTAGAGGGTGCCGTCGGGGCCGACCACTTCCAGGTCCAGGTCGTCCACCAGGGCGACCGCGGCGGCGGCGGAGCCGGGGGGGTCCGTCCACGCCAGGGAGACCTTCAGCGGCTGGCCGGCGGCCACCGTGATGGGATATTCCCGAACACCGCTGGTGGTGACGCCCAGGGCGTTGGGCACGTCCCAGACCAGCAGCTGCCGGCTGTCGCCGGCGAAGTAGAGGGCGGCGTCCAGGGTGACCCGGCCCCAGCCCTGGCCGACAGCCGGGGCGTCTTCCTTGGGCGCGCCGGTGTTGCCGCCCAGCAGGTTGGCGCAAGAGTTGACCAGGACCGCCTTGAGGAGGGCGGCCGACGGCGTGAAGGCGCTGCCGGCGTCCTTCGCTCCGGTGGGGTACCAGCCCTCGGTGAAGTACTGGCGGGCCAGCGCGGCCAGGCCGGCCGCGGTCGGGCAGGCCATGCTGGTGCCGCTCATCAGCCAGGTGTCGCAATTGTTCGCCTGTGTGGCGCCCTCGGCGGAGTTGATGTAGTCGCCCGGGACGGACAGGTCCGGCTTCAGGCGGCCGTCCGCGGCCGGGCCCTTGCTGGAAAAGGAGGCGATGTAGTCGGCGCCCTCGCTGCCGTTGGAGGTGGCGCCCACGCCGACGACGTTCTTGGAGGTGGCGAGGTAGTTCATGGTCCGCGTGCCAGGGCCGGAGTTGCCGGCGGCGACGAAGATCAGGAAGTCCTCGTTGTTCCAGACGTATTGATCGGTGTAAGTGCAGGCGATGTTGTAGTCGTTGCTGTCGGAGCCCCAACTGTTGGAGGCGATGTTGGCGCCGCTGGCCTGCTCCTGGGACCACATGTCATAGAACGGCCAGGGGAAGTGGAGGTACTGGTCGGTGCTGTTGCCGCCGTCCTCCATGATCAGCTTGGCCAGGGGCGCCATACCGTCGCCGCTGTCGTGGCCGGGATTGCCGGGAGCCGCCTCGTGGTGATAATCGTCGCCTCCCGCCGAACCGCTGGTGTGGGTGCCGTGCCACTCGTGGTTGGCGCTATCGCCGTCGGTGGCCCCCTCGAGGACGTTGTAAGCGATCAGCTTGCGCTGGGTGCCGTCGGTGGTCAGGACCGCCGGGGGCACGGCCGCCTGGCTGGCGATGACCGGCCCGCCGGCGGCGTTGATGAAGGCGCAGTGGTCCTTGTCCAGGCCGCTGTCGGCCACAGCCACGGTCTGGCCCTGGCCCAGGATGCCCTTGTTGAAGATGGGCGTGGTCTTGCCCACGGTGTCGCCGCTCTGGCACATCCAGATGGAGTTGTCGTTGAGCGGCTTGTCCAGGGGCCGCGGCTCGACCCACTGGACCTCGTTACGGTTGACCAGGCAGGAGAGCAGGTCGGCGAGGTTCGCCGTGGAGACGCTGAACACCACGGTCCGGTCGCCGCCGATCTCGAAGTTGTAACGCGGATCGGATGCGAACCGCGCGGTGACGGCCTCCAGGACGGAGACCGGGTCCTCGCCCGGGAAGATCTCGGCGGAGATCCGCCAGGACTGGTCTTCAGAGTAACGGAACCGCTCGGGCATCCCGACGGCCAGCTCCGGCGCCAGCTTGTAGCCGGGCTGGAAGTCGCCCACCCAGCGGACGCCGGGCTGGCTGGACACGGCCATGGCCTGCCCCGCCGGCACGCGCACCAGGAAGGCGTTGTTGGGGATGTATTCCACGATCCGGGCGCCGGCCTTCTCGAGGGCCTGCCGGTGCTCCGGCAGGACCGGGCCCGCGAACTGCACGACGCAGTAGCGGGCGGCCAGCGGCTGGTCCTTCAGCTCGTCGCGGACCCAGGCGCCGAGGTCGGGCTCGCCGTCCCGGTTCGGGTCGAAGATGGCCGCCTTGAGCAGGAGCAGGTTGCCCTGCCGCGCGGCCTGCTGGAAGAACTGTTCCGGGCGGTCAATGGGCTGGACCGCACCCGGGTACAGGATGGGCTTGCTCAACTGGTTCGCCTCCCCAAATACCGATATGGCGAACACCAGGAGGCTGATCAAAAAGAACCCGAGAAGAAGGCCGGGTCTTTTTGCGAACTTCATACAGCACCTCCGTGACGTGATGTTACATTCCGGGCAGAAGTTCACGGATTATATCACAGCGAATGGGCCGGGGAAAAGATTGTCTGGGTCGCGGGCCGGGTCGAGAGGCGCCTCGGGTCCGCGGCGCGGGGACGGCGCCGGGGGAGGATCCACGTCCAACTCCCCCGGCCGATCCGCGCCGGGAGCGGCAGCGGCGGCAATCACCGGTCAGATGGATTGAGACAATTCCCGGTTGCGCCACAGCCTCTGGCGCTTCCCGTGCCGATGGTGCTGGGCCTTGGGTTTGCGGCCTCCAGGCGGACTTCAACGCGACCGGAGCTTCCGGACACCCCAGGCGGCGGGGAGCAGGGCGGCCAGGAGGGCCACCGTGAGCTGGCCGGGCGGGTAGTCGTAATGGTTGGCCAGAACGAAGCCAGCCACCGCCGTGGCCAGGGCCGTTGCCGGCGCCGCCCAGAACATGGACCGGACCTGGCGGCAGAGGTTCTTGGCCACCAGCGCCGGCAGCACGAGGCAACCGAAGGCGTAGATCAGGCCCGCCGCATGCAGGGACCCGCCCACCGCCAGGCCGAGCCAGACCGCTGTGGCGGCCGCCCAGCGCCGCGGGTGGAGCCCCGCCGCCTCGGCCATGGCCGGGTCCAGGGCAAACAGGAGCAAGCGCTGGTTCAGGAGAATCACCGCGGCACAGGTGATCGTGGTGAGGGCGCCCAGGGCCGCCAAGTCGGTGGCCGTGGCGCCGATCAGGCTGGAGGCCATGATCTGCTGGACCTCTTCCAGGCCGTGGGGACTGTGGGAGACGAGCAGGATCGAGAAGCTGGACGCCAGGATGAAGACCCACCCGGTGACCGCCTCCGGACTCTCCCGGCCCGCGCCTCCCGGCCGGGAACTCAGGAGGGCGGCCAGCACCGCGAAGGAGACTCCCATCACGGCGTGCCCTTCTGGCCGGCCCAGCCAGCCGCTCAGCCAGCCGAGGGGCAGGACGGCCAGCCACAGGCTCAGGGCGACCCCCAGCGTCGACGACTGGGCCACCGCGGCGCCCAAAAAGATCTGGTCCCGCGCGACCACCAGGACCCCCACCATGGCCAGCAGCACGGCGATGAGCCAGCCGGCGACGTAGGCCGAGGCGAACAACGGCCACGAGGCGATGAATTCCGCAATCATTTCCCCACCTCCTCGCGGCGGACGTGGACGGCCCAGGCTCCCGCCGAGGTGGGGCTGACCGCCACCGGCACGCCATAGGTCGCCCCGAGCTCGGCTTCGGTGAAGATCTCCTCCACCCGGCCGGCGCGGATGCCCCCGCCCCGAAACAGCGCCGCGTGCGAGGCGTGGCGGGCGGCCGTCACCAGCTCGTGGGTGACGAAGATCACGGTCGTGCCCTGCGCCCGATTCAGCGCGGCCAGAGACTCGAGCAGGGCCTCCTCCGCCGCCAGGTCCAGGCCCGTCGTGGGCTCGTCCACCACCAGCAGGGACGGCCGCCGGACCAGGGCGCGGGCCACCAGGGCGCGCTGGCGCTGCCCGCCCGAGAGCGCCCAGTAGCTCCGGCCGGACAATCCGGCGAGCCCCACCGCCGCCAGCGCCTCCGCCAGGCGTGCGGTTTTTTCCTTCCCGCCGGCCCGGATCCCGACCAGCCCCAGGAGGACGAATTCCCGCACGGTGGTGGACAGGGTGGGATTCAGGTCGCAGCGCTGCGGCACGAACCCCCAGCGCCGGCGGTCGGCGAAATCCGCATGCCATTCGACGATGCCCCGCAGGGGACGCAGCGCCCCCAGCAGGGTCTTGAGCAGGGTCGTCTTGCCCTCCCCGTTGGGGCCGAGGAAAAACCAGAACTCCCCCGGAAACACCTCGAAGTTGAGCCCCGCCAGGACGGGCCGGGAACCGTAGCCCACCGAGACGTCCCGCAGGCGGAAAGCCGGCGCTGTCTCGCCCATCACTCCCCCTTTCCGGCATCGCTGCCGGGGCGGCTGCCGCCCAGGGCGGAGGCGATCTGCCGGACGTTGTAATCCACCATGGTCAGGTAGTCGTCGGCGCCCGGGCGGGCGCCGACCTGATGGGCCACGGGCACCACCGTCGCGCCCGTCTTTTCGGCCACGAAGCGGGCGTGGCGGGGATCAAAGTATGTCGCCGACAGGATGATCCGGATGCCTTCTGCGCGCATCCGGGCGATCAAGTCGCCCAGGTGGCGGGTGGTGGGCGACACGCCCGGCTTGGGCTCCAGAAAGGCGTCCACCCGCAATTCGAACCGCCGCCCGAAATAAGGCCACATGTCGTGGTCGGCCACGGCCCGGCTGCCCGCGTACGGGGCCATCCGGCCGAGCCAGCCGCCCAGCAGGTCCGCCTGCCCGCGGCTCTTGAGGAACTCCAGCAGGCCGCCCCGCTCCTGCAGCAGGGCCAGCTTCTCGCCGTCGTAGACCTGCGCCAGCTCCGGGCCCACCAGCGCCGCCAGCAGCCGCCCACGGAACTCCTGGAACCGGGCGGCGTACTGCTCCCGGCCGGCCGGATCCAGGCTGGACAGCCGGTCGCGAATGGCAGCCGCCACCCGCAGGCCGTTGACGGGATCCAGCAGGTAGTGGGGATTGCCGGCGGCGTGCACGTCCCCCATGGAGCGGTCCACGGCCACCGACGGCACCGCCAGTGGGGCGATCACCGCGCTCGCGTCGAGGTAGCCGCGCCCGCCCGGGGAGACGGACACGTTCCGGCAATTCTGCAGGAGGGCGGGCGCCCAGCCGACCTCCAGGTCGAGGCCGGTCTGGATGTAGAGCCGGGCCTGGCTCAACTCCTTGAGGAACGCCGGTCGGACCTCGACGAAATGGGCATCCTCCGTCCCCTTGGCGAACACGGTCACCGTCACCCGGTCGCCGCCCACGGCCCGCGCCAGGCTGCCCAGGTCCGGCGTGGTGGCGCACACCCGCAGAGCCTCCCCCCGCGCCACCCCGGTCGCACCGGCCAACAGCAACCCCACCAGGAGCCCGGCGACCACCCAGACTCCAATCCGCAATCCGCAATCCACAATCCGCAATCGGGCATGGTTTCGCATGATCACCCTCCTTAGTATTGATGTGCCGGGTGCGCGCCGATCAGGAACTCGAGCCCCAGCCAGAAGGAATGGGCGTCCCCGGCGGCCAGATGGTCGGCCCGGTCATAGTTGTACTGGAACCGCAGCCGCGAGAATTCCGAAGGCTGCCAGAGCAGCAGCGGGGAGAAACGGAAGCGGTTGTCGCGGTAGGGGTCGTTCTCCCGGCCGCCGACGCTCTCGCCGCTGCCGGTGGCGTGCTCCACCCGGACGCCCGCCGCCCACTGGTAGCGGAAACCATAGAGGAGCTGGCTGTAGAACCCCCAGTCCTTGAGCGTGGCCCGGGGCAGGTCGATGATGTCGTCCGGGTCGTCGGCGTCGGAATACGCCGCCGCCCGGTACTGGCGGGCCATCCACTCCGATTCCCACTTCAGGAAGGGCCAGCCGCGCCGGTTGTCCACCGGACGCCACTTCACCACGAGATCGGTGCCGTACAGCCAGGTGCGCCCGTCCGGGCCGGTGGCATTCGGCCCGGTCATGCCGGAGATCCCCCACTGGGCGGACACCGCCGGCGAAAAGTCCCAGCCGTTTTTCCAGCGCAGCAGCCAGGCCAGGTCCGCGAGGCTCGCCACCTCCCGGTCCAGGAGCGGCCGCCCGCCGATGCCGGTGGCGCCCTCTCCGTCCTCCGCCTCGTGCAGGACGAGGTCGGGCGCCGGGAGTGGAGATCCGGCCGACTTGCCGTGCGCGTGGCCGGCTTCTCCGGTCGAGGATGGGGACGCCAGGAAACTGGTCATGGTTTCGCCGGCGGCGTCCTGGAGGGTGACCTGAAATTCGGAGTACCAGGGCAGCGGCGCGAGCCAGCCCCCCCGGAGCCCGGCCGCGCGCATGCCGTCCGGGCCGAAGAGCCGGGTGGCGATCACCGGCTGGTCCAGCCAGGTCCAGGCGTGGGGGTGCGTCGGATTGATCCGGCCGAATTCCGACAGGAAATACCCGGCCTTGAGCTGGAGGCCGGCCGGCAGAGCCTGGGTGGTGGCAAACGCCTCTTCCAGCTCCACCCCGCCGGGGATGAAGACGATGTGGGCCTCGGCGGCGAAATAGGGGTCCACCGCCCCGGCCAGGGAAACCTCGGCCTGCTGGAGGGTGAATCCGCGCCCCTTCGGATCGTGGCCGCCGCCCTCGAGATCCGCCAGCTCGGCGTCCGTGGCGGTGGAGCCACCGGCGGCGAGCAGCCCGTCCAGCGAGACGTCGATCAGGCGCAGGAGCCCGGCCGGCCCGGAACGGTCCGCGGCCGAGGCCGGGGGAGCCGACCAATCCGCCGGACCCGGTGGGGTCCCGCCCGCCGCGCCGGCGGGGGCCTGCAGCGCGGCGTCCAGGGCGTCCTGATCGGAGCCGGGGGCTGGCGGAACCGGCGTCGCCGGGGCGGCCGGGGCGGAGACGGTTTTCAGCAAGGCTTCCACCTGGGATTTCAAACGGGCCAGCTCGGCTTCACGGGCTGCGTCGCGGCGCCGCAGCTCCGCGATCTCCTGGCGGAGAGACTCCAGTTCCGATTTCGGGGGCTCCTGGGCCGCCACCCCTCCCGTGGCCAGGGCGGCCATCCCGCACCAAAGCAACAACGACCGGCACGCATCCCGCCTGGGGGAACCGATGCGAGTGCTCATGGAATTCTCCTTATTGTCGCCCGATTCAGTGAACCAGGATCGGCACAGGCCCCGCGGGGCCACTGCAGTCAAGAGGGCTGGGGAAAAAGCAGGTCAGGAGACAGTGGGCGGTGCGCGGGAGCCCGCCAGGGTGGGGTACGGCACTTCCGCCGGAGGGTCGGGGGTCAGATGCGCCAGCAAAGGACTTTCAGCGGGCCGGCTCTGGCAGTCCGCGGCTGCGGACACCAGCACCCGGGCAAGCCGGCAGAATGCCTGGCAAATCAGGCAGTGCGAGGCGTCATGGGCCGGGGCGGCGGGCGCGCGGGATGCCCAGAACGGCGCGTCCCCGGATCCCCCGGCCGGCGGCTCCCCGTCGGCCGGGCAGGCGAGGTGGAACACCGGCAGCGGGGCCTGCAGGGCCAGCAGCCACACGACCAGGCCGGCGGTCAGGCACCGCCGGACCACGGCGTGGCCGAAGCCGGAACGATCCGGAGAAATTTTCCTCTGCCGCATGCGCATCTCCCGCAACCGGCTCGTAGGAAGTTATGATAAACTGGCGCTTCGAACGGATCAATCTATTCGTGGCCGCAGTTCTCCCGGAGACGCCGGCCCTGGAGCCACTTGGATGCCGCTGGAACTCTTCCCGCTTCAATTTTCCTCCTGGGACCGCTACGAAGACCTGACTTTTCTCGGCGAGGGCGGGATGGCCCGGGTTTACAAGGCCCGGGACCCCCGGCTGAACCGCCTCGTCGCCCTGAAGTTCCTGCGCCACGAGGACGACCGCGAGCACGTCCAGCGGCTCTTCCAGGAGGCCCAGGCCCAGGCCCGGATCGACCATGAGTACATCTGCCGGGTCTACGAGGTCGGGGAGGCCGAGGGCCACCCCTACATCGCCATGCAGCTCATCGACGGCGGCCCGATCCACCTGGCCGCCCGCTCCTTGACGCTCGAGCAGAAGCTGCGCTTGATGCAGCAGGCGGCCGAGGCCATGCACGCCGCCCACCGGCTCGGGCTGATCCACCGCGACCTGAAGCCGGCCAACATCCTGGTGGAGCAGGCCGGCGATGGCAGTTGGCGGCCCTGCGTGATGGACTTCGGCCTGGTCCGCCAGGTGGACGCCCGGGGCGCAACCACCACCGGCACCGTGGTGGGCTCGCCCGCCTACATGCCGCCGGAGCAGGCCCGGGGCGAGGTGCACCGGATGGACCGGCGCTCCGATGTCTACAGCCTGGGCGCCACCCTGTACGAGCTGCTCACCGGGCAGCCGCCCTTCGCCGGCGACAATCCCCTGCAGGTCATCCTCAAGGTGGTCCAGGCGGACCCGGTCCCGCCCCGCAGGGTCGATCCCGGCATCCCCCCCGACCTGGAGACCATCGTCCTCAAGGCCATGGAGAAGGAGCCCCAGCGGCGCTACGATTCCGCCCGCGCCCTGGCCGAGGACCTGGGGCGCTACCTCGACGGGGAGCCGATCCTGGCCCGACCCGCCAGCGGCCTCTACCGCCTGAAGAAGAAGATCGTCAAGCACAAGGCCCTGGCCGCCGTGACGGCCGTGGCCGCGGTGCTGGTCCTGGGCCTCGGCATCGTGGCCCTGCGGGCCCAGTGGCTGGCGAAGGAGCAGGCCATCGCCGCGCAGCGCTTCGGCCAGGAGGTGAAGGAGATCGAGGGCATCATGCGCTATGCCTACCTCCTGCCCCTGCACGACACCCAGACGGAGAAGGCCCGGGTCCGGCAGCGCATGGAGTCGATCCGCCGGGAGATGGGCCGGCTCGGCGACATCGGCCGGTCCGCCGGCGCCTACGCCCTGGGCCGCGGCAGCCTGGCGCTCCAGGATTTTGCCGAGGCCCGGAATCGGTTGCAGGAGTCCTGGGACAAAGGCTACCGCACGCCCGAGTCCGCCTACGCCCTCGGCCGCGCGCTGGGCGACCAGTACGAAAGAGCGTTTCAGGCGACGAACAGCATCCAGAACGTTGAGGTGAAAAAAGCCCGCCGGCAGGAAATCGAGCGGCTCTACCGCGACCCCGCCCTGAAGCACCTGCGGGAGGCTGGGCAGGGCGGCATGGACGTCCCGCTGTACGGGGAAGCGCTGGTGCGGTTTTACGAGGAGCAATGGGAACCGGCCTTGGCGACCTTGCGCCAGGCCGGGCGCCAGGCTCCCTGGGCGTACGAGATCCCCCTGCTGGAGGGGAATGTCTACATCGCCTGGGCCCGCCAAACCCAGGAGCTGGGAGACCAAACAAAGACGGAGGAACTGCTCGAGCAGGCGGATCCGCCCCTGACGCTGGCGGCGAACATCGCCCGCTCCGACCCCACCGTCTATGAGAGCCTGGCCCGCGTCTGGATCGCCCGGATGGAGCTGGCCCGCTCCCAAGGCCGCCCGGCCGAAGCCATCCTGGCCAACGCGGAGGAATGCTGCCGCCAGGCCCTCGCTGCCGATCCCGGCCGGGCCGGAACCTACGTGCTGCGCGCCGAGTTGTACGCTTACTGGGCGAATCTCCTTCACGACACCGGAAAGGAAGAGGGGCCGGCGCTGGAGCGGTCCAACGAGGCGGCCCGGCAGGCGATCCGTCTGGATCCCGCCAACGCCGAGGCGTACAACATCTGCGGGCGCAACCTGTGGCGCAGCGGCCAGAACCTGATGGCGCGCGGGCAGGACATCGGACCGCTCCTGGAACAGTCGGCGGAGCTGTTCCGGAAGGCCCTGGCCAGCGACCCGAACAATACGGCCGTCTACAACAACCTCGCCGTGGTGTTCGCGCTCCGCGCCCGGCGGGCGCTGGACGCCGGCCGGGATCCCGCGCCGCTGGCCGACCAGGCTATCGCCTATTACAAGAAGGCCATCCAGCTATCCCCCGCTCCGTCCACACCCTGGTACAACATGGGCATGTCCCTGTGGACAAAAGCCGAGCACGCCCGAAAGTCCGGGCAGGATCCCCGGCCCTATCTGAAGCAGGCCCTGGACAGCTATCGTTCGGCCGTCCGGCTCAAGCCCACGGAAAGCCGCTACCACAACAAGGTGGGCGAATGCCTCGACCTGCTGGCCGAGGCCGAGATGACGGCGGGAGGCAATCCTTCCGACCTGCTGGACCAGGCCTTCGCGGAATTCGCGGAAGCCATCCGGATCAATCCCTCCTTCCTCTCGACCTACCTGAACCAGGCCATCGCCCTCAACCGCCGTGCCGATTACGAGATCCGGCGGGGCGCGGACCCGGGCCCCTGGCTGGAAAAGGCCGTCGCCAGCTACCGGAAGGTGATTGACGGGAATCCGCAGGACCCGTACGTCCCGGTGAACCTGGGCGTGGTCTACACCTCGTGGGGCCGCAGCCGGATTGCCTGCGGCCAGGATCCCACGCCGCTGCTGCGACAGGGACGCGACATTTTCGCCGGCGCCCAGGCGATCAACCCGTCCGACGCCGCACTCTGGTTCAACCTCGGCGACAACTGGCTCTGTCAGGCCCAGGCCGCCGTCGAACGCGGCCAGGACCCAGCCGCCCCCCTGGCGCGCGCATTCGAGGCTTTCCAGAGGTCTATTGCCATCGATCCCTCGTACGATTACCCGCATTTCGGGCTGATCATGGACCAGTATCTCCGGGCGGCCAGGCTGCTCGACACCGGCCAGGATCCGGCCGCGGCCTTGGAGCGCGCCCGCGACGACTACCGCGACAGCCTGAAAGTCAACCCGCGCTACTACTGGAGCCACCTGGTCGCCGGCTGGTACGAACTGGTCGCGGCGCGCTGGTCCGCCCGCCAGGGCCGGTCGCCCCTGGCAGAGCTCGACCGGGCCGATGCCTGCCTCGTTTTGGCCCGGCGGCAGAATCCGGGCGATCCGGACGTGCCCCAGGCGCAGGCGGAAGTCCAGTGGCGCCGGGCGGAGTGGCAGCACCGCGCCGGCCAGCCGGCGGACGGGACCTGGCAGGCCGGACTGGACCGGGCAGGCGAGGCCCTGGCGATCAATCCCCGCCATGCCCGCGCCCTGGCCGTGCGCGGCCGGCTGCTGCTGCTCAAGGCGCAGGGGACGGCGGAGTCCGGCGGGCGGGCCGAGCTGGAGCGGCGGGGGCGCGAATCGCTCCGGCAGGCGTTTGCCTTCAACCCGCTCCTCTCTCGAGTGTATGGCGACACCGCCGGGCGCTGATGGAAAGGGCCGCCGCATCCGGCGCGGATCCGGTTGCCTTCGCGCCCGGAATACAGTAAAGTGACCCAATCTTCATCCAGCTGGAGTCACCGGCCATGGTCGCAATCTTCATCGGCTATCTCGTCCTGACGTTCGGCTTGGGGATCTGGCAGGCCCTGCGGACCCGCTCCCAGGCCGACTTCGTGTTGGGCAGCTCCAAGCTGCCCGGCTGGATGCTGGCCCTGTCCGAGCGGGCCACCGGAGAGTCGGCCTGGCTCCTGCTGGGTTTCACCGGATTCATTTACGCCAATGGCCTGTCGGGTGTCTGGATCGGCGTGGGCTGTCTGACCGGGATCTCCACCGCCTGGATCGTCCTGGCCCGGAAGTTCCGCGCCGAGGCGGAAAAGTACGGCGCCATGACCATGCCGGAGTACTTCTCGGCCAAGTTCCCCCGGAACGCCGACACCATCCGGGTGCTCTCCACCCTGATCATCGTCTTCTTCTTCGTGTTCTACGTCGGGGCCCAATTCGCCGGCGCCGGCAAGACCATCTTCGTCACCTTCGGGCTCGACCCGTTCTGGGGCCAGATCCTCGCCGCCGCCGTGATCCTCGGCTACGCCAGCTTTGGCGGCTTCATCAGCGTGGTGGCGGTGGACACGTTCCAGGCCATCCTCATGATCATCACCCTGGTGGTGGCGCCCATCGTCATGCTGGTCAAGGTGCTGGGCGGCCCGGTGAGCATCCCCCAGGCGCTGGCCGCGGCCGGCGGCGGGATGGGAAGCCTGACCGGCGGGGCGGCCGGGTTCGCCGCGGGCGTGCTGATCTTCAACAACTTCGCCTGGTTTTTCGGCTATCTCGGCGGCCAGCCGCAGCTCAACGCCCGCTTCATGGGCATGCGGGACGACCGCCAGGTGAAGATCGGCCGCAACATCGGCGTGGCCTGGACGATCCTGGCCTACACCGGCGCGATCCTGATCGGCCTGTGCTCGCTGGTGCTGTTCGGGCCCAAGGCTTTCCCCGACACGGAACTGATCCTGCCCCACGCCCTGAACCAGCTCTTTCCCTGGTGGCTGGCGGCGATCCTGCTGGCGGGAGCGGTGGCGGCCATGGTGTCCACCGCCGAGAGCATGCTGATCCTGGCCGGCTCCTCCATCAGCCAGGACGTGTACAACGGCCTCATAAAGAAGGGAAAGGCCTCGGACAAGACCCTGCTGAACCTGTCCCGCATGGCGACCCTGGTGATCGGGGTGCTGGGCCTGGTGCTGGCGCTGACCACCACGGACCTGATCTACAAAATCGTGAGCTACGCCTGGGCGGGCATCGGCTGCTCCTTCGCCCCGGCGGTGCTCCTGTCGTTCTACTGGGACCGGTTCGGCTCCCGCGGCGTGGTTACGGCCCTGCTGACCGGCCTGGTGACCACCGTCGTGTGGATCTCGACGGGCTTGGACAAGCACGTGACCGCCATGGCGGTGACGTTCTTCGTGTCCATGGGAAGCGCCATCCTGGTGACCCTGTTCACTTCGGAAAAACCGAACGCCAAACGTTGAACGCCGAACGCTGAACGTCGAAGTCAAGCCCATCCCCCACCCGCTGGGAGCTGGATGAGGATTGTTGTTCAACGTTCAGAGTTCGACGTTGGACGTTCAGCGTTGGATTGGGATGGGGAATCCGGGGATCTTCAGATCTTAAACAGGTCGTCGAAGGCCTTGCGGGCGTTGTCGGAGGCGCTCGTCTCCTGCTTTTCCTCCACCGCCTTCTCCACGATCACCTTCGGGCTGAAGAGGGTGCACATGTTGCGGGTATTCTTGCTCTCGACCCGCACGGGGACCGGGCGCATGCATTGATTGGGGGCGCCGGGGTCGAAGAACTTGCAGTTGCGGCAGGTGTGCAGGTCCGCGTTGCAGTGCTTGCAGGTCTCGGTCGGCTTCAGCTCGTCCATGAACTGGACCATGGAGCCGCACTCGGCGCAGCGGATCGTGCGGCGGAAGCGGGTCTCGATCCGCCCCCGCGGCGCCGACTCGTCCCGCGGTGCCCGCTGGCGGGGCCGGTCGCCGTCGCCTTCTTGATAGCCTTTCTGCTTGTATTTGCGGCTCATGGTCTCTCCTTTTACTCCGAAGGTGACGGCGGGAGGCCGTCGATCGCGAATCTGGGGTGGAATTGGCAAGGGGCTGGCAATTTGTTCGCCGGTTTGATTATACACGATCGGACCCCGGCCACGCCACGAAAAAAGTTCCGCGCCCCGGGAGCCGGTGCTATAGTGAAGCCCGGAGCCCGGCCGGCATCGCCCGCCGGGCCCGCAGGACGGCAGCCATGTCGAAGGGCCAAACCTGGATCACGCGGCGGGAATACTCCCCGGATCGCTTCCGCCGGTTGACGGAGGCGGCACCGGCGGACCTGCCCTATGGCGATCGGATCGAGCGCCTGTGCGAAGCGCTGTCCGGCAGCCCCTACCGCGCGAATCCACTGGACAGCGCGCCCGGCGAACCGGAAGCGTTTTCCGTCTCGCTGACCGCCTTCGACTGCGTCACCTTCGTCGAGGAGGTCACGGCCCTGGCCGCCGCGGACTCCGAGGAGGATTTCCTCACCCGGCTGCGGGGACTCCGTTACGAGGGAGGCCGGGTGGATTATTTCCGGCGGCGCCACTACTTCAGCCAGTGGCTGTCCGGAAACGAGGCGGAGGGGCGGATGGAGCTCCTCGATGTCCCCGGCCTGCCGCCCCGCGTGTGGCCGCGCACCCTGTCTGTCCTGCCGGCGCTCGGAACGCGGCCGGAGTCCGTCCGGGGCTGGCCGAAGTCGGCCTTCCCCCGGCTGCGGCCGCGGGTGCGCAGCGGCGACGCGGCCGCCTTCGTCTCCACCCGCCGGGATCTGGACTACTTCCACACCGGGCTCCTCATCGTCCGCGGCTCGCACGTCCTGCTGGCTCACGCCGCCCGCAGCGCCGGCGCGGTGGAGATCATTCCCCTGCCGGAATTCCTGCGCGCCCACCGGATGAGCGGCCTGACGGTGGCGCGCCCCTGGCCGGTCCGGCCGGCCGGATCCCGCCCGCCGGAGGCCCGCCCGTGAGCTGGACCGTTTTCCTGCGCGTGGAATCGCCCGGCCCGGCGGCCGCCCTGGCCGCCCCCTGGCTGGCCGCCGGCTGGGTGGAGCGATTGGTCGTCCTGCCTCCCGCCGACGGGGGGCTGCCGCGCTTCGACGACCCGCGGGTGGCCGTCGCGCCCTGCCCGGATTTCATCCCCGGCGACCTCCTCATCCGTCTGCTCGAGGATGTCCGGACGCCCTGCGCGGCGGTGGTCCAGCCGGGCGGGCTGGTCGAGCCGGAGGAATCATTCGCACCCCGCTTCGGGCAGGCGCTGGCGGCCCCGGGGATGGGCTTGTTGTACAGCCACTACCGGGTGCCGCGGGCTGAAACCTGGGAGGAGATCGTCCTGCCCCGCTTCCAGGCCGGCTCCGCCCGCGACACCTTCCCCACCGGGCCGGTCTGGGCCCTGAACATCGATGCTGCCCGCGAGGCGCTGAGATCCGGCGGGCCGCTGGCGGCGCCACGCCATGGCGGGCTGTTCGAGCTGTTCCTGCGCCTGGTCCGCGCCGGCGTTGTGTCCTTCCTGCCGGAGGCCCTGTACCGCGTCCGCCCCGAGGATGCGGAGGACGCCCATCGGCGGCACTTCGGCTACCTGCTGCCGGAGCACCGCGACCGCCAACTGGAGATGGAACGGATCTTCACCGAACACCTCCGCGCCATCGGAGCCTGGCTGCCTCCCCCGGCGGCGCCCCTGCCGGAGGCAGCCAGCGGCTTTCCCGTGGAGGCGAGCGTCGTCATCCCCGTGCGCAACCGCGTGCGCACCATCGGCGAGGCCCTGGCCAGCGCCGCCTCCCAGGAGTGCCCCTTCCCCTTCAACGTGCTGGTGGTGGACAACCATTCCACCGACGGGACGGCCGGCGCCATCGAGGCCGCGCGGAGCCGGTTCTCCCGCGTCCACCGCCTCGTTCCGTCCCGGCCCGGCCACGGCATCGGCGGCTGCTGGCAGCTCGCCGTCCAGTCGGAGCAGTGCGGGCGCTATGCCGTTCAGCTCGATTCCGATGATTTGTACGTCGGACCGGACACGCTCCTGCGGATGGTGGAGTGCCTGCGCGACACCCGCGCGGCCCTGGCGGTGGGCAGCTACCGGGTGGTCGACCGAGACCTGAAGGAGATCCCGCCGGGCGTGATCGATCACCGGGAATGGACGCCGGAAAACGGGCACAACAACCTGCTGCGGGTGGAGGGAATCGGGGCGCCGCGGGCATTCTACGTGCCCGCCATCCGGGAGGCCGGGTTCCCGGACGTCAGCTACGGGGAGGATTACGCGGTGGCCCTGGCCCTGAGCCGGCGGTGGCCGGTGGGCCGCATCTTTGAGCCGCTCTACCTGTGCCGGCGCTGGGAGGGCAACAGCGACAGCGGCCTGACCAGCCTGCAGCAGGCCCGCCACCACGAGTACAAGGATTGTCTGCGCACCACCGAAATCGGAATCCGACGTTCGCTTGTGGCAGAGCAAAACGAACATCGAACATCGAACTTCGAACATTGAACTTCGAAGTCATTCCCCGATCGTCGAATCGTCAGGTGTCAATCAGGAATTTCTGACTTCGATGTTCGATGTTCAGTGTTCGATGTTCGATGTTCAGATTTCCTTCACGGCTTTTGCGCCTTTGCGGTGAAAATATGTCAGTCGTGGTCGAGGGTGATGGCCGCCACCGGGCAGGAGTCCGCCGCCTCCTGGGCCTTGTCCGCCACGCCCAGGGCGTTGTAGTCGGGGTGCTTGGCGACGGCGACGTCACCCTCCATCTCGAACACTTCGGGGCAGATCTCGGTGCACAGCGTGCAGCCGGTGCAGGTATCGGGGTCCACAAACGCCATTTTGCCCATGGCAAACCTCCTGAAGATTCTTTCGTTCCTCACGGTCCGGGGGGATTTGCGATCCTGCCTCGGCGCCGTCACCAGCATCATCGCACGGACTGAACAGGTTTCATTTGACTTGGGTCAATTTCCGTCCCGGCCGGGTGCAGGCATCAGCGCCGGGGCGCCGGCACCCACACCAGGGTGAATCCGAGCAGCTGGATGTCGTTCTTCTCCAGGCGGACGGGCACCGCCTCGATCTCGGCGAGGCGCGGCCGGAGATCCGACTCAACCCGGGCCATCTCCCGCATCAGGTCCTGCTCCAGGTCGCGGATCTCGGCGGACAGGGCCTCGACTTCCCGCGACTGCATCTCCAGCGCCTGCGAGGCCCGCTCGGTCTGGGCCCGCTTGTTGACAGCGGTGGAGAAACCGCGGCGGGAGCGCGAGCCGAGGAACAGGCCCAGGATGGATTCGCCGGCCGACACCAGCTCCGCCCGCTTGCGGGAGTCCAGGGCGGACTGCTTCTGGGCCAGCTCCATCCGCTCCCGGTCCAGCTTCTGCTGGAGGGAGTCGAGCCGCTTCTGGTAGCGCTGCTTCAAGGCAGCGGTCTGCTCGTCGGCCAGGTCCTCCAGGGCCTGGCGGCACTGCGCCTCAAACTCCGTCCGGCTCTGGCCCGGCCGGCTGGACAGCTTCAGCATGGCATGGCGGTAAAGCTCCACCGCCTCCTCGCGCCAGACGTCCTCCAACACCGTCTGCTCCAGTTCGGCCGCCGTCCGCTTGTCCAGGAACCGGGAATCCAGGCCGGCGAACATCGCGCCGGCGGCCGGGCCGGACGCGGGCGGCAGTTCTGCCCACAGGCCGGTCACGTTCTCCCAGTTCAGGGCGCCGGCCCGGTCCAGCGGGCCCGCCAGCCGGAAGAAGGCCTTCTCCACGGCGAAGCGCTCCCGCTCCTCGTCGAAGACCGCCCGCAGCCGGGCCAGGGCGAAAGGCAGGTAGCGGAAGGGCGGCGCCGCGGCCGGCTCCACCATGGGGAAGAAGCGGTTGACCTCGGCGGCGTGCCCGCCGCCGGGTGGCACGAACAGCCGCGGCCAGCCGGGGAAGACCTGCGGCTCGGCTGCCAGGTCCGCGTCCGCCGGTGCGGCGGTCGGGACGGGCGGCGCGGCGGGCCCGGCGGCGGGCGCCGGCGCGGGGGCGGCGGGGCTCGAAGGGTCGGCGGCCGGGGCGGTCTCCCGTTCCACCAGCCCTTGCGTGAACAGCACCGGGAGGTTCTGCAGGCTCAGCGGCCCGGCCAGGTAGCTCATGGCCCAGCGGGTCGTGACGCAGGGGACGCCGGGCGCGTGCACGTTTTTCAGCAGGAACTGCCGGCCCTTCAGGGCGGAGATGGAATTGTCCAGCTCCGCGCGCGAGGGGCCCGCCCCGGTGGCCAGCGCCAGGCCGTCGAGCAGCCGGTCCTTGTCGCCCTGGGCCTGCAGCTTCCCGATCAGCCACGTGCCGGCGTTGGTCATGCCCTTGTAGTCGACATCCACCGGGTTCTGCGTGGCCAGCAGGACGCCCAGGCCGAACGCCCGCGCCTGTTTGAGCAGCATCATGAGCGGCGTCTTGGAAGCCGGATTGGCCGGATGGGGCGGCATGTAGCCGGCGATCTCGTCGAAGTAGAGGAGCGCGCGCAGGGAGTCGGACCCCTGCTGCCGGCGCATCCAGGCCGTCAGTTCATTCAGCACCGAGCTCACGACGAACATCCGCTCCGGGTCGGCGAGGTGGGCCATGTAGACGATGTTGCAGGGCGTCCGGCCCGCCACCGGCGCGAGCCACTGGTCGATGCGTAGTGGGATGCCCTTCCGCCAGGACTCAAAATTCGGGGCGGCCAGCACGGCGTTGAGGGCCAGGGCCAGCTTCTTCCGCTGCGGCGGCGGATAGATCTCGTCGAGGGGGAAGATCCCGAGTTTCTGCAGCGGCGGCGACTGGATCGCCATGAGCAGGGACTCGAACGACACGTCCAGGCCGCGGCTCCAGAAGTACTCGAGGATGTTGCTCATCAGAATGTGTTCGGGGCTCTGGATGGGATCCGCCTCGATGCCGACCAGCCCGAGGATGGACGAGACCGCCCCGGCGATCCGGTCCCGTCGCGCCTCCGGGACGGCGGCCTCGCCGGGATCGGGCCGCAGCACGTCCAGGACGTTGACGGCCGTGCCGGTCTCGGAACCCGGCGTCAGCAGCCGGAAGGCCACCCGGTCGCGGTACTCCCGCAGGCGCTCGGGAGGGATGTTCCAGGAGGCCAGGCCCTCCCGCCACTTGGCCGCCGCGGCGGCGGCCGCCTCGTCGGCGCTGATGCCCTGCCGGCGGGCCTCCTGCTCCGACACCCACGGCCGGAAGGAGGCGGCGTCCAGCCCGGGCAGGGCCAGGCAGAGGTTGGCCAGGTCCCCCTTCGGGTCGAGCACCAGGAGGGGGACCTCCCGCTGCAGGAGTTCCTCCAGCATCACCAGCGCCAGCCCCGTCTTGCCGCTGCCGGTCATCCCCACGATCAGCCCGTGGGTGGTAAGGTCGTCCGGCGGGTAGAGCCAGACACCCTTGGGCGAGCCGCCGGGCCCGTCCAGCAAGGCGCCCAAGTAGAGCTGTCGGTCAGCCATGAGCACTCTCCTTCGGGAGCGAAATCGGTTTTCATTTTCCCACTTTCGGCGGACCCGGACAACCCATC
Organism: uncultured Acidobacteriota bacterium; assembly: GCA_964412195.1. Taxonomy (GTDB): domain Bacteria; phylum Acidobacteriota; class JAAYUB01; order JAAYUB01; family JAAYUB01; genus CAYPNP01. The sequence goes on along the minus strand of CAYPNP010000001.1, from coordinate 318,995 downwards.
TTTTGGTGACGGCACCCTTGAATCTGTGGTATGATTTTTGTAATCCAAATCGCCATAGGCAAGCGATGGGACGGTATCGGCAAAGGGTGGAGCAGATGTCCAACAATTGGAAAGTGCAGCGCAAGGAGGGACGTGTTGCCGTCAAGGTACCCATCTCGCTGCAACTCCTCGACGAGAACGACGATCCCCAAACGCTGGACATCGTGGCCGAGAACGTCTCCCGCGACGGCTTCCGCTTTGCCGTGAACGGACAAGAAGGCCCGAACGCCTATGAATTCAAACTCGGCCGGGAGTACGAAGTCACCATCCAGTACGCCAAGAAAAAGCTGAAGGGGATCATCGCGGTGGTGTGGAAGAACGACTACTACTGCGGAGTCCGGTTCGTGGAACGGGAACGGGGCTGGATCGTCGGCTGACCTGCGCGCGGCGCGCTTCCCTTCGCCGCGAATCCTCTGGTACAATCGGCCGCGTCCTTGGGACGCATCTTGAAAAGGAGAGTGGCATGACTTCCAGGAACATCGATTCGTTCGGAGCGCGGGACCAGGTCTCCGTCGCCGGCCTTCCCTGCACCGTCTACCGCCTGGTCCGGCTGGAACAGCGCGGCCTGGCGAAGCTGGCCCGCCTGCCGTACTCCATCCGGGTCCTGCTGGAGAACCTCCTCCGCCACGAGGACGGCCGGGCGGTCCGGGCCGACCAGATCGAGGCCCTCGCCGGCTGGAAGGGCGGGGGCGGCGGCAAGGAGATCCCGTACATGCCGGCGCGCGTCCTTCTGCAGGATTTCACCGGCGTGCCCGCCGTGGTGGACCTCACGGCCATGCGCGACGCGGTCCAGGCGCTGGGCGGGGATCCCGAACGGATCAACCCGGTAGTGCCTTCCGACCTGGTCATCGACCACTCGGTCCAGGTGGACCGGTTCGGTTCCAAGGACTCGCTGGGCGAAAACATCCGGTTGGAATACCAGCGGAACACCGAGCGATATGCCCTGCTGCGCTGGGCCCAGCAGGCCTTCCGCAACTTCCGGGTGATCCCGCCGGGCACCGGCATCTGCCACCAGGTCAACCTCGAGTACCTGGCCCAGGTGGTCCAGTTCCGGCAGGACGGCGGCGGGTGGGCCGCCTACCCGGACACCTGCGTCGGCACCGACTCCCACACCACCATGGTCAACGGCCTGGGCGTGATGGGCTGGGGAGTGGGCGGCATCGAGGCCGAGGCGGTCATGCTCGGCCAGCCCTACTACATGCTGATCCCCGAGGTCATCGGCGTCCGGCTGAGCGGCCGGCTGCCTGAAGGCAGCACCGCCACCGACCTCGTCCTCACCGTGACCCAGCTCCTGCGCAAGCGGGGCGTGGTGGACAAGTTCGTCGAGTTCTTCGGACCCGGCCTGGACGCGCTGACCTTGCCGGACCGCACCGTCATCGCCAACATGTCGCCGGAGTACGGCGCCACCATGGGCTTCTTCCCCGTGGACGCGGCCACCCTCGACTACCTGCGCCTGACCGGGCGCGACGAGGAGCACGTCCGGCGCGTGGAAGCCTACTGCCGCCTGCAGGGCATCTTCCGCGACGCCGCGAGCCCCGAGCCGGGCTACACCGATGTCCTGGAGCTGGACCTCGCCTCCGTCGAGCCGTCGCTGGCCGGGCCGAAACGGCCGCAGGACCGGGTGCCCCTGCGCCAGGTCAAGCCGGCCTTCCTGAGCGGGCTCACCGCCCCCGTGGCCGAGCGGGGCTTCGGCCTGGCGCCCGACGCCGTCGGCCGCACGGCGGATGCCGCGCTGCCGGAGGAACCCGTCCCGCTGCGCCACGGGGCGGTGGTCATCGCCGCCATCACCTCCTGCACCAACACCTCCAACCCCATGGTCATGGTGGCCGCCGGCCTGGTGGCCCGCAAGGCCCGGGCCCACGGCCTCGCCGTCCGCCCGTGGGTCAAGACCAGCCTGGCGCCCGGCTCGCGCGTGGTCACCGACTACCTGCAGCGGGCGGACCTGCTGGCCGACCTGGAGGCGCTCCGCTTCGACGTGGTCGGTTATGGCTGCACCACCTGCATCGGCAACAGCGGCCCCCTGCCGGAGCCGGTGGAGGCCGCCGTCAAGGCGGGCGACCTGGTGGCGGCGTCGGTCCTGAGCGGCAACCGCAACTTCGAGGGCCGGATCCACCCCTCGGTGCGGGCCAACTATCTGGCTTCCCCGCCGCTGGTGGTGGCCTACGCCCTGGCCGGCCGGGTGGACATCGACTTCCAGTCCGAGCCGCTCGGCGCCGGCCGCGACGGGCGGCCCGTCTTCCTGCGGGACGTGTGGCCCACCCAGGGCGAGGTGTTCGAGATCGTCAAGACCGTGCTGACGCCGGAAATGTTCCGCCGCCGCTATGCCACCGTCACCGAGGGCGACGAGACCTGGCGCAACCTGCCGATTCCGGCGGGGAACCTTTACGCGTGGGACGACGCCTCGACCTACATCAAGAACCCGCCGTTCTTCACCGGCATGAAGAAGGCCGCGCCGGACATCGCCCCGGTGAAGGGCGCCCGCGTGCTGGCGCTCCTCGGCGACTCGGTCACCACCGACCACATCTCGCCCGCCGGCTCCATCAAGGCCAAGAGCCCGGCCGGGCAGTACCTCCTCGGGCTGGGCGTGCCCGAGGCCGAGTTCAACCAGTACGGCACCCGCCGCGGCAACCACGAGGTGATGATGCGCGGGACCTTCGCCAACGTCCGGCTGAAGAACCAGCTCCTGCCGGGCACGGAGGGCGGCATCACGTTGTTCCACCCCACCGGCGAGACGACGTCCATCTACGACGCCGCGATGAAGTACCAGGCCGCCGGCATCCCGCTGGTCATCCTGGCCGGCAAGGAGTACGGCACCGGCTCCTCCCGCGACTGGGCCGCCAAGGGCACGTTCCTGCTCGGCGTGCGGGCGGTGATCGCGCAGAGCTTCGAGCGGATCCACCGGGGCAACCTGCTGGGCATGGGCGTCCTGCCGCTTCAGTTCCTCGAGGGGGAGGGCGCCGCCGCCCTGGGCTTGACCGGCCGGGAGGTGTACAATATCCTGGGACTGGACAACGGCGTCCAGCCCGGCCAGCGGCTGACCGTGGAGGTCGTGGACGAGGCCGGCGCGAAGAAGACCTTCGAGGCGATCGTGCGCCTCAATTCCGCCGTCGAGGTAGAATATTACCGGAACGGCGGGATCCTCCCGACGGTGCTGCGGCAGATGGCCGCGAACTGACGCCGCGGACCGATCTTCGTTATGGAGGTGCCCGATGAAACGAGCCCGGTCTCTGCTCGTGCTCGTGGCCGTCCTGCTGCCGGCCGCGTGGGCGACGGCCGCCATTGAGATCCAGACGACCACGCCGCGGGTGGACCCGAACGGCATGTGCGAGGTCGCCGGGACCTTCCGGATGATCTTCTCGTCGCCGGAGTTCGGCGACGCGAACCACCCCGCCGATCCCGCCTACTACGTCCTGGTCCGGGTGCAGTTCTCCCAGGGCGTCCAGCTGATGAACATCGGCGGGCGCACCCAGCCCCAGGTCACCCCGGCCAGCTTCATCGCCCTGGCCCTCGAGAAGGATTCGGGCAACCCGTCGTTCCCGACGGACGACCCCGATGCCGTGCGGATCATCCGGTTCGAGTCCGGCACGGCGGCCGACTACCTCGACCTCCTCTTCACCAGGAACATGTACCACGCCGCCTGGTCGCTGAGCGGCAGCGACCGGATCCGCGTCACCCTGGGCACTCCCGCCGGCGCCACCCCAACGGACGCTGTCAACAACTTCGGCGGCGCGTCGGGGGTCGGCACCCAGACGGACACCCGGCTCTGCTGCAACTTCGCCGCGACTACCCAGGACTTCGCCTTCGACGACTTCTGGCGCGTGGGCATGATCGCCGCGCAGTCCGACGCCAACGGCACCGTCGGCCCCACCTACAGCGTGAACTTCCAGCCGCCGGACCCCGCCCTGGCGCAGAAGGGCGAGTCCGACGGGGTGTGCCGGCTGATCGCTCCGCCGGCATCGACCGCCGTGCGTTCGGAGGAATGGATCCGACTCAGGGAGTGACGATCTCCGGCCCGGCGGGGTTATACAACCGCTGAAAATCACGGGGGTTGAGCGTTCGCAGCCGGTTCGTCGGTACCGAAGTGATCATTTCGGCCTTGATGGCCGTTGCATCCCACCCATGCGGCAGTTTCTCGCCTCGCGAAGCTTCCTGACAGCTTTGGACATTTTTTCCAGCGCCACTCCCTCGAACACCAGCACGCCCGAGCGCTCCGCCAGCAACGGTTTTTCAGCGGCAGGGCGAAGCCGGACGGCGTTTCCCTCCATGTCGATTTCCAAGAAAACGCCAGGAGCCAATTCCAAGGATTCCAAGACCTTTGTTGGCAGCCTCACCCGCCCCCACCGATCAACCTTGATCTTCACGGCATCCTCCATCTGTCGGCATTATGAAATGCCGCCTCTCATTTCACAATGCCTTTCCGATATTGAGGGGTGATTGATCCAGAGCGAAACGTCATTCGCCCCCGGCGGCGGCGACGTCCGGGGGGCGGGAGGCGTGGCGGAACCAGTCCTCGATCTCGCCGCGGGGGACGCGGGCCGAACCGAGGACGGCGCGGCGCTTGGGGAGGAACCGGGGGAGCAGCCGGACGACATCCCAGAAGGCCGGCAGGGACGACGGCTCGCGGAACGGGACGTATGCCAGCACCGCCAGGTCCCGCATTGTGATGGAGAAAAAGAAGCGCAGCCACGTGGCCAGCGGCATGTTCTTGATCCGCAGCAGGAAGCGGTTCTTCACCGAGTGGCGGTTGGCCGTCCGGCCGGCGCCGTGGCGGTCGTGGGGGAAGACCCGCCGGACGTGGCCGGCGCGCACGGACGGATCGTACAGGCATTTCCAGCCCCGCCAGGCGGCGCGCCAGGCCAGGTCGGCGTCCTCGCGGTAAAGGAAGAAGTCCTCGTCCCAGACTTCGCCGCGGTAGGCCACGTCCTCGAGGCAGTCCCGGCGGTAGAACGCCGCGGCGCCGGTGACGCCGAAGACGTATTCGGCCCGGTCGTACTGGCCCCGGTCCTCCTCCCCGCTGCCACGGTCGAAGTGGCGCTGGTTTGGCGTCCAGCAGATTCCCGTGGAGTCCAGGACCGGCGGCGCCACCGGTTCCGCGGCTCCGTCCGTGGAAGGCGCGCCCGACTCTTCGGCGGGCCCAGGCAGTCGGCGGATCTTCGGGCTGAGGCTGCCGCACTCGGGGTGGGCGTCGAAGGCGGCCACCGCCCGCTCCAGGCAATCGTTGGTCAGCATCGAGTCCGGATTGAGGAAGAGCACGAATTCGGACTCGTGGCGGGCCAGCAGCCGGTTGTGGCCGGCGCCGTACCCCAGGTTGTCATCGGACAGGACCGTATCGGAGAGATCCCCGCCGCGCTCAGCCAGCACTCCCCGCGTCCCGTCGGAGGAGGCGTTGTCCCACACGGCAACGAGGAAATCCCGGAAGGTCTGCCGGCGGAGGCTGTCCAGGCAGCGCGGCAGGTCCGGCGCGGAATTGTACGTCACGATGCTGACCAGGAGCCGGGACTTCATACGCCGCACCCTTCCCGGAACCGGGCCCGCACCTCGCGCCAGGCCCGCTGCTCAGCCGGCCGGCCGGCCGCCGTCCAGGCCCGGAGCAGGAATCCGGCCGGCAGCAGCGCGCCGTAGATCCGGCCGAAGAGCGGGTGGTGCTTGCGGTAGTAGCGGCGGGCGTTGGCCCAGTACACGGTCAGGAACTCGCCTCTTTGGAGGTGATTGGCACTGTAACCGCCGGCATGGACGAACTCCGCCTGGGGGAAAAACCACAGCCGGTGGCCGGCGTCATGGAGGCGCCGGCACAGGTCCACGTCCTCGAACCAGGCCGGCAGGAAGCCCTCGTCGAAACCGCCGATCTGGTCAAATATCTCCTTGCGGACCAGGAGGCAAGCCGCCGCCGGTTGCTCCACCGGGAATGGCCGGTCCCATGCCCGGCCCCGGTAGAAGTGCCGCCGGAGCAGCGGCCAGCGGGTCTTGGCGCGGGTCGGCAGGAAGAGGTCCGCCAGCGCCCAGGCCGGCGAGGGCAGGCGGCGCAGCTGGAAGTGCTCCTGAGGGCGGCCGCCGGCCTCCCGCAGCAACCCGCAGCCGCCGGCGGCGCCGGGGCATGCGTCGAAAGCCTTCAGCAGGTGTCGTACGTTGCCCGGGGTGTGAGTGATGTCCGGGTTCAGGAACAGCAGCAGGGGCGCCCGGGCAGAGCGCGCTCCCGCGTTGGCAGCGGCGGCGAAACCCCGGTTCTCGTCGAAGGCAATCCGCCGGACGCCGGGGAAGTCGTCCGCGGCCCGGGCGCTGTCGTCGGCGGAGGCGTTGTCCACCACCAGGACCTCGACCCCGTCCAGGTCATTTTCCCTGCGGAGGCTCTCCAGGTTCTCCCGCAGGTAGCTCCCCGAGTTCCAGTTGACGATGACGACAGACAGGCGCGGCGGCATGGCCGTGATTATACCAGAGATCACCGTAACTCGGGCGGTTCGGGCAGAACAAACCGAACATCGAACATCCAACATTGAACATCGAACTTCGAAGTCAATCCCCAGGCTGAGGGAAAGTTGTGTTTTTCCAATAGGTGGACGTAAATCAGGAAACTTTGAACCATGAATCTTGAATGTCTTCAAGCGCTTGGAATTGAATTCGCACGATGATACGATTTTGTGGAACCGTGGGAGGGGCACAGCGTAGTAATGATTGGACGCGCAAGAACACGAAACCTCCTATCAGATGAAACCCTTCCCTCCGGGGAAGGGTTTTTTTCCTTAAGTCCGGGGGACTGTTGCGTCGTAGGGATCGAACATTGAACGCTGAACATCGATCGTCGAAGTCAAACCAGCCAAACAGAGAAGTCAAGATTGAACATCTCGATTCGGATTGAGTTCGACGTTCGATGTTCAATGTTCGATGTGCGAAGTTCGGTTTGCCCGCCCGCTCCAGATCTCTTAGAATCCCTTAATTTGACGGAGTGCTTCGTACGTCACGATCCCCACGCTCGTCGACAGGTTCAGGCTCCGCACCGCCCCCCACATCGGAATGGTGTATGCCGCCTCCAGGTTCTCCACGAGGATTGCGTCCGGCAACCCCTCCTCCTCCTGGCCGAACACCAGCCAGTCGCCGGGGGCGAAGCCCGCCCGGGTGTACGACCGGCGGACCCGGGAGCTGAAAAAGAGGAACCGGCCTCCCGGCTGGGCCGTCCGCAGCGAGCTGAAATCCGGCCAGGTCCGCACATCCACCAGGGGCCAATAGTCCAGCCCGGCGCGGCGGAGGTTGCGGTCGTCCAGCCGGAAGCCCAGCGGCTCCACCAGGTGGAGGCGGCAGCCTGTGGCAGCGCACAGCCGCGCCACGTTGCCCGTGTTGGGCGGGATCTGAGGCGCCACCAGGACGATGTGCAGCACCGGCTCGCTCATATCACACTCCGGACAATTCACTGTGGATGAACACGATTCGACCAGAGCCATCATTCAACGCAGATTTACGCGGATTGATTATGATTCTGTATGACCCAGTCTTGGTTTGATCTTAAACCATCATAGAGAATCTTCATGAATCTGCGTTGAATTTTCAATCGATTGGTTCAACTCCTCTCTGAGGATTCCCGTTCGAAGCGGGAGCCCTGGCGGGTGCCGCGGCGGTGGAACTCGGCCGCCAGGTCGTCCAGGATCCTGGCCTTGGGACGGTCCCAGCGTGGAGCGACCAGGCTCTCCGCCGGCTGATCGCCCACCAGCCGGTGGATCACGAAAGGCCACGGCAACTCCTCCAGCATGTCCGCCAGGAGCGGCACGTAGTCCTCGGGCGCGAGCATCGGCAGGCGCCCCGCCCGGTATTCGGCTTCCAGCGGCGTCCCCCGGACCACTTGGAGGTGGTGGATCTTGACGCCGTGGAGCGGCAGCCCCGCCAGGAACCGGAAGCTGTTCCGCATCGTCGCCGCGTCCTCACCGGGCAGGCCCAGGATCATGTGGGCGATCGTGTGAATCCCGGGAATGGCGGCCAGTCTGCCGGCGGCCGCCGCGAAACCAGCCGCGTCATGGCCGCGGTGGAGGCTTTCCAGAGTGGCATCGTGCGCCGATTGCAAGCCAAGGTCGACGAATACAGGGAGTCGCGCGGCGGTCTCCGCCAGCAGTTCCAACACCGGCGGCGGCAGGGCGTCGGGCCGGGCACCCGCCGCCAGGGCCGCCACGCCAGGCGTGCGGGCGGCGGTCCCCCACCAATCCCGCAGGCGCTCCACCGGGGCGGCGGTGGCGGTGCCCCGCTGGAAGTAGGCGATGAACAGGCCGGCATGGCCCCGTCGAGCGGCCGCGGCCATCCCCAGGCGGAGCTGTTCCGCCACCGGCGGGGCGGCGCGGATCCCTTCCGGCAGGATGCTCAGCTCGTCGCAGAAGGCGCAGCCGCCGCTCCCGTCCAGCCGGTGGGGGCAGACCTCGCCCGTGTTGAGGAGAACCTTGCGCACCGGGGCGCCGAAGCTCTCCCGGAAGAAGGTCCCCACGTCGTGCCACGGCCGGTTGCCCATCGGATCGCCTCCGGGACCATTTCACCGCAAAGGCGCAAAGGACGCAAAGGAAATCTCAATGGAGGGCCTTTCGTCTGGGAAAAGCCCGGCGGGAGGCTATTCCCGGCGGAGATTCGTGCCAGGGAAATAGAAGGCGAGGATCCGGGCGTGGTCCCAACCCTGGCGCGCCAGGCCGGCCGCCCCCCACTGGCAGAGGCCGACGCCGTGGCCGAACCCGCGGCCCTCGAACGCCCACGTATCGCCCTCCCGCCGCACCGTGAAGCAGGCGCTGCGGATGGCGTTCCAACCCAGCCGCCGCCCGGCCCGGCTGTGGAACTCCTCGCCGCGCAGGCGGCGGACGGAGCCGTCCTGCTGCCGCACGGCCAGCCACCGGACCCAGCCGCCGGCGCCGGCCTCCGCCACCGCCAGGGCCGCGGGGTGTCCGCCAGCCACCGCCCGCAGCAGCTCCATGCAGTCGGCGTGGCGGATCCGGAATTCCCAGCGGAAATGGGGCGATTCCCGGCAGGCGTCGCCGTCCGCCACGCCCTCCAGGTACGGCGGGCCCGGCCGCCCCCAGGCGTCGGCGAACGGGCGCGTGGCCCCGCCGCAGGTGGAGTGGTAGAACGCCCGCGCCGGCGCGCCCTGCCAGGCCAGGGTCTCGCCGGCCGTGGCCCGCACCGCCTCCTCTACCGCGGGAGTTGCGGAGGCGCGCCCCTGGTAGAGCTGGCAGTGGGTGGTGTCGCAGAAGTCCGCGGCCCCGTGCCGCCGCCGGTGCCGGCAGGCGAAGGTGCGGGCCAGCACCGCCTGGGCCTGCAAGGCCTCCGGCGGGGCGTCCGTCCCTCCTTCGCTGCCGATGACGCCGGCCAGGTAATCGCCCAGCGGCAGTTGATTGACGATTCGCAGGACGCCTGATTCCACGGTGATTTCCAGGCTGCCCCGGTACGCCCGGTCGGGGATTCCCGATGCGGCCACCCGGCAGGTCCCGTCCCCGTCGCCGGGGCGGATCCGCAGGCCTTTCGCCGGCCGCTCGGCCGCCTGGTCCAGGCGGACGGAAAGGGCGTCCCGCCCGTCCATGCGGACGGAGATCGATCGTGCTTCCCCGGCCGCTTCCCGATCCAGGTCCACCTGCAGCGGGCGGGCGACGGCGCTAACGCCCAGCTCGCGCAATTTCAGCAGGTCCAGCACCCGCACGGCCACCCGGGCGTCATCGCCGCCCTGGGCCATCCCCCAGAGGAGGAGCCCCCACCCGAGCAGCACAGTCACAATGAAAAAACGCGGCACAACTTCACCTCGATCCCAGGTTGCGCACCCGATTATACGCCCAGGACGACTGGAATCAGGCAGCGACCATCGAAGAGGCGAATCGGGTTCCGGAATTGCCCCGGAATTTGTTTTGAACTATAATGTAAAAAACTGATTCGCCCCGTCGCGAGGCTCCGGCGACTCAAACCATCCGAATCGATCCCGCCCCGGCCAGCCCGGCTGGACCGGCGGGGAGGATTGCCTTCCTGCGCTGCGAAGGCGGGTTCCCTGGGCAGGATCGCCGGATCCCGCGCTGGGAGCGAACAGACATCCCAGGAGGTGGTTATGTCCAACACCATTCAATCCCTCGCGCCCGACCGCCGGCACTTCCTCCGCTGCGCTCTGGCGGGCGGGGCGCTGGCCTGCATCGGCTGCCCGGCCCTGGCCGCCGCGGCTCCGCAGGAGGAAAAGCCGGCCGCCGCTGTGCCGCCCCACAAGTTCCAGGCCAAGTCGGAGATGACCTACGCCCAGATCTTCCAGTTTGCCTACGCCGAGGGTTTCATCCCCGGCATGCAGCAGATGGCCGAGATCCTGGGCCGGGAGAAACTACTGGAATTGCTGAAGGAAAGCAACGACAAGGCGGCCGTCAAGCAGGTGGCTGAATTCGCCCGGAAATTACCCAAGCGTGACCTGGCGGCCTGGATGGCCGATTTCCGGAAGCCCAACCCGTTCTGGGAGCACGTGCTGACCTTCGAGTTGCCCGAGGACACCCCGACGGTCGTGCAGATGAAGATCACGGAATGCCTCTGGGCCAAAACCTTCCGGGACGCCGGCGCCGCCGACATCGGCTACGCCTGCTGCTGCCACCCGGACAAGGCCACCGCGCTGGCTTTCAATCCGGAGATGAAGTTCACCCGGACGCAAACCCTGATGCAGGGCGCGCCTTTCTGCGACCACCGGTACGAGCTGGAGTTGTAGACTGATCCGGCTCCCGCCGGCTGATTCGGCCTCCTCCGGGCGGCCCGGCGGCGGACTGCCCGGACAATCCCCGGTTGTGCCCGTCCGGCAATCCGGATATAATGCGCTGGCTGGATACCGTCTCTGCCGGAACGTGCCTTCATGACCAAGACTCCGTACGAGCAGGGCGCCTTGGACGGCCTCTGCGGCGTCTACAGCATCGTCAACGCGGCCCGCATCGTCCGGCGGCTGGACGATGAGGCCTGCAAAGACCTCTTCCGCCAGATCATCATCTACCTCAGCCAGCGGCGGATGCTGGGCCGGATCCTAGTCGAAGGCCTCAACCTCCACGTCATTGGCGGCATCTTCAGGAGCGTGGACGAGCTGGGCGCCCTCCAGCGCAACATGCCCTTCAAGCGCGACCCGGACACGCCCCTGGACCGGTTCTGGAACGAAATGGTCGCGTTCCTGGGCGACGGCGCCGGCCGGGCGGTCCTCCTCGGTTTGGGCGGCGTATACGACCACTGGACCGTGGTGGAGAGCATCACCGACCGCCGGATCCGCCTCTTCGACTCGTACGGCCTCAAGACCCTGAACCGCCACCGCTGCACCACCCTGCGCCCCACCACCCGGCGGCCGCACAAGCTGTACCCGACTCACACCTACTTCCTCGGATAGCCGAAAAAACTGTTGATTTTCCGGAATATTAATGTACAATTTGCGTTCCATAGAAAGGGACCTTGACTCGCCACCGGGGTCCACAGGAACTGCATCCTGTAGTTAAAACCTGAATTTTGAAGGAGTTGCCACGTGAGCAAGTACGAGTTAGTTTATCTGGTCGCTCCCGACACCCCGGAGGAGAAGCAGACCGAGATCGCCGACCGGCTGAAGGGCTATGTCCAGCAGCTCGGCGGCACGCTCGAGAGCCTGGACCTCTGGGAAAAGCGGAAGCTGGCCTACGAGATCCGCAAGGTCCGCGAGGCCTTCTACTACATCATCCGCTTCGAGGGCGACGGCAAGCTGGTGGACGAGCTGGAGCGCCGCTTGAAGGTGGCCGACGAGGTCATCCGGTTCCTCACCGTCCGCACGGACGAGGTGCTGGAGGTCGTCGAGAAGCGCAAGGCCTACCACCAGAAGAAGCGCGAGGGCCTGGAGAAGCGGAAGAAGAAGCTGGCCCCGGCCGGAGACCGCCCGGAGCCTCCCCAGCGGGAGCGCCGCCCAAGACATGATGACGAGGTGAGCCATGAGTAACGGAGACAAGCCCCAGCGCCGGTTCGTCTACCGGCGGAAGAAAGTCTGCAAGTTCTGCGAGGAGAAGATCCCGCACATCGACTACAAGAACGTCGACCTCCTGCGCCTCTTCATCCCGGAGCGCGGCCGGATCATGCCCCGCCGGATCTCCGGGGTCTGCTCGCCCCACCAGCGGCAGCTGCGCGGGGCGGTGAAGCGCGCCCGGGTGCTGGCCCTGGTGCCGTTCGCCTCGGACGAGTTCTAACCGCCGCGGCGGCAAACCAACGACGGGAGTAGACAAACATGAAGATCATCCTGATTGAAGACGTGGATAACCTGGGACGGCGCGGCGCCGTGGTCAATGTCAGCGACGGGTACGCCCGGAACTACCTGATCCCGCGCAAGCTGGCCCTGACCGCCACCGCCGGGAATCTGAACTACCTTGAGAACCAGAAGCTGACCTGGGCCAAGCAGGAAGCCAAGCTGAAGGAAGAGTCCGAGATCTTGGCCAAGGCCGTCAACGACGTGGTCATCGAGATCACCAAGAAGGTCGGCGAAGGCGACAGCCTGTATGGCTCCGTGACGTCCATGGAGATCGGCCACGACCTGGCGGCCCAGGGCTTCCAGATCGACCGCCGCAAGATCAAGCTGGACCACCCGATCAAGACCCTCGGCGAGTACACCATCCCCATCAAGCTTCACCACGACGTGACCGCCCACATCAAGCTGGTGGTCAAGCGCGAAGGCCCGCCCGCCGAGACCGAAGCGGCTCCGGTCCCGCCCCCCGCCCCGGAAGCGGAGTAACCGCGGCCCGGGAAAGGCCTCCCCGCCCGAGAGACACGGGGGACAAAGCCAACCGGTTTTGTCCCCCTCTTTTTTCACCCGACCAATCCGCAAACGGGAGGAGTTGGGGTACAATGGGAGGCACGAAAGGAAGCTGACCGATGGCCACCGAGTCCCTCGCCACCCGTCCCCTGCCCCAGGACCTCGACACCGAAAGGGCCATCCTGGGGGCAATCCTGGTCAACAACGACCTTCTCACCCAGATCAGCGACAAGCTGGCCCCGGAGGACTTCTCGCTCGAGGGCCACTACCACATCTTCGGGGCGATGCGCCGGCTGTACCAGAACAACCAGCCGGTCGACGAGCTGACCGTCAAGAACCTGCTCGACGGGCAGGGAATCAAGGAACCCGTCAGCCTCAATTACCTGAACTCCCTCACGGACGGCTTTCCCCGGCTCGACAACGTCATGCACTACGTCGAGATCCTCCGGGAGAAATCCATCCTGCGCCGGCTGATCCAGGTGTCCCAGTCCATCCTCGACCAGAGCTACGGCCAGAACCGGACCGCCATGGACGTGCTCAAGAGCGCCGAGACCTGGATCTTCGACATCTCCCAGTCCTTCATCAAGCAGAATTACATCTCCCTGAGCGACGCCCTGGCCGCGGCGTACGGCCACCTCACCCAGCTGTACCGCGACAAACGCTCCATCACCGGCATCGGCACGGGCTTCACCAAGCTCGACCAGTTGACCTGCGGCCTGCAGCGCGGCGACCTGGTCATCGTCGCCGCCCGCCCGTCCGTCGGCAAGACCAGCCTGGCGCTGAACATCGCCCTGCACGCAGCCACCGACGGCAACGCCTCCGTGGCCATCTTCTCGCTGGAAATGTCGGCCCGGCAGCTGGCCCTGCGCCTGCTGGCCTCCACGGCGGCCATCGACGGGCAGAAGTTCCGGACCGGCTTCTTCTCCAAGGAGGACTGGGAGCGCCTCGGCCACGCGGCGGGCGAGTTGGACAAGGCCAGGATCTACATCGACGACTCGGCCAGCCTGTCGCTGCTGGAACTCCAGACCAAAGCCCGGCGCATCCGGAAAGAGCACGGCCTGGACATGATCGTCATCGACTACCTCCAGCTGCTGACCGGCGACCGCCGCTATGACAACCGCGTGCAGGAAATCTCGGCCATCTCACGCCAATTGAAGGCCCTGGCAAAGGAGATGGACGTGCCCGTCATCGCCCTGTCTCAGCTCAGCCGGGCGCCCGAGACCCGCAAGGGGGACCACAAGCCGATCCTGGCTGACCTGCGGGAGTCGGGCTCCATCGAGCAGGACGCCGACGTGGTGGCCTTCATTTACCGGGACGACATGTACAACAAGGATGATCCCCAGATGAAGGGGGTGGCGGAAATCATCGTCGCCAAGCAGCGCAACGGCCCGACCGATTCAGTGTTTCTGGCCTTCCAGGAGCAGTTCAGCCGGTTCGCCAACCTGGACTACTCCATCTTCAAGCCTACCGAAACGTAAAGAAGATCGTATCCCACACCTTGACCCGGACGTTCCCCTTGCGGGCCGGCTTGTACTTGAACTTGCCGGCGGCGTCAAGGGCGGCCTGGCCGAAGCCGAAGCCCTTGGGATTCTCGCTCACCAGGCGGGCGTCGCTGACCGAGCCGTTCTCGTCCACCAGCACCCGCACGATCACCTGGCCGCTCTTGCGCATCTGCTGGGCCAGCGGCGGCATCCGGGGCTGGGAGCGGTTGACGATCTCGGGCTTGATGACGTCGGCGGTCAGGGGGACCAGGTCGCCTTCCTTCACCTGCGTCTGCTCGCTCAGGGTGAAGCCGGATTCCAGCGAGTTTCTGGTCTCGGGGGCGGACGGCGTGGGGGCGGACGGCGTGGGGGTGGCCGCGGCGGGCGCGGGAGTTGACGGCGCGGGCGCCGCGGTGCCGCCGATGGACGGCGCGGCGTCCGATCCGCCCGATATGGTGGACGTGGGCTTGTCCACCCGGGCGGCCTGGACCGTCCCGGCAGACGGCTCGGGGGCGGGCGCGGGCTGGGACGGGGCAGAGGCGGCCGGGCTCGCCGCCGGCGTCGCCGCAGCGGCGGGGCGGGTCTCGCCCGAGGCTACCGGAGCCCGGTCCGCGGGCAGGGACGGCGCGGCGCCGCCGCCCTGGACGATGTTGGCATCCATGGAGTCGGTCCCGGAGCCGTCGATGCCTGAACCGCCTCCGGAAAAGATGCCGCTCTCGTCCGAGCGCAGGAAGAAGAAGCCGCCGATGCCCGCCGCGATCACCACGATCGCGACGATACCGATGATCAGCCACTTGGCTCCGGATTTCTTCTTCTCCTCCGCTTCGCCGAGGGTGGAAATGTCGGCCAGCCGGTGCGTGAGCGGCGTGGTGCCGGCGGTCTCTCCCTGGATGCCCTCGGTCTTCTTTTTCAGCAGGCGGGTCGTGGGGGACGCTTCCACATCCGGCAGATCCGCCACCGCCTTGTTCTTGCTCAGATCATCCATGAAGTCCAACCTCCGTCGACAGAATCGGCCAACATTGTAGCATTGTATGCTTCCGACCCGCAACGCGATGTGTCGGGGGTCACGCTTTTGTCAATTCACGGACCCGTCCCCAAGGAAGGCCAGCCCCCGGAGGGGAATCCCATCCTTCAGGGTCTCCACGCAATGGTTTACTCCGAACAGGTAGGGAATCTGCTGGTAGTTGGCCACCGCCATCACCGCGACGTCGGCCCGCCTGCCCGGCTCCAGCGTGCCGCGGTCCAGGCCCAGGTCCAGGGCCCAGGCGCCGTTGACGGTGGCGGCCACCAGCGCCTCGGCGGGCCGCATCCGGAGCTGAGTGCAGGCGATGGCGACCACCAGCTGCATGCTGGGCGTGAAGCAGGTGCCGGGATTGAAATCGGTGGCCAGGGCCACGGGGACGCCTGCCGCGATCATCTCCCGGGCCGGCGGGTAGTGCTCGAGCCTGAGGTTGAAGGCGGTGCCGGGCAGCAGTCCGGCGATGACGCCCGCCTCCGCCAGGGCCCGGATGCCCGCCGGACTGATCTGTTCCAGATGGTCGGCGCTGGCCGCGCCGATCTCCGCCGCCAGTTCCGCGCCGCCGAAAGGCGACAGCTCGTCGGCGTGCAGGCGGGGCCGAAGCCCGGCCGCCCGGGCGGCGGCGAGGATTTCCCGCGCCTCGTCCAGGGAGAAGAAGCCGCGGTCGCAGAACACATCGCAGTACCGGGCCAACCCTTCCGCGGCCACGGCGGGGATCATCTCCCCGATGAGCAGGCGGAGGTAGCCCGCGTGGTCTTCCCGGTATTCCGGCGGATAGGCGTGCGCGCCGAGGAAGGTCGGCACGAGATCGAGCGGCGTGCGCCGCGCCCCCTCCCGGACGGCCCGCAGCAGCTTCAGTTCCCCGTCCAGGCTGAGTCCGTAGCCGCTCTTCGCCTCCAAGGTGGTGGTCCCCAGCTCGAGGAACCGGCGGCAGCAGCCCAGGAGACTCTCCGTCAGCTGCGCCACGCTGGCCGACGCCACCCGGCGCGCGCTGTTGAGAATGCCTCCGCCCTTGGCCGCGATCTCCTCGTAGGTGGCCCCGGCGATGCGCAGTTCGTACTCCTCCTCGCGGGTGCCCCAGAAAACGGGGTGGGAGTGGCAGTCCACGAAGCCGGGCATCAGGACGATGTCGCGGCCGCCCAGGTCCACCACCCGGCACGCGGTCCGCGGCAGGTCCCGGGCGACCTCCGCGGTCGTCCCGACGGCGGCGATCCGGCCCCCCCGAATCAGGATGGCGCCGTCCTCCACCAGCCCCGGATCGGCCAGCTCCGCACCGACCCTCGGGCGGGCCGGCCCGCGCATGGTCAGGACCTGCCTGGCGTGGAGGAAGGCCAGGGATTCCGGTTGACTCATTTCAGTCCCCGTTCGAAATAGCGCTCGATGCGGTCCAGGTCGTCCGGCTCGAGCACTTCGATTTTCTCGACGTAGGCGGCCGTGTCCAGGAGCGCCACCCGATAGTCCGGCCGGGGGAGGCGTCCCGTCCGGCACCACTCCCGGAACCGGGCGAACCGCTCCTGGACGGGGGCGGGAGCGATGTCCGGATCGAGTTTTTCCACGACTGTCCGCTCCACGACGTACTCCAGGAACTCCACCTCGTAGAGCTGGAAGAGAGCGTACAGGCCGGCGAGGATCAGGAGGATCCCCCCGTTCACCCACCAGAACCTGCGCCGCATTTCCATTGATTCGCTCCGTCCGATTTGCTACCATTTTAGCGGATTTGAGTCCAGTTTCAACGAGATCGTGGGCGGCCGATGAAAAACAAAGAGAATCAGCGCCTTCTGCAATTTCCGTCGGTGTTCAACCTGGAGCCGGGGGGAAAGTCGGAGGTGAAGCCGGTCGAGGATCCCGCCGCCCCGGAATGGAAGAAGGAGGTCTCCAAAAAAGTCGAGGAGCATCGCAAGGCGAAGGAGCTCCAGGAGACCCTCCAGAACCTCAAGACCCTGTCCAGGGAGCCGCTGCCGGACCAGGAGCTCGACCAGCAGAAGGCCAAGCTCAGCCAGCGTTTCGCGCCTCCCCTCGTCAAGGAGGGGCTTCAGGACGAGAAGCTCCGCGACAAGCTGCAGTTTCCCCAGAAGCCGGCGCCGAAACCGCCGGAACCCGCCCCCGCCGCCCCGCTCGCCAAGGGCCTCGACCTGAAGGAGAAACTGGCGGACACCCACCGCCAGCTGTTCAAGGACTCCGAGGTCACCCTGGAAGAGGAACTCCGCGCCATCGAGACCCACCCTTCGCCGTCCTTCGACGAGCTGGACCTGGCCAAGAATCCCCGGCCCGGCGGCGGGCAGTGGGAAGAGGAGATCACCATCGCGCCCGAACCGGCCGCCGCCAAGAACGACCTCTTTCTGCCCCTCGGCGAGCTGATCGAGCGCCAGAAGGCCCGTCCGGAACCGGCCCCGGCCCGCGCCCGCAGCGATCGCACCGTGCTGGTCAGCCGGGCCCTGGCCGGCCTCATCGACCTGCTGGTGGTCCTGGGGATGTCGCTCCTGTTGCTCTTCCTGGTTTCCTTCTCGACCCAGCAACCCTTCTTCTCCCGGTCCATGGGCCTGCTGTTCGTCGTGTTTCTGCTCCTGAGCCAGTTCGTCTACAGCTTCTACTTCCTCTTTCTCTGGCAGCGGACCATCGGCATGGGCCTGGTCGGCCTAGAAGTGCGCTTCCAGCAGGAGGGCCTCCGATCGCCCGGCGCGGTCCTGCTGCGCACGACTTTCTACGTCCTGGCGATCGCCTGCCTGGGCATCGGCCTGATTTGGGGCATTTTCGACCGGGAAGCAAAGTGCTGGCAGGACATCCTGTCGGATTCCCACATCGCCCGGGTCGCCTGATTTGCTCGAGGATTTCCATCTCCACCACTGGAGCCGGGAACTGCACCGGCGGTATCACGGGCTGCGCCTGCGAGCGGCCGAGACCGCCGGCCATACCCGGCTGCGCCTCCGCTGGGCCGGCCCGGACGCCGACCTATTGTTCCTCCTGACCTCCCATTTCCCGGCTTGCCTCCCAGCCGGCCCGGCCGATCCGGCCGCCGCGGCCGATTGGCAGCCCTGCGCCCCCGTCGACGCGGCCGTCGCCGGAGCGACGCTGGTGTCGGTGGAGAAAATCCCCGACGACCGGGTCCTCGTTTTTTCCCTTGCCGCCGGCGGCATGGTCCATTCCCTGCGGGCGGAGATCCGCCCCATCGCGCCCGCGTTGTACCTGTGCGGCCCCGACGACGCGGTCCTGTTCGCCCTCGGCGCCTTGCGCCAGCGGCTGCTCCGCCCCCCGGCGAAGCACCTCCCGGAGAATCGCCCCGGCCGGATCGATCCGCTCCCGGAGTCCCTCGCGCCCTTCCTGGCCGGGTACCCGCGCGCGGAGTGGCGCTCCCGCCTGGTCCGCTCCGTCCGCCGGCTGAGCCCGACGCTGGTCGAGGAAGCGCTGGCCCGCGCCGGGGAGGAGGCGCCCGCCGAAACCGTCGCGGCCCGGGCGGCGGAAATATGTGACCTGGCCTACCGCGAGGCCGACCGATTCTACTTGTACAGCCCGGTCTCCTGGCCGGAAGGAGACTTCCCCCTGGATCCCGCCCGCCAGGTGCGGCTGTCTTCCTTCCCGCTGCAGTCCGCCACCGGCTGGGAATGCCGGGAGTCCCGCGAATTCGGTCCGCTTCTGGCCCTCTGGCTGGATTACACCCTGCGGCACCAGGCCTTCCATCAGACGAAGGGGGAGTTGCTCCGCCGCCTGGGGGAGCGGGCCCGCCGGGCCGCGGGCAAGATCCACTCGCTGGAACTCCAGCTGGCGGCCACGGAAGACGCGGACCGGCTGAAGCAGTTGGGAGAGATCATCCTCGCCGGTTTGTCCCGACTCGGGACCGGCTACCGGGGCGCGTCGATCGAACTGGCGGACCTCTACGACCCGGAACAGCGGCCAATCCAGATCCCCCTGGACCCCCTGAAGTCCCTGTCGGAAAACGCGGAGGTCTATTTCCGCCGCCACCGCAAGGCCCGCCAGGCCGCCCGGGCGGTGCCGGAGCGGCTGGCCACCGCCCGGCGCCGGCTGGCCGAAACCGAGGGCCTGACCTCGTCGGTCGCCGCCGCCCGATCTCCCGCGGAGCTCGAGGCCGCCTCGTCCCAGGCCCTCGAGAGCCGGCGCCCCAGGCCCGCCCCCGGCCCGGCACCGCCCCCCACGGACCGCCGGCTGCGGCGTTTCCTGAGCCGCGGAGGGCGAACGATCCTGGTGGGCCGGAGCGCCGCCGACAACGACCACTTGAGTTTCCGCGTCGGCCGCCCCAACGACATCTGGTGCCATGCGGCGGACTTCTCCGGCTCCCACGTGGTCCTGCAGTGGGGTCGGAAGGAGGACCCGCCGCTGGAGGAACTGCGGGAGGCCGCCGCTGTCGCCGCGTGGTACTCCGGCGCCCGCAAGGAGCCCTCCGCCGACGTCCGCTGGACGCGGTGCAAGTTCGTGCAGAAGATCAAGGGCGTCCCCGGGCGGGTCCGGCTGCAGAAGTCCCACACCCTCCGGGTCGCCCCCGCCCTCCCCCAGAATCCTTCAGAAGAGTAGCCGACCCACAATTGCGAATTGCGGATTGCGGATTGGAATCCGTTTGCCCCGGTCGAGCATGCCGGGACCCGGCATGTTTGCCAATCCGCAATCCGCAATAAAAAAACCGGGCCGCGGGGCCCGGTGGTTGGGGATCATTTTATAGCCGGCGGGGCGTCAGTCCAGCATCTCCCGCAGCCGGCGCCAGCCCATGTCCACGAGCGGGAACTTCAGCAGGTTGTGGAACAGCGAGGAGAACCCGGTGTAGAAGTAGCCCACCAGGAAGAGCAGCAGGAAGGGCACCACGCCGTAGTTGCCGATGTCGAAGCTGTAGAAGATCACCCACAGGAAGTAAACGCCGAAGGCGATCTCCAGCAGCGGCCAGAAGCCGAGCTTGCCGCGATATTTCTTGCTGAACCACTTGTCCCGGCGGGTGGTCACGTGGAATTTGGGCGTGCGGACAAACGAGGACTTGATGCCCAGCAGCGCCTCAATCACCGCCTTGCCGTTGGTCACGGACAGGCCGATGCCGAGGGCCATCAGGAAGGGCAGCAGGCGCACCCGCTCGCGCCAGTCGGGGTAGAGCGCCTTCTGGGACTGGATGTAGAACAGGGCCACGCTCACGGTGGAGGCCAGGAAAATGGGCAGGTCCATGAACAGCATCTCCGCCAGCCCCTGGTGGAAGCGGACGATCATGGCCGGCACCAGGATGAGCGGGAGCAGGATCATCAGCGGGTAGGCGAAGTTGGCGGTCAGGTGGAAGAACACCTCGGTCTTGATCCGCCGCGGCAGGTCGGAGCGCAGAATGGGCACGAGCAGCTTCAGGCAGACTTGGGTGGATCCCTTGGCCCAGCGGTTCTGCTGGCTCTTGAACGCGTTCATCTCCACCGGCAGCTCGGCCGGGCACTCGATCTCGGGCAGGTAGACGAACTTCCAGCCCTTCATCTGGGCCCGCAGGCTCAGGTCGAGGTCCTCGGTGATGGTGTCATGGTGCCAGCCGCCGGCCGAGTCGATGGCCTGCTTGCGCCACAGCCCGGCGGTGCCGTTGAAGTTGACGAACAGGCCCGCCCGGGCGCGCGGCAGGCTCTCCATCATGAAGTGGCCGTCCAGAAAAATGGTCTGGCAGCGGGTCAGCAGCGAGTAGTCGCCGTTGAGGTGGGCCCAGCGGGTCTGCACGATGCCGACGTCCGGATCGGTGAAGTAATGGACGGTGCGCTGGAGGAAGTCGGCGTTGGGGACGAAGTCGGCGTCGAAGATGGCGATGATGTCGCCCCTGGCGGTCTGGAGGCCGTTGTGCATGGCGCCGGCCTTGAAGCCGCCGCGGTTCACCCGGTGGATGTACTCCACCATGAAGCCGCGCTGGAGCCAGTAGTCGACCGCCTTCTGCATGATCTCCACCGTCTCGTCGGTGGAGTCGTCCAGAACCTGGATATGAAGTTTGTCCTTGGGGTAATCGAGCTGGCAGGCGGCGTTGAGGATGCGCGGGCCGACGTACATCTCGTTGTACATCGGCAGCTGCACCGTGACCATGGGCAGCTCGGCGAACCGGCCGGCGGGCTCGGGGTGCACGTGGCGGTATTTCTTGAACCAGTAGAGGTAGTAGTAACGGCGCAGACCGTACGCGCTGAGCAGAGCCAGGATCAGGATGTAGGCCAGCAGGATCAGGATGTCGAAGAGCTGCGGGCGGTAGAGGAACGACAGGTTGCCGCTCTCCAGGAACTTCTCGTAACTGCCGGGGGGCAACGCCTGCGTGAAGAAGCGCTCCAGCATACCGTTTCCTTTCCTCGCGAGATGGGGGTCTTCCCCCGGGAATCAATCGGGCGGCATCGTACCATCGGGGCTTAAGGCAGGACGCAGTATTTTGTAAGGAAATGTAAGAACTTGTAACGGGCGCGGAAAGGCCCGTCCTGCGGCCCGGGACAGGAAAAAAGGGCGCCGTGGAGGGCGCCCTCAAGTGTATGGGGTTGTTGAATGGGAAACGTCACGCGCCCGTTTGGATGCCGGGTGCGGAAACCGGTTTCAGAGAAAGATCTGCCGCTCGGCGAACTTCCCTTCCGCCAGGGCGGCCAGGAGGACCCGCACGAGATCTGCCCGTCCCGGAAAGTCATGGTAAAGGAAAAATGTCAGCCGGTGGCTGTTCTTGCGGAGCCACCGCAGCGCCAGCGGGAAGCTCCTATCGCCATATGCCGTCGCCCCGGGAAACGGCTCGTTGCGCTCGGCCGCGGCGAGGAACCTTTCCAGCACGACCGGATCCGCCGGCTGGTCCAGCGCCAGCCGCTGGACACTCCCCGCCGGATGCAGGAGGAACAGGACCGCCCGCCCCTCATCCCGGTGGGGCAGGAGCACCACCAGCGGATCCTGGATCCCTTTCTCGCGGGGTGCCTCATGGACCTCCAGCTGCACGTTGATGGGTGGCCGGAGCCGGGCGATCCGCTCCGCCTCCTCGAGGAGCGCTTCGAGGTCCGATCCCAGCGGCTCCGCCGCCAGGCGGAAGGTTTCCTCCTGGATCCGCTCGAGTTTGGGATCCCCGTCGGCCCGCCAGCGGAAATACCCCTGGACCCGGCGGCGCAGGTTGACGCTCTTCCCCACGTAGATCACCCGACCGGCCGCGTCGGAGAGGGTGTACACCCCCGGCGCCTCGGGCAGGCCGTCCAGGTCGGCGCGGCCAAAGCCGTATCGGGAGAGGTCCAGCGGGCGGTGGAGCTCTTCCAGCCGGGGCGGCAGCTCGTCCAGCCGCTCCACTCCCGCCAAAGCCAGCTCCTCGATCAGCCGCGGGAGCATCGCGGGCAGGGCAGCCAGCTCCGCCAGCAGCGGCTCCTCTCGCCGCACGGGCACCTGGAAGTGGTCCCAGGCCGCCTCGGCCGAGAACGGACGGCCCGCCGGCCAGACCAAGCGGACCAGCTCCTGGAGGGAATAGAAATGCTCCGGCAGGCCCGTGCCGGTCTCCTCGGCCGCCTGGAGCAGGGCGCCAAGATCGCGCCCGCGCAATCCGCGCAGGAACAGACCCGGGCGGGCGAGCAGGTCGTCCAGGAGCCGCAGCAGCTTGAGGTCGGTCAGGGCCTGGACCGGCAGGTCGGCCGCGGCGGCCTCCAGTTGCGCCACGGTTTCACGGGCGGCGTCGGCCGGCCCGGTCACATAGCCGGCCGCGGCGAACG
Organism: uncultured Acidobacteriota bacterium; assembly: GCA_964412195.1. Classification (GTDB taxonomy): domain Bacteria; phylum Acidobacteriota; class JAAYUB01; order JAAYUB01; family JAAYUB01; genus CAYPNP01. Next base: position 296,084 of record CAYPNP010000001.1, on the reverse strand, counting down.
AACCCGCATCCCCCGGCTGGAACTCGGCCACCGCCAGCACCCGCACGGTCCCGGGGCCGGCCTGGTTGGAGTCGGCCAGCAGCACGCGCCAGGGGCACTCGGACAGGGCCTGCGCCGCCGCAGGGGCCAGGGCCGCCTCCCAACCTTCGGGACCCTGCCGGAAGCGGCGGTCCCGGGCCAGCGCCGTCTCGACGATCCGGGCGGCGGCGCGCCCCCCGGCCGCCACGCCGAGGAACCGGCGCGCCAGCTCGTCCGCGGCAGCAGCGCCCCCCTCCTCCCGCAGCGCCTCGAAGATCCGGTCTTCCAGCCGTTTCATGGTACAATCCTTTCCGGTCCGCCTCAGGGAGATCCCGTCCCCGGCCCCTTCCGGCCCGCGGCCCGGCATGGATTTTACACGCAAAATTTCGCTTTACAAAAGGGATTCCCCGTGGTAGCTTATGCGTTCTTTTGAATACGCCTCGAGGAGGACCGGTCGTGACTTTATCGAAGGACAACAAGCAGGAAATCATGCGCCGCTTCCAGCGCCATACCAAGGACGTGGGATCGACCGAGGTTCAGGTGGCCCTGCTGACCCAGCGGATCAACGAGCTCAACGATCACTTCAAGACGCACGCCAGCGACCATCATTCCCGCCGCGGCCTGCTCCGGATCGTCGGCCAGCGCAAGCGGCTGCTGGAGTACCTGCGCCAGACGGACATCGAACGCTACCGCAAGCTCATCGGCGAGCTCGGGCTGAGGAAATAACCACCACGTTGACACCTCCCTCACCGCAATCTTCACTGGAATCATCACGGCCGGTGGCGCTCTACCGGCCGTTCGCACTTTATCGCACCCGGATCCACGGCCGGCCGCCCCGCTCCTGAAGCGGAGCGCGCGAACCACTGCCCGAGCCGGACCGGGACCTACTGAATTTGGAGGACTGTTTATGTTTCGCGCATCTGTTGAAATCGGTGGCAAGGAACTGATCATCGAGACCGGCCGCCTGGCCAAGCAGGCCAACGGCTCCGCTCTCGTGCGCTACGGCGACACGGTGGTGCTGGCCACCGCCTGCGCCCAGACGAAGCCCCGCGAGAACGCCGACTTCCTGCCCCTGACGGTGGACTACCGCGAGTACACATACGCCGCCGGCAAGTTCCCCGGCGGATTCCACAAGCGGGAGGGCCGCCCCTCGGAGAAGGAGATCCTGACCAGCCGGCAGATCGACCGGCCGATCCGGCCGCTCTTCCCGGAGGGCTACTTCCACGAGACCCAGGTCATCGCCCTGGTGTTCTCCGCCGACGGCGTGAACGATCCCGACATCCTGAGCATCACCGGCGCCTCGACCGCGCTGTACCTTTCCGACATCCCGTTCGTGACCCCTGTCGGGGCGGTCCGCATGGGCTTCGTCGACGGCCAGCTGGTGGTCAACCCCACCACGGACATGATGGAGCGAACCCTCCTGAACCTGGTCGTGGTGGCCAGCGAGGAGGCCATCGTCATGGTCGAGGCCGGCGCCAAGGAAGTCAGCGAGGAGCTGCTCCTCGAGGCACTCCGGATCGCCCACCAGGAGATCAAAAAGCTGGTCGGCCTGCAGAAGCAGCTGTACGCCCAGAAGAATCCGGTCAAGTGGACCATCCCGCCGATCGAGCTGCCGGCGGACCTGTCGGCCGAGATCCGCGAGAAGTGCACGGCCAAGATCCTGGACGCCCTCTACACGACGGGCAAGCTGGCCAGCGAGCGCCGGATGAAGGCCGTCAAGGAGGAGTTCCTCACCACCATCCCCGAGGAGGAGACCGAGAAACGCCGGTTCGCCGGCATGATCTTCGAGCGGCTGAAAGAAGAGCTGTTCCGGACCGAGCTGCTGGAGAAGCATACCCGGCCGGACAAGCGCTCCACCGATCAGATCCGGCCCATCGACATCGAAGTCGGCCTGATGCCCCGCACCCACGGCTCGGCCCTGTTCACCCGCGGCGAGACCCAGGCGCTGGTCACCATCACCCTCGGCACCCCCGACGACATCCAATTCATGGACACCCTCGTCGGTGAGTCCAGCAAGGCCTTCATGGTCCACTACAACTTCCCGCCCTTCAGCGTGGGCGAGGTGTCCTTCCTGCGCGGCCCCGGCCGGCGCGAGATCGGGCACGGCGCCCTGGCCGAGCGGGCCATCCGGTCGATCATCCCCACCGACGAGCAGTTCCCCTACACCATCCGCGTGGTCTCCGACATCCTGGAGTCCAACGGTTCCTCCTCCATGGCCACGGTCTGCGGCGGGTCGCTCGCGCTCATGGATGCGGGCGTGCCGATCCCCAAGCACATCGCCGGCGTGGCCATGGGCCTGATCAAGGAGGGAGAGCGCTACGCCATCCTGACCGACATCGCCGGCTTCGAGGACCATTACGGCGACATGGACTTCAAGGTGGCCGGCACGGCCGACGGCGTGACCGCCCTGCAGATGGACATCAAGATCACGGGCATCACCCCCGAGATCATGAAGGAGGCCCTCGACCAGGCCCACCGCGGCCGGATGTTCCTCCTGGATAAGATGAACCAGGCGATCCCGCAGCCCCGCGCCAGCCTGTCGGAGAACGCACCGCGCCTCTACAAGCTGGAGATCGCCGTCCACCGGATCAAGGACCTGATCGGCCCCGGTGGCAAGAACATCAAGGCCATCGTCGACGCCACCAAGGCCAAGATCGACATCGAGAATGACGGCACGGTCAAGATCTACGCCCTGGACGAAGCCTCCGCGCAGGACGCCATCCGGCGTATCAACGAGCTGTGCGAGGAGGCCGAGGTGGGCAAGACGTACCACGGCCGCGTCACCCGGCTCGAGACCTACGGCGCGTTCGTCGAGATCATCCCCGGCACCGAGGGGCTGCTGCACATCTCCGAGGTGTCCCACCGCCGGATCGCCGACATCCGCGACGAGCTGAAGCTGGGCGACGAGATCCTGGTCAAGGTGCTGGGCATCGAGCCGCCGAACAAGATCCGCCTCAGCATGAAAGCGCTGCAGGAGCCGCCTCCGGGCGGCGACGAGCGCGACCGCGGGCACGACTCCCACGGCGGGCGCGAGCGGCGCGGCGACCGCGAGCACCGCGGCGGGGACCGCGACCACCGGGGCCCGCGGCGAGGCGACCGCTGAGCGGAGACCGCTGAGATCGGTGGAGGTCACGCAAAAAACCCACTCTGCAGAACGAATGCGACACGCCCTGGCTCCCGCCAGGGCGTTTTTATTTCCACTCCCCGGCGCGGGCCGGTGCAGGATTCCATGGGCCCCAGGATGGACTCTGGGAGATTTCGGACACCCAATTGATTGAGACTTAGCATTGCTGGACACCCTCTTGATTGAGACTTTGGGACAGCCAACTATTGAGAATTCGGAACACCCAACAATCGTGTTCACTCCTGGACAACCAGATTGGCATCCCTGGATCCAGAATCCAGGACACCCAAGCTGCGCGATCCTCGACATCCGGGCCGCACCGCCGGAATCGCACCCGCCCAATCAATTCAGGGCACCCAACATTCACAATTCAGGATCGATCTGATTCGAAGATGGCACTCCTCGAATTTGCGCTTGCGGATTGTTTTAAAAAATATTTAAATATGCATTTGAATTTAAACCATTTTTACGCCACAGGAGATTCATATGGACCTGAAACGGGCGATCATCAACATGACCCCCGGACCGCTGGTCAAGATCTTCGCCGCGCCATACGTAGCGGGCGACAGCATCCAGGCGGCACTCGATTGCGCCAAGAGATCATGGGACACCCGGAAAGTCTGTTCCACCATCGACCTGCTGGGAGAGGAGCTCGAGGATGACACAGAGGTCCAATACACCGTAGAGATCTACGAGAAGCTGATCGACCAGCTGGGGCGCCAACCCTATGCTTCGGTGTCCCTGAAACCGACCCAACTGGGGAGCCACCGGGGCAAAGACCACTGTCAGCAGATTATTGAGAAGTTGGTCCAGCGGGCGGCCACCCATGACCTCGAGGTCACGATCGACATGGAGGACCACACCGTTACCGATATGACCCTAGAGATCTACCGGGCGCTCAAGGCGAAGTATCCCAACGTGGGCACCGTACTTCAGTCCCGCCTCTTCCGAACCACCGACGACATCAAGAGCCTTCGAGGCCTGCAGGCGAAGATCCGCATCTGCATCGGCATCTACAACGAGCCGGCGGACATCGCCCTGCAGAACAAGACCGACATGAAGAAGAAACTCTTGGAGCACGTGGAGTTGCTGCTCCAGGAAGGGCACTACCCGGAGATCGCCACCCACGAAGAGTGGGTCATTCGGGACGCCATGAAGATCGCCGCGCGCCTCGGCATGGGCAACGACCGCTTCGAAGTCCAGATGCTTATGGGCGTCCCCCGGCAGGCCCTGCAGGACGAGCTTGTGGCCAAAGGGATCCGCATGCGGCTCTACGTCCCATTCGCCGAACAGTGGAAGTACGCCATCAGCTACTGCAAGCGACGCCTGGCAGCCAATCCGATGATGGCCGTCTACGTGAGCAAGAACATCCTGCGCGTAGCCACCGGCCGGAAGTGACCGCCCCGCAGGGGAAAAGGAGGCGTGATGAACTACCAGCGGGTGCTCCTGAAGCTCAGCGGCGAGGCCCTGATGGGCACGGGTTCAGACCCGTTCGACGCCCCGTTCATGGACTATCTCTGCGGGGAGATCGCCGGGCTGCACCGGCGTGGTGTTCAGCTGGGCGTCGTCACCGGGGGGGGGAACATCTTCCGGGGATTGGCCGGAACCTACCAAGGCGTGGACCGGGTCAGCGGCGACTACATGGGCATGCTGGCCACGGTGATCAACTGCGTGGCCCTGGCTTCCGTCCTGCGGCAGCGGGACATCCCCTGCACCATCCTGTCCCCCTTCCCCATGCCCCAGTTCGCCGGCGCGGTCTCTGCCGCCAATGCCCGCCAGGAACTGGCGGCAGGCCGGGTGGTCCTTTTTGCCGGCGGGACGGGAAATCCGTTCTTCACCACCGATTCGGCCGCGGTGCTGCGCGCCCTCGAGGCCGGCTGCCAAGTGGTACTCAAGGCCACCAAAGTGGACGGGATTTACGACCGGGACCCGCAGAATAATCCCGACGCCATCTTCCTGCCCCGCCTCACCTACGCCGAAGCATTGCAGAAGCGCCTGGCCATCATGGACCAGACCGCCTTCTCCCTCTGCCAGGAGCACAACCTGCCCATCATCGTGATGAACATCTACCAGCCAGGCAACATCCTGAAGGCGCTGGAAGGAGAGGCCGTCGGCTCGCTGGTGGACGCCGGACGATAATCCTCGCGCCCCCCAAGAGCCTGTTCGCAACGGCCCCGATCGTCACGAGAGGCTGGCGTGCGGTCCTGCCAGTCACATGAGGCAGCCCACCTGGAGAGCCGCCGTCAATGCGGGGCTCCCTGCGGACCAGACACCAGGCTTCCATCCACGAAAACGATGTCCGCGCCGCGCCCCGGGTTGTCCGGCGGCAAGGCGGAATAGGGCTCTTGGGCTTCCCGAATTCCGTTCTGCCCCATGCTGATGATGCAGTAGTGCGCAACGCCGGGCTGAACCTCCACGATGAACGGATGCCCCCAGGCATCGCAGGTAGGCAGTGGGGTTCCGCTCTGCCCCTGCTGCAGAACGGCGGCAAGATCGTCGGCAGACGTCGAAGCCGGGTAGTGGCCGTGATCGAGCATGTAAGTTTCCATGGCGAGCGAGAGGGTTTTCATGTCCTGGATGGTTTTCCGCGTGGCGACTTTGTCTTTGGCGAGCAGGAGGTTGGGAATGGCGATAGCGGCGACGATGCCGAGGATCACCAGGAGCATGAATCCTGCGCCAGCGCCGACAATTACCCAGACCCACCCCGGCGTGCGGGCCGCTTTCCGCTTCGGCGCAGCCTGATCTGATCCCTGCGGAACCATGATTCACCTCCCGAGACAGAATAGACGGTCGTGATCACGCCCTTCCACTTCAGCTCAGTCAGATATCTAGACCGATTCTGCCATCAGCGGGGAGAGTTTACAAGAAACCGCTTCGATCCCCGCATCTGTTGAATCGTTGGGACACCCAGTCGCCCAAAAGGAATTGGACACTCAATATCTCCTTCCGCAGGCTTGGCAGGAATCTCCGTCAGACAAATGTACTTCCGCCAATCTTCGGCTTTCCCCCAATTCCGGACGCCAATGCAAGCAGTGGATAATCTGCAATTCAGCCGATTCTGAATGGGATCTCCGCCAACTTCCAGTCTGTCGATCAAAGTACACGAGTTAAGAGCGGGTGTCCCCTTTCAGTAAACATGACACGCAATTTTCATCTATTTTACTGAAAACCGGAACAAAACCGATCTAATCCGTTTGAGAGGATATTTCCAGCGGAAGGAGGCCTCTCATGACGATCGCACGTCGCGATATTGTGCCAGAAGGTGTCGCAGGCATCTATCACTGCACGGCCCGTTGCGTCAGGCAAGCCCACCTGTGCGGAGTGGACTTCGCATCCGGACGGGACTACGATCACCGCAAAGCCTGGGTAAGAGACCGCCTGATCTTTCTAGCGCGATTGTTTGCGATGGACGTTGTGGGGTATGCCGCCATGAGCAACCATCTGCATACGATATTGCGTACAGATCCGGACAGGGCGGCGGCATGGACGGACGAAGAGGTGGCGCGCCGCTGGCGGACCCTGTGCCCGACAAAGAGGATGCGACAGGCCGGGGAACAATTGCCAAGTGCAGAAGACCTTGCGGCGGTGATGCGTTCACCGGGGCGGGTAGCGGAACTCCGAAGGAGGCTGAGTTGCCTCAGCTGGTTCATGAGATGCCTCAACGAGTTCATCGCCCGGCAAGCCAACCGGGAAGATGGCTGTAAGGGTCGTTTCTGGGAGGGACGATACAAGTGCCGGGCTTTGGCGGGTGAAGCAGCGGTTCTGACCGCCATGGCGTATGTGGATCTGAACCCGGTCAGGGCGGGGCTTGCAGCAACTCCAGAGGAGAGTGCCTTTACTTCAGTTGCGGAGCGCGTGGGCGAGCGATTGACCTCATCCCGTGCCGACGGAGCCCTCGATGGGAAAGAAACGCCAAACTCCGGTTGGTTATGCCCACTCACGGATATTGATGGGCGGCGGGGGATTTTCCGACAATTGACGCTGGAGGAGTACCTGTCGCTACTGGACCGCGTGGGTCGCGTAGCACGCCCAGGCAAACCGGGAGTGATTTCACAAGAGTTGGCTCCGATTCTCGAGCGCTTGGATCTGGTCGAGGCCGGCTGGACCGAGGCGGTAAGGGGATACGACGGTTATTTCCGCCGCTTCGTCGGGCGGGCCGAGCTGGTGGCGGCCGCAGCTACAGCCGGGGGACGGCTCTGGTTTCAAGGTATCGCTGCCTGCCGCAGGCTGCTCAGCCCGAACCGGCGAATAGGCAACCGACTAAGCTGTTCCGTCCCAAATCTGAAAGATCCGAAGCGGCTTCCCGAACCGTTGGACTGACCGCAGTCCTCCCGTTGAAACGTAGCGAGGCTTGTCCACTCCGACGGGGAGGCCAATTCACCAAACAAAATGTTTCCTCTCCATGTCGAGTCGCCGGAATGTCCTTCGAGTTCCTCTTCTCGACCGTCTTTACATTTCTAATCACAAATCCTACTTGGATTAAGAACGTTATGGTCCTCTTCATGCTCTGGCCCTGGCAGATCCAGATCGCACGGTTGATGCTTCACGAGAATTCATTGATGGACATCCAAGTTCTTTCTGCAAATTCTGTCATTTTCGCTACATGAATTACTGGAAACAGCTGGTGTCCGGTCAAGTTTGAGAATGTAAATGGGCAATGAATGTTCGCGCTGGGAATATTGGATGTCCTTTTGCCTGGTTTTCTTCTGTCTGATCTCCGTCTGAAAGAAAAAGCGGCGGCCAGGGGGGCCGCCGCCTGAGATATTCAATGTGGCCGGCTATTCAACAACTAGATCGTATGGCAACACGGCGAGAGTAGCCGACGCACCCGGTAGGGCGAACCGGCCGAGGTAGTGCAGCGCCCGCCGCATCTCGGGCGTCAGCGCGGGCAGCTGCTGGCGAGCGCGGGTGTCGGACAGCGACTCCATGATCTGGTCGAACACCTTCTTCGGCTCGGGATACTCCACCAGACGGATCTTCTTGTCGGCGGCGATTCCGGCTTCCTTCCGGGCGACTTCCACGGCTTTGTCCATGCTGCCCAGCTCGTCCACCAAGCCCCGTTCCTTTGCCTCGGTGCCCAGCCAGACGCGGCCCTGGGCATACGGTTCCAGGGTGTCAAACTTCATTCTGCGGCTCTCGGCGGCTTTCGTGACGAAGTGATCGTAGAACCGCCGCGTCTGCTGTCGGAAGCGCTCCCACTCCTCGGGGGTCATGGCGCGGCCCTCGTCCATCATGTCGGCCCACTTCCCCCGCTGGAGCGTCTCGCTCCGGATCTGCAGCCAATCGTAGATGCCCTTGATGTTGAACTTGGCGGACACCACGCCGATGGAACCGGTGACGGTCTGGGGCTCGGCCACGATCTTCCGGCAACCCATGGCAATGTAGTAGCCGCCCGATGCCGCCACGTCGGACATGGAGGCGATGACCGGCTTCTCCTTGTCGGCCAGACGCAGCTCCCGCCACATCAGGTCGGAGGCCAGGCCGTCGCCGCCGGGGCTGTCGATCCGCAGGATGATGGCCTTGACGGCCTTGTTGTCCCGGGCCTTGCGCACCGATTCGACCAGCGGATCGGAGCCCATGCTCCGCCCGAAGATGGGGCTGTAGACGTCCGGCCCGCGGACGATGGAGCCTACGGCGTAGATCACGGCGATCTGTTCGCCGTCCATCCGGCCCAGGCTGCCCCAGGACACCTTGCGGTACTTCTTGCCGGTGATGGCACTGAGCTTCCTGGCTCCCTTCTCGCCGTTCTTCTCCTTCAGGATGCTCTCCACCTCGTCGGCGTACAGGACGCCATCCACCAACTTGTTATGGAGCGCCTCTTCGGGGTGGGCCAGGCCCTGCTCCATCAGCTCCCGCACCTTCTCCGCGGGGATGTCCCGGAACCGCTGGACCATGGCGGTGAACGCGGCCACAGTCTTGTCCAGCATGTTGTTCATGACTTCCCGCTGGGCGTCGCTCATGGAATTGCGCTTCAGCATGTCTCCGAAGCTCTTGTATTTGCCGATGTTCTCCACCTCGGGGTCGATGCCGAACTTGTTGAACATGTCCTTATAGAAGTAGGCCCGGGCCACGAAGCCGTTGAATTCGAAGAAGCCCTCCGTGGGCAGGTAGATCTTGTCCGCGGGCAGGGCGCAGGCGTAGTCGCGCTCGTTGCCGGCGTCCATGGTTGCGATGACGAACTTGCCCGCCTTCTTGAACTGGGCCAGCTTCTCCTGCAGCTCCTCCACCTTGGCCCAACCCAAGTTGGGGCTGTCGATCTTCATCCAGATGCCGGTGATGCGCTGGTCGGAGGTCGCCTTTTCGATGTCGTTGACGGTGTCCCGCCACGTCATGATCGGCGGTTCGAACAGGCGGGTCATGATGTCGTTCGGCGCGCTTTCGGGCAGCTCGCCGGTCAGTTCCAGCACCAGGACCGTCTTCGGCTTCACGGCCGGCTCCTGCTCCATCAGCGACTGGATGGAGAGGTAGAACAGGAAGCCCATTAAGGCGATGACGGCGAGAATGATCAGCGTGATGACCAACCCTTTTTTCATTGCGACCCTCCACGGTGGAATGCCTTCATTTTACGATGGATGGGGAGGGAAGTTTCAAGAGCTGGCCGTTGACCGATGAAGGAGGACGCCAGAGAAGACCGGGAGGTATCACGGCCACCGGTCACCCGTCACCGGTCACTGCCGGCCGGGCCGCATCGCCTCCCGGGCCACGTCGTCGAGCCGGCCGGCGATGTCCAGCGGATTGTTGAATTGGTCGAGTGAGACCGTCTGGCCGGTGTTGAAGAACGCGTCCATTACCGATTTTTCCAGGGAGGTCGCCAGGAATGTCAGCCGCTCCTTTTGCTCCGGCAGGGAACCGGTCCGGTCGTCCAGCGCGGCGTCCGGATTCGCGCCCTTGGTCAACGACAGCCCGAGGAACCTCCCTTCGCGCACGATCTCGCGCGCCTCCGCGGAGACCTCCTTCAGTGTCGCCAGATCCCGGGGGGCCGGGATGTTGCCCGCAGGATCCCAGAGATCCAGCAGTTCCCGCAGATTGTCCGATCGGACCGCGATTTTGAAGCAGGCTTCCGCGACGATGTACGAGTTGACTCCCTGGAGGGAGGCGGCGTCTCGCTTCATGCCGAGGCCACGCCCGGAACTCGCCGGAGCGTAGTTGAGTTGGGCCGAGAGGGGCTTCAGGCGGGCGAATAGCGCTCCCTGGTCCTCGGGCGGGCGGCGGGAGACGTTCCGCACGGCGAACCAGAGCATGTGGTCGAGAAAGGCCCGGTCCCGGCGCTCGGGATTGGCGAGCAGGGTGCGACGATACTTCCGGAAATCCGGCCGGTGGAGGTCGTCTACCGTGAATGACAGGGTGACAGTCTCGCCGCGGGGCGGTTTGTCCACCACGATGTTCCTCGCCAGCAGCTCGTACCGGTCCACCTCCGGAGAGTACAGGAGGTATTCCAATAGGTAGTCCCCCTTTTCCAGCATCATCTGGTGACGAAAGCTGCCGCCTCGCCGGGCGGTGGCTTCTACCAGCCGGATCCTGCGCTCCTCCGAGAAATAGACCGTGCCCTTGTTCAGGCGCAGCGCGACCAGCTGGAACCGCAGGCTGGAATGGTTGGTCACGAGACTCTGGCAGAGCTTGGGGGAGAGAACGAAGTCGGTGGTCACGTGGCAGCGGTCCCCGGCAAGTACTGCTCCGCCGGCCAGCAGCCACCCGACGATCAGCCAGAAATTGAATAATTTGCGCATAGTCTTGATTTCCCGCCGGAGCGCTGGAACCTGGTCCCGGCACGGCCGGGGGGCCGCTCTCGTCCGCTCCTCCGGTTAGATGACGCCCGGGCGGGCGGGTTCACAATTTCCGGCGGAGGGGGGTGCGCTGGACCCGCAACCAGGTCCCGTAGGACTGGGCGTGGCACAGGGCCGCCGCCAGTGCGTCCGAGGCGTCGATCGGGAGCTCCCGGCCCCGCAGACCCAGGATCAGCTTGACCATCTCCTGGACCTGCTCCTTGGAGGCCCGGCCGTATCCGACCAGCGCTTTCTTGACGGCGAGGGGGGTGTAGGAAAAGACGGGGACGCCTGCCAGCTCGAGGGAAAGGAGGATGGCGCCACGGGTCTGCCCCAGCTTGAGGGCGGTTCGCACGTTGGCGGCGTAGAAGATGTCCTCCACGGCGGCGAATTCCGGGCGGTGCTCGGCGACCACCCGCGACAGGCCCTCGTGAATCTGTTTCAAGACCGCGGGAAATGTGGTCGCACCCGTTGGGCGGACCGTGCCCCAAGCCACGGCCCGGGACCGGGCGCCGGCGGTTTCAACCACGCCGTAGCCGGTCACCTCGGATCCCGGGTCCACCCCCAAAACGATCATCGTGACTCCTTCAGAATCACACCGCAAAGGCGCAAAGGTCGCCAAGGCAATCCGCAATCCGAACGCTGAACTCCGAACGGGGACAGTAACGTCACCATCAAATCGCCTGTTTCCCGTTCAACGTTCAGAGTTTGAAGTTCGAAGTTCAGCGTTCGGATCGCCTTAGCGGGCTTTGCGCCTTTGCGGTCAGTTTCGGCCGAGGGATTATTCCTCCATCTCGGCCATGTCAATGTCGAAGTTGGCGTAGACGTTCTGGGTGTCGTCGTGGTCTTCGAGCATCTCCATCAACTTCAGCATCTGTTGGGCGTCCTTGCCGGTGAGCTTCACCGTGGTCTGGGGAATCATGGAGATCTCGGCCTCGGCGAATTCGACTCCCGCCTGCTCCATCTTCTCCTTGACTTTGTCGAAGGCATCGGGGGCGGATGTGATCTCGAAGCTCCCCTCGACCGCCTCGACGTTGTCGGCGCCAGCGTCCAGGGCGATCTCGATCAGCTCGTCCTCGGTCTTTGAGCCGCCCTCTACCAGGAAGTAGCCCAAGCGTTTGAAGAGGAAGCCGACGCAGCCGCTCTCGCCGAGGTTCCCGTTGTATTTGGCGAAGAGGTGACGGATCTCGGACACGGTCCGGTTGCGGTTGTCGGTCATGGCGTGCACCATCACCGCCACCCCGCCCGGCCCGTAGCCCTCGTAGGAAACTTCTTCGTAGCTGGCGCCGGGTAGTTCGCCCGTACCCTTCATGATGGCCCGCTTGATGTTGTCGGCGGGCATGTTGGCCGCCTTGGCGTCGCTGACCGCCTTGCGCAACCGGGCGTTGCCCTCGACATCCCCGCCGCCGGACCGCGCGGCGACGGTGATTTCCTTAATTAGCCGGGTAAAGATTTTCCCGCGCTTGGCGTCGACAGCGGCTTTCTTGTGCTTGATCGAGTGCCATTTCGAATGTCCGGACATAACGCTCTCCTTCAATTATGATAAATTATGGTGAATGGCATGGTTCGGGCGCAATCGAAGATCAATCGCTGGTTCCCGGAAAACGGTTCTATTATAATTTTGTTTTTTTTGAAAGTATAGCGGAATCCTCGGGAGGCCCATGACACCCAAACTGGCGATCATCGGCGGCAGTTCGGCGTATCACATGCTGCAGCGCGGGGAGTGGATGGTGCTGGAAACGGTGGCCGTCTCCACCCCGTTCGGCGAGGTGCCCCACGTCCAGCGCATCGCGGCCGGCGGTGGGCTGGAGGCCTGGTTTCTTTCCCGCCACGGCCAGAACCGGTACGCCGTGAGCGCCCCCTTTGTCAACTACCGGGCCAATCTTTATGCCCTGAAGGAGCTGGGCACGGATCGGATCATCGCCTGGTCCGGTCCCGGTTCCCTCCGGGCGGATCGGTTCACGCCGGGGGACTTCGTTCTGCCTGACGACATCCTCGACGAGACCCGCCGGCGCCCCGGCACGTTTTTCGCCGGCCGCGGCTGGGGCTTCATCCGCTCGCACCCGACGTTCTGCCCACGCGTCCGGGAGGCGCTCCGGCAAAGCCTGGGGACCGCGGCGGTGCCCTGGCACGACGGCGGAGTCTATGTCTGCACCGAAGGCCCCCGGCTGGAGACGGCGGCCGAGATCCGGGCCTACACACTCCTGGGCGGCGACCTGGTGGGCATGACCCTGGCGCCGGAGGCCTTCCTGGCCCGCGAGTTGGAGATGTGCTACGCACCGCTGTGCTATGTGACCAACTTCGCCGAAGGGGTCACCGACCGTTCCTGCCGGCCGGACGAGCTGTTCGGCGGGATGCTCGCTCCGGAGGAGCGGGCGGCCGTGGACCGCTGCGTTTCGTTCTTCCCCGATCTCTGCCGGCGGGCGCTGGCGGTGCTGGCCGCCCTGCCGAAGGATTGCCCCTGCCCCCGGGCCATGCTGCGGTACCGTCGCGAAGGTACCCTGACCGACGACTGGCACACCTGGATCGGCGCGCACTGACCTTCCCTGGCGGATGATCGATCGTGCTCGTGCTGACTCGGAAATAGTCCCCCGTTTCCATCAGGGTCGGTATCGGGATCGGTATCGCCATCGATTCCAGAGTCGGCCTCGATCCCGATACCCATGCCGATGCCGATTCCAACTTAAATAAGACAGCTGTTCCCACCGCCGGCTGCGTGCCTCGGAGCATTTTCCCTTGCGCCCCAAATCGACGGCTGATGCCACTCATCGAATCCGATCGTACTCGCAGATGTAATCGTACCCGGAATCGTAATTGGATCATGAAGTCCGTGCAGAGCGTGGATGTCCAGATTCGTGGGAGATTCGTGGGTGTCCAACTTCACAAGGAGTCAAACTGCTTGGTCGGTCAATTTCATGGGCGTCCGAGTTCAATATCCGTGTTCACCGTTCAAAGTACACGACATCCTTTTCCACGAGGTTCGGGGGGGGGGGAAGTGTATGGGTGTACGAGTTCGGAGTTCAAGGGGTTGGGGGGAGTGCATGGGTGTCCAAGTTTCTGCAGTCTCAGACAGGAAGTGCATGGATGTCCAAGTCCAGGAGTACAGGGCATGGGTGTCCAAGTTCTCTCAAGTTCTCTCGTCACCGCTGACTGCCGCGATTCCGTTGTCCCGTTCCCGCTGGCTGTCCAGATTTATCCGGATTTCATTGGCTGTCCTGATTCGGAGGAAGCTCTGTCCGGGATACCCGTCCGAATCGGAACTCACAGTTGTTTTGCAGGCGAATCTCTGCTATGGTATGCGGTTTTCCGAAGGACACCGGCCGGACGATATGAAACAGAAACTGGAACACATCCGCAATTTCTCCATCATCGCCCACATCGACCACGGGAAATCCACCCTGGCCGACCGCATCCTGGAGATGACCGGCGCGCTGAGCGACCGGGAGATGGCCGCCCAGGTGCTGGACGACATGGACCTGGAGCGCGAGCGGGGCATCACCATCAAGGCCCACGCCGTCCGCCTGCGCTACGCCAGCCTCTCCGGCCGGGAGTACCAGTTCAACCTCATCGACACGCCGGGGCATGTGGATTTCACCTACGAAGTCTCCCGTTCACTGGCCGCCTGCGAGGGGGCCATCCTCGTGGTGGACGCCTCGCAGGGCGTGGAAGCCCAGACCGTGGCCAACACCTACCTCGCCCTGGAGAACGACCTGGAGCTGATCCCGGTCCTGAACAAGATCGACCTGCCCGGCGCCGACGCAGAGCGGACAGCCCTCCAGGTGGAGCAGGTCATCGGCCTGAAGAAGGAAGACTGCCTCTCCACCTCGGCCAAGGAGGGACGCGGCGTGCGGGAGATCCTCGAGGCGGTCATCCAGCGGGTCCCCCCGCCGGAGGGCGATCCTGACGGCCCCCTGCAGGCCCTGATCTTCGACTCCTGGTACGACACCTACCGGGGCGTTGTGACCCTGGTGCGGGTGGTGAATGGCACGCTCCGGCGCGGCCTCCGGATCCGGCTGATGAGCACCGGGAAGGACTACGAGGTCCTCGAGGTGGGCGTCATCACCCCGAAGTTCCAGATGGTGGAACGGCTCGCCGCGGGCGAAGTCGGCTTCATCATGGCCAACATCAAGGACCTGGACGACGCCCGCGTCGGCGACACCGTGACCGAGGCCGGCCGGCCGGCGGGAGAGCCCCTGCCCGGCTTCCAGGAGCTGAAGCCCGTGGTCTTCTGCGGGCTGTACCCCGTCCTCAACGACCAGTACGCCGACCTCAAGGACGCCCTGCGCAAACTCCAGCTCAACGACAGCGCGTTCCACTTCGAGCCGGAGACCTCCACCGCCCTCGGCTTCGGCTTCCGCTGCGGCTTCCTCGGCCTACTGCACATGGACATCGTTCAGAACCGCCTGGAGCGGGAGTTCGAGCTTGACCTCATCACCACCGCGCCCAGCGTCCGCTACCGCGTGGTGCAGCGATCCGGCGAGGTGGTCTTCGTGGAGAACCCGGCCCACCTGCCCGACGACATCGCCGCCATCGAGGAGCCGATCTACACCACGGTCATCATGACGCCGGACGAGTACCTCGGCAACATCCTCAAGCTGCTGGAGGAGAAGCGGGGCACGCAGAAGGGCTTCGACTACATCGGCGAAAAGCGGGTCATGCTGACCTACGACTTGCCGCTGAACGAGATCGTGGTGGACTTCTACGACCGCCTCAAATCGGGCAGCCGCGGCTACGCCTCCATGGACTATCAGTTCGCCGGCTACCGGGCCGCCGACCTGGTCAAGCTGGACATCCTGGTCAACACCGAACCGGTGGACGCCCTCTCCGCCATCGTCCACCGCGAGCTGGCCTTCCGCCGCGGCCAGGCCCTCGTGAGCCGCATGAAGGAGGTCATCCCCCGCCAGATGTTCGAGGTGGCCATTCAGGCGGCGGTGGGCAGCCGGGTCATCGCCCGCTCCACCGTCAAGCCGATGCGCAAGAACGTCCTGGCCAAGTGCTACGGCGGCGACATCACCCGCAAGAAAAAGCTGCTGGAAAAGCAGCGCGAGGGCAAGAAGCGGATGAAGCGGGTGGGGCGGGTGGAGATCCCGCAGGACGCCTTCCTGGCGATCCTCGACATCAAGAACGATTAAACCTCACCACAGAGGCACAGAGGACGCGGAGCGATCCACCGAAAGCTGAGCAATCCGCAGACATTGGTTATTGGATATTGGATAATTGTTATTTGTTATTTCTGAGGATTGCGGAGTGTCAGGGAATGCGTTCATATCCCTGTTCGGATCTAACCAATCGCAATTAATCAATGAACATTAACCAATGTCTGCGGATTGCCCCGTGTACTCTGTGACTCTGTGGTGAATTTTTATTCCAGCGGCTGGGTGGTGAGGCGGGAGGGGGCAACCAGGCCGCCGGAGATGACGAGCTTCATCGCCTGTTCCACCGACAGCTCCACCCGGCGGATTTTTTCCAGGGGCAGCATCGTCAGGAGCCCGGTGGTGGGGTTGATGGAGTTGAGGATCAGCACCAGGCCCATCCGCCGGCCGTCCTCCAGCATGGACTCGCCGTTGAGGAAGCCGAACGCCCACAGCCCCTCCGACGGGTAGGGCACCAGGACCACCTGCTTGGGCCGCTCTTCCTCCGGCCGGGCGAAGGACGACAGGATCTGCTTGATCGCCCCGTAGATCGCGCCGGCCAGCGGCAACTGGGCCAGGATGCGGTCGCCGAAGCGGAGGAGGCGCTGGGCGATCAGGTTCTGGGTGACCAATCCCACGCCGAAGACCAGCGCCAGCGTGGCCAGGATGCCCATCCCCGGGATGTACCGCCGGAACGCCTGCGTGAGCAGCGGCTGGAGGAGGTTGTCGGCGGTCCGGAACAGCACCAGCAGGATGTAGACCGTGACCGCCACGGGCACCACCACCAGCAGTCCGGAGAAAAAGGAACGCCGAACCGTCTGCCGCCAGAGAACGCGCCGGGATTTGTCCGTCATCGCATCGCCCCCAAAGCCATGGTGTCGAGGCGGTATGGTACCGCGGCCGGCCCCGGCCCGACAAATGTTTTGTCTGGAATTGCCAGGTCGATTCTGTTACATTACCTTCACAGCGGAATGACCCGCGACGGTTTCATCAGAACCATTCACAGGAGGACCCATGCGATACGCGTTGAAAGTTGTGTTGGCCCTTGTGTTCCTGCTGGCCGCCGTGCCCTTCGCCCAGGCCGGCATCTACATCGAACAGAACATGCACACCGATGCCTTCACCATCATGGGCAAGACCCAGCCGGCGAAGGACGCCGTGCAGAAGATCTGGATGGAGACCGACCGGATGACCTCGGAGAACTCCGAGTCGACCATGAGCGTGATCATCCGGATGGACGAGAAGAAGCTCTATTTCATCAACAAGGCCAAGCAGAGCTACTCCGTGTCGCCCCTCCCGTTCAAGTTCCCGCCGGAAATGGAAAAGATGATGGCCGCGTTCCAGTTCCAGACCAACGTCCAGAAGACCGGCGAACGGAAGCAGATCGGCGGCTACAACTGCGAGGGCGTGCTCATGACCCTGAGCGGGTTCATGAACATGAACATCAAGATGTGGGTCACCACCGACATCAAGATGCCCTACGAGAAGTACTACTCGATGAGCACCGAGATGGTGGCCTACAGCCCGGCCATGAAGGAGATGATGGAGAAGATGCGCACCCTGGGCGGCGGCTTCGCCGTCGAGCAGGAGATGACCGGGGACGTCATGGGGACCAAGACCCACTCCGTGACCAAGCTGGTCAAGTTCGAGCCCAACGCATCGATTCCTGCCGACAAGTTCGCCCCTCCCGCCGGCTACAAGGAAGTGCCCATGGACTTCCAGAAACTCATGTCCCAGCAGTGATCCGGCGGCAGGCGGATTTTCAGGGGATCGGTCCCGCCGGGTCCGATCCCCTTTTTGTTTGACGGCCGGAGAGCCTGGGAGCGGGAGCGATGGCCGGAATTTACATCCTGGAGCACGCGCGGGTCGTCGGGCCGTTCGAGGAAGCCGAACTGGGCCGGCTGGTGCGGGACAACCGGCTGCAGCCGGCGACATTCTGCTGGCGGGCGGGACTGGCGGCTTGGCAGCCCGCCTCCGTCCTCTGGCCCGGCCTCTTCGCCGGAGAATCCCTTCCCGTGGGAATGCCCGCCCCGCCCCCCGCCCCGGACGCCACCCACCCCGAAACGCCAGCGCCGCCGCCCGATCCGTTCGAAGCCGTCACCCTTCCCCTGGCCGCGCAACCGGCGGGCATGCCCAAACCGCCCGTCAGCCTGTCCTCGGTCAGCGCGCCTTCTTCCATCAGCCGGGAGGCTCCGCTGCCCGTCTTCCTGCCGGGCGAGACCGTCGCCGAGCGCTACCGCGTCATCCGCTTCATCGGCCGGGGCGGCATGGGCGAGGTGTACGAAGTGGAGGACCTGGAGCTCCACGAACGGGTCGCCCTGAAGGCCATCCGCACCGACGTCTCCCGCGAAGACCGGACCACTGCCCGCTTCAAGCGGGAGATCCAGCTGGCCCGCAAAGTCACCCACCCCAACGTCTGCCGGATCTTTGACCTGAGCCTTCACCGTCCTCCGGCGGAAGCCGGCCCGGAGGCCCCCGGCATCCCCTTCCTGACCATGGAGCTGCTGCGCGGCGAAACCCTGGCCGAGCGCCTGCAGCGGCTCAAGCGGATGGGAACCGCGGAGGTGCTGCCGATCGTCGTCCAGCTGGCCCAGGCCCTGGACGCCGCCCACCGGGCCGGCGTCGTGCACCGGGACTTCAAGACGGGCAACGTGATCCTCGTCCCCCCGAGACAGCCGGGCGGCGCCGAGCGGGCCGTGATCACGGATTTCGGCCTCGCCCGCACGCTGGTGGAGGGGGAGAGCCTGACCGACTCCCTGTCCGTGACCGGCCACATCGCCGGCACGCCAACGTACATGGCGCCGGAGCAGGTGGAGGGCGGCCGGGTCACCGCCGCGGCCGACATTTTCGCCCTCGGCGTGGCACTCTACCGGATGCTCACGGGGGCGTGGCCCTACGAGGCCGACACGCCGCTGGCCTCCGCCCTCAAGCGGCTGCGCGAGCCGCCGACGCCGCCGCGGGACCACCTGCCCGACATCGACCCCCGCTGGGAGGCTGTCATCCTGCGCTGCCTGGCCCGCAATCCGGCCGACCGCTTCCCGTCGGCGCGAGACGTCGCCGTGGCCCTCACTGGGGAGGAAAAATCTTTCGAGTGGCGGTCGGCCGAGAGCACCATGATCAGGGCCGCGCCGACAATCCCTTGGAAGCGGCCGCGCCCATGGCTGCTCGCCGCCGCCGGGCTGGTGGTGGTGGCCGGATTGGCCGTCGCCGGCTGGAAACTGCTGGGACCGCGCCCGACTCCACCCCCGCGTCCCGAGCCCGCCGCAACCGGGCGCCGCGCCGTGGCGGTGTTCGCCTTCCGGAACCTGTCCCGCCGCCCGGAGGCGGAGTGGCTGTCCACCGCCCTGGCGGAGATGTTCCGGACCGAACTGGCGGCGGCCGGCCAGCTCCGGCTCATCGCCGGCGAAAACGTCGCCCGGACGGCCGTGGAGCTGTCGCTGGGCGAGCCGGACACCCTGGCGCCGGACACCCTCCAGCGTGTCCGCGCCAACCTCGGCACCGACCTGGTGGTCTTCGGCTCCTACCTCACGATCGGCGCCACGGGCGGGGGCAAGATCCGGATGGACCTCCGCGTACAGGATGCCGCGTCGGGCGAAACCGTTGCCTCCTTCCGCGAGGAGGGCGCTGAGTCCGATCTCTTCGATCTGGTGGGGCGCGCCGGCGAGCAGCTCCGCATGCGGCTCGACCTCACCGGGGCGACGCCGGCCCAGCGCGAAGCGGTCCAGGCGGCGCTCCCCTCCGATCCGGAGGCGGTCCGGCTCTACGCCGAGGGGCTGGCGCGCCTCCGCCGCTTCGACGCGCTGGGCGCAAAGGAGCTGCTCGAGCAAGCCGCAGCGCGGGAGCCGGACCAGCCGGTCATCCATGCCGCGCTGTCCGAGGCCTGGGCCGCCCTGGGTTACGACGCCCGGGCGCAGGCGGCGGCCAAGAAGGCGGTCGACCTTTCGGGGGCGCTCGACCGTGAGCAGCGCCTCCTGATCGAGGCCCACTCCGAGGAAACCTGCAGCCGGTGGCCCAAGGCCATGGAACTGTACCGGACCCTCTGGACCTTTTATCCCGACAATGCGGATTACGGGCTGCGGCTGGGTTCCGTCCAGGTGTCCGCCGGCCAGGGCCAGGACGCGCTGGCCACGGTGGCCCGCCTGCGCAAGCTGGCCGGGCCGGCGGCCGCGGACCCGCGCATCGACCTGGTCGAAGCGGCCGCCGCGGGGAGCCTGGCCGATTACCCGCTCCAACTGCAGGCGGCCGGGCGGGCGGTGGCCCGGGGCACCGGTGCCGGCGCCCGCCTGCTGGTAGCGCGGGGCCGGCTCCTCGAGGCGTCGGCGCTTCAGGAGACCGGTCGGCTGCAACCCGCGCGGGAAGCCGCCTCCGCCGCCCGGGACATTTTCGCCGCCACCGGCGACCGGTCCGGCCAGGCCCAGGCCCTGAAGCTCCTCGGGATCATCCAGTTCAACATGGGCGACCGGAAGAGCGCCCGGCAGATGTTCGAGGAATCCCTCCGGATCAGCCGGGAAATCGGCAACCTGGGCGGCGTCGCCACCTCGTTGGGCAATCTCGCCATCCTCCTGCGGAGCGAGGGGGATGCCGCCGGGGCCATGAAGAAGTACCAGGAGTCCCTGGCCATCCTGCGGGAAATCGACGACAAGTCGGGGATCGCGACCGGCCTGAACAACATGGCCAACATCGCCAACGCCCAGGGGGACGCCGCCGGCGCCCGGCGGATGTACGAACAGGCCCTGGCCCTCTACCGCGAGACCGGCTCCCGCAGCGGCGAGGCGCTCACCCTCAGCAACCTCGCCACCATCTACTTCGACCAGGGCGACCTGGATTCGGCCGCCCGCATGTTCGAGGAGTCGCTGGTCATCCGTCGGGCCATCGGGGACAAGCCGGGCATGGCCATGGCCCTCGGAAACCTGGGCGCCGTGGAGATGGCCCGCGGACAGCTGGCCGCTGCCAAGGCCCACTACCAGCAGGCCCTGGCCCTGGGGCGAGAGACCTCCAACAAGAGTCAGGAGGCGCAGTCTCTGTTCGACCTGGGCGAAGTCTTCCTGGCCGAAGGGGACTACGCCGCCGCACGGCGCAATCACGAAGAGGCGCTGTCCATCCGCACCGCCATCAGCGAGACAGTCGACCTGGCTTACTCCCGCCTCGCCCTGGCCGGCGTGTCGTTGGAGGAGCGCAAGACCGGCGAAGCCGAGGTCCAGGCCCGCCTGGCCGCCGGGGCATTCCGGCAGCAGGACTCGGCCAGCGGCGCGTCGGCGGCTCTGGCCCTGGCGGCGCGGGCCTGCCTGGCCCAGAACCAGCCGGTCCGCGCCGAGGCGTGCCTGGCCGAGGGGCGCCCCCTCCAGAAGGATAACTCCGACCGGGACAGCCGCGCCCGCTTCGCCATCGCCGAGGCGGAGGCCGCAGCCGCCTCCGGCCGGGCCCCCGCCGCCCGGCGCCAGCTCGAGGCCCTGCTCGCCGACGCGGGAAAGTCTGGCCTCGTGCTCATCGGGATGGAGGCCAGCCTGGCGCTCGGCCGGATCGAGATCGCCTCCGGCGACAAGGCCGCCGGCGCCCGCCGCCTCCAGGCCCTGCAGAAGGAGGCGTCCAAGCGCGGCTTCGCCCTGCTGGCCCGCAAGGCGGGCGCCGCCATCGCCAAAGGATCTTCTTGATTACCGATTGAAATCAGCCCGGATTCGTTGTCCTCAGCCGCCCAAGGCGATAGTGACCGCCACCAGAACCATTCCGAGGATGACCATGCTGATCCCCATCCGCCAGGGGCGGTGCCCGGCGTATTTCCCCAGGGCGAACCCGCCCAGGAACAGCATAAGGATTGCGATCCCGTTGGACGCGCGGAGGGCCCGCCCGACGTCGTGGATGAAGAAGAAAGGCAGCACCAGCGGGAAGGTGGACAGGAACACCAGCAAGAAGCAGGCGATGGCGCCCAGGAAATCGTCCTTCTGAAAGCGGGGCGCCTGGGGCGGACGGGGCAGCTGCTTCAGTCTTTGCCGGATGGATTCCAATTCTTCCGGGCTGAGGATGGAGGCCACGGCAGGCGGCAACTTTTCGGCGATAACCCGGCGGCCCGCTTCCTGGTCGGCGGCCCCGCTCACTGCGCGGTAAGCTTGCAGGTTCCGGCCCCGCTCCACGAGGCAGGCGATCAGGTACATGACGCCGTCGACCAACCCCCACGCCAGGTTGCAGCCGATGGCGCCGAGGAGCATCTCCCGGACCTCGGCCCGGCCGGCCGTCGTGGCACTGAGCGTCCCGGTGAAGGTAAGGGCCATGATCAGGCCGAACAAGATCTCTGAAATGCGATCGATGGGATCCAGGACGCCGCGGAAAAAGCGGGATGGCGATTCCGACATGAGGACCTCCCGGGATGCCGTCAACCGGCCTGATTCGGGGCGCCGGATGCCAGCTCGCGCTGATAGGCTTTCCAGCCGGGGCACCAGCGGGTGTGCCACCGCCAGAGCCGGGCCCAGAATGACTCCGGATTGCGTTCGGAGTAGGCTCGCCAGCGGCATGTCTCGCATTTTGATTTCATGCATCCCCTCCAGTCCGGGTATCGACGAAGATCATCCGGACATTTCACGCAGAGCTCGCAGAGCAAAGAAGAATCTCAGCGCGTGAAGTAAATTCCGGACACGACCAGCCCGATGGCCACCACCACCCAGCGCAGCGTGGAGGGACGGACCCTGCCGGCCAGACGGCCGCCCGCGGCGCCGCCGAGCAGGGCGCCCGCGGCCATCACCGCCGCCGCCGGCCAGACCACCTGCCCGGAAAAGACGAAGAACACGGCCGCCGCCACGTTGGTCGCCAGGGCGACCGCCTGCTTGAGGGCGTTGAGCCGGGTCAGCGAGTCGTCCAGCAGCAGGCCCAGCGCCGCCAGCACGATCACCGACAGCCCCGCGCCGAAGTAGCCGCCGTAGACCGCGGCCAGGCCCACCGGCACGGCCGCCCACCGCTCGTGGGCGCCGTCGGCGGAGCGTCCCGCCAGGCGCCGCGTGAGCCAGGCCCGCACCGGCTCCTGGACGGCGAGCAGCCCCGACGCCAGCAGGATGAGGAACGGCACCAGCGCCCGAAAGGTTCGCTCGCCGGTGTGCAGGAGCAGCAGGCCGCCGGCAATCCCGCCGAGGACGCCGGCGGGCAGCAGCAGCCAGAGCCGCCGCTTCTGCCCGCGCAGGTCCTTCGCCTGGGCCAGCGTCGCCCCAAAGTAACCCGGGCAGAGGGCCACCGTGTTGGTGACGTTGGCGGCCACGGCGGGCACGCCCACTGCGGTCAGGGCGGGAAACGAAATCAGGGTGCCGCCGCCGGCCAGGGCGTTGACCGCGCCCGCCGCCCCCGCCGCCAGCCCCACCCAGACGTAATCGAGCCCTTGAATCATGACGCTCCTGCGAAATAGTTTCCCGATGCGACGTCATCCGATTGTGCCACGTTCCCGGGTTCATCTCAATCGGGAAGACCTGACTCCTTGGGTTTCCCCGTTGATTAAAACAGGAACGGGACCAGCCGCGGGGTGCGCGCTGCATACTCCCGATATTCCGGGTATTTCTCCATCAGCAGGCGCTCTTCGCACAGGAGGCGGGTCACCGCGCCGGCCGTCACCAGCAGGGCCAGCGCCAGTGCAACCGGCGACAGGTTCCCCAAGGCCCCCGCCCAGACAAACCAGCACACCGCCGCGTAGATCGGGTGCCGGAGGTACCGGTACGGCCCGGTGGTGACCAGGCCGCCCTCGGTGGGATCGGCGGCCAGGTGGAAGCTCCGCCGCCCGAAGGTGGCGCGGGCCCAGACCATGACGGCAACGGCGGCGGCCTGCACCAGCACCACCGCCACGCGGGGGGCCAGCAGGCTGCGGACCAGGATCAATCCCAGCAACCCGGCCACCATCACGACGTAGCCGGCCACGGACAGAAGCCGGATCTTCATGCCCGGCCGCCTTTCGCCGGCGAAACTGCCGGTTCCACGAGCAAGTCGTGCACGCACTCCAAGCCGGCCGGCATCTCGTCCGGGCAGGTCCCGGCACGCACGCAATGGTTTGTTCTCACGAGTTTCTTCTCCTCGTTGCAATTCCCGGATGCGCAATTTCTCCGACGTATTTTCGGCCTGCTCCGTTCAAGGCCTGTTCCGGAACAGGCCCGCCAGGCCGGAGGCGAACGCCAGCAGGCCGAGGAAGCTGAACAACGCCCCGCCGATCAATCCCATCAGGGGATTTCCCCGCTTCGTCGGCGCCCCGCTGAAGAACATCCACAGCAGGAAGAGGCCGGTCGCCAGAAATCCCAGGCCCAGGAAAAGGCACCCGAAGCTCGTGCTGCGGTCTTCCTTCTTCGGGACGTTGGAGGGCGGCTTGATTGGAGTCGGTTTGGCGCGCTCATCGGCCATCGAAGGCTCCTCCTGCGGGGGGATTCCACTCGCGTGTTGTCCGGGCATGCATGGTCACTGGCCGGTCATTGGATGAAGATCCGGGCGGCATTGGCCAGGAACAGCAGGGAGACGATCAGCAGGGCTCGGAGGTTCCGCTTCCGGTCGAGGGCGATCCGGTCCGGACCGACGTCGGCTGTGATCGCCCCCTGCCGGACCGCGTCCAGCCACAGGCAGGTGAGGCTCGCCTGGAACACCAGGAAATCGCCGAGGTACAAGACGTTGCTCAGCGGATTGCCGGGGTACCGGCCCAGCAGGGAGGCACAGAATGGGAAGAACACCACCGAAACGATGAACACCAGGTGCAGGAGGAGCGCCTGGAAGGTGATCCTTGACAGCCGGTGGTAGAGCTGCTGGTGCCGGTACCAGAAGACCGCGAGGATCCCCAGGCTGAGGAAGAAGCTGAAGAACACCCGGTAGTGGCCGACCAGGTGGTGCCAGAGCTCGCCGCTGGAGGTCCGCTCGGCCAGCTCGGGGACTTTCAATTCGAGCACCAGCAGGGTCATGGCGATGGCAAAGATGCCGTCGACGAGGAACTCCAGCCGGGACTTGCTGATCAGGGCTGTTTTAACGTCCGTGCTTTCTGCGTTCATGCACCTCTCCCGGAATCATCAGGATCGCTCGGCCGACACCCGCGTTCGGCCATGCAGACGTCCTGTTTCTTCTTTCAGGGGATCATTTCAGGGCGGTATTGTATCAGAAGCCAGCGGGAGCGGAACATTTGACCTGAAAGGAACTACGTTCGTCCGGATTTCGCCCAGAGACGCGGAGGGCGTCGAGAGAGCTGGAACGCGGGCGTCCGGCCCGCTTGATTTCTCGTCGGACAAGATCAAGCGGACGAGACGTCCGCGCTCCGGTCTTCTCTGCGGACTCTGCGTCTCTGCGAGTAAACCAAAGATTCGATTACGATTTCTAGAACGATTACGATCTTCGATTACGATCGGGTTGGATTGCCATCGTCCCTGGTCCATCGTCCATGGTCTGATTGGTACGGTCACCGGTCAACCGTCGAGCACGAGCACGATTACGAGCACGAGCACGAACGTGGGGATCAGAGCTTCTGCTGCAGCTTGTGGAACCGCCACTCGCAAAGCTGCTTCAGGCGGTTCGCGACATTGGCCGTGACGCGGTTGTGGACCATCTCCCAGAGCGGGCCGACCAGCCGCTGCAGCGGGCGGCGCTTCTGCCCGTAGAAGTCGAATCCCACCACGATGAACAGCTGGGTCTGGCCGCTCTCGTTCTGCTCGGGGATGGAGGAGCGGGCGTACATCGAAAAGATCCCGATGGGGTAACCGCCGCTGCAGGCGTACAGGAGGTACCGGGCGTTGTCCCCGCCGGCCGGGTCGGGCGCACGCTGGATTCGGATGGCGTTGAGGTCGAAGAGCGGCGACTCCCGCAGGCAAAACAATCCGTCGGCGAGACCGGGAAGGTAACGCTTGCGGCCGAAGAGGAGAATCTCGATGTTCTCGAGGCGGCCCTCCTTGCGGTGCACCGTGGCGATGTGATTGGGCCAGCAGGTGGAGTCGCCGTTCCACCCCAGCAGTTCTTCGAAGACGTACCTCGCCGGGGCTTCGACGCCGATCTGGTGGATGTTCAGCACCGAGTACTCCTGCACCGCCGTGCCGAGCCGCTGCATGATCCGCTGGCTGTAATTGACCCGCTCGTCGGCCGTCCCGAACCGGATCCGGGTGGGGATCTCCGGCCGGTGGAGGAAGAACATCCGGATGTCGGACAGGATGCCGCGGCTCCTCTCCGGCGGCTGCACGGCGGGCGCCGGCACCCTGCCTTCCACTTCACCGGGGCTGTCCAGAACCTTCTGCACGGCCGCTCCCGTCCGGATATATCTCTCTCGGCACCGTCTCATGTGCGCGGACAGTGCGTTGGATGACCGGACCCGCCCGCGGTTGCCGAAAAACGGATCCGACAACCGCCCCGGACATCGGATCGCTGGCCTTCCAGCGGACCCGAGGAATCAGAAACCCTTTCCCAACCGGTACGCGGTCTCCAGGCCGCTCCGCCGGCCAGTTTCGTCGCCGGGCATGATCCCGCCCAGGATGACCATCTCCGCCTGCGCCACCCCCACTCCCAGCAGCCGGTCCTGGAGCATGATCCGGCGCATGGCTTCCGCGACGCCGGTTGCCTCGAGGTGCTCCACGGGATGGCCCGCGGAGGTGATCACCAGCGCCTTGCGGATCCGGATCCGGGTGTGGCGATCCCCGGATGTATCGTAGAAGTAGGCGTACCCCATGGTCCACACCCGGTCGAACCAGCCCTTGAGCTTGGCCGGGCAGTCGCTCCACCAGAGCGGGTAGATGAAGGCCAGCGCGTCGGCCCGCTCCACCCTGGCCTGCTCGGCCCGCACGTCGTCGGGCACCGGTGCATCGGGATCCGGACCGATTTCCCGGCGGTATTGGGCTTCGTCCATCTCCGACTGGAATCCCATGGCGTACAGGTCGCCGATTTCCCAGGCGTGCCCGGCGTCCCGCAGGCCCCGCACGAATTCCCCCAGGACCCGGCGGCTGTAGGCGTCCGGACTCGGATGGGCGAACAGGATATAGACGTTCATCATCAGGCATCCTATCAAAGGCAGGCCCTCCGGTCAATTCGGGTCATCCGCGGAACCGGTGTGCCAAATCTGAAAATATCTTTTCCCCGATTCTTCCGTACAATGATCCTTGCGGATGATCTTTCGAAGGAGTGTTACATGCGGGTTTACCGATTTTCGATCTGTTGCCTCGTCCTGACGGCTCTCGTCCTGTCCGCTGTCGCCGCGCCGGCTACGGCCCCGAAGCCCAAGGCCAGGGCGGCCGCCCCGGCCACGGCGGCGCCGGCCGTCGACCCGATCAGCGCCTACCTCCTCTGCCAGAAGATCGCCTCGCCGGAGTTCGCCGGTCGTCTCACCGGCCACCCCGGCTACACGGCCGCCGCGCGCTGGGCGGCGGGCAAGTTCCAGGAGTGGGGCCTGAAGCCGCTGGCAGGGATGCCGGAATATCTGCAGGACTTCCCTGCCCCCTACACCGAGGTGACTTCGGCTTCCATGACGCTGCGCCTGCCCGAAGGCAAGGATCCGGTCACCTTCAAGGAAATCCCCCTGGAGGTCGGCAAGGACTTCCTGCCCGTCATGTACAGCGACAGCGGCGACCACACCGGCGAACTGGTCTTTGCCGGCTGGGGCATCCATGCGCCGGAGCTGGGCTATGACGACTACGCCGGGCTCGACGTGAAGGGCAAGTTCGTCCTGTGCTTCCGCGGCACGCCCGACCCGGCGGACAAGCGCTTCACCCAGCACGACGAGCACCGCACCCGGATGGCTCTCGCGCGGGACCGGGGCGCCCTCGGCCTGGTGTACATCTACGACGAGGTTCAGGCCAATCCCAACGGCGACTGGCTGGAAGGCTTCACTCCCGCCGAGATCAGCTTTCAGGCCGCCGACAAAATTCTGGCGGTGAGATCCACCACCGCCCAGGCCCTCCAGGACGACCTGAAAAAGTACAAGCACCCCCTCTCCTTCGCCCTGGATGCCCAGCTGCGCTTCCAGGTCCAGAGCCGGTATTACCCGGACGCCACCGGCTACAACGTGGCCGGGTACGTGGAGGGGTCCGACCCGCAGCTCAAGAACGAGATCATTGTCCTGGGCGCCCACTTCGACCACTGCGGCGCCCACCTCGGGTTCATCTACCCCGGCGCCAACGACAACGCCAGCGGCAGCGCCGTGGTCATGGAACTGGCCCGGGTCGCGGCCGTCCTGCCGGTCAAGCCCAAGCGGACCCTGGTCTTCGCCCTGTTCGGCAGCGAGGAGAAGGGCCTGCAGGGATCCCACACTTTCGCCGAGGGAGTGCCATACGGCTTCGGGAAGGCCGCCGCCATGATCAACTTCGACATGGTGGGCGAGGGCGACGGCGGCTGGTGCGGCTACAGCGCGGAGCCGGCCTCGCTGCTGGCGGCGATCCAGGCAGCCGACGCCGACAGCAAGGTCCTGCGCGGCTCCCGCCCCATCCGCGGCGTGGGCGTGCGCAGCAGCGACTTCGCGCCGTTCTTCCTGAAGGGGATTCCGGTGGTGAGCTTCTCCAGCAACGGCCCGCATGTTTTTTACCACCAGCCGCAGGACACTATCTACCGGATCAACCCGGCCATCCTGGGCGACATCGGCGCGCTGGCCCTGCGCCTCGCCCTCTCCCTCGGCAACCAGTAAGAAATTTCACCACAGAGGCACAGAGAACACAGAGACAATCCGCATGTGGGAGCCGGCAATCCAACGTCGAACATCGAACTTCGAACGTTCAGCGTTCTGATTGCCCAACCTTCGGATTGTCTCTGTGTTCTCTGTGCCTCTGTGGTGAGCCTTTATGGGTATTCGGGGAAGCGGAGGGCGAGGGAGCGGTAGACTTCCACCAGCCGCCGCACCGACTCGACGTCCACCCACTCGCCGGCCTTGTGGCAATCCTCGCCGATGGGGGAGATGTTCAGGATGGGCAGGCCGGGCCGGTGCATAGCCAGGACGTTCTCATCCGCCACGGAATCCCCGAAATTGTAGTTCTGGAATCCGACGGTCCGTTCGATGACTTCCCGGACGAATCGGGTGAAGGGATGGTCCGCCGGCGCGGCGTAGGCCGGGGCCGCGGGCGTGGGCCGCTCCCGCAGGCGGACCTCCGCGCGGCGCTCCCGGCCGGATAGCCACACCGGGCGCAGCTCGCCGGTGCGGTACAGCTCGTCGATCAGGGTCCGGAGCATCCGCAGCCCGTCCTCCTGCGAGACTCCCGGGGTGTGGCTGAAGCTGACGATCACCCGGCCGGAGGCGGGGATCGAAATAGTGCCGTCGCCGGCTTCCACCCGGTTCACGTAGAAGCTGCCGCGGATGCACCGGGCGGCTTCCCGGTCCGGCTGGCCGGCCGGGGAGAACTCACACGAATCATCCCAGGCCTGCCGGAGCCGCTCGATCCAGTCCACCACCCGGGCGCACTCCACGGCCGCGTTGACGAAAGCCGGATTGTAGGCCTGCGCGCCGTGGCCGCCGGTGCCGGGCACCTCGATGACGTATTCGCACCGGCCCATGCGGCCCAGCCCGATGGTCGACGGTCCGTGCCAGCGGTTGGGCCCGTCGCCGGTCTCCGGCACCACCACGGCGACGACGTCGTCCAGGAAGGCGCTCGGGGCCAGCACGTGGGCGCCGAGAGAGTAATACTCTTCGTCCACCCCGAATGCCACCTTGATCCGGTAGCCCTCCGGATCCACGTCGCGCAGGGCGGCCAGCAGCACCGCCAGGCCCGCCTTCATGTCGTTGGCGCCGAGGCCCACGATCGCCTCCCGCTCCTCGCCCCGGACGGTCTTCCACGCTCGGCGAGGCGTCAGGGCATCCTCGCGGGACAGCCACGGCTGGCTCGTGACCGTGTCCATGTGGCCGTAGAACAGGATTGACCGCGGCCCGCTGCCCTTCACCCCCAGCAGGTTCTCAAACGGCGTGCCGTCGGAGCCGTGATGGACCAGCTGCCGCTCCACGGCGAACCCCGCCGCGCGCAGCTGTTCCTCCAGGAACGGGGCGATGGCGGTCTCGTTTCCCTCCTGGGTCCAGCCGGTCCCGCCCAACCCCTCGTCGGTTCGGCACTGGAACGGATTGGCCGAATCGATCCGGATCAACGCTTCCAGCAGCTCAATCACATCCATGGTTGTATTTCCTTCTCCCGATTCACCAATTCACCCATTCACCGATTCACCGCCTTCACAGCCACCTCTTCCGCCGGAACCACAGCAGCATGCCGATGCCCACCATCACCATGGCCATCAGCACGCCCGGATAGCCCCAGCGCGAGCCCAGCTCCGGCATGTACTGGAAGTTCATCCCGTAGACCCCGGCGATGAATGTCAGCGGCATGAAGACGGTGGCGATGACGGTCAGGACCTTCATCACGGCGTTCATCCGGTTGCTCACGCTGGACAGGTAGATGTCCAGCATCCCGGAGAGCATCTCGCGGAAAGTCTCGACGGTGTCGATCACCTGGATCACGTGGTCGTAGAGGTCCCGCAGGAACACGCGGGTGCCTTCCTGGATCAGGCCGGACTCGGACCGCTGCATGGCGGACACCAACTCGCGCAGCGGCCAGGTGGCCTTCCGCAGGACCAGCAACTCCCGCTTCAGGCGGTGGATCTTCTGGAGCGTATCCTGATTCGGGGTCGTCACCAGCTCGTCTTCCATCTCTTCCAGCGTTTCGCTCATCCGCTCGAGGATCAGGAAGTAGTTGTCCACGATGACGTCCATCAGGGCGTAGGTCAGGTAGTCGCTGCCCAGCTTGCGGATGCGGCTGAGGGGGTTCCGGATCCGGTCCCGGACCGGCTGGAACACATCGCCCTTGGCTCCCTCCTGGAAGGTCACCACGTAGTTCCGCCCGAACACCAGGCTGACCTGCTCCGCCTGCATCTCGTGGCTGGCCTCGTCGAAGGAGAGCATCTTCAGGACCAGGAACTGGTATTCGCCGAAATCCTCGAATTTGGGGCGCTGCAGGGTGTTGACGATGTCTTCCAGGGTGAGGGGGTGCAGCTTCAGGAAGTTGCCGATGCGCTCGATCTCGACGACCTCGTGGAGCCCCTCCACGTTGATCCAGTTGATCCCGGGCTCGCCTGATCCGAGCGGCAGGCATTCCTCCAGGAGATGAACCGGCTTTTCAACCACCCGGTCCGCGTTGTAGGCCAGGACCGACAACGCGACCTTGTCGATTTTCTGCTCGCCGATGTGAACCAGCGTCCCGGGAGGCAATCCGGCCTTCTTGGAACGGCGGCGATGGTGCTTGCTCATGCGGAACCTCCTTGGCGGCCATCCTCCCGCGGGGAGGAGCCGTCTCCGAAGAGAGTGTGGAATGTCTTTTGGCGGAAGGCAAAGATCCGCTCGATGTCGGGCCGGACCAGCCATCGGTGGATCAGCGGCTCCAGGATCCAGCCGGGCAGCGCGAAATCCACCGTGTCCCGCATGCGCGTCCCGCCGGGCACCGCGGTGAACCGGTGCTCGTGGACCCACTGCCGGTAGGGTCCCTGCCGCTGGGTGTCCACGAAGCGGTGCGGCGGCTCCCAGACGGTGATCTCTGTCCGCCAGCCGACCGGGACGCCGTGGATCTTCAGGCGGTACCGGATCTCCGTCCCCGCCTCCATCCGAATGGGCCGTGGCGTGAGAATCCGGAAACCGAGCCAGGGCGGCGTGACCCTGTCCAGGTTGCCGGCGTCGCTGAAGAAGGCGAAGACTTCCTCCAGCGGCCGGGCCACGGTGATTTCCTGCTCGAAGCGGCGGATTCTCATTGGAAATCTCGCAGCAAGTTCACTCCTGCAGGTCCCAGGGAATCGCAATGTCCCGCTCGGATAGCGGCAGGACCGCCTCTCCCGGGCAAATGACCAGACCATGCTCCACCCGGAGACTTGGATGCTGCCGCCGGAACGCCTCAATTCCAGAGGTGTCGCGGCGATCCGGCCGGGTCTTCGCCTTCACTTCGATCGGGAAAAACCGGCCGTCCCGCTCCAGCACCAGGTCCACCTCCGCGCCGCTGTAGCTCCGCCAATGGTACATGTTGGGGGGCGGCGACATGACCGCGCACTGTTTGCGGATCTCCGCCTCGACCGCCGTTTCGAACAGCGCGCCCCAGAGCGGATGCCCGCCAACCACGGCCGGGGTGGAGATGGCCTGGGCGGCGCAGGCCATGCCGGTGTCCTGGATGTATCCCTTGGGCCGTCCGCTGACCCGCTTGACGGCGCTGCCGGCGTAGGCCGGCACATCATGCCACTGGAACGTCGCCGTCAGCATGTCCAGCCAGCGCCGGGCTGTCTGGGGGTTCAGGCCGATCTCCCGTCCGAAATGGCTCTGGTTCACCTCTTGGGCGGTCAGTGCAGCCGTCAAGCGCACGAACCGGCCGAAAAGCTGCCAGTCGGACACATCCCCCTGCAGGCGCACGTCCCGCTCGATGTACGTCCGCAGGTAGGCCGCCTGAAAATCGGGGATCGCTTCCAGCGGGAGGAACTGGGCCTCCGGGAGGCATCCCCGCCAGAGCTGCTCGTACAGGTTCACCGAATGGGGCAGTCTTTGGTGGGGCGCCTTCAGGAATTCCGAAGTCCCGTCCATCCAGGCCGCCAGCCATGGCCGGGCGGGCGTCACACCCGCAATTTCCGCTAGGCAGAATCCCTCCAGGTCCAGGAACACCACCCGGCCCGCCAGGCTTTCGGCCAGCGACCGGAGCACTCCCCACTGCTGGGAGCCGGTCAGGAGGTACTGTCCCGGGGCGCGATGGAGATCCACCCGGCGCTTGATGGCCGCCACCAGCTCCGGTGCATATTGGATCTCGTCCAGAATCAGTGGGATTTGATGATTGTTCAGGAAGAGCTCCGGGTCCCGGCGGGCGTTTTCCACGTCGACCACCGGGTCGAACACGACGCAGTCCGCTTTCTGACCGAAGAGGTGCAGGAGAAGGGTGCTTTTGCCTACCTGCCGGGCTCCAGTGACCGCAACTACCGGAAAAGTCTCGAATAATCGGATGAGTCGCTCAGATAGGAGACGCTCTATGTACATGCCTCAAATTTTAACAGTGTCATTGTTAAAATTCAAGGATTCGTTGAGCCCAATGGATATTTCTATCGAGAATGAGATGATACTCCGCGACGGTCAATTGCTGACGGGTAGATTCCATCGTTCCGCATAGGCGTCGGCGTCGAACTTGCGCCGCAGGCCGTTGGCGTTCATGTAGCGGACCATCCCGAAGACGGGGCGCTCTTGCCACGGCCGGTCGTGCTTGCCGAAGCACCAGGCCACTCCGGCGTAGCCGTTGGGATCCCGTCCGTCCAGCTCGTACTTGTCGTTGAGCCACACGGCCGCTTCGAAACCCTCGGCCGGGGTGGCGCTCCACTCGAGGACCTTCTTGCCCCAGTACATCCGCATGTAGCCGTGCATCTTCCCCGTCCGGAGCATCTCCCGCTGGGCGGCGTTCCAGTAGGGATCGTGGGTGGCGGCCTCCTCGAGCTCTTCGCGGGAGTAAACATATTCCCGCCGGTCGCCGGCGTGGGCCGCCAGGCTCGCCCGCGCCCAGGCGGGCAGGCCGTCGTAACGGTCGTAGGCAGGGTTGTACCAGGCGAAGTTCGCCGCCAGCTCCCGCCGGACGATCAGTTCCTCGAGGAACACGTCCGCCGCCGGAAGTCCCGTGGCCTGCGCCGCCAGGGCAACCTCCAGCGGAGCGATCTGGCCGAAGTGGAGGTAGGGGCTGAGGCCCGACACGCCGTCCGCGCAGGGATCATTCCGCTGCTCGGGATAGCCGGCCAGCTTCTCCTGCAGGAACCGGTCAAGCCTCTGCCTCACCGCCCGGTACCCGCCCCGGAAAGCTTCCACGGGCAGGACGGAGCGGTCGACGTCCAGCATGGCCAGGGCCGCCGGAGCGTCCGGAAAATCCCATGCCTCGAAGTCCAGCCCCAGCGAGGATTTCCGGGGATCGGCCTCCGGCAGCGGCGTCAGGAAATGCGGCAGGGCGCGGCGGATCTTCGGCCGGAAGGTGGCGGCCGAGTACTCCTCCTTGGGCGACGCTGCGGCGACAGGAACCACCACCTCGGTCTCCACCTGAACCAGCGGGCACTCGAGTTGTTCGGCCGCCTCCTGCCGCCACAGCCGCTGGTGGCGCAGGTACCCGCCGTCGACCACGGCCAGCGCGGCACTGCGCGCCAACGCGAAGATGCCTTCGGCCGGTGGCCCCCGGCGCACCACCAGCCGGATGCCGCGCTCCCGCAGCGCCTGCCGGGTCTCCGCCAGCCCCTCCAGCAGGAAGGCGAAATGGCGCAAATTGGCGGACGGGTAGTTTTCGGTGAGCCCGAAGTACGCCACCACCGGCAGGCCCCGCGCGTCGGCCTGCCGGACGGCGAACTCCAGGGCGTGGTTGCAGTGGGCGCGCTGGGCCGCCTGCATCCAGTACAGCACGTAGTCCCCGGAGCGGTAGGGCTGCCGGTTCAGAGCCTGGACTCTCTCTTCCTGGATCATCGGCTGTCTCCCTCTGCGGGCTCTGCGCCTCTGCGTGAAAATGTCTGGGACGATCCATCGGCTTTCCAGGACTGCAGCCTCGGATCGCCCGCCGCCAGCGCCAGGGCCCGCAAGGCGCTGCGCTCCTTGTCCTTGATTTCCAGCATGAGGTCGAAATCGTGCGGCTGCGACTCGCGCAGAAACCGCGCGAAATCGGCCTCGTCCAGGCTGTCGGCGTGCGTGCCGGCGCGCTGGCCGGGCTTCTGGCTGCTGTAGTCCACCAACGGCGGTCCATCCGCCGGGCTCCAAGTCCGGCCGGCCGCCGCCAGGGCGTCGGGCAGGGACTCGCCGGCGTTCCGGATCGCGTGGTGGAAGGCGTCAAAGAGCACCGGCACGCCGGTCTCCCCGCTCAAGGACAGGCAGTCGGCCAGCGGGTAGAGGCGCTCGTCGTTCTCGACCGTCAACCGGCGTCGCACCGCCTCCGGCAGCTCCCGGAAGCGGGCGGCGAACCGGCGCAGGCTGCCCGCCCGGTCGCCATAGACGCCACCCACGTGGATCTGGATCCGGGCGGCGGCGTCCAGGCCCATGGCGTCCAGGACGCGGGCGTGGTATTCCAACTCCGCCACGCTGCGGCGGAAGACCTCCCGGTCGGGCGAGTTGAGCAGGGTGAACTGGTCCGGGTGCATGGTGATCCGGAAGCCCCCCTCCCGGGCCTGCCGCCCGAGGGCGGCGAATTCCTGCCCGAAGCGGCCCGCCCAGTCGAAGCGGCAGACGGGATGGGAGGCGAACGGGACCAGGTCGGAGGTGATCCGGAAGTAGCGGAGGTTGTGCGTGTCGTTGAACGCCAGCATCTCGCCCAGGCAGGCGAGGTTCCCGGCGACGGTCTCGATCAGCCGAGCCTCGGAATAGGAGGCCAGCTTGAAGGTGCGGTTGCCCCGGCAGGCCAGGCTCCGGTTGATGCAGGGATAGCCGATCCTCATGGCGCGCCCGCCCTCCCGATCCCGCCGGAAGCCGCTCCTTCACCCACCCGGGATTCGGGCCGGACGGGCACCGGCGTGGTTTTCGATTGCGGAGCGGGACGGGCATTCGGTATCATGGCTTCATCTTTCGGCCTGCTGAACCTTCGCCGGAGGTGAATCGGGACTGGTGTCCCGCGCGGTCTTCAAAACCGTTGTGCGGCGCTGAGAGGCGTCGCGGGTGGGTTCGATTCCCATGCACCTCCGCCATTTTTTTCCATCTGGATCTATCATTTACGTGAATTCGGGCGGTGTCTCCCGGATACTCCCCGTTACCCCATCTTACCCGCCGAATTGAAATCTGAGTGTGCCATAACTGTGCCACGTCTGTCATTCCCCACGCGCGAGGATTTTATGACTGTAAAGCAAAGTGTTTAGCGAATCCACGGGACGCTTTACATGATACAGGGAAGGAGTCTTAATGCAACAGCGAACAAAGATGACCAAAATGGGCCAGGAAGGTATAAAAATAGACCAAGATAAACCAAGAATACACTTAAAATGCAGCAATGAGCAAATCGAAACCCATTTAATATTAACATATAAACAAGATCTTGACTTGAAAAGAGCAAAAAATACTCCTTGACAAATGACCACGAATCTGCTAAGCTGAAAAACAATGGAGGGTGGGTCTATGGCTAGAATCTCAGGAATGGATAAATTGCGACAAACCATCATCCGGGAGTACGGCCAGAAGATCCGCGCGCTGGAGATGGAACGGGATCAAATATTGTCTTTTCTGTCGGCCATAGGACCTCGGCTCCTAACATCGGAAATGAGCCCTACAGTTCAGACCGATAATCCTTGGTTGCGCTTCCACTCATTGCGAACTCGCAGCTCGACAAAGAAGACATTCCGATCCCGGATCGGAGAAGCGATTCAACGGATGCCCGGAGTATTCTCCAGTGAGGAGCTGTACCATGCTGTGCTGGAGGATGGGATTGGCCGCTTCATTTCCAAGCCAACATTTACATCCCTGTTTTCGAGAATGATCGCCGAAGGATACGTAGCTGTGGAACGCCGACCGATGGGTAAAATCCACGGCTTATATCGAAAGAATGAGAATTTCCAAACTGAATCCCCTCGAAACAAAAGGGGAGAAGGAGGTGACGATGCCCCCGCATGAACTTAGAGCGCCGAAGCAACGCACGCTGATGGGCGGCGCTACGACATAAATAAAAAATAAAGGGAAGCGTGCGACCTCGCAAGTAACTCGCTTCCCTTTACCCAAAATTCGCGCGCCCACGTGGCGGAACTGGCATACGCGCTAGATTTGCAATCTAGCACCCGGCGGGGTTTATGGGTTCGAATCCCATCGTGGGCATTTTTATCGTACAACATCTTGTCAATAGATGTCAACCTACGTTTTTAAAGGAGAAAGTCATGGCTAGAAATGAAAAAACGTCTGCTCGGATAGCAAAGATCGCGAGCAAGCTCTTGAGAAGTCCAAGATCTTCGAAGTCGGTAAAGCGAGTAGCCGGGTCTGCCCTGACGCAAACAAGGGATAAGAACAGGAGGAGGAAGCGATAGCATCTTTGGTTG
Source organism: uncultured Acidobacteriota bacterium (assembly GCA_964412195.1). Taxonomy (GTDB): domain Bacteria; phylum Acidobacteriota; class JAAYUB01; order JAAYUB01; family JAAYUB01; genus CAYPNP01. Next base: position 259,122 of record CAYPNP010000001.1, on the reverse strand, counting down.
TGGATGCTTGACAAGCCTGAAGCATCAATGCGAATATCCTTTCTGACGTGTAAAGTTTCGTTTGTGTCCCTTAAAACAACGCCCCAGCCCCCCTGCTGGGGCGTCTTTTCTTGAGATTCACTTTCGATTCATAAGCTGTTAACAGCTTATAGGAGGAGAAATCATGCGGCAAGTCATCAAGGATCAAATAATCACTACTACTTCTACCGACTCGTATGGTGATGCACTCACCGAGGAAGAACTGAGAACTTTCTTCGACCAGATCACGCCCGACCTGCCCATCGGACAACTGCATGACCTTTCGAAGCCACCACTCTTTAAAATTCTAGATAAGCATCTGAAACGTCTTGATAACGGGATCCTAGCGATTACTATCGATCTGGAGATTTATGATATAGATGCTATGAGGGAATTCCAAGGATTCAGTATTGGATTCACTCGAAAAGTATTTCAATATGGACAGGGCAATCCTCAGTGCCGGATACAAATCAATCCTCATCAATTCAATCTGGACCATGCCAGAGAACTTCTGAGAAAATTCCCTCCTGCAGCATGCTTCGAGGTCTCCGAATCACCAAAGAAGGCATTCCTTTCAGGAGGAGTCATTGCTGTCGCCATTATCGCCATCATCATGAAATGCTCGTGGGCCTTCGTTGATGGTTTTTTCAAAAAAGCGGGAGCCGATAGCTGGGATGCTCTCCGTAAAGGACTCACGCGGAAAGATGCTCCAGGTGAACCTATAACGCTGCACTTTGAAATTCCTTCACCACCCCAATTACCTGTTTCGAAGTGCCTGATAGTGATGTCTCCTGAAATTCCCTCAGAAGCTCTTCAGAAAATCAACTTTACTCTTCTACATGAATTGATAACTCAGCTCGCGTCGGAATCTCCCATTAATCGCATCGTTCTGGATCTGCTCCCAGATGGATCTCTCCGATTGAGAAACATAATCCACTGAATGTGCTTCTTCCTCTAACAGAATAAAAACCCCGCCCGCTCGTCACGGACGGGGCGTCATAGGAGGTTCGTTGACCGGCCTCCTACTTTTCTATATCCTCAGTCCTTCTTCTCAGCCTCCCGAAGCGCGTCCTCCGCCGTTCGGGTGATGAACAGCTCCTCAGGGAGCGGGACCATCTCGTCCTTCCGAGCGATCGCGCCTGCGACCGCGCCCGCCAGGACGGAGAGGATCCGGACCGCGACCTCGATCGTCACCAGGGTCTTCTCGTCCATCACACACCCCCTTTGAACGCCGCGATCAGATCGCTCCCGCGCCGGATGATCCCCGTCAGCTCGCTCAGAGCCGCCGCGAGCGCCTCCGCCGCCGGCTTGTCCTTCGTCCGCTGGTACACCTTCAACGCCTGAACCGTCGCGTTGTGGCTCGCCCGATACTTCGCGTCGAGCTGGATCCAGCTCTCCCATTGGGCATCCGTCAGCCGCCCCGCCTTCCGCATCTCCGCCGCCTCATCCTGCAGCCCAGGTTTCACCGTCTTTCCCGTCTGATCCTGGATGCCGCTCCACGTCTCTTTTGCCGCCTGGAGCGCCCGCGCAGAGTTCGAGTACACCTGATCGCCGTCACAGGCGATCGACCCCAGCGCCAGCGTCAGGACGGCCAGCACCAGGATCCCCATGATCCCTTTCTTCAGCATGACTCCTCCTCGTTCAGAAAAGCGATCGCGCGGGATCCGGACAGTCGCCGGTCTACGCGTCGCGCCGATCCTCTCAACCTAGCTTCGGGAAACGATACCCGATCACCCGAGACTTCGGGAACTTAGACACCTTCACCCGATCCCCCTGATTTCCCCCCAGGACCGCGATCCACTCCCCCTCGTCCCGGATCAGGATCCCGACGTGCGCCGGCGGGAATCCCTTCGCGTCCGGAGTCAGTCCCGTATACGCCGCCGGCGCCAGCCCAGCCCGTCCCAGAACGACGACCGCGCCGAACTTCGGACGCTCCAGAGCTTCTCCCCAGAAAATCCAGGATGCCGCCGCCGCGCTCCCCGTCCCCTGGATCCCGACGCAAGCGAACACCCAGTTCAGGAACGCCGAACACCAGGGGACCTCGTCCGCGGTCGCCCGGAGGGAAGTCGCCGCGTGATACTCCAGGATCCGGGGATTGTGTTCTCGCCCTGGAACCTCCGCGACTCCGACCTCCTTCATCGCGACGTCAACCCATCGCCGCTCCTCATTCATCCCCCTCCCCCTTTCGCCGCATCAGCTCCTTCACGTCGTCACGAACCTCCTGGAGCAGATCACCGAAGTTCGATAGCCGCTCGACGAGCGCTCCGTTCTCCCGGGCCCGGATCGAGCAGTTCGTCTCGATCGCCTGGACGCGCCCCCGGACCTCCTGAACTTCTTTCCCGACTCTGGACGCGATCAGATACCCCTTCTCCCCCAGCTCCACCGGTCCCCCTTCCTTTGTCAATCGATCGAGTGCTCTCTCGATCGTCGAGACGCTCGTCTCCAGCTTCGCCGTCCGCCCCTGGACGGAGAGTACCCAGCCCGTCAGGCCCCCCAGGAACGCGATCCCGACTGTCGCCAGAACGACGATCACCGTATCCGCCGTCAATGACAGCCCGTTCAGAAGAATCATGCCTCCCTCCGCGTCACTCCCCGGATGAGAGCCAGGAGCGCCGCGAAGCCCTCCCCCGCCAGCCGGCCGATCAGCTCGTCCGCCGGATAGAAGAGGTGAACCGCCAAGAGCGCCAGGACTAGGAAAAACAGGACCGCGATGTCCGTCTCGAACCCTTCGATCAGCTTTCTCATCCCCCCTCCCCTTTCTCCCCCTGCCCGTCAGCCCGTCGTTACTCGCTCAGCTCGAACCTCCCCGGCGTCGACACGATCACCGGAGCACTCCCGCGCAGGATCTGCATCACCTGGAACCGGACCGGCTCCTCCGCGGCCAGCAGTGCCGAACCATAAAACGTCACCCCCGGCTTGAACAGCGTCGAGAAGTAAAACACCTTGCTCCCGTGGATCGGGATCTCGACCGTCGCGCCGTCGACCGCGATCTCCCCGCCCTCCCCGTAGAGCGAAATCGTCACCGCCACCGGGACATCCGCTCCGTGGCACGTCAGCGCGATCGCCGTATCCCAGGACTCGTCAATCGCGACTCGCGGGACCTCCGCCTGATACTCGTCCGGATTCAACGTCCAATCGAAGAGCGGAGACGCCTCCAGCTCGTTTCCCTCCACGTCGATGATCCGCGCCCGCATCAGATACTGTCCAGGGAGAAGCGTCTCCGCGAGCCGGATCCAGACCTCCCGATCGACCGGAGCGACCTGGTACGTCACGCCGAAGCCGTTCTTCTCGACGTCGACAAGCCAGGACGCCGCCCCCGCCGGCGGGAAGTACCCTTCCGGAGCGAACGTGAGCCGGAGCGCAGGGACGTCCTGGAAGTACTTCACCTCCGGGACCGGGAGCTCCGCCCGGACCGACGCCGCCATCGCCAGGACGAACACCAGCAGGATCGCCGCCAGTACGCCCGCGTAAACCGACCGATCTTTCTTCATCCCAAACCTCCTCATTCAGCGGTATTGCGGGGGCGTTTCGCCTCCGCCCGCTTGCTATCACTTCTTCCCCCGGAACGTGATCCCGAACCGAGCCTGAATGTCCCCCTCGATCAGCCGCTCGACATCGCGGTAATCGAACCGGAGCGGATCCGCCGGAGTCCCGTTTCCCTCAAGCCACTTCTCCAGCTCTCGCCCGTCCCCGACGTTGAAGATCACGACCGGGAGGTGGTGTTGACCAGGGATCCCGCTGATCGTCGCCTTCCCGTCCGCGCCGATCGCGGCGAGGCTGTAAATCGCCTCGACCCTCGCCGTGTTCACGTTCTCCGGGTCTTCCTGGCGAAACGAGAACGCGTGAAGGACATACCCGTTCGTCGTCACCTGGGTCACGAAATCCGTCTCGAATCCCTTCTTCTTCATCCTCTCCTCCTATGACTGCGTCCCGACGATCGTCCCGTCCGTGTCGCTCGTCGGCGTTCCATTCTTGATATACAGCTTCCCGCTCGTCGCATTCACCCAGAGACAGAACCCGCCAAGCTTCAAGGGATACTGATACCCCGCCGATTTGATCGTCAGCCCCGCCGTCGCCGCCAGCTCGCCTGTGACGTCCGCTCCAGCATCCATGTTGAACTTCCGCTTCGCGTGGACATCCCCCGTCCCGTTCTCATCCCCCAAGTGGAGATCCTTCGCCGTGTCGGGCCAGATTTGGAGCGCCGAAGCAGCATTGTCGAATCGGAATCGAAGAGCCGCCGTCAATGGACTCGCGTCCGCCGTCCGGAGCGTCAACGCCAGCGTCGACGTCCCCGTCCCCTGAATCGTCGTCATCTCCGCCGCCGGGAGGACCGTGATCGCGCCGGACGTGGATCGGAGATAGAGCGCCCCCGCAAACAGCGGCGTGAAGTACAGATCCTGATCGTCCCGGCAGATGACCCGCCCGGAGGACGTCAGCGTTTTCAGGATCAGATCGTTCGCCGTCGTGTACTTCAGATTCGTGTCCGTCAGCGTCGACCCTGTCCCCAGGATCATCCCGCTCGCGCAGCTCTTTGCCCCGTACACCCGGAACGAGTAAGTCGCGAACGGATCCAGGTTCGGGATCTTCAACGAGTACGCCTGCGCCCCGCTCGCGTGGCTCACTGGGAACACCAGCTTGATATCCGTCGCCGGATCCGGTGTCCCGCCGCCCGGACGGACGACGACGACGAACGAGTCCGCCCGATAATTCGCGTCCGCCGCCTGGGTGTACGTGAACGTCTTCAAGAAATCGACCGTGTTCGGAGCCGTCACCACCCATTGATACCCGCCGGAGCTGAACGTCCCCGTCGGAGCGGAATCATGCGCGTACCCCTGGCCTTTTGTGACGACGTCCCCCGCCGTCGAGCCGACGGAGACATTGAAATCGTACGCCGTCCCCGGGCCGAAGATATTCACCGGGATCAGCCGGAAGTACACCGTCGTCCCGGACGGGTATTGGTTGATCTGCGGGAGGTAGTAATCGACGTTCTTCTCCAGATGCCAGCCCGTATCCTCGCCCACTTCTTTGAAGAAGACCCCCACCCGCGCCCAGTACGGCGTCACCACGCGACCCGTCTGTCCGGACTTCGCTGCGCCCCAGGAGACGTTCAACTGGACGCGCTTATTCACCGCGTCAATCTGGTCGATCCTGCCGGAGATCCAGAGCGCCGGACTCGCGTTATAACGATACTGGAGGATCTTCCCGATCCAGCTCGCGTCTGGAGTCGCCGTCCCCGTCGAGATCCAGGAGTCGTTATCCAGCCAGGACAGCGTCAGACTCGCGATGACGTAATTCGCATCGTCAAGCTTGCTCTGGGTGTCGCTCCAGAGCGCCGTCAGATTGTAGAAGGTCGCACAGTTCAACGCCGAAGACGACATCTTGAACGCGACCCGGAGCGCATCCTGTTGAGTCAGCGTCGTATACGTCGCGGAGAGCTTCGTCGCGCCATCGATATACCCGGAGTCTCCCGCCTGATCCGGACGCGTCTGGACCGTCGCGGACGCGGTTCCCTCCTTCAGCCCGAACCACTCGCTCCAGCCCGTCGCAGAGTTATTCCGATACCGAACCCGGAGATAGTACGTCCCGTTCTCCGGGAGCCCGATCCCCTTCGATCCGCTCTTCGCGTTCACAGAGGAATCCTCGATCAAACTTGTGAACCCGGAATCCCGCGCGACCTGGAGCTGGGAGAGATACACCGTCGCCCCGTTCACCGTCGGAGCGTTCCAGCCGATGAAGAGGAACCGATCACTCGCCGCGACGCGCATCACTTCCGCGCCCGCCGCGAAATCCGGGACGCCGTCCTCCGTTCGCCCGCCGTCGAGGAAGACCGCCGAATAATCCGTGTCGACGGAGAACGCGCTCTGCCCGCCGTCCTTCACTTCCAGCTTTCCGAAGAAATAGTACTGCTCCCCCGTTGGCCAGGGACCGCCCGTGACGTCCGCAAGCGCCTGGAACGGAATATCGACGAACATCCGCTCCGGATACCCGCTCGCGTTATTCACGGGCCAGCGCCCGACGAGCTGCGCCCCGGACGTGCTGTCCGTCTTCGAGATGAAGAGCAGGAGCGACGAGTACGGGTTCGACATCCCCGCCCAGGCCGGGATCTCGACCTGAAGATGGACGTTCCCGATCCCGTCCCGCGCCGTGATATCCGGTGCCGGGACCGTGTACCCGAACGTCGCCGGAGCGTTCGTCCAAGTCGGCGATTCGAGATACGTTCCGAAGTCCGGGACGATCCCCGCCTTATTGAACGGGATCAGCCGGACCTTCAGGACGTGGGAATCCATCAGGAGCGTCACCGTCGAGCTGGACGCCGGAGCCTTCACGATATCGTACAGCGTCCCCGCCGGCTGGGTCAGATCGACGATCCAGACCTGGACGCCGCCGAAGTTCGGATCCGCCGGGATATCCCAGTTGATCGAGATGAACGAGAGCGGGACTCCCATCCGGTACTCCCAGGCTCCCGTCACGCCGATGTTCAGCGGAGCCGAGACTGGCTGGACAGACGCTCCCGCGAACGCCCGGACGTTCGCCGATTCCGCCCATGCGCTCGCGTTCCCGATATTGTCGATCGTCCGAATTCGAAACTTGAACCACTTCCCGGAGTCTGCCGACGGGACAGCGTACTGATCGAACGTGCTCCGCGTGAACGCGTACTCTTTCCATTCCGCTGTCGCCAGCCCGCCCTCCGTCGCCGCGCTCTTGAACTGGATCGCGTACTCTGCCAGATCCGGGATCGCGACGACCGTCCAGACGAGATCAATCGTCGAGCCCAGCGCCGCGAACGTCGCCGTAAACGTCGCCGGAGCCGTCGGCGCGTTGTTGTCCGGACTCATCACGACGTCGCAGCGCCGATATCCCCCCTGGACGTTCTCGCCGATCTCCTCCCAATCCTCCGGGTACCAGCCGCTCATATTCGCCGAGACCGCGTAGAACGTCACCGCCGCGGCCGTCGGCTCCATCACAAAGACCTCGCCCACGCCCCAGAACTCCCCGACCCGAATCCGCTCTTTCTCCGCCTTCCCCGGAACCGGGACGTCCGCGAAGAGGACGATATGAGAGAAGTTCCCCAGCGGGTCGGGCGGCGTGAACGTCGTGATCGTCCCGACGCTCTTCTGGGAGCCGTCCTCCGCCGCGTACCCTTCCGCCGTGATCGTAAGCGCCGCCAGGAGACCCGCCGGGACGCGATCGACGCTCGTGTTCGAAACCAGATCCGATACAACCCAAGGCGCTTTCCCGAACGCGTTGTAAGCCGTCAACCGGAAGTACAGCGCCGTGTTCGTCAACGGGAGATCGAACTGGAACGAGCGCGCCGCCGGAGAGAAGTCCCCCCGGACCGCCTCGAACATGAACCAGCGGTAATTGATTTTCGTGAAGTCCGTCCGCGCCTCGAACGCGTACGTCCCGTCCGGGAGATACCAAGGGCCGTTCGTGTACAGCGTGTCCGCCGTGTTCCCAGAGATGATCCGCGCCTGAACGTTCCCGCCCGCGTCCGTGACGACCGCCAGCGACCCGACCAGGATCGGATCATCCGGCGTCCACGTCTTCCCCGCGCAGAAGATTGAGTTCCCGCCCGCCTGGATAACGCCGTTCCCGGAGACCGGGAAGCCGCCGGACGGGATCAGTGAGCCGTCGCTGAACGGGAGCGTCTGATTCGCCTCAACGAAGATCGTGTGAACCCCGGCCCAATTCGCCGCCCCCGCGTCGAACCCGACTCGATAAAATCCCGGCGGGACTGTCGGTTCCGTTGCCGACGTCTTCACTGTGAGATTCGCGATCGCTGCCGGCACGTTGTTATCCGGCGTCCCGTCCACCAGGAGATCGACCTCCGGGACGTCCGTCGAGTCCAGATCCCGCCGGATCCCATACCGCGAGACGCTCCGGACCTTGATGTGGAGCATCCGGTACCCGATGATCGGGAGCCGGAATACCGCCTCCGTCCCGGAGGACGTCGCCGCGCTCGTCCACGTCGTATCCTGGCTCAACCCGTCCCGCCAGCAGACCTCGACCTCTTTCCAGATCGGATCGACCGGATCCGGCTTCGCGTACGTCACCTTGATCTCCGACGTGTTCACGCCGTCGACCGTGACGACTGTCTCCTCCGCCTGGACTCCCGTCACCTCCGCCGGAGGCCGGAGCGGATTCTCCGGACTCCCCCGGAGGATGTCGTCGAACGTGTCCGCGACCGCATCGTCATAGAACTCCCCGCGGTACAACTGCCCGACGAACCGGATCGAGAAGTCGGGCGTGATCTCCTTCTCCGTCACCAGGAACGTGTCCGATCCATTCGGGAGGAGATCCGTCACCAGCGTCACGACGTCCCCGACCTCAACCGCCAGCGCCTTCAGCGGCGCCCGCCACTCCGCGAACCAATTCCCGGAGATCGTCCGCTCCATCCGGTTCGACGCGATCCGGAGCGCCTGACCGATGTTCGTCGTCGCTTTCAGGTACACCGTCTCGTCGACGACCTTCCCGATCCGCGCGATCTGCTCCGGCGACTCGAGGTGAAACGTCGTTTTCTCAAAACCGTTCGAAGCGTCCAAAAACGAGAAGTACATCCGGTTCGGGATGTCCGACGCCGGCTTCTCCCAGATCTCGATCACCGGAATCTTTTCCTCGAATTCGATCGTTCTCGCCGCCTCGCTGAACGTGAAGACGCTCGTCTGATTGGGCCGGATGAATCCGAAACGGACAGAATCCCCGTAATCCCGGAAGAACATCGAAAACTCGTCCCGGATCCTCTCCAGGACGTCCCCCGCGCTCTCGTGATCCAGGAGCACGCCGTTGAACGTGAACCGCTTCCGACTGACGCCGTCGACGTCCAGGATGATCGCGTTCGAGTAATCCCGTTCCCAGTTCAGATCCAGATCGATGACGTCATACCCCAGCCCCAACCCGCCCCGAGGATTCGCGATCAGATCGATCCAGACGTCCGTCGGAGCCTGGGAGTACACGCCCTCCGAATAGCTCCAGTGATCCCCGTTCCGCCAGTACTGGCGCATGATCCGCCCCTGGACGCGGACGGACATATCGACCGATCGATCCGGCTGGATCCCGACCTCGTCTTTGATCCGGATGATCGCGTACGACGTCCCGGAGAACGGATCCGCCGAATACTGCCCGATCACCGGCATCGCCTGGCCCGGAAAGCCGTGGGTGAACCAAGGCGGGTACTTGAAGTCATGCGTCGACTGGCCGTTCGCCTCGATCGAGACCGCCCCCTGGAGCTGGCCCTCCGCGATCAGCCCGCCCACCAGCAGGAACTCCGACTCGTCCCCGTAGAAGTAGAGCTTCGCCGGAAACTTCACCTCCCCGTACACAAGCGGGATCGCCTGTCCGAGGAAGTTGTCCTGGAGCTCTCCCTTGCTCGTGTACGATCCCCGCCCGATCCCCAGGAATCCCGTGTTGTTCAGCCGGCCGCTCGCGACATAAGACCAGCGCTCGAACCCGCCGAAGTAATCCTTCCCCTGAGCTTCCCGCATCCCGCGCGACGCACACGCGATGCTGGATTTCGGGCAGCTCGTGAACGGAAGACCCGTCACAGGATCGACAATCCCGTACCCGCCCGCCGGATTGTAGGGGCAGTACTTCCCATCCGCGAAGACCGCCGGACACGTCCGCGTGAACAGATTGGACGGAAGCTTCGATTTCGGACCGCTCAGGTACGACGACACCGGAACCGTGATCGTCAGATCCCCAACCCGCTCCGGCTTCCCCATCACTCCCCGGAACACCTGGAGGAGCTCGTCGATCTCCCGGAAGTACAAGTAAATCCGCGCCGTCTTCCCCTGAAAGTCATTCGACGCGAGCAGATCGCTGAGCCCATGATTCACGTTGACCAGCGTGATCGACGTCTCCAGCTCTTCGTCGCATTTCAAGTTAGTCTTCGCGCCGTCGATCGGACTCTCCGGATCGAGAAACGGGTACCAGACATGCCCGCCCGTCTCGAACTCGCCGCTTTCCGCAAAGTACTGATCTCCGCTCTCCAGCTCCAACTTCACGAGCCAGAAAATCCCGTCGATCTTTTCTCCCGCAATCTTCGCCGCGATCGCCGGATCCAGCGTCAGCATCACTTCACCTCGATCACCGTGAGCTGAGACGTCTCGACGAGCGTGTAGAAGAACTCCTCCTCGAGGTCATCCTGCTCAAACCGCACCTTCCGCGTGACCGGCGGATCCGTCGTCGGATCGACTAGATTGAACGGATCGAACGCGCCCTTCCGCGCCTTATAGAACTCGTACAGCCCCGTTTTCAGATCCTCGACGAGCCGCTCCTTGAACGCCAGCCGGAAAATATGCTGCCCCGTTGTCGACTTGGAGATCCGCTGCTCATACCCGTCCCCCAGATCCTTGATGATCGTCCGGAATCGGATCACCCGTTTCAACCCGTAATCCGTGAGAAGAGGAAACGTCTCCATCGCGTTACAACTCCCGCGTCGCCAGCCCGCCCAGCCGTTTCGCCGTCGATCCGTTCCGGACCAGCGCATCCGCGACGGACCGCGCCAGCGCTCCACCCTGCCGCTGGAATAGCTTCGATACTCCCGCCGCGTCGATCGCCTGAACCTTGAACGTGACGTTCACCACCGGAGAGCTCTTCCCGAGCGTGTACTCTCCGCCGCCAGCCGAACCGCTCTCGCCTCCAGACTGGCTCCGGATCCGCCGCAGATCTTCCGTCGAATATTCCCGCGGTCCAGTCTCTTCGCCTTTCTCACCGCCGGCGCCACTCCCCCCGCCGGCTCCCCCGCCAGCGATCGCCCGCGCCGCCATCCCAGCGACCGCCCCGACCGCCGCATAGAACGCCGCCGCCTTGAAGTGGAACGCCGCGTCCGCATACCGATGGGAAGCCAGCGCCGCGAAGCCGTGAGCCATCTCGACGATCGCCCCCACCATCGCGAGCGACGCCTGAGACGCGATGTAGTCCGCCACCATCTTCCGCATCGCGTTCCCGAACGAGTCCTGCCCCAGGACCGCCGCCTGGAAGCTCGCCTGGAACGCCTGGGTGAGGACGTTCGTCGTCGTCTTCAAGACGCCCTGCTCCTTCCGGAGCCCCTGGAGGGAGCGCTGATACCGGAGCGCCGCGTTCGCCATCCGGTCGTAGATGTTCTCCCGTTCCGCCGTGGCAGACGCTTCCCCGATCTCAATCTGGAGTTGCTTGATCTCCGTCATGTACTCGATGTACGCGATCATCGCGGACTTCCCATCCTCGCTCATCGTCGCGTCGAGCTCGACCTGCAGGATCTCCCTCTCCCCCTGGAGCTGAGCCGCCTCCATCGACGCCCGGACCTGAGCGTCTCGCGCGTCGTTCAGCTTCCGGACCTTCTCCAGCATCGCCTCGCCGAATGCATCCGCTCCCCGCTGAGCCTCCTGGATATTCTTCTCCGTCATCTCCCGGACGGAATCCGCCATCGCTTCTTCCGACTTCCGGACTTCCTCGTACCAGCCCTCCGTCAGCTTCGTCGCCTTTTCGTAGTACGCGAGGAGGATCTTCCACTTCGCCTCCGCCTTGTCCCGCGCGCTCACCGTCTCCAGCTTGTCGACCTCCCGGACCCGCTCCAGGAATTCCGAGTAAAGCGCTTCGCTCTCGCCCATCCGCTCGCGCTCGACCTGGAGAACCATCTTCGCCAGCGCCTCCCGCTCCGTCGCCGCCTTCTTCGCCCGGGCCTCCGCTCCTTCGTCCTCCCCCTTGACCAGCCCCAGCGCTTCCCGGAGCGGTTCCGCCGCTGCCTGGAGCTCGCGGACGTTCTTCGCGAACGCCGCCCGCGCCGCGCCGGTCGCCGTCGAGAGTCTCCGCTGATTTTCCGTGATCGCCCATTCGAGCTGAGCGAGCTGCTCCTTCACCTCATCCCGATTCCGATCGACGACTTCCCTGAATTTCCCGTAATTGACTTTCCCGCCGGAGACATCCCACTCGAACGCCGGATTCGCGTTCATCTGACGCCGCACTTCCAGCAGCCGTTCCTCCTCCTCGCGCGTCCGCCGGACCTTTTTCGCCAGCTCCTCGTACTGCCCCCACAGTGCCTTCGTCGCCTGGTACGCCTCCGCTGCCCCCTCCGCCTGCTCCCGCCACGGGTTCCGCGCCAGCTCCGCCTCCGCTGCCGCCTTCTCCTTCTGAATCTGGTGATAGAAGTACGCGACCGCCGCCAGAGCCACCGTCACTGGGCCCGCAACCGTCAGGAACGACCCCATCGACACGCTCAGGAGCGCGAGGACGCTCCGGAACTGTACGACCGCGTTCGCCGCCAGCGAGAACGTGGCCGCCAGCCCCGCCATCCCCGCGCCAGCTCCGATGATTGCGCCCAGCCCCGCCGTCACGTTCGGCGTCTCCTTCACGAACGCCTTGAGGGAGACCACCAGATCCCGGAACATCTCGACGAACGGCGTCGCCATCGATACCGCGATTCCGCCGATCGTCCGCTTGAGGGACTGCATCGCCGTTTCGTACGACTTCAGCGCCTCTTCCGCTTTCGCCGCCTCCGCCGCTTCCTCCGCCGTCGTCACCAGCCCCAGGGAGCGCGCCTCCGCCATCGATCGCTCCAACTCCCCGATGTTCCGCAGGACCGGGAGCAGCTCCTGCCCGTTCCGCCCGAACAGGATCATCGAATACGCCGCCGCCTTTGCGTTATCGCTCACCGTCGACAGCCGCTCGCCGATCGAGAGGAAGACCTCCATCGGCTCCCGGAGCCTGCCGGAGAGGTCCCGCGTCTCGACTCCAAGTTCCTTGAAAATCTTCGCCTGAGCAGAGGAATCCCGCTGCGCCGCGTTCATCGATCGCGACAGGAACCCCAGCGACTTCACCATCGTCTCGAACTCGAGGTCGTTCTGATACGCCGCGTACTTCAGAGCGGACAGATCTTCCACCGTCTGTCCCGTCCGCCGGCTCATCCGCTCCAGCTCCGCGCCGGATTCGACAAAAGAAGACATCCACTTCTTGACCTGGTTCGCGATCGTCATCCCCGCGATCACCGAGCCGAACTGGACGACCGCCCGCTGAACGTTCTCCATCGTCCGCCGGACGCCGGGGGAGACCTCATCCTGATACCGGGACGTCATCGTCAGGAACAGCCCGCGAGACGCCGCATCGTTGAGATTAAGCACTCCCCTCCCCCTTCGCCATCGCCAGGATCTCCGCCTCCCGCTTCATCGAGAAGTGTTCCTGGATCCTCGCCAGCGCCCGCCACTCCTCCAGCGTCAGCTCGTTATTCCGAACCCTCCAGCCCGCCCGCATCCGATTGTAGAGATCGATCAGGAACGCCAGCCACGCGCGGAAATCCTCCCCGAACCGCTCGATCTTCTCCCGCTTCCCGCATCGCGCGCACCGCCCGTCCGGATCCGCGATCTCCTCCTCGACCTTGCACTTCGCGCACTCCTTTTCCAGAGCCGGGATGTTCTCGTCGAAGTACTCGCGGACGAGCCGACTCAAGGGACCGCTTCCGCGTCCTCCCGCGACTCCTCGAACCGGAGCGCCCAGGAATTCTTCCACGTCGCCGGAATCAGGTCCTTCCACGTCTGGACCGGAAATCCCAGGACCGCGCTCCAGTGGATCCGGTCCTCATCGGACAGGACGAGATCCTTGTTCACCTGGACCTCTTCCCCCTTCGCGTTGTCCGCCGTGAACCCCTCCACGTTGACCAGGATCTTGTCGATCAGCGCGCGACGCGCCTCCGGCTGGTTGTTCCGGACGACGTTCCGGACCGTCTGGAAGCGATCCTTCAGGAACTTGTTCAGCTCCTCCGGCGTCGGGTGCCGGAGAACCACCGTCACCGACTCGCCTCCTTCCCAATGCTTGAACCGGATCAGATTCGACAGTTTCATCGCCTCTCCCTCCTATGAATTTCACCTTCTGGTGTTGGGTGTGTAGGGTGTGCAGGGTTTTTCGGATATCTCGCCCGAAATCTCAATTCATCGTTGAATACCGAAAAACCCGTCACAACCCGTCACCACGCTTCACCGTCACGGAATAAGCGACGGGAAGCGACGGATCCGGAAGACCGCGTTTCGCTTAATATGGCGGATTGCCAGCGCGCCCCGTGATCCGTCGCTCCCGTCACGACTCCTCCCCCTCCCGAGCCTTACAGGTAGCTCGGCTGCGAGTTCTGGATCCACACGTCGAGCGCCCCGTACGTCGGATCCGCCATCACGTTGAAGTCGACATTCGCGATCAGGACGCCGTCGTCGACGTCCTGCTCGACCTTCGCGTAGGACACGCGCGGGAAGATGAACCGCCCCTCGAAGTGGTGCGTCGCGTCGATCAGCGCCCCGACGACCGGGATCTCCAGGACGAACGGAGTCCCCGCCTTCAGCGCGTCCATCTCCGTCTCGTCCTCGTACTCCAGCGTCATCGAGACCTTCGCGTCCAGCATCCGCGCCCGGATCGCCCGCCCGGAGAATCCCGTGTTGTCGTTGAACAGGTAGGCCGACTTCAGGCCGTTCCCCAGATCGATCTTGAAGTTCTTCACCCGCGGCGCGATCGACGTCCCCCCGGAGACAGCCGTTCCGTTGTAGGTCCCTCCCCGCTTGATGTCCGCGTCCCCGTACGAGAGATAATCCTCCAGCACCTGGGCCGGCCGTGTCGGGTCCGGCGTCACCACCGTCGACTTCCCCATCCCGATCATCGTCGCCTCGATCTTCAGGAAGTCTTCCCGATCGCACGAGAGCGACACCTGGGAGCAGCCGACGCCCGGATACTCGAGGTACCGCGCCCCGTTGTACTCCCAGAGCGTCCGCGTCGGGCACTCGATCAAGCCCTTGTTCATGGAGATCTTGTGCTTCTGGACGAGCGGCGGACCCGCGCTCACTTCGCTGGAGACGCAGGAATTCAACAGCCAAGACAGGAACAGCGCGAGGTTATGCGGCGACGCCAGCCCGCTCTGCTTCGCGTCCATCTTCCACGTCAGGACCCGCGCCCGCGTCGGCGCGACATCCCCCGTGAACTCGTCCCCGTTCGTCCAGACCTTCCCCGGAACGATGGCGAACGGTTTCCCCCCGAAGACGAGACTCGTGTTCGGAGTCCCGGGCGTACCGAACGCCGTCTCTTTCGCGAGCGTGAACGCCCTCCACGCCGCGCTGACCGATTTCAGGCTCATCGCTTTTTACCTCCGCTCTGCTTTTTCTTCCCCGACTCCGTCTCTTCAGGCTCTTCCACCGTCTCCGCCCGGACCCGCCGGAAGTGGTGCGGATACTCCTTCGCCAGCTCATCCTCCGGATACTCCCACCCCGCGAGGTACTCGCCGGCGAACCGCCCGAAGAGCTGGCAACTCGACAGACACTTGACCATGCTCCCCCCCTTCACTCTTCCCGAATCACAGTCACCGCAGCGTTCACCGTGACCAGGCCGTAGTACCGCCGCGCCCCCTTCAGCCCCTTCCGGACATCCGCCGTGGACGAAACCCTGGAGACGAAGTTCCCGCGCCCCTCGATCGCGAGCGCCGTCGCGGACTTCCGACACGCGTTCAGCACCCGCTCCGTCTGTCCCGCCATCTCCTGAGCCGCGTTCCGCGCCTCCCGCTTCGTCCGCCGCATCAACGTTCCCAGGGCCGAGAACGGGATCTCGTACCGCCGCTCCCCGATCGTCTCCTGCCTCGATGTCGAGTTCTCGATTCCCGCCAGCACTACCAGCGCCGGGAGGGACGACTCCGGGAACAGTTCCGTGAAGTCGACCGCGCCGAACATCGTCTCCGGGAGCTCCGTCGTCACCGTCTTCACGTTCGCCGCGATCCACGCGTCCGCCTGGAGCTTCGCGACGACCGCGTCCTCGACGTCCTGATACACGTTGCTCACAGCATTATCCCCAGCAGATCCGCCGTGAAAACCCGGTCCGCCGCCGTCTTGTTCGTCAGGACGTCTCCCGACGGTGCTTCCGCAGAAGGTACCGTAATCCCCAGGACGACCTCTCCCTTCGCGATTCTTCCCAGCAGCTCGACCGCGTTCTTCCGCGTCTCTTTGAGCTGCTCCGGGATCTCCAGAAACTTCTTCCGGTCGTACAGGACATACACCGCCAAGTCGACGGACAGCGTCCGGATCAACCCCGGAACCGTCGCGAGCGGGACCGCGTACCGCCCCCGGAGATACCCGTCGATCAGCTCGTCCGCCGTCGCGATCGCCTCCAGGACGACCGTCTCATCGACGGACCCCGTTCCAGCGTCGTCCGTCAGATCGATCAGATCCGCCGTCGCGATATGCTTCTGGATATCCACCAGCCCCGCATACGCCATCTCAGCCTCCCGCCGCCCGATTCCGGATCAGCCTCAGGACCGCCCCCAGGATCATCGATTCATCCTCGCCGTTCACGCCCAGCCATTCACGCGCGGGGATCGTGACCTTCCGGAGGAGCAGATACTGCCGGACTCCCATCGTCCCGTCTCCCCACAAGTCGACCGCGTCCGGGGAGTCGGGATTCAGTTCGATCAGCCAACCGGATTTCTCCCCCTTCTTCCAGACCAGGTGAAGCGGCCGGGGGAACCTCCGCGCGTACCCGTACCGCCGCGCCTCGTCCGTCATCGGGATCGCCAGCGCGCCCGCCTCGACCGGGACGATCTCCCCACCGAATTGATGGATCGCCGCGTACACGACATTCGAGCCGACCTTCCCGAACATCTCCGAGTATTTCGAGACGATCGACTGAAACAGCCTCCGCTTATCCTGGAGCGTCTTTCCCCCCTCATCCGCAGCCCGCCGGGACTTCGCCCACCGGGAGCCGTCCGGCGCCCTCTCCGCCTGGAAGCGGAGCTGCGTCTGGGAAAGAACCGTTTCTGCCATTACCCGATGAATATCGGAGTTCGGGATCCGTGCCACCCCTTGCAGCGCGCTCAGCACCTCTTTCATCCCCTCTACTTTCGTCACGACTTCCGGCACGGATCCCGACCTCCCGCTCCCCCCTCCCGATCAGATCAACTTCACCAGGACGTCCACTCCGTCGCCGCTCGCCGGTCCGCACGAGAAGCCGTTCGCCTCGCCCGTCGAGTGCGTGACCGCCTTCCCGTTCGCATCGCTCGCGACCTTAGTTCCAGCCGCAGCGATCGCCCCGCCCGCCGTGACGATCGCGTACCCCAGCGCGATCAGGGCGCACTCCTCCCCGGAGTCCGTGCCGAACATCGACACGCCGCGCGCCTTCGCGTTCGCGCCACAGTGATTCCCGTCAAACCCGATGAACCGCTTCGCCGTCAGAGCCGCCGCCGCGGTGATCGAGTCATTCAGGGCCGATTTGTAGGTTTCCTGCGCCATGCTCCCTCCTTCTCCAGCGCTTTATTTCCGCTTCCCCGCGGCAAAGCGCCCGCTCTCCCGAGCCTGAGCGGACGCCCCCTTCGTATCCTCCTGCTCCGGAGGATCCTTTTCCTCGCCCCGTCCGCCGATCCCCAGCTCCTCGTCGGACAGCGGTTCGAGGTACTTCCGAACCCCGTCCAGGACCGCCCCGTCCTCGAACGTGACGATCGACCCGATCCCGTACGTCTTCGTTGCGTCCGCGATCGGGCAATCCTTGACCAGATATCTCTTCACCGCCCCTCCTTCAGGCTTACGCCTTGGTGTTCGAGATGAGGAACGCGGCGTTCGACCCGACGACCTTCACCTGGAAGTTGTCCGTCGAGCGGACGAACTGAACCTTCCCCCCTTCGCCCGGGTACTTGTCGACCTGGGGCCAGTCCCGTTTCCGGAACGTGTACCCGAACGACGGCTCGTACGGGGTCCGCTCGCCATCCTTCGGCTTCTCCGGGACGTATCCCAGGATCGCCACGTCGCCCCAGAGATCGACGTTCACGTCATCATCCCCGACGTAATAGCCGAGTCCGATGAAGATGTTCGGGACGCCGAAGATCTCCGCGAGCAGCTCCTTCGTCACGATCCCCTTCATCGCGTACTGGATCCGCGCGAGGATCTTCGGGTGATCCTGTAGGAGCTGGAACGAGATCGCCCCCAGCATCAGGACGTTCGGGTACTGGCCGATCGCGTTCCGGACCGCTTCCTTCGCCGCCCGGATGTTCGCGATCGGATCAGAGTTCGTGAAGTCGCTCCAGCAGCCGGTCGTCGTCAGCGCCAGCTTGTTCGCCGTGGGATACGTCGCGGTGTTCTGCGCCAGATCCGCCGCGATCTTCTCCCGACGGAGCTGGATCACGTTCGAGACGAACCGCGTCGCGAACTGCTCGTACGCGAACGACGCCTCCCCCTCCTCCCGGTAGTCGACCGGGTACGCCGCATCGTGTTCCGTGAGCGAGAAGTCGACGGTGCTGATGTCCTTCGGCAGGATCACGTTCGAGGCCCCGTGGAGCGCCCGCTCCGTCTTGTGGACCTTGAACATATCCTTCCCGAACTGAGGCACCTTCCCCGCCTCTTTCTCGACGTTCACGATCGGGAACAGGTTTTCCGCAACGAACTCCGCGTTCGAGTAGCCCCGCGCGAGAGTCGTCAGGACCGGATCGACGATTCTCAGATTTCCAGTTCTGCCCATGTTCTTCCCCCTTCTCCTTCAGGTGTTTACTTCTTCATCACGCGGGACACCGCTTCCGCGTACGGGATCTTCTCCTGGGCGGCCAAGACGACCGCCTTCTCGTGGATCTCCAGCCGCCCCGCGTCGACCTCCGAGTTCGGACCGGAGCTGAACGTCGACCCGCCGGACGGAGCCTCCGCCGGCTTCTTCGCCTTCTCCCCGAACTCGACGACAGGCGGGAAGGCTTCGAGGACCTTCCAGGCGATCTCAGCGGACGAGGACTTCTTCCCCTCGCCGAACTCGATCACCGTCTCCCCGCCCAGGCCAGCCATGAACTCCGCCAGCCCCAGCTCCCGCATCGCCGGAGTGATCTTCTTCTCCGCCTGGAGCTTGTCGAGTCGCGCGTTCACGTCCCGGAGCGCCAGCTCGCGCTTCAGCTTCAGGATTTCGTCGTCGGAGCGCTTCCCACCCTCCGCGAACTCCTGGAGCTTCTTCTCGCTCGCCTTCAGCGCTTCCTCAGCCGCCGTCAGCTTCTCCTTCAGTTCTTTCTCCATCTTCTCCTCCTCCTCCTTCTTTTCGCTGAAGCCGACCGCCGGGGCCAGCTTCGTTCCTTCTCCCTCGCTCGGGGGTTCCACCTCGACGCTCTCGATCTTCCACGTCGGGAGCGCTTTCTCCGCCGCGTCCGTCCCGTACTTCTCGATCAGCAGATCTCGGACGCTCCGGAACAGCTCGGCGACGTTTTCCAGCGCCCACCGGATCGGGCGGAAGGACGCCTCATCGAACTCGAACTCCTGGAACTCTTCCCCCGTCCGAAACTTGATGTCCGCCAGCCCCTTGACCGCCGGGGGAACCGCTCCCAGGAAACCGACGTGCCGGAGCGTTCCGTCCGCGTACACCGCGATCGAGCGCTTCTTATAGCGCCCCGTCTTCACCGCCTCGACGAAACCATCCGCGCACTGCCGGAACTTCGCCAGCAGCAGCTTCCCGTCGCGCTTGAGAGCCTCAACCCAGCCGTACGCCGGTTTGTCCTCTTTGGGGTGCCCGATCACCGCCGGAGCTTCATGGTCCTTCGGATCGTACGTCTCGATCATCCGATCGAGATCCGCCTCCGTCCACTCCCGCGTGTTCCCTTTCGAATCCGTGTGCATCCCCGTCTTGAATACTTCGATCCAGTCGTTCATCGTTTCACCTCGTCACGTTTCCTTGACCTCCCGTGGTACGCTCTCTCCAGCGACACGAGAGGAGGGCGCGCGTCATGTCCGAGACCATCTTCGATCATTCCCCGACCCCGGAAGAGCTGATGGAGGTCATCGGCGATCCCGCAGCTACCCGCGAGTCCTACGCCGAATTTCAGACCGATCCCGACTCGATCCTCGCGGACCTCTGGGCCCTCTTCCAGCACCGCGGCGACGACCGGACCGCTCAGAAGTACCGCGCCCGGATCCAGGATCCCGAGATCCGGCGTTCCCTTGAAGTGGACGACCTCGCTCCCTGATCTCACTGGATCGCCCCCTTCGGAATCAGCTTCCCCAGCTTCGCCTCGAACGCCCACCACGTATCCCGCATCGCACCCCGGATCAGCGTCCGGAGGACCTGGTTCCATCCCTTCGCGGACTTTTCCTTCGCGTTATCCCGGAGGAACTCCAGCAGCTTCTCCTCCATCTGCAGGTGCTCGACATCGATCGCAATCTCCCGGATCGCCGCCGGGACCAGCTTCGCGTCGATCCCCAGCCACTCGATCAGCTTCGTCACGTTCTTGCACTGATGGACGTACCCGATGTTCTTCCCCGTGAGGATCTCCTGCCTCCAGAGCGGCTCCGCCCCCAGCTCCCGGAGAAACACGTCGTAATGGTGCCGCGCTGTCAGGTCCGTCATCGTCTCCATCACTTGATCGATTAGCCGCTTCCCCGTGTAGCCCACGTACCGCTGCGCCGCGTTGTGAACGATCTCGTGATAGAGCGCGAAGACCGCCTCCTCCTCCAGCAGCGTCAGTGATTCCTTCTTCGCGATCTTTCGCACCGCCTCGATCAGCAGATCCGCCGCGCTCGACCGTCGATCAAACAGCTTCTTCGTCCCGTCCGCCAGCAGCCGGACGTCCTGCCGGTCGATCGAACGAGGGCTGATTTCGAACTGGCCGAGAGAAGCCCACGTCTGCATGAACCCGCGCATCCGCCGATCCCCGAGCTTGATCTTTCCAAAGCCGATCGGTGAACGGAACATGAACGGGTTGTTGTCCGAGTACTCTTCCATCAGGGGATTGAGATCCGCGACCGCCCGGAACATCTCCGCATTGAACTTCGCGCACAGACCCTCGACGACCGGGACGAGCGACTTCTGGACTTCCGCCGCGAGCTCCTTCTCCATCTCATCGATCTTCGCCCGGATCAGAGCATCGATCGCATGATCGCCCCCCGGATTAAACGCCCACTCGTCCGGGACGACATCGAACTCGGGCAGGATCACCCCGTTCCCATCCGTCCCGCGCGAGATCGTGAGCCCCATCGCCCGAACCTGATCCACCGTCAGCGCGATCACGTTGCAGCGACAGCCCCAGTCGTTCGGCGGGAAGATCCTGCCCCAGACCGGATCGTCCGCCCGGAACACCTTCCCGCTCAGCTTTGCGTGCTCCTCGCGCGTCCGTTCGTCCATCACGGCGACGTACATCCAGAACGGCGCGACCTCGATGTTCTCGATCATCGCCCGATAGCGCCCGCGCGCGTACGCGACCGCGAGATTCGTCCGGAAGATCGTGTCCAGCCTCCAGGGAGAGCCCGCCTCGTACGCCTCCGGGAGACCCGTCTTCGGACTCACCTCCGTCAGCCGTCCCCACCAGCCTTTCGCCTGGAGCGCCGGGATCAGCTTGTCCTTGAACTCGCCCAGCGAGATCCCCTCGTCGAGCGCCCGCTGAACCTGATTCCGGATATCTTTCAGGACGTCCGCCTTCAGTAGATGAGCAACCGTGAACGCCCCCTCATGCTCCCGCTGCCAGACGTCGAACCAATTCCAGCTCGTCTGATACTTCTTCGTCCGGAGGAACTCCATCGCGACTTCCGGAGGGAGCTTCTCGTAACCGACCGGGACTTCCGCAAACTCCGCGAGGACCGCCCCCGCCAGAATCGCCCGCCCCGCCTCCGACTGGCAGAACTCCCCGAACGACTTCGGATCGAGCGCGTTCACCTTCACCGCCCGACCTCCTCACCCGCCTCGACTCGCCCCAGCGCCTCCGCGCCGAATCGCGCCCGCGACAGGATCTTAGTCATCTGCTTTACGTCGAGCTTTGGATAGATCGCATAAACTCGTTCGACGAGTTCCTCGAAAGTCGACGCCTTCCGCGCCTCCTCGATCACCGTCTCAACCATCCCCTTGAGCGCCGGCGCCGCATCGCGAGCCGCCGCCGCCGCCAGCTCGTCAACCTTCCGGCCGCCCGATCGCTCCGCAAACTGGACGGGGACCGCCGGAGCCGATTCCCGGATCTCGAACTCGTCAGTCGCGAAGCCGTACTTCCGTTCGTAGTACTTCGGAGTGAACCGAACCCCCTGATCGCGAAGCTTCCCGTCGCGCTCCGCCAGATCTGTCCGGATGTCCTCCTCCTCCTGCCACTTCCAGCGCGCCGCCGGAGCACCCGCGACGTTGAACTCCGCGATCCAGCGCAGGATCGTGTCGAACGCCCCCGCGACTAGCTTCCCGTCCCGATCGACGATATCTCCCCGGACCTCGTTGTGAGTCTCGCTCGCCGCGTACGCGCCGCCCGTCTCCCCGATCTCCGTCGTCAGCGTCTGCCCGACGACCGCCTTGGACACCTCCGCGTTGCAAGCCGACACCAGCTTCCAGTACAGATCCGACGAGGACGACCGCGACGCGTCCGTCAGGATCTCGACGGACGAGTCGTCCGGGATCACCGCGACCGCGTCCTGGATCATCGCGATCAGTTTGTCCTTCAAGTCTTCCCGGTCCGCCTTCCGCATCGAACTCGGGACTTTCCCGACCAGGAACGGCATCCCGTACCGTTCCGTGAACATCGCCCAGAACTTCAGCCCGCCGCGCTTGAACGTCACCGGCCAGAAGCACCGGGAGAGGACCCGTTCCCCGTAGGGATTCATGTACCGGGGGCGGTTCTGGACGACGACGAACTTGTAGTCCGGGACCTCCTCCCCGTGGATCGGGTGTTCTTTCGACTTGAACCGGAGTTTCCCGTCGACGTCGAAAGGGAACCACTCCTGCGGCTTCCCCACGATCGCCTTCGGAAGCCAGTACCCGTCGATATCATCCCAGATCAGCTCCAGGACCGCGTACCCGTACAGGACCGCCTCCAGCGCGTCCCCGACGATCTGATCGACGTTCAGTCTCCGGAACGCCTCCCGCGAGATCTCCGCCGCCTTCGCCGCTCCAGCCGACTTGTCCGCCTCCTCGATCGCCCACTCCTTCCGGAGCAGCCCGGAAAACCTGGAGTCCGTCGTCGCCCAGACATGGGCGTCCGACAGGAGATCCCGATAGACCGTCAAATCCTTCCCCATCTTCCGGAGGACCGGATCCGGATCGGGAAGCGTCATCATGTAGCGGGTGAAGTCCGGAGATCGATCGCGGGACGCGAACTCGGACGCAAGGACCGATCGGTCCTCGCTGATCTCGACGAAGCTGTACGGGTCGACGTAGAGTCTCTTCGCCATACTCCCTCAGCTCCAACCCTAACAAACTTCTCCGGGGATTGCCTTTACAGGCTGGACAGGATAGACAGACTGGACATTAAATTTTCAATCGACCCGAAATTCCCCCTTCAAAATGCCGTCGACGAGCTCGCGCGGAACCTTCCAATTCCGCCCGTGACGCTTCGCCGGAATCCGCCCCTGGACAATCCACGCGTGAACCGTCTGCCGGGACACGCCCAGCAGCTCCGCGACCTGAGTCGTCGAGAGAGGACGTTTCCACGCATCCGCACCGAGCAGCTTCACCTCACCGCAAATCGAGCAGACTTCCGAAGCCATCTCCTTCTCCTTCACTCAGTACTCCCTCAGCTTTTCAACCATCTCCCGCCGTCCTCCCGTCTCGACGAACGGGATCGATCTCCCATACGAAGTCCAGTACGCGTTCACCAGCGCGTCCGCCGAATCCGGGGACCGCTTCAAGCGCTTCGCGATATCG
Organism: uncultured Acidobacteriota bacterium; assembly: GCA_964412195.1. Taxonomy (GTDB): domain Bacteria; phylum Acidobacteriota; class JAAYUB01; order JAAYUB01; family JAAYUB01; genus CAYPNP01. The sequence continues at coordinate 235,548 of CAYPNP010000001.1, read as the reverse complement.
TCCTTCTCCTCGATCTTCACCCCTCGCAGCGCCAGCTCCCACTTGATCTCCAGCAGCTCCGCGCGGAGCTTCGGATCCGGAGGGAGCTGGATCCCCGTCTGGTTCTTCGGGTCGAGCGCCTCCCGGAGCTTCCAGTACGCCGCCGCGCGGACATTCACCATCTTCAACCGCCCGCTCCGATCCCGCTCGTTCGAACTCACCGCAAAGTTGATCGGCTCGTACGGGATCTCGTTCTCCTTCAGGACATCCTCGACCGCCGATCCAACCCCCAGGATGTCCAGTCCGACGACCGTCCAGCTCTCCCGCATCCCGACGATCAGCGCCCCAACCTTCGCCCCGGATTTCGTCAGTACTCCAGGGAACCGAAGCGGCATCGAGAACCACTCCCCCCGATTCCCCACCAGGACCGTCTCCGCCGGACCGCCGCGCGCGACGTCGACACCGATCGACATCAGGGGGAACTCCTCCCCGCCGTTCGCCTTCCAGCGCGCCATCGCTTCCTCAACCCAGTCCGTCGGGAAGAGCTGGAACGCGCCGTCCTCCTCCCCGATCGCCCAGTCGCCCGCGATCAACTGCGTCCGGTACGGCTCCGGGAGCAGATTCAGCGTCGCGATGTAATCCGCCGGCAAGTGAAGGTTATCCCCCAGCAGCGCCGGAATGAACGTCCGGCTCCGCCCCAGGGGATCGTCCGCCGTCGTCTCGACTTCCTCCCCCTCCGGGAGCTGCTTGTACCACCGCAGCTCTCCCGGCTTCGCCGGATTCGGGTGTCGCTTGTCCAGCCACGCCGCCCAGCGCCGCTTGATCCACCGATGACCTTCCCCGCCCGGATTCGAGCAGACGATCGCCCGAACGCGCTGTCCCACCCGCGTCGACCGGAGCCGCGAGAGGAGATAGAGATACTGGAATTCCGTGAACTGACTTCCCTCGTCTACTCCCAGGAAGTCAAACTCCGCCGATTGATACCCGAAGACGCTCGCGTCATCCTTGCAATGCCCCAGCCGGATCCGCCGCCCCGCCTTCCCAGGAAGCTCCCAGACGTGCCGGGACGAGTTGTAGTACCTGGGGTCGCCGTACAGGTTTTTGGATTCCAGGATCAGCGAGTCCTCCAGCATCGGGTACGTCCGCCGCAGCAGCAGCGCCCGCCGGTGCGCTCCGAACCGCGCGAGCCACGTCAGCAGGAACGTCTTCCCGCCGCCCGCCGCGCCTCCGTAGAGCGTCTCGAACGCCTCCGACTCGACCGCCGCCCGCTGCTTCGGCGAGAGCTGCTTCCCTCCCCCGCCGCACGCGTCCCCGCGCCGGCGCCGCAGCTCCAACTCCGCCTCCGCTTTGAGTTGGACCGTCGTCTTCTGAGCCTCAGCCGCGAAGGACACTTTCGGGATCCTCCCCGTCTCGGAGCCGTTCGAGCTGCTCCGTCGTCAGCTCCGTCACGTCGACCTCGTGGCGGACCTTCATCTCGTCCGCAATCCCGACCGCCTTCCGCTGGATCTCTGTCCCCGCCTGGATCCAAAGCCGCGTCTCCGTCGCGTCGAGCTCCGACGACTGGAGCCGCTGGAGACGCTCCGCCGCTTTCGACAGCAGCGCATACCCCAGCCGGAGATGCTTCTCCCGGATCGACGCCTCCTTCTTCGCCAGCCGCGCGACCGTCTCCTCGCGCGCCCGGAGCCGGAACTTCTCCCGGAGAACTCTCCAGCCCTCCCGCATCGAACGCTTCCGCATCGTGCTCGGCGAAATCGCATACTTCCGCTGAAGCGTCTCCAGCGTGATCGTCTCGTCACCCGAGATGTACTCCTCCCGGATCATCATCCAATCGTGCTTGTGCTCTCCCATCCCTCCCCCTAGAACTCGATCTCGATCGAATACTCCGACCCGCCGCGCCGGACGCGCCGGATCATCCCCGGATACTTCGCAATCAGCCGCCGGATCGCTTCCTCCTCAACCGCCTGGGTGCGGTACGACTTGCAGCCGCCCTCCCGCGTCCAATGATCGTTCTCCCAGTAGAGATATCGCGCTCCCAGGATCCCGCCGTCCTCCCGGATCAGCCGGAGCCCCAGCTCGTAATCCTCCTTCACCGGGAACGACTCCTCAAACCGTGTCCGCCCGTCGTTCAAGATTCCCATGCAGCTCGCCGTCAGGTACGTATGGAAGATGAACGGTCGATACGGATAAGTCGAACGGATCGCGCTTTCCGTCTTCAATCCCCAGACCCGAAAGCTCATCCCCTCCATCACTTCGAAGAGCCGGACGAACTCCGCCTCCCACGCCTCCGACGTCAGCTTCCGGTGCTTCCCCTTCGCGTACCCCAGCCGGATCCAGCCCGCGACCTTCAGATCGTCGTCCACCATCACAACCCAGCGCTCGCCCCGCTTCTCCGCCCAGTCGAGGATCCAGTTTCGCGTCCGCGTGATCCCCCGGACATCCGCCGGCACCGGGACGATCTCCCGCCCCGGATGACCCTTCGCGTACCCCTCCCGCTCCGACTCCGGGACGAACAGGATCGCGCTCGCGAGCGTCTTCGCACTTCGCCCGATCAGGGGACGCCCTTTCGACGGGATCGCGATCAGCATCTCCGTCCCTCCGCGATCACGTCCGCCAGATCCGCCGCCGGGAGATCGAGCGCCTCCGCCGCGGGGTCCTGCCGCGGCCCCGTGCCGCCCCCCTGCCGCGATCGCCTCCTCCCGCGCCCATCCACCCCCGGTTTCTCCGGATCGCCGCTCCTGGGCGATCCTGCCGCGATCAGCCCCAGCAACCGCTCCGCCGGGATCACCCGCTCCGTCCCCACCGCATCGAACGCCGAACCCGGACGATACCCGCCCCGCCGGACCTGCCGGAGCGCCAGCGCCCGCTTCAGCTCCTCCCACTCCGCCTCGCTCCCGCACAAGACGACGACGTACTCGCGCTGAGGGACGACCTGGATCGCCTGATCGTGGATCGTCTCTCCGTCCCCCGGACCGCCTGAGCCGGAGTTACCCTCCTCCTCCAGCCCGGACTCCTCCCGGAGATCCGCGAGCAGCTCCTGAAGCGCCGCCTCCCCCGTCGAGAACTCCTGGAGGAGCGCATCAAGCTTCCCCGGATCCAGCTCCGCCAGCTTCCCGAGGGGATCGAGCGTCGCCAGAACGAGAGCCTCCTCCCCCTCGCTCAGATCGACGATCGTCGCCGGGAGCACCTTCTCCCCGCTCCGGATCGCCAGCGCGAGACGGAGATGACCGTCGACGAGCAGTCCCGTCCGCTGATTGATGACGACGTTCTGAACGATCCCCACTTCCCGGAGGAGCGCTCCGACCGCCTCCTCCTGCGCCCAGCCGTGGACCCGCGCGTTCCGTGGATTCGCCAGGATCTCCTCGACCGGGACGTCGCGATACCCGACGATCCGATTCTTCCAGCCCTTCATCCGCCTCTCCTTTCGCCGAACTCCCGCGTACCAGGACCCGGACGGGAGCGCCCCCCAAGCCGCCCCCGCCCGGGCCCGCCCTACGCAAACACTTTCCGCCAGCTCCGCAGCTCCTCTCGCTGCTGCAGCCGCCGCCGCACTTTCCGCCGGAGGACCTCCCACTCCTCCAGCTCTCCCGCCGGGATGAACCGGACGACCGTCGCCTGATCCGCTCCCTCCGCCTCGATCAGCGCGACCCGACCCTCGTCCAGGACGGACACGCCCACCCCGCTCCGCCGCCGCTCCCGGAGGACCGCCGCGAACGCCCGGACGACGCCATCCATCCGCGTAAAGAGCTGGAACCACCGGATCTCGTCAAACTCGCCGTGCTCAAACAGGACGTACGCCATCCGCGCCTCCCGGAAACAGGACGTTCAGGACGCCGTTCTCCTCCCAGAACTCGCCCTCGATTTGGATGTCCGCCGCCCCTTCCACCGGGACGATCCGCCGGGAACCGTCGCTCGCCCGCTCCTGGAAGCTCAGGATCGCCCCCGTGGATCGCTCCCGGACGAACCGTTCCCGCCAGCCGTCGTTCCCCTCGACGTTCCTCATTGAACCGACCTCCGTTCCTCCAGCAGTCGCCGCGCCGTGCTGACGTACCGCGCCGTGTTCCCGGGGTCAGCCGCCACGATCGCCGCCAGCTCGTCCGTCGTCTTCCGCCGCAGGTGCAGCTCGACGACGTCCGGAGTATCGCGGAGGGGATTCGCCGACAGGAAGATCACGTCTTCCGCCGGCAGGAAGATCCCCAGCGCCTTCTTGCACAACCCAGCCGCGACGCAGGACGGGCAGGACTCGACGTGTTTCGCGAACTTCTCCACAAGCCGGGGATCGCGCTCCGCCTGGAGCGTCCGCCCGTTGATTTCCCGCAATCGCTCGAACACGTCTTTCGAGACGTGCTCCTGGAGCAGCTCCTCAAGGTCCGTCAGTACCGCGCTCATCGTTTCACCTCCTCGATCGTCCCCTCTTTCGCCTGGAGATACGCTTGGAACAGCGCTTTCCCCTCGTCGCAGAGCTCGACCTCGCCGTCTTCGTTCGAACAGAACAGGCAACCCGCGACGTGCGCCGCGTAGGTCGCCGCTTTTTCAGCGGTAATATTTCCATTTTCGTGATTGGTGACGGGTGACGGGTGGTGACGGATTTTCGTATTAATTACACGAGAGTTTTTATTAGCTTCGCTTATATAGGAAAACCCTACACCAACCCTACACCCTACACCTTTATTTACAGAATCGTTATTGTGGGTGTTGGATTGTGACGGGTTTTGCGGACCTTCAATTCCGTTTTCTGCGGAATCGAGTTTTTCTCCAACTAACCCTACACACCCGTCACCGCTTCCGGTGTAGGGTTGTGACGGATTTCTCGGACTTCCTTGAGGAGTGCTGTAGCGCGACGAGGAATCAGAGTCAGACTCGTAACACCCGTCACTATCTCTCCGAACACGGATTCCGTTCCAAACCGATCCTGCTTTCGTTCTCGTTTTCTGGAACCCACGTTCCATTAAGCGGATCGAGAACGCCTTCTGCGAGATCGGCTTCTCCCCCGTCTCCGCACAGTACTTCTCGTACGCCTGATACAGCTCTTTCGAATACGCCGCCTCGTACGACCGGACGACGCAGCACTCCAGGATGAACCCTCCCAGGGCGTCCTGCTCCGCCCGATACTCGTTCGTCGCGTCCCGGACCTCCTTCGGCGGCTTCAGCCCCTCCTCGTACCACCGCCGCGCCCCCTCGACCATCCACGCGAGGATTCCCGCGCCTTCCTCCTGGACGATCGGATCGACAACCTCCCGCGCCGGCCGGACCTCGTCGTCCGTGAACCGATACTGAAACGGGACCAGCCGGATCCGATCCCAGATCGCGTTATCCGTCCCCCGGATGATCGGTTTATGATTCGTCGAGAACCACAGCTTGAATGTCGGCCGGAACGAGAACCACTCGCCCCGCATGAACCGCGCGGAGATCTTCTCCGATCCGCCCGCGAGATCCTTGATCCGCGCCTCGCTCAGCCGCCGCCCCTCGTCGCTCTCCGACGTGTAGACGAACCGCGCACCCATCAGAGCCGCGACGTCGTTCGGGATCCCGTTCTCCCGCTGCACCAGGACCGTCTCGACTGGCGTCCGAACCGCGTACTCTCCGACAACCCGCGAGACGATATCCTGGAGCGTCGATTTCCCGTTCCGCCCCGCCCCGTACAGGATGAACATACAGCGCTCGTCCGAGTGACCCGTCAGCGAGTATCCGATCGCCTTCTGCATGAACCGGATCAGCTCTTCGTTCCCCAGGAAGATCTTCTCCAGGAACTTCAGCCACCGCTCCGGATGGACCGCCGGATCGTACTCGACCGACGCCGATCGCGTGCAGTAATCCTCCGCCCGATGCCCCCGGATCTCGCCCGTCCGGAGATTCACCGTCCCGTTCTTACACGTCAGCAGATCCAGCCCCGCGTCGAGCGCATCCGCGTCGATCGGGATCCCCTCCTCCGACTGCGCCAGCATCAGCAGCGCCTTCAGCGCCCCCGCGCTCTCCGACTTCAGCGCGTGCTTGATCCGTCGCTTCCGCTCGTCGTCATCCCCCAGCCCCGCCGCCTCCTCGTACAGCGCCCGGACCGCCTCCTTCGCCATCGCCATCACGCGCCCGTCCGCATCGTCCCGCGCCCAGCTCTGACCATCCCACGCGATCCACTTCCCCCATTTTTCGACGTACCGAGCCCGCCCCCGATGAAGCCGCGCGAACATCTCCGCGTTCCCCATATCCGTGCACCGCGTCAACTCCTCCTCCGCGACCGTCTCCGGCGCAGCCGCCGGCGCCGCCTCCCGCGGCGGGCCCGCCGGGATCGGATCGTTCGCCGATCGCTTCCCGATCGAGTTCGCGATCACCCGGACCTCCCCTTCCGGGAGCGGAGGGACGCACCGCCGCCGATTCATCTCCAGCAGCGCCCCCAGGATCTCCTCCGCCTGGAGCCCCTTCCGCCGGAGCGCCCCCGCGACGCGCGTCAGATAGTCGTTCCGTCCCCCCTCCCGGATCGTCTCCGGAGCCTCCTCCGCCGCCTTCCCCTTCCGCGCCGCCCCGCCGCCCTGAGCCGCGATCAGCCGCTCCGCGATCCACGCCGGGAGCGGAGCGAACTCGACTCCGTTCTCCTCCCCCGGAATCACCGGACGCGCATCCCAGCCGTACACGTCGACGATCTTCTCCCCCTCCAGCAGCCGGGAGGGAGGGAGCAGCACGTACCCGCCCGTCGTCTTGAAGTCGATCCCCGTCCCGATCGCGCCCGAGTTGTTGTTCCGGAGCTGCACTCCCGGCAGGTGCCGGAAGTACAAGTGCGTCCCCTTGTGCGGCGTGACCACCGTCGGAGTCGCCGGGAGCTTCCCGAACTCCACCTCGAGGTCGTCCAGAACCACCGTCCCGCCGTGATGCGCGTCCACGTCGACGACGTCGATTCCGCTCGTCTCGCCCGTCACCACGCCGACGTTATAGAGCGGATTCTCGTTCCACCACGCCTCGATCCGCTCCGGATCCGTCGTCGCCTCCTTCTGCCACTCCCCGATCGCCGGACGCTTCTCGCCTGGAACGACCGGGAAGACCTTGAAACCGTACTGCGACGCGTAAAAAAGCGCCGCCTTTCGCGTTCCGATATCCCTCTTCATCCCTGTGTCCCTTTCCGTGTAAAGTTCCTCACGTCCTCAACCGACATCGCCAGCACGTACAGCCCGCCCGCCGCCTCGACCCGCTCCTGGAACCGCCGCTGCTTCGGGCTCAGCCGTCCGCCCCGCCGCTTCACCTCGATCGCCAGAAACCGGCCCGTCCCCGGCTGGATCGCGATGATATCCGCCAGCCCCAGGATCCCGAACTGGACGCGCCGCCCCTCCGCGTCCCTCAGTCCCCCGACGTTCTGCCGCCAGTGGAACACCCCCTCCCGCTCCAGGAACGTCAGAATCTTCCGCTGGACGTCAGCCTCCAAGGGATTCGCCAGCCGTCGCGCCGCCCGCCGCTCCCGCGCCTCATAGAACCGCCGCGCCGCCGCCGCCCGGATCTCGTTCTCGCTCATCGTCTCGACCGACATCACGCCTCCATCGCGAAGAGTTCCCGCTGCCGCGGCGTTCGCCTCAGGACGAACAGCTCGTCCTCGTTATTCCCGAACAGCTTCCGGATCCGCCCGTTCACCAGGACCAGCTCATCGAAGTACCCCTTTCCGTCCCGATCCCGATCCCGCGCCTCGATCCAGTAAAACTTGTACCCGTTCCAGACGCTCGCGACGATCTTCTCGACGACGTACACAGTCTCGGAGTAGTTCGACTTGAACTCGCATCCTTCCCAGATCTCCGCCCGGAGATCCTCCGTCTTCCGAAACTCCATCTCCGGATCGAGCGGATACCCGATCTCGTACAGGTACAAGTTATGAGCGTAACGGGGCGTTCCCCCGCGCTTCACCGCTTCCATTTCCAGCTCCTCCACTTCTCGATCAGGGAGAAGACCAGGACCGCCAGGATCCCGATCCCGTTCAGCGCCGCCAGAATCACGACGAACCCGAAGAGCGCCTTCTGACCCGCTTCAGCGAGAGAGTTCAGCATTCGCCGCCCTCCTCGCCGCCCCCCTGGGAGGGGGCGCGACCTTCTTCACCTTCCGCCACTCCCGCCCGCCGTACCCGTCGCCCTGGGATTCCGCCCCGCACCTGGAGCAGCGCGTCCAGTTCCGCTCCCGCTCGACCGTGACCATCCCGCCGCATCCCCGGCACTCGATCTCGTACTGAGCCATCTTCGCCTCCCGGAGGAAAAAACCCCCGACCCCATCCGGGGCCGGGGGCGCAGCTCAACACTCATCCTCTCTCGATTTCCTTCAAGATCCGATCCGCGACTCCGACCGGACACTCCCGCTCGTGAGTCTCGCCGGCCAGGAGGTCCGCGTGACAGACCAGGCAGTCCGCCGGCGCGCCTTCAAACCGCGCGATTCGCTCCTGGACGTACCCCCGCAGGATCGACCGGAGCGTGCTCTCGTCCGCCGCGTCGCGGATCGGGATCTCCAGAACTCTAGAACGGGACGTCGTCATCGCTCGCCGCTCCGTTCGCCCGCTCCGTTTCCCGCTTTTCGCCGTTCGAGTCCAGGATGTTCATGTCCGAAGCGACGATCTCGAACACCCGCCGCTTCGTTCCGTCCTCCGCCTCCCACTCCCGCGACTGGATCTTCCCCTCGACGTAGACGAGTCGCCCCTTCGCCAGGTACTTCCCGCAGATCTCCGCGAGCTTCCCCCACGCGATGACGTTGTGCCACTCCGTCCGCGTCTTCTTCTCCCCCGACTGATCCTTCCAGCTCTCATCCGTCGCTAGAGAGAACTTCGCGACCGCCGTCCCGCCCTGGGTGTACTTCAGCTCCGGATCCTTCCCCAGCCGACCGATCAACAGAACCTTGTTCAATCCTTTCGCCATGTGTCCCTTTCTCCTTTCAGTTAAGTGAAGTATGGAAACGGCGGGGCCGGAGCGCCTTCCGCATCCGCCCGACCCGCCGCACGATCATCAACCGACGTTTCATTCCCATCTCGCCAGCTCCGAATCCGTCCATCGCGAGCGTGACCTTCGATCCGTCCGGGAAAACCCAGGAGATCTCGTTCCCCGTCGAGGAGACCGTCGATCCCTCCAGCGCCTCGTCGAGCGCCAGAATCGCCGTACAGATATCCAGCCGCTCCGCCGTCACGATTTCCCCTCCGCTCCGGGGACCGGGAGCGCGCAATGCTCGTCCCGGACCTCCGCACTCCCGCAGACGGGACAGACCTTCGGGGAGGGCCAGGGGGCGCCCTCCCAGCCGCACTCCGGACACTTCATCCGGTAGACCCCGCCCTGGGAGTGAGTCCAGCCCCGGCCAGGGATGAACCGGAGCTCGTCCTTGCAGTACTGGCAGATCATCGCCGCCCGCCTCAGATCCGCGCGACGCAAGCGGGACACGTGTCGTACCCGTTCTCCGCGTCGACCGGCGTCTGGTGACAGACCGCGCACCGATAGTCCTTCCCGCACCCGTGGGAGGACGGAGCGGGATTCTCCCCACCTCCATTCGCGCGTGTCACTTCGTTCCAGGGGCGCAGCCCTACCTCCTTCTTCTCCCGCAACTGGAGCAGCTCCATCTCCAGCTCCCGGGCCCGCTTCTGAGTGTCCGCGACCGCTTCCAGGACGTTATCCCGATCTTCCTCGATCGCCTTCTTCGCGCGCCCCAGTTCGTTCAGCTCGACTTCCCGCTTGATCCGGAGCGACCGCTCGCCCTCCAGCGCCTTCAGGAGCCCGCCTTGGACCTTCTCCACCTTCCCGATCGTCGCCTTCAGCTCCTCGACCTTCTTCTGGAGATCGGAGTTCGCCTGGAGCGCCTCGTTCCGCCGCGCCGCCGCCGCACGGTACACGACCTCCAAGTCCTTCACCCGAGACGTCGCCAGCATCTTCTCAGCGAACGCCTCAGCACTCTCCGACCGCGCCCGCCGGAGCTCGCCCCGGAGGGACGCGATCTCCGCTTGAGCCCGATCCAGCCGCTCCGTCAATCCATCGACGAGCTCGACGTTCGCCTTCGCCCGCCGCCGGAACTCCTCCGTCCAGCCGGAAGCCGTCCGGAGAGCGTCCCGGAGGACGCCCTCCCGCTCGCTCATTCCGTTCCCGTTCACTGAACACCTCCAACCGCCGGAGTCCCGTCACCGTTTCCGTTCCCTCCCGCCTGAACCGGCGGCTCCAGGATCGCCATCCCCCTCCGGAGCTCCGTCATCTGGAGCGTTTCGAGGGACGGCCAGCCGTTCACGCCGAACGCGTTCTGGATCATCTGCAGCCGACCGTCCGCGTCCCGCTTGGACTTTCCCGGAAACCGCGCCAGGAGCTGCTCCTTGATCCGATCCATCAGCCACGCCCGGACCTTCAGCTCGTCCAGCCCGTCCGGGACCGGATACAGGACCGCGTTCCCCTCCATCGACTCGCGATGCTTCTGGAGCGCCGTCTTCTCCGTCGCCGTCCCCTCAGCCGCCGGAGCCGCTCCGCTCTGAGCCGCCGCCGGCTGCTCCCGCTTCGCCGCCCCGCGATCCTTCCCGGAGCCGTTCTTCCCCGCGTCCTCGGGACGGCCGTTCCCGGACCCGTTCTTCCCGTCCCCCTGGACCCGCCCCGTCGCCGTCGACCGCCCCATCGCGCTCTCGCCGTCGTCGTCCTCATCCTCGGAGACCACCATCACCAGGGACGCCAGCCCGTACCGCCGCCCGTACGTCACCGCGCCCCCGACCGCCTGAGGCGTCACGAACGGCTCCGCATCCCGGATCACGTTCCCGTTCCCGTCCTTCGGCTTCTCCGGGCGCGGGTTCAGGACCAGCGTCTCTTCCACCCATTCCCCGCTTTCGTGGATCAGCCGCGTCGTCACCGCAACCGTCTTCCCGTCGCTCGACGCCCCCTGGATCGTCGCGATCCCGTTCGCCGTCAGGAGCGACCGCGCCGCATCCCAGACTTCCGCAAGATCCGCGTACCGGTGAGCCCTCCCGTTGTGCTTGTAGAACGGATTCTCCGACTGCTTCTTTGCGGTCGGGAGTTCCTTCTGGACCGCCACCAGCGCCTTGACCAGATTCGTTGACGTTTCACTCCACTTCATGATTGTGTCCCTCCAATTCCTAGACTTAGAACCACCCGCCCGCGAGGAGCGCATTCAGGACCGACGCCACGCCCGCGAGCAGGAAGAAACAGAAAATCCCCAGCAGCCCTCCGCCCACCAGGAACAGCACCGCCGCCGGAACCGCGATCCGCCAGTCCCGGCTCTCGACCTGACCCGACATCCAAAGCAGGAGAACCATCGCGCCCTCCCCCTCAGACCTTCAGCAGGAAGCGCCGGGAGCCGGGGACCGCCTCGACGTACCGCTCGAACAGCTCCGGATTCTCCGACTGGAGCTTCGCCTCGTTGAATTTCCGGGAGTCTTTCGCCGATTTATAGGTCGCGAGGACGTACCCTTCCTCGTCGATCAGCTCCTCCGCCCCACCCATCGCAACCTTCAGCTCATCCGCGAGCGCCTTGTCCTCTTTTTCGAGCTCCTTCGGGACCGCCGTCAGATTCCGGATTTCCCGCAGCCGCCGCGCCTTCTCCGCAATCTCTTCCGTCGCGACGACGCGGAGCCCCGGAGTGGACCGGGGGAAAAGCGCCAGGACATCCTCGACGGAGACCGGCGCCGGGGGGACCCGCGCGACGACGTGATCGATCCAGAAAGAGATCTCCATCAGCAAGAGCTCCCGCTGGAACTCCGGATCCGCCGCGACGGGGAAGTGACGGAAATCCCAGCCGTCGACCAGCATCGCGATCGCGCCCCACCGATACCCCGTGACCAGGAGATAGTGCTGGAGCTGCGCGTAGTACGGCGGCGGGATCTCGAATCCCTCCCGCTCCCACTTCGCGACGTGCATCGACGACGTGTTCTTGACCTCCAGGACGCCCGGACCTCGCTCGTCCCCGACGATCATCCGATCGACGTTCCCCCGGACGAAGTCGTAATCCGGATGGACGAGAGTCGCCTTGACCCGCCGGATCCTCCGCCCCGTCTCCTCCTCATAGAGCGCCGCGATCGTCGCTTCGAAGCGCTTCCCCGCCTTCATCTTCGCCGCCTGGATCCGCGTCGGCTCCGGCTTCACCAGCTCGCCGATCTTCTCCAGGTACATCTCTCCCCGACAGCCGTAGAATCCCAGCAGGACCGGAGCGTCCGACCCGCCGATCCCACGGGAACGGACCTCGACGTTCGAGAGTACGTTCGTCGCGCTCATCGCCGCACCTCCTGCCGTCCCCTCGGGAGCACCCGCCGCCGCTCGTCCTTCCCCCGCTGCTTCCGGTCGATCACCCGGAGCAGCACCTCCCAATTCAGCTCCTCGACCGCTCCGCGCGCGACCCTCGTCCCGTCGACGAAGACAGACTGCCGATCCCCGGACACCCGGACGTTGAAGCCGCGCTTCCGGAGCATCTGACAGTTCTCGTGAAACCTTCCGCGATAGTTCGTCATGAGTCCCTCCAGACGTGTAGAGTTAAAGCCGCCCCGCCGCCGCCGGCACCCGGGGCGCATTCTTCTCGATCATCTTTTCCGACTGGGATTCGATCCACTCGCCGAACCGATCGACGTCGATCATGATCGACCCGCAGACCTTGACCACCGCCCCCGCCGCGAACAGCCCGTTCCGATTCCCGTTCAGGATGTACTTCCGGATCGTCTTCTCCCGGAACGCCGGATTCGCGGAGCAGAACTCCGCGACTTTGGCGAGCCGCCGGCGCAACCGGAAGCGTTCCGTTCTCTTTTCCTGACTTTCGGGGTATAATTTTCTTGTGCTCAACTGAAATCCTCCTGAGGTAAGAAGCGAAGTCGCAAAACTACTCTATCGACTCATAAAATACCATGAGTTTTAGCTCGCGGTCAATAGAAATTTATGAGTTAATCAGAGAATTTCACCAGAAGGAGGGAAAATCTATGAGCACTGGGCCGGAACTCTCAGAAACAAGGGAGCTTGCCATGAATCTTTCAAGCCGCCTAAAGATTGTTCGAGTGAATCTGAAGCTCACTCAGGAGCAGTTTGCGGCTGGATTAGACATCTCTTATGGAACCTATCAGAAGCTAGAGCAAGATCCGGAGTCGACGATACGATCAGACCTGATGGAGAAGCTTGTTAAACGATACAACGTCGATCCTCGTTGGCTTCTCTTCGGAGATGAAGAGACACCCCTCCCTCAAGGATCAGAGGCCAGAAGCGGATTCTCGCTGATTCCCTTCTTTACTCAACCCGCCTCCGCCGGCCACGGGGCCCTAGTCGAGGATTCCGCGATCGGCAAGTTTATCGCTTTCCGGACTGACTGGCTCAAGGGTGAACTCGGCGCCCATATCCAGGACCTCTATTGCATGCGCGTCAGCGGGGAGAGCATGGAGAGTCCGACCGGGGAATACCGTTTCCGGGAACTCCGACACGGCGACTTGATCCTCGTCGATCGCAGCTTCTCGAATCTCCTCTCGAACAACATCTACGTGATCTCCGTCGGCGACGACATCTACGTGAAAGCCTACCGCCGCCTGCAGGAGGACAGCGTCGAGTTCTACTCCTTCAATCCCGCCTATACCCCGCTCGTCTTCGGGGAGAAGAACCGCCATCTCCTGAGGATCGAGGGCCGCGTGAGCTGGGTGGGGAGAACGATCGTCTGAGTGTTCGCGGTAGTGCTCCGACATCGGATCTGACTTGTCAGAGACCGATCTCCGCGCTACTATCCGCCTGTGATAGATCGAGAGGATAAGATGAGCGTGCGCCTCGTCGGCGAGTTAGCCAGCCGGCCGAATGAACTGTTTGAGACGACATCCCCAATCCAGACAGCAGCGAGCTACCCCCAACTTCGCTTCATGGGGAATAAGCATCGCCTTCTCCCCTGGATTTACTCCGTCCTGAAAGACCTCGATTTCACAACAGCCTTGGACGCTTTCAGCGGCTCAGGCTGCGTCAGCTATCTTCTCAAGTGCATGGGGAAAGCCGTTACAACGAACGACTTCTTGAACTTCGCCTATCACTTCACGAACGCCCTGGTCGCGAACAAGTCAAAAACCATCTCCGAAGGTGAGCTAACTGCCCTCCTGAAGCTGAACCGCCGCCGGCGTCACTTCATCTCCCGGACATTCGACGGAATCTTTTTCACGCCAGAAGAGAACGACTTTCTAGACAACACGTGGTCCAATCTTGATTCACTCTCCAATCCCTTCCAGCGCTCCATCGCCCTCTCCGCGCTATTCCGAAGCTGCATCAAAAAGCAACCCCGCGGTGTCTTCACCACAATCACCGCCGGAAACCTCAAGTACGATGACGGCCGGCCCGACCTTCGTCTCTCACTGCGGGATCACTTCATCCAATCCGTGCGCCTGATGAACTCCCTCGTTTTTGACAACGGCCAAGCGAACCGATCCCGGAGGGGAGACGTCTTCAAGATTCCGAAGAAGCACTTCGATCTCGTCTACATGGATCCGCCCTACGTCCCGCGCAGCGACGACAACTGCTACATCAAGCGATATCATTTCTTGGAAGGGCTGTCCTGCTACTGGGATGGGCAGCCAGTGATGGAGTCGTCTATCGTTCGGAAGATTCCGAAGCGTTTCACGCCGTTCTCATATCGCCGGACATCAATCGACGCCTTCCGACGACTCTTCGAGCAATTTAAGGATTCGATCATCGTCCTCTCGTACTCCTCAAACGGCTACCCCGACAAAGAGATCCTGATTCAGCTTTTAGAGGAAGTGAAGGGGAAGGACAACGTTGACGTAAAAACCGAAAACCATACCTACCACTTCGGATCTCACGCCGGTGTGAGTGACGAACGGAAACGGGTGCAGGAGTATCTCTTTATTGCCAAATGAGAGGTTCCCAGATGGAGCGCACTAAACAGACCGTGGAAACCATCCTTGAACAACTTTCTCCGATCGAAGCAGACTGGAAAAACGGCTTTGCAGAAAAGGTCGAGCAAGAGCTTCAGTATATGAGTACATACATCACAGATCTTGTAGTGAACGAAGATGTGATCGCTCACCTTCTGGACAGGGACTTCGATGCCTACTCGACAATTTTCCAGCTCTGCCTTGGCCTCTCGAAAGATGAGTATAAAGCTGCAATAGCAACGATTCCTGGTGGTGGAGGAATAATTAGCTACAAGAAACTCCGAAAAGACTACCTAGCCTTCTTGTTAAATCAGCTCCACTTACGAGAAGCTATCGACTCTTTCTACTATAGAGAGTGGTCGTGGGTAGATATCCTATTGGAGCGCCTTCGCAGTGGCAGGGGTAGTGCTATAAAAGGGCAACGGCGAGGCCGATTTTTAGAAGATATGATCGCAGACGTGATTCGAGAAGTCTTCGGAAATTCCTTTGTTAGAGGATGTAATTTTACTGGGCTTTCAGGTGAGAAGGCGAAAGCTGAGTTCGCTATCCCCAGTGCCGAGGATCCCAAGATCATCTTTGAGGCGAAAGCCTACGGTGCAACAGGGAGTAAACAAACTGACGTAACCGGCGATATTGAGAAGATTTGCGCCGTGAAGCTTCCAGCCACTGAATTTCTCTTTGTGACAGACGGGATGACGTGGAAATATCGGCAAAGTGATCTAAAGAAAATCGTGGCTAGACAGAATGCGGGATACATCAGAAAAATTTACACCTCATCCATGATGAATGAGTTAAAAGAGGACTTACTCATCTTAAAATCAGAGCTAAAAATCGGTCCACCGGCAGCACCAGCGCCCGCACCCGAGGCCGAACATGGCAACCATCCGCCCTCGTAAGACGAAGTCCGGAGCGACGCGCTATCACGTCCAGATCCGCGTCCGGGGACTCCCGCCGATCTCAGCCACCTTTGACCGCCTGACGGACGCTCGCACTTGGAGTGCGAAGATCGAGTCGGAGATGAGACTCTCCTCCCGGGTCCCCCAGCTCGAGGCGCGCCGCCACACTCTTACCGAAGCGATCGAGCGCTATGACCGCTGGTACCTCCCCCGGAAAGCGCCCCGGACGATCCCCACCCAGCGTCGGCACCTGGAGTACTGGAAGGAGGAGCTGGGGGCCTATTCCCTCGATCAGATCACCCCGGACCGGATCGTCGCTCGCCGTTACGCCCTCCTGGAATCCGGACTCTCTCCGACGACTGTAAACCACTACCTCACGACTCTCTCCGCCGTCCTGACCACCGCGGTCAACGAGTGGAGCTGGCTCGAATCCTCCCCTCTCCGGAAGATCCCGCGCCTCCAGGAACCTCCCGGGCGCCTGCGCTACCTTTCCGATGAGGAGCTCCCCCTCCTCCTGGACGCCGCCCGCCAGGACTCCTCCCCGTACCTATACCCCGCGATCATCCTCGCTCTCTCGACCGGGATGAGACGCGCCGAACTCTTCGGACTCACCCGGAAGAGCATCGACCTGAAGCGTCGCGTCGTCACCCTGGAAAAGACGAAGAACCGGGATCGCCGCGCGATCCCTCTGACGGACGCCGCCATGGACGCAATCCGGACGCTCCTCGCCTTTCCCGTCGTCTCCACCTCCGGACGCCTCTTCCCGGACATCCCCCGGAACTCCGACGGATTCTTCGACATCCGGATCCCGTTCAATCGTGCGAAGAGCACCGCCGGGATCCGTGACTTCCGCTGGCACGACCTCCGTCACACAGCCGCCTCGTACCTCGCGATGGCAGGCGTCCCTCTCAGGACGATCGGCGAGATCTTGGGCCACCGGACCGCCCAGATGAGTCAGAGGTACGCGCACCTTTCCCGTGAGCATCTTCACGAGTCATTAGCAAAGATTGATCTTCGAATCAGAAAATGATTCAGGAGAGGGATTTATGCCGTCGCGAAAGGCAGCCAAGATTTATCGAGGTCACAGAATCATCATCAAGGCGGTTCCGACAAAGTCTGGAGAATGGATATTTCGTGGACTCGTTCAGACTCATGTTCGAGGCGGCGGAGTCCATAACGATATCTTCTTCAGCAACGAAGGATTACAATCAGATACCGATGCATTGAGAGAGGGCTTCCATGTGGGTGAGAGGATGATAGATGGGGATATAGAATCCGGAGAGTCTCGATCCTAATGAAAGATTATTACTGAACTCGGCGTCGTTTCCTCAGTTCCTCAGACACCTGATTTACCACACTTCCCAGATCTCCCCCGCTGCGCCACGTCTCTACGAACAGCGTCAGCAGCTCGACAAGAGCCCCCGATCCAGCCTCCGCCTCCTCTAGCTCGCGCGCGAGTCGGAGATTCTCCTCAGCAGCTGCGTCGAGGGCATTATTTAAACGCCGCGTAACGGATTCAAGATTAGATTTTTCCAGCATAGAATCCCTGACTGAACCTGCAAGTTCATCAGACATTATACTGGAGTCCGAGCTTTTCTGCTTTACCTCTAAGTATCTTCGCATTAATCAGCTTGTACAGAATATCTCCCGAGCTACGAATTTCGATGGTTAGGTTTATTACGTTTTTTGAGAGAGTCGGATTACCGTAACCAGGCTGAACATTGACACTGATTTCCGCCTTGTAATCTGTCAGTTTCCGGATCAATTGATAGTACCGGTAAAGCTCTTTGATAATTCTCTCCGAGAAAAGAGAGAACTCAGCTTTAAATGATTCATAAATTTCGTTCCTCAAATCACAAGCATGTAATGATCGGGCTGTGGTGATGACTTTAATATTTGGATTCCACTCGAATTTAGCCTCAGTAATAGTCTGAAAGTTTCTTTGTATCTCACAGAGCAATAGCCAACCAATACTCTTTCGTCTCTGCTCTTCCTTTCTCCGAGCGATCGCGGTCGTCAACAAGACGCCTAGGATTAAAATGAGAACAGGCAGAAGAGCCTTTAATTCCGGACTCAGTTTGATAAGTAGTTCCACTGATCCAGCCTCCTTGACAATCTTGGTACCCACACAGCGATGGTGGTCCGCAATCGGGCCTATCCTAGTGATTTGTTTGCCGGTATCAAAGGATATTTCGTTCTCAGCAAAGCCACTCGAACGAACCGAAGAAAATCTTCAATTTCATGTTTCAAAGGGAACAAAACAATAGCTGGAAAATTTCCCGCTGTGACAGATTCGTGCCAAGCATCGATTATGATCTTCTATGTTATTGATATATCGATTCATAAAATGACATCCCCTCGGTCTTCAAAACCGTTGTGCGGCGCTGAGAGGCGTCGCGGGTGGGTTCGATTCCCATGCACCTCCGCCATTTTTTCCTCGCCGGTCGTCGGCGGATTCCACCGGCGGCCGGCACCTTATTCTACCATTCCCTTCTTGGATGGTCTCCCTAATGAATAACCGCAATAGGCCACGGAGAAGTCGATCCACAACCCCGAGGGCACCTTAAAATAGCCCCATGCGTGAGCATGGGGCGATGCGCGACTCCAGTGTGTTCTGGATTTCCTCCCGGAGCCCGCTTTGGGGCGGCATACCTCTGGTTGTCCATTTGCCTCCCCAGGACTGGCTAGAGGCTTATTATTCCACGTTATATGCCGCCCCGGACGGGGCTCAAGGGAAGGAAATACAAATCTTCTCTTCATGCTGCGCGGCACCCCATGCTCACGCATGGGGTTAGTTTAGGACACCCTGCGGGCTGGAATCCGGCACGAATCCCCGAAAGAGTCGCCCGAAAAGGAAGGGGCCGCCGGAAGGCGGCCCCTGAACGATCACTCTCCAAACAAGCCGGAGGCGGTCACTTCTTCCCGAAGTACGGGTCGACCCAGGCCGGGGGACGAGGCGGCGCGGTCCGGGGCTCGGCCTTAATCTTCTGCTGGAGGTACTCGACGCCCTTCATGAGCTGCGCGTCGTAGCCGCGGGCCACCTCGGCGGGATCCAGGTCGATCTCGATGTCCGGATGGACGCCGTCGTTCTCGATCACCCACTTCCCGTCGGGCGTGTAGACCCGGTAGTCGGGAGCGGTGACCATGCCGCCGTCCAGCAGCGGGATGAAGGTGGAGATCCCCACCAGCCCGCCCCAGGTGCGCGTGCCGATCACCGGCCCCATCTTGCGGAGCTGGAACTCGGCGGGCAGCATGTCCCCGCCCGAGCCGGCCTGTCGGTTGGTCAGCATGGCCAGGTGCGCCCGCGTCACCACCAGCGGCGTGGTGTAGTCGTGGCTGTGCCGGCGGGTCCAGTAGAACAGGACCTCCTTGTCCAGCCGCTCGAGGAAGACGTCGGGGTCCAGGCCGCCGTGGTTGAACCGGCCGTCGATGATCAGGCCTTCCTTCTGGGTCTGGCCGTAGTAGTAGGTCGGGAACATCTTGGCGGATCCGGTGAAGGTGTCGGGCATGTGGATGTATCCGATCTTCCCGCCGGAGGCCTTGTCCACAGCCTGACGGTTGCGTTCCACCCAGTCGAGGTAGCGCAGCCGCATCTCCTCGGAGGCCGGCTTCACGGTCACCTCGCGCGCGCCCTCGGGGCCGGGCCGGCTGTTGACCTTCAGGCTGACCTGCTTGTCGGCCAGGCCCTCGAACCAGCGGTACACTTCGGAGGCGGTGGTCACTTCCTTGCCGTTCACGGCCAGCAGGTAGTCGCCTTCCCGGATGTCCACACCCAGGCCGGCCAGCGGCGGCCGCACGTCGTCCGTCCAGTCCGGCGCGCGCAGGATCCGGCCGAAGCGGTAGCGGCCGCTGGCGGCGTCGGTCTGCCAGTCCACGCCCAGCATGCCCACCCTGACCCGGTCGGCCCTCCGCCGCTTGTCCCCGCCGGAGACGTACGTGTGGGAGGTATTCAGCTCCGAGATCAGCTCGCCGATGAGGAACCGGACGTCACCGCGGCAGGAGGCGAAGGGCAGCAGCCGTCCGTACTTCTCGCGCATGGCCGGCCAGTCCAGGCCGTGGAAGTTGGGGTCGTAGTAGAAGTCGCGCTCCATCCGCCAGGCCTCGTTGTAGATCTGGCGCCACTCGGCCGGGGGATCCACCCGGAGGCTCAGGTCGGAGAGGTTGAGCGCCTCGCCCTTGGCCTTGTCGGCGCCGGCATCCGCCAGGGCGATCTCGCCGTCCTTGGCGAAGATCAGCTTGGAGCCGTCGCGGCAGAGGCGGTAGGCGGTGACTTCCTCCACCACCGTGCGCTTCTTGCGGCTGGTGAAATCGAAAGCGTACAGCGTGGCGGGGCCCCGCTCGCGGAGGTCGAAGCGGTTGAAGTCGCCCTCGTCGGCGTTCAGGAAGTAGAGGGCCTTGCCGGTCGTGGACAGGCTCCGGTAATTCCCGCGCGGCAGGGGCAGCGCCTCGACGCGCGTGAAGATGCCATCAAAGTCAACAACGGTGCGGGGCGCAGCTGCCT
The DNA here is from genome assembly GCA_964412195.1 of uncultured Acidobacteriota bacterium. Lineage (GTDB taxonomy): Bacteria > Acidobacteriota > JAAYUB01 > JAAYUB01 > JAAYUB01 > CAYPNP01. The sequence goes on along the minus strand of CAYPNP010000001.1, from coordinate 215,351 downwards.
TGGCATCCCCCGCCGGCTTGGTCGCAGCCTCGTCGGGCTGGGCCGCCGCCTCGTCGCTGCGCAGCGGCAGGAGCGGGGCTGCGCCCTTCTGAAGCGCCAGGGAGTACAGGCCGGCCACCTTCTTGTAGACCAGCTCGAACTCCATGTCGCAGTAGGTCGGGTCGAACCGGCGGTTGCTGACGAAGAAGAGCCGGGCACCGTCGGCGGAGAAGACCGGCCCGAAGTCGTTGAAGAAGCCGTCGGTCACGGGCTTGGCCTGCCGGGTGTCGAGCGAATAGACGAACAGCTGCGAGGTCAGGTCCTTGCCCATCTTGGAATAGGCGAGGAAGGCGCTGTCCGGCGACCAGGCGAAGTCGGAGATGGGCTTCTCATCCAGTCCGATGTCCATGGGCTCATAATCGGCCTTGTCCACCGTGGTGATCTGCTTCGTTTCCACGTCGATGAAGTACAGCGTCAGGAGCTGGTCGGAGAAGGCGATCTTCTTGCCGTCCGGCGACCAGGCGAGACCGTGGCGGTAGCCGTCCTTGAACGCGGTCAGCTGGGCCGGCGGGGCCTTGGCCAGCGGGTCCACGAGGTAGAGGTTCCACTCGCCGTCGAGATCCGAAAAGTACGCGATCCGCGTCCCGTCGGGGGACCAGACGGCGTCCTTCTCCCGGGCGCCGGGAGTGCCGCTCAGGTCGCGGACCGGGCCCTCCTTGGCCGGGACGGTGAACACCTCGCCGCGGGCGACCAGCAGGGCGCGCTCGGCGGCGGGGGAGAGGTCCATGCCGGTCACGGCGTCGGAGACGTTCTTGAAATACGGCCTCGTCTCGGGATCATCCGACCGGATGTCCACCGGCACGGTGCGGGTCTGGCCGGTCGCCGTGTCCAGTACGCGCAGGGTGCCGCCCAGCTCGTAGACGATCCCGGGTCCCAATCCGCTCGGCCGGCCGGCGTCGTAGTCGCGGTGGGTGGTGACCTGGCGGGTCTTGCCGGTCGCCGGGTCCAGGGCCCAGATATTCAGGGTGCCGTCCCGGTCGGACTGGAAGTAGATCTCCTTGCCAATCCAGATCGGGAAGCGGTCCGTGCCGGGGAAGTCGGTCACCTTCCGGTCCTTGCCGGTCGGGATGTCGTAAATGTACAGGTCGGGGGCCAGGCCGCCGCGGTAGCGCTTCCAGGTGCGGTCCTCGGTGGCGACCCGGGTGTAGACGATCTGCTGCCCGTCCGGCGAGAAGCTGCCCCAGGCCGCTTCGTGGAGCGGCAGCTCCTCCAGGCCGGATCCATCGGGATTGATCAGGAAGAGGTGATAGAAATTGTCCCAGCTGTGCCGGGCGGAACGGAACAGGATCTTGCCCTTCAGCGGATGCCACCCCACCACCTCGTCGGAGCCGGGATGCCAGGTCAGCCGGGTGATGCCCCCGCCGTCCAGGTTCATGACGTAAACGTCGGGATTGCCGTCGTACTCGGCGGTGAAGGCGATGGCCTTTCCGTCGGGCGAGAACTTGGGATAGCGCTCCTCGCCCTCATGGATGGTGATGCGGCGCGCCGTCCCGCCGGCGGCGGGGACGAGCCAGATGTCCTCCGCGTGGGCGAAGGCGATGGTGCCGCCGTGGATGTCGGGGTAGCGCATCAGCGGACCGGCCGGGGTGAGGTCCGCGGCGGCGGCCGGCAGCGCCAAAACGGCCAACAGCGCGAAGGCTATCCAGAGCGGGAAGCGGCGGAGGGGGAATCGCGTGGAAATCATATGTCACTCCTTGAGATGGGAAGAAGGCATTCCCGCACCGGAATGGAACGGTGTGGGCGGAACCGATTCGGCGCCTGGGGAATGTCCCTCCTCCAGCAGTTCGAAATTAAGAAGCAGTATACGGGCTGCGGGCCGGCAATGTTCCGGGGCGCTTCTCAATCGCCATCTGCCGAGGGTGCGGCGGAATCCGCCGCGCCTGCTTCAAGCCGCCGCCTGGCCAAGGCAGGCAACCGGTCCACGCAGCGCGAGAGGACCGTGTACTCCCGCAGGGTGGGAGACTGTTCCAGCAGCCGGCTCAGCAGGCGGAGGGCCGCGGGGATGTGCTCCTGGAACCACGGTTTGCCCGCCACCGTGGAAAGATACCCGTACGCCCCCAGCGCTTGCATTAGCCGGTGGGCGGCCACCACGGGCCAGCCCCGGGCGAATCCCCCGTCGTCAAAGGCCGGATCCAGGGCCGCAACCTCCGCAAGATATGCATCGACGAGACGGGACTGCCACCCGGCCGGCAGTTCCACATAGGAATCGCACAGCAGGGAGGCCAGGTCGTACTGGCGCGGTCCGTGCCGGGCACCCTGGAAGTCGAAGAAACGCAGCCGGTTCCCCTGCACGGCGATGTTTTGGCTCTGGAAATCCCGGTACAGGAACCACGGTTCCCAGCACGCGGACACCGCTCCGGCCAGCCGGTCCAGGTCGGCATCCAGCCCGGCAGGTTCCCAGCCGAGCCATCCCCGGAGGAACGACCGCTGGAAGTAGCCGGACTCCTGCTGCCGGGCGAAGGCGGCGTCCCAGTCGGGATTGTGGGTGCGGCGCGGGTCGAAGCCGGGTGTCCCCCGTATGTGGATCGCCGCCAATCGCCGGGCCGAAGAAGCATACAGCCCTTCTAATTCGGGAGTGTGCCCCGCCTGACGATACAGGTCGTAGAGCAGGACTGGGCCCAGATCCTCCAGGGCGAACCAGCCCTCCGGCAGGCGCGCCTCGTGGACGGCCGGCACATCCACCCCGGCGGCGGCCAGGTGGCGGGCCACGTACAGGAACGCGTCGTTTTCAGTGACACCCCGCGGGTCGGCAGGCGGATCGGGGCTCAGGAGTCCCACAAGGCTGCGGGGCGGCGTGCCGAGCCGGAAATAGCGGCGGCGGGATCCGCCCCGGCCGATCTCCACCGGCTCTCCATCCGCTCCGGCACCGAACCGCCGGCGGAAGACTGACTTCAGGAAATCCATAAAGGGTGCGGGCGGGGGCGTCACGGGTACCACCGATCGAGCCGGGCGCCGGGAAAGTAATGCGCCAGGATTTGACGGTGATCGAAGCCCCGGCAGGCCATGGCTGCCGCCCCGATCTGGCAGAGCCCGACGCCGTGACCCCAGCCGGCGCCCCGGAAGCGGAAGGCGCGAGGGCGCCCCGCGGGGCCGGCCTCGGGAGCGGCCGTGAACGCCGAGCTGTACAGGTGGGTGGGGGAGAGCAGCCGGCGTATTTCCAGTTCCTTGCCCACCAGCAGCCGCCCGCGGGTGCCGATCAGGAGCAGCCGCACCAGCCGCCCGGAAAAGCCCCGCTGGACGGGGACCATTTCCAGCAACTCCCCCGGATCCCAGCCGGACTTGGCGTGGACCAAGGCCGCCAGGTCGCGGGCATCGACCGCCATTTCCCAACGGTAGAACCGGGTGGTTTCGAGATCAAAATCCGGCAGGATGCGGCCGAGGATTTCCGGATCCGACACCTGGCAGAACGACTCCGGCTCCGATTCGATCCAGCGGCGGGCGGCCGCTTCCACGGTCAGGTCAGGGAGCGGCCCGCCAGCCGGTTGCAGGTCCCGCACCGGTTTCAGGCTGGGCGGATTCTCGTCGCCCCACGCCGATCGGAAGACCTCGCTTACCCCGCCGCAACATTTCGAGAAGCGCGCGTCGACCACGCCGAGAGCGTCAGCCAGGACCAGGCCGCGGGTGTCCTCCACCGCCTGCCGGACCTCCGGTCGTTCCACCCGCCCGAGGCCCTGGTACCGCTGGCAGTGGTCGTCGGCGCAGACATCGAACTCCCGGTGCCGCTGGCGGTCAGTCCAGGCGAGGAGGCGGCCGGGCAGCGGCGGGAACGCCTTCGGCCCCGCCTCCGGATCCTGCTTGGCCGCTTCCAGTTGGGCCAGCAACCAGCTCCGCGAAATGACCGCGTGGGTGCGCAGAAACTCCAGCGGGGCATCGGCGCGCATCTCCGAGGCGATGACGCAGGCCAGATACTCCTCGAGCGGAAGCCGGTTGACCACCGCCAGGCCCCCTTCGGTGCTGGACTGCAGTTCCAGCGCTCCTCGGAAGGACTGGTCCTGCCGGCGTTGCCAGTGAAAATCCACTCCGATGGTGACGCCGCGGACGGTGAACGTCGCCTCCCGGCCTCCGGGCTCCATCGGCGGCAGGGCGCCCAGGTCCACGATCCGCCCGTCGGGCGTGGCCAGCCGGACATGGCCGCCGCCCGATTCCGCGTGGAACCAGCCAGCGGGCACGGAGCGGCCGGCCAGCCGCCACGGGCCGTCCAGACGGAACTCGACGGCCGCCTGGTTCTCGATCAGCCCCACCCGCAAATCCGGTTCCCGTCCGGGGGGGCTTCCGGAAGCCGGCAGCGCGGCCCCAGCCTGGCCGCCGACTGCGGGTGCCGGCCGCGGCGCTGGTCGGGGACGTTTCCGGCGGGGAACCAAGGCGTCCGCCAGGACGGGCAGCTCTTCCGCCGGGAGGCAGACCTCGTCGAAGATCCCCCGGATCCTCTTCGCATCCAGCGTCTCGAAATCCTCCCGCCGCGGGGTGATCACCAGGCCGGCCAGGTCGATGGACCCCGGGCTGACCAGCACCCCCTGGCCGGGGCGGGTGGAGTAATCCAGCGGCCGGTGCCGGCGGCGCGGGAAAATACACAGGGTCCATTGCCGATCGTACCAGCCCACCAGGTTCAGGAGAGGTTCTTCGCCCTCCGGTCCCGGCGGCAGAGCGGCCACGAGGCGGTCCACTGCACGGAGCAGCCAGGCACCCTCCGCCCCCTGGAGCACCAGCACCGTCCGCCCATAGTCCGTCATCGTGAAGACGCGGCCGTGGTCAGTGTCGAGAAGCATGGACCGGTGGCGGTCCCAGCCGGGCCGTCCAACCAGCCGGAGGTCCGTTTCCAGGGGCGTTCCGCCGCTGGGGAAAGCCTGAAAATGAAGGTGATCGGGCGCCGAGGCCCCACAGCGGGGCCCGTTGTATAGCACGGTGTACGCCCCGGCGAGGCGCCGGCTGGCGGCCAGCATGGCCGACAGCGCGCCGTCCAGCGATTGGGACCGGTGATCCCGATGGACGGCCACCGGGTGCGGGTAGAAGATCGGGAATGGGTTCAGGAAGAGCGCAAAATCCCGGTCGAGGGACAGGCCCCGCTCGGGTTCCGGCATGTTGTCCGCGCACAGGAAACAGGGCCGCCGGCGGATCGCCGCCCTGTCGACCGCCGCGGAGACGCTGAGTTCCCGGACAGGATTGGACTGGAGCAGGACGGAAAACGGCCCCAGGTCGACCTCCCGGTAGCGGCAGGCGAACCAGGTATCCCGTGCCGCGGCCAACTCGGGCCACGCCGATTCCTGGTGGGCCACCAATCGGGCCAGGCGGGCCGGCAGGCCGCCCGTCGATTTCGGGCCGGGGGCAGTGTTCAGTTCCCGGAGGGGGAGGAGGCGCTGGTTCCAGTCCATGGTTTGTCTGCCCGGGTGTCGATGCGGGCCGAGTCATCATTCCAGAAACAAGCCCAAAATGCAAGCGCAGCGATTTCCTGAACATCCCGCCGCCGGCACGCATCTCATGGCGGTGGAGGGATGGTCTGGCCGCCGTCGGGAACACCCGCAAATCCGAAAAGGATTGATTTTTTCGAGCCTTTGCATACAATGAGATTAAAACTCAGACGGAGCACCACGGTGGAGAACAACACACGACGCAACCGGAGAGTCCGGGTGAAGTTCCACATGCGGCTGCGGGGGAAAGACGTTCACGGTAAGGACTTCGAAGAAATCGTCAAAACGGTGGACATCAGCAAGTCCGGCGCTTGCTTCATCACCGAGAAGGACCTGCCCGTCGGTTCCGAAGTGTTTCTGGCCATTCCGCTTCCGGCCACCGTCGTGCGCATAGATAAATTTGAAAAATCCACCGAAAAGAAATACGGCGTGTTTTTCCGCCAGTACCCACCGGATTCCACCCCGAAAAAGTGAAACTCCGGAGGGCTTTCATTCTCTTTCTTCCACGGACGTAATTTCACCTACGAGGAGACAACCATGTCAGCGAATTTCCGTTACATCGTCCTGGCGACGCTGCTCACCCTGTTGCTGCCCGCTTTCTCCGCCTGTACCGCCACCGCGCCCGAGACCGGGACGAAGAGCGACACCTCCGCCGGCGAAAAAGTCATCGGCTTCGGCCAGACTGTCAACCTGGAGGATCACCTGGTCAAGGGCAAGACGGTCATTTTCGACTTTTTCAGCCAGTATTGCCCGCCCTGCCGCCGGATCTCCCCCCTCCTGACCAAGCTGGCCGAGAAGCGAAGCGATATCGTAGTGGTCAAGGTGGACATCAACCGCAAGGACGTCACCGGCATCGACTGGTCGTCCCCGGTGGCGCAGCAGTTCCAGCTCCAGGGCATCCCCCATTTCAAGATCTATTCACCCGAGGGCAAGCTGAAGGCGGAGGGCGACGCCGCCTATGAACAGGTGATCAGCCTGCTGAAGCAGGAGAACATCCAGTAAGGCTCACCGCTTCCTCGAAAAACAAAAAGGGCCCCGTCGGACGGGGCCCTTTGCTTACTTCAATTGGGGTGGTTTAGTACATCCCGCCGCCGGGCATGCCGCCGGGAGGCATCGCCGGGGCCTTCTCCGGCTCGGGAATCTCGTAGACGGTGGCTTCCGTCGTCAGCAGCAGGGCCGCGATGGAAGAGGCGTTCTGGAGGGCGGTGCGGGTCACCTTGGCGGGATCGATTACGCCGGCCTTGACCAGGTCCTCGTACTCCTCGGTTTCGGCGTTGAAGCCGAAGTTGGCGTCCTTCGCCGCCTTGACCTTCTCCACCACCACGGCGCCTTCCCAGCCCGCGTTACCGGCGATCTGGCGGAGCGGCTCCTCCAGGGAGCGGCGGATGATTTCGACGCCGATCTTCTCGTCACCGGTCAGCTTCAGGTCGTCCAGCCCGGCGATCGCGCGGATGAAGGCCACTCCGCCGCCCGGCACGATGCCTTCCTCGACCGCGGCCTTGGTGGCGTGCATCGCGTCTTCGACCCGGGCCTTCTTCTCCTTCAGCTCGGTCTCTGTCGCGGCGCCGACCTTGATCACGGCCACGCCGCCCACCAGCTTCGCCAGGCGCTCCTGCAGTTTCTCGCGGTCGTAGTCGGAAGTGGTCTCCTCGATCTGGACCCGGATCTGCTTCACGCGGGCCTGGATCTTGTCCGCCTTGCCGTAGCCCTCGACGATAGTCGTGTTGTCCTTGTCGATGGTGATCCGCTTGGCACGGCCGAGGTCCTCCAGCCGGACGTTTTCCAGCTTGATGCCGAGGTCCTCGCTGACGGCCTTGCCGCCAGTCAGGACGGCGATGTCTTCCAGCATGGCCTTGCGGCGATCGCCGAAGCCCGGCGCCTTCACCGCAGCCACCTGCAGAGTGCCGCGCAGTTTGTTCACCACCAGGGTGGCCAACGCCTCGCCCTCGATATCCTCGGCAATGATCAGGAACGGCTTGCCGGAACGGGCGACCTGCTCGAGCAGGGGCAGGAGGTCCTTCATGGAGCTGATCTTCTTCTCGTGCAGCAGGACGTAGGCGTCCTCCAGGACCACTTCCATCCGCTCGGGATCGGTCACGAAATAGGGGGACAGGTAGCCGCGGTCGAACTGCATGCCCTCAACGACCTCCAGATTGGTCTCCAGGGTCTTGGCCTCTTCGACGGTGATGACGCCGTCCTTGCCGACCTTCTTCATCGCCTCGGCGATGATGGAGCCGATGGACATGTCGTTGTTGGCGGAGATGGCGCCCACCTGGGCGATCATCTCGCCCTTGACCGGCACGGACATGGAGTTGACTTTCTTCACCACGGCATCGACAGCCTTCTCGATGCCGCGCTTGATCGCCATCGGATTGGCGCCGGCGGTCACGTTCTTCACGCCTTCGCGGTAGATGCTCTGGGCCAGGATGGTGGCGGTGGTGGTGCCGTCGCCGGCCACATCGCTGGTCTTGGAGGCCACTTCCTTGACCATCTGGGCGCCCAGGTTCTCGATCTTGTCCTTCAGTTCGATTTCCTTGGCCACGGTCACGCCGTCCTTGGTGATGGTCGGGGATCCGAACTTCTTCTCCAGGACCACGTTGCGTCCCTTGGGGCCCAGGGTTATCTTGACGGTGTCGGCCAGCTTGTTGACACCCTTGAGGATCGACTGCCGGCAACTGTCGCTGTAAGTGATATCTTTCGCCATGTGTATCTCCTTTAAGTTATTATGGTACCTTCAGTTATTCAATGATCCCGAGGATGTCGTCTTCCCGCATGCTCAGCAGCTCCTGGTCGTCGAGCTTGAACTCGCTGCCGGAGTACTTGCCGAACAGCACCCGGTCGCCCGGCTTCACGTCAGGGGCGACAACCTTGCCGTTGTCCAGGGTCTTGCCCTTGCCCACCGCGATCACCTCGCCCTGCTGGGGCTTTTCCTTGGCGGTGTCGGGGATGATGATGCCGCCCTTCACCTGCTCTTTCTCCTCGATCCGCTTCACGATGATCCGGTCATGCAACGGTCTGATCTTCATAGGCACTCTCCTTATGTAAAGATTTTTATACGTCCGGCACAAAGAACGGCGACCCGAACGCAAGGGAAATGCCAAATCCCGCTTCCGCCTGCCGATCCTTCAAAACCCACATTTTTCAGATGTATCCGGGCCTCCAACCGATGCGGAGGAAGTTCCCGGATTGGGGAATTCGTCTTCTGCTGGGGAATTATTCCCCTGCCAGGCAAGGCCGCCGGCCGGCCGCAAGTTCTTCGTAAACGAATTCGTACATCGGCACCACCCGGTCGGCGCCGAACACGGAAACGGCGCGGTCGCGGCTGGCGGCTGAAAAGGATTGCAGCTTTTGCCCGTCCGCGAGGATCGAGAGGGCGGCCGCCCCGAGGCCGTCGGCATCGTCCAGGGGCACCAGGAGTCCGGTTCGCCCGTCGAGGATCACTTCCGGCACGCCGCCCACCCGATACGCCACGGCGGGCACGCCGCAGGCCATGGCCTCCAGGCTGGAGAGGCCGAAACTCTCGTGCTGGCTGGCCTGCAGGTACAGGTCCGCCACCGACAGGAAATCGGTCACGTTGGCCTGTGTGCCCATGAAATGGACCTTTTCGACGACACTCAGCCGCTGGGCCAACTCCTCGGCGTGGGAGCGCTCCGGCCCGTCGCCGATGAGTACGAGGCGGGACGGCAGGTGTCGGCAGACGTGGGCGAACGCCTGGATGATGTGGAGGATGTTCTTGACCGGCCTGAAGTTGGACATGTGGATCAGAATCCTCTCCCCGGGATCGGCCAGGCGCTGCCTGAATCCGGGGAGCGGGCGCCGGTGGAAGACCTCCGGATCGATGAAGTTGGGGATCACGTGGATCCCGCACCGGGTTTGGAAAAACTGCTCCGTCTCGTCGCGCATGGACTCGCTGACCGTGGTGATGACGTCGGAGTGCTTGAGGATGAAGCGCGTGATCGGCGCCATCGACGGCTCGCTGCCGACAATGGTGATGTCCGTGCCGTGGAGGGTGGTGATGAAGGGGAGCCGGACTCCCTCTTCCGCCATCATCACCCGGGCCTGCCAGCCGCACATGCCGTGCGGGATGGCGTAGTGGACGTGCACCACATCCAGCTTGTGCTTGCGGGCCACGTCCAGGATGGTGGCTGTGACTTCCAGTGAATAAGGCGGATACCGGAACAGGGGGTAAGCGGACACCTCCACCTTGTGGAACCAGATGTTCTCGTTGGTCTGGGAGATCCGGAACGGCAGGGAATAACTGATCAGGTGGACCTGATGGCCACGTTTGGCCAGCTCCTTGCTCAGCTCCGTGGCCACTACCCCGCTGCCGCCGTGGGTGGGGTAACAGACCATGCCGATGTTCATAGCAGCCGCCCTTGTTTCTGCCCGAAGGCCGTCAGCGGGTCCTCCACCAGCAGGAGGCTGTCGCTGCAGAACGCCTCGGCGAACTGGGCGCCCACCATGGCGCCGTAGCTGCGGAAGTGCGCCTCCAGGATCTGGAGGAAGCTGTGCTGTCCGAGATAGGTCTGGGGCTCGCCCGGCTGACGCGGCGCCACCTGGCTCTGGTGGCAGCGGATGGAGGCCATCTTGGTCTCCCAGTGCGCGCCAATGTCCACCAGGAAGGAGGGGACCACCCGATGCGGTTGGGAAAAGCTGAAGAAGTACTTCGGCCGGTGGGGCGGGAGATCCGGTTCCATCTTGCCCAGCCCCGCATTGTGGCAGCCGGCCTTCACGAGATGGTGCGAGGCGGCGTGGTCCGGATGGGGGTCTCGCGTGTTGTGGGAGAAGACCAGCGCCGGCTGCACCGTCCGGATCAGTCGGATCATCGCCCGCCGGGACTCCCGGGTGGTGGCGATGTCGCCGTCAGGCTGCCCGAGATTCATCCGGAAGGTCGCGCCCAAGACCTCGGCCGCCGCCCGGCTCTCCTCCAAGCGCTGCTCGGGCGTTCCGCGGCTACCCTTCTCCCCCACCGTCAGGTCGACCAGGCCGACCCGCCGGCCCCGCGCGGCCAGCAGGGCGATGGTGCCGCCCATAAAGATCTCCACGTCGTCGGGGTGCGCACCGACCACCAAGACGTCCACCGGTTCTTCGTGTCCATACACGATCATTCGCGATCCTCCATGTGAATCAGGCAATGCTCCCGGACGAAGGGGTCCAGCACGGCCGCCAAGCCGGCCAGCAGAACGGGACCGAAGGCCAGGATCAAGGGAAGTAGATTCAGGGTCCGCTCCTGGAGATTCCCTTCCGGCAGAATCTCCTGGGCCAAAGCTTCGAAACGGCGGCGGGTGTCGTCCTGCTCGTTCTTGAGCCGACGGTGGGCGTGCTCTTCCAGCTTGTCCAGGAGGTTGCGGACTTTGCCGAGCGTGGAATCCGCGAATCGCCGGACGTCGTCCGGCGCCTGTTCCAGCGAGGCGGACAACCGTTCCAGCGCCGCCTCGGCTGGCGGGCGGGACTCCCGGAAGCGTTCCAGCGGCTCCAGGCGGCCCTGCGCCCTCAGAATTTCCGACAGCAGATCCTCGTCCCGGCGGAGGATGACATCTTTCAGGTCCAAACCCAACTGAGCGGCCCGGCGCGCCGCGCCCGGACTGATCAGGGTGGCGCTGGACCGGGGCCACAGGAGGGGAGGCGTCAGTCCCCATGCTGGGTACAGGGAACGGATCTGTGCCTGGTAGGCCACCTCAGCCGGACCGCCAACGTATGCCACGGTGGGGAAAAGCCAGTCTTGGAACACCGGCCGCAGCAGGGCGTCTGGCGAGAACGAACCGGCGTGCCTTTCCAGGACCGACGGCCATTCCTGGCCGGCCCACGCCATCGGTGTCCCGTCGACGCCGAACCAGCCGGGAGACGTCTCCAGGACACGCCTCCGGCCCGCCTCCGGATGGAGGAAGAACAGGAAGGAGCGCTCGGGAATGAAATCCACCTGGGGGTGGTAGCCAGCCTCGCGGATTCGGTCGCCGGCCTCGGCGACGCCCCGGATCAGTGCCGCACGGGCCACGGGGAAGGGCGTAAGAAAGTCCTTCAGCAGGGGGGTGCGGTCCGCCTCCATCGGGTCGAAGAAAAGCAGTCCCAAGGGGGCCAGGAGCCGCTGCAGGAGCAGGCGGAACGATTCCGCCCAACCCGCACCCGGCCGGTAGCATTCCCGGATCCATCCCAGGACGGTCTCGGCGTGGGTGCCCGCGGGCAGGATGGAGGCCGCCTGCTCGAGGACTGTCTCGATGTCCGCGCCGAAACGCCGCCTCGCCACCGGCCACGGGACGTCCCCGCCCGCTTCCACCCGCAACCGCCGGAGGCCGGCCCCGGGAGCGAACAGGACGGTCTCGCACACCTCCGCGGCGTCGTGGTCTTCCGAAGCCACCCAGAAGATGCCGGCCGAGGGGATCCCCTCGGTCCGCAGGGCCCGCACCAGCGAAACCACCGTCAATGCCTTGAGAAGGGTGTACGCCGGACCGCCCAGGAGCCCGGCCTGCTGGCCTGTCACGACACAGACCGCGCCCCGCCGGCGGAGCTGCTCCAGGGAGGCATCGCATTCCGCGCCCAGTCCCGCATTCAGGCGGACCAGGTCGGACAACGCCCTCACCGGCCGGTCGACCAATCCCGCCCGTTCCCCCAGGGCGGCCAGGTCCCATCCGGGATCTCCGAGGAACCGGCCCCTCAGCTCGGGACGGGCACACAGATCCATGTACAGCCGGTTCATTCCGGGCAGCCGATCCAGGCTGATCCGCTCCAGCCGGAGGTTCCACATCGCTTGCTCCTTGATGATTCCGTCCCGGCTTGGCCGCCGGTCGCCCCGCGAAATGCGGCTTGATTCTACCATACTCTTCGGATATGCTTAAGCCGTTTGAAATCCCCAGCCTACAAGGCCGTCCGGTGGAACTGAAGGAATTCTACGAAACCGTCCAGCAATGGGTGGACCACGTCACGCGGGTCCAGGACCTGGGCATGCGGCGGCGCATGCTGCTGGACAAGATGGCCGACCTGTCGCCCGCCGCCCTGGCCGAGGCGCTCTATTTCATCCTCCGCAACGCCCAGATGGGCCGGACGGCCTTCCAGGAAGTGCTCGACGCCGTCACCGACCTCGATCCGCTGATCCAGCGCAGCGGAAGGCCGTTCTTCAGCGATGTCTACCGGTACGCGCGGCGCAAGGGCTACGAGGAGGTGGTTCACTTCCTCCGCAAGCCCCGGCCGAAGGCCGGATTGAAAACAGACTACTTCCCTGATCCTGACCAGTTGGCCAATGAATTAACCCTCGGCCAGAGGCGTTCCCTGGCCATGTCGCCCGATCCCGACACCCTGGAGCACCTGCTCTTCGATCCCGACCCCGTCGTCGTGCGGAAACTCCTGCTCAACCCACGCCTGACCCTGCCGATGGTCGTCCGCATCACCGCGCGGCGGCCGAACAAGCCGGCCGTCCTGGCCGAGATCTTCCAGTCGCCGCGCTGGAGCGTTCAGTATGACGTGAAGGTCGCCCTCGTCCGCAACCACTACACGCCGCCCCCCATCGCCCTGCGGCTGCTCCCGGCGATGCGCGTGCAAGACCTCCGGGAAGTCGCGGCCGACTCCACCCTGCTGCCGGAAATTCAGCAGGCCGCCCAGGACCTCCTCGCCAAGCGCGGCCGGGAAAGCTGAACCCCGGGCCCGCCGGGAGGATCCGCCATGCGCCAATTCTTCCATTTCAAGATGTTCACCATCGCCACGGGCATCGTCCTGTTCTCCACCATCACCATCGGGATCCTCACGCTCCGGTATGTCGCGGAGAAGGGCAGCGTGCTGGAGATCTCCCTCGTGGAGAGCAACCTCAGCCTCGTGCGCCAGACCCTGAACCGCATCGAACTCCTCATCGCTCAGCAGGACCAGACCCTCTACGCCTACACCAGCTCCACGACACGCGATGAGTTGCTCACGCGCCTCCAGTTCCCGGTGGCAGGCAACAGCAAGCTGGTCAGGCAGATCTACCTGCTGGGCGCCAAGGACGGGAGCGTGCTGTACCCCGACACGCCGGACAAGAACCTGGTCCGGTTCTTCAAGCGCCGCCTGGCGGAGGAGTCCAAACTCGACCAGATGCCCCCCCTCAGCCTCCACCACCTTCACACGGCCATCGACGGGCAATATCATCTCTTTACCCTGCTGCCATTCAACCTGCCCGAGGACACGCACAGTTACCTGTTGTTGATGGAGTACCAGCTGGCGGATCTCGACCTCATCTTCGCACCCTTCACCCGCGAACTGGAACCCGCCAACTACGTCTGCATCCGGGATTACGACAACAACCTGATCTACGGCACGCCGGTCCAGACCACGGTGAAGTACTTCGTCGAACAACGCTTCCCCAACACTTTCTACAAATGGCTGTTCCAGCTGGTGCCTCGCAACGCCGACGCCATCGAGCAGGAAGCCCGCAACCGCCGTCTGCTCAACATCTTCCTGGTGGTCGTCGATCTGCTGCTGCTCCTGTCGGCCTGGTTCCTGGTCTACATGAGCCGGCGGGAGGAAATCAGGCTGACGCGGCAGAAGGAGGAGTTCATCCGGAACGTCTCCCACGAGTTGAAGACGCCCCTGGCCTTGATCAAGATGTTCTCGGAAATCTTGCTCATGGGCCGCAGCCAGGACGAACGAACCCGCCAGGAGTACCTCGAGGTCATCTTCGCCGAGACCGAGCGGATGACCCACCTGGTCAGCAACGTCCTCGACTTTTCCAACCTGGAGAAAGGACTGCAAAAGTTCCACTTCGAGGAGCTTCCCTTGGACCGGGTCGTGCGCAAGCACCTGGAGGCGTTCGACTACCGGATGAAGAAGGAGCGGGTGGAACTGACCCTGGACATCCAGCCCGGTCTGCCACCGATCCGCGGCGACCGCAACGCCATCGCCCTGGTGCTGCTGAACCTGTTGGACAACGGCATCAAGTACAGCCCGGAAAAGGGCAAGAAGATCCGGATCCGGATCTTCGCTGAAAATTCGTCCGTCTGCCTGCAGGTGCAGGACAACGGCATCGGCATGCTGCCGGAGGAGATCCCCCGGGTGTTTGAGAAGTTCTACCGCAGCGACAACATCGCCGTGCGCCGGGTGCGCGGCAGCGGCATCGGCCTCAGCCTGGTCAAGTACGTCGTGGACGCCCACGGCGGCACCATCCAGGTGGAGAGCGCCACCGGCGAGGGGAGTTCGTTCACCATCCGCTTCCCCGCCCGGCCGGGCGCGGCGGCGCCGGAAGAGATCCCGACCGGCCCGCTGGCCCCTTAGAGCCGGGATCTGTACCGCCGTTGTCTCCACAAATCCCATCCACGCCCAACAGGACTCGTCGTGGCGGATTCTGCGCCCCTGCGTGGAATTACTTCTTGGGTTTACGATTCCGATCGACGATAACGATCGGTCTTTGGGGAACGGCCCCTGTGTTCATGATCCATCGACAATGGCCGGATCGGTGATCGCCTGCCGGGGCTCAGCGGTGCTTCATGATGTATCCGTAGCTCAGCTTAATGAGGGTTTCGCGGAGGTTCGGCGGCGGCGGGAAGCCTTCCTGGGCCAGCAGGACCTTGAACCGTTCCAAGAAATGCTGCTCCACGCCCGGGCTGGAGCGGGCCTCGGCGCCCAACAGCGAGTCGTAGTACCGGATGGAGTCCTGGAACAGGACGTCGAAGGCGGAGATCCGGTCCCCGATTTCCGCCTCCAATTCACCGTAGGTGGATGGTAAAATCCGCTCTTGGCCCATGGTGCGCCCATTATATCAGAGCCCGGAGGGCACGCAATGATTTTGGATTACCTCGGACGGCGGCCCGTCATCCACCCCACCGCCTTCATCGCCCCCGGGGCGGTCGTGATCGGCGACGTGGAGATCGGCCCCGAGTCCAGCGTCTGGTTCGGCGCGGTGGTGCGCGGTGACGTGAACCTCATCCGCATCGGCGCGGCCACCAACATCCAGGATGGCAGCATCCTGCACGTCACCCACGACACCCACCCGCTGGTGCTGGAAGACCGCATCACCATCGGGCACAGCGTCACCCTGCACGGCTGCACCATCCGCCGTCACGTCCTGGTGGGCATGGACGCGACGATCATGGACGGCGCCGACGTCGGCCCGGAAAGCCTCGTGGGCGCCGGCTGTTTGGTGCCGGAGGGAATGAAGGTGCCATCCCGGGTGCTGGTGGTGGGCGTGCCCGCCCGGATCGTCCGGCCGCTCACCGATGCCGAGGTCGCCGGGCTGCACGAGTCGGCCGACAATTACATCCGCTACGCCCGCAATTATCGTGGCGCCCACGGCCCGGCGGAGACTTGAAGTAACTCTCTGGCTCCGGTCACCGGTCGTCGGTCACCGGTCGGCTTCGCCATTCCATCGAGGCCCGGTCTACTCACTCAGAATGTCGAAAGTCTGCACCGGCAGCATCGGGTCGGGCACCAGCGCGACCACCAGGCCGAAGTGGCCCTGCAGGGCGTCCACCACCTCTTTTTCCTCTCCCTTGAGGGCGCGGATCACCTCGGGGTGGGCCCGGACCGTCAGCGTCCGCCCGGCCAGGCTGGAGCGCATCCGGTTGACCGTGGAGTAGATCTCGTAGCACACCGTCGAGGCCGAGCGGGTGAATCCGGAGCCGCCGCAGGCGACGCAGGTTTCGGACAGGTTCTTCTCCAGGGCGCTGGCGGTGCGCTTGCGGGTCAGGATCACCAGGCCGAACTCATTGAAGGTGAGGATTTTGGACGGGGCCTTGTCCCGGCGCAGTTCCTGCTGGAACAGGTCCATGACCTGGCGCTTGCCCTTCTTGTCCTGCATGTCGATGAAGTCGATGACGATGATCCCGCCCAGGTTGCGCAGGCGGATCTGCCGGGCGACCTCCTTGGCGGCGTCGCTGTTGACCTTGGTGATGGTCTCCTCGAAGTTGCTCCCCTTGCCGACATACTTGCCGGTGTTCACATCGATGGCGATGAGCGCCTCGGTGTGGTTGATGACGATGAAGCCGCCGGACTTCAGCCACACCTTCTGGCGGGTCGCCTTCTGGATCTCGGGCGTCAGGTTGAAGAACTCGAAGATGTCCACGTCCTTGTTGTACAGCTTGACCCGCGGCAGGAGCTTGGGCATGAAGCGGTCGACGAAGGAGACGATGGTAGCGAACTCGGCTTCGTCGTCCACCCAGATGTTCTGAAAGCTCTCGTCCAGCTTGTCCCGCAGCATCCGCTCCACCAGGTCCAGCTCCTCCAGCAGGACGCAGGGCGCTTTCTCCTCGGCGCTGCGCTTTTGAATGTCCTGCCAGGTCTTGAAGGCGTACTCCATGTCCTGCACGAGGTCGGCTTCGGCGCAGCCCTCGCTGGCGGTGCGGACGATGAAGCCTCCGGTGCGGTCTTTGCGGTGGGTGTGCAGGATGGTCCGCAGGCGCTTGCGTTCCTGATCGGTGCGGATTTTCCGGGACACGCCGATGTGGTTGACGGTCGGCAGGTACACCAGCATGCGGCCCGGGATGGAGATGTGGGAGGTGATGCGGGCGCTCTTGAGGGCCATGGGCTCCTTCATCACCTGGACAATGATCTCCTGGTTGTTCTTGAGCATGGAGGCGATGTTGCCAGGATCGGACTCGGCCGCCGTCGTGTATCCCTTCCGGTGGCGGCGGCTTCCCCCTCGACGGCCGTGGCCGGAGCGCTCGGCCGAGAATTCCGGCTCGTCCGGCCGGAAGTAGAAGCCGGCGCTGAACGGTTCGTCATCGGATTTCCGCTCTTCCCGCTCGGGTTCGGATGGCGGGGCCGGCGGCTCCGGCCAGGGAGTCTCGGCAGGAGAGGGCGGCGGGGGTTCCGGCTGGGACGCCTCGGCCGGTTGCGCTGGCGCCGTTTCCGGCTGGACCGCCTCGGCCGGAGGCAGAAAGTCGTAACTCACCGCGGGCGGGAGCACCGGCCCGGACGGCCCGGCAGCCTCGCCGGCCTCGGGGGCCGGCTCGACCCGCCCGGCTTCCGCGGCCTCGGCGGGGCCGGCGGTTTCCGCGGTTTCGGGCGCGCCGGTGGTTTCCGCGGCCTCGGCGGCTTCGCGGCGCCGGCGGGTCCGCTTCCCTCCACGCCGGCTGCGGCGGGCCTTTTTGGGTTCGACGGGCGCCTCGACTCCGGTTTCCTCGGCGCCAGGCGCCTCGGCGGACGGGGCGGATTCTCCCGATGGCCCGAAACCCGGGGCGGCCGGTTCCGGTTCCGGCGCCTCGCCTTCCGCGGCAGCCGATTCGGCCGGTTCGACCTCGGGCGGTTCCGGCGGCGGGAGGGCGGGCTTGCCCGACGGCTTGATCGGCCGGCCGCCCTCGTCCACAACCTCGAGGGTCTCCTTCAGCTCCGCATGCTCTTCGAAGAAATCGGTCACGTAGAGGAAGGCGTTCTTCTCGATGCCGATGTCGACAAAGGCCGACTGCATGCCCGGCAAGACCTTGCCCACCTTGCCCTTGTAGATGTTGCCGACGATCCCGCGGTCCTTCTTCCGCTCGACGTAGTACTCCACCAGCTCGTCGTTCTCCAGGATGGCCACATGCACTTCAAACGGGGTGACGTGCACCATCATCTCTCGGTTCATGAAACACCTCAATTGTGAAACTGGAACGGGCGGGAATCCGGCGGGTTTTCGCCTGGCGAGCAGGCGGTATATCCTCACGTGCCCGGACAGGCCAGAATTCCCATGCGTCCGGGTGTCTGTATTCCAGACCAGATTGTTATGATACCACAGCTCGGTGGAGATGCAAAACTGCAATAATGGGTCAATTTGACATGTCCTTGACATTGTTGTATACTTGGATTCGGATTACGAGGAGCACCCCGTCATGCAATTCAAGATCGGCGACAAGGTGGTTTACCCCAACCACGGCTTGGGGGTGATCGAGCAGATCAAGACCCAGGACATCTGCGGCCAGCGGATGGAGTTCTACCAGCTGCACCTCCAGGAGAACAATTCGACCGTCCTGATCCCCGTCCAGAACACGCAGACCATCGGGCTGCGGCGGATCATCGACCGGAAGGAGGTCCGCGGCCTGATGCACTCGCTGCAGTGCGCGAATCCGGAGCTGATGGCCGCCTGCAAGGAGTGGAAAAGCCGCTTCAAGGAAAATACCGAGAAGATGAAGACCGGCCGGATCAGCGACGTGGCCGACGTGCTCAAGGTCCTGGCGAGCATCAACAGCCGCAAAACCCTCTCCTTCCGGGAGAAAAAGATGTATGACCGCGCCCGGATGCTGCTGGTGAGCGAAATCGCCGCCGCCGAAAACACCCCGGGCGACCTGGTGGAGCAGAAGATCGACCAGGCCCTCCTCAAGGCCATCGGACCGTTCAGCGGCACCGCGTGACCCGCCCCCCCACCGCATGATCTATCTCTTCCTCGGCATCGGCATCGCCATCACCATCGGATTCTCCTGTTTCTTCTCCCTCTCGGAGACGGCCCTCCTCTCCATGAACCGGTACCGCATCCGATTCCTGCTGGAAACCAAGGGCCGGAAGGCGGAATTCCTCAGCCATGTCCTGGAACACCCCGAGCGCATCCTCTCCCCCATCCTGGTGGGCAACACCCTGTGCAACACCGCCTCGGCCACATTGACCTCCTATCTCATCGCCACCCTGATCACCCGGGAGATCCTGCGCGTGAACAACGAGCTGGCCCAGGCCGTGGCCAGCGTGCTCGTCGCCGTCCTGATCCTGGTCTTCGGCGAAATCACGCCCAAGTCCATCGCCGCCCGGAACCCGGAGTCGTTCGCCCTGAAGGTGATCTACCCCCTGCGGGTGGTGACCTGGGTGCTGAACCCCCTGGTGAAGCTCTCCCTGGTCGTCAGCCGGTGGATGATCCGCCTGGTGACGGGGCGGGCGCCGGAACCGGACATCCATCGGCTGTCCATCGAGGAGCTGAAATCGATCCTCACCCACTACACCGAAGGCACCCTCCCGGCCGAGGCGCGGGAGATGATTCACAAGCTCTTCGAGTTCCCCTCCATTCCGGTGCGGGACATCATGCTGCCCCGGAACCGGGTTCAGATCGTGGAGAGCCAGGCCTCCCTGGCCGACGTGAAGGCGCTGTTCCTGGACAACGAGTTCTCCTCCCTGCCGGTTTACGAGGGCTCTCCCGACAACATCGTCGGGATCGTCCGAATCCGCGACTGCTTCCGCCGGCTGACCCTCGACGACCCGGCGGCCCGCGCCGTGCCGCTGCGCGAGGTGATGGTGCCGCCGACTTTCGTGCCGGAGATGGCTTCGATCGCCGACATTCTCCGGCAGTTCCAGGAGTCCGCCAACCATTTCGGCGTGGTGGTGGACGAGTTCGGCCAGTTCGAGGGCATCATCACCATGGAGGACGTGCTGGAGGAGATCGTCGGCGAAATCCAGGCCCAGAAGGAACAGGGACGGCCCTCCATCCGCCGGGCCGGGCCGGGCAGCTGGGTGATGGACGGGATCCTCTCGGTGCGGGATTTCAACCGCTTTTTCCCCTATCCGCTGCCGCAGAACGACGCCTACGCCACCCTGGCCGGCTTCCTCATGAACGAACTCGGGAAGCTGCCCGCCGCGCGGGAGGAGATGACCTGGGGGCATTACCGCTTCAAGGTGGAAGAGGTGAAGGGCCACCAGATCCGCCGGGTGAGGCTGACCATCCCGCCCTCCCCCACACCGGACGTCCGTCCCGCCGGGACGGACTGACGCCGGCAAGCAGCTCGCCGAACAAACCACGCCCGCAGCCGTCCCACGGGAGCCTTGAATTCGGCCGCTTTCTCCCGGGACAGGGCCGGCCTCCGGTCCGGTCGCCGTTCACCGCCGGCGGCGTCCCCCGGAAAAACAAAAGGCCACCCCCCACGGGGTGGCCTGCAACGTCAGCGGATGGGGTGGTTGCCCCGGACCTGGCTTCAATCCTCCGGCGGGGGCGGCGGTCCGTCCCCGCGCTGGCGCTGGCCCCGCTCGCCGCCCTCCATCCGCCGCCGCGGCGGATTCTGGCGCAGTTCATCCCGGAACTCGCGCCGCATCTTCTTGAGCGCGCTCCGCTGCTCGGGCGACAGCTGGTCGCGGATGTCCAGTTGCAGCAGGATGGTGTTCCGGGCGATGTCCGCGCGGGTGGCGGAAATCTGGTCGATCATTTTCAGCGCCTCGTCCCGCTTCACGTCCGGCTGATCGGCCAGGGCGCGGAAGTCGATCAGCTGTTTTTCCATCCTGGCCTTCAGGTCGATCAGTGACTTCCGGTGCTCCAGGAAGATGGAATCGATCCGGTCGCACTGTTCGGGCGTCAGTTTCAGCGCCTCCACGGCCCGCGGATTCTTCCACCACTTGCCGGGCATGTCCAGCAATTCCAGACGCTTCATCTCCGGCTCCTGGGCCCGCAGGGGCGCGACGGCCAAGGCGGCCGGCAGGAGCAGCAGGAGGAGCAAGACGGTCCTTCGGGTTGCAAATCGTTTCATGGCTACCTCCGTTTGATCAGACCGGATGGATCCGGCCTGCATTGATATTCGGGATCAGGTTCAGTTGCGGCGCGTCCGGCTTCGACTCCGGCGCCGGCTTGGAAGGAGTCTCGGGCCGCTGCTCCCTGCCCTCGCCGGGCACGGCCCATTCCTGGTAGGCGCCGAACGTCTGGCTTTCGTCGAAATTGATCAGCGCGTCGAGTTCCAACAGCATCTCGTCGTCCTGCCGGTCCTTTTCCGTGACCGCCACGGCCGGGATTTGCGCCGCCGGCCGGGTGGCGTGGAAGATCACGAAGCCGGCCGTCACCGCCATCACCACCAGCGCCGCCCACGCAACCGCCCGCAGGGGCGGCGGCAGAAAGGACAGGGTCAGCGCCCGGCCCGGGGAGTGAGCCTCCGCGGCCCGGATCTTCGCCCAGATGGCCTGCTGGAAGCCGGGGCTGGCCTCCAGCTCCGGCAGCCGCCCCAGGGCGTCCCAGGTCCTCCGGGTCTCCGCGTGGAACTCCCGGCAGGCCGGGCAGCCGGCCAGATGGGCGGCCACGGCCTCCTCGGCCGACGGCTCGAACTGGTCATCGAGATCGAGAATCCGTGTGCGGGTTTCTTCACAGTTCATCGCACGCCTCCCTGCGGCCGGCGCCCGCCGCGTCCAGTCTCCGCTCCATCCCCAGGAGGAGTTCCCGCAGCCGGAGCTTACCCCGGTGGATGTGCGTCTTGATGGCGCCGACACTGCATTTCATGATCTCGGCTATCTCCTGATAGGAACAGTCGTGGTATTTCCGGAGGATGAGGGCGGCCTTCTCCTTCGCCGGCAGGCGTCCCAGCGCCCGCCGCACCAGCCGCGCCAGTTCCTCCTGCTCGACCCGGTCGAGGGCGCTGTCCCCTCCGGCCACGCCCAGCGCCGGTGGAGGCCCTTCCAGTCCGGCGCCGGCCAGGTCCGCCTCCCGCAGCACCCGCTTGTACTTGCGGATGTGCTTCAGCGTGGTGTTGGTGGCCACCTGGAAGAGCCAGGTGGTGAACTTCGCCGTGGGAACGTAACTCTTCCGGGCGAGGTAGATCCGCACGAACACGTCCTGGGCCAGCTCCTCGGCCAGCGACGCGTCGGGGATCATCCGGTAGATGAAATTCTGCAGGGGCTTCTGGTACCGGGTCATCAAAAGATCGAAGCCGGCGTCATCGCCGTCGCGCACTTTCAGCATCAGCATGGCATCCGCGTCCATGGCCCTTCTCCCGTCCATTGCCACCATCTTAAACCCGCCGGC
Organism: uncultured Acidobacteriota bacterium; assembly: GCA_964412195.1. Taxonomy (GTDB): domain Bacteria; phylum Acidobacteriota; class JAAYUB01; order JAAYUB01; family JAAYUB01; genus CAYPNP01. The sequence continues at coordinate 193,280 of CAYPNP010000001.1, read as the reverse complement.
TGGATGAAGGTTTCACCTTTTTTCAGGATTGACACCCAAAATGCCGGTAGTGTCTAATGAGCTGGTGAAACTTTCCGTGGCCCGTGAAATCATCTTCCTTTGAGAGATCCAGGCCGTGCCCCTGAGCCCTGATCTTGAACAGTTGATCCAGCGCACCCGGGACGGAGATGTCCAGGCTTTTCACAGCTTGTACGATCTCTACATCGGCAAGGTGCTCAACTTCGCCTACCGGCTGACGGGCTCGCGGGAATCGGCCGAGGAGGTCGCCCAGGAGACCTTCATATCGGTCTTTAAAAACGTCTCCTCCCTCAAGGACCCGGCCCGTTTCGAGCCCTGGCTGTTCATGATCACGCGCAACTACGTCTACCAGGCCTACCGGAAGCGGCGCGTGCCCATGGTCTCCACCGACGAAACCGACGAGGACGACCGGGAGATCATCCACCTGGAGGCCCCGGACAGCTCCCCCGAAGACCTGGCCCTGAAAGGCGAGCTGCGGGAGGTGGCGCAGCGGATCATCCATTCGCTCAGCCTCAAGTACCGCGAAGCGTTCGTCCTGGCGGTCATCGAGGGATTCAGCTACCAGGAGGTGGCGGAGATGCTGGGTCGGAAGATCCAGTCGGTCAAGACCGACATCCACCGTGCCCGGCTGATGATCCGCCGGCAACTGGCCCGGTATCTCAAGGAAGGCAAGATCGACGATGACGTGTGAAGAGTTCCGGGAGCATCTTTCGGCGTTCCTTGACGGCGAAGTCGCCGCCGAGCTGGGACACGCCATGACCGCCCATACGGCGGAGTGCGACCGGTGCCGCCGGGAGATGGAGTGGATGGTCCGGAGCGTCGAGGTGGTGGCCACCGGCCTGCCGGTGCTGGAACCGCCCCCCCGGCTGTGGGAGGCCATTGCCCGGGAAATCCAGCCACCCCCGCGCCCGTCTTTCTGGGAGCGCCTGTTCACCGGCCGGCGGGTGGTGTTCGCGGCGACGGCCGCCGCCGGCGTGGTGCTGGCGGCCCTCGGGACCGGCGTCTGGTGGCTCACCCGCCAGCCGTTCGACGAGCGGATGTTCCAGCACGAGCTGTCGGCCTACATGCAGCAGCGCCAGGCGGTGGTCGGCCAAGGCAGCCCGTTCCACGTCCAGGAAGCGAAAACACCCGCTGAAGAGAAGAAGCAGGAGAATCCGTTTTCCGGCTACCTGCGCCCGGCGGCCGGCAATCCCTTCAAGGAGGCGGAATAACGTGCGTTCAATCATGATTTTCGCGGCCCTGCTGCTCTGCCTGGCCCTCGGCGGGAGGGCGCTCGCCGATCCCACCGACAAGGCCGCCGCCGACCGAATGGCCATCGCCCAGGCGCAGCACGACATGATGGTCCTCCTCATCGACAAGGGTGAGTACGACAAGGTGCCGCCGGCCCTGCAGAAGATCCTGGACCTGCACTTCGCCGGCGCCGACGAGCAGAAGGTGGTCTCGGAGATCCTGATCCTGTCGGACCTGCTGGTCAAGAAGGATCAGGCCAAGGTTTCCCTCCGCCTCGTCGACATGGGATTGGGGACGCTCAAGGAAAAGGACAGCCTCGCCAAGCTTTACAAGGAAAAGGGCTTTTTGTACAAGACCCTGGGCCAGCCGGACAAGGCCATGGAGATGTTCGAGAAGGTCAAGGACCTGGAAGCCTCCGGCGCGCCCAGGTAGGCGCAGCACCCGGGCGGGGATGACGGAAACGGCGAAACGGCGGTGGGGCGAATCGGCGAAATGAAGGGGGATCTGCCGTACCCCGCGGCGCTCCGACGCGGGCGGACGAACCGGAGAAACAGCGTGGGACGCACCGGCGCCGAGGTTGACTTCCGGACGAGTACGCCGTATCATGGGCCCCTCCCGGGATGCCCTCCGAGGCGACCGGGAGCCGCCGGAACGAATCAAGAAAGCCGAAGTGGCGGAATTGGCAGACGCACTGGACTCAAAATCCAGCGCCTCGTGAGGGGCGTGCGGGTTCGACCCCCGCCTTCGGCACCAATCATGACGGGCTTTTCAGATAATCCTGAAAAGCCCGTCTCTGTTATTTCTATCGCTTCGAGGCACTCTTGAGACATTTACGTGGAAATACCACGGGAATCCTCGAATAGCGGAGAGCCGATCATTTCCTCCGCCTTGATCTACCCTCGTTTGCGGCGGAGGAGCCGTCTGGTGATCCGCTCCGATGTCTTCGTCACCGACAGCCCGCCCAGCGCCGTGCACCGCAGCTCTCTCGGGAGGCTTCTTCCGACCGCGTCGAAGGCAGAAAGGGCTTCATCGAGCGGGATCAGGGCATCGTAACCGGCAAGGGCCATATTGGCGCAAGAGAGGGCATTGGCGGCCGCCATGACGTTCTTGCCGAGGCACGGCGCCTCGACACGGTTGGCAATGGGGTCGCAGGTCATCCCGAACGAATTCTGGAGGGCCATGGACGCCGCCCCGAGTGCCTGCCGGAAATCCCCACCGTGGAGCTGTACCAGGCCGGCGGCGGCCATCCCGGAAGCCGCCCCGCATTCCGCCTGGCAGCCGGCGCTCTCGGCCGCGAATGTGGACCGGCCGGCAATGAACACCCCGATCAGGCCCGCGGCCAGCATGGCCCTGGCCATGGCGACTTCCGTCCGGTTCGACGCCCGGCCGGCACCCAGAATCGCCCCCGGCAAGGCGCCGCACGCTCCGGCTGTCGGGGCCGCGACAATGACGCCCATCGCGCTTTTTGTTTCCATCAAAGCGGAAACATAGAGGATGATGCGGTTCAGGACGGGATCGGCAATCAGCTTCCCCGCCGTCATTTTCTTTTTGAACAGCGGAGACTGGGCTGGCAGGATCCGGTCGGCGTACCGGGTTCCTCTGAGGCCGGATTGGATCGCGGCGTCACAGATCCTGACGATCTCCCGCATGTTCCCAACGACCTTGGCCTCGGAAATCTGTCCGCGCGCGCTTTCATACGCAACGGCCAGTTTCCAGAGAGGCAGGCCTCTGTTCTGGTTGAAACGGATCATCTCCTCGGAATTTCTGAAGGGAAGCTTCACCTCGGGGTGTGAGATTACAGGCAGAACCGGATCCACAACGGCTAGCTGCAAAACCGACGGCAGGTTCTTGATCTTTTTCAGCACAGATGTAGACAAAGGGCTTGCCGTCGATATCCGGACGAATGGTTGACGGCAGTTGTTCAGAGTGACTTCGCCGGCCTTGACCAGTCTTGCAATTTCACGCACCGGCCGCCCCGATGCTTCAGAGAGGAACACGACGGTCTCCCAGCGGTCTCCCTGCATGCTGACCGCCGCTCCGTCCATCTCGACGAACTCGATCATCCCGCCACCGACGGACAGCGCGGTCACCCGATGGGTGATGCTGTCGTTTGCCGCCCTAATCCGATAGGTGTTTGGATGGGTCGCCCCATAGGACACGTATTTCACCCGGATGGCAATGCCGGCTTTTTTTACCTCATTCCGATAATTCAGCAGCCTCTTATCCCAAGTATCGTAACCGAGGAGGCCGCTGTACAGCCCCATGTCCGATCCCTGGCTTTCGTGGGTAGTCACCAGCGAACCGTTCGGATCGTACTCGATCAGCACATCGCGGATGCTGCCGCCCATCAGACCTCTGATCATGCGGCCGATTCGCAGGGAACCGGCGCAGTGGGAACTCGAGGGGCCGCGCATGACCGGTCCGATGACGTCATTGAAAATGCTCGGGTATTGTTTCTTGCTCTTCATGAGACGCCTGTCACCCTGTCCATCACGCGACGGAACAGCGCCCGGCCGGTGCGATTACAATCGCACCTCGGTTCCACATCCCTTCTGCTTTGCCTTCTTGTAAATGAGATCTGCAGTCACTATATCGAAGAGAGCCATGCCCACTGACTTGAAAAACGTCACTTTATTCTCGTTGGCAGTATTCTGGAGCTCTCCCGTGACCACCTTGTGGAAGGGGACGACCTGTTCCCGGGAGATCCAGCCTTTCTCGAGCGGGGTCATCACGTCGCCTGTCTCATGGAGCGCATGGTCGGTGTCAACCAGCAGGCACGAGAGGTTTCTGAAAACTGCCTCCGGATATTCCCGCATCTCCGGCTTGTAAGATCCTATGGCCGTGAAATGCTTGTTTTTAAATAGAGTGCGGTCATCCGGGAACAGCGGTTTCCCGGTGTTGGTGACGGTGATGAGCACATCGGAATGATTCAGAACATCCAGAGACGATTTTTCGGCGGTGATCCTGATTCCGGGGAGCAGGGCCGACAGTTTGTGCGCCAGGTCTTCCAATGCCCTTTCACGGCAATCGTATAGATGAATATCGGTAAACTTGCGCACCGCGCAGGCGAAAAGAGGTTGGTGAAGTCCCTGCACTCCAGCTCCTATCACGCCAAGGTGAGAAGCATTTTCATCCGCAAGGTGCTGGATACTCAACGATCCCACCGCCGACGTCCGAAGAGCGGTGATTTTTCCACCGTTCATGATGGCCATCGGCTCACCCGTGGTCCCATCGTTGAGCAGGACGATGCCATGGGCGGGAGGCAGGCCCTTTTCGGCATTCGCGGGGACGAGTGAGAGAAGCTTGGCTCCAAAGGACTGATCGGTGAAACATGGCATGGACAGGAAGGTCTTATTGCTGTAGTCCACATGCGTCCGGACCGGCATCGCAAAGTTCCCGGCGGAATGGATGCGGAAAGCCTCTTCCATAGCATGAATGAGCTCCGTGCGGTCAACGAGGCTGTCGATCTCTTCACTATTCAGAATAATCATAAAGTTGCCTAACTGATGGGAAGACCAATTTTCTTCATAATGGTATGCTACAAGGGAACATACTGAAAGTGCAATCGGCGATTGTGATTGAAAATCCAGCGCCTCGTGTGGGTCGTGCGGGTTCAATCCCCGCCTTCGGCACCAAGCAACGGGAGCGGCTTCAAGCCATCGGGACCGCCCGTTTTGTCACCACGAAGCACACGAAACACATGAAAGAGATGAGGGAGGGCGAGGCCACGGCAGGAATCCGGCAGGCTGCCAGCCGCGGCACCAAATTTCAGCTGTCAGGGCTCGTTACGCCAGTGGTACCGGGCCTGGAGCAACGTCAGCACGGCTAGGGCGGCCGTCTCGGTGCGCAGGATGCTCCCCCCCAATTTGGCGCGGGTGAAGCCGGCCGACTCGGCGGCCCGGACCTCCGCGTCGCTCCACCCCCCCTCCGGCCCGATTGCCGCCACCACCGTTTCCGGGCGGGACTCGACCTGGATCACGGGAAAATTCCCCGCCGCTTTCGCTCCCCCGACGATCGATGACTCCTGGGGAGATCCGCCGGCCAAGGGGGAGTCCGATCGGCCGGGTCCCGCCCCCATTCCAGCCAGCAATCGGGGCAGGGGCGCGCCGTCAGGGTGGAGCAGCCAGCGACACTCCCCCTCCGCCGCCAAGCGGCCGAGGAACTCGCGGGCCGTCACCGGCTCGGCCAGCTCCATCTCGAAATTGCGGCGGCACTGCTTCAGGCTCTCCCGGGCGATACGGCGCCAGCGGTCCAGGCGGGCGCGGGCCATCGCCAGCCCCTGGCCGCGGGAGCAGTGGTCGGCCACCAGCGGTTGGAACCGGTCGCAGCCCAGCTCGACGGCCTTCTGGACCAGCCATTCGAACGCCTCGAGCCGCACCAGCGCCACGGCCAGGACGATCCGCGGCGGGGCGGGCGGCGGCTCCTCCCAGACGGCCTCCACCCGCAGGGCGCCACCGCCCGGGCCGAGAGCGGTCAGCACCCCCTCGTAGACCCGGCCCCGGCCGTCGAAGCCCGCCACCCGGGCGCCAGCCGACAGCCGCAGCACGCGGGCCAGGTGGTGGGCGTCCTCGGGCCGGAGCTTTGCCTCCGCGCCTGCGGCGGCTGGCTTCTCCAGGAAGATCCGGTACCGGCGCCCCATGATCAATAGTGGTGGACGTCCCGCTCTTCCCAGGGGATGTCCCAGAACACGCGGATGGATTGGATGGTGTCCTCCTCGGTCAGCCGGTCGACCACGTCCATGCCGCCGACAACCTCGGCGAAGATCGTGTAGCCGCCGTCCAGATGGGGCTGGCGGGAGAGGGTGAAGAAGAACTGGCTGCCGCCGCTGTCCTTGCCCGACAGGGCCATGCCCATCCGGCCGCGGGTGTAATCCAGCTCGTTCACCTCGCAGGGGATGGCGTAGCCGGGCCCGCCGTTGCCCGAACCCAGCGGGCAGCCGCCCTGGGCGACGAAGTCCGGCACCACCCGGTGGAAGGCGATGCCGTCGTAGAAGCGCTCGCCCCCGAGCTTCAAGAAATTGGCGCAGGTCAGCGGCGCGTCCCGGCGGAGGAGGTGAATCGACACCGGGCCCCGGCTGGTGTCCATCTGGACCAGGCAGGGATAGCGCCACCGCTGGACGATGTTGCGATACAGGCTCGGGTCGGACACCGGCATGGGGGCCACGCCGCGCCAGGCGTCCGGCGCCCCGGCTTCGTGGAGAGCCCGTGCCGCCATGAGCCGGACCTGGAAGAAATCAGCCCTCCGGAGGCGCTCCAGCAGGGCCTGCCCGCGCGGGCCGGCCTTGGCGAGCAGCGGGACGGCCGACACCAGCGGGTCCGGGGCGTCCGGCTTGGGAAACCGCTCCGTGGCGGCGCAGACCTCGTCCAGGACTCCCGCGTCCGGCGGAGCGGGCCGCTGCTGCAGCCACTCGAGGGCGGCCGTCCGCGCGTACGGATCGGCGTCCGCCAGCAGATCCGCCAGCCCGGGTCCCACTCCGGGCGCCGCGGCCTCCAGCAGGGCGGGAATGTAGAACGGCCGGGCGGCCTGGATCCATTCGGGGTGCCAGCCGGCGGGCGGCGGGCCGCTTTCCAGGCCGCGCAGGAACGCCACGGCGCCGGGGTGCTTCGACGCCGCCACCGCCTGGATCCAACGCATCACCCGGGCCCGGGTCCGCAGCGGCGGCACCTCGCTGAGCGCGGGCAGCGGCGCGTCGGGGCGGGCCGCCACCGTTGCCTGCAGGCAGTGGGGAGCCAGCAGGGCGCTCCCCTTCAGCCATCGCGCCAGCGCCTCCCGGGCGTAGATGGTGTCGACCGGCCCCAGCGCGGCCACGGCCACCGGCAACTCTTTCTGCAAGAAAGCATCCGCCCCCGTCTCGGCCGCAGGGAGCCCCCGGTCGACGTAGGCGACCAGCGCCCGCACGGCCGCCTCGGAGCGCGACCGCCCCAGGGCCTGCAGGACGTTGACCCGCACGCCGTGGTCCGGGTCTGCCAGCATAGCCAGGATCTCGGAATCCGGCACGGGAGGATCCAACACGGAGCCCAGCCGCACCGCCGCCGCCCGGACCTCCGGGTCCGTGTCCCGCCGCAGCCCGGCGAGGAGGCCGGCCGGCACCGCGGCCTTCAGGATTTTTTGGCCGGCCAGGCGGGCCAGCACCTTGGCCGCCGTGACCCGGACCGGCGTGTCCAGCAGCGCCGCCAGGCCCGGCCCGCAGCCGGGATGGCGTGTCCGCAGGGCGGCCTTCGCCCACTCCTCGGCGTAGAGCTGCCAGGTCGGCTCACCCGCCAGCCGAGCGGGATCCGGCGCCAGCCGGGGCAGGTCCTCCACCCACCGGCGTTCGCCGGTCTTGCCCAGGGCCTCCACCGCCCGCGCCCGGACCAGGGCGGACGGATCATCGCGCAGTCTCCGGCGGACCGCTCCGATGGCCGGTTCGGCCGGCTTGTAGCCGTGCAGCGAGGCGTTCTCCGCGTCGAGGATCTCCCCGAGGGCGAACAGGGTTCCGGCGCGCAGGTCGGATGACGGATCGCCGAGTCCGGCCAGCAGGACGGGAACGAACTCCGGCTCGCCGATGCGCCCCATGGCCAGGGCGGCCCGGGCGCGGACGCCGGCGGGCTGGCGCGGGTTGGCAAACAGCCGCGGCAGCAGGTGGTCCGGGCCGGCCCAGCGGGCGGCCTCGCACTGGATGATCTGGGCTTCCAGGTCTTCCTGGCGCCGTTCCGCGGCCCGGTCGGCGCAGGCGCCCAGCCACAGGCAGGCGCCGGCGGCGGCGAGCGCCAGCCGGACGGTTGTGATTGCCCTCATGCGTGTCTCCTTGGGAGGGGCTTCGGGGTCGCCCCCGCGCGGCGGCAGGGGCGCGAGGCGGTCACTTCTTGAGGCGGTAGCCGTGGATCTCCACGTCGATGTGGCCGGTCAGCCACTCCGGCGGGAAGGGTTCCACCCAGATGCTGAACCGGCGCATTTCCATGGGCAGGAGGGGGAAGTCCGGCTGGATCGGCGTCTTGATGATCTCCTGCACCTGCTTGTTGTCGGCGTTGTAAAGGACGGCCCGGATCTCCAGGACGTCCACGACGCGGTTCCCCTGGTTGACGGCGTAGCCCACCACGACGGCCTGCTGCTCGCCGATCATGTTCTCGGACACCATCCCGGACGCGTTGATGATCTTGATGTAGGAGAGGTACTGGTCGTAACCGGGCTCGCCGGCCCGGAGCACCCCCCGGTAGACCGTGCGACCTTCCTTGTACTTGGGGCCCTTGTGCTGGGCCAGGATGATGATGCCGACGACGAGCGCCACCAGGGCGACCGACAGGGCCACGATGCCGACCTGGGCGCGCGTGATTTTTCGCGTGATCCGGCTCGAAGAAAACAGCGGCGGTCCATCGCTCATCCCGGCCTCCCCGCCGGCCGACCCGCGGCACGGGGCGCCCGGCAATCGGTGGGGCCCCGTCACGCGGGGCCCGGTGGAAAGCTAACCGAGCACGCGCTCGATCAGCGTGTCGTTCATCTGGATCTTCTTCTCGTCCTGGTAGCGCTGCACCAGGGAGTTCACCAGGCCCTCGAAGAGCTGCCGCTTCTTCTGCTCCAGCAGGGTGGACGCCAGGTTGGCCTTTTCGCTGGCCAGCTGGCCCAGGTCCGGCTTCACCCGCTCCAGCACCTGGAACACCACCTGGCGGCCGGTGGCCTCCACCGGCCCGCCGATGGCCTGGGGCTCCAGCTGCAGGGCGGCGGCGGCCAGTTCGGGGGCCCGGCCCAACTGCGGGGAAACGGTGCCCGTGGCGGTGAACAGTTCGGTGGTCTCCATGGGGATGTCGAACCCCTTCGCGGCCTTCTCCAGGTCACCCTTGGCCCGGGCATCCGCCAGGAACCGCTGCGCCTCCTCCCGGGCCAGCCGGCTGGCCGCGGCGGCGCGGAAGTCCCGGTCCACGCGGTTCTTCACGTCCGCGAACGGCTGGACGTGGGACGGGACGACCTTGACCAGCTGGGGAATGATGTAGCCGCGGTAGGACTGGTAGAGGTCGCCGACGTCGTTGACCGACAGCTTGAAGACGCCCTCCACCAGACCGGCGGGGTTACCCAGGGCGAAGTCGGGATTGGCCTCGTTGAAGGGCTTGGACGTCTCGACGACCCCGCCCACCTCCTTGGCCACGGCGTCCAGGTTCTTGGATTGTTTGGCCTTCGAATCGGCCTGCTCGGCGGTGGCCTTCAGCTGGGTCTCCGCACGGTCCTTGGCCAGCTTGCGGGCGATGATGGGCTTGAAGAACTCGAAGTCGCGGCGGCCCGTGACCTTGATGATGTGGAAGCCGAACTGGGTCCGGACCAGGTCGGAGACCTGGCCGGTGGCCAGGGCGAAGGCGGCCTGCGAGAATTCCGGGACCATCCGGTCACGCGGGAAGAAATTCAGGTCTCCGCCCTGCTTGGCCGAGCCTTCGTCCTCGGAGTACTTGGCGGCCAGGTCGGCGAAGTTGGCACCGGGTCGGCGGGCCTCCTCCAGGACCAGCGCGGCTTTCTTCTGGATGACTTCCACTTCGGCCGGAGTGGCGTTGGCCGGCACCTTGAAGAGGATGTGGGACGCCCGGACCATCTCCTGGTACTGCTTGTCCTTGCCGGCTTCGAATTCGCTGCGGATGTCCTGCTCGCTGATGGAGGGCATCAAGGCGGTGGCCAGCTTGGCGGTGTCCAGCAGGATGTACTTGATCTGCCGGGTCTCGTCGATGCGGTACTGGTCCTTGTGGGCGTCGTAGAATTTCTGCAGATCGGCGTCGGTGGGCTGGACCTTGCCGTAGAAGCTGGAGCTCAGGAAGGAGACGTACCGGATCTTGGCCTGGTCGTGCTGTTCGAGGAAGGCCTGCTCAACTTCCTTGTCGGACACGGCCGTGCTGCTGGTGACGAAGTCTTCCAGCTTCTGGCTCAGCAGGGTCCGCCGGATCTCCAGCTCGTAGTCCTCGGGAGTGGTGCCGAGCCGTTTCAGCCGGGCCTTGTACTCCTCGGTCCCGATGAAATCGCCGTTGATGTTGAAGCCGGGGCTCTTGATGATGGCCTCCATGACCTCGTCGTCGGTCACGGTGAAACCGTAGCGGGCCGCTTCCTGCGCCAGCACCACGGTGCGGACCATCCGCATCAGGGTCAGGTTGCCGTACTGGCGGATGGTGTTCTGGTCCCGCCGGGCCTCCGGGCCCATGTAGTTCAGGATGGTCAGCAGGCTGGAGCGGAACGTGTTGACCGAGATCTCCGTGCCATCGATCTTGGCCACGTAATTGCCCATCTCCTCTTCCGAGTGCCGGCCGGAGGGCGTGGCCACGAACAGCAGCACCATGCCGCCCGCCAGGGCGATGATGACCGGCCATAGTATCCATTTCAGGTGTTCCCGGTTCTGTCTGATGAAATTAAGCATTCGTGCCTCCGAAGAGCATCAATGCGAGATTTGCAAAACACGCATTATATCAAAAGGGGCGGGGGTTGCAACTCGCTTTTTTTCTGCGGAAACGGCCTCCGGTTGTGCTATAGTCAGGCGGTCCGCCACCCCGCCCGCCCGGCGGCGCCCGGCCGCGACGCCGGCCGACCGCCCCGGCGGCAAAGCCCCGGCAGGAGAGCCCCTTGACGAGACGAGCGCTGCTTCCCGCCCTGATCCTGGGCCTGGCCCTCCCGGCGATCGCCGCGGGCGCCATCCCGTCCCCGCGGGCGTCCGGCGCCAACCTGGCCGAGACGGCCCTGCTGCGGAGCCGGAAGCTGATGCCCGACTCCCTGCGGCAGATCCTGGAGCGCCGGGAGATCCTCCTCCTCCGGGGATTCCGGGAACCGGCCCGGCCCGCCGACCTCGACGCCGCCCGCCGCGAGCTCATGGCGGCCCTCGCGGAGCAGCGCCTGATGCTGGCGGGCTTCCCCGTCTTCGACGACGTCGTCGCCGGCTTCGGCCGGATCGCCCGGGCGGTCTGCGAGCTGAACACCCTGCGGCGGTACGGCCCGGACGAGCCGGCGGCCGCCTGGTTCGACGACTACGAGCCGTACATGGAACGCAAGGGCGCCCTGTTCGTCCCGGTCTTCTACGACTATTCCCCGCTGCTCTTCAATGAGCGGGACCTGCCCGCCTACGTCGACAGCATCGAGGCGAGGAACCGGGACTACGCCGCGCGCGTCGTCGACGTCTACCGACAGGGCGGCTCCTCGCGGACCTTCGACGACCGGTCGCCGGCGTTCGGGCTGGCGGCGCTGCACTACAGCCACACCATCACCGACATTGCCAACGTCTGGCTCTACTGCTGGCGGGAGGCCAACGGCGACCTCGGCGGGGTCCCCTTCTTCCCCTACCCCGCCGCCAGACCGGCCCAGGAGAAGAACGGGCGATGAGCACCATCCAGACCGCCTTGATCAGCGTCTCGGACAAGCGGGGGGTCGAGGACCTCGCCCTGGCCCTGCACCGCCACGGGATCGCCATCCTGTCGACGGGGGGCACGGCCCGGGCCCTGCAGGCCCGCGGAGTGCCTGTCCGGGAGGTCGCCGACGTGACCGGCTTCCCCGAGCTGCTGGACGGCCGGGTCAAAACGCTCCACCCGGCCATCCACGCCGGCATTCTGGCCCGGCGGGACCGCGCCGACGACATGGCTGCGCTGGCGGCCCGCGGTTTCCGGCCCATCGACCTGGTCGTGGTCAACCTCTACCCGTTCGCCGAGCGGGTGGCGCAGGGCATCGGCGTCGAGGCGGCGCTGGAGGAAATCGACATCGGCGGCGTGACCCTGATCCGCGCCGCGGCCAAGAACTTCCGGCACGTGGCCGTGGTCGCCCGCCCCGACGATTACCCCGCCGTCCTGGCCGAGATGGAAAGCCGCGCCGGCGATCTGACGCTGGAGACGCGGCTGGACTTGGCCCGCAAGGCCTTCCAGCTCACCATGCTGACCGACGCCCAGATCGGGCAGTATCTCCAGAATGCCGCCACCGGGGACGGGGGCCTGAAATCAGCCCCGCCGGACGAGCTCTTCCCGGACTACGCCTGCTGGGTCCTGCGGAAGGAGACGGGACTCCGTTACGGGGAGAACCCCCACCAGCGGGCGGCCCTATACAGCGACGCGCTGCGGCCGGGCCCGGGGTGGGGCCGGGTGGAGCAGCTCCACGGCAAGGAGCTCTCGTACAACAACTATCTCGACATGGACGCCGCCTGGCAGCTGACCACCGAGTTCGACGAGTGCGCCTGCGCCATCATCAAGCACGCCAACCCCTGCGGCGCGGCCCTCGGCGAAAGCTGCGAGGAGGCCTTCGCGCGGGCGCTGGAGTGCGATCCGGACTCGGCGTTCGGCTCGATCATCGCCTTCAACCGGCCGCTGGACGGCCCGGCGGCCCGGGCCTTGTCCAGCCTCTTCCTCGAGGTGGTCATCGCCCCGGAGTTCGAGGAGTCCGCGCTGGGGATCCTCTCGCGGAAGAAGAACGTCCGCCTGATCCGCCGATCTCCGGCGGCCCCGCCCGCGCCGGGCCTGCAGGCGCGGACGATCGAGGGCGCCGTGCTCGTCCAGCAGCGCGACACCGCCGGCCTGGCGGAGGAGCAATTCCGGGTCGTGTCGATCAAGGGACCGGACGGGCGCGAGCGGGAGGACCTCCTCTTCGCCTGGAAGTGCGTCAAGCACGTCAAGTCCAACGCCATCGTCATCGCCAGGGACCGCCGCCTGCTCGGGATCGGCGCGGGCCAGATGAGCCGGGTGGACTCCACGCGCTTCGCCATCCAGAAGGCCCGGCAGCCGTTGTACGGGGCCGCACTGGGCTCCGACGCGTTCATCCCCTTCCGCGACACGGTGGACCTGGCGGCCGACGCGGGGATCACAGCGGTGATCCAGCCCGGCGGCTCCATCCGCGACGAGGAGGTGGTCGCCGCCGCCAACGAGCGCGCCCTGGCGATGGTCTTCACCGGGGTGCGGCATTTCCGGCACTGAACGGTCGCCGGCCCGGTCCGGCCCCGCGCGAGACAGGAAGGAGCTGCCATGATTCGAGCTGGAGTGGTCGGAGTCGGTTCCCTCGGGCAGCACCATGCCCGCATCTTCGCCTCCCTGCCCGGCGTCCGGCTGGTCGGCGTGTCCGACATCGACGCGGCGCGGGGCGCCATGATCGCCGAGCGCCACGAGACCCGGTTCATCAAGGATTTCCGCGAGATGGCGGGCGAGGTGGACTGCGTCAGCGTGGCCACCCCCACCACCGACCACCTGAGCACCTGCCGGCCCTTCCTGGAGGCGGGCCGCCACGTGCTGGTGGAGAAGCCCATCGCCGCCACCCTCGAGGAGGGGCGCGAGATGATCCGGCTGGCCGAGGCCTCCGGCGCCGTGCTGCAGGTGGGCCACCTCGAGCGTTTCAATCCGGCGTTTCTGGCCGCCCGGCCGCTCATCGACCGGCCGCGGTTCTTCGAGATCCACCGCCTGGGCGTTTTCGTCCCGCGCAGCCTGGACGTGAACGTCGTCCTGGACCTGATGATCCACGACCTGGACATGGTGCTCCACCTGACCGGGTCGAAGATCCGCGAGGTCCAGGCGGCGGGCATCCCGATCCTGACCGGGAAAATCGACATCGCCAACGTCCGGTTGCGGTTCGAGAACGGCGCGTTGGCCAACCTGACCGCCAGCCGGGTCTCCAGCGAGAAGACCCGCAAGCTGCGGTTCTTCCAGCCGGACTCCTACTTCTCCATCGACCTCGGCCGGCAGACGGCCGACGCCTACACCCTGCAGCCCGCCGACAACCCGCTGGGCAAGGAGATCGTCCACCGCCAGCTGGCGATCGAGCCGGGCGAGCCGCTCAAGAACGAGCTGGCCGCCTTCGTCCGAAGCATCCAGGAGCGCGGCAACCACGGCTGCAGCGGGGCGGAGGGGCTGGCCGCGCTCGAAGCCGCCCACCGGATCTTGAGCGAGATGGAGACGGTCTGAACATCCGGCGGCCCCCCGAAGGCCGCCGGTCCCTCTGGACGGAGCGAGACTGCCATGAGCACCAGCACCCGCCTCGCCGCCGTTTTCCTCCTGGCCGCCGGCCTGGCCCTGCCGGCCCGTGCGGCGATGACGGCCAAGCCCGCGCCGGCCGTCCCCTCCGGGATGATCTCCTTTCAGCTCAGCAACGGCCTCCGCCTGCTGGCCCAGCCCCGGTACGAGCTGGAGTACGCCCACGTTTCGGTGTACCTCCCCCTGCCGGCCGGCCTCGGCAAGGACGCTCCGGTGGCTGCCCGCTGGCTGGAGGCGCTGTACCTCGACACAGCCGCCGGCGGGGAGGACACTCCCCGGCAGGCCCTGGCCACGCTGGATGCCGTGCCGTCGGTGTCATGCACCGGCCGGCACATGGTCTTCCAATTGCTCTGCCTGCCCGACGGCATGCCCCGGGCGCTGGCCACCTTGATGGAAACCCTGGCCGCCGACCGACTCAAGGAACCTTACTGGGGACAGGCGGAAGCGATCCTGCGGGGGCGTGGCCTGCGGCAGCAGGCGGAGGGCTGGTCCGCCATTCGGGCGGAGTTCGAAACCTCTCTGGCACTGGGGGCCTCCCTGGAAGAAGCGGTGGCGACCGCCGGTGCCCCTCCGCCCCCGACCGACCTGCTGGCCCGGTGCCGCGCCCGGATGCTCGATCCGGCCGCCATCCGGATCATCCTGACCGGCCGGGGCGACGTGGCCTCCGCGGCGCGGCTGGTCCTGGAGAAGACGGCGAAATGGAAAAAGGCGCCGGACGTCCCGGCTGCCGCCGCCCCGGCCGCCGGCGCCTCCGCCGGCTTCGCCGAGTGGAGCCTGCCCGCCGATCCGCCCGCCGTGGTGGTGTACCTTCACGGCCCCGGCCGGACGTCCCCTCGGCTGGCCTCCTTCCTGGCTGCCTGCAGCCTCGTGGCCGACGGCGCCACGTCGCTGGCCGGCCGGATGTACCGCCAGGGGGAGAATTGGCTGCCGGTGACGGTGCAGACGCGCTTCCGGCTGCAGCGCGAGCGCTCCGTGTTCGCCATCGAGCTGCAGGCTCCGGCCGAGGCCTTCGACGAGATCGAGCGCCGGCTCTTCACCGCCGCCGAGCTGGCCGCCCAGGGCCAATGGCTGCAGGTGGACCTGGAGCGCGCCCGCCACCAGGCGTTCGTGCGATTCGTGGAAGCCATCCGGCCCCCCGAGATCTTCCACTCGCTGATCCTGGACACGGAGAAACCGATCCAAACCGGATATTTCCAGGAGTGGAAAAAGGCCCTGGCGGCGGTCGGGAAGAAGGACATCGCCGCCGCCGCCCGGGCGTACCTCACCTATCCCCAGGCCGGCGTGCTCGAACTGCCGGGCGCGGGCGTGCGGCGGGGCTTCACCGCCAGGACCTTCCGCGAGGCCATGGCGGCCGTGGTGCCCGTCTCGGTGAAGGAGGCGGTCGCCCTCCTGCAGAAGACCCCCGACATCCCCCTGGCCCTGCCGGCGGAGGACCCGGTCCCTGAGGTGTCCCCCGAGGGGATGAACGCCGTGGTGCCCTCCGGGATCCTGCGCGGCCCGGAGGTGCTGCTGGAGGAGAACTACCGCTGGCCGCTGGTCTGGATGTGCGTCGCCTACCCCGGCGGGGCGCTGGTGGAACCGGCGGGGCAGCGGGGCCTCAACCGCCTGGCGCTGTGGTCTCGGCTGCTGTCGGTCCGCGATGCCCAGGAGCGCCTGCTGCTGGAGCGGCTGGAGATGCTGGGCGGCCGCGTGGATCTGGTCGAGGGTGCCGAGTTCAGCGGTGTGGAGATGGTCTGCCCGGCCTACTTCCGCCGGGCCGCCACCGAAACTCTCTTCCGCATCCTGCACCGCCAGGAGCCCACCGCCGAGGATGTGACCCGGAGCCGGGCCTTCGCCGCCCTCTTCGGGAAGAGCCCCAGCCGGCTGCCGGGGCGGGAGGCCGAGGCCGCCGCGCTGGCCGTCCTGTACGGGGCGGGCAGTGCCTACGCCCGCCTGGCCGGGGAGATGGAACCGCCGCCGGCCGAGGCGATCACCGATCACTACGCCAGGCACTTCTTCCGCACCCTGCCCCTCATCGGCATGACCGGCCAGTTCCAGGGCACCGAGCTCCTCCCGGTGATGACCGACTTTGTCGCGGGCTCCGCCTTCTCCGCCGCCAAGCTCCCCCTGGCCCAGCCGGAGTTCCCCGAAGGCAAGCTGCCCGACGGCGGGGCGGGCGGCGGCCCGGAGGTGGCCAGCCTGCTGCTGCCGGGACCGTACGGCGGCGAGGCCGACGTGCTCCAGCTGGAGGTGCTCCGCTGGCTCTACCTGTCGCCGGGCGGCGGCGCGCCCCCGGCTGCAGCGGAGTTCCGCGTAGTCCCGCTCCTGTCGCGGGGGTACCTGGAGTTCGAATACGTGGCGGTGGACAAACCGTACCAGCCCGCGGCCGACCTGCTGGCCTGGCTGAAGGCGCTGCCCGAACAGCCCATCAACACGTGGCGGTTGCAGACTGCCCTGAAATTGACGGAGTTGGACTACCGGTGCCGCATGACCGATCCGCCGGTCATGGCCCGCTGGCTGGCGCTGAACGCCCTCTGGAAGAGCCGCCTGTGGGACGACAAGGAGCGGCGGGCGCTCCTGCTGTCCACCAACAAGGAAAAGGTGCGGGAGATGCTGGGCCGGTTCTTCACCACCGGCAGGTACGCCGCGGCCGCTGCGCCGCTGGAAGTGCCCGCCCAGTAACCAACGAATCAGACCGATCGGTCCGATCCGACGGCTGATTTACCCGGTCTGCTTGTGAAGAACCAGCCACCCGGAAAGGGCGCCTGGCTAAGCTCCGGCCAGCGAGCGGACCACGTCCACGCAGCGCTCGCAGACCGTGGGGAAGTCCTTGTGGGCGCCCACCTGCGGCGAGTAGTTCCAGCAGCGCTCGCACTTGGCGCCGCCGGCGGCATCCACCGTCACGATGGGCTGCCCCACGGCGGCGCCCGCTTCCTCCTTCAGCTCCACCGCCGAAACGATGAAGATGTAACGCAGGTCGCCCTCGGCGGTCCGCAGGAAGGCGAAGTCGTCCGGGTGCGCCGCCAGGGTGACGCGGGCCTCCAGGGAGTTGCCGATCGAACCAGCCTGACGCGACACCTCAAGGGCCTTGCTGACCAGCTCGCGGACGGCGAAGAGCCGCTCCCAGCGCCCCAGCAGCTCCGGATGGCTCCATTCGGCCGGCGCCGAGGGGAAGTCGGCCAGGTGGACCGACTCCGGCAGGGCGGCGAACTTGCGCATGTGCTGCCAGACCTCGTCCGTGGTGAAGGGCATGACGGGGGCCAGGGCCCGCACCAGGCCGTCGAGGATGTGCCAGAGGGCCGTCTGCGCGCTGCGTCGCGCCGGCGAGCCGGCCGCCATGGTATAGAGGCGGTCCTTCAGGATGTCGAAGTAGACGGCCGAGAGTTCCACCGCGCAGAACTGGTACAGCGTGTGGTAGACGACGTGGAAGTCGTAGGAGCCGTAGGCCGCGTCGCACCGGGCCAGGTTCTCGGCCAGGCGGGCCAGCGCCCAGCGGTCGATTTCCTGCATCGCCTCGACGGGGACGGCGTGCCGGGCGGGATCGAAGTTGAACGGGTCGCCCTCCGGCGCGTCGTCCCGGTGGAGGTTCGCCAGCAGGAAGCGCATGGTGTTGCGGATCTTGCGGTAGGCCTCGCGGAGCCGGGAGAGGATCTCCTCGGACATGCGGACGTCTTCCTTGTACTCGATGGAGCCCACCCAGAGCCGCAGGATCTCGGCCCCGGAGGTGGGGATGATGTCCTCGGGCTCGATGGCGTTGCCCTTGCTTTTGGACATGGCCAGGCCGTCCTTGTCCAGCACCCAGCCGTGGGTGACCACCTCGCGGTAAGGGGACGAGCCCCGGCTGCCCAGCGACGCCAGCAGCGAGGAGTGGAACCAGCCGCGGTACTGGTCGCCGCCCTCGAGGTACATGTCGGAGGGCCAGGTGTGCTCCGGCCGGGAGCGGGCCATCGCCTCGTAGCTCACGCCCGAGTCGAACCAGACGTCCAGGATGTCGAACTCCTTCTCGAACTCGTCCTTGCCGCAGTCGGGGCACTTCGTGCCGGGCGGCAGCAGCTCGGCGGCGCCGTACTTGTACCAGGCGTCGGCGCCCTCGCGCTCGAAGATCCCGGCCACGTGCTCGACAATGGCCTGGGACAGCAGGGTGTGGCCGCAGTGGCCGCAGTAGAACACGGTGATGGGCACGCCCCAGCTGCGCTGGCGGGAGATGCACCAGTCGGGCCGGTTGGCCACCATGTTGGTGATGCGCTCCTCGCCCCAGGCGGGGTACCATTTGGTCTTCCGGATCTCGGCCAGGGCCTTGCCGCGCAGGTCGTTCTTGTCCAGGGCGATGAACCACTGCGGCGTGGAGCGGAAGACGATCGGGTTGTGGCAGCGCCAGCAGTGGGGGTAGCTGTGGGTCACCGTGGCGGAGTGGAGCAGCACGCCCCGCCCCCGCATCATGTCGACGATGGGGCCGTTGGCGTCGAACACGGTCATCCCCACGTATTCGGGCACCTCGGCGGTGAAGCGGCCCTCGTTGTCCACGGGACACAGGATCGACAGGCCGTACTTCTGGCCGGTCATGTAGTCTTCCTGGCCGTGGCCCGGCGCGGTGTGGACGCAGCCCGTGCCCTGTTCCAGCGTGACGTAGTCGGCCAGAACCACCAGCGAGTCGCGCTCGATGAAGGCGTGGCGGCAGAACTGGCCCTCCAGGGCGGCGCCCTTGAAGCGGGCCACCACGGGGCCGCGCTCCAGGCCGCAGGCCTCGAGGAAGGGGTTCAGCAGGCCCTCGGCCACGATGAACGTGTCGGCGCCGGATTCCACGGCGACGTAGTCGTAGTCGGGGTGCAGGGCGATGGCCAGGTTGGCTGGGAGCGTCCAGGGCGTCGTGGTCCAGATCACCACCGACACCCTCCGCCCGGCCAGCTCCGGCACGACCTTGGAGAAGTCGGAGCGGGCCGGGAACTTCACGAACACCGACGGGCTCTCGTGCTCCTCGTACTCCACCTCGGCCTCGGCCAGGGCGGTCTGGCAGGAGATGCACCAGAACACCGGCTTGGCCCCCTTGTAGACGCTGTCCTGGCGGACGAACTCACCGAACACCCGGGCGATGGTGGCCTCGTAGCCATAGTCCATGGTCAGGTAGGGCCTCTCCCATTCGCCGAAGACGCCCAGCCGCTTGAACTGGTCGCGCTGCAGGCCGACGTACTTGTCGGCGTACTGGCGGCATTTCTTCCGGAACTCCAGGATGTCCATGTGCTTCTGGGCGAACCCGAGCTCGACCTCCATCTTCTTCTCGATGGGCAGGCCGTGGCAGTCCCAGCCGGGGACGTACGGGCTGAAGAAGCCCTTCATGGACTTGTACTTGACGATGACGTCCTTGAGGATCTTGTTCAGGGCGTGTCCGAGGTGAATGTTACCGTTGGCGTACGGCGGCCCGTCGTGGAGGATGTAGGAGGGCCGCCCCTGGTTCTTGGCCAGGATCTTGTGGTACAGGCCCATCTGGTCCCAGGCGGCGATCATCCTGGGCTCGTTTTGAACCAGGTTGGCCTGCATCTTGAACGACGTCTTGGGCAGGTTCACCGAATCTTTGACGCTGAATTCCTTGGACACGGGATCATCCTCCAGCAACCGGAAAAATAACGGACATTATAGCCGTTTTTGCCGCTGTGTAAACCCCAAGCCCATTGCGGATTGCGGATTTCGGATTGCGGATTTCCAAGCCGCCAGCTAGATTGGCCCCCCGGGAAGAGGTTCGTGCGGTGGCTGCGGATAGACTCAGCGGACGGGGCAGGTTTCCAATCCGCAATCCGAAATCCGCAATCCGCAATGATTTCAGGCCTGGATGTGGTCCCCCGCATGGCGGATGGACGAGTTGTGGCAGCCCACCACGTTGCAGATCGTGATGGCCTCTTCGGGGGTGTTCTCGGGGGTCAGGTAGAGAAGGAGCAAACGGCCCGGTCCGCCTTTCTCCGGGGACAGGCAGTCGCAGTCTCCCAGGCGGTCCAGCTCGGCGCCGCACTCGGGGCAGAACACCTCGACTTTCTCCCCGTCGACCAGCGCCCCGCTCAGGACGAGCCGCTCGAAGCAGCCCAGGGTCGGGCTGAGCACCAGTTCGCCCTGTTCCCCGTTCGGACGGCGGAAGGCCAGCCGGATCCCGGCCAAGCCGCCCACCGTGTTGCAAATGTCCAACAGGTTGTGCCCCTTGGGGCAGAACACCCGCGTGACGGTGTGGCTGGGCAGGACGGGTTCGCAATGGTACGAAGCGGCTTCGGGCATGGGCGGCTCCTTCCGGTCAATTCTCCTGCCCGGATTATAGCAGACCGGGAATCCAGGCTTCAACGGATATCGAGGCTCCGCATCAGCCGGAAGAGGTAGGTCCGCTGGATGCCCAGCAGGGCGGCGGCGCGGGTCTTGTTGCCGTTGGCGCGCCGGAGGGCGTCGACCACCCGCTGACGCTTGAAGAGACGGACCGCCTCCTCCAGGCTGCCGTCGGAGCCGGCGGCGGGGCCGGTGGCGATCTCCACCGGCAGGTCGGCGCGGTCGATCCACTCGCCCTCCCCCAGCACCACGGCCCGCTCCACCATGTTCTCCAGCTCCCGGACGTTGCCGGGCCATCGGTAGGCCCCCAGGGCGGCGAAGGCGTCCGGGGTGAAGCCCCGCACGCGGCCCTTCACTTCCTCGTTGTACTTCTTCAGGAAGTACGCGGCCAGCAGGGGGATGTCGTCCCGCCGCTCCCGCAGCGGCGGCACCAGGATGGGAATCACGTTGAGGCGGAAGAACAGGTCCTGGCGGAAGGAACCCTCCCGCAGCGCCGCTTCCAGGTCCCGGTTCGTGGCGGCGATGACCCGCACGTCGACGTTCAGGGTTTCATTGCCGCCCACGCGCTCGAAGGAGCGGCCCTGCAGCACCCGCAGCAGCTTCAGTTGCAGCGCCGGCGAGACGTCCCCGACCTCGTCGAGGAACACCGTGCCCCCGTCGGCCACCTCGAACTTGCCCTTCTTCCGCGACAGGGCACCGGTGAAGGAGCCGCGTTCGTGGCCGAACAGCTCGCTTTCCAGGAGGGTCTCGGTCAGGGCGCAGCAGTTGACGGCCACGAAGGGCCGCTCGCGCCGGGGGCTCTTCCAATGGATGGCCCGCGCGATCAGCTCCTTGCCGGTGCCGCTTTCGCCGTGGATGAAGATCGTGGACCGGCTCGGCGCGGCCCGCTCGATGAGGCGGAAAATCTCCTGCATGGCCCCGCTCTGTCCCACCAGTTCGCAGTAGCGTTGGGCCGACTCCTCCAGCAGGTCGCGGGCCTCCCGGGCCTGCCCGTAGCGGCCGGCGTTCAGGATGGCGGTGGCGGCGAGCCGCCCCAGGATCCGGAGCAGCTCCACGTCCCCCTCCATGAAGTTCCCGTCCCGCTTGTTCACCAGCTCCAGCACCCCCACCAGCCGGTCCGGGTGCTCCAGCGGCACGGCCACGAGGCTCCGGGTGTGAAAGCCGCTTTGCCGGTCGATCCGCGCCAGGAAGCGCCGGTCGGCGGCGGTGTTCCCGACGATGGCGGGTTTGCGCTCCCGGGCGACCCAGCCGGCGATCCCCTCGCCCGGCTCGATGGTCCGGCCCTCCAGGAACCGGCCCTTCTCGCCGGTGGCCGCCTCGAACCGCAACCGGCGGCCGGTCTCCTCCTGCAGCAGGATGGAGCCGCCTTCCGCGTCGAGGATCCGGCAGGCGGCTTCCAGGATTTCCCGAAGCACCACCGGCAGGTCCAGCGACGAATGGACCTTCAGGCTGGCCTCGATGATTTTCTGGAGCCACTCCGGCGGGATCTCGATCGCCATATCCACCCCCGGCCTGCTGATTCGATGACGCGATTATACTCCACGGCCGGACCGCGGGGAAGGCCGTCCCCGGCCCCGCTTGTCACCCCGGGGCGTTTGTGGTATGGTGGACTCCAGGACGGAATCCCAGCCACGGAACGCGGCGGCCCACGCGAACCGGCCCCCGATTCAGGCGGTAGGAACGATGAATCTTCCCAATTCCCTCACACTGCTGCGCATCTTCATCATCCCGTTCCTGCTCACGGTGCTGCTCACCGAATTCCCCCACAAGGAGCTGTGGGGGATTGTCCTCTTCCTCCTGGCCTCGCTGACCGACCTCTTCGACGGCTACGTCGCCCGCCGCCGGCGGCAGGTCACCACCATCGGCATCCTGCTGGACCCCATGGCCGACAAGCTGTTGATCTCGGCCGCGTTCATCTCGCTGGTGCAGTTGCACCTGGTGCCCGCCTGGATGGTCATCATCATCATCGGCCGGGAGTTCGCCGTGACCGGCCTCCGCAGCATGGCCTCGTCCGAGGGCCTGATCATCCGCGCGTCGGCCCTGGGCAAGACCAAGATGGTCTTCCAGGTGGCGGCCGTCTGTCTGATCCTGGCCGGCTCGGCCCTGGGCGGGTGGTGGAAGGTGCTGGGGACCGTTTCCCTGTGGATGGTCCTCATCGTCGCCGTCTGGAGCATGGTCCATTACTTCTTCAACTTCTGGGGAAAGATCAGCACCCAGCGCCGGAAGCGCATCCGGCAGAAGCGCCTCTTCCGGCAGCGCCGGAAGCAGGCGAAGGAGGTCCGCCATGAGCCCCTTGCCGACGGAAGCGCGGAATGAGTGCCTGTACCTGGCCCGGAAGACCCTGCACGAATTCCTGAGGCGCCAGCAGGAGTCGCGGCCCTACCAGCCGGTCCACCCCGTGCTGCGGGAGCCGCGGGGGGCCTTCGTCACGCTGAAGCGCCACGGCGAGCTGCGGGGCTGCATCGGCTACGTCGAGGCAATCAAGCCGCTGTGGGAAACCATCGCGGACTGCGCCATCTCGGCCGCCAGCCGGGACCCCCGCTTCGAGCCGGTGGCTGCCGGGGAGCTGGCCGACCTCGACATCGAGATCTCGGTCCTGTCCCCCCTGGAGGACCTGCCCGACCCGGCGGGGGTCGAGGTGGGCCGGCACGGCATCCTGATCGAGAAGGGCTACCACCGGGGCCTGCTCCTGCCCCAGGTGGCCACGGAGTACGGCTGGAACCGGGAACAGTTCCTGGCCCACACTTGCCTGAAGGCGGGGCTGCCGATGGACGCGTGGCGGCACGGGGCGAAGATCAAGGTCTTCAGCGCGGACGTCTTCGGCGAGGAGGAAACCAGCCGCCCCGGCTCTCAATAAGCCACCCTTTCCTTGACGGATTCCTTCCAACCCGATTTGATTTCGTGTGGTTCGTGTGGTTGGTGGTTTGTTTCCGCCCGCCGCGCTCACACCGTCAGGCTGGGATCGATCTCCAGGCGCTTGATCTTCTCGTTGAGAGTGGTGGCGTTGAGCTGCAGGAGCTGCGCCGCCCGCTTCTGGTTGCCGGCGGTCTTCTTCAGCGCCTTCAGGATCAGACGCCGCTCGAAATCGGCCACCGCCTCCTTCAGCGAGACGCCGTCCTCCGGCAACTCGTCAAGGCGGGCGACCGCCTCCGCGGGGGATGTCATCTCCGCCGGCAGCAGCTCGATGGGGATGCGGCCGTCCTCGCCGGACAGCACCACCGCCCGCTCGATCACGTTCTCCAGCTCCCGGACGTTGCCGGGCCAGCGGTAGTGGACCAGCCGGTCCATGGCCTCCCGGTCGATGACGCAGCGGGGCCGCCCGTTGTCGGCGCAGATCTTGTCGAGGAAGTGCTCCGCCAGCAGGGGGATGTCGTCCTTCCGCTCCCGCAGAGGCGGGAGCTCGATCTTGATCACGTTCAGGCGGTAGTACAGGTCCTCCCGGAACTTGCCCTGGGTGACCAGGTTCTTCAGGTCCTCGTTGGAAGCCGCCAGGATCCGCACGTCCACCCGGATGCTCTCCACGTCGCCGAGGCGGCGGAACTCTTTCTCCTGGATCACCCGCAGCAGCTTCGACTGCAGCTCCCAGCTGATGGAGCCGATCTCGTCGAGGAAGATGGTCCCTCCGTTGGCCACCTCGAAGAGGCCCTTCTTCGTGGCGAACGCGCCGGTGAAGGCGCCCTTCTTGAAGCCGAACAGCTCGCTCTCCAGGAGGTCGGTCGGGATATTGCCGCAGTTGATGGGGATGAACTGCTGGTCCGCGCGGGTCGAGGCGTTGTGGATGGCCTTGGCGACCAGCTCCTTGCCGGTGCCGCTCTCGCCCACGACCAGGACGGTGCTCTTGGTGGGCGCCACCTGCCGGATCAGCTTGAAGATCTCCTGCATCTCCGGGGACTTGCCGACGATGCTCTCGAAGGCGTACTGGCGCTGGAAGCTCTGGCGGAGGTACAGGTTCTCCATCAGCAGCCGGCGCTGCAGCAGGCCGTTCTTGATCACCAGCATCAGCTCGTCATTCTTGAACGGCTTGGTGACGAAGTCGAACGCCCCCTCCCGGGTGGCGGACACGGCGGACTCGATGGTGCCATAGGCGGTGATCATGATCACCACGGCGTGCGGGTCCAGGAAGCGGATCTCCTTGAGCGCCTCGATCCCGTTCTTCTCGGGCAGCATCAGGTCCAGCAGCACCAGGTCGAACGGCTGCGAGGAAAATTTCTCCACGCCGTCCCGGCCGTTGTAGCACCGGTGCAGCTCGTAACCCTCCTTCTGCAGGAGCGCCGAAATCACGTCATGCATGATCTCCTCGTCGTCGACGAGGAGGATCCGTTCCTTCGGAACCGGGTTATCGTTGTTGTTCAAGGGTCCTTGCCTCCTTCACCGCGGACTCCACCACCGGCAGCCGGATGGTGAAGACGCTGCCCGATCCGGGCTGGCTCTCGACGAAGATCCGGCCCGCGTGTTCCTGGATGATGCCGTAGCTGACCGAAAGGCCCAGCCCCGTCCCCTTGCCGATCTCCTTGGTGGTGAAGAAGGGGTCGTAGATCTTCTGGATGAACTCCGGCGGGATGCCCTGGCCGTCGTCCTCGATCCGGATCAGGACCGAGCCGTCCTCCAGCGCCGTGCCGACGGTGATCCGGCCCTGTGGGGCCACGGCGTCCCAGCTGTTGAGCAGGATGTTGATGAAGACCTGCATCAGCCGCCCCTCGTTCCCCCACACCACCGGCAGCTCCGGCGCCAGGTTGCGCTCGATCCGGACCTGCTTCTTGCGGAACTGGTGCTCCAGGAGGCCGAGCGACTCCTCCACCACGCGGTTGATGTCCACGTCCTTGAACTCGTCGGTCTGTACGCGGGCGAAGTTGAGCAGGTTGTTCACGATCTCCGAGGCGCGGAAGCACTGCGTCTCGATCTTCTTCAGCATCTGGTGGTGGGGGTGGTCTTCAGGCACTTCCTGCACCAGCATCTGGGTGAAGCTGCTGATGCCGGTGAGCGGGGTGTTGACCTCGTGGGCCACGCCGGCGGCCATGAGGCCCAGCGAGGAGAGCTTCTCCGCCTGCAGCAGGTGGTTCTCCAGCTGCACCTTGACGGTGATGTCGTCGAAGACCAGCAGGGTGCCGATCACCGGCCCCGTGGCCTCCTGGAACGGGCTGACCGTGAGGTTGACGAACTTCTTGCCGCCGTCGCGGCTCTCGACGAAGAGCTTGTAGAAGTGGGCCGTGTCCCGGGCCAGGAAGGTGCCCGCCGAGAACGTCCCGCGGATGATGGCGCAGAGGTCGGCCGGGAAGATCTCGTCGAACTTCCGGCCGGTGGCCTGGCCGCTGTCCAGCCCATAGAGCTGCTTCATGGCCTGGTTCCAGGTGGTGATGACGCCCTGGCGGTTGACCGCCACCACGCCGACGTTGATGCCTTCAATGATGTTCTCGCTGTACGCCTTGAGCAGCTCCAGCTCGCGGGCCTTGTTCTGGAGCGTGGTGTAGAGCCGGGCGTTCTCCAGCGCGATGGCGGCGTAGCCGGACAGCATGCCCAGCAGCTCCAGGTCTTCCGAGGTCAGCAGGGCGTCGTCGGGTCCCTTGCCCAGGGCGATCACGCCGGTGGTCTCGCTGCGGTGGACCAGCGGCTGGAAGTAGAACAGGCCCATCTTCTCGTAGAACTCCCGCAGGGAGCCCAGCCAGACGCCGTTCTCCTGGCTGTAGATCTGGAAGGACAGGGTGGGCACGTCCAGGCCGGTGATCAGGAACGCCTCGGGGATCTTGAACTGGCCGCTGTGCTCCGGCATGCTGCGGATCCCGCGGTGGGCCACCAGCTCGTAGGACCCCGCCTCGCCGGGCTGGCCGAGGAAGATGGCCACCGTGCGGACGTTCAGCGATTTGTTGACGCGGTCGATGATGGTGGAGGTGACGGTGCGCAGGCTGCTCTCGGTGCTGAGGGTCCGGCCGAACTCAATGAGCGACTGGCGGTACTTGTACTCCTCCTTGTAGAAGAAGCGGTCGATCTCCTGCTGCACCCGCCGGCGGATGGGGGCGAAGAGGAAGGCCGCCACCAGGGCCGACAGGGCGATGGCCACCGTGTCCGAGCCCGGGTAGAACAGCCGCAGGACCACCCCGCTGAGGCCGATCAGCAGGAAGTACAGGCCCAGCACCGCCGCACTGGCGATGAAGTAGGACGCGCCCCGCTTGAAGATGATGTCCACGTCCATCAGGCGGTACTTCATGATGGCGTAGGCGAAGGACAGGGGCAGGAAGGCCAGCGTCAGGATTGAGGCCTGCATCAGCGGAGTGATCTCCAGGTTGAGCAGGAACGGCAGCACGTACAGGAAGAAGAACGGCACCACCGACAGGGTGGTCCCGCTGACGATCCACTTCAGCTGCTGGCGCAGTTCGGTGGACTCGGAGCTGTAGCGGCTGTGGAACAGCACCGCCAGGCCGCCCAGGAAGTACAGGATGAAGTACAGGATGTGGATGTTGTCCAGGAAAATCCGGGTCGAGAGGTTCCGGTGCAGCCCCAGGGCGGCCAGCTTGCCGCCGAACCACAGGACCTGGGTCACCAGCAGGACGATGAAGGGGATGTAGATGTACAGCAGGATGAGGGTGTTGTTCTGCACCCACTTCTTGCGGCTGGGGAAGTTGAGGCTGAAGTGCAGGAACAGGGGCGGCAGGATGAGCATGGAGATCACCGACAGCCAGTAGACGAGATAGTCCAGGAAGTGGAGCCGGTTGGTGTAACTCAAAAGATAGAGGGAGAAGGAAAACAGGCAAACCAGGTAGAAGTGGATGCTGCCCCGGCTGCGCCAGTACTTCACCAGAATCAGGAAGCCGATGCTGAGGTAAACGAAGGCCACCACGACCCGGAAGAAGTCCTTGATGGTCAGGACGGGCCGGGCCTGGATGACCATGTCGGCACTCTTGAGGTCTCCCGTGGCACGGTCCTTGAGGTAGTAGCGGGCCTTCTCGCCGGGACTGAGCATGAACAGGACGTCGGTGTAGTCGCCCATGTTGAAGATATCGTGCTGGTTGATGCGCAGCAGGATGTCGCCGGGGCGGATGTCGGTGGGGGGGGCCTCCCCGAGGATGCGGTCGGCCACGACGCCTTCGTCCCGCTCGATCCAGGAGATGCCGTCGTACGGGTCGTTCCAGTGCAGCCGGTCCAGCAGGTTGAAGACACCGACGCAGAGGAAGGCCATCCCGAGGGCGAACAGCCCGTAGACCTTGATTCGCGATGAAAGCAGCGTCTGTTTCATGCGCCTGCCAGCATGCTCCCGGCCTGAAACGGCCGCAACGCGGGTGCCAGGGAGGACCCGCAGGGCACCTCCCCGAAGAGACCCGCCGGACCTGCATGGACAGGACGGGGCCCCGCGCCTGTCCAATTTATCGGATCACGATTATACAATCTATTGAATGATGTTTCAATATTTTGGATCAGTTCCACCGGCCGGCTTGATCCGTTGCCGGCAAGAGCGTTTGAATTCCTCATCGGAGCAAGTTGGGGACGGCGCGGCGGAGTAGGTTAGAAACGGAAGCTGATGCCGCCCCGGATGGACCGGGTGGCCCGCACCAGGATCAAGTCGCCGTTCGGACTCTCATAGGCCTGGACGCCCTGGTTCATGATATTGCGGATGTCGATGATGGCCTCCCACTTCCCCAGGCTGCTCAAGATGGGGATGGACTGGCGGATGAAGAAGTTGAGGGAGTTGTCGGAAACGTCGTAGTAATCGGAGTGGATGTCCAAGGGAGTCAGGGGCGTGCCGTCGGTGCGGCGGTAGACGGCGGCGATGTTGGTTCCGGTCTTCTGGATGCTGGCGTCCAGGCTGGCGGACACCATGTTGAAGTAGCGGCTCTTCATGGCCGAGCTCCAGTCCGCCGGGGTTTCCGCCAGCGTGGAAACCGGCGTGTCCAGGGTGGCGCCGGAACCGTACACGTACAGCACGGAGGTGGTGATGGCGCGGCTCCACTCGTGGCGGACGTTGAAGCGGAAGCCCTTGGAATTGGTCACGTCCGGTGGCAGCAGCTCGGCCTGGGTCACGATCGCGTCGGGACTCTTGAGGATCGCGACGAAGGGGTAGCCGGAGCCGGCGATCTCGTCCAGGAAGGTGCTGATCTCCAGGCCGGTCTTGTCGCCGAGGAGATAGGAGAATCCGGCTTCCATGTGGTCGAGGTGGTTGACAAAGGTGTTGTCGTTGAACTTGCCGATTTGCGTGGGCGAGGCCAGCGTCACCGGGCTGCCCTCGGGCAGGGTCAGCGTATTGTCGTGGGTCACCCGGTCGTTGTTGAGCATGAACCGGAACGACAGGTCCTCGGTGGGATTCAGGTAGAGTTGGAACCGGGGATTGATGCGGGCCATGCCGCGGGAGGCCTTGGCATAGTCGATGTCGAATCCGTAGACGACCGTCAGGGGCTCGAAGATCTGGAAATAGTCCTGAATGCCGACGTTGATGGTCTGGATCGGCTCGATCGTCTTGAGGATGGCGGTCTCGATGGTGGAGGAGTTGACCTGGTCCAGATCCTGGATCGGCCGCTCCTTGGCTCCCGCCTTGTCGTACCGCAGGCTGAGCTGCACCTTGTGGCCGGGCGTGACCTGGTAGTTGATCATGTTCTTGATCTGGTACTGGCTGTCCGTGCCGCTGGTGATGAGGCCGGTGACCACGAAGTTGCTGTTGGTGCTGAGGGGCTCCACGTAGGCGAACCGGGTCGAGAAGCCGGTGGCCAGGGGGCTGGGCCAGACGTTGTACCCGAGGCCGCCCAGGGGTTGGGACGTGCTGAAGAGGACCTGCCCGCCGCGGACGCCGGGCTTGGTCCCTTCCTTCAGGACGCGCCGGCCGTCGGAGGGGGCGGAGCCCCCCTCCTGGTTCCGGAAGATCACGTTCCGGTCGGTGGAGGCCCGCAGGACGGTGTCCACCCCCCAGTCCTTGCCGGCCTTGTCCCCCTGGCCCATGCCCTTGAGCACCACGAAGAGCGGCGCCTGCTTGAGGGGGGCCAGGATGCTGTAAGTCAGGGGCTCGTAGCCGGTCTTGGCCACGTTCAGGACGTAGCGGCCGGGTTCCAGGTTTTCCAGGGTAAAGGAGCCGTCCCGGCGGGACTTGGCGGACTGGAGGATCTTGTCGGTCCAGTTCTCCTTGAACAGGGAGATCACCGCCCCCACCAGGGGGTTCCCCTCCTCGTTGCGGACGAAGCCCTCCAGGATCACGGCGCGGGTGTCCGCCGCCGCCGCCGTCTGCATGGCCGGCGCCAGGACCAGGAGCAGAACCGTGAGGATGGATGCCGCGATTCTCATGTTGCCTCGTCGTGCCCTCGACCGCTCTTATTATACGCTTTGGCCCGCGGAGCGTCAACCGGACCGGCCCCTCCCGATAGGATGCGGGGACCGGCCGGATGGTTCATCCGCGCTGATTTTTTTACGCCGGATTCCGCGTCCGGTTTCACCATTCTAATGTACAATGGATTCTCGCTTTCCCCCAGGACGGTTTTATCCAGGAGGTTCGCATGAAACGGACTTGCGTGTGGCTGGCGTTGGTTCTGCTCGGCACGGCCTGGCTCGCGGCGGTCACCCCGCCGGAGAAGTTCCTCGGCTATCCGGTCGGGGCGGACCGGAAGCTGGCCGACTACGGGGAGATCCGGGCCTATTTCCAGCTGCTGTCCCAGGAATCCCCCGACATCAAGGTCGTCGAACTGGGCAAGACCACCCAGGGCCAGGACATGTTCATGGCGGTGATCACCCACCGGGACAACATGCCCCGGCTGGCCGAGTTCATCGGCCAGTCCCGGCGGCTGCGGGACGCCGCCGGCCTGTCCGAGGCGGACGCCCGCCAGATCGCCCGCGCCGGCAAGCCCATCGTGCTGGCCACCTGCAACATCCACGCCACCGAGATCGCCTCCACCCAGATGTCCATGGAGTTGGCCTACAAGCTGGTCGCCGGCCAGACGCCCTATCCGCAGCTGGACGTTCTTCGGGACGTCATCTTCCTCCTGATGCCGTCCATCAATCCGGACGGCCAGAAAATGGTCGTGGATTGGTACCGGAAATACGTCGGGACCAAATATGAGGGCGGCTTCATGCCGTACCTGTACCACCCCTACGCCGGGCACGACGACAACCGCGACTGGTTCATGTTCAACCTCGCGGAGACCCGCCTGGTGTCCAAGGTGCTGTTCGAGGATTGCCTCCCCCAGGTGCATATCGACGAGCACCAGATGGGCTCCACCGGCGCCCGCCTCTTCCTCCCCCCCTTCGACGACCCGCCCACCCCGCAGGTGCCCCCGCTGGTCTGGCGGGAGGCCGGCCTGATCGGCATGAGCATCGCGGCCGACATGGAGCAGCAGGGCTTCCAGGGCGTCACCCACGGCTCGACCTTCACCGGCTGGTGGATCGGCGCCTGCGACGACACCAGCTGGTTCCACAACATGGTCGGCCTGCTCAGCGAACTGGCCTCGGCGCGGATGGGCACGCCGATCTACATCGAGCCCGGCGAGGTGCAGCAGTTCGAGCGGAAGCAGACCATGGCTTCGCCCAGTCCCTGGAAGGGCGGCTGGTGGCGGCCCCGCGACCTGGTGGACTACGAGCTGGCCCTCAACTTCGCGCTGCTCAAATCCGTGGTCCTCTACAAGGAGGACATCCTCTTCAATTATTACAAGATGAACCGCGACGCCATCGAGCGGCGGCCGGCCGGATCGCCTTTCGCCTACCTGGTTCCCCCCGACCAGTGGGACCCGCCCACTGCGCTGAAGATGATGGACATCCTGAAGACCGGCGGCGTGATCATCCACCAGGCCGAGGAATCCTTCCGGGCCGACGGCCGGGAGTATCCCGCCGGCACGTTCATCCTCTACACCGCCCAGCCCTACCGCCCCTACCTGGACAGCCTGATGCAGAAGCAGAAGTACCCCGACACCCGGCGCTGGGAGGGCGGGCCGCCTGTGCCGCCTTACGACAACGCCGCCTGGACCCTGCCCTTCCAGATGGGCGCGACGTGGGCGGCGGTCTCCGAGCCGTTCCAGGCGAAGGCCTCGCGGGTGGAGGCATTCCGCTTCCCGGGCCCGCCTCCCGCCGAGGCCGGCTCGGGGTTCCTGGCGCTGTCGACGCGGGAAAACGACGCCTACGGGGTGGCCGCCCGGCTCCTCCAGCAGGGGGTGACGGTGTACCGGGCCGCCCAGGATGGCGACTCCCTCGCCGCGGGCGATTTCCTGGTACCGCTGGCCGCCGACTCGGCGGCGCGGATCCAGTCGATCGTCGCGGAGGCCCGCCTGCAGGCGCGGCCCCTGCCCCAGCTGCCGGCCGGGGCGGTCGCCGTCAAGCTGCCCCGCCTGGGCATCTACCAGCCCTGGCTGACCTCCATGGACGAAGGCTGGACCCGCCTCCTGCTCGACCGCTTCGGGTTCCCCTACACCGTCCTGCACAACGCCGATATCCAGGCCGGCAAACTCCGCGACAAGATCGACGTGCTGATCCTGGCGGACATCTCGTTGGAGGCCCTGGTCAACGCCAAGCCCGAGCACGCGCCCTACGAGAGCTACACCATCCTGCTGCCGCCGGAGTTCGAGGGCGGCATCGGCGAGAAGGGCACCGACGCGATCAAGGAGTTCGTCAAGGCCGGTGGCCGGCTGGCCTGCTTCAACCACGCCTCCGATTTCGCCGTCAAGACGTTCCAGCTCCCGGTGGCGAACGCCCTGGCCAAGCTGACGCCCGAGCAGTTCATCTGCCCCACCTCCCTGCTGCGGATCCAGCTGACCGGCCGCTCCCCCCTGGGCTGGGGCATGCCCGCGGACGCCGTGGCCATGTTCGCCAACGGCCTGGCCTTCCAGACCTGGGTCCCCTCCGGTGACATGGACCGGCGGGTGGTGGCGGTCTACCCGGAGGAGGAAGTCCTCGCCAGCGGCTGGCTGACCGGCGAGAAGCACCTTGTCCAGAAGGCGGCGGTCGTGGACTTCACCGTGGAGAAGGGCAAGGTGTTCCTGTACGGCATCCGCCCGCAGCACCGCTGCCAGACCCACGGCACCTTCAAGCTGCTCTTCAACGCCCTGCTCTGGCCGGAATGATGATTACTTCCGGCCGGCTGATGCCTTTTGCGGCGCACGAATCGTAGTCCTCGGGAGAGGATTGCAGTGACCGACTCTTCCCCCCGCCTGGATCAGTCCATCATCTTCCGGATCACCGTGATCCTGGCGGGGCTGTTCATCTTCTACGTGTTGGCGCATCTGGCGTTCTACTGGTACTACCTGCGGCCGAGCATCCGGCATCAGGAGGAGGTTTACGTCACCCAGACCATCGAGCAGGTGGAAGCCGCATTCCACCACCACCTCAAGGACCTGGACGTCATCACCGAAGACTGGTCCGCCTGGGACAGCATGTACGAAGCGGCCCGGCACTGGACCGAAGAATTCGAACAGGACTCCTTCCCGGACTCCGTGTTCTACCCTGCCTCCGTGGATCTGATCATGGTCGCCGACAGCGGCGGGCGCATTCTCTTCTCCAAGATCCGCGACGTCCGCGGACAGGAGGAGGCCATCCTCCGGCATTCGCCAGCGCCGGAAGAGGCCGAGTTCCTGCGTCTGACGGTCGACCGTCCTGTCAAGGCCCTGGTGCGGACCTCCTCAGGGCCGATGTACATGTGCTCCTACCCCATCATCCGGAGCGACAATACCGGACCTCCGCGGGGCCGCCTCGTACTGGGCCGGAGGATCGGGCCGGCCATGATGGAGAGCATCGCCGAAATTCTCCACAAGCCCGTCCGGATTGTGCCCATCTCCTCGATGCCCTCGGGGGCGCCCCCCAACCGGCCGTTCTCCCGCCTCGCGTCCGACTCGATCATTCTGTTCATTCCGTTTCAGGACCACACCGGACGGCCGTTGCTGCTGATCCGCGCGCAGATCCAGCGTTCCCTGTTCGCCATCGCCCAGGATTCCACCTTCCTGTACTTGGTCCTGTCCGGCCTTCTGTTTGCAGTGCTCTTCGCGGTACTCCTCCTGAGCCTTGGCGTGATCGTCCTCCGCCGGGTTCGCCGGCTGTCCCAACAGATCGAGGCGGACTCCCGCCAATCCGCTCCCTTCCGCGAATGCGAGGAGGACGGGCACGACGAGATTACCATCCTGCAGCGGAGTTACAACAAGCTCATCCGGCAGATTCGCGACGAGGAGGCGCACCGGCGGGAGATGGAGCGGGAAATGATCCTCATGGAAAAAACGGCCACCGCCGGGAAGGTGACGGCCAGCATCCTGCACGAGATCAACAATCCCATCCGGGTCGTGAAGAATTGCCTGTACGCCCTGGAGAACGATCCGGAATCGACATCCCGCTACCTGGACCTGCTGAAGAAGGAGATCCGGCATCTCGGCAGCGTCACCGATCACTTGACCGAATTCTCCTCCAACCAGCCGGAACCCCCGGAAGAAGTGGAGCTGGCGGGTGCTCTGGCCGACACCATCCAGTCCATCCAGGCTTCCTTGTTGCCCCACCAGGGTTGCACGATCACGCTGCAGGGAGACTCCGGCCCCGTTTGGATCCGGGCCCATCCGTCGCGGCTGCGGGAGATCTTCTTCAACCTGCTGAAGAATGCCTGCGAGGCGATGGACCACTCGGGACAGATCACCGTGGACATCGCCGCCGTCCCGGACGTGGCGACGATCCGGGTGACCGACCAGGGCCCCGGTCTCGACACGGCCCGGTTGGACAAGATCTTCTACCCCTTCTACTCCAGCGGTAAAGAGCAGGGGATGGGCCTGGGGCTTTCCATCGTGCACGCCCGCGTGACCGGATACGGGGGGAGGATCTGGGTGGATCGGGAGTACCGGGGAGGGGCCTGTTTCGTCGTGGAACTCCCCCGCCTGAGAAGGAAGGAATGCCAGAATGGCGACTGAACGCACTGTCATCCTGGTTGTGGATGACGACTCCGCCTTGCTGCAGAGCTTCGATTTCCTGTTGTCCGTCGCTGGCTACCGCGTGGTCACGGCCCGGACCGGCGAGGAAGCGCTGGCCCGGCAGGCGGCCGAGACGCCCTCAGTGGCGCTGGTGGACCTGAAAATCCGCCACGAGGATGGAATCGACGTCGCCTCGGTTCTCAAGGTGCGGGACCCTCTCCTGGAAACCATCATCATCACCGCCTATCCATCGATCGAGACGGCGGTGAAGGCGCTGAAAAGCGGGGCGTTCGACTATCTCACCAAGACGTCCGAGACCGAGTCGATCCTGGAGACCCTCCGGGAGGCCTTGGCCCGGCGCGAATTGAACCTAGCCCGCAAAGAGCTGACGGGATACAGCAGCGGGGAAATCGGCCTGGCCATCCTCTGCCACAACGTCCTGGTGCAGAAGGGACTGCTGCATTTCATGGCCCGAAGCGAACGGTTCCGCCTGTCTGCCTTCTATCCCAACCTGCCGGCGTTCCTGCAGCAGGCGCCCAGCCGGCCGTTTGACGTGCTCATGGTTTGCGCGGCATGCAACCTGTCCGCCGGCGAGGACGCGGTCGGGTTGGCCCAGCGCCTCCGGCCCGCGCTGGGGCGGCAACCCGTGGTGTATTTCAACGCAGACCTGCCGGAGGCCATCCAGACCGAGCTTGTCAAGAACGGCGTGAGTGGCATCCTGGGAACGGATATCGCGGAAGATGAGATGGAATGGCTCCTGGCCAGCATTCATCGGGGAGAGATCCAGGCTGCGCCACCGGTTCTTTTTCGCGCCCTGGCCGAACTGTCGCAGCTCTACACCCGGCAACCGCCGTTACCCGATCCCCCCGCCCCGGATTCGACCGGCAGCCTGACCGGAAGGG
Organism: uncultured Acidobacteriota bacterium; assembly: GCA_964412195.1. Taxonomy (GTDB): domain Bacteria; phylum Acidobacteriota; class JAAYUB01; order JAAYUB01; family JAAYUB01; genus CAYPNP01. The sequence goes on along the minus strand of CAYPNP010000001.1, from coordinate 158,081 downwards.
AAAAGGAAATCGTCCATTGCCTGGCCCGCGGCCTCAAAAACAAGGAGATTGCCGGCCAGCTCTTCATCAGCGAGAAGACCGTCAAGACTCACATCAACAACATCTTCGCAAAGCTGGGCGCCGAGCACCGCCTGCAGGCGATCGCCATCGCTCACGAGCGGAAACTTCTCTATTGAAGTTCTCCACCCCCCGGGGAAGCCTTCTCCACCCGTTTTTCCACCCTGTGACGTATTTACTACCTCATGGCCCCGCCCAACAATAGAGCATCGCGATTTCTTGCCTGACAACTATCTTCTTCGGGAGGTTGCGTCCATGAAACGTTTCGTTTGGATGGTGCTCTTCAGTTGCGTTCTGCTCGGAGTCATGGCGGCCCAGGAACGGGCGCAAGGGCCTGCCCCGATGGCCGACCGGGATGACCGGATGGTGACGGCGGTCCAGCTGGCCGATCGTTACCTCGCCAGCGAAGGCCGGGCCCAGCTGGCTCTCCGGAATTGGGAAAGCCTCAAGCCGCGCTCGGTCAGCGACGATGGCGCCGGCATCAGCCATGTTCGGTACGACTCGTTCGTCGAGGGGATCCGCGTTTTCGACGGCGAAGTGATCGTGCATGTGGATCCCACCGCGAAAGCCGTGCTGGGGCTGACCAACCAACACCGCCGCATCGACACACTGGATGGGGATCCTGTGATCCAGGCGGACGAAGCCGTGGCCAACGCCCTGTATCACATGAAATCTCCCGCGTTTGTCGATGGGAAACCCTCGCTGGAACTCGTCTTCTACCCGATCGGCAGCCGGCATCAGCTGGCCTGGCTGGTCGACGTGTTCGCCGAAGGGGAGGACCGCGAACCGGAGGCTCGGGTGTTTGTGATCGATGCTTACTCCGGCGAGATCCTCCAGTCCTGGGACAATCTTCACACCTATACCCCCGGCACCGGCACTGCCGCCGTGGGCACGGCCAAGACGCTCTACCTGAGCACCAGCCCTGCCACCCTCTCTCTTAATACCGAGAAGTACACCGATGGCAAGTACGGAATGGTCGACTGGACCTCTGGAAAGAGCTACACCACCGACATGCTGAACAAGAAGACCGGCTCGGGCACCCTGTTCTCCGATGCCGACAACATCTGGGGGAACTACCTGAACACCGACCGGGCCACGGCCGGCACCGACGCCCACCTGGGCATGACTTACACCTTCCAGTATTTCAAGACCGTTCACGGCCGCAACGGGATCTATAACGACGGCAAGGGCGTGTATTCGCGGGTGCACTACGGCCGGTCGTACAACAACGCCTTCTGGTCCGATTCCTGCAAGTGCATGACCTACGGCGACGGGGACGGCACGACCTTGACCGTCCTGGTGTCCATCGACGTGGCCGCCCACGAGATGAGCCACGGCGTCACAGCCGCCACCTGCAACCTCGTCTATTCCGGTGAATCCGGCGGTCTGAACGAATCCACCTCCGACATTTTTGCCGCCGCGGTCGAGTTCTGGATCAACAATGCCAAGGACGTGCCCGACTGGTGGATCGGCGAGATGATCTACACTCCCGCCACTGCCGGCGACGCGCTGCGCTACATGGACGATCCCCGGCGCGACGGCCGCAGCATCGACCACTATTCGCTCTACACCAGCACCCTGGACGTGCACTACTCGTCCGGTTTGGCCAACAATTTCTTCTACTTGCTGGCCAACGGCGGGATCAACCGCACTTCGGGCATTTCCGTCAGCGGCATCGGCATCAGCAAGGCCGAGCGGATCTGGTACGTGGCCCTGAGCGGCTACATGACCTCCACCTGCACCTTCGCCCTGGCACGGACCGCCACGGTCAACGCCGCCACGCAGCTCTACGGCTCCGCCAGCGTGGAAGTGCAGCGGGTGAAGGACGCCTGGACCGCCTGCGGCGTGAATTGAGTCATACATCCTCATGTCAGAGGGGGCCTCTTCCGGCCCCCTTTTTTATTGTCCACCGGTCTGGCCACGCCGCCGTTTCCCTGCCTCGCCCCTCCGTGAACAGCCCCATCACCGATGACGCCTCCACCGAATCCGTTCCGGACCGCCGGATCGACTTCGACGTGCGATGTTCAATGTTCGATGTTCGATGTTCAGATCGAAACGATGGAACGGGCCTCACACCGGCAATGACGGAATGTGCCCGGCTAAGTAGTCCAGCAGGATGACCAGGTCCACCACCGTCAGCGCGTCGTCCCCGTTGAGATCCGCCAGGGCCGTCGGCGCGGTGAAGGGCGCGCTGCCCGGCTGGAGGGAGCCCGCCAGGCAGTCCGCCAACACCTGCGCGTCCGCGGCGGTCACCTGGCCGTCGCCGTTCAGGTCCCCGTACACTCCCAGGTCCACCACCGCCAGCCACGCCGAGCGCGCCGGCAGGTCCAGCGACAGCACCCCGCCGGCGAGCGCCGCGGTCCCGGCCGCGTCCAGGTGGTGGGTGGCGTCGAACCGGTACAGCGACGCCGACTGGCTCCCGCCGCCGGCCACCGTGACATTGGCCGTGTGGGCCGACGTGTCCTTGTTGAACAGCAGCACGAAGAGCCGCCGGACCGCGTTCACCTGGGCGTAGGCCGCCACCTTGTCCACGTCGGCGCTGACGGCCTGGGCGCTCTCGTCGCCCACCTGGGCGCCGGCGCCGTCGTAGTCGAGGTACAGCTTGAAGGCGTCCTCGGCCAGGCTGTCCGCTTCCGGCGCCACCCAGCGATTGGCCATGTCCACCCCCTCGCGGGCGAACACCGCCAGCACCTCGGCCTGGGCCAGGGCGTTGCTGATCGAGTCGTCATTGGTGCCCCAGCTGTACTCGGTGATGGCCAGCTTGGTCTGGGGCGCGCGGGCGGCGATCCAGGCCTTCATGCGCGGGATGAGCCGGACCGGCTCGCCGATCCAGGACTCGTCCGTGTAGTTGGGGTCGTACAGGCTCTTGACGGACCGCAGCCGGACCGCCGCGGCCGACTCGTCGCCGGAGTACACCCCGCTCGCCTGCGGATAGTAGTGGATGTCCAGCCAGTCCACCAGGCGCACGCCGTGGGCGACCTCGTAGTCGTGGACCTGCTTCAGGTACCACTCCGTCAGCGGCAGGCCGCCGTGGGCCTGGCGGTCGGGGCCGTCCGGGCAGCCGTCGGAGGCGGAGGTGAAGTACTCGCACCAGCCCCAGGACACCGGGCCCATCACCTCGGCCGTCGGGTCGGCCGCCTTCACGGCAGCGGCGTAGGCGGTGGTGCACCCCCATAGCTCGTCGTACGTGCCGGCGGCCGGGTGGACGTCGCGGTGGGTGCTGTTCCAGAGCATCGGCTCGTTGTCCAGGGCGTAGAAGCGCACCCCGCCCTGGGCCGCCGTGCCGTTGCGGCCGACCAGGTGGCTCACCCAGTCGCTGACGAAGCTCGGGCCGATGGCGACGGAGGTGTCCGTCGGGTCGTTGCCGGTGACGTTGCCGCCGGCGGCGCGGATGCCGTTGCCGGCGTCAGGCCGGCACCACTCCGGGTAGCCGGAGTAGCTGCACTCGGTCTGGGTCTGGGCGCCGTACTTGGCCACCGAGAACCCCCACCGGACCGAGCGGTCGCGCGGCGTCCAGCCGATGGTGGGCACGGTGATGATGACCTCCCGCCCGGCGTCCAGCGCCTCGTCGGCGAACCGGTCGGCGGCGGAGTTGTCCGGCAGCTGCTCGGGGTGGGCGTTGTCCTCGGGGATGTTCAGGAAGAACCAGTCCATGGCCCGGTTGCTGGTGTCGGCCGTCCAGGAGTAGCGGGTGGTGGAGTTGCCGCCCCACCGCCGCACGGTGAAGCCGGGCGACTGCATCTGGGCGGCCGCGCCGAAGCTCACGCCGTAGATCAGCGGATTGACGGGGCGCCGGCCGGCGTCGGGGTCCACGCTGACGGCGATGGGGGTGGGCGGCGGGGGCGGCCCGGAGCGCTCGGCCACCCGGATGTCGTCGACGTAGACCGTCCCCTGGTTCCCGCCGGAGCCGTCCTGGAGGCAGAAGCCGTTCATGACGCCGGAGGGCAGCCCCAGGTCGGCGAAGGGCACCCGCACGTGTGTCCAGGCGCCAGCCGGCAGGCTGCCGCCGGTGATGTAGTCGGACAGCGGCGCGGAGCCGGCCAGGGACGTGCCGGTGTAGAGGGCCACCGTGATGTTCTGGCTTCCGGAGGCGCCGCCGTGGATCCAGAAGTCGAACGCTTCGTAGTCGTCGGTGGAAAGGCCGGCGTCCACGTGGAAGTAGATCCCTTCCCAGCCGTCGGGCTCAAAAGAGACGGCGGCGCTGCCGGAATGCACCACCGCCGTCTGGCTCAGGCTGTGCGTCGCCCAGCTCCAGTCCTGGAAGCCGTTCCGGAGCTGTTCGTCGTACATCGTCAGATCGGCCGCCGCCGCGACCGACGTCAGGCAGAGGAGGAGAAACATCCACCGCAGAGGCGCGAAGGACGCAAAGGAAAACCAGGGCAATCCTTTCTCAAACCGGGAGGATCCTTTTTCAAAGGCGATGCGGGGCGAATTTTTTTGCATGAAGCCATCCTTGAACGAATGATGACGAAAACCGTTCGGATCGATCAGTATAAATGATGTGGCAAACCAAATGCCAATTTGTGTCAAATTTATCACGGCTCTTACTTCTTAAATTTCAGTCAGATCCGGGATTTCAACTTCAATCCCCGGTGACAAAACGCGGAATTCCACTGTCGGGAAGCGGCAGGATCCAAGCGTACCCCGCGGCCCCCGGCCGCGGGAAGGCAGGATGGGGAATGATAACTGCGGTTGGGGCGAACTGCTGCGACGGGACTGGCTGGAATCCGGCACTACCTATTACGTGTCGTGGCATGGGTGCCGCGTGGCATTGGTGCCGGGCTCTGTCACGAGCGTAACTATCAGATTTGAATTTGTGATTTGTAATTTCAGAAGGTGCCGGGCTCCGTCACGATCCGTCAGGCTCCGTCACGACCCATCACTGTCCCGGCGGCGCAGGAAGGCGAGGTGCGCGGCCACCAGGCGCAGCTCGCCATAGGTGACTTGATGGCCCAGGGCGGCCTTGGCCGGTACGATCCGCCAGTCCCCGGACTCCCGGAAGCAGGCGAGGATCCGGTCCAGCTTGTCCGGCGCCACCAGGCCGCCGATCCCGATCTCCCCCCGTTCGACGAAGTGGGCCAGGTGCTGCTCGATGGTGGAGGCCGACAATCCCCGGGCGGCGGCGATTTCGGCGACGGTCCGCCCGGCCTGCCACAGGCCGAGGCTGATCTGCTTCGTGTCCGGTTTCGGCGGCTTGCCCGGGTCTGGTGTCGGCCGGGAATCGTCCGGCACCGGGCGGGACCGGCTGCCCACCGACCGGATGATGTCGAGGATCTCCGCCCCGGATCTCTTCGCCGTGGCCGGGCCGATTCCCTTGACCTGCCGTAATTCGGCCGGCGAGGCCGGCTGCATGCGAACCAGCTCCAGGAGCGTCCGCCGATTCAGGATGCGGTGGGCCGGTTGGCCGGTCCCCGCCGCCTTCGCCTTCCGCCAAGCCTCGAGTGCTTTGTATAGCGCCGGATCTCCCGACCCAGCCGCCGCCCGAACCGCCTCCGCCGGCCGGGCAGGCGGGCGGCTTTCCTCCAGCGCCGCCCGGTTGCGGGCGGCGGTGTATTCGCGCACCTGAAATCCGGCCCGGCAGGCTTGCAGGACGGCTGTCTTTCTCCGGAGTTCCTGTTGAATCCGCACCAGGGCTTCCTGCAGCGCCTTCCGGACCGCCTGGTTATCCGTGGAAACGTCCACTCCGGCCAGCGGCGCGCGGACCTGGGCCTCCAGCTTGTCCAGATAATACGCGCAGGCCTTCCGGACCCGTTCCTGCAGCCGCCCGTTCCGCTCCAGATCCGGCTCCTGCCGGATGATGGGCTCCAGTTGGTTCAGGAACCGCGCGTTGACGCGGACGATCTCCCGGTCGACCTCCGCCCGCATCGTTTCCAGCGCCGGAGCGAAGTCGTCCGCCAGACTGCCGGCGTGCTCCCGCCCCAGCTTGACGCCGTACGCCAGGCGCCGCTGGAGGCCGGAGAAGTCCAACAAATCCGCCAGCAGTTCCCGCTGATAGTCGAGGCGGGCCGCCGCCAACCGGCCGGCATCGGGCAGGTGCTGTTCCACCTCCCGGCTGAACTGCCGCACCAGGGGATCTGTCCGGATGCCCCGCCGGTCGATGGGCGTACCGAGCACCAGCCCTTCCAGGGTGCGGCAACGGCTCAGGGCGACGTACACCTGCCCGGGGGCGAAGGCGGCCCGGGCGTCGATGATGGCCCGATCGAACGTCAGCCCCTGGCTCTTGTGGATGGTGATGGCCCAGGCCAGCTTCAGCGGAATCTGCCGGAAAGCGCCGACCACCTCCTCCCGGATGGCCCCGGTGGCCTCGTCGAGAGCATACCGGGCGTTGGTCCACTCCTGGGGTGCGACGACGATCTCGAGGGAATCGCCGGGGCAGCGCACCACCGCGCCGTTCGCGTCAAGCTGCTCCACCCGGCCGATCTTGCCGTTGAAGAACCGCTTCTCCGGCGAGCTGTCGTTTTTCACGAACATGACCTGGGCGCCGATCCGGAGCACCAATTCGGCCTCGGCGGGATACGCATACGCGGGAAACTCCCCGTCGATCTCCGCTCGGAAGCGGAATTCCCGTCCCGGGAGCTTCGCCAGGCGGGCGTCGTTGATCTGTTGCGCCCGGACGTTGTGGGTGGTGAGGGTGATGTAATTGTCGTGTTCCTGCCCGGCGAAACCCGGGATGTACCGCCGGTTGAGCTCGGCCAGGGCCGGGTCGTCCAGCGCATTGTCCCGGACCTGGTTGAGCAGGGCGATGAACCGCTCGTCGGATTGCCGGTAGACCGTCGTCAGCTCGATGCACACCGGTGGGGCCTGCCGGAGGGCGCGGCTGCTGAAAAAGTAGGGGGTGTCGTAATACGGTTGCAACAGTTGCCATTCGTCCGCCTTGACGACGGGGGCCAGTTGCTGCAGATCGCCGATCAGCAGCAGTTGCACGCCGCCGAAGGGCCGGTCGGACCGGCGGATCCGGCGCAGCACCTCGTCGATGCCGTCCAGCAGGTCCGCCCGAACCATGCTGACTTCATCGATGACCAGCAGATCCAGGCTCTGGATGATGCGGAGCTTGTCCCGGCTGAAGCGGAACGGCCGGGCGGCGGCGTTCCGGGAGACCTCCCCGGACTCCGTCCCTGCTCCGCCGCCGGTCGCCGCCGCCGGCAGGATCGGCCCGAAGGGGAGTTGAAAAAAGGAGTGGATGGTCACACCGCCGGCGTTGATGGCCGCCACGCCGGTGGGCGCCACCACCACCAGCCGCTTGGGCGGTTTTTGCCGGAGCTGGTGCAGGAAGGTGGTTTTGCCCGTCCCCGCCCGGCCGGTCAGGAACACGTGCTCCCGGGTGGACTGGATGAAGTCGGATGCCAGCCGCAGCCGGTCATCCATGGGATCTACGCGGATCATGCGCCCATCTTAGGAGACCCGGATGGCCGGGTCAAGGGGGACCGCGGAAGCAGCCGCGTGCCGGAGCAGGCTCCGTCACAGCAGGGAAACCAACGCCGAACGTTGAACGCCGAACGCTGAACGTTGAACTGGAGCGATGAGAGTCAGGGGGCTGCAGGCTTCGGGGACGTGAGCAGGGCGGCGAGGCCGTCGGCCACCAGCGCCAAGGGACCATCAGCGCCGGACGGCGGGGCGGCAGACGATCCGGCCGGGGTTCGTGATTCCGCAGGAGAAACAGAACTCTCCGTGGACGAGCCGGGCGGCGGCGGGGGCGGGTCGGCCAGGGCGGCGAAGCGGGCGGCGGCCGGGCCGGTGACGATCACCGGGCGCCACGGGCCGGGCTCCTCGGGCAGGAGGCGGGTGCCGGCGTAGAGCCCGCCGTCCAGGCGGACCTCCTCCTCCAGCCGCCAGCCGGCCGACAATTGGGCCAAGAGGTCGTTGAGCCGCGCCTCGTCCAGCGCCGCCGTGGCGTGGGACACCCCGGCGAAGACCCGCTCGCCCTTGAGCGCCCAGGCGGTGACCTGGTCCCGCCCCGCGTACACCAGCAGCCAGCGCTCGGGCGGAGGCTGGCTGGCCGCGCGCCACCGCGCCCGCAGGCCCAGGGCGGCGGCCGCCACCGGCTCCAGGATCAGGGTGCGGGGGAAGATCTGCGCCAGGCCCCAGGCCAGGCTCGGGTGGGGCGGCGGGGTGCGCCCAAAGACCCGGTCGCGCAGCCACCCGCCGGTGTCCAGGAAGTGTCCGAAGCCCTCCCCCAGGCGATCGCGGTCCGCCCGGAGGCCCAGCCACGGCTCCTCCACCGCCAGCGCCAGCCGGCGCGGCAGGGGGAGGGCCAGGTCCTGCAGCAGCCGCCAGACCGGGTCCCGCACCAGGCTGAAAAGCGTCACCGGCAGCGCGTTTACGGGCGGGCGCTCGGCGGGCGATAGCGGGAGTTCCACGCCGGGCAGCAGCCGCTTAAGCTGGCTGCGGAACTCCCGGTCGGCCGAGAGGTGGAGGTTGCCGCCGGCGCACCCGGCGAGCTGCCGGCCGATGCCCTCGGACAGGGGCAGCAGGCCGCCGAGGAAGAGCCCGATCTTGTCGTCCCGGCAGACGTCCACCAGCTCCGCGAACCGCCGGCTGTAGCCGTCCAGGCCGAGGCGCAGCGGGGCGCCGCCCTGCCCCGACCAGAGCAGAAATCCGCCCTCGTGCGCCGTGATGATCAGCCCCAGTCCTTCGGGTACCACCGTGCCTCCGCTCGGGACATCGGAATCGCCGTTCATTTAACCACGGAAATTACCGGTTCCGCCATCCGAATTCACCGCGGAGGCGTCGAGACGCAGAGTCAGGATCATGAGCCATTCATTGGAATGAACCTCTGCGCCTCTGCGACTCGGCGGTGAAGTCCGGTTTGCTTCCGCCCGGCGGAGCGGGTACAATGCGCCCTGATCCCGCGGCCCGGCCCGCGCCAAGGAGACGCCATGGACCTGGAGAAGCTCTTCCCCGCCATTCTCAAGCCCGCGCTCGGTTGCACCGAGCCGGTGGCCGTGGCCCTGGCGGTGGCCGCCGCGGCGCAGGCCTCGGCCGGCTGGACCCCCGGCGCGCCGCCGCCCCTGCCCGCCCCGGACGCGGCGGACATCGACTCCGTCCACGTGCGCGTCAACAAGAACATCTTCAAGAACGCCTTCTCCATCTACATCCCCAACGCCGAAGGGCACAAGGGGATCGTGATGGCCGCGGCCATCGGCGCCTTCGGCAACCCCGGGCTGGGCCTGGAGATCTTCGCCCCGGTCACGCCCCCCGTGATCGAGCAGGCCCGCGCCCTGACCGCCGCCGGCCGGGTCACCGTGGAGATCGCCGAGGAGCCCCTGGACACCGACATCTTCATCGAAGCAGTCGTCCGCCTCCATCAGGGAGATCGCGGGGCCGAGGGCGGCTGCGTCATCCGCGACAAGCACACCCGCATCGTCCGGCTGACCCGCGACGGCCGCGAGACCTTCACCCGGCCGGACGCCCCGGCGGCCGCCGGCGCCCCCGAGGCCGAGATCGAGGCGCTGAAGGCGCTGGACCTGGCCGGGATCGTCGCCCTGGTGGAGGAGCTGCCCCCGTCCGTGGAGGAGCTCATCCGGACCACCATCCGCCTGAACATGCAGGTGTGCGAAGCCGGCCTGGCCCAGCCGATGGGGCTCGGCGCCGGCTTCCACGGGGCCGGCGAGGGCGCCGACCTGGCCCGCTCCGTGTCGAGCCTGGCCGCCGCCGGCAGCGATGCCCGCATGGCCGGCTTCCCGCTGCCGGTGATGAGCTCGGCCGGCTCGGGCAACCAGGGCATCATCGGGACCATGCCGGTGGTGGCCTACGCCCGGAGCCGCGGCGTGGCCGAGGAGCGGCTGCTCCGGGCGGTGGCGCTGTCCCACCTCCTGAACATGTACATCACCCAGTACGTCGGGTACCTATCGGCGCTGTGCGGCGTGGCCATCAAGGCCGGCGTGGGCGCCGCCTGCGGCATCGCCTACGCCATGGGCGGCGGGGTGGCGGAGATCGGCCGCGCCGTCCAGATCATGGCGGCGACGCTCTCGGGGATGATCTGCGACGGCGCCAAGCCCGGCTGCGCGCTGAAGGTCAGCTCCGCCGCCGACATGGCCACCCGGGCGGCGGAGATGGCGATGAAGGGGATGGAGGTCTCCGACGACAACGGCATCGTCGCCCCCACGCCCGAGGCCACCATCCGCAACCTGGCCGAACTCAGCCGCGCCATGGGGATCGTCGACCAGAAGATCGTCGACATCATGAACCAAAAAATCCAGGACGGCGATGCGCCTTCGCGTTGAAGCGTTGGAACGTCGCAACGTGATAACGTTTCAACGTTCCAACGATCCACCGGTCAGCGCTTGAATACCCGCTGCAGCTTGTCGAGGTAGATGTAGACCACCGGCGTCAGGTAGAGGGTGATGACCTGGGACACCAGCAGGCCGCCCACCACCGTCAGGCCCAGCGGCTGGCGGGCCTCGCCGCCGGCGCCGTAGCCGAGGGCGATCGGCAGGGTGCCCATCAGCGCCGCCACGGTGGTCATCATGATGGGCCGGAAGCGGATCCGGCACGCCTCGAATATGGCCTCGCCCGGCGGCAGCCCCTCCGTCCGCTCCGCCTCCAGGGCGAAGTCGATCATCATGATGGCGTTCTTCTTGACGATGCCGATCAGCATGATGATCCCGACCAGGGCGTAGAGGTTTAGGTCGATCTTGAACAGCATCAGGGTCAGCAGGGCCCCCAGGCCGGCGGAGGGCAGGCCGGACAGGATGGTGACCGGGTGGACGAAGCTCTCGTACAGGATGCCCAGCACGATGTAGATGACCACGATGGCCATGATCAACAGCAGGCCCATGCCGCGCAGGGAGTCCTGGAACGCCTGGGCGGTCCCCTGGAAGCTGGTGGTGATGGAGGACGGCAGCGCGGCCTGGGCCTCGCGCTCCACGACGCCCACGGCCTCGCCCAGCGACACGCCGGGCTTCAGGTTGAACGACAGGGTCACCGCCGGCAGCTGGCCGACGTGGTTCACGGTCAGGGGGCCCATGGAGCGCCGGAGGGTGGCCAGCGCCGGGACCGGCACCACGATGCCGCTGGCCGCCCGCACGTAGAGCTTGTCGATGGCCGCGGGGTCTTGCTGGAACCGGGGCAGCAGCTCCATGAGGACCTGATACTGGTTGTTCGGGGCGTAGATGGTGGAGATCTGCCGGGAGCCGTAGGCCGTGTACAGGGCGTCCTCGAGCTGGTAGGCCGACACGCCCAGGGCGGTGGACTTGTCCCGGTCGATGGTCACGTCCACCTGCGGATTCTTGATCAGCAGGTCGCTGGTGACGTCTTCCAGGCCGGGCAGCCGCCGGAGACGTTCCTCCAACAGGGGGGCGTACTGGTAGAGCTCCCGGAAACTGGGGCTCTGCAGGGAGTACTGGTATAAACCCTTCGAGCTCTGGCCGCCGATGCGGATGGTGGGCGGGTTCTGCAGGAAGACCTGGACCCCGGGCACGCCGGAGAGCTGGGGCCGGAGCTGGGCAATGACCTCATCCGCCGACAGCCGGCGCTTGTCGCGCGGCTGCAGCTTGATGAAGAAACTGCCCTGGTTGCCGGCGGAGCTGCGGCCGCCGCTGCCGCAGGAAGACATGAACTGTTCCACGTTCGGGTTTTTCCGCAGGATCTCCGCCAGGGCCTGCTGGTGCTGCTTCATCGAATCGAAGGAGATGCCCTGGGCGGCCTCGGTGACGGCCGAGATGCGCCCCGTGTCCTCGCTGGGCAGGAAGCCCTTGGGGATGATGTAGAACAGGTAGCCGGTCCACGCCATCAGGGCCAGCGAGAGCAGGAGGAACGCCAGCCGGATCTTGAGCACCCCGCGCAGGGTGGCGGTGTACAGCCACAGCATGCCGGTGAAAACCTTCTCGGTCAGGCGGTAGAGTTTTCCCGGCGAGGCGTGCGACGACGCGCGCAGGAAACGGCTGGACAGCATCGGGGTCAGGGTCAGGGACACGACGCCGGACACCAGCACCGCCGTGGCGATGGTCACGGCGAACTCGTGGAAGAGCCGCCCCACGATTCCGCCCATGAACAGCACAGGGATGAACACGGCCGCCAGGGAAATGGTCATGGAGATGATGGTGAAGCCGATCTCCCGCGAGCCCTTCATCGCCGCCTGCCAGACGGTCTCGCCATGCTCCAGGTGCCGGACGATGTTCTCCAGCATGACGATGGCATCGTCCACGACGAACCCCACCGAGAGCGTCAGAGCCATGAGGGAGAGGTTGTCCAGGCTGAAGCCCATCAGGTGCATCACGGAGAAGGTCCCCAGCACCGAGAACGGCAGCGCCAGACTGGGGATGATGGTGGCCGACAACTTCCGCAGGAACAGGAAGATCACCAGGATGACCAGGAGCAGGGACAGGAGCAGGGTGAATTTGACGTCCTGGACCGAGTCACGGATCGACTCCGAGCGGTCGTAGAGAATGTTCAACTCGACGCCAGCCGGGAGCTGGGCCTGGAACGTGGGCAGCAGGGCCCGGATGGACTCCACCACCTCCACGGTGTTGGTGCCCGGCTGGCGCTGCACCGCCAGGACGATGGCCCGGTCGCCTTTATCCCCCTGGTAGAACCAGGCGGCCACCTTGTCGTTCTCCACGCTGTCCTTGACTGATCCCAGATCGGCCAGCCGGACCGGCGCCCCGGCCCGGTACGCGACGATGATCGGCCCGTAGAACCCGGCCTTGACCAGCTGCCCGCTGGCCTGGACGGTGAAGGCCTGGTGCGACCCCCAGAGGACGCCGCTGGGCAGGTTCACGTTGGCGTTGCGGACGGCGTTGGCGACGTCGTCGATGCCGATACCCTTGGTGGCCATCCGGTCCGGGTCCAGCTGGATCCGCACGGCGTATTTCTGCGATCCGTAGACCTGGACCTGGGCCACGCCGCTGACCATGGAGATGCTCTGGGCGATGTTGGTCTCGCCGTACTCGGTGACGGTGGACAGGGGCAGCGTCTTGGAAGTCAAGGCGAGGAAGAGGATGGGCGAGTCCGCCGGATTGACCTTCCGGTAGGAGGGTGGGTTCGGCATGTCGCGGGGGAGCTGGCGCTGGGTCACGGAGATGGCGGCCTGCACGTCCTGGGCGGCCGCGTCGATGTCCCGGTCCAGGTCGAACTGGAGGGTGATGGACGTGCTGCCGATGCCGTTGACCGAGGTCATCGAGTCGATCCCGGCGATGGTGGAAAACTGCTTCTCCAGCGGCAGGGCCACAGTGGAAGCCATGGTCTCCGGGCTGGCGCCGGGCAGGCTGGCCGACACCGAGATGGTCGGGAAATCCACGTTGGGCAGGTCGCTCACCGGCATCAGCCGGTAGGACATCACCCCGAATATCAGGATGCCGGCCATGATCAGAACCGTCATGACCGGGCGGCGGATGCACAGCTCGGAAACGTTCATTGGGCCGTTCCTTTTTCCGCCGGGGCGGCCTTGGGCGGTGCCGGGCGGCCGTCCTCCCCGCTGCCCGTCGGCGGAGGCGCGCCGCTGGCCGGGCTGTCAAGCCCGGAGCGGATCACCACGACGGCCCCCTCCGTCAACCGGAGGTGGCCGTCGGTGATCACCCGGGTCCCCGGGGAAAGCCCTTCCTTCACGATGACGTACCCGTCGAGGGTGTCGCCGACCGCCACCGGCTGCTGGTGGACCTTCATGTCCGGCTGCAGCACGAAGACATAGGTCCCCTGCTGCCCGGTCTGGATGGCCGCCTGGGGCGCCATGACGGAACCGCGACGGACGTCGAGGGTGACCGACACGTTCACGAACTGGCCGGGCCAGAGCTGGCTGGCGTGGTTGGCGAACGTGGCCTTGAGTTTGATGGTGCCGCTGGTCTCGTCCACCGCGTTGTCCACGAAGGACACCACGCCCTCCTCCGGCACCTCGGTGCCGTCGGGCATGGCCACCCGGACGGCCAGCTTCCCCCGGGCCATGGACTGGCGCAGGTTGTTGAGGCGCTGCTCGGGCACGGCGAAGCCCACGTAGATGGGGTGGATCTGGCCGATGTTCACCAGCACCGTGTCGTTGGCCTTGACGACGTTGCCGGGGTAGACCAGCATCTGGCCGGTCCGGCCGTCGATCGGGGAGCGGATGGAGCAGTAGCCCAGGTTCAGCTTCGCATCGGCCACGGCGGCTTCGTCGGCCTTGAGCGTGGCTTGGAGCGCCTCGGAGTCGGTCCGGGCCTGGTCGTACTGCTGCCGGGTGACGTAGTCCTTCTGCACCAGCTCCTCGTACCGCCGGACCTCGGCCTCGGCGTTGCGGGCCAGGGCCTGGTCGCGCAGGAGGTTGGCCTCCGCCTTCCGCAGGGCCATCTCGAACGGCGCCGGGTCGATGCTGAACAGGAGCTGCCCCTTGGTGACTTCCTGACCCTCGGCGAAATGGGCGGTCAGGACGAGGCCGGCGACCTGGGACCGGACGCTCACCGTGGAGTACGCCTCCACGTTGCCGATGGCGGTGAGGATGTCCGGGGCGTCACGCCTCACCACTTCGCCCACGAGGACGGGCACCTTGGGCTGGGGTCGCTTCGCCGGGCCATCCGGCGCCTTGGAGCAGGCGGCCGGCAGCGCCAGCGCGACCGCGGCCGCCAGCAGGGCGGCGCCCGTGCGGAGGCAATGGGAAAGGATGGGGCTCGAAGGAAGTTTCCTGCTCATTGTTTCTCTCCGCTGGAATCTGCAGGTGGGGCGGGGGCGGGAGCACCGGTGACCCCCAGGGCGCCGGTGGCGTAAGCCAGCCTCGCCGCCGCCAGGTACCAGTCCGCCCAGGCCTGGATGCGCTCCGAGCGCGCCTGCTCCAGGGTGGACTGGGCGGCCAGGGTGTCGAGGATGTTGCCCACGCCGGCTTTGTACCGGCCCAGCGTCACGTCATAGGACTGGGTGGCGCTGTCCAGCAGGTCCGCCGTGGTGCGCAGGCGTTGATCGGCCGTCTGGAGATCGTGGTAGCTCGTCCAGACGTCCAGCCCGATCCGCTGCGCCAGCACCTTCCGGCTTTCCCGGGCGGACTCGGCGTCGGCCTGCGCCCGGAGCTTTTCGTACTTGGTGGCGTACCCGGTGAAGAGGGGGAAATTCAGCGTCACCCCGACGGCGTAGTTGTTCCAGCCGGAGCGGGCGCTGTTGTACACCGCCCCGAAGGCGCCCGTGGTGGAAAGGGTTGGCAGCTCCGCCGAGCGGGCCGCCCGGATGCGCGCCTCGGCCCCGCGGGCCTGGGCCTCCAGGGCCGCCAGCTCGGGCCGGCGGGCCAGGGCCTCAGCCATGAGCTGGGACACCGGCGCCATCGCCTGCGGGCGGGGCGGTTCCTTCTCCGGCTCGACCACCTCCAGCGGCCAGTCCGGCGCGAGGCCCGCCGCCGTGGCCAGGGTGCCTCGGTTGACCTCCACCTGGCCGAGGGTGGTCTGCAGCACCAGCTCCGCCTGGGACAGGCGGGCGCGGGCCTGCAGCACGTCGGCGATGGTGGCCACCCCGGCCCGATGGCGCTCCTCGGCGGCGTCCAGGGCGGATCGCGCCTCCTTCTGCGCAGCCTCCTCCGCCCGGACCAGCGCCTGGGCCTCCTGCAGCAGGTAAAAGGCCGACTGGACGCGGAAGATGACATCCTGCAGGGCGGCGTTGTGGCTGAAGTTCGTGGCCAGGGCGGTCTGCCGGGCCTCCTCGGTCAGGGCGTCCCGGCCGCCGCCGTCGAACAGGAGGTAGCTCAGCGACACGGCCCCGCCCAGGACATAGGTATTCGAACCGCCGCCGCTGTTGAGCACGGAGCCGCGGGTCAGGCTCGTGGTGCCCGTGACGTCGACATAGGGGTAATAAGACGACTCCTGGCTGCCCACGGCGGCGGCCGCCGCGCGCGCCTGCGCCCAGGACTCCCGCGTCAGGGGATTGTGCCGGAGGGCGTAGTCGACCAGGGCCGCCAGGTCCCACTGGCCGCCCGGCGGGGGATTCTCCGGCGCCGGCGCGGGGGTCACGCCGGACGGCGCGGCCTCCGGCGGCGGCACCCAGGACTTGCCGGGCTCGGCCGGCGGGACCGGGATGGCCGGCGGCCGGGCGAAGATCGGCTTGCGGGGTTCTTCCCCCAGGCAGACGGCCAAAGCTGCCGCGAACAGCAACACAGTCACGGCTGTTTTTTTCATCGGATTTCCCACCCATCCCAGGATCATCAAAAAACCCGTTTACGGGGAGCAGCGCCGGATGTTTCGCTCCGCTGGCTCCGGACCCGGCCCGAATTCCATTTCCCCGCCGGAATATTGTATACTTCCGGGGCCAGGAACGCATCCAATGATCGGAACTGTCATCGATTGCGCCACGCGGCGAGGCACTCCGCCCGAAAGGAGACCATCATGGCCCAGATCGAAAACGCCCTCATCCGCGCCCAACTCCAGGAGCGCCGCCGACAGCTCGGCGCGGCCCTTCCCAAGACCCCGTCGCCGGAGCACCTGGCCGGCTTGATCCGCCAGGTGGACGCGGCCCTGGAAAACCTCGACCGGGGCACCTACGGCCTGTGCGAGACCTGCCACGACGCCATCGAGCCGGAGCGGCTGCTGGCCAATCCCCTGGAGCGCTTCTGCCTGGACCACCTCACCCCCGACCAGCAGCGGGCCCTGGAGCAGGACTTGGAAATGGCCGCGCTGATCCAGGGCCGCCTGCTGCCCCCGGCGCGCCTCCTCTCCCCGCCTTGGGACATCGCCCACCTCTACGCGCCGGCCGGTCCGGTCAGCGGCGATTACTGCGACGTCATCGCCCCGGAGACGGGCGACGGCACCCTGTTCTTCCTGCTGGGGGACGTCTCCGGCAAGGGCGTCGCGGCCTCGCTGCTGATGGCCCAGCTGCAGGCCATCTTCCGGAGCCTCCTGCCGGCGGGACTGTCGGCCGCCCAGGCGGTTGCCCGCGCCAACCGGCTGTTCTGCGACTTCGCCATCCACACCCACTACAGCACCCTGGTGTTCGGCCGGGCCGGGCGGGACGGCACCGTGGAGCTGTGCAACGCGGGCCACTGTCCGGTGCTGTGGCTGCACGGCAAGGAGGCGACGTCCCTGCCGGCCACCGGGCTGCCGGTGGGGATGTTCGCCGACGCGGAGTACGCCGTCCAGACCATCCGCACGGCGCCCGGCGACCGGCTGGTGCTGTACACGGACGGCGTCACCGAGACGCGGGACGGTGGCGATGCCGAATACGGCCTGGCACGACTGGCCGGCGTCTGCGGCCGCCACGCCGGCGCGGCCCCGGCGGAGCTGGTGGCGGCCTGCCGCCGGGACCTGGCCGATTTCCGGGGCCCGCGTCCGCCGCTGGACGACGTCACGCTCCTCGTCATCGGCCACTCGTCCTGATTGTCGTGCTCATGCTTGCTCGGAAATAGCCTGCCATTCTCATCGGGGTCGGCATGGGGATCGGTGTCGGTATCGATTCGAGAGTCGACCCCGATTCCGATACCGATACCGACCCCGACTGGATCGTGCCGTTCCCTTCCCGGTTGTGTGCCTTGAAACATGTTCACTCGTGCTTGTCATCGTCATCGTAATCGTGCTCGAAATGGATGGCTTCCCGTGATCACAGTCACCTCGGAAGACTTCGCCCACAATTCCCCTTGTATCCCTACCGCTCCGACATCAAAATGAAGGGGTGAAAATCGACGGAAACCGCACCCCGAAATCTCCGCCCCGCCCTGCCGCCCCCGTAACCCTGGCCCCGCGCCGGTCGCGCTTCATCGAGCTGTTCCGCACGACGCCGCCCCGGACGGTCTGCCCCAATTTCCACGTCCTGGCCCACGCCAACGGGTGCGCCTTCGCGCCCATGTGCGACTATTGCTACCTTCAATCCTCCTTCTGGAGCCGGCCCGCCCCGCGCGCGTTCACCAACACGGAGGCGCTGCTCCGGGAGGCGCGCCGCTGGATCCGGCGCGACGGGCTGGAGAGCTATGTCCTGAATTCCGGCAACCTGTCCGACAGCCTGGCCTTCGAGGACGGCCGCCCGCTGATGGCCGCCCTTGTCGAGGTGTTCCGCGCCGAGGCGGAGGCGCGGGGCCGGCCCCACACCCTGCTCCTGGTGACCAAGGGCGGGCCGGCGGAGTGCGCGTCCATCCTGGAGTTGCGGCCCTGCGCCAACGTGGTCGTCTCGTTCTCGGTGAACCACCCGGACGCGGCGGCCCTCCACGAAACCGGCGCGGTGCCGCCCGCCGGGCGCTTCGCCGCCGCCGCCACGCTGCGGGAGGCCGGCTGGCGGGTCCGGCTGCGCCTCGACCCCATGATCGCCGGTTACGACTATACGGAGACGGTTTCCGCCGTCGCCGCGGCCCGGGCCGAACGGATCACCCTGGGCACCCTGCGCGCCGAGCCGGGCCTGCTGAAGGTCTCCCGAGACGGCCTCTTCTCCGCGCTCGAGCCGCCCGCCGAGCCCGGCGGGCTGGCCCGCTACCCCTGGGACGCCCGCCTCGCGCTGTACCGCCCGGCCGTGGAGCGCCTGCGCCCGCTTTGCCCCGTGGCCCTCTGCGAGGAGCCGCCCGAAATGTGGGACGCCCTGGGCCTGGACCGCGAGCGCATCCTCTGCAATTGCTGCCTGTGATTTCCCATTCGGGCCCGTCTGCGGTCATCGGGGCTCGGGGCTCGGGGCTAGAGGCTAGAGGCTTGGCAGTTCGAGGAGGACGAGAATCTTCCCGCTTCCAGACCCGCGACCCGAGACCCGAGCCCCGCAGGCAAGGCCGATATCGGCTGCCGGAAATGCCATGAGGGTCTATTCTTCCGCCGGCTCGATCTCGACCAGGACCGCTCCCCCTGCCACCTGCTGCTTCTCGGCCACCCGCACCGCCGTGACCGTCCCGCGGCAGCCCGCCCGCAGTTCGTTCTCCATCTTCATCGCCTCCACCACCGCGCAGAGCTGCCCCCGTTCCACGGCGTCGCCGGGCTGCACCGCCAGCTTGACCACGGTCCCGGGCATGGGCGAGACCAGGACGCGTTCCGCCTGCCGGTGATCGCTCCCCTGGCCCGCCGCGTCTGCCCGGGCCGCGTCCACGAGGTGGAAATGCCGTCCGCCCACCGCCACGTGGCACTCCGGCCCGCGGTCGGCGGACGATCCCAGATACACCTGATCGCCGAGCCGGAAGGCGACGGTGCGGTCATCCACCGTCGTGGCATGGACCTTCCAGACCTCCGTCCCGAAGCGCGCGGCAAACTCCCCCTCGCCCCGGCGCTCGAGGTCCAGGGCGATGGGCCGGCCGTCAATCAAGAACTCGTACTGCATCTCACCTCTTGGAATTTCGGATTGCGGATTTCGGATTCTGATTTCGGATTCCAATCCGCAATCTGAAATCCGCAATGGATTCATGCGTTTTCCCACTTTCCCAATGTCTGCCAGGGGCTGGGCGGCTCGCCGGATCCCGGGCCGGCGGCGCCCGCCGCCGGCCTCTGGTGGAATTTCACCAGCGCCGCCGTGAGGGCGGCCAGCCGCCGTTCCTCCTCGGTGGCCGCGGCCGGTTTCCAGCCGGCGAAGTGCTCGTCCAGGAAGCCGGTGTGGGTCCGCCCGGCCACGAACTCGGGGTGCTCCAGGACGGCCCGCAGGTACTCCAGCGGCGTTTCGATCCCCAGGACGACCGTCTCCGCCAGCGCCCGGACCATCCGCCGGCGGGCCTGCTCGCGGTCTCCGCCCCAGGCGATGATCTTGGCCAGGATCGGGTCGTACCAGACGCTGGCCGACGAGCCGGCGGCGATCCCGCTGTCGACCCGCACGCCCGGTCCGGCCGGCTCGCGCAGGAGGAGGATCTCGCCGGCCGCCGGGCGGAAATCGTCCGCCGGGTTCTCGGAGTAGATCCGGCACTCCAGGGCGTGCCCGCGGGGCCGGATGTCGGCCTGCTTCCAAGGCAGCGGCTCGCCCGCCGCCAGCCGCACCTGCGCCTGGACCAGGTCGATGCCGGTGGCCATTTCGGTGATCGGGTGCTCCACCTGGATCCGGGCGTTCATCTCCAGGAAGTAGAACGAGCCGTCGGGGGCCAGCAGGAACTCCACCGTGCCGGCGTTGGTGTAGCCGGCGGCGAGCACCACCGCCACCGCCGCGGCGCCCATACGCTCCCGCAGCTCCGGCGTGAGGGCCGTCGAGGGGGTCTCCTCGATGATCTTCTGGTGCCGCCGCTGGATGGAGCACTCGCGCTCGCCCAAGTGGAGGGCCGCCCCGTGCAGGTCGGCCAGCACCTGGAACTCGACGTGGCGCGGCCGCTCGATCAGCTTCTCCAGGTAGACCGAGGCGTCGCCGAAAGCTGCCGCGGACTCGCGCCGCGCCCCGGCCAGAGCTTCGGCCAGCTGCGTCTCGGCGTCCACCCGGCGCATCCCCTTGCCGCCCCCGCCGGCGGCCGCCTTGATGAGGACCGGGTACCCCATGGCGCGGGCCTGGGCGGCGAAGTCGGCGTCGGTCCCGGCGGCGACCGTCATGCCCGGGATCACCGGCACGCCGTGCCCCAGCGCCAGCCGACGGGCCTCCACCTTGTTGCCCAGGGCGCGCATGGCGGCCGGGGTGGGGCCGATGAAGACCCGGCCGGCCGCTGCGCAGCGCTCGGCGAACTCCGGGTTCTCCGCCAGGAAGCCGTAACCGGGATGGACCGCATCGGCCCCCGTCCGCTGAGCGGCTTCGAGGATCCGATCGATGTCCAGGTAGCTTTGGACCGCCGGCGGCGGGCCCACGCAGACGGCCTCGTCGGCCAACTGGACGTGGCGGGCGGCGCGGTCGGCCTCGGAGTAGACCACCGCCGCGGGGATGCCCATTTCGCGGCAGGCCCGCAGCACCCGCACCGCAATCTCGCCCCGGTTCGCGATCAATATCTTTCTGAACATCAGGAATCCTTACCGCAAAGGCGCAAAGAACGCCAAGAAATCCATGTTTAATGTTTCAATCCGAACACCAAATGGTGGTTCCCCTTGGCGCCCTTTGCGTCTTTGCGGTTCAATTTCTGTTCCTTCACATGCGGAAGACGCCGAAACGCTGCTCGGGGATGGGGGCGTTCAGGGCCATGGCGATCCCCAGCGCCAGCGTCCCGCGGGTGCGGCGCGGATCGATGATGCCGTCGTCCCACAGCCGTGCCGTGCTGAAGTAGGCGCTGGACTCCCGCTCGTACTTCTCCAGCGTCGGCCGCTTGAATTCTTCCTGCTCCGCCGGCGTCATGGCCTTCCCTTCCTTGGCCAGGATCGCCTGCCGCACCTGCAGCAGCACGCCGGCGGCCTGCTCGCCGCCCATCACGGCGATCTTGCTGTTGGGCCACATCCAGAGCTGGCGGGGGTGGTAGCCGCGGCCGCACATGGCGTAGTTGCCGGCGCCGTAGGAGCTGCCCACGATCACCGTGAACTTCGGCACCTGGGCGTTGGCCACGGCGTGGACCATCTTGGCGCCGTCGGAGGCGATGCCGCCGTGCTCGTACTGCTTGCCGACGATGAAGCCGGTGATGTTCTGCAGGAAGACCAGCGGGATCTTGCGGCCGCTGCACAACTCGATGAAGTGGGCGCCCTTGCGGCCGCACTCGGCGAAGAGCACGCCGTTGTTGGCCAGGATCCCCACGGGGTAGCCGTGGATGCGGGCGAAGCCGGTCACCAGGGTCGGGGCGTAGAGCGGCTTGAACTCGTGGAAGCGGCTGCCGTCGACGATCCGGGCGATGACCTCGCGCATGTCGAATTGCCGGCGCAGGTCGGCCGGGATGATCCCCAGCAACTCCTCCGGGTCATAGTGGGGATCCTCCGGCGCGGATCGCTCCAGCGGGAACTTCGCCGGCCGGTCCAGGTTCTCCAGGATGTTGCGGGCGATGGCCAGGCAGTGCGCGTCGTCCTGGGCGTAGTGGTCGGCCACGCCAGAGACGCGGCAGTGCACGTCGGCGCCGCCCAGCTCCTCGGGGGTGACCTCCTCGCCGGTGGCGGCCTTCACCAGCGGAGGCCCGCCGATGAAGATGGTGCCCTGCTTCCGGACGATCACCGCCTCGTCGCACAGCGCCGGCACGTACGCCCCGCCGGCGGTGCAGGAGCCCATCACCAGGGCGATCTGGGGGATCCCCTCGGCCGAGAGGCGCGACTGGTTGTAGAAAATGTTGCCGAAGTGGTCCTTGTCGGGGAAGGTCTCCGCCTGGTGGGGCAGGTTGATGCCGCCGGAGTCCACCAGGTAGACGGTGGGCAGCCGGTTTTCCAGGGCGATCTGCTGGGCCCGGACGTGCTTCTTGATGGTCATGGGGTAGTAGGTGCCGCCCTTCACGGTGGCGTCGTTGGCCACCGCCAGCACCTCCCGCCCGTGGACCACGCCGACGCCGGTGACGATCCCGGCGGCGGGGGCCTCGTCGTTGTACAGGCCGTGGGCGGCCAGGGCCGAGAACTCCAGGAACGGCGTGTCCCGGTCGAACAGCCGTTCCAGCCGCTCGCGGGCGGTGAGCTTGCCGCGCTGCTTGTGCCGGGCCACCTGCTCGGGCGGGCCGCCGGCGCGGGCGCGCGACAGTTTCTCGTGGAACTCGGCGAGCCTGGCCTCCATGGCGGCCCGGTTGGCCTGGAAGTCCTCGGACTGGGTCTGGACCTGGCTCTCGATGCGGAACACGCGGACCCCCTTACAGGCAGCCCAGGGTGCGGGCGATGATCAGGCGCTGGATCTCAGAGGTGCCCTCGCCGATCTGCAGGATGCGCTGGTCGCGCCAGTAGCGCTCCACCTCGTACTCGGGCATGACGCTGTAACCGCCCAGGACCTGCATGGCCGCGTCGGTGACCCGCCCGGCCAGCTCGCCGCAGGCCAGCTTGGTCATGGCCGACTCCCGGGTGTGGGGGAGGCCCTTGTCCCGCAGGTCGCAGGTCCGGTACAGGAAGGCGCGGGCGTGCTCGATCTCGGTGGCCATGTCGGCCAATTTGAAAGCCACCCCCTGGAATTTGGCGATGGGCTGGCCGAACTGCTCCCGCTCCTGGGCGTACCGGAGGGCGATCTCGAAGGCGCCCTGCGCCGCGCCCAGCCCCATGGCGGCGATGGACAGGCGGCCGCCGTCCAGGATCCGGAGCATGATCTTGAAGCCGTCGCCGACGCCGCCCAGCAGGTTCTCCTTCGGCACGCGGACGTCGTCGAAGTACAGCTCGCAGGTGTTGGAGGACTTCCACAGCATCTTGTCCTCCATCTTCTTGATGGTGTAGCCAGGGGTGCCGTTTTCCACCAGCAGGCAGGCGTAGACTGGCCGGCCACCGCGGGAGGCCTCGCTCCGGTCGCGGTCCGCCAGCTTGCACATGACGATGGTGCCGATGGTCAGCTCGGTGCCGGCATTGGTGATGAAGATCTTCGAGCCGTTGATGACAAAGTCGTCGCCGTCCGGGTAGGCCGTGGTGCGGGCGCTGGCGGCGTCGCTGCCGGAGCCCGGCTCGGTCAGGCCGAAACCGAAGAGGTGGCGCGGGCCGCGGCAGAGCTCGGGCAGGTACTTCTTCTTCTGCTCCTCGGAGCCGAAGTAGTACAGGGGGTTGATGCCCAGGGAGTTGCCGGCGGCCACGGTCACCGCCTGGGAACCGTCGACGCGGGCCAACTCCTCCACGGCGATGATGTAGCTCTTGGTGTCCATGCCGGCCCCGCCGTACTCCTCGGGCACGGTCATGCCGAAGAGCCCCAGCTCGCCCATCTGGCGGGCCAGCTCCGGCGCGAACTCGCCGCGCTTGTCCAACTCCCGGGCGCGGGGGCGGATCTCCGCCTCGGCGAATTCCCGGACGTTCTGGCGAATCATCCGCTGCTCGTCCGTCAGATCCCAGTCCTGCATCGGCTCCCCTCCTCGGCCCGCGGCCCTGCGGAATATTCTTGAGATGACCCCTCAATCGGTTTGGATTTGCGCGGAGAGTATGTTAGCATGGATCTTTATTTGAAAATACATATTTTCGCCCCGCCCGGTTGACCGGGCTGCCCGCCGGACGGGGCGCGAATCGGGGCCGCCCGCGCGGCATCTGATACGGATCGGGCACAATTTCCGCAGGAGCAACCGGCATGAAGATCAAGGTCAGGAACCCGCTGGTGGAGATGGACGGCGACGAGATGACCCGGGTCATCTGGCAGATGGTCAAGGACAAGCTCATCTTTCCGTATCTGGACGTGGACCTGCTCTACTACGATCTCCACGTCAAGCACCGCGACGACACCGACGACAAGGTCACCCACGATGCGGCCGAGGCCATCCGGAAGCACGGCGTGGGCGTCAAGTGCGCCACCATCACCGCCAACGCCGACCGGGTCAAGGAGTACAACCTCAAGACGGCCCTGCCCAGCCCCAACGGCACCATCCGAAGCATCCTGGACGGCACGGTCTTCCGCAAGCCCATCGTAGTGAGGAACGTCCCGCCCACCGTGCGCACCTGGAAGAAGCCCATCACCATCGGCCGCCACGCCTACGGCGACGTGTACAAGAACACCGAGTACCAGGTTCCGGGCCCCGGCAAGGGCGAGCTGGTCTTCACCCCGGCCGGCGGGGGCGAACCGGTGCGCCTGCTGATCCAAGACTTCAAGGGACCTGGCGTGCTGCAGGGGATCCACAACACCGAAAAGTCCATCCGCTCCTTCGCCCGCGCCTGCATCCAGTACGCCATCAGCGAGCGGGTACCGCTCTGGTTTGCCACCAAGGACACCATCTCCAAGAAGTACCACGGCTTCTTCCGGGAGACCTTTCAACAGGAGGTGGACGCCCACCAGTCCGAGCTGGAGGCCGCCGGGGTCGAGTACTTCTACACCCTCATCGACGACGCGGTGGCCCGCGTGATGCGCACCGAGGGCGGCTTCCTGTGGGCCTGCCTCAACTACGACGGCGACGTCATGAGCGACATGCTGGCCTCGGGCTACGGCAGCCTGGCCCTAATGACCTCGGTGCTGGTCAGCCCCGACGGCCCCATGGAGTTCGAGGCCGCCCACGGCACCGTGCAGAAGCACTACTACCAGCACCTGAAGGGGCAGCCCACGTCGACCAACTCCACCGCCACCATCTTCGCCTGGACCGGCGCGCTGGCCCACCGCGGCGAGCTGGACGGCACGCCCGAGGTGGCCGCCTTCGCCAAGAAGATCGAGGCCTCGGTCATCGAGACCATCGAGGCCGGCATCATGACCAAGGACCTCGCGCTGGTGGCCGACCCCAAGCCGTCGGGCCACGTCACCACCGAGGGCTTCATCGACGCCATCCGGGAGCGGCTGGAAGCGAAGCTGTGAATTGAACCGCAAAGGCGCAAAGTCCGCGAAGTCAAAACCGAACGTCGAACGTTGAACGCCGAACTTCGAACGCTGAACGGGGAACCGGGCGCCGCTTGATCTAATGGTTCGATCTCCCCGGTTGCGGTTCAACGTTCAGCGTTCGACGTTCGATGTTCAGCGTTCGGATTGCCTCCCCGCCGGTGCGCTCCACCGCCGTTTCGCCGTTTCGCCGTTTCGGGTTCCCCCCGTCCCCCCGTCCTTCCCTCATCATTCCCCACGAAAAAGTCGCCGGGCGGCCGATAAACCGCACTTCTGATAGTGGGCGTACGCCGCGGCGGCCGCCTCCCGCACCCCGGCGTCGGTGTCCCCGCGGGCGAATGCCGTGACGGCGGCGTCGAGCACATACGCTTCCGGCGCCATCAGGCCAGTGGTCAGCAGCAGCGGCCGGGCGCCGCCGGTTCGCAGCAGGTCGAGGAAGTACGGCCGGCTGGCGCAGGCCAGGACCGCCGCCGCCCGCGCAGGGGCGCCGGCCCGGGGGGACGGGCGGCCGGGCGGCGGGAAGTCCATCAGTCCATTGTGCCCGACGAAGACGACCAGGTGGGCGTCACCGCCGGCGGCCAGACCAACCGGCGTCGGGACAGTCCTGTTCCCGGAATCAGCGGCCGGGGCAATTCCCACCGGCACGGTATCGGGATCGTGTCCCGCCGCGAGTCGCAGGAAGCGGACCAGGGCGGCCTTGATCTCGGCGCCGTCCCACGCCTCGGCGATCACCCAGACGTCCGCGGGCCGGCCTCCCCGTTTCAACTTTTTCTGGAATGCCACCTTCTCCAGCACGGGCCCGCCGTGGGGGACGGCCAGCGGAATCCTCCGCCAGCCTTGATGCTCGAAAAACGTGCGGACGCCGAACGCCGCGCCCCAGTACAGGTTGGTCTTCGGATTATGTCCGTTGCCGAGGGACCTCGACACCGGCACGATGCCCTGGTGTTCGTTGTCGCACAGGGCCACGATGACGTGGACCACCACCGGCCGGCCCGCCTTGACGTCCGCGTCCACCCGCGCCCGGACGTGCGCGCCCACTTCCGAACTCTCCGCACAGAGCCACACGGGGGCGAACCAGCAGAAAGAAAGGATAGTCGCAATGACGGCCTTCATGATCTCCCTGTCCGATCGTCACGATGCGGCATCTTCAGTTGCTCCATTGTACCAGCCCCGCCCGCCGGCACATAACCATGAATCCAGCATCGCGTCAGTACCGGCGGGCGTCAGCCGCCGGCGCGAGACCGATGGGTGATCTTTCAATTTTTTCCGGAACACTTGCCGGACTCCCCGTTATCTCTGGCAAAGACATATTTGGAGGTGCCCCTTGTATGATCCTGGATTGACCGTTTATTTCCTCACCTTCCGCACCCGCAGCACCTGGCTGCACGGCGATCCGCGGGGATCCCAGGACCGCTTCCGCAACCGGTACGGCGCCCCCAGGATCGCTCCCAACGAGGCTTGGCGTGCCGAGGAGGCTTCCCGTCTGCGCCACGACTCGATGCCGCCATGCGGCAAGTCGTGGCACGGACCGTCCGCGAAGTCTGCGCGCACCGCGGCTGGCCGCTGCACGAGCTGAACGTCCGGATCTGTCACGTCCATGTGATCGTGGCCTCCCCGTACTCTCCGGAAAAGACGATGGGCGACCTCAAGGGCTGGTGCACCCGCCGGCTGCGCGAGGCCCGGTTGGTGCCGGATGACGGGAGTCCCTGGTCGTACCATGGCAGCACGGTGTACTTGTTTACGGAGGCAAGATACCGGGCCGCCTGCCGATACGTGCGGGACGAGCAGGGGGAGGACTTACTCACGATGGAGCAGATCATGGAACAGTATGGGGATCCTGAGGTGTAGGCAACTCCACGCGAGCGGTTGTCACATCTCGCGCCGGCGGCTGACGCCAGCCGGTACTGACACTTTGCTGCATCCGATGGTGCTTGCGGGAAAATCAGCCGGATCAATCACCGGTACGAGCAAAGGTCGCGGCGAAGCGGGTGATGGAGCGGACGGTGAGCAGGAGAAGCGGCAGCACCGCCACCAGGCAGGCGATGGGCAGCCAGAACGGCGGATCGGGCAAGCTCCGGCACAGGACGCCCAGCAGGGAGACCGCCGCGGCGAACAGGAGCAGCCGCCGCGCGCCGAACGCGTTGATGGCGTACCAGTTCTCGTCCGACGCGAACGCGGCGGGCACCCGGATGCCGTAAAAGCGGTTCCGGGGGACCCAGCCGAGGAGCAGCGGGATCGACAGGATGCCGACCAGGAGACCGAGGCCGATCAGGACGAGGTCGGGGGAGACAATGGGGATGCCAGGCATGAGGTGATCCTCCGAACGGTTGAGGCCGGGTCAATGGCGGAACCCGGCGGGTATCCAGACACGGGCTTTGTTTGACCGCCGGTCATCGTATCTCATTTTGCGGGAATTGGGAATGCGCTAGGTAGCCCGCTGCCCCCGGACGCGGGGCGGCGCAACGGCTTTTTCGACAACCTCCGATCGCGCCGGCGGCCGTATCGTCCCGCGGCGGGGTGCCGCGGTGTACGTGGGTAACGTGGGGCGCTGCGCCGTTTCGCCCCACCGCCGTTTCGCCGTTTCCCCCGACACGCGCCCGGAGGTCGCGAGCTACGACGCGACTATCCGAAAACCGCCGGGACCGGACTCCAGTCGCGCCGGGTGGATGTGCGCCTCCGCCTCCAGCGCGCTTGACCAGGCCGAGCGGGGGAGCCGGCCGGCGCTGTCGCGCAGCGCGGCGTGCACCTCGCAGGCGCATCCCGGATCCAGGGGCGCGGGGCAGCCGGCCAGCGCCTCGGCCAGGCGCTCGGTGTGGGCCGGCGCCAGAACGTACCATTCCATCTGGTCCCAGACCTCGTCCAGCTGGAAGCAGTCGTGGTCGCGCCGCTCTAGAAAGCCTGTCCCGCAGTCGGCACAGCGGACGATCACCTGATGGAAGTAGGTGATGCCATGGCCCGCGGTGGCCGGCGGCTCCCCGTCGCGGACGAGCACGGCGAGGGCCTGCAGATCCTGCCCGTCGCAGGCAGGACAGCAGCGCCGGCAGAGGTGGGCCGGCTCGAAGCGGCCGGGACTGGCGAACACATGAACCTCCTGAACTGTAGAAGAATCAGCAATTGCCTGTGTTCTGAGTGTACCACCCTCCCCAGCCTTCGAACAAAGGCAGAAGCCCCTTCCCTCGAACTTTCAACGCTGATCAGATCCGTCGCCGAAGCCGAACCTCGAGGGCAGGCAAGGATGCTCTATCTCCCCGTCTCCCCATCTCCCCGTCTCCCCGTCGCCCCGTCGCCCCCTCACCCCCGGATCCGCGGCGCCGGCGGGTGGAAGCCGCCCGCGCCGGCCGCCTGCCACAGCAACCGCGCCGCCGCGTCCGGGTCCCCGCCCGCCTGCTGCAGGAGCTGCCGGGCCGAGTTCTCCAGATGCGCGAGCGCCGGGGTGAGGGTCGGCAGGCTGGCCAGCCGGTCCAGACCCTCCCAGAGGCTCCGCGGCCCCGTCCCGAAGAGGTTGCTGGTCATGCCGGCGAAGAATCCCGTGGATCCCTGCACCGCGCCCAGAGCCTCCCGCAGCGCCTGGGATCCCGCCAGGGGCCCGCCGCCGCTGGCCAATCCCGCCAGCCCGCGGAGGTACTGCCCGCTGGCCAGGTCGGTGATGAACGGCGTGACGTTGGCCACCGTGCCCCAGGCCTTCTGGATCGCCGGCTGCAGCCCCTCCAGCCCGGGCATGCCGGCCAGCCGGTTCAGGGCCTGGGTGAAGTCGCCCCGCAGCAGCGACTGGGTGAAGGCCGAGCCCTGTCCCAGCATGCCGGCGGCCTGGCGCAGCGTCGGATCATCGAGGAGACGGCCCACTTCTCCCCCCAGGCGGCCGAACAGGTCCGAGGCCTCCCCGGCGCCCAGCCGGTCCAGCAACGGGCTGATCTCGCCGAAGCCCTGGCCCAGGTATCGCTGCAGCCCCAGGACGTCCTTGTTCAGGGCGGCCTGCACCGCACCGCCCATCTGGCCGAGGAACCCCAGGCTGCGGCCCAGGTCCACGCCGCCCAGCAGCGGCTCCAGCTGGCCCCCGATCTGGCCGAGCGCTTCGCCGTACTTGCCGTCCCGCAGGTTCTGGAAGAATTGGATCCCCTGCTGGCCGTAGCCCAACACCTCCTGCACGGTCGCATTGCCGAGGAAGTCCTGCAGGCCGGCCGCGTCCAGTCCGCCCAGCCCGTCGACCAGCCCCTGCAAGGCGCCGGAGTAGTTGCCGTTCAGGATCTTGCCCACGACGTCCGCCCCCGCCGTGGTCATGCCGATCACGTCGCGGATGGCGGGGTCGTTGGCCACCGAGTTCATCCACTCCTGCAGGCCGGGGTCGCCGAATGCCCCGCCCAGCTGGCCCAGCGCCTTGAGGTAATCGCCGCCGGCCAGGTTGAGCCCGAACTGGGCGCCCTGCCCCAGCAGGTTCAGGATCCGGTCGCCGTACTCGCCCAGGTCGAGGTCCGGCAGCAGGCCCAGGTCCGCCACGCCGCCGGCCAGCCCCGCCAGGCCGCTCAAACCCTGCTGCCAGTTGCCGGTGGCGAAACCCACCCCGGCCTTGGCACCCTGGCTGAGGTAGTTGACGCCCTTGGAGATCATGTCCACCGTCTCCGGGTCGAATCCGGCCAGGTTCACGCCGCTCATGAGCGCCCCGCCATAGCCGGAGATCGCGCCCAGCACGTCCCCGCGCAGGGCGGCATCGGTGCCCCGGTACACCTGGCTGCCGGCGTTGATCACCTGGCCCGCCACCGTGAGCACCGCCCCGGCCGTCCCGCCCACCGCGCCGCCGATGGGCCCCAGGGCGTTGGCCGCCAGCGAGGCGATGGCCGGGATGTCGCCCTTGGTCACCGCGTTGATGCCGGACTGGGCCTGCATGCGGTAGTACACCCCGATCTCGGCCTCCAGCGAGGGCGGGAAGCCGACGCCCATGTTCCCCACGGTGTTGCCGGCCATGCCCAGGATGCCCTGCTCGAAGAAGCCGCCGATGTCGCCGTCGGCGATCTCCGTCCCCATCTTGACCCCGACGTAGGCCGCATAGATCAGCGAGCCGTAGCCGGGGATAGCCTGGAGCAGCGGCGAGAGCATGTCGAAGATCGAGCCGAAGGCGGCGACGAAGTCCTCCTCCCAGCTCTTCGGCACCGGGTACATCGATTCCATCTGCGTGCTCAGATCGTCCAGCCGCCCGACGTAGGGCCCCGTGGCCTGCTTCAGCCCCTCCAGCTCCTTTGCCAGCTGCTTCGCCTCGGCCGAGTCGGCGCCGGAGCGGGCCACCACCGCCTCGTAGCGTTGCTCGAGCTGGCTGACCATCTCCGCCCCCAGGCTCCCGGCCTGGGCCGCGCCGTCGGCGTAGATCCCGCTGAGACGGCCGGTGGCCAGCTCGCGCATGGAATCCTCGGACAGGCCGAATTTCTTGCGCAGCGCCTCGATCTTGTCCTCGCGCATCTGGTCGCTCAGGCCGGGCGTCTGCCGGATCGCCTCCATGCCGGCGGTGAGCTGGGTCAGGTCCAGCGGCGCCTTGCCCTCCTGCTTGCGCCGCGCGTTCTCCATGACCACTTCCTTCTGGACCTTCGGACTGATCTCGTAGTACGCCTTCTCCTTGATGGCCCGGTCGCTGGCCGCCTCGAACCGGTCCGCGGCCGACCCGCCGGCCGCGCCCGCCCCGCCCGCCAGCTCCGGGTCGGCCAGCCGCGGGTCGCCCGCCACCATCAGGCTCGAGCGGCCCAAGAACGCCCCCTGGGCCTGCTTGGCCTTCTCCGGGTCGGTGGCTAGGTCCAGCCGGCCGTAGCCGCCCGCCAGCAGGTTCATCTTGTCCTTGACCTCGTCCAGGTCAATCTCGTCGAAGACGTCCTTGCCGCCGGCCTTGTCCACCACCTGCTGGAACTCCTGCGGGGTGGCGCAGGACTCCAGGATGTCCAGGATGGCCCGGTCCTCGGCGTTCTTGGTCCATCCGTCCATCAGCACCTTGATCATCCCCGCTTTCTGGTCGGGGGTGGCCTGGGCCATCATGTCCGGGTCCTTGGCCAGCTCGACGATGGAATCGTCGCTCTCGTTGGAGACTGCCCGGTCCAGGACAAGGTCCGGCCGGCCGCAAAGCTTGTCGATCTTGTCCTCGACGCCCGTGACGTCCAGCTCGTCCATCAGGGAGTCCCGCCCGCCGCTCAGCTCGATGACCTGCTCCACCTCCGCCTTGTCCGCGCAGCCGCCCAGGATGTCGCCGATGGCCGTGTCTTCCTCGTCGGTGGTGTGGCCCTCCTTCAGGACCTCGATCAGCTTCGCCTTCTGCTCGGGGGTGGCGGCCGCCATGGCCTTGGGATCGCGGGACAGGGCCACGATGGCGCCGTCGTCCTCGTCCCCGATGGCCTGGTCGATCTTCGACTGATACTCCTGCTGCTCCTCCGCCGTGAGCTTGGGGGGGCCGAACTTCGCGGCGAAGCCCTTGATCTCGTCGGCCACCCCGTCGGCTTCCACCTCGTCGATGATGTCCGGCCCGCCGGCCCCCTCGAAGACCTGGTAGTACTCATCCTCGTCCTTGCAGGACTTGAGGATGTCCCGGATCCCGCGGTCGTCGTCGTCGGAGGTGTACCCATCCTTCAGGATGTTGATCATGGCGGCCTTCTGCTCCGGCGTGGCCGCCTCCATGGCCCGGGGGTCCTTGGCCAGGTTGTTGATCGCCCCGTCGTCCTCGTCGCTGATGGCTTGGTCGATCTTGGACTTCAATTCCGCGGTCTGCGTTTCGTCCAGTGGCGGGGGGCCGAAGTCGTCGGTCAGCTTCTTGATCTTGTCGGCCACACCGTCGGCTTCCACCTCGTTGATGACCCCGACGCCCCCGGCACCGTCGAACACTTTGTAGAACTCCTCCGCCGTGGTGGCCGTCTGCAGGATGCCCAGGATCGCCCGGTCCTCGTCGTCCGAGGTGTAGCCGTCCTTGAGCACGTTGATCATGGCCGCCTTCTGCTCGGGGGTGGCGGCCTGCATCGCCTCGGGGTTCTTGGCCAGATCGCAGATGGCCCCGTCGTTCTCGTCGTTGATGGCCGATTGAACCTTCTGCTGGAGTTCCCGGGCCTTGGCGGGATCCATCGCGGCGGCGGCCCTGCCAGTCTCCGCCGCCGCCGTGGGCGCGTTCTCGAGGCCGGTCTGAATTCCGCCGGCCGGTCTGGTTCCCGGCTCCGCCTCTGGCTGCAGGCGGCGGGCCAGCTGCGCCAGCACCGCGGGATCGAACCGCAGCCGGTCGGGGTCCGCCCCCAGCCGCGCGGCGTCGGCCGCGGAGGAAGCAGGCGGCGCCTGCATCCGGGCGGCGATCTCCGCGAAGAGATTGTTCAGGATGGCCATGGCCGCCTGAGGCGTCACCGGCGCCAGGTCGCCCCGCCCGGCCAGCGGCGGCATCGTTGGCTGTCCGGCCACCAACTGCAGCAGCCTCTCCACCTGGGCCTCGAGCCGCTGCGCCTGCCGCGGGGCCAGCTGCCCGCTGATCCGGCTGAGGTTCTCGCGCATCTCCGACGAGGTCTTCTCCAGGGCGGGATAGCCGCCGGGCGGCGGTGTGATCAAAGGCGCCTGCCGGCCGGCTTTTTCCAGCCGAAGCTGGTCGGCCAGCACCGCCCGGGTGGTCCGGGCGGCCGTGGCCACGTCGCCGGCCTGGCCCGCGGCGGCGGTCCCTTCCGCCGGATGGGCCAGCGTCGCCCGGGCCGCGTCGGCCACCCCGCCCGCCAGCGCGGCGTGCAGGTCCAGGCCCGGCTGCGCGGCCGGGCCCGACAGGAACTGCGCCAGCCGCCCCAGGCTGTCGGCGAACCGCTGCGCGGCCTCGGCGAAAGGAGCCAGCGCCTCGCCAGGCGCCGCATGCGGCCGCACCTGCTCGAAGGCGGTGTCCATCCCCATCCGGGCCTCCGCGACCTGGATCCGGACCGCCTCCGGCTGGGTGAAGGCGCCCACGGCCTTCCCCCAGCCCACCAAGCTTTCCGCCGTCATCCGCAGAATGTCCCGCACGCCGGCGGCGCCGCCGTGCGCATCCCCGGCGGCTTCCCGCAGGGCCCCCGCCATGGCCTGGCCGATCTGGCCGCGGTCCGGCGGCCGGGCGCCGCCGAGCAGGCGCTCCAGCGCGCCCGCCACGGGCGCCGGCAGCCCCCCCGCACCCAAGGCCGCGCGGAGGCCGCGGACCGCGCCCTCCAGGCCGCCCCGGATCCCCTCCCCCGACCACGCCGCGGCTTCCTGCGCCGGACGCAATCCGGCCCGCGAGATCAGATCGTCGTCGTGCATGGGCACCTCCCGCCCGCCGCCCCTCCTGCCGGACGGCCGCCGTTCGTTCCGGATGGATCTCGTACCCGTGCCTGCCCCGCCGCAGCGGAGGCAGGCCATTTTCAGCGCGGAAATACTGCATTAATTATCGGCCCGACCGGAGGAAAGTTGCTTTACCGACGGACATTTTCCTCCCCGACAAGCCGCTTGACAACCGACCGCGCTGGGAAAAGAATAACCTTCATGGAGACCCCCTCACGGTGGCGCTTGCCCGCCGCTCTCGCCCTGGACGCCCTGCTCGCCTTCGCCGGGCTGTTCGGCGTCTATCGTCTGGCCCTGACCGCCAGCCTGCCCGCGGCGTTGCAGGTGGAATCCGGCAGGCTCCGGGTGATGGGGGAGCCGCTTCCGGCGGCGGCGTCCGGTCTCCAACCGGGGGACATCCTGGAAACCATGGACGGTTCTGCGGCGCGCTCCACCGCCGCGGCCGACTTCCTCCTGGACGGCCGCCGCCCCGGCGAAACGGTCCGGCTGGAAGTTCGGCGCGGCGGCGTCCGCCTCCGGCTGGACGCCCGCCTCGTGCCGCGGAACGGGGCCTTCTTCCCGGCCGCGGTGGCCGTCGTCGCCTCGCTGCTCTTCTTCGCCGGGATCGGCATGCTGGTCCGCCGTCCCGGCCAGGCGGCGGCCTGGGCCGGGCACGGGTTGACCGCGGCCATGGCGACGGCCCTCCTGACCATCCCGGGGTGGCACGGCCTGCAGCCTTCCCTCCTGGGCCGCGGGCTCACGGTCCTGCACATCCTGGCCCTCGCCGCCGTGCCGGTCCTCTTCCTGCGCCTCACCCTGCTCTACCCCCGGCGGCCCCGGCCGCCGGCGGCCGCCTGGACGGCCCTCCCGCTCCTGCTCGCCCTCGGCCTGGCCGGCTGGCGCATCGCGGTGTACAGGCACGCGCTCGCCGATCCCGCCGGCATCGCCGCCTACCTGGCCGCCACCGCCGCCAATCGGGCCTTTTTCGTCACCGGCATCCTCGCCGGCGTCCTGGTCTTGATCCTGGCTTACCGCACGCTGCCCGAAGAAGCGGCGCGGCGGCGGACCCGCTGGGTGGCGCTGGGCCTGGGAGCGGGCCTGGCCGCCGTGGCCCTGCTGTGGCAGGTGCCGGCCCTCCTCGGCGGACCGCCGCCGGGCGGGGGCGGATTCGCCCTCGCCCTCGCCGGCCTGCTGCTGGCCGCGGTCGCGGGGGCGGTGCTCCGCTTCCGCCACTGGGACATCGACCCCGCCTGGAACCGCCAGGCGGTCTTCACCGCCATGCTGCTGGCACTGCTGGCGGTGTACGGCGGGGTGCTGGCTCTGGCCGCCGCCGTCACGGGACCGTTCCCGCTGCCGGTCGCCGTGGCCGCCGCCGGAGGGGCCGCCGCCGTGGCCGCGCTGGCCTTCGGCCCCTTCCGCGACGGCATCGAGCGGCTCATCGACGCGCGCTTCTCCACCCGGCGCTACCGCCTCCAGGAGGCCGTCCGGTCGGGACTGGACCGGCTGCAGCGCTGCTGGGACCCCCACGAGGTCGCCCTGACCCTGGCCGCGGCGATCGCCGCCGAAGTGCCGGCCGCGTGGATGGCCGTCCTGGACGGCCCGGCGGCCCCCGCGCCCGGGCGGATCCTGGCCCGGCACGGCGACGCGCCGCCCTCGATCGATCCGGACGGCCTCGGCGCGCCTCC
The DNA here is from genome assembly GCA_964412195.1 of uncultured Acidobacteriota bacterium. GTDB lineage: Bacteria > Acidobacteriota > JAAYUB01 > JAAYUB01 > JAAYUB01 > CAYPNP01. Next base: position 122,979 of record CAYPNP010000001.1, on the reverse strand, counting down.
GCCCGCCCGCGTCCCCGCGGCCGCCGCCGGCGAAGTCGAACCCGACGTCGCCCACGTCCCGCTGTCCGAGGATCTGCGGTCCCGCCATGGGACCGCCCTCCTCCTGGCCGTGCCGTCGGGCGAAGGCCGGCCGCTGGGGATGCTCGCCCTCGGGCCCAAGTCCACCGGCGTACCCTACACCGCCGACGAGACCGCGCTCCTCCAGGAGCTGACGGCCCACGCCGGCCTGGCGCTGGAGCGGATCGCCCTCCAGCAGTCCCTGGTCCGCCAGCAGCTGGAGGCGGAGCGGCAGTCGGAACTCAGCCGGGCGAAATCCTTCTTCGTCGCCAGCGTCTCCCACGAGCTGCGCACCCCGCTGACGGCCATCCGGATGCACGCCGAGCTGCTGCGCACCCGCCCCGGCGCCCGCAAGGCCCGGGAGTACCTCGAGGTCATCGAGGGCGAAGCGATGCGTCTGACCCGGTTGATCGAGAACGTCCTGGACGCCGCCCGGATTGAGCGGGGCGAGAAGCAATACCGGCCCATGCCCCTCGACCTGAACGGGGCCGTCCGGGACGCGTTGCGCGCGCTGCGCTACCCGCTGCGCCGGCAGGGCGCCCGGGTGTGCCTGCGCCTGGCCCGTCCCGCCCCGGTGGTCCAGGCGGACCGCGACGCGGTGATCCAGGCCCTCACCAATCTGGTGGACAACGCCTTGAAGTACTCCGCCGACGACAAGACCCTCCACATCGAGACGCGGTGGACGGCGGGCGGCGTGATCATCGCCGTGGCCGACCGGGGCGTGGGTATCGCGCCGGAGGAGCGGGCCCGTGTCTTCGAGCCCTTCTTCCGCAGCGCCGACCCGGCCATCCGGACCCGGGCCGGCGCCGGGCTCGGCCTGGCCCTGGTACGGCACATCATGGCCGCCCACAACGGCCGGGTGGAGGTGGTCAGCCGGCCTGGCCGGGGCAGCCGGTTAACCCTGTTTTTCCCCAAGGAGGAGGTCCATGGCCCGGATCCTGATCGTTGAGGACGACCCGGCCATCCGGCAGGGGCTGGCCGACAGCCTCGCCGCCGCCGGCCACGAGGTGCAGTCCGCCGCCGACGGCGAGAAGGGCTTCCAGATGGCCCGGCGGGAGGGGATCGACCTGGTCGTCCTGGACCTGATGCTGCCGCGCAAAAGCGGCGAGGATGTCTGCCGGGACCTCCGCCTGGCGGGCGTGCGCACGCCCGTCCTCATGCTCACCGCCAAGAAGGAGGAGATGGACAAGGTGCTGGGCCTGGAGCTGGGCGCCGACGACTACGTCACCAAGCCGTTCAGCCTGCGGGAGCTCCACGCCCGGATCCGGGCCATCCTCCGCCGCGGCGCGCCCGCGCCGCCGGCGGTGGAGACGCTGGCGTTCGGCTCCGTCACCGTGGATTTCCGCCGGCAGGAGGCCGCGCGGGGCGGCGTGCCGGTGCGGCTGTCCGTCAAGGAGTTCGCCATCCTGAAATTCCTGGCCGCCCACGAGGGCGAGGTGGTGGGCCGGGCCCAGCTCCTGGACGAGGTCTGGGGCTACAACGCCTTCCCCACCACCCGCACGGTGGACAACTACCTGCTCTCCCTGCGCAAGAAGCTGGAGGACGACCCGGCCGCGCCCCGCCACTTCCTCACCGTCCACACCGCCGGCTACAAATTCGTCCTTTGAAGACATCGGTGAGTCAACGGTAATATCCAGAAAACCAATTGGTTTGCCTCCCGCTTTCTGCCCCGCTGGCCCGATTGTCAGGATGAACTTTGACCTCACTTTGACATTTCCATGACAAGACGACCTCCGCGGTCCCGCATACTGGTCTCAGAATTCGGGACAATAGGAGGGCATCATGAACAAGCGGATTTTGGCTCTGGCCATCCTTCTGGTGTGCGCGGTGACGGCAGCTCTCGCCCGGGGCGGCGAAGGGTCCTGGGAGAACGTCCAGGGCGTGGCAGTCGGGACGCGGGTCCAGGTGGTGAACATGGACCTCAAGTCCTTCACCGGCGCAGTGCAAGTCGTCGGGGACAACGCGATCACCATCCGGACGAAGAAGGGCGACGTGACGGTGAGCCGGGAGGAGGTCTACCGCGTCAGCCTGCGTGAGGGGGGCCACCGCGGGCGCAACATGCTGATCGGAGGACTGGCCGGCTTCGGCGCCGGATTCGCCACGTCCTACCTGGCCAACTACGAAGATGGCTCCTTCGCGATGGATTGGGCCGTCGGGGCTGCCTGCGCCGCCGGCGGGGTCGCCGTGGGGGCCGCCTGGCCAACCTACGCCACGCTCTACCGCGCCGAACGGCCATGAATCCAGCCGGTCAGAAGAAACGGGATGGCGGGCGGATCGAGTGACGGCCATGGGAGTAAACACAGGAGGCAGTCATGCGCGTATTCTGGATTGTCGCGGCATTCCTCATGTTTCTGCCGGCGGTTCACGCGGCCGACGGCGAGATTGGTTTTCTATTCGGCGGGGGAGGCGTCACGGCCGGCGGAGACGCGGCAACGGTCCGGACCTACAGCCTCGGCATCGGCGGTCTGTTCCTGGACCGCTGGGCCGCCGAGGTCTCGCTCGAAGGATTCCAGTTGGACCGGGGACAGGGCTATGACGGCTTCCAGGTCGACGTTCAGTACCACTTCCGCAGCCATGAGGTGCCGCGCACGGTGATCCCCTACGTGGTGGCGGGTGTGGGCTTCCGCTCGGACGATTGGACGGAGTTGCCAAGCTACGCCACCCTCCGGCTGGGGGGCGGTCTGCGGTACTATCCCTGGCGGTTCCTAGGCTTCCGGGCGGAGGCCGGCGACGATATCGTCTTCCCCGGGAAGGACGGCTACGGCGTCCCCTTCCCGGGTCGCATCCAGCACGTCCTGGGCGTGCGCGCCGGCGTCTGCCTGCGGTTTTGAGCGCCGACGGCTGACGCCTGTCGGTACCGACGTTGTGGCGGGGACAACGTCTCGCGCCGGCGGCTGACGCCTGCCGGTACTGACGGCGTGGCGACTGTCACATCCCGCGCCGGCGGCTCACGCCTGCCGGTACTGATGTCTCGGGATTGGGTCGCCGTTTCGCCCCACCGCCGTTTCGCCGTTTCAGTCTCCCCCTCCCCCCGTCGCCCCGTCCCCGCGTCCTCCGTTCCGCGGCGGGCCGTCGCGGACTACCCGACCACCGGTCAACCCTTGTCATCCGGCGGCGGCTCCACTACAATACGTCCCGCTTCGATTTCCGGAAGGGAGCTGGACGCATGGGCACGGAAGGCAACAAGGTCATCTACTCCATGGTCGGGGTGGGCAAGTACTACGACAAAAAGGCGGTGTTGAAGGACATCTACCTCGGCTACTTCTACGGCGCCAAGATCGGCGTCATCGGCCTGAACGGCTCGGGCAAGTCCACCCTGCTGCGGATCATGGCCGGCCAGGACAAGGACTTCATCGGTGAGACCGTCTGCGCCCCGGGCTTTTCCATCGGACTCCTGGAGCAGGAACCGCAGCTGGACGACGCCAAGACCGTCCGCGAGGTGGTCGAGGAGGGCGTCAAGGAAACCGTCGACCTGCTGGACGAGTTCAACGCCATCAGCGAGAAGTTCGCCGAGCCCATGGACGACGACGCCATGAACAAGCTGTTGGAGCGCCAAGGGGCCATCCAGGAGAAGCTCGACCACCAGGGTGCCTGGGACCTGGACAGCCGCCTGGAGATGGCCATGGACGCGCTGCGCTGCCCGCCGCCCGACACGCCGGTGAAGGTGCTGTCCGGCGGCGAGCGGCGCCGCGTGGCGCTCTGCCGCCTGCTGCTGCGGAAACCGGACATCCTGCTCCTCGACGAACCCACCAACCACCTGGACGCCGAGACCGTCGCCTGGCTGGAGCACCACCTCCAGCAGTACGAGGGCACGGTCATCGCCGTGACCCACGACCGTTATTTCCTGGACAACGTGGCCGGCTGGATCCTAGAGCTGGATCGCGGCCAGGGCATCCCCTGGGAGGGCAACTACTCCTCCTGGCTGCAGCAGAAGCAGCAGCGCCTGGCCGTCGAGGAGAAGGCCGAGAGCCAGCGCCAGAAGACCCTGCAGCGCGAGCTGGACTGGATCCACATGGCCCCCAAGGCCCGCCAGGCCAAGGGCAAGGCCCGCCTGCGCGCCTACGAACAACTGCTCTCCCAGGAAAGCGAGAAGCGGGCGCCGGAGCTGGAGATCTACATCCCGCCCGGCCCGCGCCTGGGCGACACGGTCATCGAGCTGCAGGGCGTGAGCAAGGGCTACGGCGATCGCCTGCTCATCGACAGCGCCTCCTTCGCCGTGCCGCCCAACGCCATCGTCGGGATCATCGGCCCCAACGGCGCCGGCAAGACCACCCTCTTCCGGATGGTCACGGGGCAGGAGGCTCCCGACAAGGGCGCGATCCGCCTCGGCGAGACGGTGCAGCTGGCCTGCGTCGACCAGAGCCGCGCCCTGAACCCGGAGCGCACCCTGTGGGAGGAGATCTGCGACGGCCAGGAGACCATCACCCTGGGCAGCCGCCAGGTCAGCGGCCGCGGCTACACAGCCCGCTTCAACTTCTCCGGCGGCGACCAGCAGAAGAAATGCAGCAACCTGTCCGGCGGCGAGCGCAACCGGGTCCACCTGGCCAAAATGCTGCGGGAGGGCGCCAACGTCCTGCTGCTGGACGAGCCCACCAACGACCTGGATGTCAACACCCTGCGGGCGCTGGAGGAGGCGCTGGAGAACTTCGCCGGCTGCGTCCTGGTGATCAGCCACGACCGCTGGTTCCTCGACCGCGTCGCCACCCACATCCTGGCCTTCGAGGGCGACTCGCAAGTGGTCTGGTTCGAGGGGAACTACTCCGACTACGCCGCCGACCGGCGCGCCCGCCTCGGCGCCGCCGCCGAGATCCCCCACCGGATCAAGTACCGGCAGCTGACCCGATGAGCACCGTCACCCGCCCCGCCGAGGCCGCCTTCACGGAGCAGCGCTCCAAATTCTATGCCCGCCTGTTCCCGCTGGAGGACGAGGCCGCGCTCGAGGCGGTGCTCAAGGCGCAGCGGAAGGAATACCGCAAGGCGGTGCACCACTGCTGGGCCGTCCGGCTGAAGGCCGCCGACGGCCGGCTGCTGGAGAAGTCCAAGGACGACGGCGAGGTGGGCCACCCCGGCCGGGTGCTGCTGGAGCTGCTGCGCAAGCACGACCTCGAGGGCGGGCTGGTGGTCTCGCGGATCTTCGGCGGGGTCAAGCTGGGCGTGGGCGGCGTGGCCCGGGCGTTCCGCGAGGCGGGGACCATCGTCATCGAGGAGTACTTTCACACCGGCGGGCGGTAGAAATCCATTGGGTATTGGTGATTGATTATTTGAGATTGGTTATATCAGAGGGAGCCCGCAGCTCGATCCATTCGTCATCGGTCATTTGTCATTTGGGATTGGGCATTTCAGACGGGACCGGCGACGGATGCCGCGCCGGATCATCCAATCCTGACAGTGGATCCGACAGAGGAGTGCCGATGTCACCCAACCGCCATTCCGACTTCGATGTTCGATGTTCAATGTTCGATGTTCGATGTTCGTTCCCCCGCCAATTCCTTGTCACCAGTTCCCGACTCCCTCCCCCGTTCAACGTTCGACGTTCAACGTTCAACGTTCGACGTTCAGGATCCCCTCATCTGCGGGCCGGCATGCTGATCCTCCTCGCCCTTTCGCTGCAGGCCGCCCTCCCCGCCGCCGATTTCCCCGCCGACCACCGGGCCCTGAAGGCCACTATCCAGTACAGCCAAATGACGGATTTCCTCAAGTCTGTCGAGACACCCGGCTTCATCGACCTCACGGACGAGGGACGGACCGTCCAGGGTCGGTCCCTTTGGCTGATCCATCTCCGGCGGGGAGTCAAGCCGGACTGGCGGATCCTGCTCTACGCCCAGCAGCACGGCAACGAGGTCTCCGGCAAGGACGCCCTGCTGTACCTGGTCCGACGGATCGCCGAGGATCCCTCCCGGCTGCCCAAGGACGTCGACCTGTGGATCCTCCCGTCGCTCAATCCCGACGGCGGGGAGGCCGGCCAGCGCCGGAACGGCAACGGCGCCGACCTCAACCGCGACCACCTCCTGCTGAGCCAGCCGGAGACGCAGGCCCTGCACCGCGTCGCTCGCCGGATCCTGCCCGACCTGGCCGTGGACTGCCACGAGTTCACCCGCGACGGCAAGGCGTACGCCGACCACGGCTGGGTCGAGTGGCCCATCATCATGATGGACTGCCTCAACAATCCCCTCTATCCCGCCATGCTCCGCCAGGCGGGGCTGCGCTGGGTTGACGAGGCCCGGCCGGTCATGGCCGCCGCCGGGCACCCCTACGTCCGCTACACGGTGGGTGGAGTGCCGCCGGACGAGGAGCAGCGCCCCTCCACCCCGGACGCCGATGACGGGCGCAACGGCCTGGGCGCCTACGGCTGCCTGTCGTTCATCATCGAGGCCGGGGTGAAGCGGAGCGCCCCGGACCCGAACGCCGACCTGGGCGAGCGGGTGGATGCTTACCTGGCCTTGTTCCGGTTCTTCCTCACCGGCGGCCGGACGCACCACGCCGCGGACCTCCTCGCCGTGCGGGAGGCCCGCCGGGCCCCGCTGCCAACCTTCCTGCCGGCGAACTATTTCTGGGGGAACGTGGGCGGCAAGGTCTGCGAAATCCGGGTGACGGAACGGGCCACCGGCGCCGTGCGCGACATCCCCACCGCCAACTTCATGCCGGACCTGGTGGTCAAGGGCAGCGTCCCCGCGCCGGAGGCCTACGCGATCGACGCCGCGGCGGCCGGCTTCTTCCGGCCGCTGCTGGAGGCCCACGGCCTGCGCTTCGAGGCGTTGGCCGGTCCGCGCACCGTTCAGGCGGAGGAGTGCACCCTGGTGCGGGTCGAGGACACCTTCGACGAGATCTACCAGCGCTACGAGGGGCGGCAGATCGTGCGCCGCGAACCGGCCGGGGCCCGGGAGCTGCCGGCCGGGACGCTCCTGGTGCCGCTGGAGCAGCCCCTGGCGCGCAAGGCGGCGCTGTTGCTGGAACCCTGCCAGCTCTACGGCCTGTACCAGTACGCCCCATTCCGGTCGCTGGCCGCCGCCGGCGGCCGCCTGCCCGTCCTGCGGGTCATCCGCGCAGAATGAGCCTCCGGACCAGCGGGACACGGTCACGGATGCGGCTGTTTCCGTGAAGGCGGGCTTGCGGGATTACTCCAGCCGCAGGGCGAGCCAGAGAAGGTCCGCCACGTTCTCCCGGCCGTCCAGGTTCACGTCGCCGCAGATGCCTTCCCCGGGGAGGCCGTCGAGGTTGGCCGCCAGCCAGTTGGCCAGCCAGACCTCGTCCTGCGCATTCACCGCGCCGTCCCCGTTCAGGTCGAGGGTCGGGCGGATGGAGAAGACCCCCCAGCTGCCGATGCCGGCGTAGACCGTGGCCGGATCGCCCGGGCCTGCGGCGATGGCGTAGCTCCAGGCAAACTCGTCGTTGATACAAGTCCATCGTCCGCCGCCGTCGACGCTCCGGTAGACGCCCCAGGCGGTGCCGGCGTAGAGCACGGAATGATTGTTGGGATCCATTGCCAGGCACTGCGTCCAGTTGTTGGTCATGCCGGCGGCGATCTTGGTCCAGGTACCGCCGCTGTTGGTGGTCTTGTACGGCCCCAGCCACGTCCCGGCATACACGATCGCCGGATTGACGGGATCGATCCGCAGCGCATAGACCGCGCCCAGCGTGGCGTCGCTGGCCGCCCAGCTGCCCCCGCCGTCGGTGCTCTTGAAGATGCCGCCGTTCGTGCCGGCATACACGACGGAGGGATTGGCCGGATCGACGGCCAGGGAATAGATCGAAGAATTGGTCAATCCGGAGCTGGCGGCCGCCCAGCCGGCCCCGCTGTTCGTGCTCTTGAACACGCCGTTCCAGGCCGTACCCGCATACAGGGTGGAGGGCGAGGCGGAATTGATCGCCAGGGCGTTCACCCAGGTGGCGGTGAGGCCGGTGCTGGCCGACGTCCAGACGCTCCCGCCGTTCGTGCTCTTGAACACTGCGTAGTTCAGGGTCCCGGCGTAGATGGTGCTGGTGGAGGCGGGATCGATCGCCAGGGCCATCACCGGAGACTGGAGCGGCAACGAGTCGATCCGGCTCCAGATCGTCCCGCTGTCGGTGCTCTTGAAAACGCTCCCGTCGTACGTGCCCGTGTAAATGGTGGACGGGTTGGCCGGATCGATGGCCAGCGCCCGGACCTCCGCACGGGTCAGGCCGGTGTTGACCGGCGCCCAGCACCCCGCGCCATCGGTGCTCCGGCAGACGCCCCCTTCCCAGGTCGCTGCGTAGAGGAGGTGGTTGGCCCGGTCGAAGGCCAGGCCGAACACGTCCGGGCTGGTCAGGTCCTGGCTGGCCGGGGCCCAGTGGGCGCCCCCGTCGATGCTCTTCCGGACGCCGCCGCCCTCCGTCGCGGCGTAGAGGATGGAATGCGAGAACGGGTCGACCGCCAGGTCGCTGACAAACAGGCCGGAGAGGCCGGAGCTGAGGCCGGTCCAAAAACTGCCGCCGTTGGTGCTCTTGAACAATGCGCCACCGAAACCCGCATACACCGTCGAGGTCGAGACGGGGTCCACCGTCAGGAACACCGCCTCGGTGGTGGGCAGCCCGGACGTCGCGGCGCTCCAGTTGGTCCCGCCGTCCGTGCTTTTGTAAACCCCCTTGTTGTTGGTGCCCACGTAGAGCGTCGCCGGATGGAGCGGATCGATGGCCAGGGCGTAGTAGCTGGTCCGGCCGGTGATCCCGTTGTGGCTGTCGACCCAGGTGCCCCCGCCGTCGGTGCTCTTCCGGATCCCGCTGGTGGCGGTCCCGGCGTACAGGGTGTTCGGCGCGGAAGGGTCGATGGCGACGCAATAGGCGTAATCCGTCCAGTTCATCTCGCTCCACTGGACGCCGCCGTTGGTGCTCTTGAACAACCCGAAATCGGTGGCGGTGTACACGATGGCCGGATTGTCCGGATGGGGGGCGATGGCATAGATGATGGAGCTGCCGTACAGCCCGCCGCTTGACTTCTGCCAGTGCGCGCCCCAGTCGGTGCTCCGGTACAGGGCGTCAGTGTAGGTCCCCGCGTACAACGTCCCCGGCGCGGCGGGGTGGGGGGCCACGCAGTCGATCTGGCCCCCGTAGGGGCCGTTGCAGGTCCAAGCGTTGTCTACCGCCAGGATGGGAGCATTGGCCGCCACGAGAATGATGGCGAAAAGCAGGCCGCTTCGGGTCATGGATCGCCTCCGACAGGCAGTTTCACGGCTCATGGAGAATAGGGTTGATTGTAGCCCCGGAGCATGAAGCCGTCAAACGGGAAACCGGCCACCAGCGTTGCATGAGCTCCGATCCTCAAGGATCCCGCGGACTTTCTGGAACCGGACTTCCTGGCAAATCGCTCCCCCAGTGCCGGGAACCGGGCGATTCAAGTTGCCAAAAACGGCGGATTTCCCTATCATCGGGAGGATCCAAGGGATCATCCTGAATCCGCCTGACGCCGACCCGGAGGTGATTGCGCCATGACCGACGCCGCGACCTCAAACAAGTTCCGCATGCCGCACACCCTGGTCATCGTGGGGGCGCTCATCGTGCTGGTGCTGGCCTTGTCGTGGGTGGTGCCTTCCGGCGCGTACGAGCAGAAGGCCGGACCCGGCGGCAAGATGGTGACGGTGGCCGGCACCTACCGGCAGGTCGAGAAGGTCCGCCTGGGACCGCAGTGGCTCTTCCTCTCGCCGATCAAGGGCTTCCTCGACGGGGCGCTGATCATCGCTTTCCTGTTCATCATCGGCGGGGCGTTCAACATCGTCCAGGAGACCGGCATCATCGAGTTCGCCATCCGGCGGGTCACCGCCGCCCTGACCGCTCACCCCAAACTCGAGAGGCTGCTCATCCCGGTGCTGATGATTCTCTTCTCCCTGGGCGGGTCCATCTTCGGCATGGCCGAGGAGACCATTCCCTTCATCCTGATCTTCGTGCCGCTGGCACTGTCGCTCGGGTACGACTCCATCGTCGGCGTCTCCATACCGTTCCTTGGCGCGGCGGCCGGCTTCGCCGCGGCGTTCTTCAATCCCTTCACGGTGGGCGTGGCCCAGGGCCTGGCCGGCGTGCCCATCTTCTCCGGCTTGGGGTACCGGGTGATTACCTGGGGCCTCGGCACCGGTGTCATGATCGCCTGGGTGATGATCTACGCCGCCCGGGTGAAAAAGCGCCCCGAACGCAGCCCGGTCTACGAGCTGGACCGCGCCCGGGCACATCCCGCCGACGCCGGGCCGGAGGGCCCCCAGGCATGGACCGGCCGCCGCGCGGCCATCCTGGTCCTGTTCCTGCTGACCATGGTCGTGCTGGTGTGGGGGATCCTGAAGGCGCAGTGGTTCATCGAGGAGATCGCCGCCCTGTTCCTGCTGATGGGACTGGTGCTGGGTGCGGTGGCGGGGCTGTCGCCGAACCGGATCGCCGCGGGTTTCGTCGCCGGCGCCAAGGACATGGTCAACGTGGCCTGCATCATCGCCTGCGGCCGGGCCCTGCTCATCATCGCCCAGGAGGCCCGGATCCTGGACACCATCCTCTACTTCAGCGCCGGCCTCATCTCCGGCCTGCCCAAGGTGGCGGCGGCGCAGGTGATGCTGGTGGTCCAGGCGGTGATCAACTTCTTCATCCACTCAGGCACGGCCCAGGCGGCCCTGACCATGCCCATCATGGCCCCGCTGGCGGACCTCCTCGGGCTGACGCGGCAGACCGCCGTGTATGCGTTCCAGCTCTGCGAGTTCGTCAATCCGATCCTGCCCACCTCGGCCGTGACCATGGGCGTGCTGGGCATGGCCCGGATACCTTGGGAGAAGTGGGCCCGCTGGTTCCTGCCCCTGATGCTCCTGCTCCTGGCCCTGAGCTTCCTGCTCCTGGTTCCGCCGGTACTCACCCACTGGGGTCCGATCTGATCCGCCACGATGAAACGGAGAACACGGCGGGCAATCCGCACACCATTTGTCATTTGAGATTTGACATTTGTCAATTGTCATTTCAGGGAGTGATCCCGAGGAGGGGATGCCGGGTTCGAAAATGGCAAATGACAGATCTCAAATGGCAAATGGATTGCCGATGAAACCCTTGCCCTCCGGATCCAAGGGAGTTTTTACGGCGCCTCGGCCGGCAGTTCCAGCGTGTCCCCCGGACGGAGGACGTCCAGCCGCAACCCGCGGGCGGCCGGCAGCGCCCCTTCTTCCGCGGAGAACTCCGCCCCCCGCGGATCGACCACCAGCACCGTGCTGAGGCCGACCACCTCCGCCGTACCGTCGGCGCGCACCCACAGGGCGGTGCTCTCGTCGATGCCGATCCCCGGCCGCCGGAGCTGGAGGCACAGGGAGAGCAGCCGGTTGAAGCGGGAGCGCTTCACGAAGTGCTGGTCCACGATGACGCCGGGCAGGAAGCCGAAGCCCTCGGCGGTCTGGACCGTGTCCCGCCGGAGGCTGGTCCAGTCGCCGTCGCCGGTGATCATCAACCCGCTCATGACCGCCGCGCCGGCGCTGGTCCCGCCCACGGCGGCGCCCTCCTGCCAGCGCTGCCGGATCGCTTCCAGCGCCTTCGTCCCCAGCAGCAGGCGGGTCAGCTTGTTCTGGTCCCCGCCGCCGAAGAAGAAGCCGGTGCAGGCCCTCAGCTCCGCGACCAGCCTCTCGTCGTTGGCCGATGCCGGGTGGCGGATGGCGAACGACCGGGCCTCGGCCGCTCCGGCTTCCCGAAACCGTTTTTCGTAGTCCTTGCCGACCTTCTTCCACTCTTCGCTGGCCATGGGGATGACGGCGATGCGGGCGTCCCTGCCTCCCGCCAGCCCGACGAACCGCGCCAACAGCTCCGGCGGGATCTTCCCCCCGCCGATGACCAGAAGGTTGCCCTGAGCGGGGGCTCCGGCCTGCCCGGCCGCCAGACTGGCCCAGGCTGCCAGGAAAGCCAGAGTGACAATCCGCTTTGCCCTGCGGATGTGCGTGCTTGTCATGGATTCTTTCGACTCCTCGGGAAACAGCGGGACCGGGACCGTGTCCGCCCCGCCTGCATGATAAATAGACGGGCCCCGCCAGGGGGCCCGGCGAAACAGTCCCATCCGACCCGATCAGAAGCTGAACTTCACGCCGAGGCGCAGCTCCCGCGGCCGCATGGTGGTGATGGTGGTGCCGAAGTCGGGATTGGGATCCCAGTAGCTGCCCTCGGGATGGTTGGTGTAGTCATATTCATACCATCCCCACTGCTCGTCCACCGAAGTGGCCGCCCTCTTGTCGAGCAGGTTGAAGATGTCGAGGGTGAACTCCAGGCCGTAGCGATCCTGGAACTTGAAGGTCTTACTGACCTTGAGGTCCACTTGGTGCTGGTCGGGGTACCGGCGCGAGCCGCGGCTCTCCATTAAGGCGTCGGACCGGTCGTTGTAATACAAGCCGTCGATCTGGACGTAGGGGGTCCAGTACTCGCCGGTGAGATAGGTGTAGTATGCCGTGGCGAAGATTTCCCAGGGGAAATAGTAGGTCACGTTCAGCTTGGATTCCCAAGGATGATACCCCGGCAGTTTCCCCACGAAGTTCGTCTGGCCGTTCTTATCCACCCACTCCGGCGCGTAGCCATCGGTGGCATCGGTGTTGCCGGCCAGCTCAGACCAGACGAGGGAGTACCGCAGCGACCAGTTGTCGCTGAAGCGCTTGTTCACCCGCAGGGCGATGGAGCTGTAGTTGCGGTAGGCCGAACCCGGATTGACCAGGTAGTAATCCTGGTCGGAGAGCAGCTCGTAGAACATCAGACTCCCGCCCGTGAGCGGATTGTCCGGCGCGCGCAGGGTGTCGTAGTCGTTGTTGAGGTTGACCATGGCGATGAGGTCGCGGAAGCGCCGGTAGATCACGTCCACCCCCACCGTGAAGTCCCGGGGCAGCGTGCGTTCGGCGCCGAACACGTACTGGTCGACGTAGGGCTGATCGATGCCCGGGTCCAGCGTCGCCTGCGTGGCCGGCAGTCCGCCGGCAGGGATGTCGTACTCGCCGGTGTCGGGATTGTAGTCGTAATAGTAGGTCGGGGTGAAGGCATGGCCGCTCTTCTCCCGATCGTACATCCAGGCGAACAGGCCCTGGTCGTACCGGCCCATGTGGCCCTTCACCACGGTGGAGCCGTCGCCAAACACGTCGTAGGCGATCCCGAAGCGCGGGGCGAAGACGCTGGTATTGTAAATGTCCTTGGCGGTGTTCTTGAAGCCGCCGTGGTACACGGTGAAGCGGATGCCGGGATTGATGGTCAGCCGGCCGATGGTCCAGGAATCCTGCAGGTAGAAGCTGTAGTCGCGCTGCCGGCTGTACAGGAAGATCTCGTCGCCCCAGTCGCTGGAGTCGTAGCGGTCGCGGATGGTGTAGCCGCCGTTCCGGGTGCGCTCCTCATCGTGGGTGGCCCAGCCGAGGATCACGCCGAACCGGAACTGGTGGGCGTCGGTTTCCGTGATGCCGCCGCTGGTCAGGGCGGTGAACGCCAGGTCCAGCGTCGTCCGCCGGTCGGTGTTCTGGCGGGTGAACTCGTTGTTGTCCACCCAGATGCGGTCCACGGTCTCGTGCCCGTTCACGTCGGGACCGTGGTAGGGCAGCCGGTCGTCGCGGCCGGTGAAACCGGTGACTTTGGCGGTCAGGAAGAATTTGTCGCTGGCGATCGCCTCGTAGGAGATGTTGTAGGACCAGTTGGGCGACTCCTGCTTTTGGGAGGCGTCGGGCGTCCGGAACACGCTCACGCCGCGGTGCTCCTCCCACTTGCCGTCGAAGATTACCGAGCCCATCAGCTTGTGGTTCGGGTTGAACTGGAAGGTGGCCTTGCCGAGATAGCGGGACAGGCGTTCTTCCTCTGGAACCGGGGCCTGGTAGGGGGTGGCTTCGTCCCGGATCTCCTGGCCGGAGAAGTAGAACCAGGCCTTGTCGCGGAGGATCGGGCCGCCGATGTCGAAGGAGATCTCCTTGTAGCCCTGGTCGGTGTCGTTGTCGGCGATCATCCCGCCGCCCGAGTAGTAGAAGCGAACGCCGCCGTGGAACTCGTTGCCGCCCGACTTGGTGATGATGTTGACCATGGCGCCGGTGAAGCCGCCGTACTGGGCGTCCGCACCCAGGCCGCCGATCTGGTACTCCTGGATCCAGTCGGCGTTCGGCAGGACCCAGTGGCCACCCTGGCCGGGGGAGTTCACGTTGACGCCGTCCAGGTTGTACGCGTTGGAGCTGTCGAGGGAGGCGCCGTACGCCTGGTTGTTGTTCACGCCCGGCGCCAGGTTCATGTAGGCGTTGGCGTTGCGGGACAGGGGGGTGCGGTCGATCTCGGCGATGGTCAGGGTCTCCGGCACGGCGCTGGAGACCGTGCTGATGGGATTGTTCTCCGCCGTAACGATGATCTCGTCTTTGATCAGGTCCGTGCGCAGCTTCAGGGTGAGGTCCATCTTGAGCATGCTGCCCAGGACGACCGGGATGCCGTCCTTGGCGGCGGGGACGAAGCCCTCCAGGGACGCCTCGACCCGGTACGTGCCCGGGGGCAGGGACGGGAAGCGGTAGATTCCCTGGTCGTCGGTGAGGGTGGACTTCTCGCCGGCGATCAGGGCGCCGGAGGTGATCTTGACGCTTACGCCCGGAACGGCGGCTCCCGATTCGTCCAGGACCACGCCCCAGATGCTTCCGGTGGTGGTGCTCTGGGCGAACAGCAGGGCCGGGCTCAGCAGCACGATCGTCGCCAGAAGCCAGAGCCTCCTGTGGCAATGCATGTCACTGGGTCGCATAAAACCTCCTAATAAGTGATGAATATGGGCTGTCGTTCAGTCAAATCACGGCTGCGCATAACGATGAGCCTAACAGATTGCTTAATATTATAAACCAGGTCGGAACGATTCGCAATCTGCGAGACCGATGTCCGAGCCGCCCGCTCCCGAGGCTGGCCGCATGGCCCGCAGGGCCATCCGTTGACAGCCCAGGGTGAGCGAAGCGAGCCCTGGGAGAGAGAGCCGGGGCGGGTCCCGGAGCCTTGAAAAGGCGGTCGATGCCCCGTGCCGGAAGATGCCGGGCGATTGGGCCGCGGGAGGAGAGCAGTCAAGGTGTTCGATTTTCGGCCGCCCCTGCGCAGGGGAGGCAAACGGGAGTCGTGAGGAGGGTGCGCCACAGCCGACGGGCGCGACGTCCGCGCTCCGGCGGGGAGCCGGGAGTGTCCGTCCGCCTTCCGCGGCGAGAACGGTGCCGCTTCGGGGGGCGTCATAAGGAGATGAAACGTCTCACGATTGGCGATAGGTTTTCCAGCGGTTGTGCATCCAGAAGTACTGCTCGGGGTAGCGGCGGATGACCTCTTCCATGGCCGCGTTCATGGCCGTGGTGAGGCGCAGCAGCTCGGCTTTCTCGCTGTCGTAGGCGCCGGGCCAGACGGGATCGCCGACGTAGCCCGCCCAGCCCGTCGCCCCCACCCGGCAGCAGGCCACCACCACGAGGGGCCGCCGGTTGCGGATGGCCAGCAGCGCCGGCACCGGCGTGGTCCAGGCCGGGCGGCCGAAGAACGGCACCGACAGGCCCTTCATGGTGCTCTGGTCCGGCAGCATGCCGATGGACTTGCCCTGGTTCAGCAGCTGCTGCAGGGGCAGGAGGGAATTGCGCTTGGGGATGAACACCTGGCCCGTGCCGGCGCGGCTCTCGTAAAGGAGCTTCTCCATCAGCTCGTTGTCGAGCGGCCGGACCACCACCACCATCGGGATGCCCACCGCCGCGCTGACGTAGGGCAGCAGCTCCCAGTTGCCCAGGTGGGGCGTGACGAAGATGCAGCCGCGGCTCTCGTCGTGGAGCCGGCGGGCCTTCTGAAAGAGCGGCGCCAGGTCGGCGTATTCGCGCTCCATCCACTGCTGGGCGTCGGGACGGCGCAGCCGGACGCGCTGCTTGACGACCTCCGGGACCGTCATGCCGAAGGAACGGAAGGAGGCGCGGGCGATCCGCTCGATCTCGGGCTCCGGCAGCCGGTCGCCGAGGGCGTGGCGGACGTTCTCGAGGGTGATCCGGCGGCGCCGGCCGAGGAGGCGGAACATGGCGGCGCCCAGCAGCCGCATCGCCCCGCGGATGAGCGGCATGGGCAGGAACCGGGTCAGCTGGTAGAGCGTCCAGACGAGGGCGAACTCGGCCCGCTGCCGTCCCGGGCCCTTGCGCCGGCGGACCGGCCCGCTGGGCGCCGGCTCAGTCACGGGCCGCCGCCTCCGGGTACGCCTCCACGGCGACGGCAGACGACTGGCCGCCCAGGCCGTAGCTGACCGACAGCAGGCGCGGCCGGGCGCAGGGCTGCGGGCCGGCGGAGATCTTCATATCGCCGAACTCCGGGTCGGCCGACTCGAAGTGGGGCGTGCCCGGCACGACGCCGGCCGCGGCGGCGCGCACGCCGAGGATCACCTCCGCCAGGTCGCTGGCGGCGCCCATGTGGCCGGTGTACGGCTTGAGGGCGCAGACCGGCACGCCGGCGCGCCGGTCGCCGAGGATCCCGGCCACCGCCCGCAGTTCCGCCCGGTCGCCCTTGGCGGTGCCGCTACCGTGGGGGCAGACGAAGCCGAGGTCGGCGGCGGTCCAGCCGGCGCCGGCCAGGGCTTCGGCCATGCTCCGGGCGGCGACCCGGTCCGGCAGGGCCAGGCCCGGCGCCGCGTCGGTGGAGGCGCCTTCGCCGCGCACCAGCCCCAGGACGGCGGCGCCGCGCCCCCGCGCCTGCGCCAGCGGCTCCAGCACCAGCGCCGCGGCGCCCTCGCCGGGCAGGAAGCCGTCCCGCCGACGGTCGAAGGGCCGGAACGACGCCGGCCCCCGCCGGGCCCGGGACAGCAGCCCGAGGTGGGACAGTTCGTACAGGGTGATCTCGTTCAGCCAGCTGCCCGAGCCCACCGCCAGCGCCACCTTCGCCCGCCCGTGGCGGACGTTCCGGGCGCACATCTCCAGGGCCTGGGCGCCGCAGGGGGACAGGCTGGCGATGCTGGTGCCGGGCCCCATGAAGTTGAACAGGGCCGTCAGGAAGCTGAAGGGATTGTTGTTCAGCGACTCCAGCAGGAAGAAGGGAGTGACCTTCTCGATGGTGGCCTTGTTGAGCTTTGCGGCGTCGGCCTCCTGGAAGCGGCCGCCGCTGGCCTCCTTCGTGGCCGGATACAAGAACTCGTAGCCCACCTGGGTGTGGTCGCCGGTGGCCACGTAGAGGCAGCGCTCCCCGGGCGGGATGGCCTCCGGCAGCGCGGCCTGGGCGGCCGCCTCGAGCGCGGCCAGCACGGCCAGCACGCCGCCGCGGTTCAGAAACTTGCTCTGGCTGAGGAGCTTCGTCGGCAGGTCCTCCGGCAGGGCCGCGCCTTCGATGCGGGCGAAACACTGCAGCCAGGCCGGCTTTCCCGGTTCCGACGCGGGCGACAAGGCCGTCTGCCCGGCCTCGACCGCGGCCCAGTTGGCGCCGACCCCGCGGCCCAGCGCCGTGACCAATCCCATGCCGGTGATGGCAACCGTCTGCCCGTCCATGTCAGAACTTCCTTTCCCGGGTCAGCCGCCCGAACAGGTGCCGCTGGACCGCCGGGTCCTCCAGCTCCGCCAGCGGGACCACGGCGCCCTCGAACTCGGCCGCCACGCGCTTCTTGCCGTCCACCAAGCCGGTGCCGCGCCACGCCCGCCGGCCGGGGGCGGGGTCCTCCAGCGGCTCCAGCTCCAGCTCCACCCGGTCGCCCGGCAGGGCGAAGCCGTAGTAGGCGCAGCGCCGCACGGTGTCGAGGAGGAACCACTGCCGGAAGTCCGACGCGGCCCCCTCCCGCCAGCCGGCCAGCTGGCCCATGGCCTCCAGCAGCAGGGCGCCGGGCATGACCGGGTTGCCCTGGAAGTGGAACTCCAGGTAGTCCTCGCTCATGGCGACGTTCTTGATGCCGCGGATCTTGCCGTCCGGGCTCCACTCCAGGATCTGGTCCACCAGCAGGAATCGCATGCTCTTACCTCTCCATCAGGATCCGACCCGCGACCGGTGACGGGTGACCGGTGACCGGAGGCCGGCGACCGCCTCGACGATGGTCGTCTTCATCGTCCGCTCCCGCCTTCCGCCCCGTACTTCCGGACGGCCACGCAGCCGTTCTGGCCGCCGAAGCCGAACGAGTTCGACAGTGCCGCCCGCACCGTCCGGTACCGCGCCAGGCCGGGGACGCAGTCCAGGTCGCACTTGGGATCGGGCTGGGCCAGGTTGGCGGTGGGGTGGATGGCGTCGCGGTGCACACTCAGCGCGGTGAACACGAACTCGGGCCCGCCGCAGCCGGCCAGCAGGTGCCCGATCAGGGACTTGCTGGAGCTGACGGCCACCCGGCCCGCCTCCGGCCCGAACACCGCCTTGATCGCATGGACCTCGGCCGGGTCGTTGAGCCGCGTGCCGGTGCCGTGGGCGTTGATGTAGTCGATGTCGGCGGGCGCCAGCCCGGCGTCGGCCAGGGCCGCCCGCATGGCCCGCGCCGCGCCCTCGCCCTGCGGCTGGGGCGCGGTGACCTGGTAGCCGTCCATGGACGAGCCGTAGCCGGCCAGCTCGGCGTAGATCCGGGCGCCGCGGGCGCGGGCGTGCGCCTCCGACTCCAGCACGGCCATGCCGGCCCCCTCGCCCATGACCAGGCCGGAGCGGCGCCGGTCGAAGGGCCGGCAGACCGTGGCCGGCGGGTCGGCGGAGGTGGCCGCCGCCCCGAGCAGCACGAAGTAGATCAGCCCCACCGGATGGATCATGGAGTCGGCGCCGCCGGCCACCACCAGGTCGGCCTCGCCGCGCCGGATCAGCCGGGCGGCCGTGCCGATGGCCTGGGTGGCCGAGGCGCAGGCGGTGGTCACGGTGACGTTGGGCCCGCCCAGGCCGTGCCGCCGGGCGATGAGCCTGGCCGGGCGGTCGGAGGGGTTGCGCACCAGCGACTCGCGGCGGATCCGGTCCATCTCCGCGGCGAAGCGCGGCAGGCCGTATGTCCCGGCGGCGTCCAGCCAGCCGTCCACGTCCTCCAGGCGGATGATGCCCAGGCCCGCCCCCAGGGCCACGCCGGCCCGGCCGCTGCCGCCAGTGAAATCCGCGTCGGCCAGCGCCTCCCGGGCCGCCCAGAGGGCGAAGAGCGTCCGGCGCTCGCCCTCCCGGCCGGCCTCTTCAGGGAAGGCCCGCCGGATGGTTTCGTAGTCCTCCGGCGCGACGATGCCGGCGGAGTGGATGGGCGCGCCGCCGACTTCTGCGCCCTCGAGGGAACGGACGGCCGACTCGCCGGCCAGGGCGCGGCGCCAGCTCTCCTCCACCGACAGGCCCAGCGCCGTGGCCAGCCCCAGGCCGGTGACCACCACCCGCGGGGCGCTCATGGCCGGGCCTCCGGCGGGAAGAGCCGCTCGCGCGTCCAGCCGCTGTAGTAGAGGAACCGGTCGATCAGCAGCTCCGGGTCCACCGGCGCGAAGTGGGCGAAGATGATCCGGTCGAGGGTGGCGATCCGGCGGCCGTCGGCGTCCACCCAGCACCGGCAGAGCGAGTCGCGCCGGGAGGTAGACAGGATCTCGCCGCCGACGGTGGCGGTGAAGCCCGGCCGCAGCAGCGCGTCCTCGAAGCGGAAGCCCTCCACCAGGGACATGATGGCCGAGAGCTTGAAATCGTGGGCGTGGATGACCCCCCAGCCCACCACTTGGGCCATGGCTTCCATGAATATTGGGGCCGGGACTACGGCGCGGCGGCCGAAGTGGGCGCGGAAGATCTCCTCGGACAGGCCGCAGCCCTTGACGCCCAGGATGCGCTTGCCTTTCTCGATCTCGAGGATCCGGTCGTAGAACAGGAACCGCATGGCTTACCTCGCCGCGTCCAGGAGCAGGGCGCCCGCGCCGCCCTCCCCGCCGCGGGTCAGGATCAGGATCCGTTCGGGCCGCGTCGCCGCCGGCGGAGGCAGCGGGCCGCCCGCCAGGATCAGGGCCGCCAGGGCCGCGTCCAGCGCCGGCGAGCCGGCGCCGCAGTGGCCCAGGGCGCCCTTGGTGGCCAGCACCGGGACGCCGTCCGCGGCCGCGCCGAGGATCCGCCGGATCGCGACGGACTCCGCGGCGTCGCCCTCCGGAGTGCCGTCGCCGTGGGCCATGACCAATTCCACCGATTCCGCCTGCGCGTGCGCCATGGCCAGCGCCGCTCCGGCCGCGCGCGCCCAACCCGCCGCCGGGTCGGCGTCCCACGCCAGGCCCCAGCCGGCCAGCACCGCCAGGGGCGTGACGCCGCGGGCCCGGGCGGCCGACTCCTTCTCCAGCACCAGCAGGGCGCCGCCCTCGCCGGGGACGGCACCGTCCCGGCCGGAGTCGAAGGGCCGGCAGGCGCCGGCGGGACTGAGTGTCATCGACAGGTGCGCCCGGGCCAGGCTCCAGGGCGAGACGGCCTCGCCGACGCCGCCCGCCAGGACCGCCGCCGCCCGTCCCGCGGCCAGCGCGTCGGCCGCCTCGGCCAGCGCCGCCACGGTCCCGTCGGGGGAGGGCGAAAAGGTGGCATTCTCGCCGCGCAGCCCCAGGCCGATGGCGGCCAGGCAGAAGCCGACGTTGTTGAGCATGGCCAGCGGCCAGAGGGGGTGGATCTCCCGATACGCGCCGGCGTAGAACCGGCCGAAGTCCAGACCGGCCTCGCCGCGCGACTTCCGCACCGCGCCCTGCAGGTCGGCCACGTCCGGGTCCACCATGCCCATGGCGGCGAAGCAGCCCAGCGCCTCGGGCGGGATGCCGGCGGCGGGCAGACCCGCCCCGGCGGCCGCCTCGCGCCCGGCCTGGAGCAGCCAGAGCGCCGGCGCGCCCATGATCCGGGCGTCGCGGGGGTGGACGCCGAGGGCGTCGGGGTCCGGCCGCGCGCTCCGCGCCGCGGCGCGGCAGGCGAAGCCGGAGGCGTCGAAATCGCCGATGGGACGGATCCCGCTCTCCGCCCGGGCCAGGCCGGCCAGGGTGTCGGCTGCGGAGGCGCCCAGGGCGCTCACCGCCCCGGCGCCAGTGATCGCCACGCGATCAGCCATCGCAGCGCCCCAGGCAGAGGCAGGCGTTCTGCCCGCCGAAGCCGAAGGAGTTGGACAGGGCCACCCGGTGGGGCACCTGCCGGGCGGCGTTGGGGACGTAGTCCAGGTCGCACTTGGGATCGGGGAACTCGTGGTTGATGGTGGGCAGCAGCACGCCCTCGCGCAGGCCCAGCAGGGTCAGGGCCGCCTCGATGGCGCCGGCCGCGCCGATGGTGTGGCCGAGCATCGACTTGTTGGAGCTGACCGGGACCTGCTTCGCCCGCTCGCCGAACACCGCCTTGATGGCCTTGGTCTCGGCGATGTCGTTCTGGGTGGTGGACGTGCCGTGGGCGTTGATGTACTCCACGGCCTCCGGGGGCAGCCCGGCGTCGGCCAGGGCGCGCCGCATGGCCAGCATCGCCCCCTCGCCCGCGGGGTGGGTGTCGGTGATGCGGTAGGCGTCGGCCGAGTCGCCGTAGCCCAGCACCTCGCCCAGGATTTCCGCGCCGCGGGCCCGGGCGTGCTCCAGCTCCTCGAGCACCAGCGCGCCCGCCCCCTCGCTCATGACGAAGCCGTTGCGCTTGCGGTCGAACGGCCGCGAGGCGGTCTGGGGCGTCGCGTACTTCTCGGCCATGGCCTTGAGCAGGCTGAAGCCCACGAAGCCGGTGAAGGTCAGCGTCGCCTCGCAGCCGCCGGCCAGGGCGGCGTCGCAGCGGCCCTCGCGGATGTAGCGGGTCGCCTCGCCGATGGCCTGGGCCGAGGCGGCGCAGGCTGACACCACGGACAGGTTCGGCCCGCCGCAGCGGTAGCGCTCCGCCACGAAACAGGGCACGATGTCGGGCTTGCGCCGGTAGAAGATGTGGTGGTCGTAGCCGCCGGCGGCCAGCAGGCCCGGCACGTCCCAGCGCCCTTCGCCGTCGGAGAAGCGGTGCAGGAACAGGACCTCGGCCACCGTCGGGTTGGCGCCGTGGGAGCCCACGGACACGGCGATCCGGTCGCGGTCCGCGATCTCCAGGAAACGGGCCCGGTCCGCCGCCTCGGCCGCCGCGGCCAGCAGGAGCCGCAGGCCGCGGGACACCAGCCGGCCGTACCGGTCGGCGCCCTCGTCCTTCGGCAGCCAGCGGTCGTCCACCTGGCCGCCGATCCGGCAGGGCAGGCCGCGGGTGTCGAAGGCGCTGATCCAGTCGATGCCGGAGTGCCCCTGGGCCGCCCGGCGGAACGTGGTCTCGGCGTCAGGCCCCAGGGGGGTGATCATGCCGTAGCCGGTGACCACCACCCGGCGCCGCGTGAAGTTCTCTGCCATGTGTGGAAGGGGGGGCGGGCCGCTCACTTCTTGAACAGGCCGGTCTCGGCCTGCATGCGGGTGAGCCACTGCTGGATGAGGTCGTCGCCGTTGGTGTAGGCGGCCGCCGCGCCGCAGGCGCCGCAGGTGACGTGGGCGCCGTCGTCGGCCTTCCAGGCGGACGCGCCGCAGGCGCACTTTTCCGGCAGCGTGGCCAGGATGTTCTGCACGGCGTCCGCCAGGGAGCGGACGGTGATCAGGCCGGGCAGCTGCTCCATTTCCAGGCCGCCGGACAGGTCGGGCAGGTTCTGCTCGCCGTACCGGTCCTTGAGCAGCGCCAGGGCGGGCTCGGTCAACCGGCCGTCGGGGTCGATCGCGGCGCCCTCGCCGAACATCTCCTCGATGTGCTCGATGAAGAAGTGCCGGGCCATCTTGATGCCGAAGGCCTGCTCCAGGCGGTAGTCGATGTCCAGGAAGTCGAGGGACTCCGCGGACAGGTCCCGCACCAGGGAGCTCTCCGGCTTGACGTTCTCCGGCTTGGCCCGCAGCGTCTCCGCCAGGGCCTTCTTGATTTCCTCGTACACTCTCTCTTGGCTGACCAGGTTCGGCATGTTCTTCACTCCTAGAGGATGATTCGGTTCGGCGCTCAGCGGAGCAGCCGGTTGCCCAGGCCGCGGTCCACCACCAGGGTCTGGCCGCGGACGCCCCGCGCCGCCGGCGAGCACAGGAACAGGACGGCGTCGGCGATCTCCTCCGGCTCGACGCAGAGGGCCTCCGGGATCCGGTCTAGCCCGTCCCACACCAGGCGCAGGGTCTTGAAGGAATCCGTCTTGACGATCCCGCCGCAGACGGCGTTGACGCGCACGCCGCGGGGGCCGAGGGTCTCGCCGCAGTCCCGCACCACCGATTCCATGGCCGCCTTCATGCTGCCGAGCGGGTAGGAGGGGTTGTAGAAGCGGCTGCCCAGGCTGGAGATGAACACCACGCTCCCGCCGGCGGCCTCGAGCAGCGGCAGGGCCTCCTTGATGCAGAGCAGGTGGCCGATGTAGTTGGTATCCACCAGCTGGCGCATCTCCCGCTCGAGCAGCTTCTCCAGCGGCTTGAAGGGGGCGCGGGCGGCGTTCAGCACCAGGACGTCCAGCCGGCCGAACTGCTGCCGGACCGCCTCCATCATCTGGCGGACGGCCTCGCGGTCGGCGATGTCGGCCTGGAAGGTGTGGGCGCGCCGGCCCAGGGACCGGAGCTCCACCGCCAGTTCCCCCGCCTTGGCCTCGGACGAGCCGCCGGCGCTGCGGTGGTTCAGGGCCACGTCGGCGCCCTCCCGGGCGAACGCGCGGGCGATGGCGGCCCCGATGCCGCGGGAGCTGCCGGTGACCAGAACCACTTTGTCGGCGAAGAGTGCCATGGGGAGACCTGTTCCAACCGGTTGCGCAACCGCTGATGTTACTTGAGCCTGCCACTTCCGTCAAGGCGAAACTATCCCCGACGCCACGGGGCGGATGGAAGTCGGGGCGGATTGCGAATTGCGAATTGCCAATTGCGAATTGAAATCGGGAGCCGGCAGGTTCCCAATTCGCAATCCGCAATTCGCAATTCGCAATCGTCCGAGGATTACCTCAGGAAGACCCTTTCGAGGATGAGGAAGCACACGGCCGAGACGATGGCCGCGCAGGGGATGGTGAAGATCCAGGCCCAGACGATCCGCATGGCCACGCCCCACTTCACGCCGGAGAGGTTGGTGGTGGCGCCCACGCCGGTGATGCCGCCGGCGATGGTGTGAGTGGTGGAAACCGGAACGCCGCCGAACGTAGCCATGAAGAGCGTGAGCGCCCCGGCGGTTTCCGCGCAGAATCCGCCAACAGGCTTGAGCTTGGTGATCTTCATGCCCATGGTCTTGACGATGCGCCAGCCGCCCAGGGCGGTGCCGATGCCCATGGCCGCGTGGCAGGCCAGGATGATCCAGGCCGTCTTCATATGTGTCAGGGACAATTGTTCCTTGGAGGAAAAAGCCCCCGCCGCGACCAGGAGAGCGACAATGACACCCATAGTCTTCTGCGCATCGTTCCCACCGTGCCCCAATGAATACAGGGCGGCGGAAAACAGCTGCCCCTTGCGGAAGAAGTGATCCACCGCGGAGGGGCGCCAGCGCCGGAAGATCCAGTATACGGCCACCATCACCCCAAAGCCGAGGACAAACCCGATCAGCGGCGCCAGCGGGATGAACGCCATCGTGGAGAGTAGCTTCTTCCAATGGATGATATTCCAGCCGCCGTAGGCCACCCCCGCCCCGGCAAACCCTCCGATCAGTGCGTGGGAGGAACTGGTGGGCAGTCCCCACAACCACGTCAGCAGGTCCCAGAAGATGGCCCCCAGGAGCCCCGCCAGCACCACGTGGACGAACGCCGGGGAGCCCTGCCGGATGATCACGATCTTGGAGATGGTGTCCGCCACCTTGGGGGCGAAGATGAACATGGCGATGAAGTTGAAGAACGCCGCCCAGAGCACGGCGAAGCGCGGCGAGAGCACCCGGGTGGAGACGATGGTGGCAATGGAGTTGGCCGCGTCGTGAAAGCCGTTGATGACGTCGAAGGCAAGGGCGACCAGGATGGTCCCGATCACCAGGTACCAGGTGGCTTCGAAGGACATATCAGGTCGCCTCGATGACGATGCCTTCGATGATGTTGGCCACGTCCTCGCAGCGGTCGGTGGCCCGCTCCAGGATCTCGAAGATTTCCTTCCACTGGATGATGCGCACCGGCGACTCCTCCTCCTTGAAGAGCCGCATCAGGGCCATGCTCTTGGCGGCGTCGCCCTCGTTTTCCAGCTGGTGGACGATGATGCACGAGTCGACGATGGCCTTGGCGTTGCCCATGTCCCGCAGGCCCTTGACCGCCACCGCCAGCTCGGTGGAGGCCTTCACCAGGATCTCCGCGAGCTGCCTCGCCTCGGTGCGCATGGCGCGCAGCTCATACAGGATCAGGCGGTTGGCGGCGGAGTCGATGTTGTCGAGGACGTCGTCCATCCGCTTGATGAGGTTGTGGATGTCGTGGCGATCGATGGGGGTGATGAAGGTCTTGTGGAGCGCCTCGATGCAGCGGTGGGTGACGTTGTCGGCCTGGTGCTCCAGGTCCTTGATGCGCTGGACGCGGACCTCGAGCCCCGGTCCGTCGCTGACGATGGTGAGGAACTCCTTGCACGCCTCGGTGGTGATGGCGTTGAGCTGCTCGAAATAATCGAAGAAACTGGTTTCCCGGGGCAATAGTTTCTTAAACATCGGCGTTTTCTCCGAAAGGCGGTGAGAGTCGGTATTGTATCAGGATTTCCCCGGGAGACAAGGAGGTTCTTCGCCCCTCGCCGACGTAGGCCGGGTCGACCCGCCCCGGGACGCGGCACCACTCATTGGATGTCCGTTCCGCCGGGACGGACTGGCGCCATGTCGCAACCCGCAAAGCTATTCATTAATGGCCGAACCTCCCTGGGCTGAGATGCTGGCCAAGGTGAGTGGAAAAGCCAAGCTATTGCAAGCCGGCAGGCGGTCAGTACCGGCATGCGTCAGCTGCCGGCGGGAGAAGTGGTTCAACTACCTGGATTTATTGAAGATGCAGATCGTCCTCTCCAGCTGAGTCAATATGCCCGCCGGCAGCTGACGCATGCCGGTACTGACCCTCTGCCGGCGTCCGGGTTGTGACAGAGCCTGACACCATCACACCAGCTTGTATGATCGGCTGTTGCGATCCAGCCTCAGTCGCCGCCGGCGGCGGCGACGTCCATCACAGGGCCGGAAAGGCCAGCATGACGGTGGTGCCCTCATCGGGATGGCTCCGGATGTCGATCCGCCCGCCGTGCTGCAGGACGATATTCTTGACGATGGACAGCCCCAGGCCGGTGCCGCCGGTGGCCCGGGAACGGGACTTGTCCACCACGTAGAATCGCTCGAAGATCCGGGGCAGGTGCTCGGCGCCGATGCCGATGCCGGTGTCGGCCACCTCCGCTACCACCTCCCGTCCCTCGCGGCGGAGCCGGACGGTGATGCCTCCCCGCTCGGTATAGCGCACCGCGTTCTCCAGGAGGTTCGTGAAGACTTGCTCCAGCAGGAAGCGGTCGGCGGAAATCCGCGGCAGGCCGGCTGCGGCGGAGATTTCGAACGAGAGCCCCTTGCTCCCCAGCATGGCCTGGAAGAGGCGCGCCGTGCTCTCGACCACCTCACGCACATCCACGTCCTCGAGGTCGAGCATCTTGGCCGGCTGCTCCAGGCGGGCGAGCAGGAGCAGGTCGTCGGTGATGCGGGACAGCCGCTCCGCGTTGCGCCGGATGATCTCGACGTACTCACGGTGGACGGCCGGTTCCTCCTCCAGCGCCTCGGCGAAGCCCCGGATGGAGGTCAGGGGAGTTTTGAACTCGTGGGAGATGTTGACCACCAGCTCTCGCTTGATGTCCTCCAGCCGCTTCCGCTCCGTCACGTCGAAGAACAGCGCCACGGTGGTCCCGGTCCCGGCGATCGGGGTCAGGCCGCAAAGGTAGGTCCGGTCATCCAGCGGCACCTCGATCGCCGCGCTGGCGCCGCCGTCCTTCACCTGCCGGAGGCCTTCGGCGAACTTCGGCGCCCGCAGCACCTCCCAGTAGGGTTTTCCCACCGACGGCGCGCAGCGGGCCAGCCGCCAGAAAGCCTCGTTGGCCTGGACGATCCGCGCGTCCCGGTCGATCGCCACCAGCCCCTCCTGGATGGAAGCCAGGATGATCCGGTACTCCTCGTTCTTGCGGGCCAGCTCCTGAAACAGGTGATTCACCTCCTCCGCCATGCGGTTGAAGCCGTCAGCCAGCTCCCGCAGCTCGTCGTGCTGTTTCAGGAAGACCCGCTCATCGAAGCGCCCCTCGGAAAAACGCCCGGCGGCCCAGGCCAGCTTTCGCACCGGCCGGCCCAGGCGCCGGGAGACTACGAAAGCGAAGACCAGCGCCACCAGCAGGCTGACCGCCGCGATCCAGCCGATCTGCTGGCCCAGCTTCGCCCGCAGGGCGTCCACGTTCCGGACCCGCATGCTCACCCGCACGATGCCGGCCGGCGGCCCCGAGTCGGGGAAGCGCAGGGCGACGTACATCAGGTTGTCCTGGAGGGTGCGGCTGTACCGCGTGGCATGGCCTTCCCGGTTGGAGAGGGCCCCCACGATTTCCGGACGCGTGCCGTGGTTGTCCATGGATCCGGGATCGTGATCCGAGTCGGCCACCACCACTCCGTCCAGGCGCACCACGGTGATCCGCACGCCGAGCCGGCGGCCCAGGTCCCCGACTTCCCGCTGCAGCCCCGCCCAATCGCCCGCGGCGAAGAACGGCTGCGCCTCCCGGATCGCCGCGATGACCAGGGAGTGCAGGTGGCTGCTGACTGTTTCGAGGTTGAACTCCTCGATTCGCTCGGAGACGAAATACAGGGCGCCGGCTGAAAAGACGGCCACGACGAGCACGTAGCTCAAGAACAGTTTGACGGTAAATGGTATTTTTTTCATTCCTCGATCTTGTACCCCACGCCGCGGATGCTCTTGATGAACCGGCCGACCTCGCCCAGCTTGTCCCGCAGATTCTTCACGTGGACGTCGATGGTGCGGTCCACCACGTATTTCTCGTTCCCCCAGAGCTGGTCCAGGAGCTGGTCGCGGGAAAACGCCCGGCCCTTCCCCTCCAGCAGCACGCGCAGCAGCCGGAACTCCGTGGAAGTCAGTTCCACCCGCCGGCCCTCCACCGTCACGGTGAACGCCTCCGGGTCGAGCACCAGGACGCCGCCCAGCGCCAGGACCGCCCCGGCCGTCGGCGCGGGCTTCCGGCGCCGCAGCAGGGCGCGCACCCGGGCCAGCAGCTCCCGCGGGGAGAAGGGCTTGGTCACGTAGTCGTCGGCGCCCAGCTCCAGGCCGACGACCTTGTCCGTCTCCCCGCCCTTGGCCGTGAGGATCAGGATCGGCAGCTGGGCGGTCTCCGGCGCGGCGCGCAGGGCGCGGCAGATGGCCAGCCCGTCGGCGTCCGGAAGCATCAGATCCAGCACGACGGCGTCGGGGGGGCGCCGCCGGGCCAGGCGCAGGAACTCCTCACCCCGCAGGAAGCCCAGGACCTCGAGGCCGCCCTTGTCCAGGGTTTCGCTCACCAGCCGGAGGATGTCCGGATCGTCTTCCACTACCGCCACGATTTCCCGCATCGCTGCCTGCTCCTTGTCCCGGGCGCCCGGTTCAGCCGCTGCGGCCGTGCTTGACCACCTTGCCCTGGACCAGATAGATGACGCTTTCGCAAATATTCGTGGAGAGGTCCGCCGCCCGCTCCAGGTTCTGGGTGATGTGCAGGAGCCGCATCGCCCGCTCGATGGTGGACGCGTCCGAAAGCATGTACGTGATCAGTTCCCGCATGATCTGGTCGCGGAACGCATCGATCCGGTCGTCCCGCTTCAGCAGGGCGGCGGCCTTGTCCGGATCCTCGTGCACGAAGGCGTCGATGCTGTCCCGCAGCATGGCTCGCGTTTCCTCGGCCATCAGCGGGATGTCCACCAGCGGCTTGACCGGCGGGCGCTCGATCAGGAACTCGGCGCTCTGGGCGATGTTCACGGCGTGATCGCCGATCCTCTCCAGGTCGGCGCCCATCCGGAGCACCATGAGGATCAGCCGGAGATCCTTCGCCCGCGGCTCGTGCAGGGCGATGATGGCCGTGCCGAGCTCGTCGATGGCGATCTCCAGGTCGTTGACCCGCGGCTCGCTCCGGTCCAGCACATCCCGCAGCAGCCGGGGATTCTTCTCCGTCAGCCCCCGGATGCTCCGGTCGATCATCTCCTCCACCAGGGCGGACATCTCGATCACGCGTTCTCGCAATTGCAGGATCTTTTCCGACAACATGCCGTCCTCGCTCTACCCGAATTTCCCGACCAGGTATTCTTCCGTCCGCTTGTCCTGGGGGACGGTGAAGATTTTTTCGGTGGTATTGTACTCCACCAGCTCGCCCAGGTACATGAAGGCGGTGTAGTCCGACACGCGGCTGGCCTGGGCGATGTTGTGGGTCACCAGGCAGATGGTGACCGTCTCCTTCAGTTCCTCCATGAGCGCCTCGATGGACGCGGACGCCTTGGGATCGAGGGCCGAGGTGGGCTCGTCCAGCAGGATGATCTCGGGGCCCAGGGCCAGCGCGCGGGCGATGCAGAGGCGCTGCTGCTGGCCGCCGGACAGGAAGGTCCCCTTCTTGTGCAGGTGGTCCTTGACCTCCTCCCAGAGGGCGGCCTTGCGGAGCGAATCCTCCACGATGCGTTCGGCCTCGCCGCGCTTGAGCCGGATGCTGTTGAGCTTGTATCCCGCGATGACGTTCTCGAAGATGCTCATGGTGGGGAACGGGTTGGGCCGCTGGAAGACCATGCCGATCATGCGACGGACCCGGGTCGGTTCCATGGCGTAGAGGTCTTGGTCCTTCAGGTAGACCTTGTTCTCCACCCGGGCGCCGGGGATCAGCTCGTGCATCCGGTTGAGGCAGCGGATGAGGGTGCTCTTGCCGCAGCCGGACGGGCCCATGATGGCGGTGAGGCGCCGCTCGGGGACCGCCAGGTTGACCTCCTTGAGGCTCTGCTGGGCGCCGTACCAGGCGTTCAGGTTTTCCGTTCTCAGAATTGGATTTTCCATCGCGTGATCACAATCCTTGCAATGACGTTGGTGACCAACACCAGCAGGATCAGCACCACCGAGGCGCCCCAGGCCTGGGCCTGGAGGTCCTCGTACGGGCTCATGGCGTAGGTGAAGATGGTCAGCGGCAGCGAGCCCACCGGCTTCAGCGGGCTGAACTCCAGGAACCGGTTGCCGAAGGCGGTGAAGAGCAGCGGGGCGGTCTCGCCGGCGATGCGCGAGACGCCCAGCAGGACCGCCGAGATGATCCCGGGCAGCCCGCAGGGGATGACCACCCGCAGCACTGTGCGGTAGTGGGGCACGCCCAGGGCCAGGGAGGCTTCCTTCAGGTGCGCCGGCACCAGTTTCAGGACTTCCTCGGTGCCCCGCACCACCAGGGGCAGCATCATCAGGGCCAGCGCCAGGCCGCCCGAGAAAGCCGTAAACTTGCCCATGCTGCGGACCAGCCACAGGTAGGCGATGATGCCGATGACCACCGACGGCATGCCCTGCAGGATGTCCACCGCCAGGCGGGTGAAGTAGGCCAGGCGGGACTTGCGCACCTCCGACAGGTACACCCCCGCGGCGATGCCCAGCGGCACGGCCAGCAGGGAGGCGATCCCGATCAGCAGGATCGTGCCGACGATGGCGTTGGCGATGCCGCCGCCCGCCTCGCCGGTGGCCTTGGGCAGGCTGGTCAGAAAATCCCAGCTCAGGACTCCGGACCCTTTCCGGAAAACGTCCGCGAGAATCAGGAACAAGGGCAGCAGCGCGCCGAAGGCCAGGCCCCAGACGGCGAGGCGGAACAGCCCGTTGACGAACAGCCGGCGTTGAGTGGAGGGTTCCCGCATGTCAGGCCTGCACGCTCATTTTCTTGATGATATACGTGCCGATGAAGTTGATGACAGTGGTCACCAGGAACAGGACCAGCCCGACCGCCACCAGGGACGAGTAGTGGATCCGGGTGGTGGCCTCGGCCAGCTCGTTGGCGATCACGCTGGCCATGGTGTTGCCCGTCCCGAACAGGCTGGTGGGGATCTCGTTGGTGTTGCCGATGACCATGGTCACCGCCATGGTCTCGCCCAGGGCCCGGCCCAGCGACAGGAGGATGCCGGCGAAGATCCCCGAGCGGGCGTAGGGCACGATCACCGAGCGGATGACCTCGTAGCGCGTCGCGCCGAAGGAGTAGCCGGCCTCCTTCAGGTCGGCCGGCACCAGCTCCAGCACCTCCCGGGCGATGGAGGCGGTGTTGGGGATGATCATCACCGCCAGCACCAGCGACGACGTCAGCACGCCCACGCCGTAGGGCAGGATCTCGATCCCGAGGCTCTGTCCGAGGGGCATGAGCCGGATCTCCAGCTCCCGGATGAGCGGCACCAGGACCATCAGGCCCCAGTAGCCGAAGATCACCGACGGCACCGCCGCGATCAGGTCCACCATGCTCTTGAAGAAGTTGGACAGCCAGCCGCCCCGCAGGAACTCGCCCAGCAGCAGGGCCATGGCCAGCGAAAGCGGCAGGGACAGGAGCAGCGCCAGGAACGAGGTGACCAGCGTGCCGACCAGGAAGGGCAGCGCGCCGAACTCGTCGGTCACCGGGTTCCAGTGGGTGCTCCACAGGAACCCGGCGCCGAATTCCTTCAGGGTGGGAAAGGCTCCCCAGACCAGGGTGATGGAGATCACCAGCACGTTGACTCCGACGAGCCACGCGCCGGCTTTCAGCGCCCACTGGAAGAGCTTCTCCCGTTGCATGACGCTTCCCGGGTTCCGGTTACTTCAGGATCGGCTGGCCGTTGTAGGTCACCGATTTCAGGATCTTCTCGGCCTTGGCCACGGCTTCCTTGGGCAGCGGCGCGTAGAGCAGGTCGGCGCAGTACTGCTGGCCTTCGTGGGTCATCCACCACAGCAGCTTGGCCAGGACCTTGGCCTTGCTGGCCGTGCGGCCGCCGTAGCTCTGCTCCTTGTACACCAGGATCCAGGTGAAGGCGGAGATGGGATACCCGTCCTTGGCGTCGGTATCCGTGATGGTGACCCGGGTGTCGTCGGGCAGCGGCACGTTGGCCGCCAGGGTGACGCTCTTGATGGACGGCTTGATGAAGTTGCCGCTCTTGTTCTTCAGGATGGCGTAGGGGAGCTTGTTCTTCTCGGCATACGACAGCTCGACGTAACCCACGGCGCCCTTCATCTGCTGCACCAGGCCGGCCACGCCGGGGTTGCCCTTGCCGCCCAGGCCCACCGGCCACTTCACCGCCGTGCCGGCGCCCACCTGCTGCTTCCACTCGGGGCTGACCTTGCTCAGGTAGTCGGTGAAGACGAAGGAGGTGCCGCTGCCGTCGGAGCGGTGCACCACCACGATCGGGTCGCCCGGCAGGGTCACGCCGGGGTTCAGGGCCGTGATCCGGGCATCGTTCCAGGTCTTGATCCGGCCCAGGAAGAGGCCGGCCACCACGTCCGGGGTCAGCTTCAGCATGGGCTTGCCGGGCAGGTTGTAGGTGACCACCACGGCGCCGAGGGTGGTGGGAACGTGCAGCAGGGAATTGCCCTGGATCTTGGCCAGCTGCTCAGGCGTCAGGAAGGCGTCGGTGCCGCCGAAGTCCACGGTCTGGCCGGTGATCTGCTGGATGCCGCCGCCGGAGCCGATGCCCTGGTAGTTGATCTTGTGGCCGGTCTGGCTGTAGTAGACGTCGAACATCTTGGAATAGAGCGGCTCGGGGAAAGTCGCCCCGGCGCCCAGCAGCTCTTCGGCCGCCAGGGCCGTGCCGCCGCAGAGCAGGGCGGCCAGCAGGGCCAGGATGGGGATCAGCGTGCGATATTTCATGATTCCTCCTAATCTTTGATTTCATGAATTCCGGGGCTGGCCCGGCAGGCCGGCCCCGGAATCCATCAGAACTTGTACTCGAGGTCGATCTGCAGCCGGGTCCAAGGGTCCCGGACCAGTTCCACCACCGGGCTGGTTGACCAGAAGCTCGCTCCGACGGTCAGCGGATCGTAGACGTTATACTTGAACTTGACCTCGGAACCCTTCCGGTTGGCGAAGCCGAAATCGCTGTCGGTCCAGGCGCCCACCACCGCGTTGGGTTCGATCTTCGCGTACCGGTACGTGACCGACCAGTCCTTCTGGACCTTGTTCTTGCCGATGCCGCCGCCCACGCTCCAGGCTGTGTCCTCGTCGCCGTAAGGGCCGACGGCATCCAGGTTCTGGGCGTAGTCGACGAAGAAGTCCACCGGGTAGCGCCAGCCGTCGTACTTCAGCTGGCCCACGAAGTCCAGGATGTTGAAATTCCGGGCGTCCAGGTAGGTGTTCGAGCCGGAGCCGCCGACGGTGTTGCCGTTCGGGTACTTGTAGTTGCTGTCGTACCGGACGTAGTCGTAGTACGCCAGGTTGACGGAGGCGGTCAGCTTCTCCGCCAGCTTGAAGTTGGCGCCGCCCTGGTAGGCCAGGCCGTAGCCGTCCTGCTTGGAGGAATTTTCCCGCACCATCAGCTGGGCGAAGGTGAAGTACGGCTCCACGATGCTCCACTTGTAGGAGAACTTCTCGTAGAAGCCCTCGGGGTTCACGTCCGTGTCCCACACCATGGGGGTGGAGACGAAGGGGTTGGCCATCTTGCCGCCGCCGAAGGTGAAGAAGTGCCCGGCGACGTCCGGCGTCCAGGTGAGGTAGGCCTGGTCGATCCACACGTCCTTCCGGTCGAAGCTGTCGGTGAGGGTCTGGTTGGTGGAGGTGGGGTCATAGCCCATGCCGGACGCCAGCTGGAAATAGCCGGTGACGCCCCAGCCGATGTTCTTGCTGACCTTGAAGCGAAGGCGGATGCGCTCCCGGTTCCGGTCCTGGAACGAGCTGTCCTGATCGTAGTAGGTGCCCTCGTACCGGAGCCGGATGTCGCCGCCGAACTTCCAGCCGGTCAAGCCGCGGTTCTTGGTCTCCTTGGCGACTTCCTTCTGGGAGGTCTCCAGGGCGGTCTTCTTGATCTCGGCCGTGGTCTCGGCCTTCTGGTCCTCCATCGCCTTCTGGATCTCGGCGGTGTTCAGCGCGCTCTGCGCTTTCTGCTCTTCCATCGCCTTCTTGAGCTCCTCCAGCAGGACCTGCTGGGCGGCGATCTGCTCCTCCAGCTTTCGGATCTTCTCGGCCATGTCGGCCGAGCCGTCCTGCGCCCGCAGGGGCGCCAGCGCGAGGGCCAGCAGGGCCGCCGCCAGGATGACACGCAGCACTTTCATAAAAACTCCTTTGCGGAAATAGTTTGTGCTTCGAATCGTTCCAAGGGCGGCATTCTCCCCGCGGACGGTTAGCTTCCGATGAGGATTGAATCAATTCGGGGAAAGGAAAAGATTAGGAAACGGTTAGTTTTCGGTTAAGAAAAAGGACGTCCGTCCCGCCGGGACGGACATCTGCTGATTGTGCGAAAGATCGTCTCGCTGGCTCCGATCAAGAGCGGACCGGCCCAGTGATCCAGGCCCGAAGGGCAGTCGAAACCAGCCCCGGGCGAAAAAGGCTGCGTCGCAACGGCAACCATTCAGATCCAGAGATTTTCAGCCCGCAGGGCGCCCTACAGTAACCCCATGCGTGAGCATGGGGTGCCGCCGGCGTGGGGAACATGGATGGATTCCCATTGCTCGAGCCCCGTCCCGGGGCGGCATAACGACTCGCATTCCTCGCGTTGCACTGGATCCAATCATGGAAAGCGGACTCGGTTGGGGCGCGGTATGCCGCCCCCAAGCGGGCTCCGAGAGGAGATCCCGAATCTACAGGATTCTCGCGCCCACCCCAGGCTGGCGCCTGGGGTTAATGTAGAACGCCCTTCGGGCTGCAATCCCGGGGCCGGTTGCGGTGGCCCCGAGTTGCGGCATAGCCTCGCAGCGCCCAAAACCAGGTCGGAGGACCACTGTCCGGCCAGTCCCGGAATCCGAACCTCGCCGGGGCCTGTTCCGCGGCCGGCGGACGCGGACGACTCAGGTTCCGGGTCCGGAGGACCCGGAGTACGTCAATTGAACTGCGGCGGCTTGCTGTACAGATAAGACGCCGGGAAGAGCTGGTGGCCGGAGAAGGAGCCGTCGCGCCGGGTCTCCTTGCCGTCGGCGGGAGTCAGGATGAGATACCACTTCTCCATGCCGCTCAGGTAGTGGAACTTGTACCGGTAGCGGGTCTCCTCCCGGTCCACCGGCACCGCCTCGCCCTGCTGCTGCCCCTCCTTGTTCCGCAGGATCCGCCGGACCTGCCGGGGCGAGACGCGGATGATCTCGCCCGAAACCTGGTAGTTGCCGGACTCCTCGACGAACCAGTACTCCTTGTGTTTGTTCATGGACCAGAACTCGCTGACGAACGAATAGCTCCCGTCCGGGCGAAAATTATAGGTCCACTTGGAGTAGCCCTGGTTGCCCATCTTGGCGAGTTCCGGACCGGTGAAGTTGGTTCCCCAGTGCGAGTAGGAGGCGATCGCCCGGTACCACGGCTGGCTGGTCAGCGGCGGCGGGCCGCCCGGACCCGGGGCCGGCGCGGCAGCGGGGGCGGGCGCGGGGCCGGCTGCGACCGCCGGCGCCGGCGGGTGCAGCTGCAGGCCGGCAATGAAGTTGTTGAATTTCTCCTGGTAGCGCTCGTCGTTGTAGTTGACCAGCACGGGGACCCGGACCCCGTGGCCCGAGAACACCGCCAGCATCGCGATGAAATCCCCGGCCCCCGCGGCGGACACCGGGGCGGCGCCCACGGTCATCTTCCAGCCGCCGGGCCAGTCCACCGCCTTGCTGCTGAGTGTGCCGGTCACGCGGTACCGTTTGACCACCAGGCCGTCCCACTCCGCCTCAAAGTCCCGGGCGGCGTCACCTGCGCCCGGCACACTGTGGAACACCGCGATTTGGCAGAAGGCATTTCCGACTTGTTCGGTGAAGCCGACGTGGTCCGGCAGGGCTTCCCGCTGTCCGCCCGGCGAATTGAAGGTCACCAGGTCGAACGTCTCGGCCAACGCCGGCGCGGCCAGGACAACGGCCAGCAGGCCGGCGATCAGCAGGGTGTGGAACAATGCTCTCATCGGTCCTCCAGGCAGCGGCATCAGGATCGTTCTCGAACGTAGCCGGTTTAGAGGGCCGCCCGGCGTTTTCGGATTCGGGCGCCGCCGTAGCTCGCGACCTCCGGGCGCGTGTCGTAGCTCGCGACCTCCGGGCGCGTGTCGGATGGATTGAGCTGGCAACATCTTCCCCTCGCGCCGGGGACGGCGCGAGCTACGACCGGGGACGGCGCGAGCTACAACAAAACCCACATCGTCCCGCGCCGGGACGGCACGGTGTAAGGCTATTCCTTCGCTCCACCGCCGCTTCGCCGTTTCGCCGGTTCGACCGTCGGTGGCGTGGTACTCAGCCCCACCAACATCCCGGCGGCGCGGCGGGTCAGCTCGTCGGCCGGGCCCAGGCTGCCCTCGAGGACCGGCAGCGCGGCCTTCAGCTGGGCCTCCGCTTCGGCGGGCCGCCCCAGCCGGACCAGGCACTCCGCGTACTTGACCCGGATCTTGGCCACGTCCTGGTTCTCCTCGCCGAATTCCTGCAGCGCGGCGGCCAGCGCTCCATCCAGGAGCGGGGCGGCTTCGGCGGCGCGGCCCGTGCGGGTCAGGACCTCCCCGAGGTTGCCCTGGGCCACCGGCAGCCAGGGACTGTGCCGGGCGCGCATGGCCGCCACCGCCTCGCGCAGCAGGGGCTCGGCTTCGGCGTAGCGCCCCTGCTTGCTGAGCAGGTGCCCCAGGTTGTTCAGGTCGCCGGCCACGTTCTCGTGGTCCGGCCCCAGGACCCGCCGCTCGATGGCGAGGACCTCCCGGGAGATGGCTACGGCCTCCTGGAATTTCCCCTCCTCCTGGAGGACGAGGGACAGGTTGTTGAGTATCGCCGCCGTGTCCAGGTCGTCCCCGGCGCCGCGGCGCCGCCGCAGGGCGAGGGCCTCGCGGCAGGCGGATTCCGCCCGCGCGTAATCGCCCCGCTCGTGGTAGAGGACCCCGAGGCTGGCCATCGGCTCGCTGAGGGTCGGGTCGTCGGGGCCGTACCCCAGCCGCCAGGCGGCCAGCGCCGCTTTCAGGAGGCGCTCGGCCTCCGCGTACCTGCCCAGGCGCAGGTAGGTCACGCCGATGGTGTGCAGCACCCGGGCCTTCACGTCGGGCTGGCCGGCGAAGGCCTCCTCGGCGTTCGCCGCCGCCTCGCCCAGCGCCTCCAGCACCGTCACGTCGCGGCGCCGCCCCTCCACGGGATTGGCGGAGCCCAGCGTGTCCAGCAGGAACGCGTTGATGGCGTTGGCCCGGGCCGCCTCGCGCTCCGCCCGGTCGCGCGCCGCCGCCAGCCGGGCGGACAGGACCGCCATGGACACGGCGAAGGCAATCCCGAGCGCCAGCAGGGCGACGCCGAAGGCGAATCCGGCCTTGTGCCGGCCGATCATCTTGCGGAGCTGGTACACGGCGCTGGGCGGCCGCGCCAGGATCGGCTGGCCGTGGAGGTAGCGCTCGATGTCCTCCGAGAGCGCGGCCACGCCCTGGTAGCGCCGGGCGGGCTCCTTCTCCAGCGCCTTGCCGACGATGGTCTGGAGGTCGCCGTCGGGGCGCCGCGCCCCCTGCCAGTCGCGCGCCAGCGGTGCCGGGCGCTCCTCGCAGACGATCCGGGCCGCCTCCGGGAACGGCTTCTTCGCGGCGTCGTAGGGCATCCGGCCGGTCAGGACCTCGAACAGCATCACGCCCAGCGAGTAGACGTCGGTGCGGATGTCGATCTCGTCGGCGTTGCCCCGGAACTGCTCCGGGCTCATGTAGGGCACCGTGCCGAGCACCTTCCCCGCCTCGGTGACCACGGAGCTCATGGCCACGTCGGCGTCGGTGATGCGGGCCAGCCCGAAGTCCAGGATCTTGATCTCCGGCAGGTCGCCCCGCCCTGAGCTGGAGGGAGCGTCGTGCGTGACCAGCACGTTGGACGGCTTCAGGTCGCGGTGGATGATCCCGCGCTGGTGGGCGTAGCTGACGGCGTCGCAGACTTCGCGGAAAATCTCCAGCCGCCGCCGGATCTGGTCCGCGGACAGTCTTTCCACGCCGCCGTCCCGGGCCAGGTGCTCCGTCAGCGTCTCCCCCCGCACCAGCTCCATGGCGAAGAAGTGCCGGCCGTCCTCGGTGCAGCCCGACTCGTAGATGGCGGCGATGCGCGGGTGCTTGAGACGGGCCAGGGCCTGGGCCTCCCGCTGGAAGAGGCGGACGCGCATCTCGTCGACGAAGGACCCGCCGCGGATGACCTTGAGGGCCACGGCCCGCCGGGGGTTCTGCTGCTCGGCCTCGTAGACCACCCCCATGCCGCCCCGGCCGATCTCCCGGCCGATCACGTACCGGCCGGCGAAGACCGAACCCCGCAGCGGCTCGTGCGCCTGCGCCCCCAGCAGCACCGTCGTCGGCATCCCGGTCTCCGGCGCCGGCAGCGGGGCGCCGCAGCGCGCGCAGGCGGCTTCGCCGGTGGCGGCTTCAGTCTGGCAGGCGGGGCATCTCATCGCCGAATTCCTCGCCGGCCGCGGGCGCCGGATGGAAATCCGCAGGGGGGCGGGTGAGCAGGACCGCGGCTCTGCTCCGGAATGTAGCCCCTCCGGCCGGATGCGTCAACGGAAAACATGCGCGTCGGGGGCCTCCGCCCCGCCGGGGCGGACTGCCGCAGGGCGGCGAGGAGTCTCCGGGGCCGAAGGGGCGTTCCGTTATTGAGCCGGGTCCTGCCGTCAGTCGCCCTCGGCGAGGGCGACGTCCCACTCTCAGAGGAACAGGCTGCCGAGGGTGAAATAGACGAGGATGGTGGTGATGTCGGTCAGGGCCAGGGTGAGCGGGCCGGCGGAGATCTTGGGGTCGAGGCGCAGCTTGTGCAGCAGCGCGGGCACGCTGAGGCCGTAAAAACACGCCCCCCCCAGCGACAGGCCGATGCTGGCGCCGATCACCAGGGCCGGGACCATTGCACCCCGCCACGCCCAGGCGATCGCCCCCACCGCCCCCCCGCACCCCAGGCCGAGCAGCACGGCGGTGGCCAGCTCCCGGACGGCGGCGGCGGCGTACCACCGGGCCGTGGGCCGGACGAATCGCAGCGCCTGGATGGTGATGGTCATGGACTGGATGCTGACGCTCTCGGCCAGGGCCAGGACCAGGGTCAGGAAGAAGGCCAGGATCAGGGCCCGCGCCAGGGTGTCCGCGAACGCGCTGGCCAGCAGGGCGCACGCGGTGCCGCTGGTGATGGTGGCCAGCAGCCACGGGAACCGGATCCCAAAGGCCCCCGCCGGCGACGCACGGCGCAGCTGGCTGATGCGGAAGCCGATGGATTCGAAGGCCTCCTCCACCTGGGCCCGGGCGGCGATGTCCTGGACCTCGTGAGCGAACAGGTCGATGTCCGCCACGGCGACCACCCGTCCCGCGCCGTCCACCACCGGGAAGGCCAGAAAGCGGTACTGGTGGAAGTACTCGCAAGCCTCCAGCACCGTCGCCGAGTCCGGGATGGTTACCGGCCGGTCGACGTCCAGGTCTCCCAGCCGGGCATCGGGCGGGGCCGTCAGCAACCGACGCACGGGCAGCACGCCCACGAGCCGGTCCTCGGCGTCCACGATGTAGAAGTAGAAGATCCGCTCGCCCAAGCCCCGTTCGCGGATGGCCGACAGCGCCTCGCCGGCGGTCATCTCCTGGCGGAGGGTGGCGAAATCCCGGCGCGCGTGGTTCAGCAGCGGTTCGTGGGGGTGGCCGCCTTCGCCGGCCAGCGGAGCATCCGCCGGCACCGGAACTTTCAGCCAGTCAGGCCAGAATCGTCTCATGGCGATCCCCGCTGAAAATGCATCGGAAGGACGGAAAGATCAATCGGACCCCCCGTCCGCCCCCGAGGGCGCCGGCACCGGCTTCCGGCGCGGCAGCAGGATGGCCGCTCCGAGCAGCCCTGCCGTCAGGGAGGCCGCCAGGATACCCGCCTTGGAGGCGTCCGTCACGACAGGATCCGCAAAGGCCAGGCCGGCGATGAAGATGGACACGGTGAAGCCGATCCCGGCCAGGGCGCCCGCCCCGACGATATCCCGCCAGCCGACGCCTTCGGGCAACCGCCCGACGCCCAGCGCGACCGCCAGCGCCGCCGCCGCCAGGACGCCCAGCGGCTTGCCCGCCACCAGGCCGAGAACCACACCCCGGGCAGCGGGCTCCGCCAAGAGGGCGGCGAACGATGTGCCGGCTAGGGACACGCCGGCGTTGGCCAGGGCGAAGACCGGCAGGACCAGCCAGGCGCTCCAGGGATGCAGGCGGGCCTCCAGCCGCGACAGCGGCGAGACGGCCTCCCACGCCAGCCCGGACACCTCCAGCAGCGCCGACTGGCGGGACTCCCCCGGCGGCAGTTGACCCAGCCCGCCGAGCACCTCCCGTGCGGCCGCGGCGGCCGCCGCCGGCCGGTGGAACGGCCACGCCGGCGTCAGCAGCCCCAGCAGCACGCCGGCGATGGTGGGATGGACGCCCGCCTTGTAGAACGCCAGCCACAGAACCATCGCCAGGATCAGGTAGGTCAGCGTGGAGCGGACGTTGGACCGGGAGAGGATGATGATGGCAACGGTGGCGGCCGCTCCCAGGGCCAGCCAGGTCCAGACGATGCCGCCGCTGTAGAAGAAGGCGATCACCAGGATCGCGCCGATGTCGTCGGCGATGGCCAGGGTCAGCAGGAACACCTTGAGGGCTGGCGGCACGCGGGGACCGAGCAGCGCGAGCACGCCCAGCGAGAACGCGATGTCGGTGGCCATGGGCACGCCCCAGCCGGGGACGGCGCTCGTTCCCGCGGTCAAGGCGAGATACAGGCCCGCCGGGACCACCATGCCCCCGACAGCGCATATCACCGGCAGCGCGGCCGCCTTCGGGTCGCGCAGTTCGCCGTGGACCAGCTCGCGCTTGATCTCCAGGCCGACCACGAAGAAGAAGAGGGCCATCAGCAGGTCGTTGATCCAGTGGTGGAGGTCGCCGCCCAGCTCGAGCGGCCCCAGCCGGAGCTCCACCGGCAGGTGCAGCAGCGCGAAATAGGCCGGCGCCAGGGGCGAGTTGACCCACGCCAGCGCCACCACCGCCGCGCCCAGCACCAGGGCGCCGGCCGCCACCTCCGTGTGCAGGAAATCCTGCAGCGGCCGGATGATCCGGCGCGGGATCGCGCTGTCCGACTCCGACCACGGCTGCTTCAGTCCCTCCAGCGGAGGACGGGCGGGAGTATCATTTTTGGAATCCATGCCTGCATTCTAAAAGACCACCTCCGACTGTCAAGCCTTTTCCGCCCCAACCGGCGGGCCGCTGCTCAGTTTTTCACCGGCGGCTTGCCATACAGGTAGGAGCCCGGAAACAGCGAGTTGGAGGTAAACGTCCCGTCCCGCTTCGTCTCCCGGCCGTTGACGGGCGTCAGCACCAGGTTCCACTCCCCCAGTCCCTCGAAGAAATGAAATTGGTAGCGATACGCGGTCGGTTCCAGCTCCGCGGGGACCGCTTCGCCCTGCTGCTGCCCGGCCTTGTTGCGCAGGATTCGGCGCGCCTGGCGGGGCGACAAGGAGAGGGCGTCGCCGGACACCGTGAAGGTGCCGTTCTCCTCCACGAACCAGTACTCCTGGTACCGGCTCATGGACCAGAACTCGCTGACGAAGGAGTAAGTCCCGTTCGGGTTGAACACGTAGGTCCAGCGTTTGTATCCCTGGTTGCCGATCTTGGCGATTTCGACTCCCGAGGGGTTGGTCCCCCATTGGGAGTAGTTGGCAATCGAATGATGCCATTCCCGGCCCGTCAACGCCGGCGCCCCCGCCGGACCGGCAGTCGGCGCTACGGCGCCGCCCGCGGCGGGCGCCGGCGGCCGGAGCTGGAGGCTGGCCAGGAAGTGGTCCACCTTCGGGCGGTAGAGGTCGTCGTTGTAATTGACCAGGATCGACACCTTGACTCCGTATCCGGAGTACACCGAAAGCAGCGCCACGAAGTTCCGCGCGCCTTCGGTGTGCACCTTCGCGGCGCCCATGGTCATCTTCCAGCCGCCCGGCCAATCCACGGTCTGGGAGTTCAACGGCCCGGTCACCTTGTACGGCCCGGCCACCAGCATCGCCCATTCACCGGCGAAGTCCCGGGCCGGATCGCCGCTGCCGGGCGCGCTACGGTACACGGCATACTGGCAGAAGGTGGTGGGCGTGGCGTCGGTGTAGCCGACCACATCCGCGGTGGCGCTCCGGTTGCCGACCGGGGTGGCGAAGGTCACCAAGTCGAACGACTCGGTCTGGGCATGGACAGCCCAACCCGCGGCCAACCAGAGGGCAAGCGCCAGGCAAACAACAGCAACTTTCATCGATCCTCCTCACAGAGACAAAAACTATATAGTCAAATGCAGATTTAGATATCCATGGAATCAGTTCGATTCAGCGTGCCCTGAATCATCCGTGGGTGCGAATGAATCTATAGGGACATCTCCATCGGCAGGGTTCCTTCGCACAGGCCGCAAGGCCATTCGTGTCGCAGGCAGGTAACGCCATCATTCATCGGGAGGATTGCCATGAAACGAAATCTGCTGTTCTTGCTGGCTCTGGCTGCCTTGGGGGCCATGACCGCGGCTGACGTAGTCACCCTGAAGAACGGCGACCGTGTCACCGGCGCCATCGTCAAGGCCGACGCCAAGGCCCTGACCATCCACACCGACGCCATGGGGGACGTGGCCATCGCCCGGGACGCCGTCGCCACCATCGCCTCGGACCAGCCGCTGTACCTGGGATTGAGCGACGGGCAGACCGTCGTGGGCACGGTCCGGACCGCCGAGCCGAACCTGGAAGTGGCGACCAAGGACACGGGGTCGGTCACCCTCGCTCCCGCCGCGGTGCAGACGATCCGCTCCCAGGCGGAGCAGACCGTCTACCTGGCCGAGATCGAGCGGTACAGGAACCCGGGTCTGCTGGACCTCTGGAGCGGCGCGGTCGACCTCGGCCTCAGCCTGACCTCGGGCAACAGCGAAAACCTGAACTTCGCCTTCGGCGGCCACGCCGTCCGCGAGACGAAGCGGGACAAGACCTCGTTCTACTTCACCGAGATCTACGGCCGCTCGAAGGTGGGCGGGGTCACCGAGACCACCGCCAACGCCATCCGCGGCGGAGGGCGCTACGAACTGTTCCTCAACGACCGCTGGAACGTCTTCGGCTTCGGCGACCTGGAGCACGACCGGTTCCAGGAGCTGGACCTGCGCCTGGTCCTCGGCGGCGGCGCGGGGTACTACTTCATCAAGAACGACCGCACCGAGTTCCAGGTCTTCGGCGGCGGCAACCT
Source organism: uncultured Acidobacteriota bacterium (assembly GCA_964412195.1). Taxonomy (GTDB): domain Bacteria; phylum Acidobacteriota; class JAAYUB01; order JAAYUB01; family JAAYUB01; genus CAYPNP01. The sequence goes on along the minus strand of CAYPNP010000001.1, from coordinate 79,875 downwards.
GAACAAGGAGTACTTCACCGACGACGTCCGCCGCACGTCCGGCGAGATTCTCATCGGGCAGGGCCTCTCCAGCAAGATCTCCGACCGGTTCAGTTTCCTGGAGCGCTTCGCCGTCTTCCCGAACCTGAGCGAGGGCGGCGAGTACCGCCTGACCTTCGACTCGTCCGCGGTCACCACCCTGAACAAGTGGCTGGCCTGGCACCTGACCTTCAGCGACCGGTACCTCAGCAACCCGGTGCCCGGCGCCGAGAGCAACGACATCTTGTTTACCACCGGACTCAGGCTCAGCTTCACGAAGTGACCGCCGGTGTGATTCCGGATTGCGAATTGCGGATTGCGGATTGGGGACCGCCGGGAGAATGCCGGGGCCCCGGGTCACCAGGTCAGCGCGAACTCGTAGTCGTCGTCCCCGTTCTTGGGATCGTCGACCTCCACCACGGCGGCCCAGCCGTTATGCCGGCTGGGTTGCTCGATGATGCGGACGTCGCCGCGCCCGCGGACCACGTTCAGCCGGACCTCGACCGCCTCCCGGGGCAGCGGGGCGGAGAAATCCACCTGCATGTTGCGGATGGGCCGGGCTTCAAGGTGCCGGACGTCCACCGTCTGCTTTTGGAAGAAGAGCCGGTCGCGCCCGTCCACCGTCCCGCGCCAGCGGATCATGCCGCGGTACCTGCCCGGCGGGGATTTCCAATCCCCGCCGCCCGACCAGCGCAGGCCGAGGCGGTAGAAGTCGGAGCCGCCGCGCTGGGTGTCGTCCAGCAGGATCTTCAGGGTGTAGTTGTTGCGGGCGGAGGGCTGCTCCTCGACGGTCACCCGGCCGCGGCCCCGCTGGACGTCCATCTGGACCGCCTGCGCACGCGGCGGCAGGGCGGTGCGGAAGTCGTAGCGCTCGTCCTCGACGGGCCCGGACTCGAGGTGGCGGATCCAGGCGGAGCGGTCCCGCACGAAGAGGTAGTCGGCGCCGTCCACCCGGCCCTCCCACACGAAATCGTACGCCCCGAAACCGGAGGATCCGCCCCCCTCGCCGCTGCCCGGGCTTTTGTCGGCGGCCGGTTCCCAGTAAAGGTAAAATTCGTAGTCGGCGCTGCCGGGCTGCCGCTCGTCGTCCAGCAGGATCACGGCGGTGTAGTTGTTCCCGCGATACGGCTCCTGCTGGAGTTCCACCCGCCCCCGGCCCTGTCTCACGTCGATCCAGACGCGGACGTCGCGCGACGGCAGGGGGGTGGAAAATTCATAGCGCGCGTCCCGGATGGGCTGCGCGGTCTGATGCTGGACCTGCACGCTCCGCCCCCGCACGCGGAGGATATCGGAGCCGTCCACCCGGCCCCGCCACCGCAGGTAGTTGGCGCTGCCGGCGGCCAGCGCGCCGGCGCCGGCCAGGAGCAGCACCCCGCCCAGGAGCAGCGGGATCCTTCCGGAGATGAGCGGTTTCATAAGCGCCTCCTCGGCAATCACTGGTTCATTGTATAAGATCTTCGCACCCTGCGGATGTTTCGCCAACCGGCCGGGCAGGCCGCCGGCCGCCATTGGCTTGATCGGGCGGCCCGGATCACTTATAATTCAATCATTCATCTCCGGCAAGAAGGAGAATCAGCCGGGAGGCAGGTCAACCCTTCCCCGCATGACCGTCCGCGGAGGAAGGCGATGATCCGGCGAAGGTTGGCAGACCAATTTCCAGGAGGAGGCCCCCGTCATGATGAAGGAATTCAAGGAGTTCATCCTGCGCGGCAATGTCATGGACATGGCCGTGGGCATCATCATCGGCGCCGCGTTCGGCGCCATCGTCAGCTCCCTGGTCGCCGACGTGCTGATGCCCCCCATCGGCCTGGCCCTCGGCAGCGTCGATTTCAAGGACCTGTTCGTCGTCCTGAAGCAGGGGGCGGCCGCCGCGGCGCCCTACGCCACCCTGGCCGACGCCCAGAAGGCCGGGGCGGTGACCCTCAACTACGGCACCTTTATCAACCAGGTGATCAGCTTCCTGATCGTGGCGTTCTGCGTGTTCCTCATCGTGAAGAGCGTCAACCAACTGCGGCGGATGGCGGAGAAGCCCGCGCCGGCGGCCGAGGCCACCACCAAGGAGTGCCCGCACTGCTGCTCCGCCATCGCCATCAAGGCGACCCGCTGCCCGCAGTGCACCTCCGCCCTGGACAAGTAAGTCACTTTTCCGGACGCGGACTTCGGAAATCGGACATCGGATTGCGGATTTCAATTCGCAATTCGCAATTCGCAATTCGCAATTGAAAATTCGTTTGCATTCCCGTCGCAAGATCATATAAATACAGGAATCGACTGACGTCCCGGTTCCCGCGATTCTCTTGTCAGGAGAAGGGGATGAAGCGAATTCCGACCTGGTGCCTGCTATTCTGCCTCCCCCTGGCCGCCGCCCTGCACGCCGCCCAGGTCACCCTGCGCAACGGTGACCGCGTCTCGGGCGACATCGTCCGCGCCGACACCCGGTCGCTGACCGTGGACACCCAACTCATGGGCACCGTCAGCATCCCCCTGGAGTCGGTCGCGACGCTATCGTCCGAGCAGACGCTCTACCTCGGCCTCGACGACGGCAGGACCGTGGCGGGGGCCGTGGCGATGGAGGATGGCGAAGTCTGGGTGCGACCCACCGCCGATGGGCCGTTGGTCCTGTCGCGGGATTCGGTGCGGACCATCCGCTCCGCCCGGGAGGAGGAGACCCACCAGGCCGAGGTCGAGCGCTACCAGGACCCCGGCCTCCTCGCGCTGTGGGGCGGGTACGTCGAGACCGGCTTCAGCCTGGCCTCCGGGAACTCCGACACCCTCACCTTCACCACCGGCCTGAACGCCACGCGGCAGACGCCGCGGGACAAGACCTCGGTCTACATCCAGTCGCTTTACTCCCACTCGGGCGCGGGCGGCGAATCCACGACCACCGCCAGCGCCATCCGAGGCGGCGGGCGCTACGAGGTCTTCCTGAACGAGCGCCTGACGGCCTGCGGCTACGGCGACGTCGAGCACGATGAGTTCCAGAAGCTGGACCTCCGGCTGGTCCCCGGCGCCGGCCTGGGCTACTACCTGGTGCAGCGCGACGACACCCAGTTCCAGGTCTTCAGCGGTATCAACCTGAACCGGGAGTACTTCTCCGACGATCCCGACCGCACCTCCGGCGAGGTCAAGCTGGGGCAGGAGCTGTCCACCCGGCTGACGAGCCGCTTCGGCCTCCGGCAGCGTTTCTCGCTCTTTCCCAACATCACCGGGAGCGGCGCCTACCGGTTCGTGTTCGACACGGCGGCCGTCGCCTCCCTCAACAAGTGGCTGGCCTGGCACGTCTCGTTCAACGACCGCTACGTCAGCAACCCGGCGCCGGGCGCCGAGAGCAACGACGTCCTGCTCACTACCGGGCTGCGAGTGAATTTTCAACGGTGAATCGGTGAGTCGGTGAATCGTTGAATCGGCGGGCAGATCCCGGACCATGGACGATGGACGATAGACGATGGACCATGTTCTATGGTTTATGGTCTATGGTCTATGGTCTATCGTCTATGGTCTGTGGTCTATCGTCCATGGTCTATGGTCTATCGTCTATGGTCTATGGTCTATCGTCCATGGTCTATGGTCTATCGTCCATGGTCCCTCGTCTGGTCGGCGTCACCGGTCATCGGTCACCGGTCAATCGTCGATTACGATCACGAGCACGAGCACGAGCACGATGGGTGAGGGTGAGGCGAACCTCTCATTCCGTGGAGTAGGAGATCTCCATCCGCCGGATGCGCCAGGCGGCCAGGGCCATGGCCGCCACCGCCAGGACCAGCAGCCCGGCCACGGCCAGAGCCGGCGATGTCGGCTCCACCAGGACCGCCAGCGGGCCCTTGTCCACGGCCACCGGGCACAGGGACTGGAGGTAGTGGATCACGCTGATCTTCTGCAACAGGGGCGGCAGGAGGAAGTTGATGTTCTCCCATCCCATCAGCAGCAGCGCCGGGACCACCGGATTGCGGAACAGGGTCCCGAACAGGGTGAACGCCGCCCCGTAGCCCAGGCAGGCCAGCGCGGTGACCGCCAGGTAGGCGCCGAGTTGCGCCGGGCCCACTCCCCCGCGGAAGTACTGGGCGAGCTGGGTCCCCGGGACCGCCAGGTGCACCAGGAGGAAGCAGCCGGCCGTGCTCAGGCCGAAGAACACGAGCGAGGCGTACAGGCCGGCGATGAACTTCCCCACCACCAGCACTTCGCGGCGGATGGGCGTCAGGAAGTAGTAATGCAGGGTCTTCTCCAGCACCTCCCCCCGGATGGTGTTGGTGAAGATGGCCGCGCAGCCGAAGAAAATCCCCAGCCGGAGCATGTACACCTGAAAAAAGCCGGCCATCACGCGCGTGGACCGGACCAGGTCCGTCGGACGGCCCAGCATCATCTTGATGACCATCGCCGCGCCCATCAGCAGCAGCGGCGCCAGCGCCAAGAAGTAGACGGCGATCAGGCGCTTGCCCAGAAAACACTTGCGCAGCTCGAGCCGGACCACCGCCGCCGCCTGCCGCCGCCAGTGGGCCCAGGGCATTTCGCGCCATCGGGTCAAGGGGCTCACGACCGACCTCCTTCGTTACCGATCAGATAATCGTACAGCGACTGCACGTCCTCGTCGGCGGGCTGGACCGCCTCCACGTTCAGGTTGTGCTCCAGGATAATGCGGTTCATCAGCAGGTAGAAGCCGCCGGGATCCCTGGTCCGCAGCAGCAGCCCCTTGCCGTCGGGGTGCAGGATCACCTCCACGGCGTGGTTGAGCTGGAACACCTGCGAGGCCAGCACCGACGGGCGGTCGCAGCGCACCAGGATCTGCACGGGGTGGTCGTCCACCTCCTCGCGCATCTCCTGGATCTCGCCCTCGGCCACCACGTAGCCGTTGTTCATCAGCACCACCCGGTCGGAGATGAGGTCCACCTCGTGGAGGATGTGGCTGGACACCACCACGGTCATCCCCTCGGCGGCCATCTGCTGGAAGATGGCGATCACCTCCGCCCGGGCCATGGGGTCCAGCCCGTTGAGCGGCTCGTCCAGCAGGAGCGCCCGCGGCCGGTGGCTCAGGGCCTGGGCCAGCTTGATGCGCTGCCGCATGCCCTTGCTGTAGGCCGCCACCTTCTTGCGGGCCGCCTCGGTCATGTTGACCCGGCCGATGGCCTCCCACGTCAGGCGGTCGGCCTCCGCCTCGCCGAACCCGGCCACCCGCAGGTAGCCCCGGATGAAGTCGTAGCCGCTCAAACCCTTGGGGAAGGCGTCGTACTGGGTGCAGTAGCCCACCTGCCGGAAGATGACATCCGGCCGGGTCACGGGCTGGCCGAACACCTCGACCTCGCCCTGGGTGGGCCGGAGCAGGCCGGTGACCAGGTTGAGCAGGGTGGTCTTGCCGGCGCCGTTGGGCCCCACCAGGCTGGTGATGCCGGGCTCGATGGCCAGGTGGACCCGGTTCACGCCCAGCACTTCCCCGTAGAACTTGGACACGTCGCGCAACTGGATGGTGTTGGCCGCGTTCATGTACGCACCACCTCGTAGGCCCGGATGCGGCGGGACAACATGAAGAGGAACACCAGGCAGTGCGCCACCAGGGCGATCCCGGCGACGGCCACCGGCACGTCCGGCTTGCCGTACGTGGACAGGAACAGGGCGTCCCACAAGATCTTCAGCAACACGGACGGATTGATCAGGCTGCCCCAGCGGGTGTCCAGCATGGCGTTGATCCACTCGGCGAATCCGGCGCTGACCATGAAGAAGCCGAGGATGAGGAACCCGGCCACCGGGCGCCATTTCACCCAGGCCGACAGCGCCAGGGCCAGCAGCGCCAGCACCAGGATCCAGGCCCAGGAGCCCACCCAGACCGCGAAGGCGATGCGAAGGTTGTCCAGCATCCAGCCCACGCCGGCCAGGCTGCCCTGGAAGGCGAACAGCAGCAGGAGCGGCACCCACGTGACCACCGACAGGAGCGCCACCAGCACGGTCATTTTGCCCAGAACATATTCCGCCCGGGTGAACGGCCGCGACAGGTACAGCGGCAGGGCGTTGTTGGCCAGGTCGGGGGCGACGAGCCCCGGCCCGATGAAGACCGTGATGAAAATCCCGAGGCCGGTCTGGAATCCCAGGCAGGCGAGAAAGAAGTCGGCGTCGATGGGCAGCAGGTCCTTCACCGCCTGGCCGATCACCTGCAGGCCCAGGGTGTTGTAATGGAGGTAGATCAGGATGGCGCCCACCGCGGGGCCGATGAAGCAGGCCACGAAGAAGGTGGCGAAGAGCTTGGAGTGGAAGAGCCGGGAGAAGGCGTAGCGGCTCAGGACGAAGAACCGGAAGCGGGGGTCGGTGAGCGCCCCCTCGTAGGGCTGGAACTTACGCTTGTATACGGCCATGACCGTTCTCCATTGCCTTGAGGAAGATGTCCTGCAGCGAGTCTCGCTTGTAGTTCAGCCGGCGGATCTGGATGTCGCGCTCCGCCGCCAGCGCGTACAAGTCGCGGATCTCCACCCCCTCCGGCAGGACCATCTTGATGCGGCTCTTACCGGCCACCGCGCACTCGCAGCCGCGCCGCTCGGCCAGCTCCAGGAAGGGCTCGGCGTCGCCCCGGATCTCCAGCTCGAGGAACTTCCGGTTGGCCTGCCGCTCGAGTTCCAGGTCGCAGACGCTGGCCACCTCGCCGTTCTTCAGGATGAGCACCTCGTCGCAGAGGTCCTCCACATCCTTGAGCAGGTGCGAGGAAAGGACGATGCGGGTGTGGCCCGAGTCGCGGATCTCGCGGATCAGGCGGATCATCCGCTGGCGGGCCGGCGGGTCCAGGCCGTTGGTGGGCTCGTCCAGGAACAGCAGCTGCGGCCCGTGGACGATGGCCTGGGCCAGCTTGAAAGCCTGGCGCATGCCGGTCGAGTAGGTGCCCACCGGCCGGTAGCGCGCCTCGCCCAATCCCGCCCAGGTGAGGGCTTCGTGGGACCGCTCCAGGGCGACGCCGGCGGGCAGGCCGGTGATCTCGGCCAGGAGTCGCGTCAGGCGGATCGCGCTCATGCCGGCCACGAAGCACTCGTTCTCGGGCATGTAGCCGGCCAGACGGCGGATCTCGCGGAAGTCACGGCGGATGTCCCACCCGAAGACCCGCGCCGTGCCGGCGGCGGGCGGGTGGAAGCCCAGCAGCGTGTGCAGCAGGGTGGTCTTGCCGGCGCCGTTGGGCCCGAGCAGGCCGATGGAGCGGCCGCCCAGCGCGCCGCTCAAACCCTTCAGGATTTCCTTGGTGCCGAACTTCACCCGCAGGCCGTCCAGCTCGATGACGGGGGCCCCGGCGGGGGCAGGAACGGGATCGGACGGATTCATCGCTTCTCCTTGACAGGGGCGGGGGCGACCGCCGCCCCCGCCCCCCGGTTCAATGCAATCAATGCCGGCCAGGCCGGCGCCCCTCCGGCTCGCCGACCAGTCCGCCCCGGTGGGCCTTCAGGACCCGGCCCAGGTTGCCGAAGGCGGCCAGGTCCATCAGGTTCATGCCCTGCGGGCCGGCCCAGGCCAGCTCGATCCGGTCGGCGCCCGCCCAGGCCGACAGCATCATCGGCCGGGCGTTCTTCAGCAGCTCCCGCACTTCGGCCAGCTCCCCGGCCTGGTCGGGATTCTTGGCGTCGGGGACAAAGCCCTCCACGGTGCCGGCCAGCGTCTCCCAGTTCTGGTACAGGATCGCCGAGAACTGGCCGTGGCCATCCACCGGCAGGGCCGACTGGAAGGCCTCGCTGCGCGGCAGGGTGTAGCCGCTGGCGCGGTTCCGGATGGCGTCCGAGAGCTGGGCGCGGCTGGGCGCCATCACCAGGTAGCCTTCCCAGAACACGTAGTGGAGGCTCGGCTCGGCGCCCGCCATGGCCAGGCTCCACGCCGGCACGCCCTCCAGCGGCTCGGCGGCCAGCGCCAGCCCCGGCTTGCCCTCGTCCTGCAGCCGCCGGCTGAAGTCCGCCACCAGCGTCTCGATCGTCTGCTGGAGCCGGGCCGGGTCGTCCACCAGCAGGACCGCCTTCCAGGCCGGGGTGGGCAGTACGGGGCCGTCCAGGGCGACGAGGAACTCCCCGCCCAGCGGCGCGGCCAAGTCGTCGCGCACGTTCACGTTGTGTTCCTGCTGGAACTGCAGCAGTCCGGCCAGGGCGTCTCCGCCGGAACCGGAGGCCGCCTGCAGGATCTCGTCCAGGATGGCCTCGGGCTCCTCCACCAGGACGCAGGCGGCGGCCGCCGCGTCGGGCGAGACGAACTCCAGGCTGCCCATGGGCGCGGGCGAGCCCAGCCAGGCCGGGACGCCCTGCCGCTTGCCGGCGAAGTCCAGCGACGCCCGGAGCTGCGGCTGCTGGCCGACGGTCTTGTGTTCCAGCACGACGTAGCGGAGCTGTTCCACGCCCGCCGAGGCGATCTCCCTCCCCTCGGCATCCCGCGCCGTCATGCCGGGATCCCGCAGCGCCGCCAGGTCGGCGGCCACCAGCCAGGAAACGCCCTCGCGGTAGGCGCGGGCGATCTCGGCGTGGAACGGGGTTTCCGCAAAGGCGGACTTGCCGGCGGCGAATCGGCGCAGGGAGCCGGCGTCGGTGGCGGCGGCCATGACGCCGTCATCCACATAGATGAAGAAGCCGGCCGCATCCGGGATCCGGGTGGGATCCTCCACCAGGCAGACCGGCGCGGTTTCCTTGTCTCCGGCCTTCAGGCGGGACAGGCCGTCAGCCAGGGCCGCCTTCAGGCGCTCCGGGTCGGACGTTTCCGCCAGGATCAGGACGCTCGGCCGCTCGCCGTGGACGTCCCGGACAGCCACCACCAGCTCGTCGCCCAGCAGCCCGCCCAGCTCGCGGAAGCGGGCCAGGGTCTCGTCCACGTCGGCCTGCGCCGGGCCGTGCCCGGATTTTCCCTCCCACGCGGCCTGCAGCTCGGGATTCTGCCGGATCAGGTCCCGGATCTTCGCGCCGGCGTCGGCGACGGCGCCCGAGACGTTCGGGACCGCCGCGTAGACAGCCGTCCCCTCCGGCACGAGGGGCAGCAGCTTGGATTCATGCCGCAGGGGCAGGGCGGCCAGCTGGCGGAACATCTCCCGCCCGGCCTCCTTCACGCCGTCCATGAGGGCCTTGTACTCGGCCGAGTTCGGGCTCCAGGCCACCTCCTCGCCGATGGGCCGGAGGCCGATGCTCGGGTGGGTGGAGGCCTGCTCGCCCGGCTGCAGGGTCTCGGCACGACCGTCGCTTTCCACCTTCACCCGGCCCTCCAGCACGGAGACCCGCGAGCCCTTGGGGCCGTTGGAGACGGCGAAGACCGTCCCCACCACCGTCACCCGGCAGTCGGCGGTGTCCACGTAGAGGTGCCGTCCCGCCGGCTGCTTGGCTGCGCGGACGATGATGTCGCCGCGCCGCAGGCCGACGCTGGCGCCGTCCCGCCGCGGCTCCAACCGCAGCTCGGACAGCTGGTTCATTTCGATGCGCGTCCCGTCCGGCATCCGCAGCAGGGCGTGGGTGCCGCGGGCCGCCCGGACGGTCTGGCCGGCGGCGATCTCCGCCCCGGCCGCCAGCGGCGCCACGGCGCCGTCCCGGACGGTGAAGAGCCGCCCGTCGACCTGTTCGGCCACGGCGCGGGCCTCGGCCCCGGACAGGAAGAAGCGGTCGAGCCAGCCGATCTGGTATGCGGCCGCCAGGACCAGGACCAGCGCGGCCGCCGCGGCCCAAGCCCAGGGGACGCGCCGCCCGGATAAGCGCACGGCGGGGGCGGCCGGCGAGGTCGCCTTCCACAGGGCCTTGCGACAGGCCACGCACTCGTGGGCGTGGTCGTCGAGGAGCGCCCGGCGGGCGGGGGACAGCGTGCCGGCGTGGTACTCCGGCATCAAAGACTGGAAGGCGGCACAGCCGCGGATGGGCTCGTGGTCCGGCACCGGCGCGGCGCCGGCCGCCTCCTGCAGCTGCCGCCGGATCCGCCCGGCCGCGGCTTCGGCGGCGGCGGGGTCCGGCGTCTCCTGGCGCAGGGCGTCCAGGGCCTCGGAAAAGTCATTTCGGTCGGGTCGATTGGATTTCATGGCGTCTCTCCCTCAGGACTGGAATTCTTTCTGGAGACGGCGGCGGGCCCGGTGGAGGGTGACGGCGACCACGCTCCACGAGATGCCGAGCATCCGGCCGATTTCGGCGTTGGAGAGGCCCTCCACGTGCCGGAGGACGAAGATCTCGGCGGCCCGGGGCGACAGCCGGGCGATGGCGGCGCGCAGCCGGTCGCCCAGCTCCCGGCGGCGGCGCACCTCGTCGGGCGTGGCCGGGCCGGCCGGGGTGCAGTTCCCGGCGGCCTCCACCGGCAGGGCGCCGCGCCGCTGGCGCAGCAGGTCCAGCGACCGATTCACCGCGGCGCGGTGCAGGTAGGGGCCGGCGCCCGCGGCCGGGACCGGCAGGCCCCCGTCCCGCAGCAGCCGCATGAACAGGCCGTGCAGGACATCCTCCGCATCGCGGAGGTCGCGGGTGATCCGGTACGCCGTGCGCAGGATCATCGCGTGGTGGTCCCGGTACAGCCGCTCGATCTCGCCGCCGGCCGCCGGGGTCAGGGGGATGGGATCCGCCGCTGCCATCTTCTCCGCTCCTTGTCCGTCTCCTGAGAGAGAAACGATTGAAGTACCCATTTATTAACAGCGCCTCGCGCTTTTTCCGTCGAACTCGCATCCAGTCATTGATCAACTACTCCGTTTGGCCGGAAAAAGTTCCATATCGCCCACGCCGGCGGCGGAATGAGGCGGTGTCGCAACAACCGGCCACGATTGGATTGGCTAGGCGGTGGCAGCCCGGAGGGCGCCCTACAATAGCCCCATGCGCGAGCATGGGGATTGGCGCAGCGTGAGGAGAACAGGTGGATTTCCTTTCCCCGAGCCCCGTTTCGGGGCGGCATACCAGGCGGATCTACTCGCCATCGTCCGGTCTGGGTGAGGGGAGACGGATCGCCAGGAGGATGCCGCCCCAGAGCGGGCTCGGGGAGGAGATCCACGAACACGCGGGATTTCGATTCTTTCCCCATGCTCGCGCATGGGGCTATTGTAGGGCGCCCTTCGGGCTGGAAACCCGTGATCGACGAGACTGTTTGGGATTGCGACAAAGCCTCGGAAACCGTCCAATACGTCCGGCCGTGATAGAATGGCGGGTGTCATCCCGCTTTCCGGAGGTATCCATGAAACGCCTCGCCCTGTCGCTCCTCCTTCTGGCGCTGGTTCTGCCGGCCGCCCGGGCGGAAGACCCCGCGCCGGACCTGGCCGGCCAGGTGAAGGAGCTGAAATCGCAGGTCGCCCAGCTGCAGAGCCAGCTGGACATGCTGGCCAAGGCCACCGACGACATCCTCTGGTTCCAGCGCGTCGGGGACGTCGCCGAGATCGACAAGGTCACCTACGTCGGCCCGCCCAATCCCAAGGGCGAGGAGACGTACGGCATCCAGAACGCGCGCCACCCGCTCAAGGTGTACGCGTACGTGTTCGTGCCGCGGCAGCTCGACCGCGCCAAGGCCCACCCCCTGATCGTCCTGCCGCACGGCGGCGTGCACGCCGACTTCACCACCTACCACGTCCACATCATCCGCGAGATGATGGCCCAGGGCTACGTGGTGCTGGCGCCGGAGTACCGCGGCTCCACCGGCTACGGCCGCGACTTCTACCGGGCCATCGACTACGGCGGGCTCGAAGTGGACGACTGCGTCGCCGGCCGCGACTGGGCCGTGGAGAACCTGCCCTTCGTCGACGGCAAGCGCGTGGCCATGGTGGGCTGGAGCCACGGCGGGCTGATCTCGCTCCTGGCCGTGTTCCAGCACCCGGAGAAGTTCGCCGCCTGCTACGCCGGCGTGCCGGTGTCCGACCTGCTGGCCCGCATGGGCTACTCCGACGACGAGTACCGGGAGGAATTCGCCGCCCCCTACCACATCGGCAAGACCGCCAACCAGGATGTCGACGAGTACCGCCGCCGCTCGCCGGTCTGGAGCGTGGACAAGCTGCAGACGCCGCTGCTGGTGCACACCACCACCAACGACCGCGACGTGAACGTCGTCGAGGTGCAGCACCTGATCGCCGCGCTGAAGGCGGCCGGCAAGAACTTCGAGTACAAGGTCTACCAGGACGCGCCCGGCGGGCACAGCTTCAACCGGATCGACACGCCGCTGGCCCGGGAGTCGCGCCAGGAGATCTATCTTTTCCTGGCCAAGTACCTGAAACCCTGATTTTTATGGAGTGCGGTGATGAGGCGCGCGCCGGACCCTTGCCGCCGCCGGTATGTTGGGGGCGCCGAATCACCGCACTCCAAAGCAAACCCCTCATCGCCGCCTCCAAAATAATTGACAAAATCCCGTTCCGGCTTATGCTTAGAAGAACTTCTTCGGCGGAGGCGAATCCATGGGCCAAGGACTGACCGGGGCCGGCTGGGCCTTCCTGCTGCTGGGCTGGGGCGTCATCATCGCCCTCGCTGTGTACTGCTTCAGCCGCGTCCTGTTCGGCAAGAAGAAGACCCTGTCGGACGGGGGCGCGCCGGGCCGGGACCGCTGGGCCAGCCGGGTCGGCCTAATCCTGGCCATGGCCGGCAACGCCATCGGCCTGGGCAACTTCCTGCGCTTCCCGGTGCAGGCCGCCTCCAACGGCGGCGGCGCCTTCATGATCCCCTATTTCATCGCCCTGCTGCTCCTGGGCATCCCCATGATGTGGGTGGAGTGGTCCATCGGCCGCTTTGGCGGCGTGCGCGGCCACGGCACCACGCCCGGAATGTTCGCGGTCATGTGGAAGCACCCCGTGGCCAAGTACCTTGGTTTCCTGGGCATCATGACGCCCTTCACCATCCTGGTCTACTACGTCTTCATCGAGTCGTGGTGCATGGCCTTCTCATGGTTCTCCTTGAGCGGCCGGTACTTCGGCGATTCCTCCCGCGAGGCCATGGGCCAATTCCTGCGGGGCTTCCAGGGGGTGGAGAGCACCGCCGAGTTCCCAACGGTCCTCACCGCCCTGCTGTTCCTGGCCCTGACCCTGGCCATCAACTACATCTGCCTCTACCGCGGGATCTCCAAGGGCATCGAGGTCCTGGCCAAGATCGGGATGCCCATCCTGTTCGTCTTCGGCATCGCCCTGGCGGTCCGGGTCCTGACCATGGGCGCGCCCGTGCCGGCGCACCCCGACTGGTCGGTGGCCAACGGCCTGGCTTTCATCTGGAACCCGGACCTGAGCCGCCTGGGGTCGGCCTCGGTCTGGCTCGCGGCGGCGGGGCAGATCTTCTTCACCCTGAGCCTGGGCCAGGGCACCCTCTGCATGTACGCCTCCTACCTCCGGGAGCAGGACGACCTGACCTTGAACGGCCTGAGCACCTCCTCGACCAACGAGTTCGCCGAGGTGGTCCTGGGCGGCACCATCGCCATTCCGGTGGCGGTGGCCTTCTTCGGCTTGGCCGAGACCCAGGTTATCGCCAAGCACGGCGCGTACGACCTCGGCTTCCAGGCCATGCCGGTGATTTTCCAGCAGCTGCCGTTCGGCCACATCTTCGGCGGCATGTGGTTCGGCCTGCTCTTCATCGCCGGGATCACCACCTCGGTGGCCCTGGCCCAGCCGGCCATCGCCTTCCTCGAGGATGAGTTCGGGTGGGGCCGCCACCGGGCGGTCAACACGGTCCTGGGCGTGGCGGCCGCCTCGACCCTGCTGGTGGTCGTCTTCCTGCGGCACGGCTTCCTGGACGAGCTCGACTTCTGGGCCGGCACCTTCCTGCTGGTGATCCTGACGGCCCTGGAGATCATCCTGTTCGCCTGGATCTTCGGCATCGACAAGAGCTGGGACGAGCTGCACCGGGGCGCCGACCTGCGGGTGCCGACGGCGTACAAGTTCATCATCAAGTACATCACCCCCGCCTACATCCTGGTGCTGCTGGCGGTCTGGACCTGGCAGCAAGCCGTCGGGGTGTTCCTGATGGAAGACACTGCTCCGGCGGACAAGCCCTATCTCTGGGGCGCCCGGGCGTTGATGCTGGCGTTCGCCGCGGCGACCCTCTGGATGATCCGGAAGGCGTGGCGGCGCAAATCGGGACCCGCCGCCACCCGCGAATGAAAGCCGGACGCCCCGCTCCGTAGCGGGATTGACATTCGCAAGTCTTTTCATTATTGTACAATGCGATGAATGCACGAGCCAGGCATCGGGCGGTATGGGCGGTCACCGGAGTCCTGCTCCTTTCCGCCGGGCTGACCGCGGCTCCCTCCTCCGCGGTGGCGCACCAGACCCGCTACGTCCAGTTCGACAGCTTCTCCGCCGAGAACGGACTGTCCCAGAACACGGTGCGCTGCATCCTCCAAGACCGGCGGGGATTCCTGTGGTTCGGGACCGACGACGGCCTGGACCGGTTCGACGGCTACCGGTTCCGGGTGTACCGCCATCAGCCCGACATCCCCGCCGGACTCCCGCACAACCGGATCACCGCCCTGCGGGAGGACGGGTCGGGCCGGTTCTGGGTCGGCACCATGGACGGCCTGTTCCGGTTCGATCCGGACAGCGGCCATTTCACGCCGGCCAAGGCGGAGGTCGTGCTCCCCGCGCGGGAGCGGTTGGTCGTCCACCGGCTTTACGAATCGAAGCGGGAGCCGGGAGTCCTTTGGGTGGGCACCTCCCACGGCCTCTTCCGGATGGAGCCCGGGGCCGGGCGCTGCCGGCCTTTCCCGGACCCCCCGGAGCCCTCCGGCCCCCGCGCCCCGGATCCCGTGCTGGCCCTGGCCGAGACCCCGGACGGCCGGCTGTGGATCGGCCGGGAAGGCCGCGGCCTGAGCTGGCTTGACCCGGCGACCGGCCGCGCCGCGCCGGTCGCGCTGGCCCCCCCAGCCGACGGGGAGTCGAAGGACCGATCGGTCAACGACCTGGTTTGTGCCCCGGACGGCTTCCTCTGGATCGGGGGCCCGGTCGGCCTAGACCTCCTGGACCCGTCGCACGATTCCATCCGCCATGCCTACATCTCGAATTTCCACGGCATCCACGCTTTGTGCGCGGAACCCGACGGCAGCCTCTGGCTGGGCACCCGCGGGCACGGCCTGGACCTGTACGTCCCCCGGCGCGCCTTCGTCGAACATCGCGATCTCCTCGAGCAGCGGCCGTACGAGACGATCGGGGTCATCCTGTCGCTGTGCCGGGACCGTTCGGGAAATCTCTGGATCGGGACGAGCGGGGGCGGGATCCGCAAGCTCAGCCGCACGGCCCGGCGCTTCCTGCTCTTCACGGCGAAGGCGGAGGATTCCCTGAAGCTGCCCTTCCCGAACCTCCGGGCCGTCCTGGAGGACTCGGCCGGCCGCCTCTGGATCGGGGGTTCCTCCGGCCTGGCCTGTGCCGACGATCCCGGCCGGGAAATCCGCCGGTTTCACCGGGTGCCGCCGGGGGGATCCGCCCTGTTCCAGGAGCCCGTCCAGGCCCTCAGCGAAGATCCGGCGCATCCCGGAATGGCCTTGTGGATCGGGACGGCTCAAAGCGGACTGTGGCGTCTGGATGTCGCCCGGGGGCAGGCCACGCCGTTCCTTCACCACCCCGACCCCCGGCATCGGCTCCAGGCCGCTTGCATCTACTCGCTGGCCTGGGACAAGAACGGCGTCCTCTGGATCGGCACCTCCGCCGGCCTTTACACCCGCCGGCCTTCCACGGGCGAGTTTGCGCCGGTGGCGCTGCAGGGGATCGAGGCGGTCGAGCCGGCCGATCTCAGCGTCGCCGCCCTCCTGGTGGACCGGTCCGGAGCGGTCTGGGTCGGGACCGAGTATCTGGGCCTGGTCCGCCTGGCGCAACGCCCGGGCCAGCCGCCCGTCCTGACACATTTTAGCTCGGCCGCGGAGGGCCCGAACAAGCTCACCGACAATCGGATCACCTCGTTGCTCGAGGACCGCACCGGTGCGCTGTGGGTCGGCACGATCGGCGGCGGCCTTCATCGTTTCGACCCGGAAACCGGCGCCTTCACCCCCTTCACCACCCGCGACGGGCTTCCCGACAACATGATCAACGCGCTGGTCGAGGATGCCGAGGGCCGGATCTGGGTGTCCACCCGGCGGGACCTGGCCGTGTTCCGTCCCGGACCGACGGAGCCGACTTTCCGGAACTACACCGCCGCCGACGGCTTGCAGGAGAACCGGTTCAGCGAGAATTCCGGCAGCCGCGGGCGGGAGGGGTGGCTCTATTTCGGCGGGCTTTCCGGCCTGACCGCTTTCCGGCCGGCCGCCCTCCGGCCGAACTCCCTGCCTCCGCCGGTGGAAGTGACGGATATCAAGCTGTTCAACCGGAGCGTGGATTCCCTCCATTCCCTCCTGTCCCGGGGGGCGATCACGCTCGACTACCAGGACGCCCAGTTTTCCATCGAGTTCACCGCGCTCGACTTCACCGAACCCGCCATGAACCTCTACGCCTACCGCCTGCGGGGGCTGGAACCCCGCTGGATCTACACCGACGCCTCGCACCGCGCCGCCGCGTTCTACAAGCCGGATCCGGGCGAGTACGTCTTCCAGGTTCGCGCGGCCAACAGCGACGGCGTGTGGAACGAGGCCGGCTGGTCGATCCCGGTGGTGATCCGGCCCCCCTACTACCGGAGCGCCTGGTTTCTTTCCCTGATCGCGCTGGGGATCCTGGGGGTGACGGGCGCCGCGTTCGGCTGGACCGTCCGGCAGTACCGGAAGAAATCGGCCGAACGGCTGGAGATGGTCAACACCATGGTGGAGATCTCCGAAACCGAGCGGCAGCGGATCGGGCTGGAACTCCACGACAACCTCTCCCACGACCTGGTGTCCATCGCCGTGCAGTGCCGGCTGCTGGCGAAGAGGAACCCCGACCTGGCGCCGGAGACCACCGCCATCGAGGAGAAGATCAAGGAAGCCATCCAGCAGACCCGCAGCATCGCCCGCGGCCTGTTCCCGCTGGCGCTGGCCGAGAACGGCCTGCCGGCCATGATCGACGAGATCCAGTACATGATCCGGAGGGACTACCAGATCGCCTGCGCGACCGACGTGGATCCGGAGATCCAGATTGAAGATCTCCGCGTCGCGACCCATCTCTACTACATCGCCCGGGAGGCGATGCTCAACGCCGCCCGCCACTCCGGAACGGACCGTTTGACCGTCGGTTTGCGCACCACGGAGGGTACGATCTGCCTGACGGTGCGGGATTACGGGCGGGGCGCCGGATCCGAGACCCCCGGCCCGAAGGGGATGGGCCTGAAGATCATGGAATACCGGGCCCGGCTGATCGGCGGGCACTTCGAGATCCGGCAGCACCCCGACGGGGGGACCGGGGTGGTCTGCACGGTCCCCTTGTCGGAAATTCATGCCCGATCCGCCGGGCACGGGCAGCAGGAGGACTGATGGTCCAGGCGAAATTCGGCCGAACCGCCCGGATAGTATCCGTGGATGACCACCCGCTGATGGTGGAGGGATTGCGGCAGCTCCTCGCCGACGAGCCCGACCTGGAGCTGGTGGGCAGCGCGCACGACGCCCGCACCGCCCTCAAGGTGGTGGAGGCGGAGCAGCCGGACCTGGTGGTGGTGGACATTTCCCTGAAGCAGAGCGCCAGCGGCATCGAGGTCATCAAGCAGCTCCGCGGCCTCTACCCCAACCTGGTGATGCTGGTGCTCTCGGTCCACGAGGAGGCGCACTTCGTGGAGCGGGCGCTGCATGCGGGGGCCAGCGGGTACGTGCTCAAGGACGAGTTTGCCCACGTCATCATCCGGGCCATCCGGCAGGTGCTGTCGGGCAAGACGTTCCTCAGTGAGGAAGTCGCCCAGCGGCTGCTCAACGAGAAGATCGCCGGCGCCGGGAAGCCCGGTCCGGCGATCGGCCGGCTGTCGGACCGGGAGCTGGAAGTCCTCCGCCTGATCGGCCAGGGCGTCGAGACCCGGATCATCGCCGCCCGCCTGTTCGTGAGCATCAAGACGGTGGAGACCTACCGCCAGCGGATCAAGGAGAAGCTCAACCTCGCCGGCAACACCGAGCTGGTCAAATGCGCCATCGAGTGGGTGAACTCGACCAAGTGACCGGCCCCGAAAAAAGGATTGACAAATCCGCCCGCCCCGATGACAATGCCGCCTGATCGAGGCGACCATGACGCAGACCTGGACCGGAACCCATGCTCACCATCACGATACCCACACGGTAGCGGGGGTGGCGGTCTAGCGTTTCGAATCCCGAGAATTTCAAGCCCCCCGGCTGCCGACGGCCGGGGGGCTTTTTTTTGCCCGGACGGGGAGACAGGGAGACGCGGCGACGGGGAGAATCGGGGAGAGAGGGCAGATAAGATGAATGAACCAACTTGGAGCAACGCGGATTTGAAAATGGACCAGCCGCAACTGGTTCCGTCGCCGTTTCGCCCCACCGCCGTCTCGCCGATTCTTTCCGGAGTCCATCACCGCCATGCCCACTCGCCGCCCGCCCGGGGACGTCCCACAGGTCCATCCACGGATTCCCACAGCCCCGGGCGACTTCCCAGCCCGGGGCTTTTTTGTGCTTCGACGTTGGAACGTTGGAACGTTCCAACGTTCCAACGGAGGTCAAGCATGACGGAACCAAATATCCGATTGGCGCTGCCCAAGGGGCGGATGTACGGCGCGGTGACGGCCCTGCTGGCCGAGGCCGGCTTCCGCGTCGCGGAGAACGGCCGCAACTACCGGCCGGTCTGCTCGGACGAACGCTTTGAGTTGAAGATCCTCAAGCCCCAGAACATCGTGCGGATGGTGGAGCTGGGCAGCCACGACCTCGCCTTCGCGGGCCACGACTGGGTCGTGGAGCTGGGGGCGCGGGTGATGGAGCTGCTGGACACCGGCCTGGACCCGGTCCGCGTGGTGGCCGCGGCGCCGCGGGAGCTGGCATCCGGCGGCGGCCTGCGTACGCGCCGCCTGGTGGTGGCCTCGGAATACGAACGGCTGAGCCGGGAGTTCCTGGAGCGGGAGGGATACGACTACCTTTTCGTCCGCAGCTACGGCGCCACCGAAGTCTTCCCGCCGGAGGACGCCGACCTGATCGTGGACAACACCGCCAGCGGGCGCACCCTGGCGGAGAACAGCCTGGTGGAAGTGGCCGAGCTGCTCCGATCGTCGACCCGCCTCATCGCCCACCCGGAGGCGCTGGAAGGGGAGCGCGGCCGGGTGGTGGCGGAGTTCCGGATGCTGCTGGGGGCGGTGCTGGACGCCCGGCGGCGGGTCATGGTGGAGATGAACGTCGCTCCGGGAAGCCTGGAAGGGCTGCTCCGGGTGCTGCCGTGCATGCGCCGGCCGACCGTGTCGCCGCTGTCCGGCGAGGCGGGCTTCGCGGTCAAGGCGGCGGTGCCGCGGGAGCAGGTGGCCCGGCTGATCCCGATGCTGAAATCGGCCGGCGCCACCGACATCCTGGAATATGCATTCTCCAAGGTGGTGCTGTGATGCCTGTCCCTCGTGCTCGTGCTCGTCATCGTCATCGTCATCGTAATCGTGCTCGGCTCCACTCGGATGCGTACGCCACGGAGACACGGAGAACACGCAGTTAATCCTGGTTTTATAGACAAGGAGGAACCGATGAATACTGATTTAGAGATACTTTCCAGCCGTCGTGCCGCCCCACCGCCCCGCCCGCCCAGGGAGGCGCCTCTGAACTACGCCCCCCCGTCCGGCCGGGCCGCATACCTCCGCCTCGACGCCAACGAGGGCCCGCCCCCGCCAGAGGGCTTCCTGGCCGCCGCGCTGGCCGCGGCGGCCCCCACGGTGACGTTCTACCCGGAATACGCGGCGCTGCGCGAGGCGGCCGCCCGGTCTTACGGCGTGCCCGCCGCCGCGGTGCTGCCGGTCCACGGCGCCGACGAGGGCATCCGGCTGTGGCTGGAGGCCTTCGGGGGACCGGGGGCGCCGCTCCTCCTGCCGGAACCGACGTTC
This sequence comes from uncultured Acidobacteriota bacterium, assembly GCA_964412195.1. Classification (GTDB taxonomy): domain Bacteria; phylum Acidobacteriota; class JAAYUB01; order JAAYUB01; family JAAYUB01; genus CAYPNP01. The sequence goes on along the minus strand of CAYPNP010000001.1, from coordinate 60,052 downwards.
CCGATGTACCGCGTCTCCGCCGGGCTGACCGGCACGCCGGTGGTTCCGGTCCCGCTGGAGCCGGACTTCGGCCTGGACGCAGAGGCGCTGGTGGCGGCACTGCCCCGCGCCGCGTCGTTGGTGCTCGTGTCCCCCGGCAACCCGTCCGGCCGGCGCATCAGCGAGGCGTCCCTGCGCCGCATCCTGGACGCCGCCGGCGGCCGGCCGGCGCTGGTGGACGAAGTCTACGGCCCCTTCTGCGGCCAGGATTTCGTCCCGTTCCTGGCCGAGTTCCCGAACCTGGCGCTCCTCCGGTCGCTCAGCAAGGCCCACGGCGTGCCGGGGCTGCGCTGCGGCTTCGTCCTGGCGGACCCGGCGCAGATCCGGACCCTGGAGGCCATCCGGCCGCCCTACAATGTCTCGTCCGTCGCCGCCGCGGTTGGGATCGCGCTCCTCGAGGGCGATACCGGCGCCCCGGCCCGCCGGCGGGCGGCCGTGGAGGCCCGGCAGTCGTTGCAGGGCTGGCTGGCCGCGGCCGGGGTCTCCACGGCGCCCTCCGACGCCCACTTCTGCATGCTGGAGCTGGGGACCTCCGCCGGGACGGCCGGATGCCACCTCGAGGCGCGGGGCATCCTGGTGCGGAATCTGGGCGCGGCGGCTCCCGGCTGGATCCGGGTCAGCGTGACCGGACCGGCGGACGCCGGCGCCTTCGCCGCCGCCTTCCTCCCCTGGTGGTGCGACCGGCGGGTCACGGGAGGCCAGCCATGAACGCCCCGGCTGCGCGCGTCGAGCGCGTCACCCGGGAGACGCGGGTCCTTGTCGAATTGGGGCCTTCCGCCGAAGTGCGGGTCACGACACCGGTGCCCATGTTCTCCCACCTCCTCGAACAGCTCGGGTTCTACTGGGGCGCCGGCCTGGTCCTGGAGGCGGAGGACTTCCAGCCGCTGGGCGACGGCCACCACCTGGCCGAGGACGCCGCCGTCGCCCTGGGCCGGGCCCTGGCGAAGCGGCTCGGCGACCGGGCCGGCCTGCGCCGCTTCGGCCAGCGCTGGCTGCCCATGGACGACGCCCTGGCCCTCGCCGCGGTCGACGTGGGCGGCCGGTCCTGGCTGGCGTTCCAGGCGGCGTTCCCGGCGCCGGCGCTGGGCGGGCTGGCGTGCGAGAACATCCGCCACTTCTTCGACAGCTTCTGCCGCGCCGCCGGCGTCACCCTGCACCTGCGGGCCACCGGCGCGAACGCCCACCACATGGCCGAGGCCCTGTTCAAGGCGGCGGGCCTGGCCCTGGCCGAGGCGACGGAGCCCTGGCCCGGCGGGGCGCGGAGCACCAAGGGGGTGCTGGGATGATCGCCGTCGTCGACTGCGGCAGCGGCAACCTGAGGAGCCTGGAGAACGCCCTGGCGGCGGCGGGCCTGGCCTCCCGCCGCGCCGTCGCGCCCGCGGACCTGGCAGGGGCCGGGACGGTGGTCCTGCCGGGCGTCGGCCACTTCGGGCCGGCCGCCCGCGCCCTGGCCGATGCCGGGCTGGACCGGGCGCTGCGAGATCATGTCACCGGCGGGGGCCGGCTGCTGGGCATCTGCCTGGGCCTGCAGCTGCTCTTCGAGGGCTCCGCCGAGGCGCCCGGCGCCCGCGGGCTCGGCCTGCTGCCCGGCGCCTGCGTGCCGCTGGGCGCCCCGGGACTCAAGGTGCCGCACATGGGCTGGAACCAGCTGCGGTTCTCCCCCGGCGGCAGCGTGGCGGAGGCGTACTTCGTCCACGGCTTCTGCGTCCCGGCGTGGCCGCCGGGCCGGCCCGCCGACTGGGTGGCCACCTGCTCGTACGGCCGGGACTTCCTGGCGGCCTTCCGCGCCGGGAACATGGCCGGCTGCCAGTTCCATCCCGAGAGGAGCGGACGGTGGGGGCTGGCCTTCCTGCGGGAGGTGCTGGCATGGTCCTGAAGCGCGTCATTCCCTGCCTGGACGTGGCCGGCGGCCGAGTGGTCAAGGGCGTCCGGTTCCGGAACCTGCGGGACAGCGGCGATCCGGTGGCGCTGGCCCGCCGATACGCGGAAGAGGGCGCCGACGAGCTGGTGTTTCTCGACATCACCGCCGGCGTGGAGGGCCGCCGCACCGCCCTGCGCCTGGTCGAGCGGGCGGCCCGGGAGGTCTTCATCCCCTTCACCGTGGGCGGCGGCGTGCGCTGCCGGGAGAACGCCCGCGACCTGCTGCTGGCCGGCTGCGACAAGGTGGCGGTCAACTCCGCGGCGGTGCGCCGGCCGGGGCTGCTGGAGGAGCTGGCCGGCCGCTTCGGCCGGCAGTGCGTGGTCCTGGCGGTGGACGCCCGCCGCACCCCCGCCGGCTTCCGGGTGGCCGTGGACGCGGGTCGGACGCTCACGGACCGGGACGCCGTGGACTGGGTGCGCGAGGGCCAGGACCGCGGCGCCGGCGAGGTGCTCCTGACCTCCATGGACCGGGACGGCGGGCAGGCCGGCTTCGACCTGGAGCTGCTCCGGGCGGTGGCGCCAGCGTGCCGCGTGCCGCTGATCGCCTCGGGCGGCTTCGGCGAGCCGGCCCACGCCGTGGCGGCGCTGTCGGCGGGGGCCGACGCCGTCCTGGCCGCGTCGGTGTTTCACGACGGCGTCCTGTCGATCCCGGAATTGAAACGTTTCTTGCAAGATCACGGCATCGAGGTGCGGTATGTTGATCCCGAGCATTGATTTGATGGGCGGCAAGGCGGTCCAGCTGGTGGGCGGCCGGGAGAAGGTGCTGGAGGTGGACGACGTCCTCGGCCTGGCGCGGCGGTTCCGGGTCTTCGGCGAGATCGCGGTCATCGACCTCGACGCCGCCCTGGGACGGGGGGACAACCGGGCGCTGGTGGAGCGGCTCTGCCGCGAGGCCCGCTGCCGGGTGGGCGGCGGGGTGCGGGACCGCCGGCGGGCCGAGGAGCTGTTGCGCGCCGGCGCCAGCCGGGTGATCGTGGGCACGGCCGCCTCGGAAGAACTGCTGGCCGGCCTGCCGCCGGAGCGGGTGCTGGTGGCGGTGGACCACCGCGCCGGCACGCTGCTGAGCCACGGCTGGCAGGCGGAGGAAGGGGAGGTGCCCCTGGAGCGGATCCGCCGCCTGTCGCCCCTCTGCGCCGGGTTCCTCGTGACGCGGGTGGACCGGGAGGGACGGTTGGGCGGGGTGGACTGGGACGCCGCGCGGGAGCTGCGCGCCGCCACGGACCGCGGGCTGACCTACGCCGGCGGGGTCGCCTCGGCGGCGGAGGTGGCGGCTCTCGACCGGCTCGGCCTGGACGCCCAGGTCGGCATGGCCCTGTACACCGGCCGCCTGGATCCGGCGGAAGCGTTCGCGGAATGCCTCGACTTCGACAAGGGCGGCGGCCGCCTGCCCTGCGTGGTGGAGGACGCCGCCGGCCGGGTGCGGATGCTGGCGTGGCAGACACCGGAGAGCCTGCGGCAGGCGCTGTCCACGGGGCGGGGGACGTACTGGTCCCGGTCCCGGGGCCAGGTCTGGGTGAAGGGCGCCACCAGCGGGAACACCCAGCGGCTCCTGCGGGCGCGGGCCGACTGCGACCGCGACGCGGTGCTGTTCACGGTGGACTCCCCAGGCCCGGCCTGCCACACCGGCGCCGGCTCCTGCTTCGGCCCCCTGGATTTCCAGCTGGACGACCTGGAGGCGGTGATCGCCGGCCGCCTCGCCGCCGCGCCCCCCGGCAGCTACACCGCCCGGCTGATGGCCGAGCCGGCCCTGCTGGACGCCAAGCTCCGCGAGGAGACGGAGGAGGTCATCGAGGCGCGGGAGCGGCCCGGCGACCTGGTCTGGGAGTGCGCCGACCTGCTGTACCACCTCCTGGCGCAGATGGCGGCCGGAGGCATCCAGCTGGGGCAGGTGGCGGCCGAGCTGGAGAGGCGCCACGCGGTTCCCCGGGACCGGAATCCGAATCTAACCGCAAAGGCGCGAAGGACGCCAAGCGCCGACGGCAGCAGGGAATTCAACGCTGATTTACGCTGATTCTTTATGATCTGTTATGATCGAAACCTTTTACCTGATTCATCATAAGACATCATTATCCATGTGCGTCTATCTGCGTTGAATTTCCCCGGATCGCATCCGCCAAAGGAATCTGGGTGATGCAGGGAGAGTGAGGCATGAAAGACAAAACGACAGTGGGGCTGGCCGTGGTGGGGATGGAGGAGGCGCTGGCGCGGTCCGAGCGGCGGGCGCCCCCCATGCCGCCGGAGGTTCCGGCGATCCTGGAGGAGATCCGGAACGAGGGCGCCGCCGCGGTGCGCCGCTGGGCGGAGAAGCTGGACGGCTTCGGCGGCCCGGACTTCGAGGTGCCGCGGGCGGAGGTCCGCCGGGCTGTGGCGGAGCTGGACCCGGCCCTGCGGGGGCAGCTGGAGAAGGTCATCCGGCAGGTGCGGAAGTTCGCCGAGGGGCAGCGGGAGATGTTCTCCGACCTGGTGGTGGACTACGAAGGCGTGGCCGTGGGGCACCGGGTGATGCCGGTCCGGCGGGCGGCCTGCTACGCCCCCGGAGGCCGGTACCCGCTGCCGTCCTCGGTGATCATGGGCGTCGTGCCGGCGCGGGTCGCCGGCGTGGCGGAGGTGGCCGTTCTCAGCCCGCGCATCCACCCGGTGACGGTGGCGGCGGCGGGGCTGGCGGGCGCGGACCGGGTCTTCAACCTGGGTGGCGCCCACGGCGTGGCGGCGGCGGCCTGGGGTCTGGCCGGACTGCCCCGGGCGGACCTGGTGGTGGGGCCGGGCAACCGCTTCGTCACCGGGGCCAAGCGGCTGCTCTACGGCGACGTGGGGATCGACTTCCCGGCCGGGCCCTCGGAGCTGCTGGTCATCGCCGACCGGACGGCCAACCCGGCGCTGGTGGCGGCCGACCTGCTGGCCCAGGCCGAGCACGATCCCGACGCCGTGCCGGTGCTGGCCAGCCTCGACCCCGAGCTGCCGGAAGCCGTGAACGCCGCCGTCCGGCGCCTGCTGGCGGAGCTGCCGCCGGACAGCCCGGCCCGCCGGAGCCTGGCCAACGGCTTCGCCCTGGTGGCGGCCGGGGAGGGCGAGGCGCTGGCCCTGGCGGACGCCCTCGCCCCGGAGCACCTCGAGCTGATCGGCCCGCGGGCGGAGGCGCTGGCGGAACGCCTGCACTCGTACGGAGCGCTCTTCGTGGGGCCCAACTCGGCGGAGGTGTTCGGCGACTACGGCTCCGGCACCAACCACATCCTGCCTACCGGCGGTGCGGCGCGCTTCACCGGCGGAGTCTGGGTGGGCACCTTCCTGCGGATCCTGACCTGGCAGCGGGTGTCCCCGGCGGGCCTGCCGGCGCTGGCGGAGCAGGCCGCGGCCATGGCCGACGCCGAGGGACTGCCGGCCCACGCCGCCGCCGCGCGGCTGCGCCTGAAAACCAGCGGGTGAGGGGGAATTCACCACAGAGGCACGGAGCACACGGAGCGATCCAATTGTCATTTGAGATTGGTCATTTGGCATTGTTCATTTCAAACCCCAATCCTTCTGTTCCGATGGATTGGAAAAATGACAAATGAAAAATGTCAAATGACCAATGGCAAATGGATCGCTCCGTGTGCTCCGTGCCTCTGTGGTGATCGGCCTCCGGTTTTCCCTCAGGGGACCGCGACGCCGAGGGAGGTGCTGCAGCCGAACCGGACCACATCAGCCCCGCCGAGGTTGGCGTTCCCGTCCAACTGGCACTGGAAGAATCGGACGGTGTGGGTGGTCGAGTCGGAGACGAAGTAAAAATTATTCATGCCGGCGGGCGAGCTCGACACGGCCTGCAGGCTGCAGTCCTTGAATCCGGCATAGCTCTGCGGAGACTGCACCTTCACGGTGGTGGCGCCGTATCCGTACGCTGAATTTGTCACGGAAATCCGGCAATCGCGCAGGATCACCCCCATGGAGCCCGTCAGGTGCAGGCCGACGATTTCGGAGCTCTTGGATCCGGTCAGCTTGACTTGAAGGTGGTCGAAGTTGAATTGGGATCCTGCCAGGAGGATGCCCTCATCAGTGAAATCGCCGTGGGTGCCGTGAATCATTTCCAGATTCCGACAGTCCCCGGAAGAATTGGTGGCGCTCAGCCAGCGATCGTGCCCACTCGCGTTGTCGGCCAAGAGTTCGAGACCCTCCAGCAAACAACCGGTGCTGTTGATGATTTCAACCACCGTGGTGGAAAGTTCCATCTGGTTGTCAACGACGGTCGCCCCCAAATCCCGGATGGCCGCTTGGTCGGCGTTCATGATGCGGACCAGGGCGGGTGCGTCCATGAGGTTGCCGATGATCCGGCTGGCCCGGCTGCCATACCCCTGCAGGGTTGTGTAGCTGATCAGGATGATCGCATGATTGACGCTGTATTCGCCGGGCGTCACCAGAATGACGAACCGGTGGGTCGGGCCGGGGGATTGGGTCTGTACCCAATCGGCGGCATCGGCCGGGTCGGTGAAGTCGCCCCCCTGCGGCGCCACCACCACCACGGTCTCCAGCTCGTAGTTGGCCACGTCCAGGTTGCCGGCGACGATGTTGGCCAGCAGGACCGTGTCGGCGGCGTTGACCACCTGGTCGGCGTTGACGTCGGCCCGATTGCCCCCCTGGGCGGGCGCCTGGCACAGCAGCAGGGCCAGGGCAAGCAAACAGCTCTTCATGGGCACCTCCAGTGCTTTTCAGTCGGCAGGATTCATGACCGTTGAATTGATTTTCCCCGTGATTCACGATTCCGTCAACGGAAAAATGGCCGGACGGGCCGACCACTTGCCGGAGAACCACACTGAGCGGGGAAGCTGCCGAACGGTCCATCTGTCATTGCATCCGTGCCGCTTCTATTGTCCATTGAAGCAAAATCCCGATCCCGCGCGGGGCGGGATCGGGAAAGCGGCGGATGAAATTTCGGATGTCCGATGCCCCTGAGGCTGGCTCCGTGTTCTCCGTGCCTCCGTGGCGGGAAATTTCAACCGGACCGATGACGGGCGCGCTCACCGACCGGATCAGGGGATCGTCCGGACCAGCCGGAACCCGTTGATGTTGAGCTGGGCCGTGGGGAGGTTGCTGGCGCGGGCCGCCGAGCGGAGGTGGCGCGCTGGGGAATCCCAGCTCCCGCCGCGGAGCACCCGGGTGGTGCCGCTGTCCGAGTTGGCGTAGTCGAGCTGGCCGGTCGTCGGGTAGGCGGCGTAGAGGTCCCAGCACCACTCGTAGACGTTCCCGTGCAGGTCATAGAGCATCCAGGGGGACCCGTCCTTGCCGCCGACCGGGTGGGTCCGGCCGTCGGCGGTGGCTTCGAACCACGCCACCGCGTCCAGGCCGGGATACAAGCCCGGGGTGGAGGCCTGGCCGCAGTTGGACAGGTTGTACCCGCCGGAGAGAACGTTGAACGCGCTCTCGGTGCCGGATCGGCAGACGTATTCCCACTCCCCCTCGGTGGGCAGCCGGTAGCCGTCGGCGTCGAAGTCGCAATAGAAGTTCCCGGAGGTGTAGTTGGTGGAATCCACGGGGATGAGGTGCCACGCGTCCTTGAAGTAGCACGGCGGCAGGCCGCGGGCCTCCGACAGCAGGTTGGCGAAGAGGACCGCCTGGTGCCAGCTCGCCTTGTTGACCGGCAGGTTGGCGCCGGGGATCAGCCAGACGCTGCTGGGATCGTCGGGAAGCGACGGCTGCACCGCCTTCAGCGCCGCCCACATCTCCCGGGTGACCTCGGTGTCCATGACGGCGAGGTCCCGGGTCAGGCGGTGATCGAACTGGGGCTCATCCGACTCCCGGCAGGCCTCCATGATGCCGGAACCCTGGGTGAATTGTCCCTGCCGAACGAAGCGCAGGACGCCCAGGTCGGCGTCGACGTCGACGACGTCGCCGGTGTCGTTGGGCGGGCGCTGCCGGCCGGCGAAGAACAGGTGGCGATCCTGCGCGTCGTTGCCGGTGATGCTGATGGGGGCCGGCAGGGGGGCGGCGCTCAGGATCTGGATGGTGTCGAAATCCGCGTAGTCGACGCCGTCCCAGATGCCGTTGGAGAGGCGGACGTACTTGCCGCCCGGCGCCAGGCTGAGGGAGTTCACCCCCACGGTGCTGCCGTTCTTGAAGGCGACCAGGTCCACATCGACTGGGTCGGGGGAGGGATTGAGCAGGGCCAGCCCCGTCCAGTCCATCCACGACCGGGCGGAATTGGGCAGGGTGTAGAGGGCGTGCTGGTCGCCCGTGAGGTAGAACTCGCACATGCTGGGGGTGTCCATGTACTGGTAGGAGAGCTTGACCAGCAGCTCGAAAGCCGAAAGCACGCGGAGCGAGCCCTCGTAATCGAGGTCGGCGGAGGGGATCTCCTCCCACGAACGGGCGGGCACAGTGGCGGCGTGGTACGATCCGACGGGCGCCCCGTTTTCGTCGTAGCGGTAGTACTTGTAGCCGACGGAGGAGGAGCCGGCGTTGTACACTTGGACGCGGGTGTGCCACCCGGCGGCCGCCGTCACGTGGCCGACCCAGGCGTCGGTCTGGCCTGCGGCGCCGGGCTCCGGCAGTGCGGCGAAGAAGAGGTGCCGGTCCTGGGCGCCGTTGCCGGTGATGCTCAGCGGGGCGGGGAAGGGCGTGGCGCTGGAGACCACGACGGTGTCGAAATCGTCGTAGTCGACGCCCGTCCATACCTGGTTGGACAGCCTCACGTACTTCTGCCGCGCCTCGGGGAAAGACACGTCCGTGGTGGCCACCTTCTGCCCGTTCTTCCACGCCTCGGCCCGGATTTCCTGGTACGCTCCGGCGACGCTGAAGATCGACAGGCCGGTATACTCCATCCACGTCCGGGCCGTGTTGGGCAGCACCCACCGCGTTCGCATCTCCCCGTCGAGGTTGAACTCGCACACGCTGGGGGAGTCGCCGAACTGGTAATTGACTTTCACCAGCAGGTTGCCGTCCCCCCAGAGGTGGAGCGAACCCTCGTACTGCAGGGACGCGGGGGACATCAGCGTCCAGGAACGGGCGGCCGCCACGCCCAGGACGGGGCCGGTCAGGAGAACGCCGTTCTCGTTGTACTTGCTGTACAGGAAACCCTGGTCCGTCGCGCCCGAGTTGTAGATCGAGACGCTGGTCTTCCAGCCGGCTGCGGCCGTGACGTGGGTGCACCACACGTCGGTGCCGGCGGCCGCCGAGGCGGCCAGCGAGGCGGCGAGAGACACCAGGATCGCCAGCCGGACGGCCCGGGACACGAGCCGATGCGTTTTGAGTGCGGGGAATCCGTTCATTACTTTGCCTCCAATACCGAAGAGGATGATATTTCGTTTGACGGCCGGATGCCGGAAATTCCCCCCGGCAATTGGAGATCGCGGAGCGGGAATGTGCGAAGCGGGATCCTCCGGAGCGGTCCCGCGGTCCGAAACCGGCCGGGCGGTGGTATCATGCGCGTGGCGGGCATCCCCCGACCCGCCCAGGCGGAGCCGGCGATGAGACGGAGCAAACCAATCCCAAGTCGGGCCATGCGGATGGCCGGACCTGTCAGCCTGGCGCTGCTGGCTTTCCTCTTCCTGGCGGCCTCGGTCCGGCCGGACTTCCCGCCCGAGGAGAAGGCCGCAGACGGCCGGATGATCCGGGCGGAAGTCCGGATGGTCCCCGTCCGGGTCTACGCCACCGGGCCCGACGGGGAACCGGTGGCCGGCCTGACCGCCGCGGACTTCCGGCTCTACGACGACGGCCGGCCCCAGACGATCCTCGCCCTGATGCGCGAGACGATCCCGCCGGCGCCGGCGGTCCCTGCCGCCGGAGCGGGGCTTCGGGAACCGTCCAGGGCGGCGGCTCTCCCCGCCGGGCGCAGCTTCCTGATCCTTCTGGGTTTCGGGGGAGCGGAAGATCCCTTCGGCGCGGTGGACGCGCTGGAGCATTTCCTGAGGGAAAACCTGGGGCCGGCGGACTGCGTGGCGGTGATGTTCTTCGACCGGGTGACCGAGTTCACCGCCCGCCACGACCAGGTGGTCAACCTGCTGGAGCGGTACCGCCGCGGCCGGTCCGAGATCGAGACCTACTACTGGCAGCAGGCCGAGCGCCGCGGCCTCTTCCGGGCGCAGGGGCTGGCGGCGCCGCCGGGCATCCGGGCGGCGGTGGACGCGCTGTTCGCCGGTCCCGACGTGCCGGCCTCCCGCTGCTGGGTCCCGGAGGGGGGCGGCGTCCACGAGCTGGCCAAGGCGATTGGGCTCCTGCGGGACCAGCCGGAGCCGCGGGGCCTGCTCTACTTCTCCGACCAGGGCCTGGTCCTGCCCCGGCTGGCGCTGGTGCGAGGGCTGGCCAACCTCGCCAACGACGCCCGCGTCGCCGTTTTCCCGTTCCAGACCGGCGGCCTCGGCAGCGGTTTTTCCCGCAATCCCCTGGACAATCCGGCGGGTTCCCGCGGAGCGCCGCCGGGCGGGGCGCTGGTCCTGACCGACCGCGACCAGCTGCAGTCCCCCGCCAGCCTGGAGCAGCTGGCCGAGTGGACGGGCGGCCAGGCCTCAATCCATGCGGGCGTCTCCGAGGCGCTGGCCCGCCTAGACCGCCTGACCCGCTCGGCCTATCTGCTGGGGTACTGCCCGGACCGGATCCGTTGGGACGGCCGCTACCACCGGATCCGGGTGGAGGCGCTCCGGCCCGGCGTCCGGGTCCTTTGCCGCCAGGGCTACTTCGCCACCGACCGCGAGGCGCAACCCCTCACGCGGTGACGCAACCTCCAGTGCGAATTGCGAATTGCGGATTGGCCCAGGTCCCAGCCCCCAGATCCCAGGTCCCCTCTTTGCGCTCTTCGCGCCTTTGCGGTTCGATTCCTGGATTTCAGGGGTTTGCGCCGCACTCCGGGCCGCGCGCCGGGCAGTCGCCGCACTTGTCCTCCGCGCGCGGCAGGGACACGGTGAAGACGGCGCCCTCCCCCTTGCGGCTCCGCACCCCGACGGAGCCGCCGTGCGCTTCCACAATCTTCTTGACGATGGCCAGCCCGAGGCCGGTACTGGACTCCCCGCCGGTGGGCCGGGCGCTCAGCTTCTTGAATCCCGTGAAGACGTCCCGCAGGTCGGCTTCGCCCAGGCCCTGCCCGGTGTCCGAGACGTGGATGCGCACCTCGCGCTCCGCCAGCTCCGGCCAGACCCGGATCGCCCCGCCCGGATAGGTGAACTTGACGGCATTGCTCAGCAGGTTGTCCAGGACCTCCAGGAGCCTGGCCTTGTCCATGGGCACCGTCGGCATGTCGGGGCCGGGGTTGACCTCCAGCCGGATGTTCTTCTCGCCGGCGATCCGCTGGTAGAAGGCGCTGATCTCCTGCAGCAGGGCGGTCACGCTCTCCGGTTTGCGGCACAGGGTCAGCCGGCCGGCTTCGATGGCCGAGAGGTCCAGCAGCTCGTTGATCAGGGTCTGCATGTGCTCGGCCGCCCGCAGCACCCGCTCCAGGTCGTCGGCGGCGCCGGCATCGCAGCGCCCCTCGCGGACCTGACGCTGCAACAGGCCGACCCGGTTGATCACGGCGTTGAGCGGATTGCGCAGGTCGTGGGCGGCCAGGCCGAGGAACTCGTTCTTCTTCTCGTTGAGCAGACGCAGCTCGTCCAGGATGCGGGTCTTGATGAAGGCGGCCTGGATGTGCTCCTTGAGGCTCCGGAGCAGCAGGATGTCGGCGTGGGCGAAAGCCGTGGGATCCAGCTGGTTCTCGAGGAGGAGGTACCCCTCCACCCGCTGGTTGACCGGGATCCGCAACGTCAGCCGGGAGCGGATCCGCCCGCCGAGGGTGTCCGCCTCCGACGGGAGCTGGTCGGGCCGTGCCTGCGCCAGAAAGATGTCGGGGAAGATCTCCTCCGCGCCGGCCAGGAAACGGCGCGCGGCCTCCTCCGGCGCCAGGACGGCCTGCCGGCGCACGCCTTCGGGCCAGCCCCGCAGCGCCTGGAAGCGGAACATGCCGGCCCCCCGGTCCAGCACCAGGAAGGAGGCCCGCTCGGCGCCCGGGATGATGGCGGTTTCCCGGACGATGGCGTCCAGCACGTCGGTGAACTGGATGCCGGCATTGATCGAGGAGACGATTTTGTCGATGGTTTCCAGTTCGTCCCGGCGGGCGGCCAGGGCGACGTTCTTCTCCTCGAGCTGCCGGGTGCGCTCGGACACCAGCGCCGCCAGCTCCCGCTGCCGCCGGAGGACGCCGCGGATCCGCAGCTGGTAGCCGCCCAGCAGGATCCCGGCCAGCAGCAGGATGGCCAGGATCTGGAACCACCCGGTCGCCCAGAAGGGGGGGCGGACGCGGATGCGGACGGACGCGCCCTCCCGGTTCCACACCCCGTCGTTGTTGGCCGCTCGCACCCGGAACACGTACTCCCCACCGCCGATGTTGGTGTAGCTGGCATAGCGCCGGGTGCCGCAGTGGACCCAGTCCCGATCGAAACCCTCCAGCCGGTAGGCGTACCGGTTCTTGGACGGCTCGGCGAAGTCCAGGGCGGCGAACTCGAAACTGAAGAAGTTGTCCGTGTACTCGAGGATGAGCTCCGGCACCCGAGCGAGGTCGGCGCCGAGATCCACCGGCTGGTCGAACTTCCGGAAGGCGGTCAGGACCACGGGGGGGACGTGGGGATTGTCGCGGATCGCCTGCGGGTCGAACACGTTCAGGCCCCGGACGCCGCCGAAGAGCAGACGTCCGTCGGGGCCGCGGCCGCTGGCGCCCCAGAAGAACTGGTTGCTCTGGAGGCCGTCCGTGACGTCGAAATTGCGAAAGGCGCGGGCCCGGGGATCGAACCGGGACAAGCCGCTGTTGGTGCTCAGCCAGAGGCGCCCGCCGGCGTCTTCCTGGATGCAGTACACCATGTTGCTGGGCAGGCCGTCGGCCACGGTGTAGCGGAGGAAGGATCTCCGGTCGGGTTCCAGGAGGTGCAGTCCGCCCCCGTACGTACCGACCCAGAGACGCCCGTCGACGCCCTCGATCACCGCAGTGATGCGGCTGTCGCCCAGGCTCCGGGGGTTGGCCGGATCGCGTTCGTACCGGGTGAACCGGCCGGTGGCGGGATCCATCCGGTTGAGGCCCTGCCAGGTCCCGACCCACAAGGCGCCGGAGCGGTCGAAGCACAGGGCGCCCGACTGGATGCGGTTGTCACTCAGGCTGTCGGGGGAGGCGGGATCGTGGCGGAACCGAGTCACCCGGCCCGTGGCGGGATCCATCCGGTTCAGCCCGTTTTCCGTGCCCACCCACAGGTTCCCTGACGGGTCCTCCGCGATCGCCTGGACGATGTCGCTGCTCAGGGTGGCCGGGTCGTCGGCCCGGCTGCGGTAGTGGGTGAAGGTGCCGCGGGCGCGGTCCATCCGGTCCAGCCCGCTGCCCCACGTGCCGACCCAGAACCGTCCCTGCCGGTCTTCGTAGAGGGTGGACACCATGTCCCGGCCCAGGCTGGCGGGATCTCCCGGCCGGTTGCGATAATGGGTGAAACGGCCGGCGGAGAGGTCGATCCGGTCAAGGCCGCCGTCCACGAACCCGACCCACAGCAGCCCCGCGCGGTCCATCAGGATGGACCGGACGATGGGGGCGCCGAGGCTGTCGGGATCGCCGGGAACGGGGGTGATTCGCTCGAAGCGGCAATTGAAGGGATTGTACCGGCTGATCCCGCCGCCGGTGCCGAACCAGAGCGTGCCCCCGGCATCTTCGAAGGCGGCGATGACCACGTTGTTGCCGAGACTGTCGGGGCGGCTCGGCTCGGCCCGGAAGCGGCGGCAGCGGCCCGTGGCCCGGTCCAGCAGGGCCGCTCCGCCCACGGTGCCCACCCAGAGGCGGCCTTCGTGATCCTGGTGGAGAGAGAGCACATTGTCGTGGGGCAGGGAGCCGGGGTCCCGCGGGTCGTGGGAATAGCGGGTGAACCGGCCGGTGGCGCGGTCCAGCCGGTTCAGGCCGTCTTCGGTGCCCACCCACAGGGCGCCGGCGTCGTCCTCCAGGAGGGCCACGATGACCGGATGGCTGAGGCTGCCGGGATCGGCGGGATCGTGCCGGTAGTGGATGAATCCGCCGTGGGCCGGGTCCCAGCGGTCCAGCCCGTCGCTGGTGCCGGCCCACAGGACGCCGGACCGGTCGACGCAGACCGCCATGACGGTGTCGTGGGCGAGGCTGCCGGGGATCGCGGGGTGGTGCCGGTAGATCCGAATGGTGCCGCCGGCCGGATCCAGGTGGTTGAGACCGCCCGCCTGGGTGCCGGCCCAGACCGTGCCGTCCGGGGCCGCGCAGACGGAGCGGACGTTGTTGTCGCTCAGGCTGCCGGATTGTGCGGGATCGTGCGCCCAGACACGGAAGCGGCGGGTCTCGGGATCGCAGCGCGATAGCCCTCCGTCGTTGGTCCCGACCCAGATCCCGCCGTCTGGGGCCAGGCTGAGGGCCCAGATGAAATCGTCGCCGACGGTCCCGGGGTCCTGGGGGAGATGGCGATAGGTGGTGAAGGAGTATCCGTCATAACGGTTCAGGCCGTCCTCGGTGCCGAACCAGAGGTAGCCCTGCCGATCCTGGACGATGCCGCGGACGGTGTTGTTGGACAGGCCGTCATCCGCGGTGATGTGCTGGAACGCGAGTTTTCCTTGCCCGGGGTAAGGCGCGGCGGACGGCAGGCCCGCCGGCGCGGTCCAGACCGCGGAGGCGAGGATGCATGCCGCCACGAAACGGCGTAGAGCCGTCCGTTCCCTACTCCTCCGGAGGGAGTCCGTTTCCATGTGCGCCATCATCCGAACCCTATGGTACCGATTGAACTAAGCCCATTATACGGAAAACGATGTGTAGAATCCAGCCCTGACCCTCCGTTCCCTTTCCGAGAAACAGGGTTGGGGTGATTGCGGAGTGCGGAGTGCGGATTTGGAATTGCGGATTGAAATCCGAAATCCGCAATCCGATATCCGCAATGGAAAGACGAACGCCGAACCGGCAGAATGGATTTATTTGGACGCCACGGGCGCGGAGGTGGACCCCTCGACGCCGCAGACGACGACGGAACCCGGCTTGCCGTGGACGTGTTTGACGGTCTTTTCCCACCACACCCAGCGCCGGGTCCCCTTCCGCTCCATGCGGCCATAGCCCTCCAGCTCGAGCCCGCTGTGCCGGATCGCCCCCGACGCCAGCAGCTCGCTGGTGGCCTTCACCCGCAGTGTATCGGTCGCGGAATCGAACACGGCCTCCAGGATATCGATCGTGAGGTCGTAGCCGTTGCAGTCCTGGTCGATGCCGTCGTGCTTGATCTCCGCCGCGCCCGGGTGGATCGTCGGGTCGCTGTCGTTGCAGTCCGGATGGTCCCCGCCGGCCGGACCGGCGCAGTAGCCGTCGTGGTCCTTGTCCGCGCCCATGGCCTGGTTCAGCAGCAGGGCGTAGGCCGCCACGAGGTCCGGAAGCCCGTGCCCATAGTCGTTGTCCGGCCCCGCGACCCCCAGGTCCTCCGACGCCGCCAGCAGACCCGCCGCCAGGTCCGCCGCCGCGAGTTCCGGGAAGGCCTGCCGCAGCAGGGCCAGCGCCCCGCTGACCTCCGGCGCGGCGAAGGAAGTCCCGGTTACGTAAGCGTAGGCGTTGGGAAAGATGCCGCCGGACGTCAGGTCGGCCGTGCGGAGGTTGACTCCCGGCACGGTGACCTCGGGCCAGATCCGCCCGTCGCACGCCGACGGGCCCCGGCCGCTGAACAGGGCGACGGTGAGGGCATCGTTCAGGGCCCCCACGGCGAAGCTGCCAGGGTCGTCCGCCGGGCTGAGGCTGGTGGCCTCTCCCGGCCCCTCGTTGCCGGCGGCGAAGACCACTGCGATCCCGGCCGCGCGCAAGGCGGCCAGGTCGTCATGGAACTCCTGCACGCACTGGTTGACGCTCCCCTGCAGCCCCCACGAGTTGTTCACGATATCCGGGGCATCGTCCGTCGCCGGGTCGCCGTCCGGATCCAGCAGCCATTGGTACGCCTGGTGGATCCCGCTGAATGTGGCCACGCCGGCGTCGTCGAAGATCTTGGCGGCGATCCATTTCGCGCCCGGCGCCACGCCGATCGCGGTGCCGCCGGCGTTCCCGCCGACCAGGAGACCCAGCACCTGGGTCCCGTGACCGTTGGCGTCGTGCGGCGTGGCATGCTGGCCGCTGGGATCGAACCAGCTGTCGGCGCCGCCCCTCCACCGGCCCTGCAGGTCGGCGTGCAGCGGATCCGCCCCGGTGTCCAGCGTGGCGACGGTCACGCCCGATCCGTCGAAACCCAGGTCCCACATGTCGGGCACATGCAGGGCCGCCAGGTTCCAGCCGCCGGTGGAAATAGTGCCGGGAGTGGACTCCCCCAATGTCATCGCGGCGTCGAGCCCGATGCAGTCCACCCCCGGCATCCCCCCCATTTCAACAATAACCGCCGGCCGCACCAGCACGGCCAGGCGGTTGGACAGCCATAAAACTGTCTGGCGTGAGCTTCCCCTCCGTTTTAACAGATCGACAATTCGTTGCTGGCTGACATCCGCCTGGCTGCGCAAGGCCTGGACGAGCAGCTCGCGCTGTCTCCCCCTGCCGCCGGCCAGCTGGTTGCCGAATGCCGCAAGGTCGACCCGGTTGCCGAAGCAGATGATGACCGGAATTTCTTCCTCCGGCCCGGCCACCATCAGGCGGGCCTGCAGCTCGGGCGTGATCACCCCCGCCCGCGCCTCCCCGGCGGCCAGGCCCGCCAGCAGCAGCCAAACCACGGCGGTGGCTGCTGGCCAAGCCTGGGGCATTCGCCTCCGCATGCTCATGGAACCTCCCGCCGTTTCGTCACTGGACGACCAAATCCGCCACCTTGAAAACGCCGATCTCCACCGTCACCTTGCTGCCGGGCTTGATGAATTGCCCCGGGTTGGCGAAGAGGATGAAGTAGTTCCGGTCTGCCAGCACGGTTTTCGCCGAGGAGCGGAGCGCCCCGATCTTGGGCGGCGCCGGCACCATCATGCGGGCCCCGGACGCCTGGTCGACCAGGCAGGGTTTGACGCTGGCATCGAACAGGTACCCGGCCCGTGCCGGGTCGAGGACCCGGAAGCGGAAATCCAGCATGTACCCCGCCGCGGTGAGGTGGACCCCGACCACCTTGATCCCGTAGCGTTGCTCCACGCTCATGTCCCGGCTCTCCGCCTGCGGGGAAGCAGGCAGGCCGGACACGAGTCCGGCCCCCCAGAGCGGCGGGAGGAGCAAGAGGAGGAGCGCGGCGCCCACCCTGGCAGGGATGGGACCGCCGCGCCTGTGGGGAGGGATCTGTGGGCAGGATCGGTCGAGTTGCTTGTTCATATGCCTCGTTCCAGTCTCTCTCTCGTTCAGGGCGTGCTCACGCGGAGGATCAGGAGGATCAGGTCGGTGGAATCGATCGCCCCGTCCTGGTTCAGGTCGGCCGAACCCAGCGTGGCGATGAACGGGGGATCGCCCTGCGTGATGTTGCCGCCCAGGTAATCCGTGAGGATGGCCGCGTCGAACAGGGTCACCAGGCCGTCGAGGTTGAGGTCGGGCATCGGCGACGCCGTGGCCGGGTAGAGCGCCCGGTCATACAGGTGGAGCACCCCGGCTCCCGGGCGGGTGACGACGGCGTCGATCACCTTGCCGGGAGGCAGGTAGGCGGTGTACTGCCCGTGCGGGTAGGGCGACGGGTATCCATCGTCGGCGATCAGGTTGAAGTCCGCACCCAGCAGGACGGCGGTGTGGGGCTTCAATCCGGCGTTGTAACAGCGGACCAGCACGCGTTCGGTGCCGGTCCCGCTCACCACCGACTGCCCCAGGGTGTATTCCGTCCCGTTCACAAGGTAGTACTTGGGCTTGTAGTAGATCGTGGTGATGTACGCGGAGTTGGGCTGGCCGTAGCTGCCGTTGACTACGGCCTGGTGCAGGCCGTAGTCGATCTCGCTGAAGAAGAGGATCTGCTCCAGGTCGTACGGCTGGCCGGGGTACGCCTCGCCCGCGGTGTTGTCCTTCTTCACCGCGCCATAGAGGCCCATCTGCACCTGGACCGCCGGGTGGCTGCCGCTCTCGTAGAGGTAGCTGCCGGGGCGGACGTTGTTCCAGGTGTACGTGTCGGTGGCGCCCGGGGCCACTTCCTTGTCGAACGATTGGGCCCGCTGGCGGCCCTGCGCATCGGTGAAGAACACCGGGGCCAGATGCGCGTAGAGGTTCGGGATGAAGATCGAGGTGGGCACGGCCAGGTCGTTCCGCAGGTGGATGTTCAGCGTGGTGTCGCCCACCGGCACCGTGATCAGGGGCCCCGGCGTGCTGACCGGCGTGAGCACCGTGCTGTAGTTGCCGTCGGTGTATTGCTCATAGCCCCACATGGGAACGGGGGTGGCATCCGACATGGTCTTCGTGAAGGGCTTCGCGGCCAGGTAGACGTCCACGGCGGAGACCGTGCCGGCCATCACGGACAGGGCGGCCAGCGCTACGACCAGGAAAGCGAAGCGGGTTTTGTTGGTTGCGTTCATAGCCGTATCTCCTTCTATTCCGTGATGGGCACGCCGGGAGGCTGGACGATGAGCATGGTCATCAGGCCTCCGGGGAAGATGCCCCAGTTGGTCAGTTCCTTCTCCGTGTGGGAGTGCCACATGAACGCGTAGCCCGCGTTCGGGTTGAGTCCGCCTTCGCCCGGCGGCAGGACGCCGGCCGCGCCCAGGTACGGGCTGCCGCTGTAGAACGGCCCGTTCAGGGTGTTGGTGATGTCCGGCAGGACCACGGGGATGGGCTTGCCGTGATCGGCGATCCACTCGTGGGTGGTGTCGTCATAGCCGTCGCCGTTGTTGTCCACCAGGGTGGTGGCCATGTGCGCGGCGTCGGTGCCGTAGATGTCCCACCCGAGGTCCTTGCCGTCCCAGATAAAAATGGCGTCCACCGTCTCCCCGGGCACGGATTGGATGGTGTAGCTCAACCGGCCGGTGTCCGGGCCGGACACGCCCGGCACGCTCTCCATCAGGCGGCCGTCCATGGCGATGATCCGGGCGTGGTTCCCGTGGAAGTGGTAGGGGTGCAGGTCATGCCCGCCGCCCACCACCCGCATCAGGATCTTCTCGCCGGGATGGGCCTGCGGCATGCAGTTGTACGGCTGGTTCGGCAGGGAGAAGGACGGACCCGCGGGGGCCATGATGTCCGGCGAGACGCGCCCGTTGATGAAGAAGTAGTTGGGGAAGTAGTCGGTCAGGTAGTCCGTGCCGGCCAGCGCGCCCTTGCCCAGCATCTCGACGGTAGAGTGGATCCGCGGGTCCATCTCGGACAGCAGGAAGAGGTACTCCCGGTCGTAGGCCGTGGCCGCATGGTTGTAAGCCTGCGGGTGCAGCGGGTCGAAGCCGGCGGGCCGCACGATCAGGATGCCCATCAGGCCCATCTCCACCTGCAGGTCCGGTTCGGTCCCGCTGTGGTATAGGTACGTGCCGGGATTGCCGGCGACGAACGAGTAGGAGACGGCGGTGAGGCCGTCCGGCGGGGCCTCCTGGGTCAGGCCGCCGGTCACGCCGCCGAGGGCGGTCACCGACTGCCCCGGGAAGACGATGGACACGTTGCCCGCCGACGCCGGCAGCATGTTGGTCAGGGTAATGGTGACGGTGTCCCCCTGGTTCACGATCAGGGTCGGGCCGGGATATTGCAGGCTGGCCCCCACGCTGTATCCCCAGCAGTAGAGGGCGTTGCCGTCCGCCAGGGAGATATAGCCCGCCCGGGCGGTCATGGCGAAGAAGGTGCCGGTCACCCCGTCGATCTTCGCCCAGGCCGTTCCCGGCAATGCCAGGGTGCACAAGACCAAGACGACCGGGAACAACCCCAAGGTTCTGTGTGTTTTTCTGTTCATGATCTCCTCCTACCTTTTCAGTTGATCCGGATCTCGGTCATCATGCCGCCGAAATCGTCCTGGAAATTGTTCAAAAAGTTGAGGTTGGTGGTGTAGAGGAAATACGTGCCCGGCGCCACGCCGGTGGTGTCCAGGATGACGTCGGCCGACTCGCCGCCGCCGATGGTGAGGCTCTGGGTGTCGTAGTACAGGTTCAGCCCGGTGGCGCCGCGGTTGAGCCGGGCGTCGTACCCGACCACGCGCATCGGGATGCCCGTGGTGGCCAGTGTGTAGAACCGCGTCACGTTGAGGTCGGACAGCCGCAGCAGGATCTTCTGCCCGGCCGTGGCGGTGATCAGCGAACTGATCTTCTGGGACACCAGCCCGCCGTTTTCCGCCGGCGCGGGCAGGGGGTTCGGGTTGACGGTGTCGGGGTAGCCCCGCCCGTTGAGCATCGGGTAGGTGTCCCGCATGGTCTCGAAGGGCAGGGGCTGGATCTGTTCGTCGGCGTCGTGGAACACTGGGTCGAAGGACCCGATCTGGAGCGCGACTTCCACGTCGTACCGGGTGGTGCCGTCGCCGTCGTTGTACACGTACTTGTCACCCACCAGCGGATTGTCCAGGTTGCGGTCCGCGTTCCAGTCCGGGTTGGCGTGGACGTGAGCGCCCAGGAGAGTGCCGTTGGGCAGGCGGTTCTGCTTGGGCCGGACGTAGAGGTTGCCCAGCATGCCCATCTGCATGTGCTCCACCGCCTCCACGTGGCAGTGGTACATGTAGGTGCCCGGCTCGTTCACGTTGTAGTAGTAGGTGAGGGTCGCCCCCTGGTTGATGCCGATGCTGGCGTCCGGCAATCCGTCGAAGATGGACGAGGCGTTGGCATAGCCGTGCCAGTGGACGGTGTGGGCGTCGAACAGGTCGGGGCGGATCACCATGCCCACGTTGCTCAGGGAGAGGTAGAACTCGTCGCCCTCGTCCAGGGCGATGGTAGGCGCCGGAAAGTTGGCCGCCAGCATGCCGGTGTTCATCACCTCGTCGGCGGGCACCCCGGTGACGTCGTTGAAGCCGAAGATGTACAGCACCCGGCCGTCCGCCATGGTGACGAAGCCGTCGCCGCAGGTGATGGACATGCAGCGGCCGTTGGGTTTGGTGCCGGGATCCGGGCACTGGATGTTGACCTGGGCCCGGGCCGCCCCGCCGGAGGGGATCAGGCTGGCCGCCGCGAAGACGGCCAGCAGGAGAATCAGGAACCGGTTCCCGGTATGCGAATGGTTCGTCATGTTGTGACTCCTTCTCCTAGGTATTCTCATGTCACGCCCCTCCGGCCAGGAGGGCCGCCAGCGCCAGGGCGTCCAGGGCGTTCACCAATCCGTCGTTGTTGACGTCGGCCGAGACGAGCGCCGACAGGAAAGGCGGGGTGCCCTGCGCGATGTTGCCGCTCAGGAAGTTGAGCAGAATCACCAGGTCGGTCGAATTGATCGTCCCGTCCATGTTCAGGTCCGCCAGCGAACCGGTCTGGTCGGCGCCAATGTCGGGCGTCACGGTCGGGCGGCTGTTCCCGTCGATGTCCTGACCAAGCAGGGGATACGTCGAGACCACCGCGCCGTCGCCGCCGCCCTTGGCCGGGGAGGTTCCCAGGATGTGGTAGTCGCCCAGCAGGAGGCCGGAGGTCGGGCTGTAGCGGGACAGCGGGCCGAAGTGGACGTCGATGAAGTTGCCGCCCTCGTCGAACGCCACCGCGATGGAGATGTTGTTGACCTCCCCCTCGTTGATGATCTGGCTGGACGGGCCGTTGAAGTACTCGGCCACGAACTGCGGGTCGGCGGAGATGTTGGACGAGTCGTAGCCGGCCGCGCTGGTGAGGAGGCAGTTGCGCGGGTCCAGGGTGCCGGCGGGTCCCAGGACGGCCAGGTCGCTGAATGACGCCGGTTGGCCCGCTCCCACGTCCGGCAGCAGCTGGTACGTGTAGGGATTGGTCGCCGTGTTCACATGGAACCGGAACGAGCGGTTGTGCCAGATGATGTTGTTTTTCAACTCGGGGTTGGAGAAGGAGTTGGGTCCGAGGAGCGCCTCCAGGTCCAGCGAGTTCTCCCGGCTGACCACGCCTGCCGGCTGGAAGTCGGAATCGTTGGGGCTGCCCGGGGTGAACGCGAGTCCGCTGGTGCCGGTGCTGTCGTTGTTGGCGATGGTGTTGTGGTCGATGTGCACCCGGACCGCATCCTGCAGGGCGATGCCGCCGCCGGCCAGGCCGGTCACGTTGTTGGCGATGATGTTGTTGAAGACGTCGACGCTGTACCAGTTGGCCGGGTTGCCCGGGCTGGCCGCCACGTCGGCGCCGTTGACGCTTTCCAGGCGGATGCCGCCGCCGTCGCCGGCTCCGGCCATGTTCCCCTGAATCACGTTGCTGAGGATGGTGACCGAA
This sequence comes from uncultured Acidobacteriota bacterium, assembly GCA_964412195.1. GTDB lineage: Bacteria > Acidobacteriota > JAAYUB01 > JAAYUB01 > JAAYUB01 > CAYPNP01. The sequence continues at coordinate 37,954 of CAYPNP010000001.1, read as the reverse complement.
CCGGAGCCGTCGGTCAGGCCGCCGCCGGCGGAAGGGTCGCCGCCGACGAAGATGCCGCCGCCGGTGGGGTAGGTGGCCTGGTCGAAGGACTGGTTGTAGGCGATCAGGTTGAAGGCGATGACGCCGCCGTCGCTCAGGCCCATGTGGCCGATGCCGCCGCCGTACCCGTTGTTGTAGTTGCCGCAGATGAAGTTGTCCGTGATCTCGTAGCCGGCGGTGCCGCTGCAGATGGCGATGCCGCCGCCGGCGTTGCCCTGGCCGCCGTTTTCGGCGATGTGGTTGTGGTGGATGACGATGTTGTCATTCTGCGCGTCCACACTGCCGCCCAGGGTGAGGGCCGGATGGCCGATGCGGATGCCGCCGCCGTAGAAGCCGGCGTTGTTCACGACGCGGTTGTTGCTGATCTCCAGGAAGTGGGCGTAGCCGTTGACGAAGATCCCGCCGCCGTGGTCCGCCCCGGTGATGGTGAAGCCGTCGATCCGGGCGTTGGGGCTGGGTCCGAACCCGCCGTTGGCCGGCGTGGCGTTCTTCGACAGCACCATGATCCCGGGCCCTTCCTCGGTGTTGAGCAGTCCCGGCTCGCCGCCGGTCGTGCCGCCCACCGGCTGGCCGGGCAGGAGGTCGACCGCGCCGCTGTTGACCAGCGTCGTGACCTTGTTCCGCCAGGCCACCAGCTTCTCGGCCGGCGTCTTGACCGCGTTGATGACGGTGGAGCCGGCGCCCCAGCCCTGCAGCCGGACCGGCTGCCACATGATGGGCAGCTGCAGGTAGTTGCCCGGCGGCACCAGGATCAGGTCGTTGGGCTGGGCCGCGTCGATGGCGTCCTGGATGCTGCCGCCCGGCGAGACGATGATGGGCGGCCGGCCGTTGGCGTCGCCGACGGTGACCGTCACCCCGACGGGGGTGGACAGGCCGTTATCGCCGCGGATCACCACCAACTGGCCGGTGGTCGTGCCGCCCGCGACGGTGCCGGTGATGGACCCCGCGCTCCAGTTGAGGTTGGTCATGGGCGTGCCGTTGATCGTCACCGTGCCGGGGGTGGTGCCGAAGCCGTAATCCCGGACGATGGTCTTGGGCGCCGGATTCGGGTCATCCTTGTTGTAGAGGGGATTGGGCACGTCCACGTTCCCCTGGGCCACGATGGTCAGGTTCTGCCCGGTTGCGGAGACATACGGGCCGTTCGTCCCCACGCCGGGATGGCTGACGGAGTAGATCATGGGCGTCCCGTCGGGGAATTCGCAGTCCAGCGAGTACTGGTCCGGCCCCGTGTAGGCCGCCATGGGCAGCACCGGCGTGTCGAGGTAGGTGGTCTTGCCGGGGATGTACTGGAAGGTGTAGGTGAACTGGCTGTACTGCCGGTTGAAGTACGGGTCGGTGATGAACTGGCCGGGGTGCGCCGGATCGGGGATCGGGCCCGGATCGTTCAGGGCCACGGTGATCATGTTCGGCGACACGCCGCTGGGCAGAGGCGGGTTGATGGTGTACGTCGAGGGCACCAGCAGGTTGTAGCAGCCGTACTCGTCGGCGTAGGTCCGGTACAGCTCCCGGCCGGTCCAGTCGCGCACGGAGATGGGCAGCCAGGGTGGCGCGTACTTTTCGCCGAACTGGGGCGACTGCAGGTTGAACTCCATGGACAGGTCGTCCAGGATGAAGCCGTTGATGTGCCCGGACACCGGCACTTCCGTGAACAGGAAGAAGTCCGCCGCCGCGTTGGTGCCGCTGTTGGAAACCACGACCTGCTTGCGGTCGGGCAGCGGGCGCCACTGGCCGGCGAACTTGCACGGGATCTGCCAGCTCGGGAAGAGGGCCAGGTACGGGGGCACCAGGTGCAGGTCCCCCACGCACACGGCCGGGGGGATCTGGGGGGCGGGCACGTAGCCGTCCCCGAAGTCGACGTTCTTGTCCTCCTCCTTCTGGTGCTGGTAGCCCGGAGGCGCCACCGCCTCGACGATGTATGTCCCCGCCGGGAATGTGGGCGCCGGTTCGCCGGTGTTCGGGTCGAAGCCCTGGAAGGAGTAGCCGCCGTCGAACACGGCCGGCCGCACCTGGTTGAAGTTGCGCAGGCCGTCGTAGCAGTCCGTCGGCAGGCCGTGCATGTAGAAGACGTCCCCCTGCGCGCCGGTGGGCAGGCTGTCGTCCCAGCTATCGGTCCAGACCACCTGCAGGGCGTCTCCATAGTCAAAGACGCCGTTGGTGTTATAGTCGATATCCTCGGAACTGGGGAAATTATCAAACGGGTAGTTGTCCACGTCGGCCAGCTGGACACCCGCCACGCCGTTGATGTCGTCGATGTTCCCGTCGGCGTTGGTGTCCTGGTAGAGGTTGACCTGCACCCGCGGGATGCCCGGCTCCCACGGCTCGGCCGCGGCGTAGCGCGGATCGTCCTCGGCGCGGGTGATGCCGTAGTGGACGATGCCCGTGATGCCGCCGGTCTCGCCGGGCGGGTAGGCGACCTTGCCCCATTCCATGACGTTGGTGGTCCCGGCGAAGCCCTGGAATCCCTCCAGCAGGAACGGGAACGTGGTGCTGGCCAGCGTCTCCGTGACCGAGAGGTTGTTACCGGTGTTGGGATTGATGCGCGGGGTCACGTGGTTCGGCATGTACTGCGGCTGCGGTGTCAGCACGCCGAAGGACGGGTAGGTCCACCCGTTGTCGGCCAGCACCGCTCCGCCGGCGTCAATGATGAAGGTGCCGCCGGTCGGCTTGTACCGCAGGTAGTCCACCTCCGCGACCAGCCAGGCGAAGAACGGAAACACGTCCGTGAAGGTGAAGTGCCCCGTGGCGTCCGTCACGGCCGACTGGTAGATGGAGCCGTCCCGGAAGCGGATGTTGAGCGCCTGGTCGGGAATGCCCACCTCGCCGGGGTCCGGGAAGCCGTTCTGCGCCTTGGCGGGATTGCCGCCGCCGTCATCGTTGAAGACATAGGCGTCCAGCCGGTGGAACCAGTTGAAGATGGGGATGTCGCCCAGGTCCTTCACCCCCGCCTGGACGTCCGCCGGGGTGATCGTGACCGGCAAGAAGCCAAAGATCATCAGCAAGTTGTCGTCCCACATCGAAAGACTGTAGGTGCCGGCGGGGACGTTGGGGATGGTGAACCGGCCCACGTTGGGCTCGACGTTGTCGCAGGCATGGGAGTAGACCCCCTGGCCCGCCGCCGTGCCCACCATGGTGTTCAGGCCGATCCAGGCGCCGTCCACCGGATCGCCGTCATTGAAGGTGTAGTTCGGCGGGCGGGAGGGATGCAGGTTGGTCACGCGGCCCTTGATCGTGCAGCCGCCGGTGAGCACCGACGTGTCGTTGATGGTGTGGATGAAGCCGGTGAACACGTGCCATCCCGGCGGTCCGAACTCCTGGAAGTACGGCGGCTCGTTGGGCTTCACCCAGGCGTCGATGACGTTGGTACCCTCGATGGTCGTCGTCTCGTGCCAGTCCGAACCGGCCGGGGGGGAGACCACGATGCTGTACTTGCCCTGGCCCAGGTTCTGGATGAGGCATTCGCCGTTGGCATCGGTCTTCAACACGCCCGTGCCGAGCACGGCGACGACCGGGCTGCCGTCGGGATTGAACGCCCCCGGCACGTAGGTGGTGCCCAGCGGATTGCCGAAGATGTCGGTGGAGAGGCGGCCGCCGGAGATGCCGTAGGTGCCGCCGGCCTCCCAGACCTGGACCGTGAAGTTGGCCAGGCCCTGTTCCTGCGGCAGGTCCGGTTCGTTGTTGATGGGGTTGTTGTCCTCAAAGACGAAGACCGAGATCTGCGCCGTCGGCAGGGGCAGCGGCTCGCAGAGCACCGTCACCGAGGCATCCGATCCCTTGAACGCGGTGCCGCCGATGGTGTAGCCCGACCATGGCAGCACGGAGACGAAGTAGTGCTTGTTGGGATCGAGCGCCAACCCGGACATGGGCGTGGCGTCATCCCCGTTGCCGACCACCGGCATGTAGCTGGAATGCATGCTCACGCACAGGGTTTGCCCGGGTATGGCCGGCGCCCCCGGCACGGACACCTTGGTGGTGTCCTCCTCCACCAGCCAGCGGTAGGACGTGATCGGCTCGTTGTTCGGGCCCACCACGTTCAGGTTGACGCCTGCCACCGGTCTGACAAAGAGGACGCACAGGACGAGGGGAATCCACAATGGCCACTGGAACGGCCGGTTCAGCTTGTCCCGATTGACTTGCCTCATTTGAATACCTCCATTCAGTCTTCCCGATCGATTGCCCGGGGACCATTCCCTGCGGTCAATCTCGTGATTTCTCTTTTCAATTGTGCGATCTCGAACGGCTTCGCCATGAACTTTGCCTGGCCCGCCGGTTCCGTCCCCCCGATGGCTTCGGGCCCGGAATCGGCGGAGAAGACGATGACCGGCACCAGGGGATTGAACTTCCGGATGATGCGCAGGGCGTCGATGCCGCTCAGGCGCGGCATCCGGACGTCCAGCAGGACGATGTCGTAGCGGGAGTCCACGAAGTCCAGCACCGCTTCCACCCCGTCCGAGGCAAGTTGCACGATGTGGATGTCGTCTTCCAGCTCACGCTTGAGGACCTGGCCGAATCGCTTGTCATCCTCGACCAACAACAATCTCATTCCAATCTCCTGCTGATATGCGCTCGATCATGGCCTATTCTATGGAACCGAAAGCCCCGTTTCTGTCGGGTAAAACCGGATTTTTTTGTAGGGGGAAACCTGACACGCTCGCCCGGAGCTGGGGGCCGCGGCGCGTTCGGGCGGTCCCGGGCGTTTCACCGAAAGAGCCGTTGATTTGCGCACCTTTTTCCGATAATTTAGACCCTATACAGCCGGGAGACGATCTGCCGGCCACCGTCCGGGGGCTTGGGAGGGGAGAACGGCGACGCGGCCATCCGGCCTGGAAACGATGAGGTGGGCCATGCGCATTCTATTGGTCGAGGATGATCGGCGATTCGGGCAGGTCTTGAAGCTGGAGCTGGAAAGGGACCGGCATGTCGTCGACCTCTCCTCCGACGGCGTGGAGGGCGTCCTATCCTTCATGGAGACGCCCTGCGCCCTCATCCTGATCGACATCCGGATGCCCCGGTTGGGCGGCATCGACGCCCTGCGCATCATCCGGAAGCTCGATCCCAAGGTGCCGGCCATCGTCTTCTCGGCCGTCGCCGGGGCCAACGAGATCGTGGAGGCGGAACTCGCCGGCGCCGTGAAGTTCCTGAGCAAGCCGTTCGAATTCTCAGTGCTGAAGGAAGAAATCGCCAAATTGAGCATTCCCGCCGCGCCCCCGGGTGGAACCGGAAAGGCCGGCTGAGTACCCGGAGGACATCCAGTTGCAAAGTGCCCGACACCCCAAGATTCTCGGAAAATCCCTGACGGCGCTCTGCGCGGCGGTCTGCCTGCTGTCCGCCGCCGCCCCGGCCCGCGGCGCTGAACCGGATCGGCCGGGTCCCCACGACCGCTGCCCCGTGTGCGGGATGCTGGTGGCCCCCTCGCCGAACTGGCTGACCGTCATCGTGTTCAAGGACGGCGCCCGGGCGTTCTTCGACGGGCCCAAGGACATGTTCCGGTACTACTTCGACATCGCCAGGTACCGGAAAAACGCCACGGCCAAGGACATCGCCGCCATCCACGTGACGGACTACTACACCACCGCCCTGGTGGAGGCCAAGGACGCGCTCTTCGTCCTCGGCAGCGACGTGCGGGGCCCCATGGGACACGAGCTGGTCCCGGTGAAGGGAAAGAACGAAGCGGAGTCGTTCCGCAAGGACCACCACGGCCAAAAGGTCCTCGGCTTCGACGAGATCACGCGCGACATCGTGGCGGAGATCGAATGATCAAGCACAAGATTTTCCTGGCCTTCACCCTGGCCGAGCTCCTGGTGCTGGCCGGGCTGGTCGCGGCCGGGCGGCACGGCGCGGCGGCCCGGACCGCCGGCGAGGTCCGGGCGAAGCGGGAGCTGGTCCGGGCGCTGTCCCTGACCGACCTGTCCATCTGGACCGAGGCCCGGTACACCAGGCATCCCTCCCAGGCCGACTTCTTCACCTCGTTCCAGGACTTCCCCTCCTCGCTGGAGCACTTTCCGGCCGGATCCATCTTGGGGCCCTCGACCACTGGCGCCCCGTCGGGACAGGCGCGACCCTGATGCACCGTCACCTGAAAATCCTCGAGTACGCCCTCGCGTCGCTGTGGCGACGCAAGTCCAAGAACCTGGCCATCATCGCCGTCTACGCGTTCACCATCGCCGCCCTCGCCTCGGTGCTCCTGCTGACCCACTCGCTCAAGACCGAGGCCGGCCTGATCCTGGAAGGCGCCCCGGAACTGCTGGTCCAGCGGCTCTCGGCCGGCCGCCACGACCTGATGCCGGCGGAGCGGGCGGCGGCGATCGGCCGCATCCCCGGCGTGGGCCGGGTGGAGCCGCGCTACTGGGGCTATTACTACGACGCCATCACCGACTCGAACTTCACCCTGATCGGCGCCGAGACCGGCCGGCCCGAGCTGGCCCTGGTGGAGGGCCGCCTGCCGGCCGGGCCGGGGGAGTGCGCCATCGGCGCCGGCGTGGCCGAGGTGCGCGGCAACCGGGTCGGCGACGAGATCAGCCTCATCGACGGCCGGAACATGGGCGTCATCTTCGAGGTCGTGGGGGTGTTCCGGGCGCGGTCCCGCATCCTGACCAACGACCTGATCGTCCTCGGCCAGGAGGACGTGATCCGGTTCTTCGACCTGCCCGAGGGCCGGGCCACGGACTTTTCCGTCCAGGTCTTCAATCCGGGCGAGGTGAACACCGTCGCCGGCAAGATCAAGAAGATGTTCCCCGACACCCGCCCCATCACCCGGAGCGAGATCATCCGGACCTACGACGCCGTCTTCAACTGGCGCAGCGGGATGATGCTGACCATCTTTTCCTCCGCCCTCATCGCCTTCTGCATCCTGGCCTGGGACAAGGCCACCGGCATCAGCGCCGAGGAGAAGCGGGAGGTGGGCATCCTGAAGGCGGTGGGCTGGGACACCGCCGACGTGCTGGAACTCAAGTTCTGGGAGGGCCTCGCCATCTCGCTGACCTCGCTCCTGCTCGGTCTGATCGCCGCCTACGTGCACGTCTTCTACTTCGGCGCCTCCATCCTGGCGACGGTATTGAAGGGCTGGTCGGTCCTGTTCCCGCCGTTCCGCTTCATCCCCTACGTCGACGTATACCAGCTGTTCGTCATCGCCTTCCTGACGGTCACGCCCTACGTGGCCTGCACCATCATCCCGTCCTGGAAGACCGCCATCACGGACCCCGACGCCGTGATGCGGGGCTGAGGTGCGCCGTGGACGAGCTGATCCGCGCCCGCGAAGTGACGAAGGTATACAACGCCCGGCAGCCGGATGAAGTCCGGGCGGTGGACGGGATTTCCCTGGACGTCGTGCGCGGCGAGGTCGTCGTCCTGAAGGGGCCCAGCGGTTCCGGCAAGACCACCCTGCTCAGCATCATCGGGTGCATGACGCGGCCCACGTCGGGCGGGGTGGAGGTCGGCGGGCGCGACGTGGCCCGCCTGCCCGAGCGGTTCCTGGCCGCCATCCGGCGGCGGACGTTCGGGTTCATCTTCCAGCAGTACAACCTGATCCGCGACCTCTCCCTCCAGGAGAACATCCTCCTGCCCCTCTACCCCCTGGCCATGTCGGGGCGGGAGATGGAGCGCCGGCTCGAGCACGTCCTCCGGCTGCTGGACCTGACCCGGCGGCGCCACCTGAAAGTCAGCAAGCTCTCCGGCGGCGAGCAGCAGCGGGCGGCCATCGCCCGGGCCCTGGTCAACGAGCCGGACATCCTGGTGGCCGACGAGCCCACCGCCCACCTCGACCGGCCGCTGGCCGGCGAGCTGATGGGCATCCTGCAGGACCTGAACCGGGACGGGAAAACCATCCTCATCGCCACGCACGACCCGCTCATCTACGACCACTCCTTCGTGCACAAGACGATCGCCATGCGGGACGGCCGGCTGGAAGGAGTCCCGGCGCCATGATCCTCCACCCGGGAATTCTGGCCCTGCTGGCGGGGTCGGGCATCGTGCTCCTCCTCATGGCTTACGGCGGCGCGCTGGGGGTGCGGATCATGGCCCGCTGGGACCGGGGAAGCAGCAGCGAGGGCCAGCTGCTGCTGGAGCGGAAAACGTACCTGGTCTCCACCCTGCTGAGCTACGCGTTCGGCTTCGAAGTGATGTCTGTCTTCCTCTATATCTACACTGTCGACGACATCCACCCCCTCTTCGTCGGCGCCATGTGCGCGACCGGGTCCCTCAACGCGAACCCGGTCGGGTGGGCGGCGCTGGGCCTGAAGATCGCCCTGTTCTTCGTCTGCGCCGCCTGGCTGGCGGCGAATCGCCTCGACCAGCGCGCCGAGGACACCCCGCTCGTACGGCTGAAGTACCCGGCCCTGCTGGCGGTGCTGCCCCTGGCCGGGCTGGATTTCTACCTGCAGCTCCGGTACTTCCTGGGGCTGCAGCCCGAGATCATCACCTCCTGCTGCGGCTCCCTCTTCAGCGAGGGGGAGAGCGGCGTCGCCGCGGAGCTGGCGGGGCTGCCGGCCCGGCCGATGATGTGGGCCTTCTACCTGTGCGCCGCGGCGCTGGTCGCCACCGCCGCGCTCTGCCTGGCGAGCCGGCGGGGGTTCCTGCGGTACCTGCACGCGGCGGCGGCGGCGGTTTTTTTCTTCGTGGCGATGGCGTCGGTGATTTCCTTCATCTCGCTCTACATCTATGAAATGCCGACCCATCACTGCCCGTTCGACATCCTCCAGAGCCAGTTCCGCTTCATCGGCTACCCGCTGTTCCTCTCGCTGTTCGCGGGCACGCTCTTCGGGGCGCTGCCCGGGCTCTTCCAGCCCCTGAAACGGGTGCCGTCTCTGGCGGCGGAGATCGGCCGCGTCGAGCGGACCTGGCTGGTGCTCGGGCTGGCGCTCGCACTGGCGTTCGTCGGCCTGTCGACCTGGCCGGTAGTGTTCGGCTCGTTCATCCTGTTCGGCTAGAGGTGCGTGAATGATGGGTTTCCGGCGACCCTTCCTGTTCCTGGCCTGCGGACTGGCCTGTCTGCTCGCCCCCGGCGGGGGCGCCTTGCGCGGCCAGTCCCCGCCCAGATACCAGCGGACGGTGGAGGCCTACAAGCCTCCCGACATCACCCTCCTGAGCCAGGACCGGACGAAGGTCCAATTCAAGGACATCGCCGCCTCCGGGAAGCCGGTGGCCCTCGCCCTCAATTACACCACCTGCACCACCGTCTATCCCCTGATCGCCGCCGGCTTCGCCAACCTGCAGCGCAAGCTGGGGCCCGACGCGGGGAAGGTCTGGCTGATTTCGATCTCCATCGATCCCGAGTACGATACCCCCGAGCTCATGAAGGACTACCTCCAGCGCTACGGCGCCCGGCCCGGCTGGGATTTCCTGACCGGCTCGCGCAAGGACGTGGTCAGCGTCATGCGCGCCTTCGACGCCTACGTGGCCGACAAGATGGACAAGCACACGCCGCTGACCTTCCTCTGGCTGCCCGGCGAGGGCCGCTGGATCCGGATCCACGGGCTGATGAGCACGAAGGACCTGATGAAAGAACTGGGAGTCGGCGCCCCATGAAACAGAACTCCACGCGATCCGCAGACCGTTCCTCCCGCCGACCGGCCCCGGCCGCCGGCGCCCGGGTCCGTTGTGCCGGCTGGTTCCTGGCGGCGCTGGGCCTGCTGGCCTGTTTCGGGGCCGCCGGATCCCGGCCGGATGAGAGCCCGGCGACGGAGACCGTCGCCGGCTACCCGGCCACCGAGGCCATGCGCCTGGGCGAACGGCTGTACCGGGAGGGCCTCCTGCCCTCCGGCGAATACGTCCAGGCCACGGTCCAGGGCGACCTGCCCGTCGACGGCCGGGCCTTCTCCTGCATGAGCTGCCACCAGCGGAGCGGGCTCGGCTCGTCGGACGGCAACCTCGTCAAGCTGCCGATCACGGGGCCGTTGCTCTTCAAGCCCTATCCCAAGGAACAGGCCCTGCTCCGCAGCAAGCGCGAGGACATCCCGGAGGTGTTCCGCACCTGGGACGTCCGCCCGGCCTACACCCACGAGACGCTGGCCCGCGCCATCCGCGAGGGGATCACGCCGGCCGGCGTCACGCTGAACGTGGCCATGCCCCGCTATCAGCTGGACGACCGGTCCATGGCGGTCCTGATCTATTACCTCAGCCACCTGAACCGGGAATTCTCGCCCGGCGTCGACGAGAAGACCCTCCGTTTCGCCACGGTGATCACCGAAGAGGTGCCGGAGGCCGACCGGAAGGCCATGCTTTCCGTCCTGGAGGGCTACATCGCCGACCGCGGGTCGCTGAGCCGGCACGACGAGGTCCGGGCGGAACGGGGCAGCTTCGAGATGGAGCAGATGTACCAGTCCTACCGCCGGCTGCTGCTGGACCGCTGGGAGCTGAAGGGCCCGCCGGCCACCTGGCGCGCCCAGCTCGAGGGCTACTACCGCCAGGCGCCCGTCTTCGCCCTGCTCAGCGGGATCAGCACCCTGGACTGGCGGCCGATCCACGAGTTCTGCGAGGAAAACCAGATCCCCTGCATTTTCCCCATCACCGACTTCCCGGTCATCTCCGACAGGGACCGCTACACGCTGTACCTCTCCAAGGGGCTCTACCAGGAGGGGGAGACGGCCGCCTTCTATCTCGCCGGCCTCCCGGAGGCCGCCGCCCCGGCCCGGGTTGTGCTGGTGCGGCGCGACGGCCCGAAGGAGCAGAGGCTCTCCGAGGCGTTCCTGGAAGCCTGGCGCAAGTCCGGGCGCGATGCCCCGGAAACCGTGGTCCTGCGGGACGCGCAGCCGGCGGACGGGGGCTTCTGGCGGGAATTCGCGCGCACCCGCGCCGGCGCCGTCGTGGTGGCCTGGCTGCAGGCGCCGGACCTCGCCGGCCTGGCCGCCCTGGCCGACGCCCCGGACCGGCCGAAGATGGTCCTCGCCTCCTCCAGCCTGCAGGGGGACGAACTGGCCGCGGTGCCGCCGCGGATCCGCCCGTTCACCTTCCTGACCTTCCCCTACAACCTGCCCCAGGATAAGAAGCGGATCGACCTCGGCGTCAAGATCTGGCTGAAGTCCAAAAAGATCGAATACGACCATCCCGTCATCCAATCCAACATGTATTTCCTGGGCTGGATGCTGTCCATGGCCCTGATGGAGATGCGCAGCTGGTTCTACCGGGACTACTTCATGGAGGGGATCGACATGTCCCGGGACCAGGACTACGCCGTCGCCGCCTACCCCAGGGTGACGTTCGGCTTCGGGCAGCGGTACGCCGTCAAGGGCTGCTACGTCGTCCAGCTCACCGGCGCCGCCCCGCCGGTGCTGGTGAAAAAAAGCGAATGGGTGATCCATTGATGCGCGAACGAAAACTGCGAAAACCGGCCGGCTGGCTGTCCGCCTGCCTCCTCCTCGCCGGGCTGGCCCTCGGCCAGGGCCCCGCCCGGTACCAGCGGACCGTCGAATCCTACGCCGTTCCGGACGTGAGCCTCGTCAGCCAGGCGGGCGTCAAGGTCCGGCTGCCCGCCCTGCTGAACGCGGACAGGCCGGTCCTGCTCAATTTCGCCTTTTCCACCTGCACCACCATCTGCCCGGTGATGTCGGCGGGTTTCGCCAACCTCCAGCGCAAGCTCGGCCCCGAGGCGGCCGGCGTCCGGCTGATCTCCATCTCCATCGACCCCGAGAACGACTCGCCTGAAGTCCTGAGGAGCTACCTGGAGCGGTACGGGGCCAAGCCGGGCTGGGACTTCTACACCGGCCGGCGGGAGGACGTCCTGGCGGTCATGAAGGCGTTCAACGCCTATGTGGATGACAAGATGCAGCACCGGCCCCTGACTTTTCTCAAGGCGCCCGGCGATCCGCGCTGGGTCCGGATCAGCGGCCTCGTCGGCACCTCGGACCTGCTGGCCGAGTACCGGCTGATCGCAAAGCACTGAACCGGCGCCCCCGCCGGGAACGAGATGGACCAGGCATGAAAAAACTGATCACCGCTTCGTTGGGACTCTGCCTGATGGCGCTCGCCGTCCGGGCGGCCGAACCGCCCCCCGGCCTAGATCGCGCGGAGGCGCTGCGCCTTGGGATGCGGATGTACCGCCAGGGCGTCCTCCCCTCGGGCGAGCCCATGATGGCCGTGGTGCAGGGCGACATCCCGGTGGACAGCCGCACCTTCAGCTGCCAGAGCTGCCACCTGCGCAGCGGCGTGGGCGCCTCCGAGGGCACCGTCGTGGCCCTGCCGGTCAACTGGGGCTACCTGTCCAAGCCCCTCGCCCGGGGCACGCCGATCCCCCGCACCCCCGAAGGGCAGGTCCCGCCCAACTTCCGCAGCACGGAACTCCGCCCGGCCTACGTCGACGAGACACTGGCCGAAGCCATCCGGCTGGGCCTGGCCCCGCCCAACCGGCAGCTCCTCCCGGTGATGCCCCGCTACACCCTGGCCGACCGGGACATGGCCATCCTGATCTATTACCTGAAGAACCTCTCTGCGGAGACCGCCCCGGGCGTGACCGACCAGGAGATCCACTTCGCCACCGTCGTCTCCGACGGCGTGCCGGCGGCCGACCGCGACGCCATGCTGGCGGTCCTGGAGGCCCACGTCCGGGACCACAACTCCCAGTCCCGCTGGCAGGAGCAGCGGGCCGCCAAGGGCCCCTTCTTCGACGAGGAGATGAACCTCTCCTGGCGCCGCTGGGTCCTGCACCGCTGGGAGCTGAGGGGCGACCGCTCCGGCTGGCCCGCCCAGCTGGAGGAGTATTCCCGGAAGGAGCCGGCGTTCGTCCTGTTGGGCGGCATGGTGAGCGGCGACTGGGAGCCGGTCCACCGGTTCTGCGAGGACCACCAGCTCCCCTGCATCCTGCCCTGCACGGACCGGCCCGTGATCTCCGGCAGCGACTGGTACACGCTCTATTTTTCCAAGGGCCTGGCCCAGGAAGGCGAAGCCGTGGCCCGCTACCTGCCGCAGCTGCCGGACATTCCCCCGGGGACGCCCGTCGTCCAGGTGTACCGCCCGGGTTCCGACGGCCAGCGGCTGGCCGAGGCGACGGCCGACGCGCGCCGGAGAATCGGCCGCTTCCCGGAGCCGGTCATGGTCGAGTACACCGGGATGCCGCCGACGGCAGGGATGTGGGCCGACATCGCGCGGGACCACCCCGGGGCGATGCTGGCGGTGTGGCTCGGGCCGGAGGACCTGGTGGAAGCCGGCGCCCTCGGCCAGCTCGCCACGGGCCAGCCGCGCGCGATCTTCGTCTCCGCGAGCCTCCTGCAGGAGAACTGGCAGAGCGTGCCGGAATCCCTGCGGGGGCGGGCGTACGTCACCTACCCCTACGGCCTGCCGGACGAGATGAAGGCGAAGCAGAACGCCCTGCGGCAATGGTTGCGGATCCGGAACATCCCTTTCGACCGGCCGGTCGTCCAGGCCAAGATGTACTTTCTGGGCTGGATGCTGTCCGAGGTCTTCATGCGGATGCGGCGGAATTTCTACCGCGACTACTTCCTGGACCTGATGGACATGATGCGGGACCAGTTTTTCACCATCACCCTCTATCCCCGGCTCAGCTTCGGCCCCGGGCAGCGCTTCGCCGCCAAGGGATGCTACATCGTCCAGCTCGGCCCCGGCCCGCAGCCGCCGCTGATCCGGAAGAGCGATTGGGTGAGTTACTGATTGTTGGAACGTTGAAACGTTGACACGTTGGAACGTTCCAACGTTTCAACGTTTTGAAAGAGTGGTGGGGGCGGCGGCGCTGCCCTCGACGCCGGAGACGGTCACGCTCCCCGGATCGTTCCGGACCTTCTTGACGGTGATTTCCCACCAGACCTGCCCCTTTTTCACCCGCCGGGTCATCGGCCCGTAGCCGACCAGCGTCAGCCCGGAGCCCTTGATGGCGCCCGACGCCAAGAGCGCGCTGGTGGCGCTCACGGAGAGCGTGTCCTTCGACGGCCGGTAGACCGCCTGCTGCACGTCGATGGTCAGGTCCCAGCCGTTGCAGTCCTGGTCGATCCCGTCGTGCTTCACCTCCGGCGCGTTCGGATGGACGGTGGGGTCCTGGTCGTCGCAGTCGACCGAGTCGCCGCCGCCGGTGAAGTAGCCGTCGTGGTCCTGGTCGGCGCCCTCGGTCTGGCTCAGGAGCAGGACGTAGGCCTGCAGGGCGTCGACCAGGCCGTGCCCGTAGTCGTTGTCGGGCCCGACGGTCCCAAGGTCCTCGGCCGACTGGCGCAGGACCGCCAGGAGGCCGTCCGCGCCCTCCCGGGGGAAGGCGGCCCGTAGCAGGGCCAGCACGCCGCTCGCCATCGGCGCGGCGAAGGACGTCCCCGAGACGTACGTGGTGGCCTGCGGGAACAGGCCGCCGAAGGTCAGGTCGGCGGTGAGGAGGCTGACGCCCGGGGCCACTGCAGCCGGGAAGATCCCGCCGTCGCACGCCGAGGGGCCCCGGCTGCTGAACAGGGCCACGGTCAGCCCGTCCGTGACCGCGCCCACCGGGAAGACCGACGGATCGTTGGCGGGGCTGAGGCTGGTAGCGGGGGCGGGCCCGTCGTTGCCCGCCGCGAAGACGACGGCCATGCCGGCGGACCAGAGCGCTGCCAGGTCGGCCTGGAATTCATCCAGGCAGAGGTTGGTGCTCCCGAGCAGGTCCCAGGAGTTGTTGACGATGTCGGGCGCGTCGTCGGTGGCGGGCGTCCCGTCGGGGTCGAGGACCCACTGGAAGCTGAGGTGGATGTCGCTGAGCGACGCCTGTCCGGCGTCGTCGAAGATCTTCGCGGCGATCCAGCGGGCCCCCGGCGCCACGCCGATGGCCGTGCCGCCGGCGTCACCTCCCAGGATCAGGCCCATCACCTGGGTGCCGTGGCCGTTGGCGTCATGGGGCGTGGCGTGCTGGCCGTGGGGATCGTACCAGCTGTTCCCTCCTCCCCGGTAGCGGGGCGCGAGGTCGGCGTGGCGGACGTCCACGCCGCTGTCCAGGCTGGCCACAACCACGCCCTGCCCCTCGATGCCCATGTCCCAAAGATCCGGGACGTGCAGGGCATTCAGGTTCCACCCCACGGGGCTCACCGCGGCGGAGGCCGCATCGCCGAGGCGGAGCACGGAATCCAGCCCAACCTCCCGCACGCCCGCCATGGCGGCGATCTCGGGCACGCGCCACGCCGGCACGCCGGCCGCCAGGCTGTTGCTGATCCAAAGGCTTCGGTACCGTTGGATCCGGGCCTGGGAGAAATAGCCCAGGAGCGGCGCCTGCGCGGTCACCGCCTGCCCGCGCAGACCCTCCACCAACTCCCGCCGGTGCGCGGGGAGGTCGGCGCGGTCGCCCGGGGGCGGCTTCAATGCTACAGCGGAATCGAACCGGATGATGACCGGCACCGTGTCGCGGGGGGACACCGAGGCCAGGTAAGCCTGCAGCGACGGCGATATCCCGCCGGCCCGGAGGGCGCTGGTCATGCCTGCCAAGGCCAGCACGAGGATCAGCCGGGTCGCGCGGCGCTCGATTTTCATGGATTCACCTCAATATGTCACGCCGGGCCCGCCCAGGTCTCCCACCGGGATGTCTTCCGCCCGGAAGTCCCCGATGACCACCGTCGCCTTGTTGCCGGCCTTGATGTAGCAGGCAGGGTTGGCGAAGATCACGAAGTACACCCGGTCCGGCAGGATCGTCTTGCCTGACGACCGCATCGCCCCGATCTTGGGGGACGCGGGCACGTACATCTGGGCCCCGCTGGTCTGGTCCAGCAGATAGGTCTTGGCCTTCTGGTCGAACAGCGGCGCGGCCTTGGCCGCGTCCAGCACCCGGAAGCGGAAGTCCAGCATGTAGCCGTTGGCGCTGAGCCGGAGGGATTCCACCCGGACGCCCCACCGCTCGGCCAGCGCGGCCGCGGGGTCCGCCGGCGGCGCCGGCTTCGCTTCCGGGGCGATGGCGGGAGGATCCGCGGCCTTTTCAGACTGCGGATCCCCGATAGCAGGAATAGCGGCGGCGGGAGGCGAGACAGGAAATGAGAACGCCAACATGGCGGAGATCATCCAAAAAACGCCCACCGCCAGCCCCCCCAGCCGGCGGCGGGTGCAGACAAATGAAGATAGAGTCTTCCGGTCGTCCATTGCAAGCTCCCTTCAGCCGGATGCCGAGGGTCGTTGGATGGCGAGCCGGGCGGCGGGATTCCGCCGCCCGCGCCGCTCACCAGGGAAACGTTCCGGCCAGCTCGCCGGCCATGCGCACGGCGTCGGCCGCGTCGACCACGCCGTCATTGGTGAGGTCGGCCGCCAATAGCACCGAACTGAACGGCGCCACGCCCGGCACGACCTGGCCGTTGAGGTACAGCAGGAGGACCTGCAGGTCGATCTGGTTGTAGACGCCGTCGAGATTCAGATCCCGCATCGGCGCCACCGTGGCGTAACCGATCCGGTCCAACAGAGGGAGCGATCCGGCCGTGATGAAGGTGACGGTGGCGTCGACGGTCTTGCCCGGGCTGACCAGGGCGCCGTATTGAATCTTGGCATGGGGATACGGGAAGCCGTTCTCGGCCACCAGCGTCAGGTACCCGTCCAGGACCTGGGGGACCTTGGGACGCAGGCCGGCGTTGAGGAAGCGGACCAGCACGGTCTGCCCGGCGCCGCCGGAGATCGAAGGCCCGGCCATAGGGGAATACAGCGCGTCGTTGAGCAGGTAGTAGGCGGGCCGGTAATCCATGGTGCTAGGATAGTCCGGCGTGCCGTATAGCCCGCCGGCGACGGCGTAGTGGAGGGCGGGGTCGATCTCGCTGTAGATGAACACCTGCTCCGCGTCATACGGAATGCCCGGGTAGGCCTGACCGGCGACGGTCTCGATCTTGAGCCCGCCGTACAGGCCCATCTGCTGCTGGACCTGGATGTGGGTGCCGCTGGCGTACAGGAAGGTCCCGTCCCGCAGCGTGTCGAAGACATAAGTGCTCGTGGCGCCGGGGACCGTCTCCGCAGTGAAGGAACGGATGCGCTGCCGGCCGGTGGCGTCGGTGAACCGGACCGGTGCCATTTCCACCGGCAGCGCCGGGATCATGAAGGAAACCGGCACCGTGAGGTCGTTCCGCAGGTGGATGGTCAGCGGGGCCGAGGTCACCGTGAGGAACGGTCCGGGGGCGGAGGGCGCCTGGATGTTGGCAAAGCCGGGATCCGCCAGGGCGTAGCCCCACATGGGCACGCTCAGCCCGTCGCCCATGACGCGGGTGAAGGGCTGAGCCACGAGCCAGACATCCGTGGCGGCCTGCACCGTGCCCGGGGCGAGCAGGAGGCCGAGGCAGAGGGCCACGAGGGGGAGCAGTCGGGTCAGCATCCATTTCATTCTGTTCATGGTCATCTCTCCTTCGGTCACTCCACCGGCACGCCGTGGGGCTGGATGATCAGCATGGTCAGCATGCCGCCGGGGAAGATGCCGTAGTTGATCAGTTCCTTCTCGGTGTGCGAGTGCCACATGTAGGTATAGCCGGCGTAGGGATTCAAGCCGCCCTCGCCGGGGGGCAGGGAGCCCATGGTGCCCAGGAAGGGGCTGCCGCTGTAGAAGGCGCCGAACGTCAGGTTCTGATTCTCCGGCAGCACCACCGGGAAGGGCTTGCCGTGGTCGGCGCACCATTCCAGAGTGTCGTCGTCGTACCCGTCCCCGTCGTTGTCCACGCAATCGTGCTCATAGCCCGGCCCGGTGCCGTAGATGTCCCAGTTCAGGCCCTTGCCGGTCCAGGTGTAGAGGCCGTCCACGGTCTCGCCCGGCACCGCCGGGATGGTGAACATCTCCGGGGTGATGTCGGGCCCGGACACGCCCGGCACGCTTTCCAGCAACTGGCCGTCCCGGGCGATGACCCGGGTGTGGTTGCCGTGGGTGTGGAAAGGATGGAAGTCCCGGCCGATGGTGGCCATCCGGACCAGCAGCTTGTCGCCGGGGTGCATCTGCGGGAGGGCGCTGTAGGGCTGGGTGGGCAGCCACGGGACGAAGTTGCCGAGCATGGTGTCGGGCGCCGTGCGGCCGTTCAGGAAGTAGTAATTGGAGAAGTAGTTGGTCAGGTAGTCGGTCCCGGTCAGGCCGGAGGGGCCGTAGAATTCGACCTTGTCGTGGATCCGCGAGTCCATTTCGGAAATCACGAACAGCCATTCGTGACCGAAGCTGGAGTCGTACTCCGACACCGGGTCGTCATACGCCCGCCACGTCGCCGGATCGCCCTGGACGTACCCTGTCGGCCGGACGATCAGCACGCCGGCCAGGCCCATCTCCACCTGCAGCTCGTGCTGGGTGCCGCTGTGGTAGATATACGTGCCCGGGCGGCTCGCGGTGAAGGTGTAGGTCACGGTCGTCACCCCGTCGGGCGGCGCCTCCTGCGTCAGGAGGCCCGCCGTCCCCCCGGCGGCATTCACGACCTGCCCGGGAAAGACGATGGACACGTTGCCGGAGCTGGCCGGCAACGCGTTTTTCAGGGTCACCGTCACGATGTCGTTCTGGTTGACGATGAGGGTGGGTCCCGGGTACTGGGCCCGGCCCGAGTTCAGGGCGTATCCCCAGAAATAGACCGAACCGCCCTCGCCGGTGCTCAGGTGGTCGGCCTTGGCGGTCAGGGAGAAGCTGGTGCCGGTCACGCCGACTATGTGCGCCTGCGCCCCGGCGCCGGCCAGCAGCAGCACCGCCGCCAGGACCGCCGCCCCCCGCCCGAGAGTATGAAGAATCTGGTTCATGTCGAGCCTCCTAGAAGTTCTGCGGCGGGAGCGTGCCAGCCGGGTACACCCGGATCTCGGTCATGGCGCCGCCGAAATCCTCGGTGCCGTTGCTCAGGTGATTCAGGTTGGTGGTGTAGAAGACGTAGGTCTCGTACCCCGCCGGATTCAGGGGCGCCTGGATCGCCGGTGCGGTGAAGATCACGTCCGCCGTCTCCCCCCCGCCGAGCATGACCGACGTCGTGTCGTACGCCATATTGATCCCGGTCGGGCCCCGGAGCAGCCTGGCGTCCTTGCCCACCACCTTGAACGGCACGCCGCTGGTGGCCAGCGTGTAGAATTCCGTCACGCTGGAGTTGACGATCCGCAGCAGCACCTTGTCGCCCGCGTTGCAGGCGATCAGGCTGCTCACCGGCTGGCTCGGACGGTCGCCATTTTCCGGCGGCGCAGGCACCGTAGCCGCCACCGTATCGGGATAGCCCCGTCCGTTGATCAGCGGGTAGTCGCCCTTCATCTCGTAGAACGGCAGCGGCTGCACCCCGATGTGCTTGTCGTGGAAGTTGGAGTCGAAGGAGTCGATCAGCAGCGGGTATTCCCGGTCGTACGCCGTGGAGCCGTCGCCGTCGTTGTACGCGTACTTGCCCGGGGGCACCAGCGGCCCGGCGCCCGTCACGTTCTGCGCCGGCCGCACCCAGAGGTTTCCGATCATGCCCATCTGCATGTGCTCGGTGGCCTCCACGTGGCAGTGGTAGAAGTAGGTGCCCGGTTCCGTGACGTGGTAGTAGTACGTCAGGGTGGCCCCCATGTTGATGACGATCGCCGACTCCGGCAACCCGTCGAAAATCGGGGAGGAGTTGGGCAGGCCGTGCCAGTGGACGCTGTGCGGGTCGAACAGGTCCGGCCGCATCACCATGCCCACGTTGGTGAGCTGGAGGTAGAACTCGTCGCCCTCGTCCAGGGCGATGATGGGCGCCGGCGAGTTCGCCGCCAGCATGCCCACTTCGAACACCTCCGACTCCGGCACCCCGGTGATGTCGGAGAAGCCGAAGACATACATCGACTCCCGGCGGTCGGCCATGGTGATGAACCCGTCGCCGCCGGACAGCCGCATGGTCTTGACGGCAGCCCACGCGTCCGTCCCCGCCAGGACCGCTCCGGCCAGGAGCACCAGCAGCCCGAGCCGTACGCTGTGGTTCAATGTCTTGGTCATGTTTATGCCTCTCATTCTTCTTTCTTCGTCACGCGCCCATGCCGCCCAGGTACTGGGCCAGCAGGAGGAGATCCTGGGCGTCCACGGCCAGGTCGCCGTTGAGATCCGCCCACATCAGCGGCGCCAGGAAGGGAGCCGCGCCGGGCGAGATGTTGCCGTTGAGGTACTGCAACAGGATGGCCAGGTCGGTGGCGTCGATCACTCCGTCGAGGTTCAGGTCGATGGTGGCCCCTCCGGGATTCGTGAACTGGTCGGCGCCGATGTCGGGATTCGCAAAGGGCCGGGATTCCGTGTCGTAATCCATCACCAGTTCCGTGTAGGACGGGACGTAGGAGCCGTCGCCCGCCCCCACCGCCGGCGAACCGGCGTCGATGTGCGGGTCGCTGAACAGCAGGCCGTTGATCGGGTTGATGGGCGAGAGCGGGCCGAAGCGCACGTCGATGAAGTTGCCGCCCTCGTCGAAGGCCGGCTGCACCTGGAGGCCGTTGGTGTACTCCTGCTGCTGGATGTAGTTGGCGGCGCTGTTGTAGTACCAGGTGAAGAACGCCGGGTCGCCGGTAATGTTGGAGCCGTGATAGCCGGCCGGGTTGGTCAGCAGGCAGCTCCGCGGGTCGAGGCTGCCGGCGAAGCCGATGACGGCCAGGTCCCAGAACACCGGGGTGGCGGGATCGGGCAGCAGGCCGAAGTACGGGGGATCCGGCAGGGCGGTGCTGGAAAAGTAGAAGCTGCGGTTCTGCCAGATGATGTTGTTGGCCAGGGTCGGATTGGAGAAGTCACGGTACGGCGCCACCGCGCCGCTCGCTCCGAAGACGGCCGCAAAGTCGGGGCTGTGGACCCGGCCGACGACTCCGCCGGGCTGGGGGATGGATTCATTGGGGCCGTTCGTGAACGCCTCGCCGGCGGTGCCGGTGCTGTCGTTGTGGGTGATGGTGTTGTGGATGATCCGCACCTTGGCGCTGTCCTGCAGCGAGATGGCGCCGCCGGCCATGCCGGAGACGTTGTTCTCGATGAAGTTGTTGAAGATGTTCACATAGTACCAGGGAGTGGCGCTGTTCGGGCTGGCCGCCACGTCGACGCCGTTGGCCCGGGCGATGCGGATGGCCCCGCCGTCGCCGGCACCGGCCAGGTTGCCCTGGAAGAGGTTCCGGTTGATGGTCACGCTGCCGGAGCCGGGGCTCGGGTCGCCCGCGACCAGCGGCGCGCCGCCGCCGATGAACACCCCGCCGCCGGTCACCGGCGTGCCCTGGTTGAAGGTCTGGTTGAACTGGAAGACGTTGTCCACGATGGCGCCGTTGGGATTCCGGCCCTGGTGGCCGAACCCGCCGCCGTCGCCCATGGAGAAGTTGCCGCAAATGAAGTTGGAGGCCACCAGGTAGTTTTCGCAACCGGTATAGAGGGTGATGCCCCCGCCCACACCGCCGAGGCCGCCGTTGTTGGAGATGTCGTTGTGGTGGATGTACAGGTTGTCGTTCTGGCAGTCGACATACTCCAGCCCGCCCGCGCCGTCGACGGTCAGGTCAGGGAAGCCGGCCCGGATGCCGCCGCTGAAGAAGCCCTGGTTGTTGGTGATCCGGCAGTTGCTGATCTCCAGGTACCGGACGTAGCCGTTGATGAAGATGCCGCCGCCGGTGTCGCCGCCGAAGACCGAGAGGCCGTCGATGCGGGCGTGCGGGCTGGCCTGGAACTGGCCGTCCTTGGCCAGGACGATGATGCCGGGGCCCTCCTCGGTGTTGAGCAGGCCGGGCTCGGGGAAGCCTCCGCCCACAGGCTGGTTGGGCAGCAGGTCCACGGTCCCCGCGTTCACCAGGCTGGTCACGCGCTGCCGCCAGGTGTTGAGCTTTTCCGCCGGGGTCTTCACGGCGTTGATCCGGGTGGAACCGGCGCCGTATCCCTGCAGGCGGACCGGTTCGTACAGGATGACCAGTTCGTCGTACAAGCCGGGCGGGACCAGGATCAGGTCATTGGGCGACGCCAAGTCGATGGCGCCCTGGATGGTCCGCAGCGGGTTGGAAGGCGGGAGGGTCGGGTTGACCATGATCGGCGCGCTGCCGCCCACGGTCATCGTCACTCCGATGGGAGAGAATCGGCCGTTGTCGCCGCGGGTCACCACAAGCTGCCCCGTGGTGGTGCCGGGGGCCACGGTGCCGGTGATGGCGCCGGCGCTCCAAGACACGTTGGTCAGCGCCACGCCGTTGATGGTCACCATGCCTGTCGTCGTGCCGAAACCGTAGTCGCGGAAGACCGTCTTCGGCTGGACGCCGCCAGGCCCGTCATACTGGGGGTTCGGCACCTCGACCTGTCCCTCGGCGGTGATGGTGATCACCCGGTCCGTCGACACGACGTAGGGGCCGCCCGAGGGGCCGTTGACCGAGTAGATCTTGGGCGTCCCGTCGGGGAACTCGCAGTCCAGCGGGAACTGGTTGGCGCCGGTGAAGGCGCCGGTCGGGATCACCGGCGTGTCGAGGTAGGTGGTGGTGCCGGGCATGTACTGGAAGGTGTAAGTGAACTGGCTGTACTGCCGGTTGAAGAAAGGATCCTCGATCATCTGGCCGAAGGTGGGAGAGCCGGGGCGCGTATCCAGGATCGGGCCCGGGTCGTTGAGGCTCACCGTGATCATGTTCGGCGCATAGCCCGAAGGCATGGGCCGGTTGGCCGTGTAGGTGGACGGCACCAGCGCCTCGTAGACGCCCCATTCGTCGGAGTAGGTGCGGCCGATCACGCGGCCAGTCCAATCCTTGATGGCCACGGGCAGCCAGGGTGGAGCATACTTCTCACCGAAGTTCGGCGCGTTGGGGTCGAACTCGTTCTGGGTGTCGTCCAGGATGAAGCCGTGGATGTGGCCGGCGATGGGCGCCGCGGTGAAGAGGAAGAAGTCGCAGGCGGCGTTCTTGCCCTGGTTCACGCTCACTTGCTTGCGATCCCCCAGCGGGCGCATCTGGCCGGCATAGGGGGCGGGAATCTGGGCGTCCGGGAAGAGCGCCAGGTAGGGCGGCACCAGGTGCAGGTCGCCCACCAGGATCGGGGGCTCGAGCTCCGGCGCCGGGACGTAGCTGTCGCCGAAGTCGACGTTCTTGTCCTCCTCCTTGACCAGCTCGTAGCCGGGGGGCACTGCCGTCTGCACGATGTAGGTGCCGACCGGCAGCCCGTCCACCTCGGCGCTGCCCGAGTCCACACCGCCGGGGAAGTAGGAGGCGAAGGCGTAACCGCCGTCGAACACCGCCGGGCGCACCTGGTTGAAGTTCCGCAGGCCGTCGTAGCAGTCGGTGGGCACGCCGTGGTGGTAGAAGATGTCGCCCACGCAGTCGGTCGGCGGACTGTCGTCCCACGAATCGGTGTGCACGACATTGACGGCGTCGCCGGCGTTGAACAGGCCGTTGCCGTTGCGGTCAATGTCCTCCGGGCCGGGGAAGTTGCCGAGCGGCGCATTGTCCACGTCGGCCAGGGTCACCCCGCCGTCGCCGTTGAGGTCGTCGATGATCTGGTCGGCATTGAAGTCCTGGTACAGCGCCACCTGGATCCGCGGGATGCCGGGCTCCCAGGTGTCGGCTGCCGCGTAGCGGGGGTCATTCTCCGCCCGCGTGGAGGCGTAGTAAACGATGCCGGAGATGCCGCCGTTCTCGCCGGGGCCGTAATCCTTCTTGCCCCACTGGATCACGCTCATCTGGCCGATGAAGCCCTGGAAGCCCTGCAGCAGGACCGGCCCGGTTTCGGTGCGGTACGGCAGGTTGCCGTTCTCCGGCTGGAGTTGCGGGTTGAGTTCGCCGTCGAAGCTCCAGGGGTCCGCCGGATTGATCGGGCCGCCGGCGTCCACCGTGACGGTCACACCGGTGGCCTTGAAGCGGGTGAAGTCCACCTCGGCCACCAGCCAGGCGAAGAAGGGAAAGACCTCGTCGAACGGGGACCACCCCTCGGTGTCCGTCGGCATGGACATGTAGACGGTGCCGTCACGCCACCGGAGGTTGACCGGGATGTCCATCATGCCCACGTCATCCTGGAGCGGATCGTTGCAGTTCGGGGTGACGCAATCCTTGAATCCGTTGCCGTTGCGGTCGTAGAAGACGTGGTTGTGCAGGCGGGTGAACCACTGGAAGCAGGGCATGTCGCCCAGGTCCATGTTGGCGCCGGCCATGTTCACCGTCAGGAACGCGAAGATCAGGTCCAGGTTGTCGTCGAACACCACCAGCTGGTAGCTGCCCGGGGGCACGTCGGGGATCGAGAAGGTGCCGTCGGGATTCACCGGGTTCACGTAGAGGCCCCGCCCCGGGATGCCGCCAGTGAAGTCGTTCAGGCCGACCCACGGGGTGGTGTGGGTGAACGGCGCGCCGTTGTAGAAGGTGTAGTCGGGCGGCCGCGACATGTGCAGATTGACGATCCGCCCCGAGATGGTATTGCCGTTGTTCAGGACGGCGTTGTCCCGGAAGGGGCGGATGAAACCGAAAAACACGTGGTAGCCCGGGGGGCCGAACTCCTGGAAGAAGGGCGGCTCGTTGGCCTTGACCCACGCGTCGTTGACCTTCGTGCCCTCGATGGTAGTGGTCTGCTGCCAGCCCTGGCCGGCCGGCGGGATCACGATCACGCCGTATTTGCCGGGGGAGAGGTACTTGATGCGGGCCGTGCCGTCCGGGCCGGAGTAAATGAAGCCGGTGCCCAGCTGCAGGATCTGCGTGGGCGTGCCGTCCGGATTGACCTCCACATTGCCGTAGATGTCGAGGGCGTATGTGGTCCCCAGCGGATTGCCGTAGGCGTCCTGGGTGACCTGCCCGCCGGAGGCGCCGTACCGGCCGCCGGGCTCCTCGATGATGATCTGGAAGCCGGCGAGGCCCAGCTCTTCGGGCAGGTCGGGCGCGTTGTTGATGGGCTGGATGTCCTCGAAGACAAATACCGTGATTTGCGCCGTCGGGGTTGGCAACCGGTTGCAGTACGCGGTCGCGCTGTTCGCCCCGGGGGCGATCTGGGCGCCTCCGTTGGTGTAGAGCCGGTTCCCGCCGATGTCGGTGTCCTCGGGGAGCACGGAGATGTAGTAGTGCTTCAGGGGATCCAGCGACAGGGCGCCGATGGTCGCCTGGGTGCCGCTGGCCACGACCGGCATGTAGCTCGGGTGAAACGCCACCGAGACGGTGTAGGGATCGATCACGCCAGGCGAGACCTTGTACATCCGGTCTTCCTCCAGCGTCCAGCGATACCGGCTGACCGCCTCGCCGTTGGGACCGACCACATTCAGGTTGAACGCTTGAAGCGCCGGATTCGCCAGCAATCCCAGCGCGAACAGGGGCAGCAGCAGGGCGGATCGCAGCCGGCTGTTCGGCGTGGCCTGATTTCTGGATTTCATGTTCAGTACCTCCATTCTGTCGTCCCCGCCGTCGGGCGGGGGCCCGTATCCTTGATTCATGCTTCGAGTTTCATTTCCGTTTTCAGCCGGGAGAGGGCGAAGGGCTTCTGCAGGCACTTGTTCGCGCCGGCCGCCAGGGTCTCCTGGATCTCCCGCTCGCCAGCGTTGGCCGAAAAGGCGATGGCCGGAACGTCGGGATCCAGGCTCCGGATGATGCGGAGGGCGTCCGTGCCGGTCAGCCGGGGCATCCGGATGTCCAGCAGCACCATCTCGTAGTCGTCTTGAATGAACTGCAACACGCCCTCCACGCCGTCACTGGCCAGATCCACCCGGTGTGCTTCCGCTTCCAGCTCGTGCTTCAGGATCAGTCCGTAGTTCTTGTCATCTTCAATCAAGAGAATATGCATGCGTCTGCTCCGAGAGATGAGCCCTTTGTATGGCAATCCCTATGCCACAGAATTAACTAATTGAAATAAAAGGGATTAATTGATATTCGGGACCGGAAATTTCGGGCATCCTGCCCGACTGATCGGGCGAGACGCCCGATCTTGCCAGCCCGGCCGGCGCTCAAATCGCGGGCAGCGTCACGGTGAACGTCGCTCCCGAGCCGGGTGCGGAGGAGACGGTGAGATCGCCCCCGTTCTCCCGGGCGATCTTGTGCGCGATGGGCAGGCCCAGGCCGGTGCCGCCCCGGGCGGACTTGGTGGTGAAGAACAGGTCGAAGATCCGGTGCAGGAGAGGGGTCGGGATGCCCGGCCCCGTGTCCCGCACGCGGAGCGTCACCCGGCCGTCGACCGTCGCCGCGAACAGGGTCAGGGTGCCGCTGTCCTCCATGGCGTCCAGGGCGTTGACCACCAGCGCCAGCAGCACCTGGCGCAGCCCCCCCTCGTTGGCCCGCACCCGGAGCGGTTCGCTGCCGAGATCCAGGACGACCTTCACATTGCGGAGACGGCCCTGGAACCCGACCAGGGCCAGCGTCTTGTCGATCAGCTGGCGGACATCCAGCGGCATACGGTCGCCGCCGTCGTGGCGCACGAACGACAGCATGCCGTTGGTGATGGCCTGGCACCGGCGCACTTCCTCCTCGATGATGACGAGGTAGTCTTTCAGCAGGGCCGGGTCCTCCCGCCCCTCCCTCAACCGCCGGAGAAGCCCTTCGGCGCAGGTGCCGATGGTGGCCAGCGGGTTGTTGATCTCGTGGGCGATGCCGGCCGCCATCTGGCCCAGGGACGCCAGCCGCTCGCTCAGGATCAGCTTCATCTCCCGGTCCTTCTGCTCGGTGACGTCCCGCGCGATGTGGATGATGCCGCCGGGCTGGCCGTCCGCCCGGTGGAACGGGTAGGTCGACACGAGGAAGACCCGACCCGTTTTCGGATCGGCCACCTCCCGGCTGGCCGGCCCTGCCGCGGTCGCCGGGGCGCACTGGGGGCACCCGTCGACAGGGCAGCTGCCCTCGTGGAACAACTCGAAGCACCGGCGGCGGGCCACCTCCTCCGGGGCCAGTCCGAAGTGGTCGAGGAAGGCCCGGTTGGCTTTGCGGACCACGAAATCGGTGTCGTGGATGGAAACCAGGTCGGTGATGGCGTCGAATGTCTCCTGCCATTCCTTGCGGGAGTCGGCAAGGATCCGGAGCCGCTCCATCTCCAGCAGCTCCGTTTCCATCCGTTTGCGCTCCACGATCTCCCGGCGGAGCTGGTCGTTGGCGGCCTCCAGCTCCCGGGTGCGGAGCCGGACCAGCTCTTCGAGCTTGTCCCGGTGCTGCTGGAGTTCCTCACCGATCTCGAAACGCTGGACGGCCTCGGCCAGGATGGGGGACAGGCTCTCCACCAGCTGCACCGACTGGGCGGTGGGCTTGCCGGCCTCCCGGCTGGCCAGGTGCAGGGTGCCCGCCACCCGCTCCGGCGTCCGGATCGGCACGATCGCCAGGCCACGGTACCCGTACTCCAGGCAGGGGCAGGGAGTTCCGGATTGGCCCGCCAGGAAGGCGCGCCCCGATTCGCTGTCCAGGTTGTCGATCCAGATGGAGCCTCCGGGTGTCATCCCGAGGGAATTGGAATCCCCGGCCCGATCCAGCAGGGCCTTCAGGCACGCGCAGCATTCGGCCCGGCCAACGTGGGGTGAGCTGCGGCGCCAGAACTCCGGGTCGAAGCCCCGGAACGGCTCTTCCTGCGCCTGCCCCGCGGGATCGAACACCCGGAACCCCGCGCACTCCACGCCCGCCCAGCGCTCGACCAGCTCCAGGCTCCGACGGAGGTACTCCGCGCGGGAGGCGGTGTGGACGAACAGGTTCAGCAGGGCGTTGGTGGCCTCCATCTGCCGTTGCATCCGGAACCGTTCGGTGATGTCCTGGATCACGACGAAGGCACCCAGCATCGCCCGCTGGTCATCGTAGACCGGCACCGCCGAGTTCAGGATGATCTTGCGGGTGCCGTCGAAGGACTCGATCTCCAGCACCTCGTCCAGGGAAGTCTCCCCGCGGCGGATGGCCCGGGCGAGGGCCCAGGTTTCATCCGAGAGGCGCTCGCCGGTGTCGATCCGCCAGGCCTTGTATTCGCTGTACCGATCGAGTCCCACCAGCTTGGTGTCGGCCCAGATCCGGTGCCCGGCCGGATTGCTGGATATGATCCGCCCCTCCCGGTCCGCAAGGTACAGGCCGACCGGCAGGGTTTCCAGGACCTTGCGGAACAGGATGGTGGTTTCCGAAATGGTCTGCTCGAGCTGACGGCGGTATTCGGCCATCTCCTCTTCCTGGCGCCGGTGGATGGCGGCCGCCTGCCGCCCGTTGACGATTCCCAGGCCGGCGCCGCAGGCGATGACGAGGGCGATGGCCAGGGCCCAGACCAGGAACGTCCTCTCCCGGAGGGGCGCAAAAACCTCCTCGCTGTCCACCTTGCTGATCAGAAACCAAGACGTATTCGGGACCGGACGCAGGGCGGCCATCACCGGCACGCCCCGGTAGTCGACTCCTTCGATCACGCCGGAGCGCCCGAGCACGGCCTCGGCGGCGGGCAATCCGGAGCGGCTCAAGGGCAGGCGCAGCCGGAGGGCGCTGTCTCTCCGGTGGCGGAGATCGTTCAGGAACAGCACCGATTCCCCCTCCCGCCGGATCAGCAGGCTCTCCGCGGAGGCGCTGGGCTCCGGCCAGGTCTGGATCAAGGGGTACAGGAAATTGCGGGGATCGATCCGGATGACCAATGTCCCAATGATTCCATGATTTTCCGGCGCCGCCGGGATCGGGATGGCCAGGTCCATGTGGATCGAGCCGGAAGGCTCCACCCGATAAAGGTCCGAGAGAATGATCCGCCCTTCCCGCATTGTGCGGCGGGCAATTTCCCAGTCGGTGGATTCGGAAAGGATCGGATGTTGCGGTTCGAGAAGAATCCGGTTGAGCCGGGAGTCGAACAGCATGACCGCCTTGTAGTGATAGGCCCGGATCAGCGAACGCATCCACTGGACCGCCTCGCCCCGCCTCGCGGGGGCGAGCCGGTCCTGGAGGATCGCCTCCAGCTCATCCCGCAGGAGGGGATTCTCGGCGATCATCCGGGCATCGCCCAGGCGCTCCTGCCGCCAGGCCTCGATCTGGGCCACCTTCAGGTTGGCGATGGCCGTCAGGCTGTGGCC
This sequence comes from uncultured Acidobacteriota bacterium, assembly GCA_964412195.1. Classification (GTDB taxonomy): domain Bacteria; phylum Acidobacteriota; class JAAYUB01; order JAAYUB01; family JAAYUB01; genus CAYPNP01. The sequence continues at coordinate 9,167 of CAYPNP010000001.1, read as the reverse complement.
CGTCTCGCTCCGTTCGGTCTCCACGATTTTCCGGTAGTAGAAGTAGCCGGCCAGGGTGATCCCGGCGGCGAGCAGCAGGAACACGACCAGCAGGAACAGGTTCGGGCGCCGGTGATCGGCGTTCCGGGGATTCGAAGGCGATCGGTCGATCAATGTTCTGTCCATCCATTCACGCGGTCTCCGGACCTTCGTTCCCGCCGCCGCTTGTCCGGGCCGGCGGCCGGCTCACCCGGAGATGCCGTACTGCAGGAGCTTCCGATACAGCGTCTTGGGGTCGATTCCCAGGATTTCGGCCGCGCGGCCCCGGTGGCCGCCGGTTTCCCCGAGCACCGACAGGATGTGGGCCTTCTCGACCTCCGCCAGCCGCTTTCCGGCCGGCTGGGAGTGCGGGATTTGCTCCAGGCCGCCGAAATCCCCCTCGTCCAGGACCTCCTTCCGGGAGAGAAGCGTGGCCCTCTGCAGCACGTTCTGCAACTCCCGGACGTTGCCCGGCCACTCGTAGTCCACCAGCATCTGCAGGGCGGCCTTGCTGATCCGGCGTGCCCGGGCCGACGGCAGGTGCTGGAGGAAGTGTTCCACCAGCAGGGGGATGTCCTCCTTGCGCTCCCGGAGGGGCGGCACGAAGAGGCTGATGGTGCTGATCCTCCAGAACAGGTCCTTCCGGAAGGCGCCGCTGTCGCACTCCCGCCGGAGGTCGCGGTTGGATGCGGAAACGATCCGGGCGTCCACGTTGACCTCGCGCACGCCGCCCACCCGGTAGAACGCGCCGGTCTCCAGGGCGCGGAGCAGCTTGGTCTGCAACGATGCCGGCATCTCCCCCACCTCGTCGATGAAGAAGGTGCCCCGGTGGGCCAGCTCCATCAATCCCGGCTTCTTGGCCGCCGCGCCGGTGAAGGCGCCCTTCTCGTGGCCGAAGAGTTCGCTCTCGAACATGCTCTCGGTCACCGCGCTGCAGTTGACGGCGATGAAGGACTGCCCGGACCGCTCAGAGGAGGCGTGGATGCCGCGGGCGATCAGTTCCTTGCCAACCCCGCTCTCCCCGTGGATGTGGACCGCCACGCTGGATTGGGCCACCGCGCGGACGTTCCGGAGCAGGTCCAGCATGATCGGGCTTTGGGCGACCAGGCCGGGGAACTCGTCCTGCCGGTGGACCTGGGTGCGGAGGAGCTGCAGTTCGAGGAGGAGGTTCCGTTTCTCGCAGGCCTTGGTCAGGACGACCTTCAGTTCCTCGATCACGACCGGCTTGGTCAGGTAGTCGCAGGCGCCCCGGCGCATGGCTTCCAGGGCCGAAGCGGCGGTGGCGTCCGCCGTCAGGATCACGCACTCGACCGCCAGGTCCATCTCCCGAACCTTCTGGAGCAGCTCCAGGCCCGGCAGGCCCGGCATGTTCAGGTCCAGCAGCAGGACGTCGAACTCCTCCTTCTGGAGGCGGGCCAGCGCCTCGGCGCCGTCCCGGGCCTCGGCCACCTGGAATCCGCCCGCGGACAGCTCGATGCGCAGGACCTTGCGCAGGTTGTTGTCATCCTCGGCGATGAGCAGCCGGATCGGGGAAACGTTCACGGGACCGTCCTTCTATGGATACCACCGGATGAACATCGTTCGCAAGGCAGATGATAACCGGAACCGGAGATGGGATCAACCGTGTTCGGGCAGTCCGCCCGATTTTTCTCCACATGTCTTCCGCCCCTTGCGTTGTGCGATTGGATGACGGGGGGGAATCCCCCGATTCAAAGGCTCCGCTGCGAGAAGAGCAAGAGGAGACCCGCCAGTCCGACAGGAGCCAGACCCGGAGTAGAGCCAGTAGCGGAAACAGGGCACCAAGGCGTCTCCAAGAACGCCAGGCCCGGAGGGCCGGCCGTGGACAGCCCTGCGGGCCGATTGAACTCTCCGCTCCGACTGGGCCGGCTCAGGCGGAGGCGGACGGGGCGCCGGACTTCTTGGAGATGTCCTTCCCGATCCAGTTCTTGGCCAAGAGCAGCGACACAGGGGTGGCGACGGCGATCAGGCCGAAGATGAACCACATGGTCTGGGTATCCTTGGGGCCGGCGGCCGGGCAGTACCGCTCCATCATCTGCCCGGAATAGAGCAGCGGCACCAGGAACTTGGTCAGGAACCAGGGCAGCTGGGCCACGCCCTGGTACTGGCCGGCCCGGCCCTCGGGGGCGATCTCGGTGGCGTACTGCAGGAAGCGCGCCGACCACATGGCCTCGCCGATGGTCATCATGACGATGTAGCCGAGGAGGGTGAGCGGCGTCGGCCCCAGCGCCAGGATGAAGGCCGACGAGCCCATCACCAGCGTCCCCCAGACCATCATGTTGTATTCCTTGGCCTTGTAGGTGAGGGCGGTGATGACGGGGACCAGGATGAAGATCAGCACCGGATTGGCGTTGGAGAAGATCTCGTAGTACCGCCCGATCCAGCCGGCGTACGAGCGGTTGATGTACTGCGGCAGCACCAGCCAGTTGTACGTGAAAAGCGTCTGCACCGGGATGAGGGCGAAGATGAAGAAGAAGAACTTGCCGTCGGCCAGGGGGTGGGTGGCCACCCAGTTCAGCACCGGCCGGCGCGCGCCGCCCGGCAGCAGGGCGATGACCACGGGGGTGAGCAGCACCAGCCCGCCCAGGAGCCAGTTCCAGGGCTGCGGCGCCCGGAAGTAGACCGCCGCCAGCAATCCCAGCAGGACCACCCAGGCCGTGACCGGCACCCGGGTGGCGGCAGGCGGGGCCGTGGCGACTGGAGCCGGTGCGGCCGGTTCACCGGCCGGCTTGGCCTTGGCGGCTTCCATGGCTGCCGTCTCCGCCTTGGCCTTGGCGGCGGCCTCCGCAACCGTTTTGGGGGAGAGAATGAAATATGTCAGCAGGAGGGACACGAGAGTCAGGGCGGTGTACACCCAGAATGTGCCGGGGATGCCCAGGCCGAGGAATTCTTTGTCGCGCAGCAGGAACGCCAGCATGGTCGCCGCGGAGCCCAGGTTCATGAGGGCATAGAGCATGGCGTAGCCCATGGTGGCGGTCTTGGGATTGGTGAACTGCCGCACGGCGGCATACGCGGCCGGCTGGTAGATGCCGTAGCCGACGAGCACGAGGATGATCCCCGCCATCGTCACGAGGTGCAGGGCTGAGCCGACGCCCGCGGGCTGGAGACCCAGCAGCGTCGGCGCCGCCGACATCACCACGCGGCCGGCCAGGAGCAGGACGAAGGCGAAAAGGAGGCCCCGGCGCACCCCCCACTTGTCCGGCACGAACCCCAGGACGACCATGGAGATGGCGATCCCGGCCGTCAGCACCATGACCATGTTGTGGGACAGCACGTCGGCATGGGCGACGCCCCGGAAGACGAAGTCGGAGAAGTAAATGGCCAGGTAGGTCAGGATGCCGAAGTAGGACAGCCCCTCGATGGCGTAGGCCAGGTTCACGCCCCAGAGCGCCCGCGGCGCACGGACTAGGTTGATGAAGGGCTCAACGATCTCGCGCAGCGGATTTTTCGGGGTTTCGGCGGCGGGCTGGGACATCGGCGGCCTCCTGGGGGGATTGAAACCGGTATTGTACCGGGGCGCGCCCCCGGTGTCACCCGCAAAGTGCGACGTCGCAATCCCGCCCGTGTTCGCATGCGATCTCGATGGGGGTTGAATCCCTCCGCCGCTCTGCCCTAATATAAGGCCGTGCACCGAGCCTCGAATGGAGGATGATGATGAAAATGCGTTTCCCGGCCCTGCTCCTGTCGGCCTGGCTGGCAGGGGCGGGAGTGGCGGCCAGCGACCTGGTCAGCCTGTCGAAGAACCGGCAGCAGGTCAAGCAGCAGAACGACGCGGCGGCGCGCCGGTTCGTGACGGTGCTGCGCCAGAAGGACCCGTGCTATTACCCGATCGCGGCCGGGCTCAACTCCCTGCAGTGCCGGATGGTCTTCCCCTCCCTGGAGAAGGTCCGCCAGGAGGTGGAAAAGGACCTGCCCCCGAAAGAACAGCACGCGGAATGGTCCGCCGATTTCTACTGGCAGGCGCCGGACATGTTCTACCTGACCAAGGAGCCCTGGATGAACCAGCTCGGCGACGATTACCGCATCTCCGCCGTCATGTCCGTCCAGCAGGCGCCGCTCTGGATCCTGGACCTTTCGCCCTTCCCCTTCGACGAGTACTCCCTGGAGTACGTGTCGCGGCCCGCCGACCCCTTGCCGCACCTGATCAAGGCCGTGCCGAAAGACTCCAACCGGCGGAACTCCGCCATAGAATTGTATTACGACGCCTCCTACCGCCTGCAGAAGAAGTCGATCCTCACGGAACTCCTGCGCCTGTCATACACCGACTTCACGTACAGATCCTCGGCGGCCGGATTGCTCAAGGCCGGCTTCGTGCGGCAGAACCACTCCGACAACTTTCAGTTCAAGTACACGATTGATTACGGGCAAGCCGGGAAAATCTGGATCCCCGTCCGGGTTTCCATCGACACCAACGCCCTGGTGGACTCCAAGCTGCGCGACATTCTGCCGCTGGTCGTCGAGTTGAGGGATGTGGTGGTCAACCAGCCCCTGCCGGAGGACGTGCAGAGCCGGTTGAATCACTACTCCAAGCAGTGAGCCAGGCTGAGTCGCGACCGGAGACGTTTTCAATCACGCGGCCAAGAGATTGCCTCCGGAGAGCCTCCTTCAGGAGGCTTGCTCCACCCAGCCCGCGCTGAAGCGGGCTGATCCGCGTCTGGTCGATTCCCGAGGGCCTGGATGTTGCGACACAGCCTCGATCGCGGGCGGCTCCGGATCCTGACGCCGACCGGTTACTTCGCGGAGCCCCGGCCGGTGATCAAATTGATCACGGCCACGAAGAGCGCCGCCCCGATCACCGACCAGATCACCGGCAGCCCGCTCACGTAGAACAGGTCCCCGATCTTCAGGAGGCCCGACAGCCACTGGCCGATCAGGGCGCCGACGAAACCCAGGAGGATGCTGGCGAGGCAACCTTTCCCCCCGCTGCCGCCCAGGCGGGCGCCCACCGCGCCGATGATGAACGCGATCAGCGCCAGGATCAGGTATCTCATCATTCTTTCACCTCCGCTCCATCCGCTGTGTTTGCGCCGCCCCCCGCCGGTAACATCCGATCGCTGGAACGCTGGAACGTTACAACGTTTCAACGTTCCAACGTTCCAACAATGATTTCAGCGGCGCCAGTAAAGCCGGAACGCATACCGGTCGTCGCTCTTCTTCGGGTCGCTGACCTGGATGACTGCCGTCCAATTGTTGGCGGCGGAGGGCCGCTCCAGCAGCCGCACCTCGCCCCGCCCGTCCTGCTTCTCGAGCCGGAATTCCTGCAGGGCCGTCCGCGGGAGCGGCTGGGTGAAGGTGAACCGCTCCACGATCACCGGGCGGCCCTTGGGCACCTCGGCGTAGACCCGGCCCGCCCGGATGCGGAACACCGCCAGCTCGTCCACCCGGCCGCTGAATTCAAACTCGCCCTTGTTCCGGCTGTCGTAGCGCGCGGGATCGTTGGCGGACGAGCGGAGCTCCGCCCCGGCGGGCGGAGCCTCGTACGGCCGGATCCGGTCGTTGCCCGGGGGCGGCACCTGGGGCAGGGGGCGCACCACGGAGCGCTGCTCCCACTCCCACGTCAGCCGGGCGTGGTAGCGATCGCTGCCGCCGCGGGGGTCCTCGATGCGCAGGACCACCGTGAAATCGTTCCGCGCCGTGGGCCGCTGCACCAGGGTGATGGTCCCGCGGCCGTCCAGCTGCTGCAGCCGGAAGGAGCGGAATGTCGCCCGCGGGACCGGCTGGGAGCATTCCGAGCCCTTGTCCGACGGCGGCTCCCCCTGGATCACCCGCCAGCTCACGCGGTTGTGCTGGACGTACACCTCCACCGTCCCGTCCACCTGGAGCCGCACATCGAAGCGGCCGGTCCGGGAGTCCGGATCGTAGTCGTTGCTGCGGCGGACGGTGAGGTACTCCGACGGCAGGTCCGGCGATCCGGGGGCGGGCCCGGTGTCGGAAGAGGTGTCCGCGCCGATTTCCAGGTAGACGTTGGAGACATAGTCCGAGGAGAAGGGCTCCGGCAGGCGGAGGTCCTGCGACACCCCCCAGGCTGGGTCCATCGCCCATTGCCCCTGGGCCAGGACTCCCTTCTTGAGGGTCTTTTCGTCGTACCAGCCCCAGAAGGGCCGGGCCCGGTTGGAGGCCATCTTGCGGCCGAGGAACGCCGCCGGGACTTGGGCCAGCCGGCAGTCCGGCCGGCCGCCGGCCGGCCGGTAGGCGGCGAAATCGTCGAAGGTGGGGTTGTCGCCGGGGCCGGCCTCGGCCCGCGGCCACCACTGCTCCCGGATCGAAAGCAGCTCGTAGCCCACGCGGCGGTCGTTGGCCGTCCGGGGCCGTTCCGCCGCGGCCTTGAAGACGTATGTGACGCCCGTGTTGCCGGAGAAATCGTCCCGGTCCAGGTCGTACCGGGACTGGCTCGATCCGGTGCCGTAGACGCCGTGGCCGCCCGGTTCGACGTAGACCGCGGGGTGGGACCCGTCGGCGAGCTCGACCCGTCCGTCCAGGTCGTGGACGTTGCCGCGCACCCGGTCGTCGGCGGCGTACGAGTACACGTTGTTGTGGGCGAGGGTCTCCATCGCCTCCAGCTTGCCGTAGCGCGAGCCGTCCTTGCGGACGGTGAGGACGACGCCCTCGCTGTCGTTCTCATGGCAGGTCCCGGCGACGCAGCGGTCGGAATAGTCCCGGGGATGGAACAGGTCGTAGACCAGGAACCAGTGGGTGCGGGTCTCCATCGCGGCGTAGTGGACATAAGCCTGGGACGATCCCTGCGGGGTGTTGTCCCAGTTGTTGTCGCCGCGCCAGTCGCCGTCGAAATCGAAGCGGGCCAGGTAGTCGGCCTTGGGGTCGAACCAGGTCTCCTGGGCGATGAAGGGGGCCCAGTGCCCGGCGAGGTCGCGGTAGGGTTCACCGGAGGAAGTCTCTGCCGGGAAGCTGGTCCGCTCGGAGGGGCGGCGGGACGGCGCGCCGGAGTCCACCTCGATGGTCAGGCGTATGGTCTTACCGTCCAGGCGGGCTTCCACCTGGTAGTTGCCGGTCCGCTCAGGCGCGGTGTAGAGGACGCAATCCTGGAAGACCACGTCCGTGAGCTGTCCGATCAGGATCTGGCTCCAGCTGGACCCCTCTCCCGAATAGAAGTCTTCGGTCTCCGTGCCCTGGTATCGGAACGGCCTGGACAGCCAGCCGCCGCCGGTGGAGGTGACGGAAAATTCCGCCCCCCCCTTGGCCAGCCGCACGCGGCGGCTCTGCCCGTTGTCGCCGGGGGCGATCCCGTACACCAGGAGCTGGACCTCCAGGCTCTCTCCGGGCCGGACCCGCGCTTCGGGATGGGCGTTCAGCAACAGCTCGGAGACCGGCAGCGACGACGCCGGCAGGACCGACACGGCGGCGACGAACATCCAGCCCAGCAGGGCTTTCTTCATGGCCACGACTCCTTTCCACCGCGGCCGGAGCCGAAAACCGCCCGCAGCGTCTGGACTTCTCTCCAATAAGATTCGGATTCTCCCGCGCAGTTCCAGATCCGCGGCCGGCCAAGCCCGGATTGGCAGACCCACCCTGTCCTCCGGCTGAAACCGCTCCGAATTCGACACAGATTCACGCTGATTCTGTATGATTGACGCTGATCAATCCTTCTGGCCCATCAACAGAGATCATCAATCTTCCGTGTCGATCTGCGTTGAATGCGGCTCGAATCCGTCCTGATCGTCATATCTCAATCCGGGAATTGCGATTCCGGAGTTCAATCCGCAATTCGCAATGCTCACTGGCCGCCGGCCAGCCGCCTTTGCAGGATCATCCCGTCGGCCAGGTCCAGTCGCCCGTCGCCGTCCAGGTCGCCGAGACTGGGGGCCGTGCAGGGCGGCTCCCCTTCATTGAGATCGTCCGCGAGGACCCGCCAGAGGATCTGCAAGTCGAGGGCGTCCACGGCGCCGTCGCCGTCCAGGTCGCCGTCTGGCGTGCGGATCGCGTCCCGCAGCAGGTCCCGGATGAAGCTCAGCGCACCGCCCGCCTCGTTCTGGTAGTTGCCCGCGGTGGAGACGACCACCATGTCCACCGCCGGCACCACGAAGACGAACTGACCGCCCCATCCCCATGCGAACGGGAAGCTGCTGTTGTCCCCCGGCGAGCCGGGCATCCGCCGCCACTGGTAGCCGTAGCCCCAACCGCCCCCCAGGTCGACGTGGGCCGCGGTGGACGTCTCCACCCAGCTCTCCGGGACCACCGTCGACCCCCGCCAGCACCCCCGCTGCAGGAAGAGCTGGCCGAACCGGGCCAGGTCCCGCGGCCGGAGGGATAGCCCGCCGCCCGTATCGGTAAGCCCGCGGGGGCTGTGGTTCCAGTCCCAGGTGACGATTCCCAGCGGGCCGAACAGATGGGATGCGGCATATTCGCTCGCCTCCATGCCGGTGGTGTTCCGGAGCACACCCGCCAGCAGGATGGTGTAGCCGGTACTGTAGTTGTAGTGGGTGCCCGGCCACCAGGCCATGGGCAGGTCCAGGACGAACTTGAGCCAGTCGAGGCTGGCGTGCATCTCGATCACCGGATTCCGCGGGTCGGTGTAGTCGTAGCCGAACTCGTCCCACGCCAGCCCGGCGCGCATGGTCAGCACGTCGTCGAGGGTGATGGCGTTCTTGGCCGCGCTGGGATTGGCCACGAACCCGTATTCCGGCAGCAGGCTGCGCACCCTCGCGTCCAGCGCCGGCATCTCCCCCCGCCCCCGCGCAATCCCCACCAGGGCGGAGGTCACGCTCTTGGTCACCGAGAAGGCCGGGTGGAGGTCGCCGGCGCCCCAGCCGCGGAAGTACGCCTCGCTGACGAGGTAGCCGTGCCGGACCACCAGCAGGCTGTCCACCTGGCCGAATTCGCCGGCAGCGATCCGGTCGTGGTATCCCGCCAGGACGGCGCTGGAGAGGCCCTGCGACTCCGGCGTGGCGGTCGGCCAGTCGCCGTCCGCCCGAAGCGGGGCGGCCGCCAGGGCCGCGAGCATCAGCAGGATGACGCCGCGGATCCGGCCGGCCCGGACCCCGGATGGCGGGGATTGGAGCGATCTCTTCCTCATGCCGTCCGCCCGCGGGCAGATTTCCAGCCGGCGCCGTTCACTTCCAGCCGTCGTACGAGGCGGGGGCCAAGCTGACGACGAGCACGGCGTCGCCCGGCAG